>JAHHHA010000009.1 GCA_019359615.1 Cyanosarcina radialis HA8281-LM2
GAGCATTTGAGAACTAGTTTAGCTAAAATTTTGAATGATTTGACTTCAGAAGCGATCGCTTCTTTGACGGGATGGCAATTTATTCGTGACGCACTATCTGTAGCAAACATTTAGCGAATTCATATAATACTATTAGTGCTAACACGCTTATAACTGTTTTGCATGTTAGATTTGATAGAGAGAAATTCACGATTCATCTCCTAATATTAAGTGGGCTTGAGTTGTCAAATATGAGTTCATCTGGAAGAAATTGATTTTCTCCCACTGGCGAAGTTGCGTTTATTTCCGACTGCGTTAGGCTCGATTTGAAGACCAGGAATATTTAGCGATCGAAAATTCTGAAAAGGTAATATTACTGTTCTCGATCGGACAATTTTTCTGGAGCGATATTAATCAATGGCAGGGTGCGATCGCCTCCCATTACTGTGGGAAAACGTCCGTCCCATTTTTCAATAGCTTGTTTTTGGAGTAATTCTGGAGTCAAAGTTAGACGTTGCAATCTTTGGGCTTCGGCTTGACCTTTGGCGCGATTAATGTCAGCCTGAGCCTCTTGACTTGCTTTTTGGGCAATAAAGCTAGCTTGTTTAGCTTCTTGCTCGGCAATTTGTTTCGATTCAATGGCTTTACTGAATTCAGGAGAAAATGAAAAATTGACGAGGGAAACATCATCTACGATGATGCCATAATCAGCTAAACGAGTTTCTAAATGGCGATCGATTTCTTTTTTTAATTCTGTTCGTTTGGTAATAATTTCTTCTGCTGTTTTATTAGCTGTCGCCGCCTTAAGAACTTCTGATACAGCGGGGGTTATAATCCCAATGACAATATTTTCCTCGTCGCCGATATTTTGAAAAACCGTATTAACCTTGGATGGTTCTATATGCCAGTTAATAGCAAGTTCGGTCGTGAGTTTTTGCAGATCTTTGGAAGCTGCATCGGTTTGAAAACTATTTTTTTGAACTCGAACGTTAAGCTTTTTAACTGAAGTGACGACCGGAATAATGAAATGAATTCCTTCATCTAATACGGTGTCTTGAACTTGTCCAAAGCGCATAACTACACCTCGTTGACCAGCATTGACAATGGTGAAAGGGCGAAAAATAATTGCGATCGCGATCGTGCCTATAACTGTTATAGCCGCGCAGCCTAATCGATAGGAATTCATAGCTAATCTCCTGTGTCAATCGATTTTGGATTTTAGATTTTGGATTTTGGATTGGCTCCGCCTTGAAAGTACGAAGCTTGTAATTGAGAAGAATTTTTGGCTGGTTCCTTTTGAAAGGGAAGGCTTGAAACCATTTTTTTCGGTCAATAAATTCAGTAAAACATCCTCAAATCTGAGTTCTATCTCGATAAAATCGTGTAAAAATCGATCTCGATCGACTGGCGATCGCGTTATCTCGAATTGAGTTTATTTGCGACTGCTCACCGGGGAAAATAGTCACCGCCATAGCCATAAAAGTAGATATAGGAGATTTGGCAAAAATTGTAGCGACCTGTATCGTAACTACCATCTAGGTAAACAGCCATAACATCATAAACACAACGGTTAGAGTTATCGTAAAAATCTACCCGACCGGAACTATTACTGGCTAAAATTCCATAAAGAGTATCTCGACCCCAAGAATTAGAATTAGTGGGAGCGATATAAAATCGAACGATCGCCTGTTGGTTGAAGTTATAAATCAGAAAATTACGTCGATCGCCAGCCGTTGCGTCTTGAATGGTGAGGGCGATCGTCGATAATGTTAAACTTGTAACTATCCCCGGAAGGCGAAAAAGTTGTAAATTCATCAGATAAATGCCTCTCGATTGAAAATTAGATTTTCAGTTAAAGAATGTGTCGATCGTTAAGAGGGAATAGGCAATAGAAAAGTTTTGGATGGGAATTGAAACCCAACCAATCCTTATTGCCTTTTATTGGGATAAAGAGAAAAAATTATGCAAGCTAGGCGCACGAACTTATTTAACTTGGGTGCAAGTGAAGCTAAAACCCGCCGTTATATCAAATCCGCTTAGCAAAGCCTGGTTTGCCCTCAAAGGAGCCTCCGGCAACCCTCTCCCTTGGGAGTTATGCCTTACCCACATCTGCTTAAACCCTTGCCCCATAAGCATTATTGGACTTTGATTCTCACCAATACCACCTTCTGGAGGAGGTTTGGGGGACGCAGCCGTCCCCCAATGGGGGGTTTGGGGGGCAGACCCCCCAAGTCTTTTGACCAACCCACCAACTTATTGCAGAGGTAAAGCCCTGCCAGTCAAGAGTTTGAAGACTTATGGGTAAAGCATAGCCCTTGGGAGAGGGGATGGCGGTGAGTTAGTCGCCACCACAACCACCACAGCCACCACAACCACAACATCCGCTATCGCCATTACTACATCCACTATCGCCATTGTCTCCACCACCACCCCCGCTACTAATTCTCCAAGTCGATCCGCCTACTGAATTATTTTTAGAACCAAACAAACTCCAAATAATAACAAGAACCCAAAAGCCTAGACACCACGGAGGCGACGATTGAGATTCATAGTTTTGGTTAGATGGGTTTGCTGGTGATGGACTAATAGCAGGAGACGATCGCGTTTCTGCTGTTTCTCCAGAATTCAGCGATATGACCTCTAAGGGGGCTTCTCGATCGCCAATTGACAAAGCGGATACTGGATCGAACGAGTGAAATATAACTGAAAGAATTGCGATCGCTACTAACAACCAAATCTTGCCAGGAAATGGTTGGGAAATGAAAGCGATCGCTTTCTTGAAAAGTTCGAGGATTGGCGATCGTAAATTGCGACTAAATCTAACTTCAGCACCAGGCCAAATATCTTGGGGAGGAGTACCAAAAAATTTCTTGTAACTTTCTAATGTTCGATCGTAGTAGCGAACAAATTTGCCTCGTTCTGCCGCGCCACCTTGAGTCGGATCGTGATGTAATGGCATCTGCAATACGTTCGGACAAAAATCGTTCCAGTAGGAATGCGTGTAGGTTAAATGCAAGTGCCAAACTAGATCTACCTGTTCTGATGGGGTAACTGAATAACCTGCGGCTACAGCCAGGAACACGAATTTCTTGTACTCGGCGATCGCTCTGAGAGCATATTTTTGCGTCCAGCCGTTATCGCGTGCTAGTCTTTTGCTGAAAGGCAAAACGGCATTTGGGTCGTCAAGACAAAAAGCTTGCAGTCGTCGATCTAATTCTAGTTGTTGAGAATTCATATCACCTCTCGATCTGAAAAGAATTTAATTGGCGGATAGCTTGGCCAAGATTTTTTAGCACGCATTCGATCGCTGCTGCACTCAAAAATTCACCAGTCAGGCTGCAATAGCGATCGCTAACTTTTTGAAAATGCTCTAACTGATACTCATTAATCGGTGTCTTCAGGCTGGTTCGCACTTCTTGCCAACATTGCCAAACTAATAAATACTGAGCTAGCTTGTCTTTAAAATTACGGCAACAGCACAATGCTTCGATCGCTTTTTTGCGAGTCGATCTAGCTGCTAAATCTAAGTCAGTTAAAATCTGGAGTTGTTGAGGATTCATCAAGCATATTCCTAAGCTCAACAACTTTATTAAAGCACTCTCCAATCTGAGTTAAGACTGGAGAAGTTCGCGGATAAATTGATTTTTATTCGACTTAGTATTGACTTAAAGCACTTGCCGAAAGTATTGGCGATAGAGTTCGCATCTGGGAACTACTCCATCTGACACTAGTTTTACCAGTCCGATACCATCCAGCTTATATTTAAGCGTTGTCTGTAGCGCCACTGGATTTGCTTGAGAGACTACCTGCTTCATGGCAGCAGCTAAATCTGGCTGGCAGGCCAAAATTAACTCAAGACGACGAAGATAATCTTTGTAAATTCCCTCGTTTGTCGGAGCAGTTTGGATCGAACTATCTAAAGTGATGTCTTGGCAAGCAATGCGGTAGATTGCTAACCGAATCAAAAATGGATGACCTCCAACCATTGCCATCAGTTGCTCGATATTGGCGGGTGTCAAAGCAAGTTGATGGCGACGAGCGACATCTTGCACTTGTTCGTCAGTGAATTCAGTTAAATCGACAGTCATGCCTACATTGAAGGGAGATTGATTGAGATCGATGGGAACGTAAACTTCAGTCGAGTAAGTAATAATGAATCGCAGTTTTTTGAGGATAGAATTGCGCTTACTAGCCTCATGAATCGCCCGCAAGAAACTAAAAAATTCATTATAAAGGTCAGGATATTCAAAAACGCGATCGACCTCATCTAAGCCAACGATTAACGCTCGATCGATGTTCGGTAAAAGACAAGACTCGAAATATTTTTGAGTATTTAACTTACTGCCTAAAATGGCTGCACGCTGTTGGTATTCATCTTCTTTGAAGGGAAGTGAAGCATCAACAGCAACACTGGTACAAAACCATCGCAACAGGCGATCGATGCTCTGAAATTCCTGCTGCGTTGCTTGTTGTAAACTTAGGTAGACAGGTACATTACCTTGCGTTTCAGCACCCTCTAGAATTCGAGTTAATAAGGAAGTTTTGCCAAATTGCCTGGGAGCTTTAATCCGAATCAGCGCATGGGGTTTAGCAATTTCCCTAGCGCAGCGATCTTCATGAGGAGGACGTTGGATGTAAAATTTAGAACCAAGTGGAACTTCTCCTTCAGGAAACTCAAAAATTTCAATTTCTTCTATTTGCTGGTAGTTTCGATCGCTATTTGCTGGCTCTGGACGTAAAGTAGAGCTATTTGGCAGTTCTGCCAGCGAGCGCCAATCATCAAACCCTAATTTCTCACAAATGTTCTGAAAAATTCTGCGATCGACTGAGATGCAGTTTAAAAAATTACTAACAGTAGATTGAGAAATCAATAGCTCGTCAGCCAAATCTTTCTGATTGTAATAGGTGACGTTTAATTTAGCTCGAACTCGCTCCTGGCAGTCTTCGCGCAATTTCATCGAACGTGCCATATCGATCGATCGTCCATAATAAACTGTTTATCCTTAAGATTAGCTGAGAACAGGATAGCGATCGAAGGTCGATGAAAAGTCGATAGCAACTCGATATTTCAGGAGCTAACTCAGAGCCAGTAGCTGTTTTAATAGGATTGGAGACAGTCAGATCGATTTCCAATCTCACAAGGCTTATGACTTACGAGTACCAAGTTGGCGGTAGCCTTTCTCCAGATGCACCCAGCTACGCGATCCGACAGGCAGATGCGGATCTCTATGCTGGGTTGAAAGCTGGAGATTTCTGTTACATATTCAATTGCAGGCAAATGGGCAAAAGCAGCTTGCAAGTGCGGACTCTCAATCGCCTCAAAAGTGAGGGAATTGCCTGTAGCACGATCGACTTTTCTGTCATTAAACAGCCAAATATTCAACCAGAACAATGGTACGCCGGGATCGTCTATACTTTAGTCGAAGATTTGGGCTTAGGCGATCCATTTGAGTTTCTTCAGGGTTGGTGGACCGAACATAGCTTCCTCAGTCTCGCCCAGCGGTTGGCAGAAACGATCGATCGGGTGATGCTGACTCAGGTAAGCAGTCAAATTGTGATTTTCATTGATGAAATCGATAGTGCCCTGAGTTTGAGTTTTCCAGTTGATGATTTTTTTGCCCTGATTAGAAGCTGCTATAACAAACGCGCGATCGATCCCAATTATCAAAGATTGACTTTCACGCTCATAGGTGTAGCCACACCATCCGATCTAATCCAAGATAAGCGTCGGACTCCATTTAATATCGGTCGAGCTATCGAACTGACAGGATTTGCCGAAAATGAAATTACGCCTTTAACCAAGGGGTTAGCAGGAAAAGCCGACAATCCCTATAGCGTTTTGCAAGCTGTTATTTACTGGACGGGCGGACAGCCTTATCTCACTCAAAAACTGTGCGATCTGCTGGCAAGTTCTGAGGCTGATATTGCTTTGGGACTAGAAGCAGAACGGGTAGAAAATTTAGTGCGATCGCAGATCGTTCCCCATTGGCAATCGGAGGTTCACTTTCGGACGATTCGCGATCGCCTGCTCAGTCACCAACAACGGGCGGTGCAGTTGTTGAGATTGTACCAACAAGTTTTGCACGGAGAGATCGATGCCGACGATAGCGAAGAGCAAGTCGAGCTATGTTTGTCTGGCTTAGCGGTGAAACAGCAAGGGAAATTGAAAGTCTACAACCGCATCTATGAGGCAATTTTTGATAGCAATTGGGTAGAAAAAGCCCTTGCCGATCTCTGTCCTTATGCCGAAGCGATCGCCATCTGGTTGGCATCCGAGCGTCAGGATGAGTCTCGCTTGTTACGCGGGCAAGCATTACAAGAAGCTCTGCAATGGGCTGAAGGCAGAAACTTAAATGCAGTCGATCGCGATTTTTTATTAGCGAGTCAACAAGATGCGATCGCTCTCCAACAAGAAGAAAAAACAATTTTACAAACGGCGTTAGTTAAGGGACAAAAAGCATTACGCCAAGCCCGACGAACCGCCGCACGCTTAATTAGTTTTGGCTCTGTCATTTTGTTGGTTGCGGCTTTGCTGGGCGGACTGATATTTTATAACTCCGAACAAAAACTGACTTTCGCGGAGCAAAAATTGACTTTCGCCGAACAAAAACTGACTGTTAACAAAATCGAACAAAAAGGAATCTACGCCTTACAGCAGTTTGAATTTCAACCTATTAAAGCTGTCGTATCGGCCATCGAAAGCGGCAAGGAATTACAGAGTTTAGACTCTCAATCTTCCTCATCAAAACTGTGGGATTATCCTGCTGGCAGCCCTATTTTAGCACTACAAAGAATTGGCGATTACTTTTATATAAAAAACGAAATTGACACGCATCAAAAAGGCGTTAATAGTGTCAATTTTATTGAGGGTTATTGCCAGGTAGTCGATCGCAATTGCAAGCTAATTACAGCCGGAGAAGACGGCACTATCAGATTGTGGAGTGCCTTATCAGAGAACGAAATAGCTCAACTGGAAGCCCATAAAGTAGGCGTTAATAGCGCTCGCTTGAGTAAAAATGAGAAAAAATTAGTCACGGGTAGCGAAGATGGCATCGTTAGGCTATGGTCGCTGAAGAACTTAGATTCATTAGCAGCAGCGCAGAAAAGCTCTGAAATAAAAGCTCATTCAGAAGCAGTTCAAAATGTTCGTTTCAGTCCTGACAATACTTTAATTGCTACTAGCGGCAAAACCGATGGGATGTTGAAATTATGGAGTCTTAATGGCCAGCTACAGTGGGAAAGAGAGGCACATAAAGGTGGAATTAAAAGCCTCGATTTTCATCCTCAAGGCGATCGGCTAGTAACTGGCGGTGAAGATGGTACTGCTAAGTTATGGTCTTTAGATGGAGATTTATTAAGAGTATTTGAACACCACGCTTTTCCCGATCGAGTAGGTGTCAAGAGTACCAACTTTAACCGTAATGGCGAAAAGCTAGCGACTGCTGGTGACGACGGTATTGTTAAAATTTGGGATATTAACGGTAACTTAATTCGTACGATAACCACTCATATCGGCAAAGTTGAAACTGTGAAATTCAATTGGGGAAACGAGCAGCAGATAGCTACTTCGTCTAGCGACGATCCTACTTCCACTAACAGCACTGTTGTTAGATTATGGAATTGGAAAGATCGAGAGTTGCTAGTAGAATTTAAAGGTCATCAAGGTAGTATTGAGAGCATTCGTTATTCTGATGATGGTAGAACTCTCGCTACTGCTGGCAAAGAAGATGGCATTGTCAGGATATGGAACCTGGATGAAGTTTCCCCTGCTCGTAGTAAGTTTTCAGTCAGTCATAAAGGAAAGATTAATAGCGTGCGACTGAACTCAAATGCTAGCACCTACGTGACGGCTGGAGATGATGGAACTATTCGCCTGTGGACTATTGATGGCAAACTGCTGGCTACCTTTGATAAATATCGAGGCAAAGTTCAATTTAAGAGCAATCGCTTTCACCCCAAAGATGATTCTCTAATGGCTGTGGGCGACAATCGCGGACAGATTCGGCTATTAAAATTTGACGGGCAGAACTTGAAGGAATCGATCGTCTTTGCTGAAAAACATGAAAATGGCATTGAAAGCCTAAACTTTTCTCCTGACGGGCAAATAATTGCTACAGCTAGTAGAGATAAAACTGTCAAAATTTGGAACCTGCAAGGCAAACTAAAAAAAACGATTTCATACAACACCAGAGTTTGGAGTTTGCGCTTTAGTCCAGATAGTAGTCGGTTTGTCGTTGGAGGCGAACATAGTGAAGCCTATCTTTACGATCTAAATACTGGCAAACAAATCTCACTCAAAACCGATCGATCTGCAAGTAGAAGTATTGTTTATGCTGTAGGCTTTACACCTGATAATCAGTATATTTTTACGGTAGATGATGATAGCACTCTCTATAAATGGGATCTGGCTGGAAACCGAGTAGGCGAACCGCTTAAAAGTTACCAAGGTAGCGTGAGAAACATTGGGGTTGTTGATGAATTATTAGCCACAGCAGGTAGTGGTGGTACTGTCTATTTATGGAATTTTCAAGGGCAACAAATTGCTGATTTTAAAGGGCATCGAGGCACGGTACGAAGTTTGGGATTCAGTCGAGATGGCAAAAAATTAGTGAGTGCTGGAGACGATGGCGTAGCTAGAGTGTGGAAAATTCGAGATTTAGACGAACTATTGCAGCAAGGGTGCGATCGCCTCCAAGAATATCTGAAAAACCATCAAGACTCGCTCGATCCAGAGGAAAAAAAAGTTTGTGCTACCTGAATTTATTTTTTACAGCTATAGCGAGTCTAAATCATTGGCGAATAATCTTGTGGGGCAGGCTTCTAGCTTGACCACTGGGACAGCCGGGACGGCTATCTCACAAGTCATGAGAGAAAGGCTATAGTTATTACTGTAGCAGGCGATAAATTCCGAATATAAAAGTGGCATATCCTCGGTAATATAAGTTATTCTGGAGCCGACGATCGAGAAAAGAATGGGCACTTCGCAATGAAAACTCTTCAGTTTATTGTTTCAGTCTCATTATTATTAGTTGGGTGCAGTTCTGGAGTGATTTCAGTTGCTCCACCGCCTCCTCAAGAGGTGGAAATAGATTCTCGATCGACTAAAATCAAGTTAGTAAATCGATCGCAGATTCCGACTAAAGTTAAATGCGTCACTTGGAGTCAGTTTCAGCAAGCAGTTAGAGATCGGAAAATCTCTCTAAATCAGCCAGTACCAGATTTACCTCAAGGCTATCGCCAAGGTTGCGTTTTGGCCGATCGAGGAGTTTATACTTTAGTCCTCTACATTTTTAAAGACGGCTTCGATATCGATCGCCTGCCCGTTAACCGCCAAGTTTTAGCTTCAGAGCGCTATCAACAAGCAATTATTCCACCTTTAGATACTTTTTACTCTTTGCCGCGCAGCGACTTGAAAGTCAAAGAATATATGCGAATTGGCTTCGATCGCCTCGATCGCCCTAATAGCTTAGATCTGAACAAACCAGATAATTGGAAAACTTGGGAGCGCCCCTACGTCTCCTTCCAGAAAGACATTTTTTACCGCACTATCTTCGTCGATAAGTTAGATAGCGATCGCAGCATTCAAGAAATGGTAGATTTACTGGCAGCTACCAGAGATAGATGGCCAGCAGAAACTCCATTCAGTTCGCGATCGACCGCAATTACCGATAAATCTACTTGCAAGCTTAAAGGTTATAATACTCATGCTAAATGGGGCGAACCAATTTACGAATCAAATTTAATTATTACTGTGACCAATCGCAGTTCGATCGCCAAAAATATTATCTTAATTGAAATGGACACTTTTGACGAACATGGGAATAAAATCCGAATGGAAAATGGCTTGAGGCGTTTTCAAAAGTGGATTTTTTTCTTAGAACCACCATTACAAGTCGGCGAAACTAGAGATATAGAAGCTTCAGGTCGAAAGTACATAGTTTGGCACAAAATCGATCTGAAGCATTGCCAGTGGTTAAATTCGATCGGCGGATATTTTGCGATCTATCCAGAAGTTAAAACTACTTCCCCTCTCCGCGCCCCGTAGCAGACTGCTTGCATAAAAATATCGATTTATAACGCAGATAGAAAGCAAATAAACAAGGGATAAACGCAGGTGATTTTGATAAGTTATCGACTTTAATTACGATCGATCGCCCGCATTTGATATCAGCCAACCTTGAAAGAGAACTTCGAGAATTTCTGCCCGGACAGATTCGTTCAAACTGGGAGGAAACCACTTTTCGACGCGGAGGATGTGATAGCCGAGATTGGTTTTGACGGGAGCGATAATTTCGCCTTCTGGAATGCCTGCAAGTGCCTGTTTAATTTCTGGTACTAGGCTCGATAAAAAGCGAATGCCGACAAATCCCCCATGTTGAGAGGAAGGGTAAGCTTTAGAATGTTCGATCGCCATGGCAGCAAAAGAAACCTTTTCTGCCCGCAGGGTTTGAGCGATTTGTAAAGCGACTGGCAATTCTGCCACCATAATCTGAGAAAAAGCCACCCGCTGGTATTCTTCTCGATTGGTGAGATAGTGGGCATCGATCGCATCTAAGAACAAGCGTTCCTTTAACTTCTGCATCAATAATTGCATTCTGATGCCTTGAGTCCAGTCTTCTGGGCCGATGCGCTGTTTTTCTAACCAAGCTAAAGTTTCTGAAGCAGTTAAAAGTTTGTGTTTAACGCGAAATTCATCGCCAGTGGCTTGCAATTCCTCATCGGAAATGACGATTTTCAGTTCCTCGCAAGCTTTGAGAATTGCGGTATCTCGTTCGGCTAAAGCGGCAATTTCTGCCATCTTGCAGGTGTAACGTAAATAGTTAGCGATCGCTTCATCGGTAGCTGGTTCGACTTTGGGAGGCTGTACTTTTTCTGCTAATTGCTTGGTAGGTGTTTCAGTCATTGTTTCCATATGATTTTCCTTGATTTATTAGTAGGAAATTGCCAATCTTATGGGCGGTAAATCAGCTTTTCTGGAGAAATATCGGCGATATTAATTCGATCGCGATGCAAGTCGCCATATAAATCTAGATAATCTAGTTCGGCTGGGGTTAACTTGCCTTGAGGAATTCCGGCAATAGCTGCATCGATTTCCGATCGCGATCGCATTCCTGTCAGACAAACATCGACGCAGTTTTGCGACAGAGAATATCGATACAAATCGGGAACATTAGGTATCCAGCACCCCTTTGGTAAGCTTGCAGGAGCATCCCAAAGTACCCCAGAATGGGAACCAGTAGATTTAAAGGTAGAAACTCCGGGGCGTTGGGGATTTTGGGCATCCAAGCAATTAAAAACCTGCCGTTGGGCAGAACGGTGAGCCGGGTTATGACGTACCATGACTACATCTAACAGCGGGCTATCTAACCATTGATTTGCCAGATCTAAATCGTGGAACGACGCGCCAATGTATCGCACCGCCCCCATTTTTTTCAGCCGTTCGGAAGTGCCTACCATTTTCTCGATCGTGCGTTGATAAACTGTATTTGCACCTCTCAAGTCGTTAGAGAGATGCAAGCAGTCGGTAAAAGCGGATGCGTCTCTACTACCAATCCAACCCCAAAACAAAATATCGATATAATCGATTCCCAACTCGGCAAATTGATCGAAGATAGCAGAAAGGGCGACTTCAGGATTTTTAATATAGGTGACAGTAGCTAAAATGACGCGATCGCGCACTGACGAACCGCGCCCGCAAAGTTGTTTTAACCCTCCTGACATCGAGCGATACAAGAAATGATGCAAATCGCTGGAGTAGAAGAAGTAATTAAGGCCGCGATCGAAAGCATAAAGAGTATCTTCGCTAGAAATTGCGCCGCCGCCACCAATCCCCAAGCAGCTAACAGTTAGATCGGTTCGTCCTAGTTTTCGATAAAAGGGTAAACCTGAAGGTGGAAATCTTTGGTTTAGAATACTGACGCTATCTGAATTGGAGGTAGAGCGTAGCGGCAGATCGGCTATTTGCATAAACTTACGATCGTTTCAGTGATTGTTAAAGATGAGATGTTTAAATTAATTTTGGTTCGCGATCTCCAACATTTTTAAGCAAGTTAGAGTTGCTGGCGATCGCGAACTCAAAGATTTATTTCAAGACCTGCATGGCTCTAGCATAAGTAATGCCAATGCCAACGATTACGCCAGCAGTAAGAGGCGTGCAACCACCATTGATTGCCATCATCTCTGGATTGCTTTCATTCAGATCTTGCATATAGCTTTCCTCGTCTGAAAACAAGCTCATTACCGCAAAATGCAGATCGAAAATTTGAATCTTTGACACGATCTTGCTCCTTAAATTTGTAGATTAAGTTGTTGCTATTTATGGACATACCTGGCTAATGATATGACCAGCGTTACCAAACTAATGCCAATACTAATGCCGCTAGCAAAACTCACTAGAGAGCTAACTTTACCACCAGCAATATTCAGTTGGTCGTCAGATGATAACTCTGCTAAATAGCTTTCACCGTCAGCAAATAGACTATAGCCTGCTGGATTTAAATCTTGAATTGCAATTGTTGCCATTGTTAAACTCCTAAAAAAATGAGATTTAAAGTTTGCTAGTTAGGGAAAGCTAACTTCGGTTTTTGGCATCTTCCAATCCTTAAATAGAAAAAATAACTATTGAAGGAGGAAGTTGACGCTTGAATTAATGCTACTTTGAGGGTAGTTTTATGCCTTACTTTGCGCCCGTTTAAAGTCTCAGGCTGCCTGCCAGCGACTTGGTTTGTCAGTAATATTTGTTATGCGATTTGCGTTATTCGGGTTGAATTTGCTTTGTTACTTCCCTCGTTACAAGATAGGTAACGATGCTAATTGAAATGGTGCAAGGAATCGTTGAGGTAAACCAAGTTCCTCCAACAACGCCAAGTTCTTCGTCAGACGATAAATGTTGCAGGTAGCTTTCAGAATCTGCAAATAAATCGGCACCAGTAGGGTTTAGATCGGTAATAGAAATGGTAGACATTTTTTCACTTCCTTAATCGGGCAATTTTGAATTCGATCGCAAACATTCTATATCTGCAATGGCTGATAGATATCTCTCGATTCAGAGTTGAGATAAGGGCGATCGATATCGACTCCTATGAAAGAGAACTGCTGTAAAATCGATTCCAGACGACCTTCAGTTGAGTTATTTTCTTGCCGCCGTGCTGTCAGCAAACCATCAGCGACAATTTGACAGCGATTCATGCCAAAACTTTCTTGCGTGGTAAATTTGCGATCTGGTTCTTCAGCTAATCCCAATCCTGGCGCGAGTAATTTAGTAAATAAAGGAGTTTCTGACAAGAAACGATCCTGGTGTTCGGCATAAACAGATTGCAGGATGGGGCGAACGCTTTCGTAGTTGGGGCTATCGAAGTAAAGTACCCCAGAGTCGTATCGTTTGTAGTCTGAAGGATTGTATAGAACTTTGAAAGTGAAGGGCAAGTTAATGTCATTCAGCTTTTGGGTCAGGCTGTTCATCGCGGCTACTGCTCCTTCAGGAGTCAAACTCCAGTAAATTCGCACGAGTTGAGAACTGGATGTTTGAGGGCTATGCACGCCAGCATTACCGACAGCCATATAAAATCCGTTTTGCACTAGGTTTTTCGGCAAGCGAATGGCCAAAGGATGGCCAGCGGCGTTCGCTTCCTCGGTAGACTTGAGATGGAGATCTCGTCTGACGTGAAGGGTTAAGCCGCCTTTATTAACTGCGATCGCTCCATCGTCTTCTTCTCTAACTACCACCCAGCCATCATCGAAGTAACCTTCGCCCGTATTGCTGTTGTGGATCTGTTCGTAAAATTCTAGATCCATGCCCAGGAAGGTATTATTTTCTAAATCTTGCAGGTTTATTTGGGTTTGCGATTCTGGGGCGAGGGCAGCTTTGAGAGAGCCGTTGTAGTAGATGCCATAAAGAAAACTCCGCAGTTGCGAACTGACGTACTTTTGCTGCAAATCCGGTGGCATACTCTCCAATCGCGCTACAGCTTCGGGCGGCAGTTCCAAAGGCTTATAACTGGGATGCCGAATGCCAAAGCCGTCGATCTCGACGTTGGCAGCAATATCTTGTAGCGCGTTCGCTAGCCTGAGATCTAAGCTATTGAGTTGGCGATCGATCGAGGTGTCTTGCAGTAGCATTGGCAATCCTTAAGTTGTGTTCCCGAACTTGGTTTACCCTCACCCCCAACCCCTCTCCCACCTCAAAGAAGCCCTCTCCTACGAGGAGAGGGAAATAGAAGTTTCTTTTTATTGGAGAGGGGAGTTCTTTTTTGCCTTGATGCAATTTAAAAAAAATATTGGGTAATTCTTGTGGGATAGCCCAGAGGGCTGTCCCACAAGATGGGGGCTAGGGGGTTAGGTCTTTCCGTTGCTATAAACGAAAATCGGTTCTGGCTGAGAACTATGGCTCTCCTAGACTAAGTATGATAAATTCCTAGCAAAAAGCCCAATTTAAGAGAACTCTTCTTCTAAAGTTATCAAAGTTAGTTAAGCCATAAGCTCTCCTTTTAATTAGCTTGATTTTTTGATTAATTCCTTCAACGGCTCCTTGGGTAGTTCGATTATCAAAGTAAGCTAAAATCTCATCAATCCACCTTTTTATTGTTTGGCAACTTGCAGGAAAATACTGATAAGATGATGCCGTCCATTCGACCAGATGCCAAAAGGCTTCATCTCCTGTTATTGGGCTTTCAAATATGTCTCTTAATTTTTCTTTCTGGTAATATGCATCAATTAAGTCAGGGGCAACTTTTTTGACTTCCTCTAATTTCTCTTTTTCCTGTTTGTTTAATTTCTCTCTTTGTTTGAGTAAAGGATATTTGCTATTTTTTATCTCCGCCAGTTTCGGCTCTCTGTCGGATTTATTTTTCAATTTCTCTGCTTGCCTTTTTTCGGTTTTTCTTCGCCGATCTAATTCGTCATTTATTTGTTTCATTACATGAAACCTGTCAGCGACAACTTGGGACTGTGGCATGAGTTCTTCGATGACACTTTTATAAGGTATCCACAGGTCTATGCTCACTTCTTCTATTTGATTTAAAATCTCAGATCCCAGTCCCAATAAGTATTGTGCTATTACTGATTTATTTCTTTTTTCTAATAATGCTATCGGTTTTCTCTGGACTAAATCTACCAAAACTGCTGCATAGTTTTTACCTCCTTTTAAATGAGTAATTTCATCGATCCCCAACTTTTTTAAATTCGTCGGTTTTTCATTTAATAGATCTGCTTCTGCCTCTTTTAATATTGTTTCTATTTCGGCCGGACTCAGGCGATTTCTTATTCCTGTATTCACGACATCCGTTTCTAATACTTCCTTCAGCACTTTCTCGGCTAATCTTTTAGTGTAGGTTCTTCTTTTTTTGACGAAATTTAATTCTTCGGAAAAAACTTGATGGCACTTTTGACAGCGGAATTGACGGCGATCGACACTAAGAAAAATATCCCAACTACTCCAAGGAATATCTCTAATTCGATAGCGATGAGATTGATGAACTTTATCGGTAGTTTTGTGACAATGAGGGCAAGTTGATAAAGTCGCTTGATTTTCTAGTTCAATTAGTAATTCGTTTTCGGTAATGAAATGATAATTAGTGACTTTAAAACCTGCAAATTTAATGATTTTAGTGAGAAAATGGAGAAGAGAGTTAGATGGCATTTTATTAACTATCTATTTTTACAATTGAAGTTTAAATAAGCTAATAACATAAAATACAGTGTCTAGTCAATACCTGACAAGGATTCCAAGTTAATCAAATTTAAAGATTAGTTCCAATAATACTGATTTTTAATTGTTAAATTGTCATAGTTACTCTAGAAGAGCCAGAACTATTAATTAATTGGGCTTCTGACTGCCCGAAAATTGTCGGAATAGATGCTTGAGGGCGACAAAGGAAACTTTTAGCTACTTGCAGCATACAAATCCCTGTATTGTTGAAGACTTTTTGATATTGCAGCATGGCTTGAATTTGATGAATTAAAGCTAAACCCGCAAATTGCACTACTCGTTGCAGAAAAGTTGGTTGGGACTCCAATATTTGCGGAAATTCGCCTAGATAAGCACTCATCAGCGCCCCCAAGGAAGGTTGTAACAACTCTAAGGGTGTCATCGCCATGCGGAGAGAATCTTCTATGGACATTTCTTTGCTGACGACTAAACTGCCCAACCAAATTTGCACGTAACTGGCTACTAAAGTGCCTAAATCGAAGGCTGGATCTCCCCAACCGCTGCGCTCCCAATCGATGAAACGCAAGATGTTTTGAGAATCTAAAATTCTCTGTTCCCAATCGTTATGCAGCAACAGGTTATTGAGTTTGAGATCGTTATGAGTCAAACAACAAGGTTGATAGCTGGCAATTAAAGAAGCGATCGCTTTTCCTAAACTGTCATAGCGTTGGTATAGGGCTAAAAACTTCAACCCATCGGCTGGAAAAATTCCGAATACTTCTGGAGTAATGCGATCGATTCCCCTCAGATATACGGGAGTCTCCCATTCTGATTCCTTGGGCGTTACCTCTAGAGAATTCAAGAAATATCGGCAATCTAATTTATCTAAGGTCAAACGATGAATCTTAGCTAGTGCGGCACCGAGATCGTTGGCAATAGTTACCGGATAAATCTGTTCTTTGTTGTAAAAATCAACCAGATCGCGGTAATCGTCTAGATAGTTGAAGACAATAATGGAATTGTCGCGATCGAAATGAAGCACTTCTGGAAATAAATGCCGAATCGAGGTAATTTCTGGAAATCGATCTAGAAGTTCTTGCATTCGCCATTCGTGCAAAAACTCGCCTGCGGTTTTACCTGCTTTATTATGACGCTCTTGTTTGATCAGTAGTTTTTTACCACTTTTGAGGGTCAAAAGCAAATTAAAGTTCTTTGCTAGTTTTAGTTCGATATTTGTCGGATCGTAATTATCTCGATCGACCAAGTTTTTCTCGCTTAGATAAGCAAATAGATTTTGCGAACTCAACAAAAAAGACATATTTTATGACGATTTTTTCAAAAAACTGCCAGAGACAAGCAGATTTTCTGGTATTTATCTCTGGCTTTTAGGTTCTATTCGCAGAATGGTGGCGGTGGTGGAGGACAATCTGGTTCTAAAATTTCCCGTGATATCCGGGTGGCGATAGAAACAGCAGTAAAAGTTACTACTGTTACTACAACAATACTAGCAAGAGAGCCTCCTTGAATTTGACTAGCTAGTAAAGATGAATGGTCGAGTTCGGTCAGATAACTTTCATCATCTACAAACAAATCAGAACCAGAAACTTGCAAATCTGCAATCTCGATATTTGACATTGTAGAACCTGATTAACTAGAGTCGATCGGCATTAAAATCGTGAAATAATGCCTGATTTAATAATGATTGTTTTTTCTGCTATAGTCAACGATTTATAGATGAAAAAATATACATAATTGATACATTTTGGTAGCTGCGATCTGACTAATTTATAAATAATTTTCCAAAGTCAAGTTTTTGAGAAAATCATTTACATAACCAGGACAACTTTTTCTGATTTTAGTCTACCTACCTAATAATTGGCATTGGAGATATTGATGATAAAGGGCTGATTATAGTAGGTGTAATTGCCGGAGATGGGATACTAATTACTAGTATCCCTCCATAAGCATTTAATTCGTTGCTAGATGATAAATCGCGCAGATAACTTTCATCGTCAGCAAATAGTAAATAGCCTGTTGGATTCAGATCGTCGATGAAAATAGTTGCCATACTCAAACCTTCGATTGTCGAATAGTAGGGTTTGTCCGAGTAGTAAATAACCTCAAATTTGGAATTGGACGATCGCATTCTGGTAAAAAGAGAGTGCGATCGCTCAATTCCTTATTTTTTAGTTACTGGAACACTTCATATGAAATGAGAGTTAGAGATATAGACACTATGCTTGCGACACACCATCCCGAACTACCTATAGTCCAAGTAATCGAGCTTGTTGCTCCGCCGGAAATAGTTAATTCATCGTCAGACAATAAATCTCGCAGATAGCTTTCATCATCAGCAAATAGAGAATAACCTGCTGGAGTTAAATCGTCGATGGAAATAGTTGCCATTTTCAAACCTCATTTGAATTTTTAAGAAGTCAGGTAATTTGCGATCGCAATTCTTATTTTCACATTTAAGGCATCTAAATCTAGAAAGTTAGAGCCGTTGGCCGCAGTGACAATAGCTGTTCTAGATATGGACTGTAAACTAGCCCACCAGCAATATTTAGTTCGGTTTCTGTTAAAGTATCTAAGTAACTTTCCTCGCCGATTAATATTTCAAAACCAGCAAGAGAAAGATCTTTAATAACAATGGTAGACATGACAAACCTTCTATGAATTTACAAGCGTTACTGCTTTTATGATTGACAGCGATCGGTAGCTATTTGAGGACATCGCTGACAAGCTGCTTTGCCTTCTTGCTGCCACCAGCGACAGCTTTGACGAATTTGACAAGGTGGTAGTAAATCGGTGACTGCATCTAGCTTTTCAACTATTTTCTGTACTAACCGACAATTAGCACCGTCGAAATGCACGCAATTGTTACCCACGCAGGAAGCTGCAAATCTAAATACTTCTGTGGGAGTGGCAGGTGCAGCCAAAGCCATTAGTTCATCTGTAACTGGTTGCGGTTTGGGGAGATAATGAACCCGCACTTCATCAACCGTTCCAGCGGCAATTCCAAAAACAAAACTATCGGTTAAATCTGGCCTAGAACTGGGACAAAGGGGTGAAGGATGTTTAACCTTTGATTCCATCTTTATTGGGTTGAATTTGGAGGTGGAAAGATGATGCCGATCGTGGGCGTACCTAGCTTGATTTGGTTCGTTCCACCAACTACTTGACGAGCATCGATCGCTCTTTCTACTGCGATTTTGATTAATTCGAGTTCTTCTGTTTCCAGACAGTTAAATAACGGTAAATCGTTATTTAACTGTAGATCGGTAATTGAAATTTCTGCCATGGTTAACGATCCCAACTTCAAATTAGCAACGCGATCTGTAACTGCGACATCCCCAACTTAATTTCTCCTCTTCCTCAACGTCAACGGTTTGCCAGGTTAAAAAGAACCATAATTGACACAATTTTGTTCCGCCTGCAATCGGGTTGCAACTTAGAAAAATCGGCGATCTCCTTAATAGTTGCATAACTGTGAAATTCAAGCCCAATCGATAGATCGAGAGCTACAGATGGGGTAAAGATGAGCTAGATATTGCCATTGGCAATAAAACTTGTTATAACCGCATTTGAGAGGGGGTAGATATTTAAATGGTTCAAAATAGCAGCTTAATCTCCTCAGAAGTTTGGACTGTCGCTTTAGGACAAACTCTGAGGGAGAACGAATTCGCACGCCTGTACGAACGACTCCAAATCATCGAATCTTTACCCTACAAACCGATTTGGGATGCCGCTAATTCATCACCCGGTTTGTATCTGATTACCGCAGGTAAAGCCAGACTAATCGATGGCGATAAATCTTCTCCAGGTGCTCTCGCCCCAGGTGATACCTTTGGAGAATTGACCTTATTTCCTGAATCAAAATGGGCGACTTATGCAGTTAAAGCTGGTAAAGAACCGCCCAGAGTTTGCTATCTTCCTGCTAAGTTTGTCGGCGAACTGATCGACAAATATCCTCAGATTCGAGAGCATCTTTATCAGCAAGCGATCGCTCGGAATGCTTTATTTCAAAGTGAAGAATCGGAGGAATCGCCCCCTACACCCAAAGCCGATCCTCCGCCCCAGGGGCAGCGAGCCGACAGGCAACAAATCGCCCAAGCCGACTTTCCTCGCCCGACATACAAATCCAGCCATGTGTGGCACGCTTTCACCCGCCGCTATCCGTTTTTTGCCCAACAAAGCGCCTCAGATTGCGGTGCGGCTTGCCTAGTCACGATCGGGCGTTACTGGGGGAAAAAGTTCAGCGTCAATCGCCTGCGAGACTTATCTCACGTTACCCGTCAAGGTGCTTCCTTGCGGGGGTTATCGACAGCGGCTGAAAGCATCGGCTTTGTCACCAAACCCGTTAAATGCAGCCTCGACAAACTAGCCGAACAAACTCTACCAGCGATCGCGCATTGGGAAGGCAGACATTACGTAGTGGTATATCGGATCGATCGCAAATCTGTCATTATCGCCGATCCGGCGATCGGACAACTCACCCTGACGCACAAACAATTTAAAGCTGGTTGGACGGGTTATACCCTTTTACTACAACCGACAGCCTTAATTAATGAAACCGAATCTGACTTTACTCCTTTTTGGCAATTATTTGAGTTAATCAAACCTCACTGGGTCATCCTGCTAGAAGTCTTTATCGCTTCGGTTTTCATTCAGTTATTCGGGTTAATTACTCCCATATTCACTCAACTAATTTTAGATCGAGTAATTTCCCAGCGATCGGAATTAACTTTAACTACTGTCGGTATAGGGCTGCTAATTTTTGGCTGCTTTCGGATTGCCATGGGCGGGTTGCGGCAATATCTATTAGATCGAACTGCCAGCCAAGTCGATTTAGCCTTAATTGTCGGCTTTATCCGCCATACATTTCGTTTACCTTTGAGCTTTTTTGAATCTCGTTACGTCGGCGATATCATCTCGCGAGTCCAAGAAAACCGGAAAATTCAGCGTTTCCTGACGGGTGAAGCCTTATTGATTATCCTCGATCTGCTGACCATATTTATTTACGTGGGATTAATGTTGCGTTATAGCTGGAAAATGGCACTTTTAAGTTTAATTATCGTGCCACCATTCCTGTTATTAGGATTAATCTCTACACCTTTTCTACAGCGAATTTCGAGAGAGATTTTCGGGGCTTATGCGGCTGAAAGCAGCTATTTAATTGAAGGGATTAGCGGCATTCGCACGGTAAAATCTCTAGCTTTAGAGCAAACCGTGCGCTGGCATTGGGAAGGGCTGCTGAATAAATCGATTAAAACCCAATTTGTCGGGCAAGTAATCGGTAATCGGATGCAAATTATCAGTTCGACGATCGAAACTTTAGCTCAAACCGGATTATTGTGGTTTGGGGCGTATCAAGTCATTCAGGGAGAACTGAGTATCGGGCAATTAGTCGCTTTCAATATGTTGCTGGGGAATATCATTCGCCCGTTTCAACGGCTAGCAGTGCTGTGGAATGAATTGCAAGAAGTCGCGATCGCGATCGAACGGATTAACGATGTCATCAGCACTGCTCCTGAAGAAGATTTACAAGTTTCATCGCGACAAAATTTACCCGATTTACGCGGCGAGATTCGCTTTGATAACGTTACCTTTCGCTATCACCCCGACAATCCTAATGTTTTAGAAAACTTGAGCTTTGATGTCAAACCGGGTGAAACTATAGCCATCGTCGGCCGCAGCGGTTCTGGAAAAACGACGATCGCGAAGTTAGTGTTAGGGCTGTATATGCCCACAGAAGGCAAAGTTTTAATTGACGGGCAAGATATTACCAGTTTATCGTTGCGATCGCTCCGTTCTCAGTTAGGTATAGTCGATCAAGATACCTTTTTATTTGGCGGCACGATTCGAGAAAACATTGCGATCTCTCAGCCTTCAGCTAGCTTGCAAGCAGTTATCGCCGCTGCCGAACAAGCAGGTGCAGACGAGTTTATTAAAAAGCTACCCATGGGTTACGAAACTCCCATCGGCGAAGGCGGCGGGTTGCTATCGGGAGGACAAAGACAAAGAATTGCGATCGCTCGTGCTTTATTAGGCAACCCCCAATTATTGATATTTGACGAAGCTACCAGTCATTTAGATGCTGAATCAGAGCGAATTATTCAAACCAATCTCGCCCAAATCCGGCAAAATCGCACCACCTTAATTATCGCTCACCGCCTCTCTACAGTCCGCAATGCCGATTTAATTTTAGTCATGGATCGAGGCATTTTAGTTGAAAGCGGCACTCACAAACAACTAATGACTAAACGCGGACAGTATTTCTATCTCAACCAACAACAACTCGATGTAGTTGCTTAGGGCTTAGGGCATGGGGCATAGGGCATAGGGCATAGGGCATGGGGCATGGGGCATAGGCAACAGAAAAGATGAATCGTGTACTTCTCGGACAAATCAATAATTCATCACTTACATCTGTGTTTATCTGTGTGCATCTGTGGTTTTTATTTCTTTCTTACCAATTCATGCAAAAGGTTTGATGAACCATGAGCCAGGGACTATATGAAGACGAAGATCGAGTTACAACCACTAACGATTGGTCGGATTCTACCCAAGAACTAATCGACACATTACCAAAAACTTGGACGCGAGGACTGCTGTATTTTTTAGCCATCTTTGTCGCCATAGTTTTACCTTGGTCGATGCTATACAGCGTCGATGAAACTGGAACTGCCAGAGGCAGACTCGAACCGCAAAATGCTACCCAACGCCTAGATGCACCTACCGCTGGCACTGTAATTGCAGTCCGGGCGAAAGAAGGCGACAGGGTAAAAGCCGGACAAGTCATCGTCGAACTAGAGTCAGACTTGCTGCGCAGCGAACTGCAACAAGCTCGAGATAAATTAGAAGGAGCGCAAAATCGCCTGGCGCAATTACAATCGCAAAGAAATCAGTTTCTGTTGTTGCTCAACACTCAAAAGCAACAAAATCAAGCTCAACTGTTAGAAAAAGACGCTCAGATCGGTCAAGCCGAGGGACAAGTCGGCACGGCGATAACTAACGCCCCTTTACAAGAGCAAGAAAAACTCGCTCAAGTCGAACAAGCACGAGAAAAACTCCGAGCAGCTAAAGCTAATTCTCGCCTGCAAGAACGAGAAAAACTATCTCAAGTCGAACAAGCCAGACAAAAATTAGTAGCAGCGCAAAAAAACTTCCGCTTGCAAGAACAAGAAAAGCTCGCTCAAGTCGAACAAGCCAGACAAAAACTCAGTGCGGCTAGAGCTAATTTGAGATTGCAAGAACCAGAAAAAGTCGCTCAAGTCGAACAAGCCCAACAAAGAGTTAATGCCGCTAAAGAAGCTTACGCTTTAGCAAATAACCGCCTGACTAAATCTCGATCGGAACTACAACGCTACGAACGACTTTTAGCACAAGGTGTGGTACCTCAAGTCAAAGTTGTAGAAATTAGTGAAAAAGTAGATGAAAGCCAGCGATTGCGATCGGAAGCTCTAGCCAATATTAAAGTAGCAGAAAAACAACTGCAAGAGCAGCAGCGCAGTTATCCCAGACTAGTAAGTCAATTACAATCGGAGATCGAACAAGCTGACAAGCTGTTACAAGAACAGCAACGAAGCTATAAAAGACTGCTGAGCCAACTACAATCGGAAATCGAACAGGCCGATAAGCAATTGCAAGAACAGCAACGCAGTTACCAAAGATTATTAAGTCAATTGCGATCGGATACCGAACAATCTGACAAACAACTTCAAGAGCAGCAACGCAGTTACGATCGCATTCTCAATCAAACGCAATCTGATATCCAACAATCTCAAAATCGTTTAGAAGAACAAAGACGGGGATATCAAAGCTTAGAACAAGGAGGAGAATTAGCTTTGTTAGAAAATCGCAAACAACTCAAAGAATTGCAACTGCAAATAACTTCTCTATCTACCGAAATTGCCCAAACCAAAAACCAAGTTAAATCTTTGCAGTTTCAACTACAACAGCGAACCTTACGCGCTCCTAGCAATGGAGTCATTACCGAAATGCCGATCGAACGAGATCGAGCTTACGTCCAAGCAGGTCAATTAGTAGCACAAATTGCTCCCCAAGATGCCAAACTAATTTTAAGAGCGCAGATGCCCAGCGACCAAAGCGGTTTTTTGCGGGTGGGATTACCAGTTAAAGTTAAATTTGATGCCTACCCATTTCAAGACTATGGCATAGTTTCAGGGCAAGTAATTTCAGTTTCTCCCGACTCGAAAATCTTAGAAACACCTCAAGGCAAAGTTGAAGTATTTGAATTAGATATCGCTCTCGATAAAAACTATATTTCCACTGCCAATAAACAGATAGATTTAACGGCTGGACAAACAGCCAGTGCTGATGTAATTATTCGGCAGCGTCGAATTATTGATTTTATTATCGATCCATTCAAGAAGCTACAGCAACGAGATTTGAAGCTGTAATTAGTCTAACGATCGCGAGGAGTTAGAGATGACAGGTAAATATTTAACTACATTTCAGCGTAAGCTTTTGCAAAAAAATCTAGCAAAACCCGCAGATGACTTGCCAGACAATTTACGCAAACGCATTGAAATTATGCTCTATGCCGATGAGGGCAAATCTCAAACAGAAATTTGTCAAATTTTAAAATGTTCTCCTGCTACCGCTAGAACCTGGATTTTTAAAGCTCAAAGCGGCATGGCACATCAATGGCAAGAACATCCTCGCGGTCGTCCTGCTGTTATTCAAGAAAGACATTTAGAGCGATTGAAAGAGTTAGTAACTATTAGTCCGCGCGAACTGGGAGAATGCTTTGACGAGTGGACGGGCTATTCTTTAAGTCGGCGCTTAGCCAGAGAATTTGGTATTAAGGTTAGCAAAAATCATATCAATCGCTTGCTCAAACAATATAATCTAGCTCCATCTAATATTAGCGATTCTGAAGATCGGCTACCTCAACATCAGATCGAACGTCGGATTTCAATTCAAGATTTGCCCCTCAATAAATTTTTATAACCGGGCATAAATATCGAACTTTAAGCGATCGACTGCTGGCTTTAAAGCTTCATATCTAGCTGGGTGATGTCTCCGGAGGCATCGCTATCTAGATGGAATTATCTTGCCAAACAACTCAAATAAAGGAAACTCGAAATGTCTGAAATTTTGACTGTAGATCGATCTGCGATCGTAGAGCAAATTAAGCTATCTGGAAAAATTCCTGAGATCGTAGAAGGAATTTTAGCTCGCCAAGCGATCGCTGAAGCCGCTGCTGAAATTGGCATCGAAATTACTACAGAAGAACTGCAAGAAGGAGCCGATCGATTTCGATTAGCTCACAATCTTCACAGTTCGGAAGAAACTTATAAGTGGCTAGAGCGACATGGGGTATCTTTAGATGATTTTGAAAACATGATTCAATCTAATCTAACTTACTTGAAGTTGGGTGCGGCCATAGTTGGAAATAAAGTAGAAGCACATTTTGCCGAACGCCAATTAGATTATATGGGAGCAGTAGTTTATGAAATCTTATTAGACGATGAAGACGAAGCTCTAGAGCTATTTTATGCTATTCAGGGCGAGGAAACTACTTTTTATGAAGTAGCGCGTCAATACATTCAAGATTTAGAATTAAGGCGCAAAGGTGGATATCGAGGCATCCTCCATAGAAAAGACTTAAAACCAGAAATTTCAGCAGCAATTTTTGCAGCTAATCCACCTCAGATACTCAAACCAATTATTACTGCTAAAGGAGTTCATTTAATTTGGATAGAAGAGATTGTTAACTCCCAATTAGATGCTCAATTATCTTATCAAATTGGCACAGATTTATTTAATCAATGGTTGAAGCAGAAGATGGAAAAGATTGAATTTGAAGTAGTTATATAATGCCACAAAAATTTGTAGAGACGATTTTAGATCGAGCCTTTGCTCTTGTTTTTTTATCCATAAATGATGAAAGTTAAATAAAAATAATTAGGTAATTCTTGTGGGATAGCTATTTTGGCTGTCTCGCAAGCAAATATCCTGCCAGGGCAAACGCATGACCAAAATGACATAGGCTGAAGAGAAGAGAGCTTCTGGAGCTAAGCCATGACTCGAGCGGTAGATACTAGCTTGCTGACCCATTTCGCCAGCTTAGATGACCCTTGAAGAGCCGAAACCATGTTATACTAAGCGGAAATTGAGGGCACGATTAGAAAAGCGAAATGATGATATTTATCAAAAAAATAGTCGATTGTTAGGATGATTTTTTATTCTTTTTTCTAGTCGCAAATGGACATTCTTGATAGTCTGAAAATGGCAGGCACTACCCTAGCCGCTAACAGATTGAGGAGTGCGCTAACAATCTTAGGAATTGTCATCGGTAACGCTTCAGTCATTGGCATGGTGGGGGTAGGACAAGGGGCCCAAAGGTTAGCAGCCGAACAGTTTGAGTCTTTAGGCCCGAATCTATTGTTTGTCAGCCCAGGTCAGCCCGGCCAGCGTCGAGCGACTTTAACTGCGCCGAAAACTTTGGTGCTAGAAGATGCCAAAGCGATCGCTACTCAAGTTCCTGCAATTAAAGAAGTTTCTCCTCAAATTCAAAACCAGCAGCAAGTAACTTATGGCAGCAAAAATATTTCTACTCTAGTCATTGGTACTAATCCAGAATTCTTGACCGTCAGAAGCTTCGACGTGGAACGGGGACGGTTTATCAACGAACAAGACCTCAAGCGCAACAATCGGATCGCCATCTTAGGACCAGAAGTTGCCAACAAACTCTTTGGCATTCGAGAACCAATAGGTCAGCAGATTAGAATCAAAAATATTAGTTTTGAAGTGGTAGGAGTGACGAAACCCAAAGGAAGCTTTTTAGGTAGCAACCAAGATGATGCGGTTTTTGTGCCCATTACCACCCTAGCTAATCGGATTATCGGTCGAACTTCTGTATATGGATTGCAGGTAACTTTCATTTCTGTTACCGCCCAAAATCCAGCCAGCATGAGCGCCGCCCAATTTCAGATTCGGAACCTGCTGAGGCTGCGACACAAAATTACTGGCGAAGATGATTTCACCGTCAGGACGCAAGAAGAGATTCTCACGATCGTTAACACCATCACCGGGGCCCTGACGATTATGTTAGGAGCGATCGCAGCGATCTCGCTAGTAGTTGGCGGTATCGGAGTGATGAATATCATGCTGGTTTCCGTCACCGAACGCACTCAAGAAATCGGACTTAGGAAAGCTCTGGGGGCAACGCAACAAGATATTCTCATTCAATTTCTAATCGAGGCTGTGATTCTGGCAACTGCTGGGGGTTTAGTGGGAACGGCAATCGGTATGGGGGGAATTTCCTTAGTTAGTTCGTTTACGCCCTTAAAAGCTAGCGTTGCGCCAATGTCGATTTTCTTAGCTATTGGAGTTTCCAGCGGCATCGGGCTGTTTTTTGGCGTGGTTCCCGCTCAGAGGGCCGCTAGACTAGATCCAATTGTGGCTTTGCGCAGTGCTTGAGGGAGATGGGGAGATGGGGAGATGGGGAGATGGGGAGATGGGGAGATGGGGAGTAGAGGGAAAATTTAACTACTGACAACTGACAATGCAAAAACTAGAAGACAAAAAGATAAGTGAAGTTGCTGCGACTGGGAAACCAGCGATCGTCCGCTTGGAACATATTTCTAAAGTCTATGGCATTGGGGAAACTGAAGTTATTGCCCTCAACGATGTCAGTTTAGTTATCGAAGCGGGCGAGTATTGCTCGATTATGGGAGCTTCTGGATCGGGTAAATCTACTGCGATGAATGCCATTGGCTGTCTCGATCGCCCTACTTCTGGTCGCTACTATCTAGATGGGGTCGATGTTTCTCAATTAGACGACGCTCAATTAGCTCACATTCGCAATCGCAAAATCGGTTTTGTTTTTCAACAATTTCACCTCTTGCCCCAACTGAGCGCCTTAGAAAATGTCATGTTGCCGATGGTATATGCCGGGATCTCAAGTTCGGAAAGACGCGATCGCGCCGTGGCAGCTTTAACTAAAGTCGGATTAGAAAAGCGCCTCAATAATCGCCCCAATCAACTCTCTGGCGGACAACAACAGCGGGTAGCAATTGCCAGAGCGATCGTCAATCAACCAGTTTTACTCTTAGCTGACGAACCCACTGGAGCGCTCGATTCTCGGACTACCCACGAAGTCATGAATATCTTTGGAGAATTAAATCGCAGCGGCATTACGATCGTCATGGTAACTCACGAACCAGAGGTGGCCAAAACGACGCGCCGCATCGTTTGGTTCCGCGACGGCGAAGTGGTATATTCCCATCTCACCCCAGAAGAAATGCTTCACGTTGCTGTAGCAGCTACATAGTTAAGTTGAGTTCGGAGTATGTCCTGCGGACAGGCTGCGCCAATGGAGTTCGGAATTCCAATTCATGATAAGTGGTTCAGCAGATCGAGAACTCAGGTCGATCTCCAGAAGACAAAGAAATCGCGTTGATTCCAAAGCATGACAACACCGCTGAGCGTGACGACAGCGACGGCTAATTGCCGAAATTTGCGATCGCTGATTTGTTGCAGCAGCAATTGTCCCAACCAATTGCCTGGAATTGCTGCCATCCCGATTGCCAATCCGTATCCCAAATAGCGCCATTTCAAGGCTCCAAAAGCAGCATAGGTAATTAGTTTGACTACATGAACTACCACGACGTGAACGGCTTTGGTAGCAATCATCTTTTCTTTGACTAACCCATAATTGAGGTAAAGCGGATTGAGTAACGGCCCGACGCTGCCGATCAGTCCGGAAAGAAAGGCATGAACGAAACCCGCTGGCAAGAAAAACCAACCGCGTACCCGAAAAGATGATTCTCGATCGCTACATCCAAAATTGAAAACATAACTCACCAGAAACAATCCCAGCAGCACTTGCACCCATTCCAGTTGGATTTTGGTAAAGACAAAAGCGCCTAAGACTGCCCCTGGTAATGCTCCGGTTAAATACCACCAGGTTAACGGGCGATCGATCTGTTGCCAAAACTGACAAGTTCTGTGCAAGTTACCCAGCAGCATCCCGATTGTCATTACTGGCGCAATCGCCGATGTCTCTAATAAAACGTTAGCCAGGGGCATGATAATAAACGGACTGCCACCACCAGCTAAACTGCTGATAACCCAGGCAAGACAACTGACCAGCGCCAGTAGGAGTAGGGCCATAGATTCATAAAGGTAAAAAAATATTACAAATATTAATTGATTGTAGCTCTTAAAGGGTATGTCGATTTGCACCCTAGCATTAGGATTCTGGTGGTGGGGCGATCGCGGCTACGCTAACACAGCGTTTTAGGTAGGATTGTCTAGATTCGATCGCAGTTTTACCAAAGTTTTGAGCAAACTAAAAATTTAATAGCTTTCATAACTTAGAATTCATCGTTCGTAATTCTAATTAATTTGCTCGTAAATCGTATCTGCTAAATCTGTAGGCGAACGAGATTTATTAATGTCAGCATTTTCGCTCTGCTGTAATGCCCAAAAGCGATCGAGGTCTTGATTTTTAGAAAAACAAAAAATAATCGGTACGTTTTCCATTTCAGAGCGATCGCAAAGCTGTCGGCAAATATCTAATCCGCACGCACCTGGTATAATAATGTCAATAATATCTAAAACTATCAGATCTGGTTTACCATTGGTGCGCGACCAATTTAACACCGATTCGGCCGTATCTGCTAAGACGACATTAAAGCCTGCTTCTCGCAACAAAGCGACAATCGAAGATTTTTCGGGAGAATAATTTTCAATTACTAAGACTGTTTTCATTTAAAAATATCTTGTAGTTGTATAGTTAAACAAATTTTATTTTGCAGTTAGTAAATTTTTTAAATTTAAATTATTCCCTCTATTATTTGTATCCGAAATTATTCTCCTGTCTTGCCGCGCCCACTTAACATCAACATCGCGATCGAGCGCAATATTATTGATGGTTGCAGAAGTCCACAACACTTCCTGCTTTCACTAATATTTGCAATTCAAAACTTGTTTATAAGTCGCACTAAGCATTGATATTATGGTTTTCTTTTGAATAAAAGCCATCCGTAAAATTACGGGACTTACCTCAAAATTTATTCGCTCTTATGTAAAACTCACAGTTCCGTAGCTGCAATTTTAGCGATCGAACCATTGGTTAGTGGTAAGATGATAGATCGTGTCTCATCAAATTCGATCGATGCCTAAAGTCAAAACCCGCAGAGCAGCGGCCAAAAGATTCAAAGTCAGTGGCAGCGGTAAAAAGATTATGCGCCGCCAAACCCACAAAAAGCATCTATTGCAACATAAGAGTTCGGCTCGCAAGCGCCGCCTGTCTGACATGGCAGTCGTCAACGAACGAGATGCCGGAAATGTCCGCTTGATGCTGCCATATTTATAAACAGGAATAAAAATCTATGACTAGGGTAAAGCGCGGGAACGTCGCTCGCAAACACCGCAAAAAAATCCTCAAACTAGCTAAAGGATTTCGCGGCTCGCACTCCAAGCTCTATCGCACCGCCAATCAACAGGTAATGAAGGCATTGCGAAATTCGTATCGCGATCGCCGCAAGCGCAAGCGCGATTTTAGAAGCCTGTGGATTGCTCGGATCAATGCCGCTGCCAGACAGCAGGGTATCAGTTACAGCCAACTGATCGGCAAACTGAAAAAAGCTGACATCCAACTCAATCGTAAAATGCTAGCCCAACTAGCAGTTCTCGATCCAGACAGCTTTAGCAAAGTCGTGGAGTTAGCCAATCGAGCGTAAAGTAGAGTTCGGAATTCGGAATTAATGAATTCTCCCCTCGCCCCTTATCCCCAGAGGGGGCCCCACCTTCCCCTCCCCGTGTCTCCCCTCTCCCCTCTCTTGAGAAGATGGGTGGGGTTAATTTGTTTATCTCACTTGCTTCTAGCTGTGGGCGATCGAGCGGCTAGTAACTTCGCTGTTGCTGCCGAACTGACAGCAATTCAGCAGCGGGGTAAATTGATCGTGGGCGTAAAGGACAACTTGCGCCCTCTAGGTTTCCGCGATCGCAACGGCAACCTGCAAGGGTTCGAGATCGATGTCGCTAGGCGGCTGGGGAAGGAAATTTTTGGCCGCGACGATGCTGTAGTCCTGCAACCGATCGACAATACCGACAGACTGACGGCGATATGGGAAGATAAGGTCGATCTGACGATCGCCAGAGTCACTGCTACTCCTTCCCGCTATCGCGTGGTTGACTTCAGCCTCCCCTACTATCTAGATAGCACGGCTTTGCTCGTCAAAGACTCTGCGATCGATCTCCCAAGCGATTTAGCAGGGAAGCAGATTGCAGTTCTCAAAGGTTCTAGCACGATCGCTCAAGTGAAATATGCTATTCCCAAGGCCAAACTCGTAGGAGTAGACTCTTACGAACAAGCGCGATCGCTGCTCGAATCTAGTAAAGCAGATGCTTTTGCTGCCGATACTAGCGTCCTGACTGGTTGGGTGCAAGAATATCCTCAATATCGCCTGCTGCGATCGCGAATCTCTCCTCAAGCTTTATCTGTAGTTATGCCCAAAGGGTTGCAATATCAGCCTTTACGAGATTTAGTCAACCGAGCGATCGGACGTTGGCAAGCCGAAGGCTGGTTGAAAGAAAGGGCGGCCTATTGGGGGCTATTATAAGTGTTAAGTGTTGAGTGTTGAGCTTAGGAAGTGTTAAGTGTTAAGTGTGGAGTGTTGAGTTAAAAATAACTCCGAACTCCGAACTCCGTTGGCGCAGCCTGTCCGCAGGACATACTCCGAACTCACCTCTCGCCTCCTCTGCCCCCTCTGCCCCTCTGTCATTTATGGAAAAAACTCTGCCTCTTATTTATCTGGCCTCTTTAGTAGCACTACTTGCTGGTGCGGCTGTCGTAATTTTGCGTCAAGTTTGGAAAAATCGCAGTGTGGAAAGCACTCTGTCGCGATTGCAAAAAAAGCTAAAAGATGAGCAAGGTACGCCTCAAGAATATTACGAATTAGGCACGATATTTTTAAATAAAAAACTCTACGTTCAAGCGATATCTCTATTTCAAAAAGCGATGAAAGGAGAGGATGTAGAACCAGAAAATCTAGCTTTGATTTATAACGGCTTAGGTTTTGCTTATTTCGGTCAAGAACAATACGATCTAGCAATTCGCAACTATAAAGAAGCTTTGAAGCTTTACCCAGAATATGTAATAGCATTCAACAATCTCGGTCATGCTTACGAGCGGAAAAAATTAACATCTCAAGCTTTACAAACCTACGAAGAAGCACTGAAATACGATCCTAAAAACTCAACTGCCAAACGCCGCGCCGATTCACTGCGAAAACGCTTAGTAACTTCTTCATAATTGGTATGTAGTCAGACATAATAGTGATACAAAATCCTGTTTTAAGAGCCTTGAATTCAGCCCCGTCCCCTCTCCCACCTCACCCTGCCCTCTCCTACGAGGAGAGGGGAACGGAAGTTTCTTTTGGTTGAGAGGGGAAAGGAAGTTTCTTTTTACTGGAGAGGGGTGCCCGTTAGGGTGGGGTGAGGGCAAACCAGCTTATGCTAAGCGGAAAGGTAAAAATCGCGTGAAAAAAGCGTTAATCTGCGGAGTATCCGGTCAAGATGGTGCGTATTTAGCTCAACTGCTTCTCGATCGAGGCTACATCGTCTGTGGAACTTCGCGAGATGCTCAAGTTTCTGCTTTCCGTAACTTGGCTCGCTTGGGAATAAGCGATCGCCTGAAGTTAGAATCCGTCGCCCTCAACGATTTTCGCAGCGTTTTGCAAGTGCTGGTAAAATTCCAGCCCGATGAAGTCTACAATCTAGCAGGACAAACCTCTGTTGGACTTTCCTTCGAGCAACCCGTAGAAACTCTAGAAAGCATATCTGTCGGCACTCTCAACTTACTAGAAGCAATTCGCTTTATTGGCAAACCGATCAAACTTTATAATGCTGGTTCCAGCGAGTGTTTTGGCGATACAGGCGATCGCGCTGCCGATGAAAATACGCCTTTTCGACCGAGAAGCCCTTACGGAGTAGCTAAAGCAGCCGCTTTTTGGCAAGTAGCTAATTACCGCGAAGCTTATGGCTTGTTTGCTTGCTCCGGCATTCTCTACAACCACGAATCGCCCCTACGTCCGGCTAGGTTTGTGACTCAAAAAATTGTCAGCACCGCCTGTAGAATTGCCCAAGGTAGCCCAGAAAAACTTCACCTGGGCAATATCAGCATTCAACGCGACTGGGGTTGGGCACCCGAATACGTGGAAGCAATGTATCTAATGTTGCAACAAGATCGACCAGATGATTATGTAATTGCTACTGGAGAAAGTCGGAAGTTAGAAGACTTTGTGGCCGCCGCTTTCGATAGCGTCGGGCTAGACTGGCACGATTATGTAGTCACAGATGCTAGTTTGTTGCGACCTACCGATATTGCGATCGGTCGGGGAAATCCGGCTAAAGCCAGAGAAAAGCTAAATTGGCAAGCTCAATATAAGATGGACGATGTGGCGCGAATGATGATAAAAGCTTGTGAATGAAAGATTATGAACTTCTTGCCGAAGTGTAAAAATACAGGACTTCCGCAAAGACATCATATTTTATGCCCCATGCCCCATGTCCCATGCCCTATTCCCTATTTCCTTATCTATTGAGATGATAATGTATGGTCGTGCAAATTCCCCACCTGAAAGCCAAACCTACCATTACCTGGGAGGCATTACCTACAGACTTTATTTTACCGGACCCTCTCGTGGAAAGTATTCAACAACAGACCTTAGCTACTGCCCTAACTGATGCACTAGAAGCCTCTAAGCTTATCCGCCCAGGAACGCTAATTGGTTCTAATTTTGGATTGGCTGCTACTGTTAATAACAAACATATTGTTAAAGCCCCAGATTGGTTCTACGTGCCTGCGGTGCGTTCTACCTCCCAGGGGAGCATCAGTCGCAGTTACACTCCTAACCTAGAAGGAGAGCCAGTTGCCATCGTCATCGAATTTTTATCGGAAATTGATGGAGGAGAATTGTCGCTCAGAGCTACACCACCATATGGCAAGCTCTATTTTTACGAACAGATATTGCAAGTGCCAACCTACATCACCTACGACCCCTTTGAACCCAGTCTAGAGGTGCGATGCTTGCAAGATGGCAAATACGTTTGTCAGGTAGCAAACGAGGAAGGCCATTTCTGGATTCCAGAGTTAGAACTATTTGTGGGGATTTGGGCCGGAGAACGCTTGGGTCAATCGCTGAACTGGTTGCGGTGGTGGGATAAAGAGGGGAAGTTGGTGTTATGGAGCGCCGAACAAGTCGAATACGAACGCCAGCGGGCCGATCGAGAGCATCAAAGAGCCGAACACGAACGCGAACGAGCCGAACAAGAGCGCCATCTAGTAGAACAAGAACGCCAGCGGGCCGATCGAGAATACGAGCGAGCCGAACGTTTAGCCGATCGCTTGCGAACTTTTTTAGGGGCGGAGACGGCTGAAGACGAATAATTTCTAGTGCTTCTTCGCGGCCATCTCTACTACTGAAAAGTATTCAATAACTGATGAATATCCTTGGAATTAACGCTTATCACGGTGATGCCTCTGCTAGCTTGATGCAAAACGGCCAACTAGTGGCAGCAGTTGAAGAAGAACGCTTCACTAGAGTCAAGCATTGGGCTGGTTTTCCCGATCGCTCGATTCGCTATTGTTTGGAGGTAGGCGGAATTAGTGCTAGGGATCTAGATTACGTGGCTGTATCTTTCAACCCCAAAGCTAACCTGGGTAATAAATTACTCTTTACTCTACAAAAACGACCTTCGTTCAAATCTCTACTCGATCGCTTTAACAAACAGAGTAAATCTGCCAGTTTGAAAGATAATCTGGCCAATGCCTGCGGTTGCAGTCCTGACGATATCCGCGCCCCGATCTATAGCCTGGAACATCACAGCACCCATCTAGCTGGCACTTTCTTTGTTTCTCCCTTTGAGGAAGCAGCGATTCTCTCGATCGACGGTATGGGAGACTTCGTGAGTACGCTGTTTGCCGGAGGACGCGATCGGCAACTGCAATACTTTGCTCGTACCTACTTTCCCCATTCCCTTGGCTATCTCTACAACGCCATTACTCTTTACTTGGGTTTTCCGGCTTATGGGGATGAATATAAAGTCATGGGGCTAGCGCCTTACGGCCAACCTGAGTATTTAGAAGCCTTTCGGCAAATCGTTTACCCCAAAGAAGATGGTTTAGAACTCAACCTCGATTACTTTACCCACCACACCCAGGGCATCGCCATGAACTGGGAAAATGGTGCCCCTCACGTCGAACCCTTTCACAGCCCAGAGTTGGAAAAGCTATTGGGGCCGATGCGCCATCCGAAAGCAGAACTGACAGAAAAACACCACAATATTGCTGCCTCTTTGCAAGCAATTAATGAAGAAATTACTTTCTACCTGTTGAACCGTTTATACGATCGCTTTCCCAGTGACAACCTGTGCTTAGCAGGGGGAGTGGCGATGAATTCGGTTAGCAACGGCAAAATTACCAAAAATACTCCTTTCCGTAACGTTTACATTCCAGCGGGGGCGGCCGATAACGGTACTTGTTTTGGGGCAGCCTTCTACGTCTGGCATCAAATGCTGAAACAGCCCCGGCAGTTCGTTCTGAACCATGCTTACTGGGGTTCGGAATTTTCGGATGAGGAATGTTTGGCGGCTTGGCAAACTCATAACGTCCAACCCCAATACCTGGAACGGGAAGCATTACTCAATCGCGCAGTCGATGCCTTATGCGATGGCAAAGTCGTCGGCTGGTTCCAAGGGCGAATGGAGTTTGGCGCTAGGGCTTTGGGCAACCGTTCCCTGCTAGCCGATCCCCGACGGGCAGATATGCGGGATATTATAAACCTCAAAATTAAGTTCCGAGAAAAATTCCGCCCCTTTGCTCCCAGCATTTTAGAAGAATACGTCAGCGAGTATTTTGAAATTGACGATACCGTTCCGTTTATGGAGAAAGTATTTAACGTCAAACCGGAAAAGCGATCGCTGATTCCGGCTGTAACTCACGTCGATGGCACGGGGCGCTTGCAAAGCGTCAGCCGTCAAACCAATCCTCTGTATTGGGATTTGATTAAAACTTTTGCCGATCGTACTGGTATCCCCTTAGTGTTGAATACTTCTTTAAATGAAAACGAACCTATAGTTCGGACTCCTGAAGAAGCAATTCAATGTTTCTTACGGACGAAAATGGATGCTTTAGTTTTGGGTTCTTATTATGTCGATCGCAGCGATATTTTTTAACGAAGTCAGGAGTCAGGAGTCAGAAGTCAGAAGTATGTTTTTGCAGGAGAGGATTTATGCCCCGCTCCCAAAACTTTTCCCTGAAAAGGGCAGGTTTTAGACCTGATTGTTTCGATAAGTAATAAGCCTCGGTTTCTACTAAAATTGACCTGGATCGATCGGGGTGGTCTGCAAATTTCCGTCTACCACTTTATAAAGTTTGAGGGTATAACCGAGAACGCGGTTGCCTTCTTTCCTGAATTTGAAAATCTCTTCAGCTTTGTTGTACGTTGTGTCCGGCCCGAAAAGGTATTTGGTGCCATACCACTTGTCGCCAGTGGCATAACGTATTTGGTAAGTACCGAGGGGCACTTTCACTCGTGTCGTCGTGCCTCCGCGAACGAACACAGTCATCACCGTAGCCTGAGAAGCAGAATCTACTAGTTTCAAAAAATAGTTAGTTCCGGCAGTAGTATCGATCGCCAATGGTGCGATCGCTCTTTTTTTCGTGACGCGTGTAACTTTGCCCGATTTGGGGAGAGGGATTTCAGGCTGACTGAATGTAGGACTTGGAGTTGGAGTCGGGCTGGTAAGTGCTGTCAGATCTGGAGGTGGAGTCGATAGCGCCGGGGAAACGGCAAGCGTCGGTTTTTCTACAACAGGGCGATCGCTGACGTTCTGGCAAGCAACGAGACTTGTAACTGAGACTAGTAAGATCGGGCTTAGATATTTCTTCATAGCCAGATGCCTGTCCACAGGAATAATTTGGTGAGTTCTGATGGAATTTTTCTAGTTCATCCTAGCTCAGGTCAGTGGCGATCGAATAAAAAATCGATAAGCCCTCTCAATGAGTTTTTCTTCCCTCGGCTCAACCAGAACGCAGGTTATGATAGAGAGCTAAAAGTAAGTGTATAGCATTTCTCAATTAGACCTCTTGCAAAAATCCAAAATTTGGATATATAACGCAGATAAACAGCAGATAAACGCAGATAAACGCAGATGCTTTTGATGAGTTATCGACTTATACAAGAGGTCTATTGAGGGAAATACATACTGGTGAGATCGGCTTCTGTCCTGTGCCAAGGGCGGGCGAAAAAATAGAGGAGATAACAATGAGAATTCGCCAACGAATTCGAGCTAAGTGGAACTTTGCAGCAGTTGTTGGCGCAATCGCCCTGATATTAATGCTCGTTTCCACCCCTACTGCCTTTGGACAAACGCCGCAAATACCTAATTTGAATTGGCCTGGGCTTAACAATTTGCTGCTTTCAATCGATCGCAATCGAGCAGTCGAAACCAGCACGGTGAGCTTAGATGGCTATCGCTTATTGACGATTGCCACTCCAGCCACAGGCAACAGCAACCCGATCGAACAACGGGTAAAAACGATCGAAGATCGGCTAAAACAAGTTGCCAGTAGCAATTTCGATCGCTTGGCAGTCACTACGCAAATCGATCGCAGTAGCAGTTTGCCAATTATTTCTGTCAACGATCGCTATTTAATGACCGTCACCACTCTTGATGCCCAAATTCAAGGCAGCGAACCGCAAAGAGTAGCAGATGAATACGCCGAAATTTTCAAATCGGCGCTGCTGAGAGCCAAAAGAGAACGGCAGCCTGAGTTTCTCATGCGTCAAGGAGTTATTGCCCTCGGAATTCTGATCGCCGCGAGCGTTACTAGTAAGGTATTTGCGATCGGGCAGCGGCGCTACCAAAAGCAAAAACACCGCTTAGAAGCCGAAACTCCCGAAAATTTAACCGATATTGCCGAGGAGAGCGATCGATCTAATGTTGCTCCAGAACTAGTCGTACAGCAGCAACTCATCAAGCAACGACAGAGTAATACTAGCGACTTCAAACGGCGACTGTTGCATTTAGGACAAGCTGTTGTCTGGGGAGGCAGTATCTTCGCCATCCTAGGACTCTTTCCTTATACTCGTTGGCTGCAACCGTCGATCGTCTCAGGACCTTTACAAATTTTGGGGATTGCGATCGGCACTTATGTATTAGTTCGTCTCGGCGATCTGGCGATCGCTCGCTTTTTTGAAGCCGTACAAAAAAGCGAGTTTTTAACCGCTGGCATCACTCAGCGACAGGCTTTACGGCTCTCTACCCTATCGCAGGTGCTAAAAAGCGTCGCGACCATTATCATCGTCACTACTGGCGTGTTGATTAGTTTGTCAGTAATAGGTGTAGACTTAGTGCCTCTGCTGGCAGGTGCGGGACTTATCGGTCTAGCGATTTCTTTTGCGGCTCAAAGCGTTATCAAAGATGCCATTAATGGGTTTCTAATTTTGGTCGAAGATCAGTATGCTGTCGGCGATATCATTTCTATTGGCGAGGCTACTGGTTTGGTTGAAAATATCAATTTGCGCATCACCCAGCTTCGAGACAGCGAAGGGAAATTAATTACTATTCCCAATAACACCATTACCGTCGTCGAAAATCTTTCTAAAGATTGGTCGCGAGTCGATCTGAGAATTAAAATTGCCTATAACACGAACCCCGATCGCGCTTTAGAAGTGTTGCGAGAAATCGCTGAGGAAATGTATCGCGATCGCTATTGGCAAACTCAAATCGTCGAACTGCCAGAAGTTTTAGGCATCGAGGATATCGATCGTTCGGGAATGCTAATTCGCGTGTGGCTCAAGACCCAACCCCTACAGCAATGGAGAGTTGCTCGCGAATTCCGCCGTCGCCTCAAACTAGCGATCGAAGAGAAAGGAATAGAAATTGGCAATCCTCAACCGTTTTTACAATTCGGAGAGTCTGGGACAGTAGATGGTTCTGCGGTCGAATCTATATAAAAATCAAAACCTCTCCACTATAAGTGGAGAGGTTAAAAAAGCGGTTTTTAGAGCGATTAAATCTCAGCCGCTGCTCGTTCGATCAAGCGTCTAGCTAAAGTTTGGGTTCCCGTATGTTCGTAGTAATTGGTAGACATATCGAGGAAGGCCCCTAAATAGTCCAGCTTATCGTTAGAAATTTGCACGAAGTTCTGCATATTGCTAACAACTGCTTCGGGAGTCAAACCGCGAGAGGCGACAAAGTTGCTCATCCAGCCTTTGACAGAATCAAAGCTTTGGTTAATAAAGCCCAACTGTCCGGCAGGATTGCCACCAGGAATTAAGCTGCTGATGCCTTTAAAAGTGCTATTTTGCTCTAAGTCTGAGGGAGTGGTTTCCCCTAGCATCGATAGAGTTTGTCCCAGAAAATCTGGCCCTAGTGGAATCAAACCATCGATGCAAACTAAAGCCGCCATCCGCATCAGCGATTCCCCGCTGTATTCACCTAAAGCACCTAAGAAATCGCCAATACTATCTCCTGGAATGCCATTGATTTGGCAGAAGGCTACCAATTCAACCACTAACTTGAGACACAGATCGATCGCCTGAGCTTTATTGGCCTTGGGAGTGAGACTGGTTAGTAAACCCCCCATCAATGGGATCGCTCCGCCAACTTTATTCGCTAAAGCAGCGGCCGCTAGGGCAGTATCGGTGTTATCTACAGTTTGATACAGCCACATAGCTCTTTGATAGCCTTGGGACTTATCGTTATAGAGAAAGATCGCCCGTTCGCCAATTTGTTGAATGAAACTGTCGTCAGTTTCACCAGTTACAGCTTTAATCGTGTTAGTAAAGCCAACGATATTTTGCCACTGACCGGGAACCACAAAGTCAAGCGATCGCAAGACCATCGTGGTGACATTATTAGTGGGTAGCTCGTCAACCAATTGAAAAATAGGTTTGCTCACAAACAACTCCTTAATAGTCGATTGTTGTCAATGTCACGATCGCGAACGACGAACTTATGATGAATGTGGCGGTTTCCCACTTCATAATTCATCATTCATCATTACTCTTAGCGCAGTTGAGATAAACCGTTCAGATCGAATTTTTGCAGCCAAGTTTCGCGATCGCTTTGAGTAAAACCAGGAGAGCGAGATTGCACTTTCACCTGGTAGCGATTGGCAACTAACACGGCAGTACCGTTGCTACCTTGACTCACGGCTGGATAACCGCCAATTTTTTTGCTGCTTTGCTGAAATTTTTGGGCCGCGGTGGGATTGCTAGCCGTATCTGAAATCGAGATCACGGCCACATCCTGACCGGATTTTTTCAACTTGGCTTCGGCAAAGCCCGGTTTTTCTTGAGTGTAAACTCGTTGGTAGCCGCCACCGCCAGCGGGGAAGAATTTATTAAACTTACCGCCTTCTACGGGCTTACCTGCGGTTCTGCTAACTTGAGTTGGTTTTTGAGTGCTTTCCTTTTGGGCTTCGTCCCAACGAGAAGGGGCCTGCGGGGCGCAGGCAGTGACTAGGAGCAATACAGATAGCAGTAAAGAGGCTAGAATTTGTCGCCAACGAGGGAGAATACTTTTCATCTCGAATTTCTCATCTCTATAGTTTGCTGGTAAACGTTTGGGGTGCGATCGATTCTCTAAAATCTTGCTTGCCGATCGCTCTTTGGATCTGCCAGACTCAAATTTCTGATTTCCAGAGAAAGGATATTGCCGCTCTTTGAATCTGTATTGTCTGATATATTTTGCTGATTTTCAGGAGCGATCGCCTAAATTTTAAGATTTGCGTTTGCTAGTGCGATCGACAGGGGGAACAAATTGTAGAGACGTAGCATGCTACGTCTCTACACGAGGATCGTTGCCACCCCGCTGCGGCGAGAATCGCCAGCACCTGCGATCGCACCTCGATCGGTTTTAATGACGGTATGCACGCCCCCAAAAAACATATTCTTTTGCTGCCACTTCGCTAACTGGGTAGCTTCAGGCAGTTGCAATTGGTTCGCTGCGGTGTCTTTCCAGCCGAATTCCACGTTAAAGCGATCGTCTTCCCAATGACAGCGGGGACTTTCTACGGCTAGCTCTACAGGCATGGCAAAATCAATTAAGTTAGAAATTACTTGTAAAATAGCCGTCCGAATTCGTTTGGAACCTCCAGAACCTAGAACGATCTCCGGTCGTCCGTCTTTGAGAACGATGGTAGGAGACATCATCGAAGAAATTCGAGTATTTTCTCGCCATTGATGGAATCCCAAGGGATTGATATCTTCTTCGCCTAACATATTATTGACCATAATCCCCGTACCAGGAATTACATAACCAGAGCCTTCGCCATTCGATGTCGTTACTGAAGCTGCGTTTCCTTCGCTATCGATCGCGCTAATGTGAGTGGTACTTCCCCATTTGTTTGTATTTGCCATTAGCTTTTGCTGGTAAGTTTCTAAATGGGCCGCAGATAAGAATTTTTCGGCAATATCTGGCTGGTAAATAAAAGGATCGTAGCCATCATTTCTAGCTTCATTAGTTAAACGCAAGATCCAACAGAGTAATTGCAGATGGCGATCGCTACCAAATTCGATGTTTTTCAGATCCACCTGGGATAGCAAACTGAGGGCAAAGGCTAATAGCGTCCCTCCCGAACTGGGCGGCGGGTTGGTCAGTAAGGTGCGATCGCGATAATTAATTACCAACGGTTCTCGTTCGATTACCTGATATTTTTGGAAATCTTCTAGGGTTAAATATCCTCCTCGCTCTTGGCAATCTTTAACTACTTGCCGAGCAATTTCTCCGTGATAAAAAGCCTCAAAACCTGTTTGAGATAACTCGGTTAATGTAGCAGCTAAATCTTTCATTACCAACAAATCTCCTTGCTGAAGTAGAGATCCAGTTGGGGTAAATACTTTTCTCCACTCTGGAGAAGCTAAAATAATTGGTTCTAGTAATTGAAAAGAATAGGCTTGAAATTCATTGACTTCAACGCCATTCGTTGCATAATGAATTGCTGGTTCTGCAACAACTTTAAATGGCAATCTACCTAATTTTTGATGAACGCGAACTACTCCCATAATATTTCCTGGAACTGCGATCGAACCTTTGCCGATATGAAAGGTTTGCATGGCTCCGCCAAAATCGACAGCAATTGGATAAAAATCAACTTCTGAGAGCAATTTTTTTTGACAGGGAGTTTGAGTAAAAAAATCAAATAAGATATTTTGCTGGGCGCTGGTATGCGCTAGCAAAAAACCGCCCCCGGCGGGAGAAGTTAACATCGGTTCGGTAACAAACGAGGCTAAGATGGCAGCAACAGCCGCATCAAAAGCATTACCGCCTAATTGGAACATTTCGAGTCCAGCTTCAGCCGTTTTTTCGTGTCCGGCAGCGATCGCACCTGGCATTTTTTGATTCATTTTCTGCTACTACTTGAGAGTATAGGCGATCGCTCCATACCGAGTCAGCCGCAGATACTCGATCGCTCGCGCTAACCTAGAGCTAAGTCCCTAAATCGAAATTCTGGCCATGAAACCTTGGCATTTTGGGTTGTCGCTGTTCTTAGTGCTAGCAACAACTGCCTGCAACTTGACTCAAGCCTCGATCGATCCGACAGAAGAAGAAATAATAGCCCAGAAAAATCGCGATCGAGTTTTGGTGCCAACTCAATCGCTTACCCCCAAAAGAATTCGCATTACGCCCGAAAGTTTGCCTGCGCCCTACGCTACCAATAGTGCTTCCAAGCGTCCCGACGTAGTAGCAATTCCAGCAAAACCTACTTTGCGCGTCCCCCCTGGCTTTACCGTCAACGTTTTTGCTGAGAATTTAGAAGCACCCCGTTGGCTAGCCCTAACTCCCAGCGGCGACGTTCTCGTGACCGAAACTCGCCAAAACCGCATTCGCCTGTTGCGCGATACCAATGGCGATGGGATAGCAGATCTCAAAAAAACTTTTGCCAGTCAAAAAAATGGTTTATCTATTCCCTTTGGGATGGCATTTGCCCAAGACTTTTTCTTCGTAGGCAATACTAATGCGGTACTGCGATTTCCATACTCTAAAGGTCAAGAGCAAATTACTGGTTCTGGGGAAAAAATAGCCGATTTACCAGGTGGCGGCTACAATCAGCACTGGACTCGCAACGTGGTAGCTGCGCCTGACGGGAAAAAGCTTTATGTCTCGGTTGGTTCTCGTTCTAATGTCGATGAAGAGGAGTTACCCCGCGCTTCAGTCCAGGTGATGAACCTCGATGGTTCGGAGTTTCAAACCTTTGCATATGGATTGCGAAACCCTGTCGGACTCGACTTTCACCCCAAAACTGGCGAACTTTATACTACCGTCAACGAACGAGATGGTTTAGGTGACGACCTCGTACCCGACTACCTGACCCGCATTCAGTCAGGGGAATTTTACGGCTGGCCTTATACTTACCTGAAACCAAATTTACTAGATCCTCGTCACCAAAGAGACGATAAGAGCAAACGCCCCGAACTAGCATCTCAAACTAGAACCCCAGATGTTTTGTTTCAAGCCCACTCTGCTGCGTTGGGAGTAAAGTTTTACGACGGCAAGACCTTCCCTCAAAAATATCGCCAGGGTGCTTTTGTAGCTTTTCGCGGCTCGTGGAACCGCAACAGCGGTACGGGCTACAAAATCGTTTTCGTTCCCTTTAATGCTACTGGTCGCCCTCAAGGCTACTACGAAGACTTTCTCACTGGCTTCCTCCTCGATCCATCAGGTCCGACTACTTGGGGCCGTCCGGTAGGGTTGCTGGTGCTATCTGACGGTAGTTTGTTATTCACAGAAGAAGGTAACGATCGCATTTACCGCATTCAATTTCAATCCCAGAAAGAGTAGAGGGGCTGAAGCTTCCTCGCAGATTTGATATTAGCAGAGGTCAGGTTGGCCCTCACCCTACCGATTAAGGAATCGAAGAGAGGTGAGGGCTGGATTTTGGGACTAACCGTGACGGAGAATTTGGTAATTATTTACACTTTCGCTTCTCATATTTTCTTTTGGCATTGATGTGGTCGATTTACCTGCATCCATCGTGTTAGTTCCTGTGGAGTTGTGACGACCTAACTGATAATTGTTCGGCATTTGACCATTTGAATTCTGGTATGAGGTCGATCGCTCTGAATTATTCATACTCGGTTTAGCCAGACCGTGACGGCCAATTTGATAGTCCTTCGTAGCTTCGGCTTTGGCGGTGCTAGCAAAAGATAAAGGCAAAACTGCTAAACCAGCAACCAAGATTCCAGTACCAAAAAGTTTAGATAAATTAGAACGTAGCATCGTATTATCCCTCCGAATATTTGTTGGATCTGAAAGCGTCTTTACTTGGGTTCGCTTTGTTGGTGTCGAGTTGTTCGATATCTTTAGGTTTCCATAGGGAAATGAGATTCGCCTGAGCGATAAATGAAATTTGCCTAAAATTAAATGAGTTTCTCGATCGAGGTTAGGATCGATCGAGAGTAATAAATCTGGAGTGCCCTGATGACAGCCGATCTGACGTTAAAAACTTCGCCCGATTTTGCCACCGTGTTGGCACGAGCGGCAGCAGGGTATCGAGAACGTAAAAGCGTTCGTCTTCAGCCCCAGGTAGTAGTTGAGGCTTTGTTGCAAGCAGAAAAAGCTGCCAAGGAACAGCGGCGCGTCTATCCCTTGACATCGTTGCTGGGTAAATGGCAACTTTGCTTTGCTACTGGAACCAAAAAGGCTAGAAAGCGAGGTGGTATCGTTTTGGGTAAAGGTTTCTACGTACCTCAGCTAACTCCAGCCCAGATTTCTTTTAGTTCCTCAGTCTCAGATGTAAGCGCTGGTGCTGCCAAAGCCGAAATTGGCAATCAAGTTCGATTGGGTTCATTGCTTCTAAAGCTAACAGGCCCCGCTCGATATCTGGGCAAGAAAAACCTACTGGCGTTTAACTTTACTCATTGGCAAGTGAGTTTATTCGATCGCGTCCTTTACCAGGGCCAAATGCGAGGCGGTGAAGCCCAAGCTATTGAGTTTTACCAGGAGTCGATCGCTAAACAACCTTTTTTCGCCTTCTTTTTAGTCACCGACGATTTTATCGCCGCTCGCGGTCGTGGGGGTGGTTTGGCGCTTTGGATTCGCCAAGATTAGTAATAGGATTTAATATAGCGTTTCTCAATGGGATGCGATACATTTTGACCCCTCCCCCCCTTCTCTTGTAGGAAAGGGGGGGTTAGGTCTGTCTTCCACTGATTTGAGAATTGCTATAGCGATCGCTCTACTAAGTATAAAACCTTAAGTAATTTTACCAAGTATCTAATAAAGCAAGCAAAATCTAGTAGAAATACGGGGCAAGCAATTCAGATCTATTGTTATTTTTATAAGAAATAACTTTCTTATAAATTGTTTTATGCTCTTATCAACTCTACTGACAGATCCGATCTTATATTTAAGAATTATTATCATTGTTATTATTTCTATCTGCCTGCACGAACTAGCTCATGGTTGGATGGCTTTAAGACAAGGTGACGATACACCCGAACGAACTGGACACATGACTTTTAATCCGGTGGTTCATATGGGGTATGAGTCAATGATTTTCCTGGTTTTATTTGGTATTAGCTGGGGACAAATGCCTGTAAATCCATCAAAATTTCGCCATCGTCGGCTGGGAAATATTTTGGTATCAGCAGCCGGGCCTTTACTAAACTTGGGGTTGGCTTTTTTGGCTATTTGCTTGCTCAAATCGGGATTAGGTAATTCTAGTTTGCCAATTTTTAGCGAAAAGTTTATTTTTTTAATAGCTTACCTTAATCTATATTTATTTATCTTTAATATCTTGCCAATTCCACCGCTAGACGGCTTTCATATTGCTAGCGAACTATTTCCATCTCTAAAAATTTTGGAAACTGGCTATTTAGGTTTGTTTGCTTTTGTTATTCTATTTACTGCTGGTCTTTCATCTGGCATTTCGATGATAGTTAAAGCGATAATATCTGCTTTGATTTAAACGCTGATAGCGATCGAGATATTACTATGTAGATTACTTGCCCGCCAACCGCTATAAACTTTTGCTTGCCGAGAGAAGATAGACCTCTTGCGAAAATCCAAATATTAGATTTATAACGCAGATGAACAGCAGATGTAGACGCGCTAGCGGCTTCCCGCAGGGTACGCAGATGATTTTGATGAGTTATCAACTTATGCAAGAGATCTGATGATTAAGCGTTCGCGATTAGCCACGGCTCTACCTGCCAGCCATTAATTTTTTGGAAATAAGCTCTAAGCTAACCTCTGTCTCTGGACTGTCGATATAGAAGAGAATAATATAATTTAATCTACTCTAGCTCGCGGCAGTTAAAAATGAAGATTTTAGTTATTGGAAACGGCGGTCGAGAACACGCCATAGCCTGGAAACTATTGCAATCTGAAAAAATCCAAGAAGTCATCTGTATTCCTGGTAACGGTGGCACGGCAACGATGCCTAAATGTCGCAATTATGCAGGCCGGGTTGATGACTTTGATGAAATTATTAAAGTTGCTCGAACTAACGATATCTCTTTAGTAGTTGTCGGCCCGGAATTACCCCTATCTTTAGGAATTAGCGATCGCCTCCAAAGCCAAAATATTAAAGTATTCGGTCCGACTCAAGCCGGAGCGGAAATTGAGGCGAGTAAATCTTGGGCTAAATCCTTGATGCAGGAAGCTGGCATTCCCACCGCCAAAGCCGAAATTTTTACCGATGCCGCCGCAGCTAAAGCTTACGTAGCGACTCAAGGAGCGCCCATTGTCGTTAAAGCCGATGGTTTAGCCGCCGGAAAAGGGGTGATAGTTGCCCCAACCGTCGAAGAAGCTCAAACCGCGATCGATCGCTTATTTGAAAGCAATTTTGAAGTGTTAGTAGTAGAAGAATGCCTGACGGGTGAAGAAGTTTCAGTTTTAGCTTTAACCGATGGTTTGACAATTCGCCCATTGTTACCAGCCCAAGACCACAAACGGATTGGAGAAGGGGATACAGGAGCCAATACTGGCGGTATGGGTGCTTACGCTCCCGCGCCCATTCTCACCCCAGAATTGATGGCCAGGGTGCAAACAGAAGTTTTAGAGCCTGCGATCGCTACTTTACAAAAACGCGGCATCGATTACCGAGGAGTCCTCTACGCTGGGCTGATGATTTCTCCCCAAGGCGATCTCAAAGTCTTGGAATTCAACTGTCGCTTTGGCGATCCAGAAACTCAAGCGATCTTACCCTTACTAGAAACCCCACTAGAAGACCTGTTACTGGCTTGTAGCGAGCGAAAACTAGAGGCCCAACCCCCTATAGCTTGGAAGCCAGGAGTCGCCGCTTGCGTCGTCCTGTCATCAGGTGGCTATCCTGGAGATTATCAAACCGGAAAAGTTATTACTGGCATTGCAGAAGCCGAAGACCGAGGCGCTACAGTTTTCCATGCCGGAACTCAAAGCCAACAAGAAAAACTGCTGACAGACGGCGGCAGAGTATTCGGAGTAACGGGAGTTGGGGAAAATTTTGCCAAAGCGATCGATCGAGCCTATGCTGCGGTAAATTGCATTCAGTTCGAGGCAATGTATTACCGTCGAGATATCGGGCATAGAATGACATCATAGGGCATAGAGTATAGGGCATAGGGTATAGGGCATAGGGTATAGGGCATAGGGCATAGGGCATAGGCAGAAGTTCAAAATTTTCCTTGATCCCCATCTCCCCATCTCCCCATCTCCCCATCTCCCCATCTCCCCATCTCCCCATCTCCCCATCTCCCCATCTCCCCATCTCCCTCTCTTCCCTTGGCTACTAAAATAAAAGTGTTGTCTTGAAAGCTTTAGCCGACTCTACCTTGCTAGCCTTACTGAAAACGCTCAAAGAAGCGATCGCCAATTGGTGGTCTGAGTTTACCCTCCAGACGAAGCTGCTGGCAGCAGCCACGCTGGTCGTATCTTTGCTGATGAGTGGCTTAACTTTTTGGGCGGTGAACTCGATCCAGCAAGACGCACAACTGAACGATACTCGCTTCGGTCGGGATTTAGGACTTCTGCTGGCGGCTGACGTGGCTCCTCAGATTGCCGAAAACAATCTTACCGAAGTTGCCCGTTTTTCTCATCGCTTCTATAGCAGCACTTCTAGCGTGCGCTATATGATGTACGCCGATACCGCTGGCAAGATTTTTCTGGGAATTCCTTTTTCCGAATCCCAGGTGCAAAACTCCCTCACGATCGAACGCCAGATTCGCTTGCCAGAAAGTTATACGCCTAATGGCGACTTACCCACAGTCCGCAGACATCAAAGTCCAGATGGGGAAGTTACAGATGTATTCGTGCCCTTAACCCATGAGAGCAAATACCTGGGCGTTTTGGCGATCGGTATTAACCCCAACGCTAAATTAGCCGCTTCCTCCAACTTGACGAGAGACGTAACTATAGCCGTCTTCATCTCGATTTGGGTAATGGTGATTTTGGGAGCCGTGTTTAATGCCTTAATGATCACGAAGCCGATTAAGGAACTGCTCTTAGGGGTGAAAAACATCGCCGCTGGTAATTTCCAACAACGGATCGACCTGCCTTTGCGGGGAGAACTAGGAGAATTAATTTTCAGCTTCAACGACATGGCAGAACGGCTAGAGAGCTATGAAGAACAAAATATTGAGGAACTAACTGCCGAAAAAGCCAAGTTAGAAACTTTGGTTTCTACTATTGCCGATGGTGCGGTTTTGATCGACACCAGTTTGCAAGTAATTCTGGTCAATCCTACAGCCAGGAGAATCTTTGGTTGGGAAGGCAAGGAAGTGGTAGGAGAAAATGTTTTGCATTTACTGCCATCGCCCGTACAGGTCGAAATCACTCGCCCGCTGTATCAAATTGCTGCTGGCGATCGCGAAAGCGACGAGTATCGCATTACCCTGACGCAACCGACAGATCGGACCGTCCGCATTCTCCTAACAACGGTTTTCGATCGCGAACGGGAAAGTCCCAAGGGGATTGCGATGACGGTGCAAGATATCACTCGCGAAGTAGAACTCAACGAAGCCAAAAGTCACTTTATCAGTAACGTCTCTCACGAACTGCGAACCCCTCTATTTAACATCAAATCTTTTATCGAAACCTTGCACGAGTACGGGGAAGATCTGAGCCAATCGGAACGCCAAGAGTTCTTAGAAACAGCCAATCGGGAAACAGATCGCCTCACTCGGTTGGTGAACGACGTGCTGGATCTTTCTCGCTTAGAATCTTGCCGCATTTATCACCTAGAAGCGGTGGATTTGGCTCAACCGATCGAGCAAACGCTACGCACTTACCAATTAAATGCTCGCGATAAAGGAATCGAACTGATCCAAGACCTTCAACCCGATCTGCCGTCGGTTTTAGGTCACTATGACCTGTTGCTTCAGGTATTTGCTAATTTGGTCGGCAATGGTTTGAAATTCACTCAACCTGGAGGAAAAGTTACGATTAGAGCCTACGCGGTCAATCAAGAGAAAGAAGGACAAAAGGACAAGGAGGACAACGGAGAATTTCTGCACTCCACGCTCCACACAGACGCGCCATGGCGCGTCTCTACTGGCTCCGCACTTCCCGTAGTGCGGGTGGAAGTGAGTGACAGCGGGATCGGGATCGGGCCGGAAGACCGAGCAGCGATTTTCGATCGCTTTTACCGCGTAGAAAATCGAGTCCATACCCTCGAAGGGACGGGATTGGGTCTTTCAATCGTTCGCAATATCATCGAACAAAAACATCACAGTAGAGTGCATATAGAGAGTGAAGTTGGTGTAGGAACCACATTTTGGTTCGATCTCGCCGTTTTTCAGCCCCAAATGACGATCGCCACCGAACCGCCAGCAGTCGATGGCGACACAGATCGAGCAAACTAGTTCGGCGATCGCTATTGACAGTGTAGTGTAGTCCTCCTTAGATTTAGCGATCGTCATGTTCGACAATAAAAAGGGGGAGCAGAGGTCTAGTCAAACTAATAACAAATGACAAGATAGGAAAGCAAGCATGGATAATAACGATTGGTTGAAGCAGCTATTAATGATCGGCGTGGGTACGACTTCTTTTGTGGCCGAAAAAGTGCGGGAAGTTGGCGAGCAATTAGTCAAAGATGGCAAAGTGAACCCCGACCAAGCTAAAGCATTTGTTGATGATATGCTCAAGCAGATGCAATCGGGGCAAAATAATTTTGAAGTTCAGATGCAACGCTATATGCGTAACGTGCTGCAAGATTTGGGCGTTCCCCGCCAAGCCGAAATGGATGAATTGCGGGGCAGGATCGATCGCTTGGAACGTCAGGTTCGCGATTTAGAAAATAAACTCTGGCGCTAAAAGTATTGTAGAGTGCTGGAGAGAGAGGGCGAGAGGGAGAAGCAGGGGAGGCAGGGGAGGCAGGGGAGGCAGGGGAGAAATTAACTCCTGACTTCTGACTTCTAAACTTCTAAATTTAAATTATCGTGAGGGCTAATTAATGAAAGGAATTTTTATCAGCTTAGGATTGATGCTGGTCTGCGGGGTGTTTTTACTAGTAGCGCAAATTGGTGGCGGGCAACAAGCGGCGATCGCCGATCCCCTAACGTCCCCCCAACCTGCTATCGTTACCAAAGCCGAAACAGATTCACTAATTGCAGATACCTCTATGACTACTAACCCCAGTAACGAACAAACCACCCCTTCTGGGTTGAAATACGTCGATATTAAAGTCGGAGATGGAGAGACTCCAGCTAAAGGTCAAACCGTAACCGTGCATTATACTGGCACGCTAGAAAGCGGAGAAAAATTCGATAGTTCTCGCGATCGCAACCAACCGTTTCAGTTCAAACTTGGTGTCGGGCAAGTAATTAAAGGCTGGGATGAAGGACTCAGCACCATGAAAGTAGGCGGACAGCGCCAACTGATTATTCCTCCAGACTTAGGTTATGGCTCTCGCGGGGCTGGCGGCGTAATTCCTCCCAATGCTACCCTGCTTTTCGATGTCGAACTTTTGGGAGTTAAATAACTAAATCTGGTCTAATCATTTTCTGGTTGGGCTTGCAACTGTTGTAGTTGCTCTATAGTAAGCCCGGTTACTTCTGCGATCGTCTCTAATGCTATCTGTTTGCGAAGCAGATTGAGGGCGATCGCTTGTTTTTGTCGCTCCTCACCTCTAGCCTCGCCTCTAGCTTCACCTCTAGCTTCACCTCTAGCTTCACCTCTAGCTTCAGCCATCCGTTCTATAGAAGTTACATAAGGCATTTGTCTGTCCCGTTCGTATTGCTCTAACTCGTCCCGAAAAGACTGCTTCAAATCTTCGGGTAATTCTAAGATCCAGTCGATGAATCTGAATAAATTCAGTATATCTTGTCTTTCATATCCCCGTTCGTACAAACTGCGAGTCAACCGAAATTTCCACTCCTTCCTAGCTACACCATCATGGCGCGTTTCTTTGGTCTTCAAATGCGCCATTACCGCAATAGCAAATGGATTCTGACTGGCTTCCAGTTCTGCCCAACGAGAAGTATAGTCGAGCAATTTGACGATTGGGAACCGAAAGGATACCTCACACCCCCACAATTCGCTCTGAAAAAGTTTATAACTCAATCGGTAAGAGTTAGGGCTAGTTGGTAGATTTGCTGACGAGTCAGGGATGTAACTTTGGCTAACTTTTGACTGGCTTGCGATCGCGTCATTCCCTGATGCAATAATTCTTGCAGTTCGGCTTTCAACGCATCGGTTGATAATATTGGTGTTTCCTCTATTGCCCCAGCAACTACTAAGGTAAACTCTCCTTGAGGCTGTTTCTGGGCGTAACGATCTATGGCATTGGCGATCGTCCCCCGCCAAAATTCTTCGTGCAGCTTGGTTAATTCTCGCGCTAGCACGATTTGTCGTTCCGTTCCCAAAAAATTGGCTAAGTCTTGCAGGGTTTGCCGCAGGCGATGGGGAGCTTCATAAAAAATTAGCGTCCTGGTTTCAGTTTGGAGAAATTCTAGACGCTGCTGGCGTTCTTTGCCTTTAGTTGGTAAAAAGCCTTCAAACACGAATCGCTCTGTAGGCAATCCCGACGCGCTGAGAGCGGTAATGCTAGCCGTAGCACCAGGAATTGGCACTACCGGAATTCCAAGATCGACGCAGGCTTTGACTAAAGAGTATCCCGGATCTGAAATTGAGGGCATACCAGCATCCGTGACTAACGCTATCGATTCTCCCCGCTGCAACCGCTGTAGTAGTTCTGGTAGGCGTTGGGTGGAATTGTGTTCGTGATAGCTAATTTGCGGCGTTTTAATCTGAAAATGTTGCAGCAGCTTACCTGTATGCCTGGTATCTTCAGCCGCGATCGAATTTACACTTTGCAAAATTCGCACTGCCCGAAAAGTTATATCTTCTAGGTTGCCAATCGGCGTTCCCACGATGTAAAGCGTTCCAGGTTCAGCAATAGTTGGCATCATCTACTAAAAATTAATATTATTATTTGTAGGATAGCGCCAACTCGATATAAAGCAGTCTTAGATCGTTGATAAAATTTCTTATCTTGCCTGCCGTGGGACAGCCGGGACGGCTATCCCACAAGAGATTTAAGATTGCTATAGGTGGTTGAGATCATAGATTTTGGTGCTGTTAAACACCGAGAATAACCTCAAATAGTAAATGCGTGAAACTCTTTCTAGTTGACACAAATGAAGAGTTAGTTCGATGTTGGCAGCAGGCATTTTCTGCTTTTTCAGAAGTAGAAATATACTGTGAGGATATTCTTGAAGTTGCTCAAAATTGTATTGTTTCTCCTGGGAATAGTTATGGTTTTATGGATGGAGGAATCGACCTAGCTTATTACAATTATTTTGGTTCGCAGATTCAAATCGAAGTACAACAAGCAATTACTTATCGTTCGGCAGGTTTTCTTCCTGTAGGTGCTAGCATTTTGGTGACAACTGGCGATCGCAAAATTCCCTACTTAATCGTCGCTCCTACTATGGAAATGCCAGGTTCGGTAAGAGCGGAAAATTGTTATTATGCCATGCTGGCCGTACTTCAAATAGCTCATCGTCATTGCGATCGCTTGCAGCAAGTTTATTGTCCTGGACTTGGCACTGGTGTAGGGCGGGTCGCTCCCCAAGCTGCTGCTGAAGAAATGGCTGCCGCCTATAGAAATTGGCAAGAAAGAAAAAAAATATCAGACGATCGAGCCAATATTTAAAGCTTTTTTAGCGATATAGCATTTCTCAATTAACTGAATTACATTCTTGTGGGATAGGCTTCCAGCCTGTCCCAGCGGTCGGTTTGGAGAGCAACAACCAACAAGAAAAATACTGTAGCCAAACATTAAATCGAAAACTATTATTGATGAGATCGATCGCGCGTTATTGGGCAATCCCATTTTGCTCGATCGAGGTAATAATTAAGGTAATTTCGGAACTCCAGCGGTTAACACTTCATTACCATTTTCAGTTACTAAAACGTCATCTTCAATCCGAATTCCGATCCCTCGCCACATATTATCGATTTCTGGTTGTTCTTCAGCAGCTTTGATATCTGGAGTAATATAAATTCCTGGTTCTACTGTAATGACTTGTCCAGGTTGAAAAGTTTGCCAGGTTTCTTCTCCAAATCTGTACATTCCCGCATCGTGAACGTCTAATCCCAACCAATGCCCGGTGCCGTGCATATAAAAAGCTTTATATTTTTCCTCTTCAATTAGCTTATCAACCTCACCGCTAAGCAGTCCTAAATCGACTAATCCTGTGGTAATTACCTTCACGGCAGTATCGTGAAATTGCTTGAAGGTATTACCTGGTTTAACTTGCGCGATCGCCTGTAACTGCGCTTCTAAAACAATATCGTAGATCGCCCTTTGTTCGGGAGTAAAATTATCTCCTACCGGAAACGTGCGGGTAATATCGGCATTGTAATAACCGTAAGAACAACCAGCATCAATTAGCAGCAATTCCTCGTCCTGCATCTGACAATTATTCTCGACATAGTGCAGGATACAAGCATTGTAGCCGGAGGCGACGATCGAAGGATAAGCGGGCACACCGCCTTGCAGTTGAAATATATGTTCGATTTCGGCTTGAATTTCATACTCATAACGCCCAGGTGCAGTTATTTCTCTAGCCAGATTGTGGGCTTTGACAGAAATTTCTACGGCTTTCCGAATTAACTCTAGTTCTGTGGCACTTTTAATTAATCTCATGCCATACGTAATCGGCGCTGGATCTTCGATCGCGATCGGTCCTGTACCACGTTTGTGGTAAGTTGATAACGACTTTTGCCAGTGTTTAATAATAGTTTCATTAAAGGCGCGATCGCGTCCCATATGGTAATAAATTCGATCGCCCTGTTCTAAATATTGGGGTAGCTGTTCGTCGAGTTCGGCGATGGGATAAGCTGCATCTGCTCCAAATTCTTCTTTAGCACCTTCTACCCCAACTCGATAGCCGCTCCAAATTTCTTTGTCTCGATCTTTTGGCTGCACGAACAACACGAATTTATGTTCGGGATGTTGGGGGGCAATTACAGCTACAGCATTAGCTTCATTGAAGCCAGTTAAATAGAAAAAATTACTATCTTGGCGATAGTTATACTCGACATCATTGTGCATCACTGCTGTCGGGGCGCTGCGGAATATTGCCACCCCATTGCCGATTTTGGACATTAACTGTTCGCGACGCTGGCGATATTCTGATTGCATTTCGATCGATTCGTAATAAATTAGGGAAATACAGACGTAGAGACGTAGCGGTGCTACGTCTCTACAATTCTAGGAAAATGAGGGCTGCGTTCGCCTACTTAATATTCTTTGGCCGATGACCCAAAATCCGTTCTTTTGCCAGTATTGCTTTTGCAGGATTCTGGACAACTGTTCGCTAGAGACTAAACTGCGATCGAGCAGAATTTGGCCTAGCGGTTTTTGATAGCGACGTTGCTCTATCAAAGATTGCTCTAGCTCAAAACTAGAGATCATTTTTTCTTCTAATAAAATTTCTCCCAACCTGACGTTCTGCTCTCGCAAAATTTCTTTTAATTGGATGGAAGTAATTAGATTTTTTTCGACTAGGATTTTTCCCAATTTTTTGTGGCTAGATTGCTGTTCCACCAAGGCTTGTTCTAGTATTTCCTCAGTAATCAGGCCTTGACGAACTAAAATCTCGCCCAACATGGCTGCTGGTATTTGCTGGCAACTCGGCTTAGGCATTAGTGACCTCCAGATGACTACATTCGATCGACTGACATGGCTGGAAGCGTTCCTTGAAGGTAGAAATAGGCGGACGATCGCGGATGGCAATTCCACCGCGATGCAAATTAATGATATCAAAATGAACTACACGCTACCCGCCTGCGGCTGAGGTAGCGGTTTCTGTCTCCTCACCGAGGTAAGTTGCCGAAATCCTCCACAATTTGTAGGAATTTGGGTAGAGCTTTCCTCTCCGAGATTAAGGACGTTGGTTCCCAACGCCCATTTGAGCATTACTTGTGCTGCTGCTACATCACGGTCTAAAACACAACCGCAATCGCATCTATGCACTCGTTCGCTCAAATCTTTTTTCTGTTTGTGACCGCAATTAGGACAAGTTTGACTAGGAGCTACTTGTTTAGTCGGGACTTCTACAAAAACACCTTGGCACTCATCGAGCTTGTACTTAATTAATGACAAGATATTCCCAATGCCCACATCGAGCAAACAACGATTTAGCCCAGTTTTTTGAGCTTTTCGTTTACCGTTTTTAGCTTTAGCAGTCATTCCTTTTAGATTTAACTTCTCCGTAGCTACCATGCTATTACGGCTTACTATTTGTGCAGCTACTCGATGTTGCCAGTTTTCTCTTTGTCTGGCTACTTTTTGCTGAAGTTGACTAACCTGTTTTCTGGCTTTCCTCCAACGTTTAGATGCTTTAATTTTTTTCTTAAAATTAGGGGCGCGTTTCTTGCTTAATTTCCGAGAAACTTTTCTCACTTTATCTTGGGTTGAAGCTAGAAATCTGGGGTTATCAATAATCGCACCGTCGCTACAAGCAACAGCGTGATAAGTACCAAAATCTAACCCCACAGAATTAGTATCTGTTTCTCTAACTGGTTGGCAATCAACGGTTATCGAAGCGTACCATTTTCCTTGTTTCCAAACAATTGTGCAAGTAGTTGGCATTCCCCAAGTTCTAGCTTTACCTCTCATTTGGATTTTGCCCAAATTAGATAAAACTAGATAACCATTCTCACCATTTGTTGTCGCTTTCCAACCCGCTTTACATGGATAAGTCCAACCTCTATAATCGCGAGCAGATTTAAATCTTGGTTTACCTCCTAGTTTTTGAAAAAAACGCTTATAGGCAAAATCTACTCTCTTCACTGTGGCTTGAAGTGCGTGGCTACCTAATTCTTTATACTCGTACCAACATTCTTTGAATGCTGGCAAAGTATTTTGTTGGTCATAGTAACTAATTGACTTCCCAAAACGTTCGTATTCCACTTTCCTTTGGGATAGACAAGCATTAAACAAATCTTTGTGAAGCCTTCTCCAGTAGTGAAGTTTTTCTTCTTGATTTTTGTTTGGGTAAAGTCTAAAAGTTACTCGTCTAGTAGCCATACTCTCGACCTGGTTAAGCTATACTGTTATCGTACGTTATTTGTACGTAATATGTCAAGAGATAAAAGATTAGAGATTAGACTTTCTGAGCTTGATTACAACAAACTTGAGGCTTATGCAAAACAGAAAGATGTTAGCATGGCTCAGGTTTTGCGCGAGTACATTAAGCGGCTACCTAAACCCATAGAGCGATCGGCAAATTGATTCCGTTTCACTCTATCGCCCCGCTATCCTTAAGGAACGCTGCTGGCGCTGAGCGTAGGGACTGACGCGGTTCCGTTCAACTTTAAAACTCTCTATATCGATCGCCTAAATCATTGCTATAGCAATCCATTCATCACTTGTGGGATAGTCGTCCCGGCTGTCCCACGGCAGGCGATATTACCTGGGCATAGTTGAAGGTACCCATTTTTGATAGTCGGCGATATGACCCCAATAAGCCATATACCCCGTAAAAGCCCAAATTAAAGCTGCTACTACTAAGACGATCGCACCAATTAACCGCCACTGGCGATTAGCTTGTAAGTAGAGAGTCGGTGCCGCCAAGATCCCGCCTAGCCCTGTGAGGATAAAACCGATCGCGGTCAGCACTGGCTGTCGCGTCAGCCCTAAGTTCAAAATTCGCGCCCCGACTACCACCGCTGCTACCCCAGCAAAGAAACCGTAAACGGCTACCGTCAGTAAATCCCATCCTTGAGCGATCGCAATCGAAGCCCCAACGAATAAGATGCCGAACAATACCGACATTTCCCCATAGGAGATATTAAAACTACCGATGAGCGGCCAAGTCCAAATTGTATGCAAGCCAGTAGCTAGAGCGATCGCGCCCACCATGCCAAAGCCAGGAACCCACCGTTTTTGATTTATATCTCCTAAACCTTGGTAGACATAGGAGGCCAGAAGGCATAATCCCGCTACCATATTGATCAGCATGAGGGTAATGTAGTTGATAAACATAGTGCCAAATTTGGAATGTAGATCGGGTGCAATTTTAAATGGTATTAGCGATCGCCGGAGAGCGGAGCAGTGCGGGCAAAACGACGGTGACGCTAGCAATGTTAGCCTATTTGCAGCAGTGCGGTTTGCGAGTACAAGCTTTTAAAGTCGGACCGGATTACATCGATACGATGTTTCATCAATACGTCACAGGTCTTCCCAGCCGCAATTTAGATCCAGTGCTAACTGGCGAATCTTACATTAAGGAGTGCTTTAATCGCCACCTTCACGGGGTAGATTGTGGTTTAGTCGAAGGGGTGATGGGTTTATTTGATGGCGTTTCACCACCTGTGATTCGTCTTTTGTCATCGGTAGAAAACAAAAAACAATTAACCGATTTTGCCAGTACCGCCCACATTGCCCGTCTGTTAGAAATCCCGGTGGTGTTGGTAATCGATTGCCGAGGGTTATCTGGTTCGGTAGCTGCGATCGCTCATGGTTATCGCACTTTCGATCCGCGAATTCAATTAGCTGGCGTGGTGTTGAACCGAGTAGGGAGCGATCGCCATTTAGAAATGCTCGAAGATGCCTTAGAATCCCTAAATTTGCCGATTTTAGGGATTTTACGCCGTCACGATGAGATTACCATTCCCGATCGGCATCTAGGCTTAGTACCGACAGCAGAAATTCCCCAGTTAGATGCAGTAATCGATCGACTGGCCGATCTAGGAAAAAATTGCTTCGATTGGGAACGCCTATTCCCCCTCTTGCAAATCCCATCTTCCAGACGTAGCAGTGCTACGTCTCTACATTCTCGCATCCCAACCAAAATCGCCGTTGCCCGCGATCGCGCTTTTAATTTCTATTACCAGGACAACTTAGACTTATTTTCGCAACTGGGGGCAGAACTGATTTTTTGGAGTCCGCTAACAGATTCAGCTTTACCTGCCGGAGTGCAAGGATTGTATTTTGGGGGTGGTTTTCCAGAGGTTTTTGCCTCGGAGCTATCAGCCAACCGTGCTGCCTGCGATGCCGTCAGAGCGGCTATTCTAGCCGGAATGCCTGCTTATGCCGAATGTGGCGGTTTGATGTATCTGTCCCAGAAAATTACCGACTTTAAAGGAGAATCTCGATCGATGGTGGGTATATTGCCGACTTCAGCGATTATGAGTTCGCGGTTGACGTTGGGGTATCGACGAGCAACCGCTCGACAAGATAGTCCATTATTCCCCGCTGGCACCATCGTTTGGGGACATGAGTTTCACCGTTCCGAGCTATCAGCAATGCCGAACCCCCCGCTGTATCGGATCGATGGTAGCAGTATTGACGAAGGCTGGCGATACGTTGCTTCCCAACAGGCTACGCCAACGCATCAACTTCATGCTTCTTACATTCACCTGCATTTTGGGGCGCGTCCAGAGATTCCGGCTCGATTTTTACAGCATTGCCAGCAGTGGAAAAATCCTCTGAACTTTTAAATTAAAAGACAAGCGGCTGGAAAAATTAGGTATTCCAAGAAAAAGAGCTTCCAAATAAATTGGTAGAATCGAGCGATCGCTTTTTTATCTTGTAAATCTAATTGCCGACTTTGCCACCACATGAAACCTAGTGCTACTAAATGACTAATAGCTAAAAATACGGGATTAGCTTTAGGTAGAAACCAAACTCCAGCGATAATTATTCCCAAATAGCAGGCTGTTAGCAGCCAACGGGACAGATTGAAGACGGCTTTTGCACCTAATTTAATGGTAAAAGTGGTGATATTGTACAGGCGATCGCCTTCTAGATCTGGAATATCTTTAAAAATTGCGATCGCCACGGCAAACACCAAAATAAACAGAGTTAATCCCCAAACTTCAGGGGGAATTGTCTGTAGAGACGCGAAATTTCGCGTCTCTAAATTATCTAACCACAACCAATGAAAGTGCAGGAATAATCCTAAATTAACGATTGCCCCTCGGACTGAAAAGATACATAATGCCGCCAAGAATGGAAATTGCTTTAAGCGAATTGGTGGAAGAGAATAAGCAGTACCAATTACTAAACTGATAGCTACCACGCCTAATAAAAATGGTCCTTGCAGCCAGGCCAGCAGCAAAGATAAGATTCCACAGAAACCAATAATTAGCCGCCCTTGCGATAGGGAAAATTCTCCTGATGCTAGGGGTAAATGAGGCTTATTAATTTTATCGATCGCTACATCTTCTAACTGATTTAAGCCGACAATATAAATATTGCCACCCAAGCAAGCAATCCAAGCTAAAGCCAAAGATAATAGGCTCGAAGCAATAAATTCTTTATCGCTATTTGCCAGCGAAATTAAATACAACCCGAAGACACTAAAACTAGTGCCAATAACCGTATGAGGGCGGGAAAACTTCCAAAAGGCGTATAACCAAGAATTTTTTCGTTCGATCGGACGAACTGGAGAAACTGGCAGTTGAGGTGGGGAAATTTGACTCATGTAGATTTTTAGCAGGCAACACACCAAAATAGATCGAAGCACATCGATCGCCCAAATTCATCAGTCTAGAGGAAAAATATGTTGATTTTTTCTTAATAAGATTAGGACTGAGGTTCATACACAGCGGTAGCGGTGCTAGCGGCTGCGCGATCGCTATACGATCGAGGTTATTGGCAATTACCTGTTACTCGTACTCATCACTGGTGCGGTATCTACCAGGGTGTCATTAGTAACTAAACGTCCATCTTCCATGTGGATCAATCGATCGGCAATATCGAGAATCCGATTGTCATGGGTGACGAGCAAAATCGTACATCCCTGTTCTTGAGCTAGCTGCTGCATGATTTCTACCACGTCGCGTCCCGATTTGCTATCTAAAGCGGCTGTCGGTTCGTCTGCTAGCACTAATTTAGGGTGGCTGGCTAAGGCCCGCGCGATCGCTACCCGCTGTTTTTGTCCGCCAGAAAGGTTATCTGGATAATAATTAATATGAGTGCCTAAACCCACGGCTTCTAACATCGCCACAGCTTTTTTCGTCACTTCCTTACCGGGGATGTCTTTGTGCAATCTCAGCGACATCTCGACATTTTGTCTAGCTGTTAGAAACTTGAGCAAGTTGTGCGCCTGAAAAATATAGCCAATGTGGCGGCGAACTTCGACTTGCATTGTTTTTGAAGCTCCATTTAGCTCCTCACCAAAAATCTTCAGGCTACCTTCTTGCGGCGATCTTAAGCTACCGATCAAAGTTAGTAAAGTAGTTTTACCAGAACCAGATGGCCCGGTCATCAGTACGATTTCACCTCTTTGGAGTTCCAGGTCGATATCAAATAGAACCTGCTTCTTTAGCTCGCCTTTGCCAAAGTAGTGATTGAGATTTTTTAAATCGACAACTGGTTCTTCTAGCATGAGGGGAGAGGGGGAGATGGGGAGATGGGGAGATGGGGAGATGGGGAGATGGGGAGATGGGGAGATGGGGAGAATGGGAGAGAGGGAGACAAGGGAGACAAGGGAGACAAGGGGGAATTTCTTAACTCAACACTCAACATTCCACACTTAACACTTCCTTCAACACTCAACACTTAACACTTCTAAAAGATATCTGCTGGATCGGCTCTGCCCAATTTGCGCACGGCGATCGCTCCTGAAATCAGACACATCAATATAGTTAGCATCAAAACTCCTGCGGCTTTGCTAACAGTCATCAGCATTGGTAATTGAGTAGCATTTCTTGTTAGATTGTATAAAAAGAATGAAATACCAGTACCGGGAATAAATCCTAGAACTGATAAAATTATAGCTTCTTGAAACACTACACCTAGCAAAAATATCTGCTTGTAACCCATGGCTTTAAGAGTAGCATATTCTGGCAAATGGTCGGCAACCTCAGTAGACAGAATTTGATAGACAATTACAATGCCAACTATAAATCCCATCCCAATTCCCAAACTGAAAATAAAACCGATTGACGTTCCAGTTTTCCAATAATTTTTTTCCCAATCAATAAATTCTTGGCGAGTCAGAACTACAACATCTTTAGGCAGGCGCTCTTTGATATTGCTAGCAACGCTGGCTGAATCTAATCCTGGCTTTACTTTGACTACGCCAATATCAATTAATCCTAAATCTCTCTCGAAAATATCTTTAAAAGTAATATCGCTCATGACGATATTTCCATCTGCTCCAAACGACGGGCCTATAGCAAATAAGCCTCCAACTTTAATGCGCTTATTTCTGACTTCAGTTTCGACGGTTTCGCCTTCTTTGAAAAGTTTACCGATCGGACCGAATTTTTCTTGAGAAGCCTCATCAAACAAAATGGTATCTGTCAATTTAATTTTATCTAGACTGCTTTCAACCGCAGGTAAATTTAATACAGCTTCTTTCGGGTTAAAGGCGATCGCAAATATACTGCGACTGCTGCGATCGACCGGATTTTTCCACAAACCCAAATCTAGATATAAAGGACTGCCAGATTTGACTCCGGCAACGGCTATAGTTTGATATAAGCGCCGCCTGGGAAAACTTTTCATGGCAAACATAGCGGTAGATTGAGGACTGATCAAAAAAATGTCCCCATCTAATCTTTCGTGGATCAGAACCGAACTATCGTAGAGGGCATCCTGAAATCCCATTTGCATGAAGATGAGGATGTCAGCAAAAGCGATACCTGCTAGTGCGACTAGCAATCGACTTTTTTCGCGAGAGAGTTGTAACCAGGCGATCGACATTTTTTGAGAGAGGGGGGAGATGGGGAGATGGGGAGATGGGGAGATGGGGAGATGGGGAGATGGGGAGATGGGGAGATGGGGAGATGGGGAGATGGGGAGATGGGGAGATGGGGAGATGGGGAGATGGGGGAATTTCTTAACTCAACACTCAACACTCCACACTTAACACTTCCTAACCTCCTGAACTTCTGAACTTCTGAACTTCTAGATAAGAATTTTGACGATGACTTTGGAATTGGTTAATGCGGCAACCCGATCGCTATCTGCTGGATCTAGGCGGATTTTGACTTCGACGACTCTAGCATCGACATCCGCTGCTGGATCTGTACTCAAAGCATCTTTTTTGCCGATTTGCAGTCCCACTTGGCTGACGGTTCCTTGAATTTCGCCTTCAAAGGCATTGCTATCGCTAACAATGGTGGCTTTTTGACCGACTTTGACTTTGCTAATATCGCTTTCATAAACTTCCGCAGTAACCATCATTCGATCGGTTTGTCCGAGTTCGACAATGCCATCGCTGCCGATGTTTTCGCCAGATTTGGCATGAATTTTCAACACCTGGCCGTTAACTGGCGATCGCACGTATGCTTGTTCGTTTAAGTTGGCTTGGGCTTTTTTTAAGCTGGCAATCGCGCTTTGCACTTTGGCACTAGCCTCGCTGACTTCTGGAGGGTTGGGATTCTCCAGCGATTCTAGCGTTCCTCGCTCGGATTTGACTTGCTCTTGCAGGGTGGCGATGCTGCGATCGCGGTTGGCTTGAGTTTCGTTAATCTGTTGTTCTAAGGTGGCGACAGTTCGATCTAAGTTGGCTTGGGTTTCGTTAATCTGCTCCTGTAAAGTAGTAACGGTGCGATCGCGATTGGCTCGTGCTTCTCTAATTTGCTCTGGCAAAGTAGTCGAGGTTTTACTCAGGTTAGCTCGCACTTCTCTAATTTGCTGTTGTAGGGTAGTTACAGTTTTATCGCGATTCTCTTGGGCTTCTTTGAGTTCCTCTTGAGTGGTTTCTACTGCCAGTCGCTTGCTGTCAAAGGTGGATGCCGAAACCGCTCCTTGTTCGTATAGTTGCTGATAGCGTCGCCATTCAGTTTCGGCATTCCGCAGTTGAGCCGACAGGCGATTAATCGTTGCTTGCTGAGTTTTTTGTTCTCCCTCTAACTGGGTTGAAAGTCTAGCAATTTCAGCACCTCTAGTCTTCTGTTCCCCTTCTAACTGGGCTGAAAGCTCGGCGATTTTAGCAGTTTGTGCTTGCTGTTGCCCGCGCAACTCGGCTTTGAGATTAGCAATATTGGCCGTTAGCGCTCTTTGCTGTCCGGCTAAATCGGCGATTAATCGATCGACTGTTGCTTGTTGGATCGATCGCTGTCCGCTCAATTCGGCTTGAGAGCCAGCTATCTTGGCCCTTTGAGCCGAAATTTCCCCAACTTCGGCTCCGGCTCTAACTCTGGTTAGTTCGGCTCGGGCCAGTTTAACTTCTTGTCTGGCTTTTTCTAAATCGGCAGATAGAGTCTGGAAGTTATCCATAATGGCAATTACTCCATCTTTGCTGATGCGATCGCCTTCTTTTACTAGCAGTTGACCGACTCTAGCACTTTGAAACGCACTGGGACCGGAAATCTTAATTACCTCTCCCTCTGGTTCCAATCGTCCGATGGCCGAAATTGCCTCCTCCACAGGCGGCGCGACAGTAGGAGTAGCTTGAGGCGTGCTAGCTTGTCTGACTTGGTTAAAAGCGTAAACAGTTAAACCCGCGATCGCTAAAGTGCCCAGCGCAGCTACCAATATAGGTACTCTAGGAAGACGCTTAGCGCTAGCTTTCCATTTGTCCAGTTTCAGCAATTGCCGATCCTGTGGCTTGTCTTCTTCCATGATTATGCTTTGGCTAATCGAGCAACTTGGTTGAATGTTCAATAAGAGTACATAATTGAGAAGTTTAACTCAAGTCCCAACATTCAATATTCTCATTCTAGCCTTCATTTTTCTTAACATAAGAAGAGGGGAGAATTCTTAACTCCACACCCCATAGTTCTGTAGGGGCGCAATGCATTGCGCCCCTACCCGTGAATTCCCGAACTCCTTTATTCTTCTATTCTTCTCGATCGAACAGCACTTTAGTCATGTAATTCTCCGTCCACTCAGCCCCGAAAGCTTTTTCCAAGACGCGGCGGGTTTTATCGTTTTGTTGCTGTTTGCTGCAATAGTAGTGCTGTCCAGCTAAGACTTGGGCTTGCTGTTCTGGTAAAACTGGAGAGGCAGCGATCGCTTGCTGGCAGTGAATCTCTAAAAATGACTGCACTCTAGAGAGAAAACTAGCTTCTTCCTCAGCGTTAATCGGACGAACGAACAAGCAAAACTCTGAAAAAATATCGGCCCACTTGGGTAATTCGCGGGGTTGAGAAAATGTGACTTGAGGTAGCCTTCTGAGAGCTTGAAAATAGCTATCCGGTAAAGTCAGGTTGTCGCTGACAGGGGAAAGATCGACAATCGCGGCGCTGATTTGTCCTCGTCCCCCGACTAAATCGGTGCCAAACATCGGTAGGGCATATTCCGATCGCGGAAACATCACGCAATGGAGAATATCCAGCATTTCCCCCACTTTGGCTAGTTCTAGGTGCAGTTTGCGAAACTGGGGGGTTTGATAGCATCGATTTTCGATCGCCAGTTTTTCTCCTTCTAATTTTCCTTCTACATATCCCAATTCCGGCGGCAGGTAATAGGGTTCGAGTTGCAGGTACTTCTGCCAGGTAGATTCAATGCAGTCAGCTAGCTGCCGAATCGTCGGATGTTGTCGCTCGCGCACTGAAGGCTTAGAGGTTACTAGCATTCTTAAACAGGCTTTAATAGGTTGGCAAAGGCGATTCCTTTCAGGATAGCTTTGCTTCACGCCAATAGACGCACTAAGATTACGATCTCATATTTGGGCGTTGTTCGATCGCCGAATCTACGCTCTTCACGCCGAAACCGCTACGCGAAAACCGAAGTCGTCGTCCCGTTTGTCAGGGTTGTCCCCATAGCGAGCCGCGCTCCGAGAGTCCTCCGAACCGTCGTACCAAGAACCGCCGCGCAGAACCTTTTGAGTTCGATCGTCATTTTTATTCGTCCGGGCGCTACCATCTGTGGGTGCGCCATTGTAATTTTCCTGAAAAGTATCTTGACACCACTCCCAGACGTTGCCGTACAGATCGTACAAGCCAAACGCATTCGGTGGGAACTTCCCTACATCTGTAGTTTGCTGGCGATTTTGACCTTTGGGGGCAGAAGCATAAGTAGAATTACCATTATAGTTGGCTAAATCGCTAGTAATCGTTTCCCCAAAGTAAAACGGAGTGGTAGTTCCAGCGCGACAGGCATATTCCCATTCTGCTTCGCTAGGTAGTCTATAGGTGCGTCCGGTTTTCTGCGAGAGGCGCTGACAAAATTTAACCGCATCGTTCCAAGAGACTTGTTCTACAGGTAAATTTGCTCCTTTAAAGCTAGATGGGTTGGTGCCCATAATTGCCTGATACTGTGCCTGAGTGACTTCAAATTTACCCAGATAAAAGGATTTGACGGCGACTTGATGCTGCGGACCTTCATTGCTGTCTCTTTCTTCCTCAGTAGTTGGCGAACCCATAGTAAACGTGCCACCTGGAATTGCCACCATTTCTAAGGTGACTCCATTGCCCAAGTCTTGGGCAAACGATCGCGCTGTTTTCTGAGTAGGGCTGGTAACTTGTCCTTGGGCATTGACTTTAACCACCTCAAAACTAAAAGACTTGAGGTTGATGGCAGAGGAAGAGACGGGCGAAGCAGAAGAGACGGGCGAAGCAGAAGAGACGGGCGAAGCAGAAGGGACAAGGAGAGATGGAGGAGAAGGAGATGACTGGGGTAACGTTCGCTTAACCAGTTCCCAAACCACTACTCCTCCCAGTCCAACTCCAGCCAAAGACAGCAGAGTCAGAAACTTCCGTCTCGTCGGTGGAGGAGTTATTCCTACTGATGTTGGTGGAACAGAAGGTATAGTTGCTGCTGGTGGCGAAGGAATTGTTGGTATTGATGATGTTGGCGGTGATTGGGGCGGCACAGGTTGAGTCGCGGCCCAACTTACAGGCATTGTCGGAGGTAGCGTGGGTGCGGCAATCGGCATCAACGCTTGCATTGCGGCAGTAGCGGTTTGATACCTCTGACTGAAGTGGTCCCGCACCATTTTGTCTAACACTTCTGCTAGTTCGTTACTGACTTGGGCATGGTTTCGCCAGACGATTTCTCCTGTATTTGGATCTTCTTTAAGTTCGTTGGGCATCAATCCCGTTAATGCCTGAATTGCCATCATGCCCACAGCATAAACGTCGCTGGCATATTTGGGTTTGCCTCTAGCTTGCTCGCTGGGCATATATCCAGGGGAACCGATAGCCACCGAAACGCTGGTTTGCCCTTGGGAGTTAATCAATAAAGTACCGATTTCTTTAACTGCACCAAAGTCAATCAGGACGATCTGGCCATCGGCTTGCCGCCGCATTAGATTTTGGGGCTTAATATCTCGATGGATGACTTGGTGTTGATGGACTACCGCTAAGACTTCTAAGATGTCTCGCAACAGTTGGATGACGAATTTTTCGCCTTTTGGTTGACCTGGGATAATTTCTTTAGTGAGGTCGTGCCCGTCGATAAATTCTTGAACTAGATAAAATTCGCCGTTTTCTTCAAAATGGGCAAATAGTTTGGGAATTTGAGTGCTGTGGCTGCCTAGTTGATAGAGGGTTTGGGCTTCTCTTTCAAATAGGGTTTTGGCGATTGGTAAAACTGCTGGATCGTTGCTTTTGGGTTTGAGGTGTTTGACGACGCAATAGGGTTGTCCTGGTAAGTCTAGATCTTGTGCTAGATAGGTATCGCCAAAGCCGCCGCTGCCCAATTCTCGAAAAATTCTGTAGTGGTGGCGCAGGGTTTGTCCAATTAGAGGGTGATGGCTCATTGGAGTTGATGGCGATGAATTGATGTCATCAAGTTAGCATACCAGGAAGGTTGCCCTCACCCCCAGCCCCTCTCCCAAGGGAGAGGGGAGGCGGAGGCTCCTTCAGGTCAAGACGGTTTTGGAAACCGGATTTGGTATAATTCAACCCGCACAGGCGGGTTTCGTTTGTATAGCTGCGGTTTCAACCGCCAGCTTAAGGTTTGATATTAGAGTATGCGCCTCTGACGCGAGAACCAACTCCACTTTGCCAAGTTGAATCGTTTGCTGGTTTCCAAGTCAAATTAGCTTTTAAAACTGCGGGATTCGGCGCACCATTGAAACTAGCGTAAACCCGATTGACATAAACGGGAATAATCTGCACCTGCTGCAACTTGAGGGTTTTTAAATCGAATAGCACCCGCCCGATAATATTTGCCGATTGCGGCACCAAAGCGGGATGAATAAAGTTACCCAAACTCTCGAATAATACGCCTTGTTTGCCGCTGGACGATCGCACCACTCTCACAGGTTGCCAGCGGTGAGGACCGTGACCGAAAACAATATCGCCGTTGTAATTGCGAATAAAATTCACGCCAATATTTACTAGTTGCCGCTGCGTTTCGTCAGTCCAACTGTGTATGGCTAAAATTCTAATATCGGCATCAGCATCTCGCAAAGAACGCAAGACCGTTTTCTCATCTTTGATACAGGTAACATAAGTACAATCGCCAGCAGCAATGTAAAGGCTAGCAAAAGCCACTTTCACGGGGCGACCTTTAATAGTTAAGGTTCTCACCTGGGCGGTTTTTTGTTTGCCAACCCCATGCCAGAGCCATTTAGCACCGATTTTTTCAGTTAATTCTTCTAGGTGACGGGCCGATACCGCAGCACCATCGACACCTTTTTCCCCAGACGGACAATCGCGGGCGTGATTGTTAGCTAGTCCGATGAGATTGAAGCCCCGCTGGTAAGCTTGCACTAAGTTATCGGGGTGGGAAATAAAGGCAAAAGATTGAGGACCGCGTGCTGCCCAAAACCTCTGACAGCGAAGCCCGACAGTGGTTTCCCAATTGATAAACGATAGATCTCCGCGATAAGACTTGCCAGTGCGATCGAATCCATCTAGTCGCTGTCCGAAACTGGGGGGTAAAGGTTGTCTGTGGGTATCTGCCATCGCTGCATCCCCCACTCCGCGAATATCTAAAAATTCAGCCGTGTTGCCCCCAGCTAGGGGAATGGCTTTTAAAGGATCGCTGGGATTGCTTTGATTCGGTTCCCGACTGAGGCTGACAGCAACTACAGGAGCCGTCGGTTCTGGAACCGGGGCTACTCTCACAGTAGGAGAGGGAGTAGGAGTAGTTGGTGTTGCTATTGCAGAGGGAGATGGTTTTTGACTCGATCCAAGTTGCGAACATCCCGTCAGAGAGAGCAGGGGGAGCAGGGGAAGCAGAGGGAGAGATTTATACCAAATATTTATGTAATCGATCTTAGTGTGGTTCATTCATTTAGAAAGTAGCGATCGCCTGTTGGCAAGATATCGCGATGATACAGCCGTTTAGGCTCCCATAACCATATCGTCTAGGATACGATCGAGAAGGGAGTTGAAGATGCAACCTTAAAAAATCATGCCAATCTCTGCTGAAATGCTATTGCATTTCCAACGCTGCCAGCGACGGGCGTTTCTGGATGTCTGGGGCGATCGCGATCTCAAAGATCCTCCGAGCGACTTCCAGCGAAAACTCACCGAAGAAAGATTGGCCCATCAGCGATCGATTCTAGCAGAGCAAATCCGCCAAGGCGCACCCGTACACCATCAGCCTCAATATCCTTTTAGAGATTGGCAGGCTGGAGTCAAGGCGACGATCGAATTGATGCAGCAGGGAGTCGAGCGGATCGTTCGCGGCGTGCTGGCGGTGGAGAGGGGAGGGGGAGATGGGGAGATGGGGAGATGGGGAGATGGGGAGATGGGGAAAGAGGAGACGCGGGGAGAATTAGTAACTCCGAACTCCGAATTCCGAATTCCGAACTCTTACTTGGTGAGTTATCCCGATTTGTTGGTGAAGGAACCAGGGAAGTCAATTTTTGGGGATTGGCTTTATGTGCCGATCGATATTCATTTAGGCAAGCGCCCTAAGCCGGAATATCAAATCGTTGCCGCCTATCATGCTTACTTACTGGGATTTTTACAGGGAACTTTACCAGAAAAGGCTTGGTTGATTCTGCGAGAGAAGGGGGCGTACCGAGTAGAACTAGAGCGATCGCTTCCTCAAATGCAAGCAATTCTAGAAGAATACTTGCAAACCATCGTTCAACAGCAAGAACCAGAAGTATTTATTTCTCGCCAACTGTGTAGCCTTTGTCCTTGGTTGGGTAGTTGCTATCCCATAGCGAAATCTCAGCAGCACCTATCGTTAATTCCTGGCGTTACCCCAAGTCGCTATCAAGTTTTACAGAAGCTAGGGCTGACAACTCTAGAATCTCTGGCTCAAGCCGATCCGTCCTCCCTAGAACCAGATTTAGAACGCACCGTCGCCGAACAGCTAGTTCGACAAGCAAAATCGATTTGGCAACAGGAACCGATCGCCAAGCCTCATACAGCGTTTGACTTGGCCCGAATTTTACCGACTGCACCAATAGAACTTTACTTTGATATTGAAGCTCAACCCGATCTCAATCTGGACTATCTATTAGGAGTATTGGTGGTTGACAGACAAGCCCAAACCGAAACTTTCTACCCTCTATTAGCAGAACAGCCCGCAGATGAAGCCGCAATCTGGCAGCAGTTTCTAGACCTAGTGGGGACAGATCCTGAAGTGCCAATTTTTCATTTTTCCCCTTACGAAGCTGAAACTATCAAACGGTTAGCAAAGCTCTATCGAACGCCAGCCAGCCAAACTAGAGCGCTACTATCTCGCTTTGTAGACGTGCATCAACGAATTACCAGTATGGTGACGTTGCCCATAGAAAGTTATTCTCTCAAAGCGATCGCCAGTTGGTTGAATTTTCAGTGGCGAGATGCCGAAGCCAGTGGCGCTCAATGTATTTGTTGGTACGATGAATGGTTGAGAACGAGCGATCGCTCTCGATTAGATGCGATCGCCCGTTACAACGAAGATGATTGTCATGCTACCTATCGGATTAAAGATTGGCTGGCGAACTTTTTGGTTTACGATCGATAAGAGCCACGATTTTTACACCTAACGCCATGCCTAAATACGTGATGTGGGGCAGCTATTGCGAAGATGTCGAGAACAAACGCGCTCCTTACAGGCAAGCCCATCTCGACGGACTCGCCCAGCAAAAACAAACTGGAGTTTTAATTACCATCGGTCCCACTAAGGATTTAACCAAGGTATTTGCAATTTACGATGCCTCAGACGAGGCTACCGTTCGCCAGCTAGTTGAAACCGATCCCTACTGGCAAAATCAGATTTGGACTGAGTACGACGTGCGGGAGTGGATACAAGCATTTTGAAGGAGTTCAGAAGTTCAGAAGTTTCAGAAGTTTCAGAAGTTTCAGAAGTGAGAAGTGTAGAGTTGCTAGTTCTCAGTTACTCTCCCTCTCTCCCCCTCTCCCTCTCCTCCATCAATCGCATGAGTGAGACATCCTTACCGCATAAAATCATCGGTGTGGCGGCGATTTGGAACGATCGCCAACAAATTTTGATCGACAAGCGGCGCAATGAAGGACTGATGGCTGGCTTGTGGGAATTTCCTGGAGGCAAACTAGAACCTGGCGAAACAGTGGAAGAGTGCATCCAGCGGGAAATTATGGAAGAGTTGGGAATTGAAATAGCGGTAGGCGATCGCTTGACGACGATCGACCATACCTACAGCCATTTTCGCGTCACCCTGATCGTTCATAACTGCTACCATGTCAAAGGCGAACCCATGCCCATTGAGTGCGCTGAAATCCGTTGGGTAAACTTAGACGAACTCGATCGCTACTCTTTCCCAGAAGCTAACATCGAAATTATTAACATCCTGCGCCAAAGGGAGAGTAATAAGTAATAAGTGAGTAAAGTTAATATGGATTCAACAACATTTAACACCGATTTAGTTAGAGATATCGAGTTGAAACCTAGCTATACGCTGCCATTGGTGCTGCTTTTTGGCGGAATCGGTTTAGTACCATTTCTGTTATGGTTGGGCTTGGCGATCGCTATCTTTGGCATCTTCCTCATCGTGCAGACAGCCACAATCCGCTTAAAATTTACTGCTACTGCCCTAGAGATTTATCGCTCCCAAAATCTCATTCGCAGTTTTCCTTACCAACAATGGCAAGATTGGCGAATCTTGTGGCAACCAGTTCCGATTTGGTTCTATTTTAAGGAAGTTAATAGCATTCACTCTTTGCCAATTATCTTCGACCGTAAAATGTTACTTACCTGCTTAGAAGAACGCTGTCCAGTTCGGAAATAGAAAGATAGAGCGGAAAGACGGGAAGCGTAGGAAAATTGGTTCTGCTGAAAGCATGAAAAAGATTGTTTATCACATTGCCACAACGCTCGATAACTTTATTGCTCGTCCTGATGGTAATACTGATGGTTTTCTCGATCGCGGCGAACATATTCCAGATTTTCTTGAAAGCTTGAATCAATACGATATCGTGCTGATGGGTGGCAAAACCTATGAATATGGTTTTCAGTTTGGCTTGAAACCTGGAGAACAATCTTATCGTGATTTTGCCGATCTAAAACACTATATATTTTCTAAGACGATGAATTTCCCTACTAACGAAAAGGTGCAATTAGTTAAGGAAAATGAACTCGAAGCGATCGAAGAAATCAAGCAAATATCTCAAAAGAAGATTTGGTTATGTGGAGGCGGTAAGTTCGCCGGATTTTTATTAGAGCAGGAATTAATTGACGAGCTTTTACTTAAAGTTAATCCTGTGGTTTTTGGAGATGGTATCAAGCTATTTGGAAATAGTAATAAATCTATCGATTTGGCACTAATTGATAGCAAAATCTACCGCAGCGGTGTCATCCTATCGCACTACCAGATCGACTATAAATAATTACGCGAGCGAAGATTGACGATCGATAATACTAGAATGTATGTATGAAATAAATCTAAAACTGTTTTCCAACTAACTACTGGTGAGTTACGTTAGACAAGCGATGGAGGAGTTGGGTTAATGCAGATTTCCTTCTAGACTCCTAAACTCCTAAACTCCTAAACTTCTAAACTCCTATTGGCATGAATGCAGACTTCCCTGAAAACCAAGAGCCAGATATTGCCCTACCAAACCTAGAGATAGAAACCGATCGCACGGATGATTCAGCCGCACGAGTTGCCGACCTCCAGCAGCAAGAACGGGAGTTGCAGCAAAAAATTAACTCGCTGCAAGCTACTTACGATCGAATGCTGCAACAGCAAGGAACTGACGCTCGATCGGCTTTAGGACGCTTAGTACAAGAGGCTGTAAGCGAATTAGAACAGCGCAAGCAAGCACTACAAATTTCTGTAGAGCAATTGGAGAAACGACGCGATCGCATTCGGGAAGAAATGCGAAAAAGCTTTGCTGGCACTTCTCAAGAACTAGCAATTCGAGTCCAAGGCTTTAAAGATTACCTCGTCGGTAGCTTGCAAGATCTAGCCGCATCTGCCGAGCAATTAGAACTATCTACTGCCCCACCCGCTAAGCCAGAACGGGCGAAAAAATCAGAACCCGTGCCAGCAGAATCGGCATCTGCTCCCAGCAATCCTCAATTTGCCGAACAGACTTTTCAAGCCACTGTCAAGCAGATCCGCAGCTTGCTCGACAAATATCGCCATCAACCAGACTACTACGGCCCTCCTTGGCAACTGCGACGAACTTTTGAACCCGTCCACGCCCAACGAGTCTCTAAGTGGTTTTTTAACCAAGGCGGGCGCGGAGCGCTGCAAACGATGGGCAGCCGCTTGCAAAATATCCTGATTGCCTCTGCTGTCATCTCGATCTTGCACCGATTGTACGGCGATCGCCTGCGCACTCTCGTCCTCGTCAACTCCCCAGAACGCTTGGGTGAGTGGCGGCGAGGCTTGCAAGACTGTCTGGGGGTATCTCGCAGCGATTTCAGTCCCGAACGAGGAATCGTGCTATTTGAAGACCCAGAACCTTTGATTCTCAAAGCCGATCGGTTGATGGAGGCTGGGGAAATGCCTCTGATTATCATCGATGAAACCGAAAATCAAATTAGTTTGGGGCTACTACAATTTCCTCTCTGGCTAGCTTTTGCTCCCGATCCCCAGCAAATGTCTTCTAACACAGATGATTTTAGGTATTAAGTAGCTTACGGCTAGGAGATTGCCTTCCCTTTATCGTTACTGATGTCCGTTTTCTGCTGTCCTTTCTCTAGCTAATTGCTGGACTAACTCGATCGATAACCCCGTTATCTGCACGACCTGTTCGTGACTCATCCCCGCCTCAAGTAAATTTACCGCAATCTCACATTGAGCTTCAGCCTTGCCTTCAGCCTTGCCTTCAGCCTTGCCTTCAGCCTTGCCTTCAGCCTTGCCTTCAGCCTTGCCTTGTTGTAAGGTTTCTTCTCGCCACTGCAAATATGCTGGTGATAATTGCATGATTAACTCCTGACTGTCCTCATTAGGATCGTTAAGGTTTGTCTCTATGGTAATTCGCCAGCTTGCTAAAAGCTCCAAGGCTAAGGAACGCCGCGAATCTTCTCTGGGCATCGCAATTAGTTCTGCAATTGCTTGTTGTTGAGTTGTCCCCTTCCCTAAAATACGCAACCATAGGGTATCTCTCGTGCGGGGCAACTGGTTAATTGCAATAATCGCCGATCGCAAAGCATCTGCCAAAAAATATATTCCCGGCGGCCAATCGGTTAAATCGGGTTCAGCGTGAAAACTACTCACCAGGGTTTCTGAGGCGGAGGTTGCTAAAATCCATAGCCTCGGTAAATCTTCTTCTGCAAGTGTAGTTTCATCCCGTTTAGACTGCCGCTGCAATTGAGCCTGGGTCAGAAACAATTTCAGCAAACATTCCCGAACTTCTGTTATTGTGGGCTGATTCCGATAGGGTTCAAACAGACAAGGGAGTGCTGCCAATTGTCCGAGCAATCCTAGCGGCTGAGCGTTCGTTTTAATTTGTGAGTTAGGTGTAAACCAAACATCCACCTCTCTCGATTCTCCCAGGACTTCTCTTCCTACAACTACTTCACCCCATGGACTTAGCAATTCCTCCAAATATTGCTTCGAGAACTGGTCGAAGGGAAATCGGGTCATTTTAATCCGAAAGTGACAATTGATGTCTGGCATCATACCAGCTTTTTGAAAGGAGTGCGGGAGTTGCTGGAGTTGTCTAGATCCGAGATCTTGCATCTTTATAAGAGTTCAGAATTCTCTTGAAATTCTGTATTCTTCTCGATCGAACTGCTATCCTCGCGTAATATTTAGGTGTTGGGGGAGGAGGAGGGAAATAGAAATGGCTACTGAATTAACTCTGTGCGGGCTGCTGTTGCTGGCAGCATATTTCATCGGCTCGATTCCGACTGGATATACAGCCGGAAAACTGCTTAAAGGGATCGATATCAGGGATGAAGGTTCTGGTTCTATTGGTGCTACCAACGTGCTGAGAACCTTGGGGAAAGTGCCAGCGGCGATCGTCTTACTCGTCGATACTTTAAAGGGAGTAGCCGCGATCGCTTTGGTTAATGCTCTCTACGCTTGGGTTACGCCGAATACCTTACCTAACAGTTGGCAGCCTTGGCTGGCAGCAGCAGCGGGATTAATGGCAATTTTCGGTCACAGCCGATCGATTTGGCTCAATTTTTCTGGTGGCAAATCGGTGGCTACCAGCTTAGGAGTGTTATTAGCCATGTACTGGCCGGTTGGCTTGGGAACTATGGGAGTTTTCGCTATCTGTTTGGCGATCTCGCGGATCGTATCTTTGAGTTCGATGGCTGGAGCGATCGCAGTGGCAATTCTGATGATTATTTTCCAACAACCCTTACCTTACGAGCTATTTGCTGCTGCTGCTGGTTTCTATGTCATCTGGCGACATCGCAGCAACATTCAGCGACTCTTAGCTGGCACGGAACCCCAAATCGGACAACCCTTGGTGCAGTCAGAAGTAATAAGTAACGAGTAACCAGTGAAAGTTTCGGTGTTAATTGCCAATAGCCAATTGGATTAACGCTTTTAGCACTCTCTTATATCTCTTTTGGGATTGAACTCGGTGCTGATTCCTTCAATTGCAGTAGTTGGCGAGGAGAAGCGAGCAATCTGAGTCGCATTAACAGAATTTTGCCTTCGGGATTTAAGGTAAATTCCCAACAGACGTTAACCGCAAACACTGGGGTTTTTGCTTGCCCAAAAACTTTAACTTGGGTATGACTGTCATCTAATGGTTGCCAATTTACCTCGTTAGGGTGGGCGGTTATTTCTTGGGCTTCTTTGTGCAAATAAGCTGCGATCGCTGGCGGTGTCACTACCGGATCGGCAAAAGGAGCTTGCAAAACTCCTTCCGCTGCAAATAACTCGCTGGTAGACTGAAATTCTTGAGCATTTAAGGTTTTAAAATATTGGCGAATTGTCAGTTCGCAGATATTTTCTAGAGCGATCGCTTCCATAATTCTTATCTTAAAAATTAACTTTATCCGGCCATAGTTTATAAATCAACCCTTACAATTACCGCTCGCCCGCTAAAGAATTAAGCCGAGCCATTACCCAGGTCGTGTAAGTTCCAATGGGACTCCACAACAAGTAAGGAATGAGTAATATACCTGCCCAATCTGAAATCGACCAAACTAACAAAGTCAGAATTAGTCCTAAAACAAATCCTGCACCACCAATATAAGTTCCTAATTTAAGATTTCTGAGCCAAAGCGTCAGAGGCACATAGGCAACTATGACCACCTCTAACAATAAATAACCAGCCATTAATAACCAGGTATTAGAACTACCAGGATCTCGTTCCCAAACTAAGTAAGCCGACCAAGCCCCGCAAATAAATATTACCGTCCAAATCAATGGAATTAGAGACTCGAATGTCAGCCACGAAGGGCGGCGCAGCCGCTTAAACCATTTAATATCTTGGGGTCTGAGAATACTAGCTCCCAGCGCTACCAAAAATGTTATGACTCCAATTACCATCCAGGATTTTAACATAATATCCTAACTAATTCTAGCTGACAGACTTCTTTCAAGCATCTAGTTTATACCTAATATATATCTATTATACCATTCAGCTTTTCTCTATCAGTTGTCAACTATCTTCTATGCCTTTAGGATTAAATTTACCAGTTTGTTTTCATTAAAAGTCATCGATCCGAAACAAATATTTTACTACTCTAGATCGAGACATATCTCTATAAAAATTGAATAAGCTTAACTGAGAATCAATTGTCAGCGACATCTAAAACGTCCTGAGATATAGGAGATGAAAAAAATGGAAAATACATCTGCACAAACTAACCAACCTGACGACAAAGATACACCGATTGAAACTACTATTCGCAAAACAGGTCAGAAAGAGACATCGGAATCTCAAGGGAATAAACCCGAACCTGATGCCACCCGTCCCGGTGCTGAAGCCGAAGCTCCAGGAGAAGAATCTGTAGTCGCAGGAGCGCCCAATCAAGGAACGGAAGCTCGCTAAAAGAATCTTCTGACAAATAAGTCTGCGGTAGAGATGTTGCATGGCAACGTCTCTTTTTTTTATAGCAGATAGTGTATAAATGCGCTGTAGGGCCAGAGCCGTTGCTGAGCCTCGATATTCAGCACCAACCGCCTGGGGTTGAAAACCCCAGGCTAATAGCACAAGTCCACTAAACTGGACTAAATTTACTATATTTGAGTCCTCTTGAGAGGACTTTAGCTATGAGGCAGGGGTTTTGAACCCCTGCCGGATGAAGCTTTTGACTGTTAAGTTGAGGCACATAAAAGCTTTGCGCCCCCACCCAAGATTGCGTTCTTGCTAAGCAGTAACCTTTTGTTTAGACCAAACACCATTTTCGTCTTCGTCGAATTGGTGATGAACTGCTTCCCAACCAGCTTGTTCGGCTTTGCCGACATCGCTGGAGCGATCGAATTCCGAATTGTAACGCTCGATAAATACCGTCTGCGCTTCTTCAGACAGATGAGAGCGAACTTCCGGCGACAGGTCGGCAGGACTGGTGCAGCGACCGAGGCAAGGGCGAGGTAAGGTCATTTCGCCGATGTGAATGTCTTCCCCACCGACGGTTTCCATTAACGTCTGGAATTCTTCAGCGCGCGAACTCGGTACTTCTGCCATCACCAAAAATTCTCCGGCTTCTAACCGAGTTTGGTAAATAGTAGCTTTATCCTCTGGCATTCCCAACGCCACAAAAGCAGAGGCTAAACCTGCCCCAGCACTGCCCACTAACGCCCCACTGACACCTCCGAGCAGCACCGCCCCAATCGGGCCAGCGGCGACTAGAGGGCCGACGAAGGGAATGAAGAGAACGCCTACCCCAGTCAGCAAGCTCAAGAAGGAACCGAATAGAGATCCCCAAATGGCTCCGGTGCGCAAACCTCCTAAGATTACGTCTCGCTTAGAAATAAAGCCAGCAATCCGAGTTTGGGACTGAAAGTTTTTGCCCATCACCGAAATGTAATCTCTCGGAACGTCTTGCTCTAGCAAACGCCCAATTACTCGATCGACTTGCTCTTGCTCTTTGAATATAGCTGAGACTGTACGTTCTGCTTGGTAATTTTCTGCCACTTCTACCCTCCTAAATCTGCTAAAAATTCTCTTAAGTTTGCTATTGGTTACACGCCCACTGGAACTTTAGTTTCCTGAACGGGATTAATCCCATCGGGTTCGACTCCTTCGCCTTCTAGGAAAGAACGCAACATCCAAGCCGTTTGTTCGTGTTGCTGCATAAGTTCTGTTAAGAAGTCAGCGGTTCCTTGGTCGTGAAATTCTTCGTCGCACTTATCGATGTGCTGCCGCAGGTTGCGCACGATTTGCTCGTGGTCTGCCATCAGCCGTTTTACCATTTCTGTAGCCGAGGGCACATCGCCTGGGTGTTCTTTAAGAGAGGCACGTTCCAAAAAGCCTTGCATGGTTCCAACTGGGTAGCCACCCAAAGTTCTAGCTCGTTCGGCGATTGCATCGATGTTTTCGGTCAGCATTTGATATTGTTCTTCCCACATCTGATGCAGCGTGCGGAACTCAGGACCGACGACATCCCAGTGATACTTTTTGGTTTTTACTAAAAGTAAATAAGCATCTGCTAAGTCGTTATTGAGCATCTCGATAACGCCTTGACATTGTTCTTCGGTTAAACCAATGTTTATTTTACGCATTGTTACTCGTCCCAGTGGTTGCTTTATCTAAAATTTCAACAAAATTAGCCGAACAAAAAATCAATCGGAGGGCAGATCGAATGGGTAGAGGTAAAGGAGGAATGGAGACAGGGGAAATCAGATTTTTTTTAGTATTGCTCAAATAAAAAAGCATTTTGCTGTTGCTTTCTAGGCGGCAAAATGCTTTAGATGTATTAGCAGTAAGTCAAAAAATCAAGGAGTTAAGTAATTACGGTTAAGGTTTTGCCAAGTCTCGACACACCATTAAAACGCAAAACATGAGAAACAAAATCATGACACCAGTTAGGAAGTAGGGTTAACTTCCTTAGCCATCGATCGAAAAGCATCTACATCACCGGGCGCACCGGATTCGCTATCTACTTCTTTAGTCGAATTGGGATTCACGGCGGCTGCCATTGACTGAAAAGAACCTGGATCGCTAGATAAGTTACTTTCGGGTAAGACTTCTTGAGGTTCGTGAAGCTCGAACTGAGGTGTCAGAATCTCTTTAGCTTCTGCCGTGCGATCGGTTTCGCTCGTCTCATATTCTTTGGACTTTTCGTAATCCGCGCTAACGTCCACTTGAGGTGCTTCTTGTTCCCCTGCTTCTATGGCTTCGGTCATAGTTTGAGCATCAAAACTAGCACTTTCATTCGGTTCAGCCATTGGGTTCTCCTTTCATATCCACTAACGATCGACTGCAATTTATGTTACAAAGATTACTTTTCAGTTTTCACTATCCTTACGGTAGATATCTCTCTTCTCCTAATGGCATAGTTCGATCGCTATTCTTTATCCCAAATCGGCTGCCATAAAAAATATAGGTCAAGGTAAAATTTACTCTTGACCTATTTGCTAATTTACATTTCAGATTTAATTATTCAGGCAGGCCTCGATTGTGATTTTAGACTTGCCTCATCTGCTGAAAATGTTACTTATTTGGCGCTACTTTTTCCAATGCTTTTTCTATTTTATCTTTGGGGGTAACTACGCCTCTGGCATCTTCAGGACTAATCATTTCGTCCATTCCGGCATCGGCTTGAACTTCGTTCGGGCCTCTCTTGGCTCTTTCTTGAGTAGTTTTTAGCGAAGAAGGTCCAGTTTTTAAAAGTTCAGTTGTCTTCTGCATGAATTCGTCGTCTTGAGTGGGGTTATCTTTGGAAGTTCCATAAGCATAAGCTGGAAAAGCACTTGACAAAAATAACATGGTGCAGAAGACAACAGCCATGAGGATGCGAGTCGAACTAGTAATTAGCTGTTTTAAGCGAGTAAAATTCATAAAATTCCTCCAAAATAGTAATGCAGCAGTAATAATTTGACTGAAGAAAGTGAGTTATGTACTCGATAAATAGAGTAAATATCTCTCGATTTTTATGCAGTAAATTAACTGCCCTTTTAATATTTGTACCCGTAACTTCCTCGATCGTGCATCCATCTGGAGAGATAATATAGAGCCGATAAAAATTCTTTCTAAAGTTAGTTTCTTTCGGGTTCTGACTCATCCTTGAATTCGATCGACAGATTGGGCAAACCTTCTAGTTTTTCGAGCGGTTGGGTGGGTTCGACCTGGGGCGCATAAATGGTCAGCCCGTTGGGAATGCACTCGACTTCGATCGGAGTTGACCCCACCACCTCGCCATCGATTACTACTTTTTGGGGCGGATCGGTGTCAATCTTGAAGTACCTCGATCGCAGGTAGCCCACATCTGGCCGCGTCGTCGCCTCGCCTTGAAGGGCGGTGCGGAGCAGGTCGTAAGAAGCCGCGATCGCTCCAGTAAAATTGGCAGGAGCAACAATGGTTAAATCTAATAACCCGTCGTTAGCAATTACGCCCGCAGGTCCTTGGGCCAAAATTGAGGTGGGGGGAGCCGCATTAGCCACCGTTATGGCTGAAGCCGATACAGCGATCTTTCTATCCTCGGTTTCAATCTCGACCTCAAAGTCTTTGAGATTTGTTAGTTGCTTGATGCCTGACAAAATATAAGCCAGCATCCCCCAACGATCTTTTGAGGCTCGATCTGTGAGTTCGACAGTTTCGGCCTCGAATCCGATCCCAGCTAAAAGCACCAGCGGCTGGCCGTTGCAGTAAGCCGCATCTACCTGGCGGGTGTAACCGGCCAAAATCGTCTGGCAAGCAACGTCAATGGCAACTGGCAAATCTAAAGCTGTAGCAAAGGCATTAGCAGTCCCTCTAGAAATAATTCCTAAAGGAATACCCGTACCTATAGAGGCGACAGCGGCGGCCGAAAGCGTCCCATCACCACCAGCCACCAAGATTGCTTCTGCACCCCGCTGGATAGCTACCGTTGCCAGTTGGCCTGCATCTACTTCTTCGGTAGTTAGATAAGTATCTAGCGCGATCTCCGGTTCTAAAATCGCTCGGATAGTTGCTAGATCTTGTTCTGGATTACCTTGACCGGCAACCGGATTAAAAATCAGACAGGCAGAACGGGAAGACATATGAATGATGAATTATGAATGATGAATTATGAATGGGACATGAAGGTGCGAGGGCGTGAGGGCGTGAAATTTTCTTACTCTCTTCTCTCCCTCTCTTCCTCTCCCCTCTTTCCCCTCTCTCCTTACTATAGGTAGAAGTCGATCGAAGATGCGATCGCTAATCTATAAACGAACTGATTCAACCAGTGTAGATATGCGTCAAAAAGAAATTCTTCGCGGCATTCTGGCAATTTCTCTCATTATCGTCGGCATCACTCATTTCCTCAGACCAGAAGAGTACGCTAAAATCGTTCCTCCTCCATTGCCTTACCCAGTAGGTCTGGTTTATATCAGCGGTTTTTTGGAAATTTTGCTAGGAATTGGGTTGTTGATTCCCTTTGTTAGCGTTGCTGCTGCTTGGGGAGCGATCGCTCTATTTATTGCCGTTTTTCCAGCCAATATTTACATGACTTTGAACGATATCGAAATCGAAGGAATTCCTCACAATCGAGTAATGTACTGGGTACGACTGCCCTTGCAAGCTGTTTTGATCGCTTGGGCTTGGTGGTATACCAAAAAACCAGAACAGCAACCTGGAGCCGATCGAGTTTTGGGTGAGGTCGCGTCTACAATTGAATCTAAATAGATGTAGAGACGTAGCACTGCTACGTCTCTACATTTATGGTCTTTGGGTAAGTTCTGCCGCCGAAAATTCTTCTTCAGGCGTGCGATGGCGCAACAATCCAAATAAGGGACCTAAAATAGCTCCAACGACAAATCCACCCGCATGGGCCCAATAAGCGATACCACCATTTTGCATCCCGACATTGGCTGGCGCTCCCAAGCTAGCAACTCCATAAAGAGCTTGTTGGACAAACCAAAAACCTAAAAAGGCGAGCGCCGGAACGCGCACGGTCGTCCAAAAAAATCCGAGGGGAATTAGCGTGAGAATGTTAACTCGCGGATAGCGGAGAATATATGCTCCCATTACTCCGGCGATCGCACCGCTGGCCCCCAAAGAAGGGATAGATGAAGTCGGGGCAAAAAACCACTGGGCGAGGGCGGCTAAGATCCCGCACGAGAGGTAAAAAATAACAAACTTCACCCGTCCCAATTCTTCTTCGAGATTGTTCCCAAAGATCCACAAATAGACCATATTGCCAGCAATATGAAGAAAACCCGCGTGTAAAAATTGGGAGGTAATTAGCGTGCTCAAGTTGTTGAATTCAGCCGCCGAGAAAGCGTTTAAATTAGCAAAACTTGCAGTTAGCCGTTCGGGAACTACAGCCCAATCGTAGAAGAATTGTTTTAACCCTAAAGGCGATAAAGTAGCTTCATAAAAAAACACCAAGATATTCAAGGCAATCAAGGTGTAAGTGACATAGGGTGTAATCCTAATCGGGTTGTCATCGCGTAGTGGAACCACAGTCGTTCTCTCCAGAAATAAAGCATCTACCTAAACAATTGCTAATTGACAATTCGTAATTCGCAATTAAAGAATGTAGGTGACGACATCAAGAGCGATCGAAACTATTGGTGTTTAAGCATCTTACTCTTGCCTTTTGCCTCGGTAGCTGAGCTTGCCGAAGGGTCGAAGCTTGCCTCTTGCTATAACTGCGAATTGTGAATTGAAAATTGCGAATTGGTATTACTCCGCCGTTCTTACTGTAGTACCGTTAACGCGAGGACGACGAGTACCGATCGAGGCTCCTACCATTGACGCTACTAAAGCCAGCAGCGAACCAAAAACGAACGACCATCCGACTCTAGCAGCGTCGCCAGCGATGTTGCGGGCTTGCTGTGCCGTGACGTTAGGATCGATGTTGGGGTTAGTACCTGTCTGATTGAGGATTTCTCCAGCATTAGAAGCCAGAATCCCAAACGCTCCCGATACACCAGAAGCTAATAGCCAACCGCTGATGGCTAGGGTAGTTGCCCATAAGATGGCACCATTTAACAACGCCGTGTTGCGATTAGTCGGTCCGCAAGCCCGTGCTGCTACCCAACCGCCTACGAACAAGGCGATAAACAAACTGATAATCGACCAAATCCCGACTGCCGAACCCACATCGCCTGCATTCGATCGAGGTGCGCCCGATCCTGAAAGGTTGGTTAAGCCAATAGCTGCCCCCAAAGCGCTCAAAACTAACTGGGTGCTGATAGCTACCACTAGTCCGCCAAAAATCGGCCCCCAACGGACGCGATCGTGATAGTCCCCGACGGCGACGACATTAGCTGGTTCGTTTACCCCAAAAGATCTCTCTGCATAAGCCATGACGTTACTCCTGTGTGTAGTGAATAAATGTTATGGAGTTAATGAGAGTAAGTCTAGGAATTTTCAGGCAAATTTTCCTCTATCTTTAGCATTAGAGGGAAGTTAGAAATCATTGAGGGCGATCTGCTATCTCTGGGTCGGTACTCCCATTGGGACTTTAGCTCGAACCCAAAGCGACTTTTTTAAGCCTCGATCGCCTTCAGTTAGCATTACCACGCCCAAAGTCAATACTGGCAGCTTTAACGGTTTGAAATCGAGCGATCGCTCTCATTCTCACTTATTTCTCACAATCTAGGTATAGGTAAATCTGATATATCTAAGTTGCAATTTATTGATATTAAACTCATTTTTAAGACACATTACTAATTCCGCATTCCGCAGGTTAGCGATCGTGTAAAACGGTAAACCAAAGCTGTTAGCCAACTCGTGGTTAAGAATCTGACTAAAGACTGCTAAGTAGTGCTTGCGTATCTGATATCAGCCTATTTCCCCAAAGATTTTGTCTGAGAAAGTTGGTATTTTTCAAACGGTTATCTAATTCTAATGCTGCATCAATAATTTGACGTGCCTTGGTTCGATCGGGCTTTATCTGATACAACCCAACTACAGAAGACAAGTAGTTTTCAGCTTTCATGGCATCGAGGTTGGGAGTATTAGGAGGATATTGTTTGAGAATTCTAAATGCAGCCCGCCAAGAGAGTAATGCTTCCTCTGTTTTCCCCATTTCGTAAAGAATTAACCCCCTATTCTGGTATGCAGTAAAATCCGATCTAATTTTGAGAGTTTCATTGTAACAATCGATCGCCGCCTGATACTTTCCTGCTTGGTGTAGCCCGATCCCCAACTGGGTCATCTCTGGTGGTGTTTGCCTGCTGGGATTGCAACCTATTTGACTTTGGCTGGAAGGCTTTTTACCGCCGCGCTGACTTTCCCTGGAAGGCCTTTGACCGCCGCGCCGTATGAGATTTCCATTAGGGTCGTACACATTGCCAGTATTACCATCGACCATATTACCGTTGCGATCGCGACGGCAATTAGCAGACCAATCATCCGAATAGCCACCACAAACGTCGGGCTGAGGCATGGGCACTATAATTGGCGGCTGCACTAACGTCTGAGCGTAGGCACTTCCAAAAGTTAAGAATGCGGTTGCAGGTATCGATAAGAAGGCTAATGTTTTATATTTCCTCATTCGATTTACCTTAATGAGCTATCCGCCCCATCTTATAACGATCGCCATGGGGATCGCATTTTTTTAACACAAATACTCTTCTTGCAGAACTAGAGTGGCTTCTAGCTGGATTGGTGGTTTGCATAAAGAATGGAGAGCGATCGTTCGATCGCTCTCCCAAGAAATTCTTTGACAATTGTTAAGCTATGGCTTTCAACTGTAGGATTTGAGCCGTCACCGCCAAACTTTCTTCGTAAAGAACATCCTGACCCCAGCGGCGCAATTGCTGGCTTAACAGAAATTCAGCATTTTGATCGGTTAAGGGCGTTACTTGTTGAATCCGACAAGATTGAGCGCCACCGCCAGCCTCCATCCGCATACAGCCAGTAGTTTCCGAACACAACACCGTACAGCAGTCAGCCTTGAGGTTAGTCGAACTCAAGCGCAAACCTACCATATCGCCAGCAATGTCGCCCCAATCGGCGGTAGGAATTCCAGCTAGCTCGGCTTCGACAGCGCGACCGTCTGCCATGGTAAATTGCACGCGCACGATGTCGTAATCGCCGCCTTCTTCTGTTAAAGAGACGGGCCGCCATTGCAGCCTACTGGCCAACCAACCGAGAAACATCAGCGCCTGCGATGGGTTGCCTTTTTCGTAATCGATCGTTACTTTATCGACTTCCATCACGGCCGAGCGCCTCTCTGGAGGATCGAAAGCTTCAGCGGTCAACTCTTGCCAAGGAGCCAATCGCCGCCAGTTCAAGTCAGCTAGTGGCATTCCCTGAGATAAAGAAGCTTGGATTTGTAGTAAATCTGTTTCGGGATTGTTGAAGGAACTAGAATCAACAATGACGCAAGTAGCAGAGGCTGCCAGACGTTTGAACAAACCAATTTGAGGATCGGGAGTGGCTTTCCACCAGATAAACTTAGGCAGTTCCCCAATTTGTAAAGCCTCGACGATGCCCGCCGTCCGCTCTAAAGCTTCAGCCGTACCCGTTAAAGTAATGTATTCGCAGCAGATCAGCGTGTTGTGAGAGCGCTTGTTAATCGGACAATAAGCCGATACTTGAGCCGTAACGCCTTCGTCTTGCCCGGCTATCGGGCAGAGGGTAATAATCCGACAAGGGTTAGCAGAGGCGATCGCATCTGCTATTCCCAATCCCTTTAAATCTGATGGCGAAACCTCTTGGCTGTCGGTGGTTGGAGTTTTGCCGCTGCTGCTAAGTTGCGATCGCAACTTAGCAACAGTTTCATCATCGGCTTTACCCGTGACGGTCAATCCGTAGGCTTTTTGAGCCGCTCTCACTGCCGATTCGGTACTCGGCCCGGCAATGCCATCAACCGGGCCTTTATAAAATCCCAGACTGGCTAATAGCTGTTGGGTTTCTTCGGGTTCGTAAATCACGATGCTAAAGGTTGTAGCTCTAGTAGCAACTGGCACGTCGCTACCGTCATCGCTAGAGTTGTAACTTTGCCAAATCTTTAGCAGTTCAGCCTCGATCTCGCTAATCGAGACATCTTTAGGTGACTGTAGGGAAACTAGAGGCAGAGATTGTGTAGTCATATGAAGTGTGAAGTGTGGAGTATGAAGTGTTGAGTGTTGAGTGTTGAGTGTTGAGTGTTGAGTTGGGAGTATGAAGTGTTGAGTGTTGAGTTTTCAGCGTTGAGTGTTAAGCGTTTCACTGGTTGTCTTGGTAATTGAAGTTAAAATGATTATTAACTCCTCGACATAGGCCAGCTTATCGGTGACATCAATATCTACTAATTCTGACCTGCATTAGCCTCTTCGATGTTGGCACCAATGCTCGTTCCGCTTCTGAGTAATTGTTTAGACAATACATATTCTTGCTGGGCTTGTAGTTCACGATTAAGCGCAATGATTTCTAAGGCAAATGCAAAACTTTTTCTCAGAACAACACTTTCGGTCATTTTTCAACTATTTTATTCCTTTTCTCATTTTTCCACTCTCCTTATTTCTTATTACTTCTCACTCAACACTCAACACTCAACACTTTCATAAGCGTCGCCAACGACGGCCATCGCGATTCATCAAGTGTTCGGCTTCGGCTGGTTCCCAAGTACCAGCTTCATATAAAGGAACCGATGCTGGATCGGCAGGTGCATCCCAAACGCTCATTGCTGGTGTCACCACTCGCCAAGCTTCTTCTACTTCGTCAGCGCGAGTGAACAACGTCGGATCGCCTAGCATACAGTCTAGCAACAAGCGATCGTAAGCATCAGAGGCGGCCATCCCAAAAGAAGAACCGAAGTTAAAGTCCATATCGACCGATCGAGTTCTGATATCGGGACCGGGCATTTTAGCCTCAAATCGCAGAGAAATCCCCTCATTAGGTTGAATCCGCATCACCAAGACGTTCCGATTTGCTTGTTGAGCGGCTGATTGAAAGATCAACAAGGGGACATCGCGAAACTGAATGGCAATTTCTGATACCTTTTTGGGCATCCGCTTACCAGTTCGCAAATAGAAGGGAACACCCTGCCAGCGCCAGTTGTCAACTAGCAACTTCAAAGCCACATAAGTTGCCGTAGTGGAACCGGGACCAACTCCTTTTTCTGCCCGATAACCCGGTACGGGATTGCCCTTCATCCAACCAGCGGCGTACTGACCGCGTACTGCCGAAACGTCTAGGTTGCGGATGTCGGCTAAGTGAGTTGCTTGCAGTACCTTGACTTTTTCGGTTCTGATACTATCGGCATCTAAAGAAATTGGTGCTTCCATGGCTGTCAGGCAGAACAGTTGCATCAGGTGATTTTGCACCATATCTCGCAAAGCACCTGCACTCTCGTAATAGCCCGCCCGATCTTCGACCCCGACAGTTTCGGCAACGGTAATTTGGACGTGATCGACAAATTGGCGATTCCACAGCGGCTCGAAAATAGCATTAGCAAAGCGGAACACCAACAGATTTTGAACTGTTTCTTTCCCCAAGTAGTGATCGATGCGGTAAACTTGCCGTTCGTTGCAAACTTGCTGCACTACTCGGTTGAGCTTTTGAGCCGAAGCCAGATCTCGGCCGAATGGTTTTTCGATCACCAAACGGGTTTTGATCGGATCTTCGAGCATTCTGGCTGCCCCTAGCTGGCGAATTGCTTCCGGGAAGAAATTGGGAGCGACCGCTAGATAGAAAACTCGATTGCCAAAGGTCCCTCGCTTCCCATCTAATTCGGCCAAGAAGGCTTTGAGTTTTTGGTAACTTTCTGGATTATCCATATCCCCAGAACAGTAGAACAGACCGTCAGCGAAGTCTTGCCAAAGTTCTTCGGAGCCAATGCCGTCAGAAAATTGCTCGATCCCTTCGCGCATTTGTTCGCGGAAGTAATCGTGGCTCCAATCTCGCCGTGCTACCCCAACAATCGTAATTTCTGGTGGTAGTCGTCTATCCTGTTTGAGGTGATAAATTGCTGGTACAAGCTTCCGTTGGGTCAGATCTCCCGATGCCCCAAATATGACCATAATTAATGGTTCTGGGGTCCGTTCTTGCCGCAAACCAACGCGCAATGGATTTTCTAATAATGCAACCATACTATGATTTATCTGATTATTTGATTGACTATGATTTGCAAACCAACCCGCAAGGGATTTTCTAGTAATGCAACTACCAAAAAAAAGTCAAAAGCTTGCACTGAGCGAAGCGAATGTGTCAAAAAAGGAAAATAGCGTTTCTAGGTTGGATGCACGATCTCCTAACAGAACTTACGCAGATCTGGGTTTTGAATTTCCACAAATCGAATAGAAACGCTATATCCGAAATTTAGATGTTTGCCCGCAAACAAGCTAAGCTGTCACTAGTAGCTTGACTTTACCTTCCAACGAACTCATCAAAGATTGGAACGGTTGGACAAATTTATCGATCCCGTCGATTAGTAGTTCGTCCATGACTTCATCGATATCGATGTCAATGTCTGGATCTTTGAGGCTTTCGATGAGGGCGTAGGCTTCATCAATGTCAGTTTCAATCCGATCGCCTACATTGCAATGATCGGCACAAGCTTCAATCGTAGCAGGCGGTAAGGTATTAACCGTATTCAAGCCTACCAACTCGTCAACGTACATGACATCGCTGTAATTGGGATTTTTCGTGCTAGTGCTAGCCCACAACAGTCGTTGAACTTTAGCACCTTTAGCTGCCAAAGATTGCCAGCGATCGCTCTCTACGATCTTTTTATACTCTTGGTAGGCAATTTTGGCATTAGCGATCGCGACTTTTCCTTTTATTGCTTCTAACTTAGCTTTCTGAGTAGGATCGCTAACTGTTTTCAGTTTGGCATCGATTCGCCCGTCGATATTGCTATCGATTCGGCTGAGGAAGAAACTAGCAACTGAGGCAATCTTACTTACGTCTTCTCCCTTGGCTGCCCGCGCTTCTAAGCCGCGAATGTAAGCCCAGGCAGTATCGATATAGCTTTGAACTGAGAACAGCAAAGTCGTGTTGACATTGATCCCGGAGGCAATGGTAGCTTCCACCGCTGGCAATCCTTCTTTAGTGCCTGGGATCTTGATCATCACGTTTGGTTTACCGATCGCTTGATAATAGCGTTGGGCTTCGGCGATCGTTTTTTCGGTATCGTTAGCGATCGTCGGGGGCACTTCAATACTGATGTAACCATCTAATCCCCCAGATGACTCGTATACCGGGCGGAAGATATCGCAAGCGTGGCGAATGTCGTCGAACACCAGAGACTCATAAATTTCGTCTACAGATTTGCCCGCTTTGATGCCAGCTTCGATATCAGCATCGTAGATCTTGTTGCCAGCGATCGCTTTTTCAAAAATGGCTGGATTGGAAGTGATCCCCAGTACGCCTCGTTCTTCAATCAATCGCTTGAGTTCGCCAGATTCGATTAAATCGCGAGTCAAATTATCCATCCAGATGCTTTGACCGATTTGCTCGATTTCTTGGATGTGATTAGCGGTAGCAGTCATACTTGCTTGTACTCCTGAAAGTTGTCAATGGTGAATGAGTTGTACGCAAAGCTAGGTTTTAGCTGTTAGAGCCACTTCTCGTTCTTCTGCTTCTTCTTGGATAAATGATTCGACTAAGGCCACGTTTTCTTTGCTGCCAATAATCAAAGGAGTGCGGGCGTGGAGCTTATCGGGAATGACATCGAGAATCTCTTGGGTGCCAGTGCTGGCGCGTCCCCCTGCTTGCTCCATCAAAAAGGCTAAAGGGGCAGATTCATACAGCAGTCTGAGCTTACCCTCTGGTTTTTTGACCGTACCAGGGTAAAGAAAAACACCTCCCTGCATTAAGATGCGGTGAATATCTCCTACCAGCGCCCCGCTATACCTGGCAGTATAACCCTCATGACGATGGACGTAGCGGATGTAGTTTCTCAGCGATTCGTCCCACTGCCAGAAGTTACCTTCGTTGACGCTATAAACCGGCCCGCGCTCTGGCACTTGGATGTTTTCCTGAGACAGGATAAACTCTCCCAAGCTCGGATCGAGCGTAAACAGATGAACGCCCGTACCCTGAGAATAAACCAGGATGGTGCTAGGCCCGTACAAGACGTAGCCAGCGGCGATTTGTTTGCGTCCGCTTTGGAGCAAGTCGCTGGCTTCGCCGTCTAAATCGCTGCCTTGTTGCTGGCAAATCGAGAAGATCGAACCGACGTTGAGATTGATATCCACGTTCGAGGAACCATCGATCGGGTCGTAAAGTAGGGTATAGCGTCCGATGGGACAGTTTTCAGGAATATAATAGGGCTTGTCCATTTCCTCGGATGCTAAACGGCATACCAAACCGCTTTGTTTGAACACCGAGATAAACACCTCATTGGCGTAGACATCCATCTTTTTGACAGATTCGCCTTGGACGTTGATGCCACCTGTAAATCCCAAAGCACCTTCCACTAACCCAGCGTGGCTGAGGCGACGAGAGATCAGCTTGGCTGCCAGTCCGATGCGACTCATGATGGCGCTGAGATCTTGTGCTTCTGGCGAGAAGTTTTGCCTTTGCTGTAAAACGTGACGAGATAGCGTCGTGCAGTCTCGATCTAGCGAGTGTTCGTTGGCAAAGGACTGAGCGGCATAGGTCATAAATTTTTGCCCTTCCGATCTTGAAGTAAGGCGTTGAGCTAATAACAAACTCAATGCACGCTTTCGAGCTTGATGCTCTATCTCTATCTTAGAAAGGCATTTCTCAGAACGGGGTTTAACTTTATGAGAACTATAGAAATGGGAGTTAGGATTTGGCCTTGTAGCTTTATTTGCGGGCGATTGCGGGTTTAATGCCCAAAAAGCGATCGCCGAAATTATCTAATTCGATCGCAGTGCTTGCTAAGCTTCAGGAAATTTGTTAGCCTAGTTAGGCGCTAAAAAACGCTTGCCGGGATAGCTCAGATGGTAGAGCAGAGGACTGAAAATCCTTGTGTCGGGAGTTCAATTCTCCCTCCTGGCATTAGAACACACTAAATGTAGTAGGGGTTGTAAGGCTATACGCCTGCGATCGCCCTACAGATTTGGGTATTATTGGCGATCGAGCGTTCTAACTTCCTGATTTCTATAGTATTCTTGGCAACGATCGGCTCGTTCGACGTTTGGGGATCGCAAGCTGTCCGAACTCGTCAGAGCCAAATCGAGGAAGTTAGAATTAGAATCTTTGGGGGATTCGGTATCTAGTTAACCCCAGAGCGATCGCTTGAACTTTATGCTCAAACTTCATCATCTATTGCTAGTGCGACTTACCAGCCTCATAGCTGTGGGTATAGGTTTAACCGTCAATTTGAGCCAAATGGAAATGGCTGCTGCTCAAGCACCACCATCTCCTGCTCCTGCTACACCTGCACCTGAAAACCTCAACCCCAGCGACAATCGTTTGGATCTGCCAACCAAGCCGGAACAAGTTCAGGTAGAACAGGTACAGCCAATTACGCTGCAACAAGCCCTTGATTTAGCCCAGCGCAATAACCGGCCGTTGCAAAATGCAGTTTTGACGCGCGATCGCTCTAGGGCAGCAGTGCGAGAAGCTACAGCCGCCGATTATCCCACCTTCGGACTGCAATCGAATTTGACTCGCAGCGATTCAGCTAGCGGCGAACTTTCGATTAGAGAGCGAGGGCAATTGCCACCTGAATTAGGTTCGGCTTTCGATAGCAGTGGAGTGTCAACAACTTTCGATAGCAGTATCGAACTCAATTACGAAATTTTTACTAGCGGCAGGCGATCGGCTAATATCCAAGCGGCTCGCGAACAATTGCGTTTCGATGAATTAGAAGTAGAACGCCTATCTCGGCAAACTCGTTTAGATGTCTCGGAAGCTTACTACAACTTACAACAGGCAGATGCTCAAGTAGAAATCGCTGAAGCTGCCGTGCGAGAAGCCGATCGCAGCGTGCGCGATGCTCAGTTGCTCGAACAAGCTGGGTTAGGAACCAAATTTGATATCTTGCAAGCTCAAGTGCAACTGGCTCAAGCCAACCAAGACTTGACTAACGCCAGAAGCCAGCAGCGCATCGCTCGCCGTCAGTTAGTTCAACTGTTAAGTTTGGCCAATACAGTAGAAGTAGCCGCTGCCGATCCGATTCAACCTTTAGGGAATTGGAGCCTGCCGTTAGAGCAAAGCATTGTCTTAGCATTTTCTAATCGAGCCGAACTCCAGCAGCAGTTAGCGCGGCGAAATATTAGCGAACAGCAAAGGCGGGTAGCTCTAGCTGCGGTCAGACCGCAAGTGAGCGTCTTTGCTAACTACAACGTCCTCGACGACTTGGACGATCGATTCGGTTTTGCCGATGGCTTGTCGCTGGGAGCCAGGTTGAGATGGGATTTCTTTGATGGGGGAGCGGCCCGCTCTAGAGCTAGGCAAGAAGAAATCAATCGCTCGATCGCCGAAACCGACTTTGCCGACAACCGCGATCGCATCCGCTTTGAAGTAGAACAAGCTTTTTTCAACTTAAATTCCAGCCAGCAAAACATCCAAACCGCTACATCGGCGGTCGAACAAGCAGAGGAAAGCTTGCGACTGGCAAGGTTGCGCTTTAATGAAGGGGTAGGTACGCAAACAGATGTAATTAACGAGCAAACCGCTCTCACCCGCGCCAGAGTCAATCGACTGCAAGCCATTCTCGATTACAATCGGGCATTTTCTGCCCTCCAAAGGGCTGTTAGCAATTCCCAGTAGGAGTGGCAGAAGAGAGAGGGGGAAGAAGGGGAAGAGAGAGAAGAGGTTATACAATTTAAGTGCCGATTAGCTCAACAAACAGTTAATTAATGACTGGCAATTTTAGATATAATTGTGTTTCCTTCGCGATCGATCGCCTGCCAGAACTTGGTTTTATCGACAGTTCGGGATTCTTCTAAACTCCTAAACTCCTAAACTTCTGTATTCTTGTGAAGTAGTCGTCTATATTTGTTCTGTAACCACTGAGTAAGCTATTTATGTCTCAGGAGAGCCGCTCTAACCAGAAAATTTCCAGTCCCTTAGCTCGATCGACATCTATTAATAATCCGGTTGATGCCTACGCCGATCGATTAATAGATGAATTGTTTGCAGATATCGACCAGATTCTGGAAGGAGGGAGCAAGCTATCGGGCCGATCTGGGAAGCCAGAGACTATAGACGCTGTAACCGTGCCTCAGATCGCCCTACCACCGGGGACGATTGACTCTGAGGAAGAAGTTGTATCGTTTCCTATTGGCTATTCATCTTTACAGCCGCACTCGGAGCCAACCTTTGCGTTAAATACCCCCCAAGTCGAGCCTGACAGCGCTCTAGGTGCAGACAACCTGCATTTGGATTATCCTGCGACTGCTCCATCTGTAGCTAAGGAAAGCCACGGACAAGAGGAGGAGCTAACTCCAGAACAACTTCCACTCGCCCAAGAGGTGAAGGAACAAAAGACGGTACTGCAAACCGACCAAAAGACGGTGCTGCAAGAGGCAGCAGCGCTCCCGCAGTCACCTCCTCAACCCACACCCCAGGTAGAGCCAGAAGAGCCGCCGAGGCAGCCAGAGCGACCAATTGGCAGCCAGGTTAGAGGTAAAGTTCCCCAGGCTTCGCCGCCAACTTCCCAGCGAACTCCGCAGGCGGTAGAAAAATTTAGACCTCCAGCCTCTGCACCTCAATCCGATCGACTAGCAGACAAGCTCTTAACATGGGGAACGCTAGCTGCTCTAGTTTCAGCCGCTATTCTTTTCATCTCGTGGCTGATTGCCCAGTATGCTCTCAACGCCCAACCCGGTCAGCAAACGGCGGCCTCCTCAACTCCCCCAACTTCGACAGCAGACGCTCAGATGATAGACTATATGCTGCGATCGCTCAAAACGATCGATCGACAAGCATCAGAACCGACCCCATCTCCTTCAAACGCAACTCCCCTACCACCTTCTACTACCCTCCCACCCGTCCGCTACAATCCGGATTCACCTCCTGCTAAAGCTCCAGCCCCAATTCGGGAAAGAGTTTATATCCCGATCTATCCTCCTAACTCCCAAACGCCTGCGAAAGCTCCCAGAAGACCAAATTCTCGATAGAAATCAGGAGTTCAGAAGTTCAGGAAGTGTGAAGTGTTGAGTGTTGAGTGTTGAAGGAAGTGTGAAGTGTTGAGTGTTGAGTGTTGAGTTAAGAAATTCCCCCTGCTCCCCATCACCCCATCACCCCTGCTCCCCATCTCCCCATCTCCCCATCACCCCATCTCCCCATCTCCCCATCACCCCATCCCCCCATCACCCCATCACCCCATCACCCCATCACCCCATCACCCCTGCTCCCCCTCCCCTCAGATGACAGAACTGCCACAAACCTTAGAACAAGCGATCGCCCAAGCCAAGCAAGCAACTGTAGCCGCCATTAAAGATGGTTATACGAAGTTGCAAGTAGAGCTATTGTTTCCCGAACTGAAGTCTTTACCTGTAGCCCAGCAATTTATCCCCGCTGTTGCCGAACTCGACAAGCAATTGAGAGTTTTCTTTCCCGATGCTGGGGCTTGCGCTTTAGCTCGCCGCGAATGGGGAGAAGTAAATTTTAAAATTGACTATTTGGGCACCAATCCCGACCTGGTAGCGAGCAAAGTGCGATCGGAAGATGGGATATTTTTGGCGATCGAACCTTCAGCGGTAGAAGTGTCTCAGGCCGAGAAGCTTTGCCAAGCAGCCGATCCCCGTCCTGTAGTGTTGCTGGTGCCTCGATTAGAAGATGCCGCGATCGTCGGGATTGGCTATACTGGTCGCCAATTACGAGAACGCTTTCTCAACACTATCGAATCTTGCTACTATATCAAACCGCTAGATAATGCGGCTGTTTTCCGCTGCTATCCATCTCCTTGGCAAGTTTGGCGGGTAATCGATGATAATGCTGAGTTAATTGCCGAACGATCGGAAAAACCAGTAGGAGATGCACTTTTAGAAATTTTGACTGGTTCGTCCGCTGACACCAACAATTCAGATCTCCCACAAGTAAAACGGCCTGGCTTACTTGCCAATCTGCAACAGTTCTTACGTGCCTTGAGCAGTTGAAAGAGTTGAGAGAGAAGTTTAAACAGAAAAAACTAGGGCGTTAAAGGTGCGTTGGCGTTGGCGTAGCCGCCCTGAAAGGGCTAGCCTGTGCGTTAGCACATATCGCTTCCCTCACAAATTCCTCATAGTTTTTTGCTAGCTTCAAAGTATAAGCAGAAAGCGTCAATGCAGGAGTTTAGAAGTTGAGAAAGTGTGAAGCGTTCATTACTCTTTTTGACTTTTGACTTTTGACTTTTGACTTGTTTGCTTTCTCCCCCTCATCCCCTCAATTGGTGGAGGCATCTTGTATGTTTAAAAAAATTCTGGTGGCTTTAGACGCTTCTGTATTCAGCCAAGATATTTTTAATGAAGCCCTAGCTATTGCAAAAGTACATAATGCCACTCTGATGCTGTTGCACGTTTTGTCAACGGAAGAAACTGGTAGCCCCAGCGTGCCGATATTTCCTAGCATTGAATATTATCCAGCAGTTAATGAGAAGAACATGGAGCTATATCGACAGCAGTGGCAAGATTTCGAGCAAAAAGGTTTAGAACTATTGCAATCCCGCGTCGGAGAAGCCATGGCTGCTGGAGTCAATGCCGAATGTACCCAAAATAGCGGCACTCCGGGGCCCAATATTTGCGATCTAGCTAAAACCTGGGGAGCCGATCTAATTATTACTGGCAGGAGGGGACGTTCTGGTTTAAGCGAGTTTTTCTTAGGCAGCGTCAGCAATTACGTTCTCCATCACGCTCCTTGTTCGGTGCTGACGGTACAACATCCAGTAGAAGCAAAAACTAAGCCTGGTCTGAAACTATCTGTTCTCTAGCGACGATCTGTAGTAAATCTCGCATTCCTGGTGCTATCCTCGAAGGGTTTAGTCGATCCTCGTTATAGCTCTAATGGGAAAACGTCGAGTTCGCCGACTCTGGAAAATTGCGATCGTAACGATCGCGTTGTTGGCATTACTATTAACTGGATTTGGGATCTACACCGTCAGGCGATCGTTTCCTCAAGCAAGCGGCTCGATCGCATTACCTGGTCTTCAGGCGGAAGTAACTGTCAAACGCGATCGCGTCGGCATTCCTCAGATCTATGCCAGCAATACTCGCGATTTATTCCTAGCTCAAGGCTACGTTCACGCCCAAGATCGCTTCTGGCAGATGGATTTTTGGCGGCACATCGGTTCTGGCCGACTCTCAGAAATGTTTGGCAAGGGCCAAGTCGATAAAGACAAGTTTCTGCGAACTATGGGTTGGGCAAGAGTAGCGAAGCAAGAACTAGCTCAATTCGATCCGCAAATGCAAGCTAACTTGCAAGCCTACGCTGATGGGGTAAATGCTTACCTCCAAGATCGTCAAGGTAGCGCCCTGAGTCTGGAATATGCCGTACTGAAATTACTCAACCCCAGCTATCAACCGGAACCGTGGCAACCCTTGCACTCGCTCACCTGGGGTAAGGTGATGGCTTACGATTTGGGGAAAAATCTCGATCGCGAAATCGAGCGTACTATCTTGCTGAAAACGCTGACTCCAGAAGAGGTAGAAGAACTCTATCCACCCTATCCAGCAGGTTCTCCGGTAATTGTGTCTGATGTAGGAGAGGGAGAGGGGGAGAGGAGCAGGGGAGCAGGGGAGGCAGGGAAAGCAGGGGAGCAGGGGGGGAAGATAAGAGAGAATTTCTCAACTCAACACTCAACACTCAACACTCAACACTCCCGCAGGGCGATCGCTTCTAGTTTAGAGTCAATTGCTCGGCCGATGACTGCAATGCGGGAGTTGCTCGGTTCGACTGGGGAAGGGATCGGTTCTAATAACTGGGTAATTTCGGGGAAGCGGACGACGACGGGTAAACCTCTGCTGGCAAACGACCCTCATTTGGGGGTGCAAATGCCCTCGATTTGGTACGAGATCGGTTTGCATTGTACCTCTCAAACAGAAAAATGTCCCTATAACGTCACTGGCTTCTCTTTTGCGGGAGTGCCAGGGGTAGTTGTCGGCCACAACGATCGCATCGCCTGGGGAGTAACTAACGTCGGGGCTGACGTGATGGATTTGTTCGTGGAGAAGATTAACCCCAAAAACCCCAACCAGTACGAATTTAATGGCAAATGGGTAGATATGGGGTTAGTGTCAGAAACGATCGAGGTGGCAGGGGGTAAGTCGATCGTCCAAACGGTGCGCTACACCCGTCACGGGCCGATTCTTTCTGACGCTTATCCGCCGTTGCAACAATTCCAAGGACAAAAACGGGTAGAAGTGCCATCTAAATATGCGATCGCTCTGCGCTGGACGGCATTGGAGCCTTCTAGACTGCTTTACGCGATCGATGGGATGAATTTAGCTCAAAACTGGCAAGAGTTTCGGGCTGCGGTCAAAAACTTTGACGTTCCATCCCAGAATATGGTTTATGCCGACGTGGATGGCAACATCGGCTATCAAATGCCGGGGAAAATCCCGATTCGGAATGAGGGCAACGGACGCTATCCGGTTCCAGGTTGGACGGATAAATACGAATGGCAAGGCTATATCGACTACGATCGATTACCGAAAAGTTTCAATCCTCCTGAAGGTTACATCGCCACTGCCAACAATCGCGTCATCAGTGATGATTATCCCTACGTTCTCACTACCGATTGGACTTATGGCTACCGCGCCCAGCGGATTGTCGAGATGATAACAAGGCAAACTCAACCGATTTCCTTAGCAGACGTACAGCGAATGCAGGGAGATAATCGCAACCTCAACGCTCAATTATTAGTCCCGCTGCTGCAAGCTGTCGTGCTGAAAGAGCCTCAATGGGCATCGGCCCGCCAACTGTTCCAAAATTGGGATTTGCAACTCGACATGGACGATCCGGCAGCGGCCTTATTTGAAGTCTTTTGGAAACATCTCTTAGCAGATACTTTTCACGATCGATTGCCCAAGGAATATTTACCAGGAGGTGGCGATCGGTGGTATACCGTCATTAATAATCTAGTCCAGCAACCTAATAGTAACTGGTGGGACGATCGTAATACTCCACAAATAGAGGATCGCGATCGCATTTTTCGACAAGCCTTTACCGAAGCTGTAGCCGAACTCGAACGGACTCAAGGGCAAGATCCAAAGAACTGGCGCTGGGGCAATTTACATCAAGTCAGTTTTCGCAACGCTACTTTGGGCAAATCGGGAATTGCCCCCATTGAAGGCTTATTTAATCGGGGTGGCTTCCCTACGGCTGGTAATGGCGAAACCGTTAACGCCAATCGCTGGCGAGCAGATAAATCTTTTGAGGTGAGCGATATTCCCTCGCTGCGAGCGATCTTCGATCTGGCAAACCTAGATAACTCCGTAGCGATCCACGCTCCCGGACAGTCAGGCCATGCCTTTCACCCGCATTACGCCGATGCGATCGATCCCTGGCGACAGGTGAAATCCTATCCCATGGCAAGCAATGCGGTTGCGACTCTCAAACTGATGCCCAAATAGTCGATCGATTGTTGTTTAATGCTTGCGTGTAGAGGGATGTTAATTAGTCGTCGATCGCTATTTTTGAAAATAGTATTAGAATTAAATAATGCCACTTCATCACACTTCTGGTAGATGGCGTTTAGGACTAGCTCTATCTTTGATTACCGTTTTTATGTGGGGCGTTTTACCTATTGCTCTCGCGGTAACGCTGCAAGTTTTAGATGCTTATACGATCGTTTGGTTTAGATTTTTAGTTTCTTTTTGTTTGCTAGCAATTTATCTAGCTATTAGAGGGCAATTACCCAGTTGGCAAAAACTGCGATCGCTCCCTTTTTGGTTATTAGCGATCGCCATTATCGGATTAGCCCTCAATTACCTATTTTTCCTCAAAGGATTGCAACAAACCTCACCTTCTAATGCCGAAGTTCTGATTCAATTAGCTGCGGTGTTAATGGGGCTAGGAGGGGTATTAATTTTTAAAGAACGCTACACTATCCGGCAATGGACTGGTTTAGGCGTACTAACTTTAGGATTCGTACTGTTTTTCAACGAGCAGTTAAAAGTTTTAATTACCGCCCAAACTGAATATTTAATCGGTAGTGGTATCGTGATATTAGGAGCTATTACTTGGGCATTTTATGGTTTAGCTCAAAAGCAATTATTGAATCAACTCTCTTCAGCTAACATTATGCTGCTGATTTATGGTAGCTGTGCTTTACTATTTACTCCCGTAGCTTCCCCAGAAAAAATACTAAAATTGCTAGAACCGCAAAATTTCTCCTGGCTGCATTTAGGAATGCTAGTTTTTTGTGCTTTAAACACTCTAATTGCTTACGGTGCTTTTGCTGAATCTTTAGAACACTGGGAAGCATCGCGAGTAACTGCGATCGCAGCTTTAGCCCCACTGATTACTTTAGTAGCAGTGGAAGTTGTATCGGCGATCGCACCCGGTCTGATTAAGCTAGAACACATTACTAATTTAGGAGTTTTAGGCGCAATTTTGGTAGTAGGTGGTTCGATCGCGATTGCTTTAGGCAAACAGTCGTCTTCTCGGAGAATTTAGAAGATCTCACCCGCACGAAGTAGAGCTAGGCGACTCTGCGTGTAGAGAGGCTCGTTTCAAGCTCCTTGCCCAAATCAAATTGACTTGGGCAGTAGGACGACTAAATACCTTAAGCAAAACTATCGAGATTTTGGATGGGAAGAGTTTCGGCTTTGGCACTAGCGATCGCTTCTTCATTCCTATACTTATCTGTTATGATTCTAGTTTTTCAACGATCGCTTGATGTCCGACATGAAGGACGTTAAGCTTGTCTTGAAAAATCTGGACGAAAGCATCAACGGCTATCCGGGTATTCCAAAAAGGTTTTTCAGGATAAGTAAAGGGGTAGTCATCAAAAATAATATAACCTCCCACTTTCACTAGGGACCATACTAATACCGCATCTTGGAGAACGTCGCTAGCTATATGCGAACCATCAATATAGGCGATATCGTAACTATTAAAAGGTAGCGATCGAACTATCTCACTCGACCTACCGACCATTTTTTGCACTTTGTCTGGCATACCTGTTTGTCCAACATTAAAGTCAAATCGTTCCTGAATAGATTGCAAATAGTTACTATCGAATTGAAAAACGTTGGTGTGTTCAAAGCTACCTTCAAAAGTATCTACACAAGTAATTTTGGCAGATTCATGAGTTAAAACGTGTTCTAGCAACCAACAAGTAGATCTACCTTCCCAACTACCTATTTCTAAAACGTTAAGGTTGGGTTGACCGACAAATCGCTGCAAGTATTGCTGCCAAACTGGAATGTTCCAACTAAACCAGTCTTGAGTAAATTGATAACCTTTTAACTCGACTTGCGATCGATAATCGTCTTCTGAGGATGAACAATTGTTAGTTATTACTTCATCTAGATTAGTAGGATTGCAGATTGTTAGATTTTCGGCTTTGGCACTAGCGATCGCCTCTCGATCTTCGTTTTCTAAAACGATTCGTCCTTGAAGCTTTGGCAATAAAGCTTGCCATTGAATTTCGCTCAACTGTCCCACCAAAGAAATTTCTGGACCTTCAGAAACGTCTAATTCTTCTGCCATCATCAGATTCATGGCGATGCTGGATAAAAACATATTGGCATCTTCTTCTGAGATGTTGGTGCGATCGATCAGAAGAGTCATGCGATTTTTATCGGGGTGAGATGCGATCGCGCTAATTACGTCAGACAAGTTTTTTGATAGTAATTCTTCTAGCTGATTCCATTCTGGGAAAACAATTAAGTTGATTTCTCTTAAGTTTAGTCTATTAATAATAGTAGATTGAGTAAAATTAAAATAACTGCTATCAATATAATTAATTAATGTTTGTCTATAAGAGTTTAAATGCGCCGCTAGTGATTCAAGTTGCCCTTTGTTAATATAATCGCTATTAGCTCTAAATTGACTTCCTTCTTTAACAAAAGCCATATCGCACTGCCAGAGAGCATTATCTATAGGTCGATAGGCAATATCCACTATATCGTAAGGTACAAATCCTTGTCCCTTCATGAAGGTTATTACTTCTGATATTTGTCCAAACAGAGTTACTTCTGTAATTACGTACTCAGTGTCTTTTAGCGTTTCGACTGCACCCCTTAAAACATCAACTTCATTGCCATCTACATCTATTTTAATTAGATATGGAGGTTCTAATTTTTTGTCTATACATATCTGGTCTAAAGTAATTCCTGGGATTGTTCTAATGTAGGAGCTTGCTTCCTCAGTCGCAGAATTATCAGAAACTGATGAATGAATTAAATAAGGAGAAACCGTAAGAGTAACTTCTTTTTGTTTTCTAGTTGCCCCAGCAATAATATATTCGGCATTTTCTAGTTGTTGGCAAATTTTACCAAGATAAGGCTCGTTTTCTACTATTGGTTCGATTAAAAAGTGTTTAGCTTCTGGGAAAGTGGTATATAAATCAAAAGTTCCTAGTGCGGCTCCAACATCAATAACTGTATTAGGTTGAAAGCCCAAATTTTTAATATTAGCTAACGCTCCTAGCATCGAATTTCTTGATTGAGAAACCGAATTATCTATCATGGTAAATCCTCTTTACTATAGTAAACATACTTTAACTAACTTGACTAGACTAGATGTATTGCTCTAATTTAATTAAAATTAAAAACGGAAATACTATTTACTTTTTGCTGTGACAGCAATTTTTGATTCTCATGTTGCAAAGTAATCCTGCCATGAATTTTTGGCAACAAAGCCTGCCATTCAATTTCGGTCAACTGTCCTACCAAAGAAATTTCTGGACCTTGAGAAACGTCTAATTCTTCTGCCATCATCAAGTTTATGGCGATACTGGATAAAGCTAGGTAGGCATCGTCTGCCGAAATATTATCGAGGTCGATTAAAAGAGTAATGCGGCTTTTATCTGAATGGCGGGCAACCCCAGCGATTGCACTGCTTAAATCTTGCTGTAATAATTCTTCCGACTGACTCCAATCTGGAAAAATAATCAGATTTATATATCTTAATTTTAGCTCTTTTGCTAGACCATCGCCTACGTATTTTTGAAAGATTTGCTCAAAAATGTATTCCATTTTATTCGAACAATAACGACTATCTAAAAACTTAGAGTTGTCGCGCATTTTTTGGTGTACTTCAATACTTTTTTGCTGTCGTAGTTCGTAATTGTTACCAAAAGCAACAGCTAACTGAATGTAAACTTCTTCACTGTCTGCGATCGAGTCTTTGATTTGAATCTCTCTCAGAACTGAAGCCGCTTTTTGGGAACGAGAAGTTTCTGCTACCATTACGACTGTTGGTAAACCTACTTCTAAAGGATCGACAAGAGAAGTCATTCCCGAATATGGATAAGAATCTAAATAAATATCCCCTAGTTTGAGACGTTCTTTAATATCAGCACGATTCGGCGCTGGATCTAGAATAAGAAATCTTTCTTTACCTAAGCCGTGTTTAGCAAATGTAGTGGTTATTCGCCTTTGAAATGCAATCTTTGGATATGAAGATGACCAATTGGGATTAAATGGATACAGTAACAATACTGAATTAGGTACTCTAGCAATTATCTTAGCCCACGTCTCTTCGACTTCAGGAATTATTTTGTAAAAATTAGCTCCTGAAATATACACCACAGCATTCGGCTCTATGTTGAGATCGCTGCGACTAATACTGGTTGTAGCTAAAATTTGTTCCTCCGTTCCAAAATCGAAACCTTGAGACGCATTATCTGACATCAGTAACGCTTCAGTGTAATGCTCTTGCGCACCACTTTCTGGTTCAGACAGTTTACTAGAAAGATAGTAATCTACATTAGGGATACCAGTTGTTACTGGAGAGTTTGCATCAACTATCTGAATACGGGCTAGTCGATGTAAAGCTAGCAAGGTTATATAATTAGTTACCGCTGTCACATTGGTAGAAATAAAAAGGATATCTACGTCATCGTTTCGGATAGTTTCTACTTGGTCTGATAGCTCTGCTGGTAAAGTTACAAAGACATCTGCGTGACCGCTACAATAGCGCTCCAGACGATGATCGTTAGAAGCTATAGCATAAAGAATAATTTCAAATTTATCGCGATTTAAGTGTTTATATATTGGTAATGCAGCAAAAGTTTCAGTTTGAGGGTTAAAATGAGCAGCTAGAATTCCTATACGAATCTTATTGCATTTTGTCGATCTTTCAGGAAAATCCCAATCTATTTGACAGTTACGATTTTTCAAGGCGAAGAGCATGATATCCGCACGTTTTTGATAGATCTTTTTTAGATTTTCTGTTGTAAAATATAAAGGGATAAAATTTGCTATATTCGTGAAATAGTTGGCTGCTTTTTGCCATAATTCCGAGTCTGATTGACTAAAAATATTGTCATAAAAATAGTCAACCCATTTCTCCAAGTAAGAGTAATAATTATGTACTTCTCCTAGCTCGTAAAATAAACTAGGAGTTTGAAATATAAATTTAAGATAGTGGCTAAGCATCCATTCGGGAATGCAGCTAATGTCAAGCATTAATGGCAATCGATCGGCACGGCAATATAGTATAGTTGCTAACAAATACTGAATAGCTTTCGATTCATCCGAAGGTTGAGAAATTTGTGCTATTAGCTCTCGAACAAATATTTGTTCTGTATCAGTTAGAGGTTCGTCTTTAATGCCGCTATTTAACACCATCTCATGTGCTTTACCTAAATCTCCTGCATAAGCACTTTGAATTTGCTCTGTCGATAATATGAGCCACAAATCCGCAATTTGTTTCCTATCTTGCCGCAAGTGAGCTAGTGTAGCTTGATTTAACTGGTCACTTTTATACTGTTGAATTAGCTCTGACAATGATGTCAGTAGTAAAGAGTAACCAATGACATTTTGATTTTTAAAATAAGAACTTATAGCTTGATTAGCTGTTAAACTAAGTTGAGATTCGCTAACTTGAATTTGTAGCTGTCGTAGTTGTCGATCGGTCGCTATATCAAAAGGATCTATCTGATATTCTCCAGCACAATTAAGTAGCAAAAGTAAGTTACTGCTCAAGTTAATTCCATGACGCTGGCAAAGTATTTGCTGGACATCTAATGCTAGCGTGAGGCGTTCGATACTCGATAGAGATGCGTATATTGGCGAGTTACGTGCAATATCGTGAAAAGCTAAGATGGCAATGTTTAAATAGGGATTATTGGCGTAATGCAGAGGTAAGTTATCTAGTAATACTATTCTCTTAAATCCTTCCTCTAGGCCTGGCCAAGTAAAATACCGATGCAGGCAAACGCTTTCTAGGGTTTTAATTTTTCCCATAAAAGCCATAGCTGCGACTAAAAACCAATCGCTACCCAGACACTTTGGAAAAGAGAATCGCAATAGTTGTTCTCGCCGCATTACTCCGTAGAACGTACCATTTTCCGAGGCTTGCGTATAGTAAATTAGCACTCGATCTCTAGCCGATTCCTGTTGTAAGTTAATTTTGACTCCCTCAAACAGAAACTTGTCATCCCGAAAATACTTAGTTTTGCCACAAACTAGAGAATGATCTGGTTCCTCTCTTAAGACTTGTACGCACTGGCTAATATAGGAACTATCTAACCAATCATCGTCGCCGAGCCACATAAAAAATTCACCAGTGGCATATTTCAGCACTTCAATAAAGTTTTCAGTAAAACCTTTATTATATGATTGTTGAATATATTTAAATCGCCGATCTTCTTGGCATAATTGCTGACATAGAGATGGAGTTTCATCTGTTGAAGCGTTGTCTGAAATTACTATCTCAAGGTTATCGTAGTCTTGTTTAATAACTGATTCAACAGCACCTCTCAAAGTAGACGCACCATTATAAACTGGGATTCCAATACTGACTAAGGGCTTGCTATTATCCATCTCACTAATTATTGTAGGCTTTTCACTGACTTATTAGAAAAGACAATATTATTTTGAACTCAACCAAAGCGATCGCTAAATGAGTTCACTTCTTTTTCAACCATGCTCCCGGCCAGTAGGTAGTGAGATGTTCTGATATTCCATTGCTCTCGTTAAAAAGGAAACCAGGAGAATCTAAGATAAAATCATTACGTTGTTTAAGAAACTCTACAACTGCCATATATGGATTGTTATCTTCCCAATCAGGCTGAGAACGGGGCGCGCCAACTAAGTCTTTCATAATCCCATCAGTAGCAACGATATAAAATCCAGATGACACTAGATCTGCATAAGCATTTAGCTCGCCTAAGACATGATCCTTAGTATGTTTTGAATCTAAAACAACCATTATGCTTTCACCATGACTGACAAGAGATTTTGCTCGTTCTACAACCTCTCGATCGATCGCATTGCCTTCAATTAGCGTAATGTAATCGAATAGTTCGTGTTCTTCAATCGCTTTGCGATTATGGGGACGAATCTCTATGTCAATACCTATGACTCGACCTCGATTCATAGCTTTAAACAAGCTAGCATAAAATATTAGCGATCCGCCGTGAGCCACGCCTGTCTCAATCAAGACATCTGGTTTCAGTCTATAAATGACTTCCTGTATTCTGATCAGATCGTCAGGTAATTGAATAACAGGCCTGCCGAGCCAACTAAAAGTGTATACATATTTAGTATCCCATCCGCAGCGCAACCAAGCTTTTGAAACCAGAGCAAAAGCTTCTGGTGAGTTCATTGGATAAGCAAGACTACCGTTATCGTCTTCTAATGTAACTTGATCGCTACTTAGGTCGATTTTTATTGTTGTCATTTTAGCGTGCCTGTTTATAATTTTCTATCAGAATTGTCAACACATTTAATAGAGAAGAAGAACAATAACTAAATTCTTCAGAAATTCGTTTTATATTTATCTGAGGAAACGCCACTGTCTCTGCGTCTGGCAATACTTCATCTGCACATCCTGTAATATCCTTTATGAACGCAACTAAAGTTTTATTGCTGATATTATGACCGCTAGCCACATTATAAAGTCTGCAAGTACCATTTAAGGCTATTTTAGTTAATAATTCTACAGCATCATCGACGCTGATATAGTCTTTTTCAGATGCCATTGAAGTTTTAAGAACAATTTTTTTATAGGTTGTAGCCTGCTCGATAAGAGTGCTAAGAAAATTTACTGGAGGATATTCGTTGCCATAAACATTAGAGAGCCGAGCTACTCTGATGTTTGGATTTGGAGATGAAAGACATACAGATTCACCCATTAGCTTCGAGATATTGTATAGATCGCCAGAAATTAGAGGGTTTACTATTACTTGAGTTTCTTCACTTGTATCAGTCGATCTCTGATATAACCTAGTAGAAGATAGATATAAAAAAGAAGTATAATTGGTATTTTGTAAATAATTAATTAACGTGCATACGTGAGCATTCACTGTATCAAATAGTCTATCTCTAAAATCAGCCGTCAAACCAATACAATATATGACTTGGCCGAGATCTCGTTCAAAAATCGATGGGTCGTTACGTTCGGGAGCAAAGTATTCAAAGCCATTTCTAGCTAAATATTTAACTAAATGCGAGCCGACAAAGCCTTTAGCTCCTAAAACTGTGAACTTCATTTTCTTTCACCTATCTGTCTCAATGGTATGCCTACATTAACAGAATAGCGATCGACTTCTTTGTTGACTAAAGAATGCGCTCCGATTACACAACCTTCACGCAAGATCGAACCGTCTAGAATTACAGAATTAGCCCCAATCCAAACATCATCTTCGATCGTAATTCCGCCCCGACTATCTCGAAATCCTTGTTCGGCAATTTTTTGAATTCTTGACTGATACTGATGGTTTACAGGTGCTAAAGTGCAGTTAGCTGCAATCAGGACATTTTCTCCAATGTAAATTCCATTACCCGAGTAGATCGCGACTCCAGAATTAATGTAGCTGTTTTTTTTAATTAGTACATCTCCCGTACCGCCTACAGGCTTAACTTTGACGAATGAATCAATGAACACGCCATCTTCAATGATAATTTTTGTACCGCGAATGGAATCTTCAATGTCTGCCAGTTTTGATATCTTAGCTGTTGGAGAAATAATCAGCATCACGACGACCTTGCATTTAATAAAAAACTAGTTTTCCGTTAAACTCTGCTATTTAAAGACTACTATACCTCTGATTTCAATGTTGATAGTTCTAAATCTTTATAAGTTTTATCTTTATGAGAAAGTATTGGTTTTGGCAACGGCCACTCAATTTGGAAGGCTCGATCGTTCCATCTTACTCCCTTAGAGAACTCCGGATAATAGAACTCGGACATTTGGTAGAAAACTTCTGTATGGTCTTCCAATGTTTGAAAACCGTGAGCAAATCCTTCTGGTATATACAACATTTGACGATTAGCAGCAGCTAATTCTACTCCAACCCATTGTTTAAAGGTAGATGAGTCTGGACGTAAATCGATAATTACATCATAGATGGTTCCCATCGTACAACGCACTAATTTTACCTCTTCATGGGGAGCAGCTTGGTAGTGCATTCCCCGTAAAGTGCCCTTCTTCTGGTTAAATGAGATATTGCACTGCACTAGGTTAGGATTGAGAGCGCGAGTTGCAAATTCTTTTTGGCAAAAGGTACGAGCAAAAAAACCGCGATCGTCTTCTAGCTTTTCTGGTTCAATAATAAATGCTCCTTTCAGTTTGGTTTCTGTAAAAATCATTACCTCACCCCGCTTAAATAATTTTTAATTCGGGAATCGGAATAATAAATTTACCCTCACGTTGCCGATATTCAGCCTGTTGAGAGAGAATCTCGTCAGCAAAATTCCAAGTGAGAAGTAATACATAATCGGGCATACTCTCTAGCAGCTTCTCTGGGGGATAAATTGGCAGATGCGTACCTGGAGTATATCTTCCCTGTTTGTAGGTACTGCGATCGCTAACAAATTCTATAGTTTCCTTCCCCACACCAAAATAGTTCAGCAGCGTGCTACCTTTAGCAGAAGCACCATAAGCCGCGATGCGCTTACCTTGGGCTTTAAACTCGCCTAATACGGTCAATAGATTTTTGCGTAGCTCCTCAACTTTTGCGCCAAAACTTTGGTAATAATATAATCGATCTAAACCCCAGCTTGATTCTTGTTGAAGTAACTGTCGAACTGCGATCGATCGCTCTCCTTTTTTGCCGATAAAAACCCTGAGCGAACCGCCGTGAATAGGAATTCGCTCGACATCTAAAACTAAGAGATTGTGACGTTGAAATAATTTATCTAATGCAGTCAGGGAAAAGTAACATAGATGCTCGTGGTAAATAGTATCGAACTCACAACCGTCAACCATATCCTTGACGTAAGGAGCTTCGATAACAGCTATGCCTGTATCTTTGAGAAGCAAGTTAATTCCGGCGGCAACACCATTTAAATCGGGGACGTGAGCTAGAACGTTATTAGCATGAATAATATCGGCTTCTTTGCCTTCTTCTCGCAATCGAGCGGCTAGCAATTTGCCAAAAAACTTACATAGAGTCGGAATCCCGCGTTCTTCTCTAGCAACGCGGGCAATATTTGCTGCTGGTTCGATCCCTAAAACAGGTATACTTTGTTGGTGATAGTGCTGGAGCAAATAACCATCATTGCTGGCTATTTCTACGACTAGACTGTTGGTATTTAAGTCTTTAGAATTAATCAGGCGATCGCTAATTTCTTTGGCATTTTGCAAAGCCGTATCCGAAAAAGAAGAAAAGTAGAGGTACTCGCTAAATAACTGCTCTGGGGGTACGGTTTCTGTAATCTGCACCAAGCTACAGTGCGGACAAAAAGCTAAATCTAACGGGAAAGTAGATTCCGGCTGCTCTAGTCGCTCGGCTGTCAACAGCGCATTAGCCAGCGGTGTTTTCCCTAACGATAGCACCAGTTCTAAATTGGTTTGGCCGCAAGACCGACAGGGAGAGGAGCTATTGTTCATGGGGTTGCTCCGAGAAATTGTTGGTACCAAGCGATCGTTTTTTCCAAGCCTGTTTCTAGAGTAAATAAAGGCTGCCAATCGAGCAACTCTCGTGCTTTACCAGCACTAAGGTACTGGTGGCGGATTTCATATACAGCTTGATTTTGAACGTCAGGCTCTAGTTGAGAATCCATCATAGCTAGAATTTGCTCGACCAACTCAAGAACTTTAACCTGAATCTCATTGGAAAAATTAAATGCTTGCCCTCGTAAATCTGGATTATCTGCCAGTTTCTCGGCTAACAAGGTATAAGCAGCAGCGCCATCTTCAACATAGAAATAGTCTCGGACGTAATTGCCATCAGAGCGAATTACGGGTTTTTGTCCTCGCAAGATAGTGCGAATAGTTCCTGGAACGATGCGGTTCCAGTTTAAATCGCCCCCACCGTAGAAGTTGCCGCAACGAGCGATTAATACGGGTAATTTGTAAGTATGAGCGTAGGTTTGAGCGATTAAGTCGCCACAAGACTTGCTGACATCGTAGGGGTGCAATCCAGCTAGCGGAGTTTCTTCGGTATAGGGTAATTTTTGTTGTTCGCCATAGGCTTTATCTGAAGAAGCTACAATCACCTGTTTGACATTGGGACTGCGCCGACAAGCTTCTAACAACGACCAAGTACCAGTAATATTACTTTCAAACGTAGATATAGGATTGCGGTTAGCAATTCCAACTATGGTCTGAGCCGCTAAGTGGATGACCGTATCGACTTCATACTCGACTAGCGATCGCTCTAGAATAGCTTGTTCTCTGACATCGCCGCGCACTACTTTAACTTTTTCTAGTAGTTGAGTTTGCACGAGTTCGCACTGAGGCACCCAATCTCGAACCAGACAAATAACATCTGCCCCCAGAGATACCAACCGCTTGACTAACCATCCTCCCACTAAGCCAGTTGCACCTGTTACCAAAGTGGGACGATCTCGCCAGAATTTATAATTGTCAATTACGCTCATTCCCAGACCTTCCACGGTGGATTACCACTTTGCCAAAGGTTTTCTAATAATCGTAAATCCCGCAGCGTATCCATACACTGCCAGAAGTCATTATGGCGGTATGCTGCTAGTTGACTGTTAGCGGCTAAACGCTCTAGTAAACCTACTTCCAAGCTGCTATTATCGTCTTCTAAATATTTAAAAACTTCAGGCTCAAAAACTAGAAATCCTCCATTAATCCATCCTTCACCAATTTGAGGTTTTTCAGTAAATTCTGCTACTAAATCACCTTCAAATATCAACCCTCCAAATCGTGCGGGAGGACGAACTGCGGTTACGGTTGCCAGCTTGCCGTGAGATTTATGAAATTTATATAACTCGGCAAGATTAACATTAGCTACTCCATCTCCATAAGTCACCATGAATGTTTCATCTTTTAACCACGGTTCTAACCGCTTGACCCGACCGCCAGTAAGTGTATCTAGCCCGGTATCTATCAGGTGAACTAGCCAATCTTCCGACTCGCGATCGTGTACCTGAACTTTGCCATTGGCTAAGTTAACTGTCATACTACCGCTAAGAGCGTAGTAATCTAGAAAATAATGTTTAATAATCTCGCTCTTATATCCTAAAGCAATAAAGAATTCTTTGAAATTATAGCGAGCGTAGTGTTTCATAATGTGCCACAAAATCGGCCGCCCACCAATTTCCACCATCGGCTTTGGTTTAACTTGTGTTTCTTCAGATAAACGGGTTCCTAAACCGCCAGCCAGGATGACAACTCGCATAAATTCTTATCCTGCTTTAAAAAATTCATAGGAGACTTTAAATTTTTTATTGAGCTTGACGAGTATTTTCAAAGAGACGATCGCCCTAAGTTAGTTAATGACAAAACTACAAACGATTGCTATTCATACTCTACATTACCAGCCTCTTCTCTTATCTGAGATAATTTAGCTTTAAATTTAGAATTGGCTAGATCGATCCTAATCTCGATCGGTTTTTATAAAGAAGCGGACCCACAGAAGATTAAGCCATTTTCTCAGGACTTACTTATATCTCTTAATCTTCAAATGGTTAGAGATTTATTATTTTCTTGAGATAGTTATTTCTTTTCTACCTTACCAGCCTGCTGTTTCACCTGAGCTAACAAGGTTTTAAAATCGTCTCGATCGGGGTTAAGCTTAACTAGCTTTTCTAAAGGTCCGATCGCACCTTTGAGGTCATTCATCTGCAATCTCGCATCTGCCAGTCCTTGCAAAGCCACCTGATTATTTGGTTCCCGCTGCAAAACTGCTTCGTAACCCTGTGCTTGTTTTTGCAGTTGTTGCCGAGCATCTTGAGACTGTGTAGCTGCGGTAGCGTCGGTTGCTTGGTTGGGAGGATTAGTAAACAGACCGATCGCTCCAAAGAGAGTCGAACCGAGAAAGGCAAAGCCAGAGATCAGCATAAATACTTTATAGATTGGTTTTTGAGCGGTACTTTGAGTCATGGCTAGTTGTTAAGATCTCTTGATAAAGCGATCGCTGATGTCTCTAAGTTTACTAGACTCCTAGAGCGTCACCACCGAGCTATAGCTAAATTACCCAATTATGGGTAAAGAGCGATCGCCCCCCTGAGAACTTTACTCTTGCTCGATCGGTAATATGGTAGCGATCTCCCCTCACTGCTTCATAATCGCTCCCCGAACTCCGTTGTCACTGCCGAGTTATCTCTGCTGGCATGGCCTCTAGCACGGCTGTATACACTTGTTTGGCAAGGCGAAAAGCTTTCTTGAGTTCGCCTGGGGTAGGGTTGAAGTCTTCGGTGGGGTCGCTGGGATATCGATAGGTTTGGTTATATTCGCTTAAGCAATTTGCTTCTTTAAGTGACGTTGATAACTCGGGTTTAATGCTGGCAACTTCTTGGAGCAAAGTGTTGATATTGTGAGTCTTGCCTGGATCTCGATCGTGTAGAATCAGAAATCCTTTTAGGGCTTTTTCTGCACTTTGCTGGCAATGGTAAATGGCAACGTCAGGAAAATCAGAGGCTAACTTTTGCGCCACCATTAGATCTCTTTGTGCTTTCTTGACCCAAAATTGCACAAGAATGCGTTTTCCCTTGTCCATAAAGTAACTTTCCTTCTTCTACAATTTTTCTGTGCAATGAAGCTGGTACGGTTTTAAACATCTCAACCACTGAGCGAGTAACGACCATCACATCAACATCAGCATGAATATCAGCGATCGCCTCTCTCCCGTTAACTGCCCATTGAGTGCGATTAAATCCTGGAATGCCATCGGGGACAATAACGCACACGTCCAAGTCGCTGTATTTATCGGGCGTTCCCCACGCATAGGAGCCGAACAGAATTACCTCTTCTGGATCGAGTTCTGCTACTAGGCGGCGGGTGACTTCTTGTATGACTTCTTCAGTAATGGGGTTCATAGCCGATCGAAGTTAGAGGTGGTTGGGATTGATTGATAATTTAGGTTTATTTATCTAGCGATCGCCCCTTATATAGCCAGTCTAAATTATTCATGAAATTGCGATCTAGCCGTCCCGGCTGTCCCATAGGCAGGCAGGATGACTGCCCTACAAGATTGTTCGCCAATGAAATAGACTCGCTATTACTCCCTCAGCGCTTTAATAAATTCTTTCACTGCATCGTATTGGTCGTAATAGGTGATGTATCGCTTTAACAAAGCTAAATCTAATTCTGGGAGTAAGATACTGCGATCGACTCGCTGATATTCCCCTTGCAAGTGATAGATATTAAGGCTACCATCTTCCCACAACCAAACTTCTGCTACGCTTATCCGTTTATATAACTGCAATATATCTATCCCACCGCTAGTAAATATAACCTCGATCGCTAAGTCAGGAATTGGCTTTTTGGTATTTAAATTATATGATTCATCCGGTTCTTTTCTCGCTCCTAGCTCTTGACTTCCTAAAGTCGGACCACCTCGAATATAGAATCTAATATCTTTTTCTCTCATATAAGCTTCTACCAACGCCCGAATCGTGCCTTTGGTATCTTCATGCTCTGGGCTAACAGTCATAATTTCTAAAGTTCCATCCAAGTAAGCAAACTTGACTCCAGCCACATTTTCAAAAACCGCTTCTATGGCCTCAAATTGCGCCCAGCTAATGCCAGTAAGTGTTAAGCAACGATCTGGAGTTTTGGCTTCCAAAGCGATAGTCATAATTGTTAACCTAGTTTTTTTAACGATCGATATATTCTGTAAACGTTTCTCTATTTTAACCAGCATCAGGAGTTCCTGTTACCAATCGACATATCGCCCCCTGGCAACTTGCCCCTGCACGATGGCAATCTGGTAGCGATCGCTTTCTATTCCTCCCTCAGTGCCTTAATAAATTCAGTGATGGCATCGTATTGGTCGTGATAAGTAATGTATCGAACCAACAGAGCTAAATCCAGTTCTGGCAGTAAAACGCTGCGATCGACTCGCCGATAATCACCCGACAGATGATAAATTGCCAATACTCCATCTTCCCAAAACCAAACTTCTGGCACGCCCAAACGTTTATAGAACTCTAATTTATCTAAACCGCCGCTGGTAAATATCACCTCGATCGCTAGATCGGGAATAGATTTTTTCGTTTGCAAATTATATGATTCGTCAGGCTCTTTTCTAGCGTTTTGCTCTCGACCGCCCAGAGTTGGCCTGCCTTTAACATAAAACCGGATATCTTTCTGTCTCATGTATGCCTCTAGCAGTAAACCAATTGTACTTTTAGCTTCTTCATGTCCTTCACCAATTGTCATAATCTCTAGCATTCCGTCTAAGTAGAACAGTCTAATACCTCCGACATCTGCTAAAGCAGCGTCTATAGCTTCTAGTTGCGACCAACTAATGCCAGGGAGGATTAAACACCGATCTTGAGTTTTGGTTTCTAAGGTTATAGTCATAAGACCTTCACTTAATGCAGTCGATAATTGTATTCTAATAGCTAAAGCTCATTCCAACTGAGTTTAGCAGCAGAAAGGTAATAGGGATTCCAAATTCAGTTTCAAAATGCTCTTTTTTCTTTAGTTCGCGCAGGCGAACTTCGGTTGCCAAGGCTGCGACTTTAGTTGCCAAGCTGGGAATGATAACCTGAAACGGTTGCCTGTCAACTGTTCCCTTTTTTGATAAGATCCAACAAGAACAATAAGTAAACTTTGTAAGCCGAGATATTGATGAATAAATTAAATCTTTCTCGCTTTCCTCGGAATATTAGTCAATCTGTATGGGTATTCTTGATACTTTTGCTATCCATTGTCGCGATCGGCAAACTTCAAGAACCTCAACTCAAAAAACTCAAAAGCGATCTTCCCTCTTCATTAACAGAACTTAAAAGACAAGAAGATGGTGAAAAAGCTCGTCTTAATCTTTGGCAAAAAGCTCCCACCTTTGGATTTGATAATTTACTAGCAAGTTGGGTGTTTTTAGAATTTATCCAGTATTTTGGGGATGAAAAAGTTCGCAAACTGACTGGATATAATATCAGCCCTAACTATTTTGCAGTAATTCTCGATCGCGATCCGAGATTCTTAGACGCTTATTTCTATTTATCGACTAGTGTTTCTATATTTGCTGGTAAGCCAGAGGAATCGATCGCGCTGATGAACGAACAACTCAACAGTAACTTAATATCGCCCAAAGTTCCTCCTAGAGCCTATTATATTTGGCGGTATAAAGCGATCGATGAATTGTTATTCTTAGGCGACGGCAAGCTAGCCAAAAAATCTTTTGAAAAGGCGGCAGAATGGGCAAAAAGTTACGACGATCCAGAAAGCCAAAACGTAGCATCAGTTTCTCAAGCAACAGCAGATTTTTTGGCCAAAAATCCATCTAGTAAAATCGCTCAGGTTAGCGCCTGGGAAATGGTTTTAAGAAATGCCGCCGATCGCGCTAGTTGCGATCGAGCGATCTCTAATATCGAAAGATTGGGAGGTAAGGTAATCAAAACATTAGGAGAAGATTGCAATAATTTTCCAGTCGAACCACCGAAGGAAGATTAGGGGAGAGATGGGGAGATGGGGAGATGGGAAGGTGGGGAGATGGGGAGATGGGGAGATGGGGAGGTGGGGAGAGAATTCTTCATTCCACACTCAACACTTCCAAAGCTCCACACTTAACACTTTCTAACTTTTAAACTTCTCGATCGAGCGGTTAAAATGCAGAACTTATCAGGCTTAGGCGAAGAAAAATTGTGGACTTACTAGAATATCAGGCTAAAGAATTATTTCGGGAAATCGGGATTCCAGTTTTGCCCTCGCAGCGAATCGAGAATCCTAGAGAAATCAAGGGTTTGCTACTTCCTTATCCAGTGGTGCTGAAGTCTCAGGTGCGAGTTGGCGGTAGGGGCAGATCTGGCGGAGTGCGATTTGTCGAAAATACCATCGATGCGATCGCGGCCGCCAGGACGATTTTTAATTTGTCCATTTTGGGCGAATACCCGAAAGTATTGCTCGCAGAAGCTAAATACGATGCCGAACGAGAGTTATATTTAGCGGTAGTTTTAGACTATACCGCTAAACGCCCCGTCCTCTTAGGCTCTGGTCGAGGAGGGATGGACGCTGAAGCCGTAATGCAACATATGCAGCAAGTCGTAGTCAACCAAGAATTTTCCCCTTTCTACGGGCGACATTTAGCGATCGCTATGGGACTTCAAGGTCAGCTAATCGAATCAGTCAGCACTATTGTCGAAAAAATGTACCAACTATTCGTGCAAAAAGACCTCGATTTAGTCGAAATTAACCCCCTCGGCGTTAGTTCTGATGGGAAAGTGATGGCTCTCGATGGCAAAATTGCCGTCAATGACGATGCAATAGAGCGCCATCGAGATCTGGAGTTGCTGGTATCAAAGCTCGCTGATGCTAAAAAACCGCCATCGAGTTTAAAAACCGAACTCAGAAGACTCAACTGGTCAACCAAAGAAGGTAACTTGGGGATTATCTGTAATGACACCAGCTTAGCCATGGCTACTCTAGATTTAGTTAGCGAAGCCAAAGGCAAGCCATGTGAGTGTTTGATTTTGGGTGAAGATATACCAACATTGCACCCCCAACAGCTAGAAAGTGCCTTGGAACAACTCACTCAGTCAAAAAATCTCAAAGCTATCTTGGTAAATATTCTAGGAAACGCGGCATACTGTGAAGAAATAGCAACTGTCATGGGTTCGTATTTACAAGAGCGAGTTGAGAAAAAAACAGCGATCGGAGCGATGAAAATACCTCATATAATCCTGCGTTTAGGAGGAGGAAACCTCGACTTCGATGTCGATCGCTTTCCCGATTTATCCATCCATGCCATCGATAACTTAGATAATGCCATCGAGCGAGCGATCGCTTTAGCCAAATTGCCTGCCAAGACTTCGTAACATCTCCTTAACCTGCTATCCCCTCGATCGCCGCTAAGATCGACAGAACAGATCGGAGCTACCTCTACCTCCATGAAATTAAAGCCTGATAGTAAAGTTTTAATCCAGGGCATCACCGAGCCGCTGGCCAGCATTTATACCGCCAGGATGAAAGCTTATGGGACTAATATCGTCGCTGGTGTCAGTCCTGGAGAGGGCGGGCAGCAAATCCACGATCTGCCAATTTTCGATCTAGTCGAACAAGCCTTAGCTGTTACCGGGCCGGTCGATACCACAATTATCTTTGTCAAGCCTTACTGGGTATTAGATGCAGCTTTAGAGGCGATCGCGGCCGGAATTCGCCAAATTATTCTCGTTACTGGCAACATCCCGCCTTTAGATATCGTCTGCCTGTTGAGAACAGCCGAAGCCACCGATACGTTGATTCTCGGCCCTAGCAGTTCTGGCATCATCGTTCCAGGGTCTATTCTGTTGGGAACTCAAGAGAGCGAATTCTACACCCCTGGAGAAATAGGTATAATCGGCCAAACCGGAGCGATCGCGCAAGAAGTTGCCTGGGAATTGACTCAAGCTGGGTTAGGACAGTCGATTAGCGTCAATTTGGGCAAAGATGCCATCTTTGGTTCTGACGTTCGCCAGTGGTTGCAAATATTAGAAGAAGATGACAACACCAAAGCGATCGTTTTAGTCGGACAGCCCGATTGCGGTTGGGAAAGATTAGCCGAATATATCGTCAGCGCGATCGATAAACCAGTAGTTGCTTACTTGGCAGGAATTCACTCTCCCCCAGATAAGCGGCTAGGTCACGCCTATACGATGATTGCTTATTACCTCTCGATTCCCGTAGATGACGCTGACACCTACCAACATCAAATCGCCAGTTTCAAGCAAGCCAAAATTGCGATCGCCAAGCGCCCTTCCCAAATTCCCGAATTAGTCGCCAAGGCTTTAAAGAAATAGTTTTAAGAAGTTTAGAAGTTCAAGCTTCGGCTACGCTCAGCTTGAAGGAGTTCAGGAGTTCAGAAGCTATGGAAGTGTGGAGTGTTGAGTGTTGAGTTAAAAATTCTCTCCTGCATCCCCTGCATCCCCTGCTTTAGAACCACCCCAAATCTCAAAAACATATCCTTGAAAGGCCTCCGGCTCCCCTCTCCCAAGCTGGAAAAGCTGACCGAGTAAGAGTCTCAAACCAGTCTCGATCGGGAGATAAACTGTTGACACCAAGCAAGTGAGAAAGAGGAGCAGTCAAAATGCTCAATTGGGCGGTTTCCTGGGCAGAACTGGTGATGGTGAACCTGGGGTGAAGACGATTTGGCGCGAACTTAGACGTTTGCATGACATCGCCTCCACTTGGCAACTCCTCAGAGCCAATTCCTTATCCCCTCATCATTCTGGCACTTGTGGGTAAGGCATAGGTCTTTAGTTGGGGGCGTACAACACAAACTTAGATCGTTAGTTTGTGATCCAAGTTGAACTCACAGCCGTACTAAAAACAGTTGAGGCTCGTAAAGAGTTTAGGCAATCCACCCTGAATGCAGGCAGCATTTACGTGGATTGTCGGATGCTTTCGTGCGGAAACATAAACAGCAGTTTAGGAGTTGAATAAATCATGAACGCGATCGGCAAAAAAGTGATTCAACAATTAGGCTTAGCCTTAAGTTTGTCTAGTGTTACCCTACTGACTAGCTTGGCTTTTACTGCCCAAGCCAAGGATGGAGATAACCGCGTTATTAGAACCGGGAACTGCTCTGGAACTAGTGACTGGAAACTCAAAGCAAAATCAGATAACGGTCGCATTGAAGTAGAGTTTGAAGTCGATCAAAACGTGGTGGGTAGAACGTGGAGCAATGTCATTAGAAACAATGGCCGGGTTATTTTTACAGGCAACCGTGTAACCCAGCCTCCAAGTGGTTCTTACTCAATTGAGTTTCTCACCAATAACCTTCCGGGTAATGATGTCATCACGGCGACGGCAAGAAATCTTTCAACCGGAGAATTGTGTTCGGGTTCTGTGGTGTTCTCATTCTAAATCTCCGTTAGACTGAGCTTTTAGGGAAATACCCTGCATTGGGGGGATATGGCGTGCATACAAGTATTGGTTATGCCATTCGACACCCAGATCCCCCTAAGTTTCTCTTCTGAAGCGGTGTCTCAGATGCAATGCTTTCATGAGTCTTTAAAACCAGCCATATTATGAATCGGATTCTGATTGTTGAAGATGAAGTTCGTATTATCGCTCCTGTAGAGAGAGGATTGCGTTCTCACGGATTCATCACTGCTGTTGCTAAAGATGGACGCGAAGCAATTTCACTGGCTCGCGATGCTGATTTTGACCTGCTAATTCTCGATATAGGCTTACCCAATGTCGATGGCTGGGTAGTATTAAGAGAATTGCGAGAACGAGGCGAACAAATGCCAATCGTCATTCTTAGCGCTCGCGATGATATTAGAGATAAAGTTGCCGGACTCGAAGGCGGAGCTAACGATTACATGACTAAGCCTTTTAGTTTTCAAGAATTGCTAGCTCGAATTCGGTTGCGGCTGCGAGAAACTCGTGTTTCTCAAACCAAAGAAGAGAAAATCTTAAAAGCAGGGAATATCAGTCTTAATTTACATACCCATCAAGTTTATGTAGGCGATCGCTTGGTAGAATTAGCAGCGCGAGAATTTAGTTTGCTAGAGACTTTAATGCAGCAACCAGGTCGAGTTATTAGTCGAGATCGACTGCTCAAAGAAGTCTGGGGCTACGATTACGATCCAGGCAGTAATATTGTCGATGTTTATATCGGCTATCTCCGCAAAAAGTTAGGAAATTACTCGATTGAAACTGTTAGAGGAGTCGGTTATTGTTTGCCTTCATGAGTAAGTTCTCATAAAAGTTGAAACTTGAAATCGATCGAACTTAGACTGAAGAGAACTTACTTACGCATAGTTAGGGGCGCGATGTATTGCGCCCCTAATCTCTAATTTGATATGCAAGATAAATCGCGAAAAAAACTATTTATCGAACTGACTTCCGAACAAGCTACTACTATTAACTGATGCTTATCGGATGGTGGCTTAAATGGATTTTCGGAAATTACATCGCCAATTAGCTCCACTATTGTTCGTTCCACTGTTGCTTACCGCCCTGACTGGTATTGCTTACCGCGTCGGACGAAGCTGGTTTGGTATTTCTAACAGTGCTGCTGACTTCTTGATGACAATCCATCAAGGTGAATTTCTAGGAACTCCGCTCGTACCTATTTATGTATTGCTGCTAGGACTGGGATTGTTAGGTACGATCGCAACTGGACTAACAATGATACGACGAAAACGTCAAATTTCAAAGCTTTCGGGCAAGCTAGATCGGCGTTCGGTTCACCGCATCTTAGCTCCAATTATCTTTCTGCCTCTGACAGTTAGTGCGATTACAGGTATTACTTATCGCCTCGGGAAAAGCTGGTTTGGACTATCGAAAGATCGAGCTTTAATTTTGCTACAAATTCATCAAGGGTCTTATTTTGGCTCGTTTTTCAGACCCATATACGTTCTTTTAGTAGGCTTGGGATTAGTAGCAATGTTAATTACTGGAATCAACATGATAAGCAGATCGAACAAGCACCGTCAGAAGCCAAAAGAATCATCGATCGATCGCGAACATTAGAAACTTCTCATAAAAGTTGAACTTCTCAATCAAACAAATTATCTTAAAACTAACGAGAGGTTAAATTCTGTATAACTAGTTACGAATAGCTTCTCGCAATTCACCTTTAGTACGAGGGAAAACTCAAAATGAATAAACCTCAACCTGTTGGCTTAAATCTTTTTTCAAGTTCCCAAACTTTCTTGACAGATTTGTCTCCAGAAGATGAATCTACTATCAAAGGCGGACGGCGCACCCGCACTCGCACTCGCGGTCGCACCCGCACTCGCACCCGTACGGGAAGACGCTAAAACCCTCGACAAGTTTTATCCTCATCAAGGGTTTAGACAGATACTAACGGCTGACACTTCTAGGTTTATTGGTTTTGGGAATTTATTAAACCTAGAGTAGCTTCAATTAATTATAAATGGGTTTTTTACATCGGTCAATAAATGTCGATGTTAAAAACCCTATTTCTATTAACGCTGCTTTATGACTTTTCTATTAAGCACTCACAATGTTTTTGGATATCTAATCGAACGGAGGCTTTGCGATCTAGAAGATCGAGAGCGAGTCCAGGTCGAACCTAGAATATGTAAAAACTTTAATTTATTAGTCACATTAGGCAAAGCTCGCCATCTTTTGCTCAAACAAGAACCACACGATCGCGAAGGAAAAACCCATGGCGAATTATTATTTGAATGGCAACTTCATGAATTTATCCAAAAAACTCCAGCACTAAGCCACGTTCGTTCTCTCATCTCGGAAGCAATTGACTTTGACTTGAGGCATTCAATTATTATTTTTAACTATCTCAACGACTATAGCGACTTAGATGATTTTTATATCGAACAGCAAGTCTTTCCCACAGCGATCGCTGCTGCTATAGGAACTAGTTTGGCTACTATACATCGCTCTACTTGGAATTGCCAAAAACATAAAGATTTTTTATCTCAAAGGTGTGGTGAAATTGACAAAGTTCCTAATTTTTTGCATGGATTAGAAAGAATTAAGCCAGAAGTATTTAGCGTCGTGTCTACAGATGGACTTAAATTCTTCGAGCTATATCAGCGATATGAAAGTTTAGGACAGGCGATCGCAGAACTCAACAAAGCTTTCAATCCCTGCTGTCTGACGCATAACGATCTAAAACTAAATAATATATTATTGCACAACAATTGGGAGCGAATTCTCGTAACAGCAGAGATATCAGCCTTTATTACCCCTTTAGCAAGTAGTGTTATAAGAGATAGTTTAGTTCGACTGATTGATTGGGAAAGATGGGCTTGGGGAGATCCTGCTTTCGATTTAGGAGCGTTGGTTGGCAGCTATTTAAAAATTTGGCTGAGTAGCTTAGCGATTAATACAGATATCGATATTGCTACAGCTTTGTCTCTTGCCAAAACTCCTCTTGAGGTACTTCAACCATCCATTGCTACTCTAACTAGCTATTATTTGGCTAACTTTGCTGAAATTATCGAATGTAACTCTGACTTTTTAAGACGAGTCGTGCAATTTGCTGGAATTGGATTAATTGAAAAAATTCGGGCAACGATTCATTATCGCGAATCCTTTAGTAACAAAGAGATCTGTATGCTAGAAGTTGCTAAAACTTTATTATGCGATCCAGCGCGATCGATTCCGATTGTTTTTGGTTTGAGCGAATCCGAACTCACTTCGATCGCAGTCAAACGTTAAACATCTTTTATAGCTTATTGGTTCTGCAATCTACTTTTAAAATTGTTTTATGTTAGATTCTCAACTAATGAATGCCCTGCAACTAATGAATGCCCTGGCAGATATTACGAGCAACGTTAGAATTCACTCTAATTTTTGTATTACTCATCCTAATTACTTACCACTAGAAATTCCAACTAAGGTATTACAGAGCTTGCAGAAGCTACCTTTTGAAGTTCAGAATAATTACCTAAGCCTGCAACTGCGGAACTTTCTCTATAGCATCTATTTTAGCGGCGATCGAAAAGTAAATTTTACAACTAAGGCGAATTCAGATCGACAACAGCTACAGAACAATACAGCCAGTGGTTTAAACGTAGAATTTTATGAAAGATTGCACAAAAGTAATTGCGGACAATGCTATTTCGATCCTGATTGGCGAGTTCTCAAAGAGGAAAATGACGGTACTCTTGCCGTCAAAAAGGACAATCTAACTATACACGTCGAGCGAGGTCGGCATTTACAATTAGCCGAACGATTTGCCACAGTAGGAGAGGTAGTAGCAATCCGAATGCCGTCTAACTTAATAGACGATGACTTCTATGTAGCAGTTGGCAATACTGGAAAAGTGTATAACTCCCAGTCTATAGAAATCTATTTTAATTTGACTGCTGAAGGTGCGATCGCTCTGATGGCAATGCTAACGCAGCAACTAAACGCGATCTCTATTCCTTTTACCTTTAAGGTTCTCTATAACCCTTTAGATTACGATTGTTACGATGCCGGAGTTTTGCAGATCGATCGCAGCAACTACAAAGCAATTAGGCAAATTCTGGAGACTGTTTACCAAGAACATCAAGCTTTTTTTCAGCCATCCATACCTTTATTTACTAAATTACTTGCCCCAGGACTCAGTTTAGCAGAATCGCCCGGTCGCGAACAAATTGGGCAAGCCAGCTTTGGCAAAAATCGCTGTCAAATTGTTGCTAACAGTTTGTTAGAAGCTTGGCAAAAAGGCGATGACTCGCCAGAAAATCGAACGATCTTGATTCGCGAACACTTCTCCCGACAAAGTATTAAATTAGATCGTCCTTATCTCAACGCTAATTCAGAGGATATATATGAATTCGTTAGCAATAATTAGATCGGCGATCGATTACTTATTACTTATTACTTAAATGAAATACGAACTGGTTTTACAGCATAGTGAAGAAGATTGCGGAGCGGCTTGTCTGGCTACTATTGCCAAACATTATGGACGTAATTTTACACTTACCCGCACCCGCGAAGCGGTAGGTACCGGACAACTGGGAACTACATTATTAGGTTTGAGAAGAGGCACGCATACTTTAGGATTTTATGCTCGATCGGTAAAAGCTTCCCCAGAAATTTTTGACAAACTCAAGGAAATACCTCTACCAGCAATTATTCACTGGAAAGGCTATCACTGGGTTGTTCTTTACGGACAGCGCGGTAACAAGTATGTAATTGCCGATCCTGCCATGGGAATTTGTTATCTTTCTCAACCAGAAATGATTGAGGGTTGGAAAGATTGGGTCATGCTTTTATTAGAACCAGATCCGAGTCGCTTTTTTGCTCAATCTGATGACAAAATTAGCAGTTTGGGTAAATTTCTTATTCGTCTGTGGTTTTACAGAAACATATTGTTTGAAGCATTGTTATGTGCTATTACGGTTGGTTTGCTTTCTTTAGCTTCTCCGTTTTTCATTCAAATCCTCACTGATGATGTTTTAGTTCGAGGAGATTTCCAGCTACTTACTGGGGTCTTATTCGCAATTGCGGTCATGTACCTGCTCAGAAGCGGATTGACATTAGTTGAGAACAACTTGATAGCTCATTTTGCTCAAAGGTTAGAGTTAGGACTAATCTTAGAGTTTGGATATCAGATTTTACAATTACCTCTGACTTATTACGAAACTCGTCGCAGTGGAGAAATTAGTAGTAGGTTGCGAGATATTCAGCAAATTAATCGATTAATCTCCCGCGCGATCGTCAGTTTACCAACTCAATTTTTTATTGCGGCAATATCTTTATGCCTAATGCTATTTTATAGCTGGAAACTGATGCTAGTTGCCATTTTTGTTGCGGCATTAATGAGTTTATCTACTTTAATATTACAACCTATACTAGAGCGAAAAACTCAAAAAACAATGGCTTTAGAAGCGGAAAATCAAGCGGTTTTAGTAGAAACCTTTAAAGGCGCATTGACCCTCAAAACCATTACTGCTGCTCCCCAATTTTGGGATGAATTACAAAGCCGATTTGGTCGTCTCGCCCATTTGATGTTCGTCACCGTGCAAATTGGAATCGTTAACAAAGCCTTTTCTCGATTAGTTTCCGATCTGGGTGATGTAGCTTTACTCGGATTCGGCGGTATGCTAGTAATTAGTAAAGAGCTAAGTATCGGTCAGATACTGGCTTTTGCTAGTTTAAATCGAAATGTTGCTTATTTAATCGGCGATATAGTTGATTTTATTGAAGATTTTACTCTAATTAAAACAGCAAACCTCAGACTACAGGAAGTTATAACTGCTACACCTGAAACTCAAAACGATGAGAAAAAGCCGTTTGCCGAAATTGCTGGTAATGCCGATATTATTTGCACCAATCTCAATTTTCATTATCCTGGTAGACTCGAACTGCTAGAAAATTTTTCTTTGACTATTCCTGGCGGTAAAGTCACTGCTGTAATTGGTAAATCGGGATGCGGTAAAAGCACTTTAGCCAAATTGATTGCCAGCTTATATACGCTCCAGTCTGGTAATATTCGTATCGGCAAGTATAATCTGCAAGATTTGTCATTAGACTATCTGCGACAACAAATTGTCCTAATTCCTCAAGAAGCTCACTTTTGGAGCCGATCGATTATTGAAAATTTCTGCTTGGGTTCTCCTCATCTGACATTTGAAGAAATAGTTGATGCTTGTGAAATAGCTGGGGCTGATGAGTTTATTAGGAAATTACCAGAAAAATATCAAACTATTTTGGGTGAATTTGGTGCCGATCTTTCTGGAGGACAAAGACAAAGATTAGCGATCGCCAGAGCGATTGCCAAAGACCCACCAGTAATAATTCTAGATGAATCTACAGGTGGGCTAGATCCAGTCAGCGAAGAAGAAGTTCTAGATCGGTTACTATCCCACCGACAGGGAAAAACTACAATTTTAATCAGTCACCGTCCCAGAGTTATTGCTAGAGCAGATTGGATTGTTTTTTTAGAAGCAGGTAAGTTGCAAATGCAAGGTTATATAGAAGATATACAACATCAATCTGGAATTCACTTAAAGTTTCTCTTTCCTTGATTGTCCTTCGTTTAAATCGGATAAAATCGGATTGTATGGAACAGGGTAGAATTGAGGAGTTCAGGAGTCAGCGGTCAGTTGTCAGTAGTTAATTTTCTTCTCAGTCCCTCTGCTCCCTTGTCTCGCCCTCACCCCCTCTAAACCTCTCCTTATGAGCGATCCAGCAACCGCAATCCCAGATACCTCGACAGATTTAGACCAACTTTGCGATCGATTTAAATCGGGATCGGAGAAAGTCCAACTACAACTGATTCCAGAGCTAGCAGGTGCTGGTGAAGCTGGTTTGAAAGTGCTGATGGAATTTTTACTAGAACATCGAACTTCTCCCCCTAATGCGGTTCTCGGTAGCGGCTATCAAGCCTTATATGCAGCTAGAACCCCTGAAGCGATCGCTTTTCTGCAAACCAATTTTCCTCAAGGAATCGTACCGCTGCGTTCGGAACGGGAAATCGACTACAGCGGGTTGCAAAAGTCGCTAGCTGAGGGAGATTTTCTGCAAGCCGATCGCCTTACCATAGAGAAGCTGTGCGAGTTGGCTGGAACTGAAGCCATACAGCGCAAATGGCTCTACTTTACTGAAGTCGAAAACTTTCCAGGTACCGATTTGCAAACGATCGATGCTTTGTGGTTCGTACATTCAGAAGGGAAATTTGGTTTTGGCGTGCAGCGGGAATTATGGCTGAGTCTGGGGAAAAATTGGGAAAAGCTGTGGGCGAAAATTGGCTGGAAAAATGCCAACAACTGGACTCGCTATCCCCACGAATTTACCTGGGATCTAACCGCTCCCAAAGGACACCTCCCCCTGTCCAATCAACTGCGAGGCGTTCGAGTTATATCCTCTCTTTTATCTCACCCTACCTGGTCGGGTTCCCAGAGTTAACACTGACAAAACCTATCTGGATGAAATATAAAGGAGATCTACAGTCAAACCAATTCGCAATTTCGATCGGTCGTGGCTCTGAACCCGTAAATTCTCAGTTTTTCAATTAAATGGGCGCGTATTTAATTGCGAATTGACAACATCTACCCCATGCTAGAAACACTTCAAACTCAACTTTATCAACTCGGACAATTTGCCGATCGCTTAGTTGCCAGCCAGCTAACTCACATCAGTTGGTTCAGTATTGCTGCTATTTTTGCTACGGGATTGCTGACGAGCTTAACCCCTTGTATGCTTTCGATGTTGCCGATTACAATCGGCTATATCGGCGGCTATCAAGCCGAAAACCGCTGGCAAGCTGCCGCCCAATCTACCTGGTTTTCTTTGGGACTAGCAACTACTTTGGCTGGCTTGGGAATTGCCGCCGCTTGGTTGGGGCAAGTTTACGGACAAGTAGGAATCGGTTTGCCGATCGTCGTCAGTATTTTGGCCATTATTATGGGGTTAAACTTACTGGAAGCTTTGCCCCTGCAATTACCAGCTTGGGGCGATTTGGAATGGATTTCTCCTAAATTTCCACCGGGACTGAGATCGTATGCGATCGGATTGACGTTTGGCTTGGTGGCTTCGCCGTGCAGTACGCCCGTTTTGGCAACTTTGCTAGCTTGGGTAGCCAGCACTCAAGACCTGATTTTAGGCGGAATTTTGCTTTTAGCCTACACTCTGGGGTATGTATTGCCATTAATTTTGGCAGGGACTTTTACAGCTTCAATTAAAAAGTTGTTGGAATTGCGTCAGTGGTCTGGTTGGATTACACCTGTTAGCGGCGTTTTATTAGTAGGGTTTGGAGTTTTTTCTTTGCTATTGCGGATTCCTACTGATATTTGGTAATTACTATAACCTCTTTAGTAAGCCTATAAAATTTTGGATATTTAACGCAGATGAATCGCAGATTAACGCAGATTAACGCAGATAGAATTAACGACTTGTTGATTTTGACTGGAGTTATAGTATTTAGAATGGGGCGATTTTGTTAATCGCTCGATCGATGACAAATAACTATAGCGAGCCTAACTCAGTTGCAATATTTCCGGCTCCCCTCTCCCACCCTCTCCTCTATTCCCCCCTGAGTAAGGGGTGATTTGGGAGAGGGGTTGGGGGTGAGGGCTGGAAAGCGAATCATTTAGACTAGCTAAATTAACTAAAGATATTAATTATGACAATTACGAACGAAGGCCAAGTTACATCTAATAACATCTCTCAGTTCTTTCGACGGGAGTTGCTGCCGCTACTAGCAGATTTACGATTGGCAATTGTCTTGCTGCTAGTAATTGCTGCTTTTAGTATTAGCGGCACTGTTATCGAACAAGGTCAGTCTCTCCAGTTTTATCAAAGCAACTACCCAGAACATCCTGCCTTATTTGGTTTCCTGAGTTGGAAGGTAATTTTAACTATCGGGCTAGACCACGTATATCGCACCTGGTGGTTTTTATCGCTGTTGATTCTGTTTGGCAGTAGTTTGACTGCTTGTACTTTTACCCGTCAGTTTCCAGCTTTAAGCGCCGCCCGCAGTTGGAAATTTTACGATCGCTCTCGGCAGTTTGAAAAATTGGCTTTGAGTGCCGAGCTAGATGCTAATGCAGAAAGCCGAGATCTCGCGTCTTTAAATTCTCTATTGCAGCGGAAGCGCTATCGCGTCTTTGAAGAAAATAATTCTCTGTACGCTCGGAAAGGATTAGCCGGACGAATCGGCCCGATTATCGTTCACGCCAGTATGTTGCTGATCTTGCTGGGGTCGATTTGGGGAGCCATGGCTGGGTTTATCGCCCAGGAGATGGTTAAAAGTGGCAATTCGTTTGCCGTCAATAATATTATTGATGCTGGACCTTGGGCGGGCGCTCAGGTTCCCAAAGATTGGTCGCTGAAGGTCAACCGCTTCTGGATCGACTACACGCCCAAAGGAGAAATCGACCAGTTTTATTCGGACTTATCGGTTTTAGATCGAGAGCAAAAAGAAGTCGATCGCCAAACGATATACGTGAACAAACCCTTGCGCTACCGAGGGGTAACTTTCTATCAAACCGATTGGACGATTTCTGCTATTCGCTTCCACGTCAACAACAGCCCCATCTTAGAGCTACCCATGGCCCCGCTGGACGCTGGAGGTAGAGGGCGGGTTTGGGGAACTTGGATTCCCACCAAACCAGATTTAAGTCAAGGGGTTTCTTTATTAGCTAAAGACTTACAGGGAACGGTAGTAATTTTTGACGCTCAGGGCAAACCTCTCTCTACCCTTCGACGGGGGATGTCTGCTGAAGTCAATGGAGTCAAGCTGACGATCGATGAGGTGGTAGGCGGTACTGGGTTGCAAATCAAGGCCGATCCAGGAATTCCGCTGGTTTATGCCGGATTTGGCTTGCTGATGTTGGGGGTAGTGATGAGCTACGTTTCTCATTCCCAAATTTGGGCGCTGCAAGCCGATGGCAAGCTGTATTTAGGCGGCAGAACTAACCGCGCTCAAGTATCTTTTGAGCGGGAAATGTTCGAGATTTTAGAGGAAATCGAGCGATCGCCAGCCAAGGAAGCATTAAAAGTATGATAGATGCCTTCGGCACGCTTCGCGTTAATCAGAGAGTGTTTTTCCCTTCCCTATATGGAGGTTAAAAAATAATTGGGTAATTCTTGTGGGATAGCCCTCTGGGCTGTCCCAGTCAAAGGGCTATCCCACAATTACCGGATTTAATTCTTAGCCTTCATTAAGGGAAGGGGAGTATGGGGTTATACCAAATCCGGTTTCCAAAACCGTCTTGACCTCAAGGAGCCTCCGGCTCCCCTCTCCCAAAGGAGAGGGGTTGGGGGTGAGGGCTGAAAGGATAGTATGAGAACCGGATTCGATCTGACCTACCTCACCAAAATCAGAAATGCTAGATTTCAAGCTGGAACTCGTTCTTTCTGTTCTCTCGTCCAGTGACGATGCTGAGCAATAGCTTGGATGAATTCCCCGGTGACATCGCCAACCGTGCCGTGACGGGTAGTAACTACGCCTTTATCGGCAGCCATCCGTCCGTTTTGTTCTGCTAGTTCGACCCCAGCCAGATTGGAGGCCAGCAGTAAATCGACCCCTTCGCCAGCGGCCGCTATCGCTTTGCCGTGTCGGAAGGCTTCGTTTAAAAAGTGAATCGCATCTCCCTGCATTTTCAGCGTCTCGATGCTCTGCTGTCCGCCGGGGACGTAAACCGCGTCATATAAGACGGAACCGCTGGTAAGAAAGGTTTTATCGACTTCTAGTTCCTGGCCGTCTGCACTCTTAATCGTGCCCTTAAACTTCGACACTATTTGGGGCATGGCTCCGGCATCCTTCAAAGCCTGCTTCATTTCCATTAATTGAGAGCGATCGAATCCATCGGCTGCTAAAATCGCAATCTGACGGGTTTTGATGCTGTCTTTGGGGCTATTTTCTAGACTGAGTGCAGCAGAAGTACGCCCGTGATTTTTCACCACCTCTTCAGTTGGTTCGGGAACTCCCACGCCTCTAGCCACCCGTTTGGCAAATTCGTGGTCGATGCGGTTGAACAAATCTATCATCCGCTGCCGAATTTCTCTGGTTTCGACTTTGCCTAACTCAAAATGAGCCGCTGAGATTAAATGCTCTTTTTCGGCGGCTGACAGGCTATTCCAGAACAAGGTGGCTTGACTGAAGTGGTCTTGAAAGCTCTCGCTGCGCTGGCGAATTTTATGTCCTTCTACCTTCTCGGCATAGTGAGTGTAAGTGCGCAAGTTATTGGGATCGGCCATTGGGCAACCACCTCCTAGAGAATTGGGCGAATAGCTAACGCGACCTTTGTTAATCGTCTGTCGCACGTAACCATCCCGCTGGTTGTTATGTACCGGACATACCGGACGGTTAATCGGGATTTCGGCAAAGTTTGGCCCGCCTAACCGAATCAACTGGGTGTCTAGATACGAGAACAGTCGCCCTTGAAGTAACGGATCGTTGCTAAAGTCGATTCCCGGTACGATATGACCGGGGCTATAAGCGACTTGCTCGGTTTCGGCAAAGAAGTTATCGGGGTTGCGATTGAGTACCATTTTGCCGATGGGACGAACTGGCACTAGTTCTTCGGGAATGATTTTGGTGGCATCGAGGATGTCGAAATCAAACTTAAACTCGTCTGCTTCTGGAACTATCTGCACGCCTAACTCGTATTCCGGGTAATCGCCCATTTCAATGGCTTCCCACAGGTCGCGCCGATTGAAGTCGGGGTCTTTACCCCCTAGCTTTTGCACTTCGTCCCACACTAACGAGTGAGCGCCTAAAAGTGGTTTCCAGTGGAATTTGACGAAGCTAGCTTTGCCTTGTTCGTTGACAAACCGGAAAGTGTGAACGCCAAAGCCATCCATCATCCGGTAGCTTCTGGGTAAGGCGCGGTCTGACAGCACCCACATAATCATGTGCATCGATTCGGGCATCAACGAGATGAAATCCCAGAAGGTATCGTGAGCGGCTGAAGCTTGGGGAATTTCGTTGTGAGGTTCCGGCTTGATGGCGTGGACGAGATCGGGAAATTTAATCGCATCCTGGATGAAGAAGACGGGCATATTGTTACCTACTAAGTCGTAGACTCCATCTTCGGTGTAAAACTTGGTGGCAAATCCCCGGACATCTCGCACCGTATCGGCCGAACCGCGAAAACCAACTACAGTCGAAAACCTTACGAATACAGGCGTTTTCACGGCTGGATCTTGCAAGAATTTCGCCTTGGTGTACTCTGCCATCGATTCATAAACTTGGAAATAACCGTGCGCGGCAGAACCCCGCGCGTGAACCACTCGTTCGGGAATCCGTTCGTGGTCGAAGTGGTTCATCTTTTCCCGAAAGTGGAAGTCTTCGAGCAAGGTGGGGCCGCGTTCCCCTACTTTCAGGGAATTATCGGTGCTATCGACTTGAAGTCCTTGATTAGTTGTTAGATATTCGCCAGGTTCTCGGCGAAATGTTTCTAATTGGCGGTCTTTACTGCCTTCGTCTATATGGCGTTCGTCTGGATTGCGATCGCTCACGATCCTATTCTCCTCTCAATTAATATGGTTATCGCGATCGACTGACAAATCTTTTTCCTAGAGGTTAGAGCGCACGACATCGAACCCAAGCACAGCTTGAGGGATGAAAAAGAAACACTTTTTTCTTCATCCTTTTCGAGCGATCTTTTTGGGCTTTTCTACAAGCGACACTAACCTAGACTAGAACGATTATTTCAAAAGCTTTGTCAGTCAACGAGGTGGCTATATTTCTTGTAGCTAACCTGTGGCGGTATATACCTCACTCTTTAGGCTGATATCAATTACAGCTATTTGCGAGTCGATGAGGTACAGGATTAAAGGTTTATTACCGCAGATGAAAGCAGATAAACAAGAGATAAACGCAGATGAATCCGTACCTCATTTAACTGCCATCTGCTATAAGTAGAGACGTAGCATAGATGCGTCTTTGTTTGCCTCATTACCTACTTTAGGAATGCTAGAGGGTTAACTCCCTTAGCGTGTAAAGCTGCGTAGATCCTGAAAAGCTGCATGGTTTCGTGCTGCGAAACTTTATTGGATTCAATTAAAAGAGGTAAATTTCTGCGATCGAGTTGGCGTAAATAAGGCAAATCTTCAAATAGAGTTAACGCCGCGCCGATATGCAAAATAAATCTCAGCAAAGGCTTAAACCAGTTCAAATTACTGTAAATATCTAGTAAAAAGTAATGTTCTTTTTCGCTGAGCGGTAAAACATTGAAGATGACAATAATTCTTTTGTCGCCATAAACGGGAATGCTCAGTTCCACAGTGTAGGGGTTGTGCAAGGTTAAGTCTACTTCAACGCTCGGTTCTCTCCACATTCTCAAAATGTTGAATGGAGAATCCAGGCGGGTTTGAAATCTAATAGTTCCACCCACTTCTGTCCGATCTACGTAATTTACGCTCGTAACTTTTAAATTATTCAGACTAAAAGCATGGATTTTCTCTAAATGTTTTAAGTTCAGCAAATGATAGATTTGACTGAGGTAGGAAAAAGGTAGTATATATCTTTGCCCGACCAAGTGTTGGTCTTGTAGAGCAAGCATCCTAGCTTGAGTAGATTGCAAGTAACCTCGATGGTTTTCTTCTAAATTGAAATTCTCTTGATAGCTACCGATCGCGCTAACTCCATCGTCACCTAAGCTGGAGTCTGGCTTTAAGTATAACCAGCTAATAAAAAAGAAGCAGGTGATAAATAATTGAGATAGCTTTAAAGCCGTTAGCTGACCGTCAATGAAGGCCGCCATCCCGCGATCGCATACTCCAAATATCCAAGTAGGAATCCCTACTATCCAAATATCATTTTTGACTTTAGCGATCGCATAACCAGCCGATCGAGATAAAAACCCTTGCTCTCGTTCGATAGCTAAATTATTATTGTCAATATTCCGATCGAGCATAATCGTAAATAGTTAATTTCACAGCAATCCGCAGGCACTAAATCTCAATTTGCCCTTGCTAGTTACATTTTGTAACAATATTTTGCTATCTACTTCTGTCGGCAGAATAAATTCGATCGCGTCTATCTGATGAGGGAATGCAATCAAGAGATATAGATTAATTTGCAATCTAAAATCAAGGAGGTAAGCCTTTTGGCGTACCTCCTTTGCTCTTCCTGAATGTGGAACGTCCCGTTCGCACCGCTGCCGCGATACAGCTAAAATGAGGCATTACGGTTGCGGTTGTTGGGTTTCCTGCCGTCAACCCAACCTACAGCTATTGCACTGCGAATTGCGAATCGATGTGACTACAATTTCACTAATTCGGGAAAATTAAGGGATATTTGTTTAGAAGTTAATTTTTTGCCTAACCGAGTCGGTAAAAATTGAACTTGAAGCGATTGGAATTTTCCTTGTTCGTGTAGTTTAATCAAAGCAGTTAAGGCTGCTTCTAAAGAGGTCGGATCGGTTAAGTTGGTTTCTAAGGACTTGACTCTACCTTCAAATGCCGCAGCGATCGCTATCAGCAAGTTTTCTGTAATCGGAATTGAAAATAGACCTAGCTCTGTAGAACTGCGATCGAGCAAGGCGGTACTTTCCTCCATCCAAGATTTAGGATTGCAGTCAGCTAATAGTTCGTCTACATAATTAGCAGCTTCATCCTCATCGTCAAAAATATAACTTTCATGAGCCGCAGAATGCCAATCAGTCTCAGCTTGCAGTAACCTCTGGCAAATCTCAACCAATCCTTCTCCTACAAGGTCGAGATCTCCTTCTGCTTCCAAAGCCTCTCGCGCTTTGGCATTTAACAATCCGAGCAAAGGGGCTACCTTTTTTCCGGCTAAGTGAATTAAAATGCGACAGCCAGTAATTGAAGTGGGGCGGCTGAGCTTGCGAGGTAGATCGTACCAAGAATCCATAGGCATTTTTGACCAAAGCTAAGATGATTTAACCAACCGTCTTTTACTTTACGGGGGCGATCGGCCATCAGTCCTCTACCTTTAGATTAGACCTCTCGCCAAAGCAAAAAATTATCTCTCTGAAGGTACGTTGCTATGGGGCAAGCAAAATGCCTACCCTACAAGAATGTAATTCACTCAATGGCGAATTGATAATTGATAATTGTTTTAGTCAAATATCGGAGCTAGTTACCAGTGATGCGTTCGATCGCGTTTGTTTTCGTCATCTTAATTGCCCTCATCGGCTTTGCTCCAGGAACTCTGGCAGCTTCCGACCTTTTGGGAGTCAAGGATAACCATTTATCGCCATGTCCTTCAACTCCTAACTGCGTGTTGAGTCAGGACGCTGACAAAGAACATCAGATTGCGCCCTTGGTTTATCAGACAGATCTAGACACAGCCAGGAAAACCTTACTCGAAGTGTTGAAAGTCGTGCCTCGAACGGAGGTGGTCGAACAGACAAACAATTACATTCGCGCTCGATCGAAAAGTCGGATCTTCAAATTTATTGACGATGTGGAATTTTATTTCCCCAGCCAGGAGAAAGTAATTCACGTCCGTTCGGCTGCTCGCGTTGGCAAATCCGATTTAGGAGTCAACCACAGACGCATCGAACAAATCCGTTTGGCACTAAAGGATTTGAAAGTGTAAGTAATGCGAGCGTCTCAAATCTAAAATGGTGCGTTACGACGGATCGATCGATTTAAGTCAGAGCAAAGGTTATAACCGTCTAACGCACCCTACTTTTCCTATGCCCCATGCCCCTTATATTTACAAAGAGTCCATGCACCTTTGAACTTTTTCAGCTAAGGGCTGGTAGTTAATTTGCCGAACTAAATTTTGTGCCTGAGCGTATAAGGATGCCGCCAAGTCTTGATGTCTGATTTTGACGTGGAGGTTGCCCAAATCGAGCAGAATGGTAATTTCGCCGGGACGATCGCCTAATTTTTGATAAATTTCTAGGGCTTGTTGGTAGAATGCCAACGCTTGTTTCAGTTCTCCCAGAGCGCTGTAAGTGTAGCCCATATTGTGCAAGGCGATCGCTTCTCCAGCTTTGTCGCCTATAGCTTGGCGAGTCAACAAAACTTGATGGTAAAGCAGCAACGCTTCCTGAAAACGTCCCAGTTCGCTATAAATCGAGGCGATATTGTTGAGTACGGTTGCCTCTCCAGTCAAATTGTTCGCAGCGCGTTGCAAGGGGAGCGATTCCTGGAAAAAACTTAGCGCTCGATCTGGTTGTTTGAGAGCGTTGTAAGTAAAACCGATACTGTTGAGCGTTGCCGCCTCTCCTGCAAGATCGCCCTGCATTTTCCGCAGCGCCAGAATCTGGTGATGTAGCAAAAGAGCGCGTTTTGGTTCGTCCAATCTGGTATAAACTAGAGCCAAATTATTTAAAGTCGAGATTTCTGCCGAAACATCTCCTAGCTCTTTGAAAATCGGTAGAGCCTGCTCGAATAATTCTACTGCTCGCGGTAACTCTCCTAAGTGACCGCTGACAAAGCCTAGATTGCTCAAGGTAGTTGCCTCTGCCTGACGATCGTTAAGTTCTCTAGCAATAAATAATGCTTGATGAAAAAACTCCAAAGATTTTGGGATCTGCTGGCAACTGATATACGCCAGACCGATTTCGTTGAGAGCATTGCCTTCTTTAGCTCGATCTGGTATCGTTCTGGCAATTCTTAAGGTTTCTTTTGCTAGGTCTAAATATTCTCGAAACCTACCTTGTTGGTGAAAACTTTTAGCTTGCAGGCGGCATCGTTCCCATTGTTGCAGATTACCTGGTAGTTGAGTCATAGAGGTAGGTTGGAGGGCGACAGAAGATGAGATTATATAACCAAAGCGATCGCAATTTCTACTTTTGGGTATAGATTATATTCTATCTAAAGATGGATGACATTTCTCGCTAGGTAAATAGCGATCGAATCTAAATAATTTTCCACTTCTAAATTAATTTCTGCGATCTTCATCTAGCGGTATCCCATTCCTCTAGATAGAGGTTATTCATCTCTCAAGCAAGACGCTATACCGAGCATTAACAGCTAATTTGGAGATGAGTATTTCCCCAGAAATATAAAAGGAAAGGAGAAATTTCGCTCGTGTCGAAAAGACTTGGAACTAATTCACCATTGCCTCAATTTCGCCCCCAAGAAACCGTATCTTTTATTGGGGGAACGGGTGTAGTTAAAGACTATAGAGCGAATTCTGGTAGCTGGACTTATTTAATCGAAATGGAGATGGGACCGCGCCCGCAAATGGGTCGAGTAGGCTACGAGACAACTATCTGGTTAGCTGAAGCAGATTTGCATATTCCAGAAGAAAAGTTATCTAGTCCTTACGCCAGAGTTTAAATAGACAGTAATTCTACTGCTAATTATTCCATTAGAGAGAAGCATAGCTATCTAGAGATGGTTTAAATTAAGCCTACATTATTCGGTTTAAATTAAAGCATCATGAAAAGCGATCGAGGTTTTATTGTCACTAAAATGTGGTCTAGCAGGATAGGGATTCTAGCTATTTTGGCTGGTTTACTTGCTGCTTGTAACACCACGCCAAACAATCCAGATGTAGTGGTTGTCAATCCTAATACACCCGCTGTTACTCCTACCCCTGTCCCTACTCCTCCGGATACTGTTGTTAGCCCTATTCCCCAACAACCCGTACCAGAGTCTACTACAGTTATCGTTACTCCTACTACGCCGACATCACCTACTACTACTGGAGTAGTTATTCAAGAACCAATTACTGATGTAGTGGTAATTACTACTTACCCCAATAAGGAATCTTTAGTTAATAAGCGCGTTCTATTTACTGAGACTAAAGTTTTAAATGTAGTTGGCGATCGCCCATTTTGGGTAGGCAGAAGTAATAACGAGCGACTTGCGGTGGTTTTAGATCCAGCCTTAGATAAAGGCAGTGCTGAAAAGAAAATTGTCGTCCGGGCGGGCCAAACATTAGATTTAGCGGGCGTACTCCAGCCGATGCCAAGTGCAGAAACAGCCCAGAAACAGTGGGGTCTGAGCGCCACAGAAGCACAACAACTGCAAAGCGAAGTTGTTTATTTACAAGCTGACAAAATCGACTTCAAGTAAACAGCTAAGTCAATCTAAAGGCTGAAGCCAAAGGCGCACGATAAGCTTTACTAATTTAGTAATAGTGGGATAGGCAGGAAAGCCTGTCCCACTCTAATTATCTAATTATTTTTATAGTTAGATTTTATCTGGAGCCAATCGATGTCAGACGAACCCCGAATTGAAGAACAAATGCTCTCGCAACTAGCTAAAAGTCAGCTAGAAGATCGACTCGATCGAGTTACTAAACTGGATGTAGACCTCCACACAAATCTACTCGACATAGTTCAAGGGAAAGTCAATTCAGCAGTGGTTTCCGGTCAGGGTTTGGTGTTAAACCGAGATATCCGCATCGAGGAAATAGAAATTCAAACTGAAGAGGTAGGAATTAATCCTCTGAATGCGATTTTTAATAAAGTCGAGTTAAACAATCCAGTCAATGCTCGCGTCCGCATGGTGCTGAGAGAAGAAGATCTCAACTCCATTTTGAATTCAGATGATGTTGACAGCCAATTGCCGCCGCTAGAGCTAGAAGTTGACGATTGCGTAGTAAGGATCGACCTGCAACGCCCCTTGCAACTCCATCTGCCAGATAATCGCCGCATGATTTTCCAGGGCAACGCTCTTTTGCAAAAAACCAGCTATTCTCAGCTAGTTGGTTTTACCGCTGTGATTTGCCCTCGCACTCGCCATCAGCCTTTGTTAGTGGAGGAGTTTCGCTGTCACGACGGACAAGGAATACCTCTAGAATTGACTGCAACTTTGATGCAAAAGTTTAAGGATTTATTAGAGCTACCCTACTACAAATGGGATGAAATTTTATTTCAAGTTAGGGAAATGTATGTCGAACCAGGCAGTCTGATAGCTGAGATCGATCTGCGGATCGAAGATTTGCCAATTCGATCGGAATAAACAAAAAGTGAAGTAAATTCTTGTAGGGTAGGCATCGGAGCCTGCCCTCGATATTGAGTGCTATGGCACCGAGCGAACTTAAAACGGAAGAAATACCTAAGACAGTTCGAGAAACTAGAATAATCCAACTAAAGTAGAAAGTTATCTGTATCCAACTAGCCCTCTAAACAAATTGCTAAGGTGGATAGAGGGCGGTACTCATAAATCGAATTCTCAATCGAGCGCATGGCTAACTTTGTCTGGCAACAGCAAGTTCCTAATTCTTTAGAGTCGTCCCATCCGAGGGAACGCATCCGCTCTCTGGTATGGAAGATCGCGATCGCTACTCTGCTGTTGATGGCTGTCGGCAGCGCCACCCGCGTCATGAATGCGGGATTAGCTTGTCCCGATTGGCCGTTCTGTTACGGCCAGTTAGTGCCCAAACAGCAGATGAATTTTCAAGTCTTCCTAGAGTGGTTTCATCGTTTGGATGCCGCCGCGATTGGCTTGATGGCGATCGCTCTAGCTGGTTTATCCTGGTGGGACAGGCAATATTTACCCAAATGGTTGCCTTGGGCATCGACATTTGCTCTCGGTTTAATTATCTTCCAGGGGATATTGGGCGGACTGACGGTGACAGAACTGTTGCGGTTCGATATCGTCACAGCACATTTAGGAACGGCGTTATTATTTTTCACTACCTCCCTCGTCATTGGCGCGACGCTCATGCCTTATCAAGGCACTGGCGCAGCCCAAAAGTTAACTGGGGTGGGCTTCGGAGCAGCTATCTTGGTTTACCTGCAATGTTTGCTAGGTGGTTTAGTTGCTTCTCGTTGGGCGCTGCACCAGTGTTTGGAATCGTCCCAACTGTGTGCGGTGATGAACAGCCATATTGTGGGCGTTATTCCCCCAACTTTAGCGACGTTAATCTTGGTAGGAATCGCTTGGCGCACCCCAGCCTTACACCCGCTGCTGCGGCAATTGGCTAATATAGCTGGTGGCTTACTGGTTCTACAAGTGTTATTGGGAGTAGCCACCTTCTGGCTGCACCTGCAAGTAGAGCCGCTAACCGTTGCTCACCATACAGTTGGAGCTACCTTATTAGGAACTTTGGTAGCTTTTACCGTTTTAACTTTACGCGATCGACCGCTCGAAAAAGAGAGCGCGTGAGGGAGAGAAAGAGATGGGGAGATGGGGAGATGGGGGGAATTTTTAACTCCACACTCCACACTTAACACTTAACACTTCCAAAGCTCCTGAACTCCTAAACTTCTAAACTTCTAAACTTCTCAAGGAATACCTACATGATGGAGACGAGTTTTTCTCGCCCAGATCGGAAACTTTCGGAGATCGCTTACAGTTATTACCAGCTAACCAAACCCCGGATTATCCCGTTGTTGTTGATGACAACGATGGCAGGGATGTGGTTAGCTGCGGATGGCATAGTAGATCCCTGGCTGGTGTTAGTCACTCTCAGCGGTGGAACTTTGGCAGCAGCCTCGGCTCAGGTACTCAATTGCATCTACGATCGCGATATCGATTACGCCATGGAACGCACCCGCGATCGACCGATTCCTGGTGGTAGGATTAGCTCTCGCGATGCTTTAATATTTGCGATCGTCCTAGCTGCGCTCTCGTTTGCTTTACTAACGGTATTTGTCAACTTGCTAGCGGCTTTGCTAGCAATGTCTGGGATCGCTTTCTACATGGCGATCTACACTCACTTATTAAAGCGCCATACCCCACAAAATATCGTCATCGGTGGTGCAGCGGGGGCGATCCCGGCGCTAGTTGGTTGGGCGGCGGTGAGAGGCGATCTCGGTTGGATACCTTGGTTGCTATTTGCGATCGTGTTTTTATGGACACCCCCTCATTTCTGGGCGCTAGCTTTGATGATTCGCGATGACTACGCTAAAGTCGGCATCCCGATGCTGCCTGTAGTCAAAGGTGAAGTAGTTACTACCAAACAAATTTGGATTTATACGCTGATTTTAGTGCCAGTAACGCTGCTGCTAGTTTATCCTCTGGGTTCGTTAGGGATAATTTATAGTATTGTGGCGATCGCGCTCGGTGCTATCTTCATTCAAAAAGCGTGGCAATTGAAGCAAGCACCAAGCGATCGAGATTTAGCGCGATCGCTGTTCAAATACTCCATCCTCTACATGATGCTGCTGTGCGCCGGGATCGGGATCGATAGTTTGCCGATCTCTCATCAAATTACCAGTTCTTTCGCTACCAATTTGCTGGCCTACTTTTAACAAAATAGTTAGTGCGGGTCGTTAGAATAATATGGATGTTTAAAACCTGAAAATTAGTCATCGAGGCAGAAGTCCATTCCACTCTCAGAGAGTTCCTGCGATTTGCAAAAAACAACACTACCTCTCTACCGCAGGGATTAGTTCTCAACTGGCCGCACCATTTGACGATGGCGCGGCTAGTGGCACGCGCTCTGCGATTAAAGCGATCGGCTTTGATTCAAACCGGAGTCAAAAGTAACGATGCCCAAAGGCAATATCGACTGAGTTATCTAGCACCAGCACTGATCTGGGAAGAACCAGCAATTTTAGTTACAAACCAATCGGTTCAGCAGCGGCTATTAGAGGTAGAAATTCCGGCCCTGCAAAAGTGGTTGCAGACAGACAAAGTTATTCAAACAGGCGATCGCTGGCCCGATGCGGACTTTCAAGGATTGCTCCTGACATCCCCATCTTGTTGGTTGGCAGATCGGTTAGCAGGGGATGGACTGTTTCCCCAAGGAATATTGGCGATCGTCGATGGAGCAGACGATCTCGAAGCTTGGGCGCGATCGCAGCTAACGGTAAGTATCGATCCCAGCGGTTGGGAAGCATTAATGGCTCAATACCCCAAGCAAAGCGATCGCATTCGAGATGTCCGCGTCGAGTTAACTAAGGTACTTTTTTCCCATCCTCCCAATCCTTACGATCTGTACCCGGTCGAACCATCAGAACTAGAGAGCTTAAATCATCTTTGTGAGGAATTGTTTGACAGGAGAGGGCGAGAGGGCGAAGAGGGCGAGGAATTTTCAACTCCGAATTCCGTTGGCGCAGCCTGTCCGCAGGACATATTCCGAATTCCGAACTATTTTCAGGTTTGGTTCGGTCGGCAACCTAACGATCGGTTAATTTGGGCATCGATCGCGCGATCGCAAGGACAATTCTCGATTTATTCCAGTCCGGCGGAAGTAGCTAGCACCTTAAGTCGAGTTTGGGAGCAGCAGCCAGTGGTCTTAATCGGCGAAGCTTTAGACGCAGAACCTGAAGCACCTGTTTATCGGCAACAATTGGGATTAGGGGATTTAACTTACGTCAAATTTTCGAGCGATCGACAAAGCGAACTGATTCAACTTTACGTGCCCGATCGGTTGCCGATGCCGAATACACCCGAATATCAGAACGCCTTGCTCCAGCAAATCCGCTTGCTCTTTAGTATCTGCCCTGGAACTAATATTAAATCCGGCCCTCACCCCCAACCCCTCTCCCAAGCTTGGGAGAGGGGAGCCGAAGGCGGGGTGAGGGCAAACTCGGAAGATGCAGACCCGATTTCGGGCGATCGTCCTGTAGTTATCATCGTTGGCGATGTACCCCTCAAGGCCCAGGTGGCAGCAATTTTAGCCGCCGAATTGGGTTCGCAAGTCCAAGTAGAAAAAATTACTTCCCAGACTCCTAGCGTTTTGGTGACTGGTTGGGAATTTTGGCGGCAACACAGCACTGCCTTCCCTGCCCCCAAACTTTTAATTATTGCTACTCTGCCCATCCCCTCTTTAGAGCATCCCCTAGTGGCTGGGCGAGTAGCTTACTACAAACAACTGCGCCAAGATTGGTTTCGCCTGTACTTGCTGCCATCAGCTTTACGAGAATTGCAACGAGCGATCGCTCCAGTCAGAGAATCTCAAGGAGTTGTAGCCCTCTTAGATAGCCGCGTCAACTACCGCAGTTACGGCAAGCAGGTACTAGCAGCGCTCGATCCTCTAGCACGCATTAATTATCCAGATACCAGTTGGTTTCGCTAGAGAAGGAGAGAGGAAGGGGGGAGAGGGGGAAGACAAGGGGACAAGGAGAATTCTTAACTCCGAACTCCGAACTCTGTTTTGTAATTTTGCGAACAATAATGGCAGTCTTTTCTTTTATAGTGTTACGATCGAGCAAAAACTCAGTACAAGCATTATGGGTGAAGCTAAACGTCGTAAAGAAGCTCTGGGAGACAAGTACGGGCAAGACCCTTACATCTTACCTTGGCTGCCAATTACTAAATCTCAGTCAGAGCAGTTTGTTAAATGGACGACTAAGGGAGCCTGGGTCGGCATCGGATTTCTTGTAGTTTTCTGGATAGCGATTCGGTTTATCGGTCCGTCTTTGGGTTGGTGGCAAGTTAATTAACGATCGAGACGGCCACACCTACCAGAGTTCTCGGCAGGTCAAAATTGCCTGCCACAGGCGATCCCACAAGAAAGTGACCGGGCGATCGCCCACATTGAGCTAATTCCCAGCTTATTGGTAAGATTAAATATTTCTATCTTTAATTCCACTCATTAACCAAATATATTGCCAGTATTAAAGAGACTCTCAGTTAGTCAATGGAGGTAAATGCCTAAAACAATTCTTAAAAAAGTATTAAGGTTATATAATTACCGTGTGGTGTTTGGAGGAGCGACGTGTTTAAACGAATAGCAGATCGACACCGACGACTAGTTCAAGACTTAGTAATGAACCTGCAAGCCTTGGCGATCGTCCTAGAGCAAAGGGGCTATCTGGCCTCTTGCTATACGTGCGGCAACCAAATGAATAGCGCGTCATTTATGGTCAGCTTGGCTGATAACCATTTGATCCGCTTTTTGATCTCCGACTATGGGATTACCTGGACTGAGATGCGAGACGATCGCGAATTGATGAAACTAGAAGGTGCTGAGGCGATCGATCAACTGCAAGATCTAGCTAATTTAGTCAAGTACCAAATTAAGCCTTCTGTAGCTCACCCCTCGGTGCGATCGAGAGCCTAAAATACCTGGCCGTGGTGCTTTGACACCCCCAACAACTACCTGAGAATGTTAACCTGAAGTTAGAGAATCATTATCGACTAATTTCAGGGCGCTTGCGCATGCAACCGTTAAGGGCATCATTAGATTCAGGGTGGCAGCATCAGTTTGTTGACACCAACCACATCCGCTTACATTGCGTTACTCAAGGGCAAGGAGAACTAGTATTGCTCTTGCACGGCTTTCCAGAGTTTTGGTATTCTTGGCGGCATCAAATTCCCCATCTGGCTCGATACTTTAAAGTAGCAGTTCCAGACTTGCGAGGTTATAACTATTCGGATAAACCGAAAAGCGGCTACGATCTCGATACTTTGAGTGCCGATATTCGCGGTTTAATTGAAAGCTTGGGATATGCCAAAGCCTATATCGCTGGTCACGACTGGGGTGGAACGATCGCTTGGCATCTAGCGCAGCAGTTTCCTCAAGTAGTCGATCGCTTGGCAGTGTTAAACGCTCCTCATCCGCAAAGATTTTTACAAGAACTAGGTAGTAACTTCGATCAACTGCGCCGCAGTTGGTACGTGTTGGCGTTTCAAATTCCGAATTTGCCAGAGTGGTCGATCCAGCACAATTTAAAGAATTTTGTCCAAGAGGTCTTTCGCGGACAAGCCGTTCGCAAAGGAGCGTTTACGGCTGAAGATAACGAAATTTACCGGGAAGCCTTAGAAAGGCCTGGCGTTCTAGCATCCGCGATTAACTATTATCGGCAGCTACTGGCCCCTACTAATTGGTGGCACGCTTGGGGCAAACAACCCGCACCTGTAACCGTTCCTACTTTGGTGATGTGGAGCGAAGAAGATGCCTTCTTGAGTAAAAAACTCATAGAAGGCATGGAACGCTTAATTACTGCTCCTTTCAAATTGCAATTAGTCCCAGAGTGCGGTCACTGGATTCAACAAGAAGCCCCTCAAACTGTCAATCGAGAGTTGCTGAATTTCTTCCGATTCTCGAAGTGATATCGAATCCAGCCCTCACCCCCAACCCCTCTCCCAAGCTTGGGAGAGGGGAGCCGGAGGCTCATTTGAGGGCAAAGTAGAAAGTAGGTTTTGGTAATCGGATTTGATATGAGAGAGCAAAGAGGGCGGAGAAATTTCAACTCAACGCTCAACACTCCACACTTCTTAAACTCCCGGACTCGTGACCTCCTGAGCTTCGGAATTCCTCACGGTATTTGAGTCGGTACTCTTGACGAGGAAGGGCGAACAAATGGCTTTGACGCGGCCGGTAGCAAGGAGAGCGCGGTACATAAAGGCTGCGGCTTCAGCGCGGCTGACATTGCGGTTAGGATTCAATTTACCGACATCGGGATAGTTGACCACCAACTGTTTTTCGGTGGCAGCAGCAACAGCTTTACTGACTGAGGACGGAATTTGCTCGCGATCGACATACACCGCTAGCAATTTACCATCCTTAGAACCCAACTTCAAACCATTGACCAAAGCCACGATTACTCCCACTCTAGTAACCGTTTGATTGGGTCGGAATTGCTTTTTCGGAAAGGACGAAAGAAATCCGCTTTGAGAAACCCGCTGAATTGACTGGTAAGCCCAGAATTTACTATTTACATCCGAAAAACTCACTGCTGCCTGTTTGGGAGTTGGAGCAAAGGCTTTATCGATCATCGCTGCTAGTTGGGCGCGGTTCATCGTTTCGTTAGGACGAAAAGTGCCATCGCCAGAACCTGCCAGCAGATTTTGCGAGGCTAAGGCTTCGATGTAGGGTTGCGCCCAGTGATTTTGGATATCTGAAAAAGCCGGAGAGGTTGGCGCTCCTTCAAAACTCAAACGGCCGAATACACATTGTTGCTGCTGTTGTAAATTATTACCAAAAGCCAGAAAAGTTTGGTTAGTAGTCGAGTTGTTGATGTCATAGCGACCGTTGCTGCGGATTTCGTTTTGCCCCGGATTACTTTGACTGCCTAAGTCGGGTTGGGCGTTTTTAATCGCGACAATGCCATCTCTTTGGTTGTTTTCGATCGCATTATTGCGGATTAATGGGGCGCTACCACCAGACAAGACGATGCCATCAATATTTTGGGCGATGCGGTTTTGAGCGATTACTGGGGCCCCTACTTCGCTGACGGCGATTCCAAACCCAGTATTCTCGAAGACGTTATTAGTAATTTGTCCCCTGGCGCGGCGACCGACAGTAATGCCATTGCCTTTATTTTTGATAAAGGCGTTATTTTCAACCGTGGGATTTGCCCTGCCAGTAATAAAAATTCCCTCGCGACTGTTGTTAACAAAGGTGTTGCTCCTAACTATGGGCGAGCCGAACTCTACCCATAAACCAGTTCCCCGAATCTTAGTGTTGACGATTGTTACCCCTGCAATAGTGCTACCGTCAGAGGCTACCACGCCCACGTTTTGCCTACCTTCGGCTTGACTGAGGTAGCTCTCGCCACCCACAATGCCCACATTCAGCCCTTGGTTGCTTTCTTCACCTTTTAAAGTCACGCCTTTAGGAACGATTAAGGGAAATACTTCCCCCGTTTCTGTCGTATACAAATCTGGAGATAGTTGGACTACGGTTCCGGGTTTGGCTTGTTTGAGAGCGTAAGTAATAGTGCGAAATGGAGCCGCTTGGCTAGTACCTGCCTGCGGACTGTCTGCCCCCACATCTGGGTTGACGTAAAGAATTGAATTACTGGTAGTCGTTTGAGCGGTAGTTGGCGGCGAAACTGACTGAGCCAATACGATTGGCGTTGCTCCTCCAGAACTGACGAGCAAAGTGGCGGCCAAAACGGTTGGCAGCGAGACAAATCCAGGGCAGTTTTTAGTAGAACGAACGATCGCAGGGAATAAAGCTTGAAGGCGTGTCATAGGTTTGAGGCTGGTCATAGTATCGAGCTAGAGCGAGAATCAAATGTAACAGGTTGACTAGATAAAAACTCTGCTTTTAGGACATAAAAACCCACGTCCCTAGTAGGTAATTTTTTAACTAGGGAATATTGTTCGATCTAAGCGCAGAGAATGGTTGCGATTTTACCGCATTTGAGGCAATTCGATCGCGCTGTTAAAAAAAATAAAGAAGATATTTTTTGCAGCTAGTTAAGAGTAAATACCTACTCCCTAGCAAGCAGCGTGTCGTTGCCCACATCAACTAATTACTAGCCAAACCAAAATTTAGTAATCTTTCCCTAAGATGGCTAGGGCAAATATCTAAATCTCTTCAGGTTTTCGCAGCAGTTAGATTAGTTGACTGGTGAATTATCTTCAGAGTTCCCTACTACTTATTTATTGGGAGCGAATTTCGTCTAATTTGGCGCGGACTGCCTGGATATCTTGCCACATTAACCATTTCGGACTGCCGCGATCGCGCGATGGGTTACGCAACAGATAAGCTGGATGTAAAATCGGCATACACAACCGCCCTTCCCACTCGATCCAAGTGCCGCGAATTTTAGTAATTCCCCGTTTATCTCCCGTCAAACCTTTCACCGCTGTCGCCCCAGTTAGCAAAATAATTTTAGGGTCTACTAGGCGAATTTGTTCTAGTAGATAAGGTCTGCAAGCCTCGATTTCTTCTGTTGTGGGAACGCGATTTCCAGGGGGACGGCAATTATGTACGACCCCACCAGGCGTAACGAAATTGGCTGTATCCTCAACATCAATGCAATAAACTGGATAAGAATCTGGCTTAGCTGGTAATAGTTTTTTATTAACAGGTTGCCAGTCAGTAGCTATAGGTTCTTCTCGATCGCCTTTGAGGTAAAAATTACTTTCAGCAATTCGTTGCCAAACAGCTTCACCTTCTGTTTCTCCGAAGCCGAAAATAGTTTTTTTATCTGCTACTTTAAGCGCTTTATCATTAGCATTCGCCAGTTCTTCTAAAGATAAAACTCGATCGATAAAGGTAGAAGACAAAAGAATTCTTCCTGCCTCTTTCCTTCTGCCCTCTGCCTGGTTGGTGAGCCTTTCGACAAGCTCAAGGTAAGACTTGCCGAACCACTGCCTTCTGCCTTCTGTATCTAATAAAGTACCAAATAATCTTTGCCAACCTGTGGAACCGCTAGCAGGCATTCCTGTAGCTACAAGGTCGCGATCGCCTAATTGGGCTACAGTAATCCAACCTCTAGCAGTGAGAATTGGATGGTCTTCGGTAGCAATGTAACCTTCTGTGTCGATAGAGCGATCGCTTTTAAAGTTAACTTGGTAAAGTGCTCTTCCTGCCAATCTAGATTTATACCAATTTGTGACTTTTTTCCAAACTAAATTACCGCGATCGTCTGCACTTAAAACTTCTCCCGACCACTGGCGATCGACTATCGAACTCAGCCGTTTGTAGCCAGATTTAGTCAAAACTTTAGTGTTGCCATCGCAGCATTTAACTACGTTGCCGATATATACATCTTCCTCAGTAGTTAAATTCACAGATGCCAGAATTTTTTCTAGCAACTTTCCGGCTTGACCGACAAATGGCAGTCCAGTTTTATCTTCATTTTCCCCCGGACCTTCGCCAATAATCATAATCGGTGCTTGCAAATTGCCGCGCCCGACTACAGCATGAGTTCTAGTGTTTCCCAGTTCGCAGCGATAGCACCGCCCGCAATCTCGATCTAATGGCTCCATCGTCTGATACGTGCCAGGAGGAATGGGAATTTTGGCATCTGTGGGAATCAAATCGGGGTTCGGGCGATCGACTGCTGGAGAGCCAAATAGGTCGAGTTGTTCTTGTTCGTTAGACATAGAGGGGGGATGGGGGGATGGGGAGATGGGGGGATGGGGAAATGGGGAGGCAGGGGAGGCAGGGGAAGCAGGGGAAGCAGGAGAGAATTTTTAACTCAACACTCAACACTCCACACTTCCATAGCTTCTGAACTCCTTCCCCAAATAACGCTCTCAATAAAGTTTAATAATATTTAGCTAATTTTCATCGGCCAAAATCGTTCATGATAAAGACTAAGGGTGCCAGAAATCTGGAGGAACGCCATGTCATGGAAGCCGCTGTTTAGCGATCGCACCCAGGCTGGGGAACAACTGGCCCAGTTCGTTGCGGGCGAACTAGAACACCTTAAGGCAATTGGTATTTCTGTCCGACCGATGGTTTATGCTCTGCCTAGAGGTGGAATCCCTGTGGCGGTTCCCGTTGCCCGTCAATTAGGTTGCCCTTTAGAGATTGTAGTCGCCAAGAAAATTACTCGACCAGAAAATCCCGAACTGGCGATCGGTGCTGTCACCGCTGACGGGCAAATTGTTTGGTCTGGATCGCAGCTATGGCGGAAAGAGCGCACTGAAGTGTATCAAGAAGCCTTACGTCAAGCCCAGCTAAAAGCTCAAGCTCAACAGGCAGAATTTGCTTCTAGCTGCCCTCAAGTTAACCCTGAAGGAGCGATCGCTATTTTAGTAGATGATGGCATTGCTACGGGCATGACCATGGCAGCAGCGGCATATTCCTTGAAAGCGCGACAACCAGCCCAAGTATGGATTGCCACCCCAGTAGCCCCAAAGGAATCGATCGAGTGGTTGCAACAATGGGGCGATCGCATTATCGTTCTCTCTACGCCTTCTCCGTTTCTGAGCGTCAGCCGCTTTTATGCAGAATTTCCTCAAGTTGAAACTGATGCTGTCTTAGCTTACTTGCAGCAATATAACGTTGGAGGGGAAGCAGGGGAAGCAGGGGAAGCAGGGGAGGCAGGGGAGCAAGAGAAGCTATGAATCACGAACTACCTTCGGTTAACCATCCACCATACACTGTCGGGCAAGGTTGGGCGCTAAAGCGGTTGGTAAAACTGCTAATCCAACCGTTGCTGAACCTGAGCCGTTGGCAAGTTGTTACCGCTGGCAGTATATCGACTACTGTAGTCAGCCAAAATTTTCAGCTAGGAGAATTCACCATTGCTTGGCAGGGAATGGATACCGAACTGCCGAATTTGCAAATTAGCCATCGAGATTTCCCAGGTAGGGTAGTATGGCAGACTTGTCCCGGTCAAAACTTTGTCGGTGGAGCCAACGTTAACTTAAACATAGTCGAGGAACGAGGCTCGATCGAGATCGACGAAAATAAAAAAGCCCAGTTTTCTCATCAAACAGTCGATCGCATCTACCAAGCAGGAGATACTCTGACTATTGCTGGTTCCCTTCTCCCCTCTCTTACCCCCCTTAAAAAGGGGGGCAGGGGGGATCGGAGAGGGGCTGAGGGTGAGGGCAATCCCCAATATTTCCTGGCTTTACGCTCTGTAGGGGCAAAAGAACTAGATTTTCAACTTCAGATAGACGACGAGCGAATAAATCAAGCGCAATTGCAATTTGCCACCTCGCCAGAAGAACATTTTTACGGTTTTGGCGAGCAATTTTCCCACATCGACTGCAAGGGATATGAAGTACCGATCGTCGTTGAAGAAGGAGGAATCGGACGCGGCGATCCGGGACCGAGAATCTTGAACTTGCTGGGGGTAGCTGGGGAGAGATTTTCTAGTTATGCGCCAACTCCCTATTTTTTAACCAATCGAGGTCGATCGCTATTTCTATTTAACCTCGAACCCTCGATCTTCGACCTCCGCCACCCTCAAATTGCCAGCATCAGATTAGCATCAAGTTTCATTCACGGGAGAATTCTAGTAGGCGATACTCCCCTAGATCTCATCGAACTGTATACCAACTACGCCGGACGAATCCCGCCGCTACCCGATTGGATCGATCGAGGTGCGATTGTAGGGATGCAAGGAGGAACGGATAAAGTTCGCCAAGTATGGTCGCAATTGCGGGATCTCGATACTCCCATAGCTGGCTTTTGGTTGCAAGATTGGGTCGGGCAGCGTCGCACCATAGCGGGAAAACAACTGTGGTGGAATTGGCAACTCGATCGCAGCACGTATCCAGGCTGGAAAGAGTTGGTAGCCGACCTAGCCCAGGAGGGAATTACAGTAGGGGTATATATCAATCCCTTTTTAATCGATAATCTACCCGACAGAGGCGAGAAACAGCGTCACCTTTTTTTAGAAGCTGAAAAACAGGGATTTTTGGTGAAAAATAAAGATGAAACACCTTACTTCATTACTAATACCAACTTTTCTCACGGCTTAGTCGATCTAAGTAACCTAGATGCCCGTCAATGGTTCAAAAGCATTATCAAAGACGAGGTGCTGGGCAGCGGGGCAAAATTCTGGATGGCTGACTTTGGAGAAGCAGCCCCATTTGACGGCACGTTCGCTAGTAACGAATCGGGGTTAAGCTATCACAACCAGTACCCCGTCGATTGGATGAAAATTAACCGAGAAGCGATCGATGAAGCCGGATTGGCAGGCGAAGCCTGGTTTTTCAACCGGGCGGGATTTTTGAAAACTCCCCAACACAGCACGGGAATGTGGCTGGGAGATCAAAACACTACCTGGAACGACAACGACGGGATGCCCAGCGCCCTCAAAGGCTTGGTAAGCGCTGGTTTTTCTGGGTTCAGCCTCAATCACAGCGATATTGGCGGGTATACCAGCATTGCTTTTTTCCACCCCATTGTCGAATTTTTGGGAATGGGATTTAGGCGATCGCCAGAGTTACTATTTCGTTGGATGGAAATGAATGCCTTCACCCCGATTTTCCGCACCCACGAAGGCAATCAACCAGATAAAAACGCCCAATTTTACACCGACGATCGAACCCTCACTACTTTCAGTTATTGGGCCAAAATCTACGCCACCCTAGCCAACTATCGCCAACAGTTGCAGAAAGAAGCCACCACCAAAGGATATCCCTTGGTGCGCCATCTCATCTTGCATTACCCCAAAGATCCCAATGTTTGCCGACTGGAAACTCAGTTCATGTTAGGTAGCGAGTTCTTAATCGCACCAGTCATGCAGCCCCGTAAACACAGCATCCAAGTTTACTTCCCCGCAGGCGAATGGGTGCATTTTTGGAGCAGTAAAATTTACGGACTCCCCCACCAAGGTATGTACCAGCAAGTTCCCGCCCCTCTCGGTCAACCAGCCGTATTTTACCGCCGAGGTTCTGAGGCTGGGGAAAAAGCGATCGCCGCCTTGAAAGCCAAAGGCTTATTAGAGTTCGGAGGCAAGAAGCTTAAGCCATAAAAAGACCCGTAGATGGGGTGATAGAAAGCAAAATGGCATGAACGCCTAACCCCTTTATTAGTTAGAATTTAATGTGTCTAGAGAAATAAGGAGAACTTAAAAATGACCCTCAAAGAGCAATTAATCCGTGAAATCGAGACAGCACCAGATCTCGTCATCGAAGAAGTTTTTGACTTTTTACTATTGGCAAAAATCAAACATCACCGATCGCAAGAAACGCCTAAACCTTTTGGTGTATTTATAGAAGAACTGGTTGCCGATATCCCGCAAGAGGTTTTAGACACCTTACCGACAGACAGTGCCGAACAGCACGATCGCTACATCTATGGCATACCCAAACCCGATCGATGAAGTTAATCTTTGCCGATACCTTTTATTGGATTGCCTTGCTCAACCCAAAAGATAACTGGCATCAAATCGCCCTCGATCGTGCTCGCAATAACACCGACCCAATTGTTACAACAGATGGCATTATCGATGAAGTATTAAACTATGCGGCATCGAAAGGCAATTTAATTAGACAAAAAGCTCTATTGATGTGTACGCAAATCTTAAGAGAACTCACCATAAATATTATTGCCCATACACCAAAATTACGACAGTTAGGCTTCGATCTATTCGAACAGCGTTCGGATAAAGGATATAGCCTGACCGACTGCATTTCAATGATTATAATGCGGCAAAGAGGAATTACCGATGTCCTCACCCACGATAAACACTTTACCCAAGAAGGATTTCATATTCTGTTTTAAATACTTGATGGATAAGGCTTATGACTAACTCCTATCCCAAACCATTCACCTTCGGCGTAGCAACCGCCGATCACCAATGCGAAGCCTACGACCCCAACTTCGAGGACATCCGAGACGTATGGGAACGCCGCCGCGCCCAAACCCCCAGAGGGCGAGCCACCGATTTCTGGAACCGCTATCCAGAAGACGTAGAATTAGCCAGCAAACTCGGTTGTAAAATCTTTCGATTTTCGATCGCTTGGTCGCGAGTAGAACCAAATCCCGGAGAATTCAACGAAGAGGCTCTAGCCCACTACGATCGAATGGTAGAAACCATCCTCGCTGCTGGGATGGAGCCAATGGTGACGCTGTTGCACTTTACCTGGCCCTTGCACGTCGAAAGACAAGGCGGCTTAATCGGAACCGATTTTCCTGCCACATTTGCTCGTTATGCTGCTAGAGTAGCCGATCGCTTGGGGGCAAAAGTTCGGTATTGGATTACCTTCAACGAACCTAGTCAGCTACCCTACGGCTACGTCAAGCCTTGGTGGGAACGCGCCTACTTCATGCCCCCAGGAATGCCCATGGGCGCAACCACAGGCGAACAGCTATCGGCCGTCAGTCGATTGATGCCCAATCTATTCAAAGCACACACCGCTGCTAGGGCAGTTATCAAACAAGTAAATCCAGATGCCAAAGTTGGTGCTAACCCCTTTTTGCTGGGCTTACCGACCTGGTTGCAAAGATTGGTCGATCGCAAAATTACTGGTCTGCACAGTACCGAAGATTTAATCGCTCAAGGACAAAGGTTCACCGAAAAGCTGCTGTTAGAACAAGGTAAAGTCGATGTCGCGATCGCTAACCTCACCATCACTGAGTCGCGAGTTTCGCAGGTAGCGTTTTCTGAAGCCTACTACATTGCTGGCGAAACCATCTTAGTTAAGGCTAACAGCGCGATCGACACCCCAAATGACTTAGCGGGTCAAACTGTGGCGGTAGTCAAAACTTCCACGGCTGAAGATCGGATCTTTGAACTGTTGCCTACAGCTAGCGTTTTAGTCGTTTCTGACTACGAGGAAGCCTTAAGAGCGTTAGATTTCGGGCAAGCGGCGGCCATCTTGGCCGACGATACCATCCTCTTCGGGACGATCGATCGGCACCCAGGACAGTATCGCCTAGTAGGCGACAACCTGACATCAGAACCTTACGCTGCTGCTGTCGCCCAAGGCAATCGCTATCTACTCAATGCGGTAGATGTTGCCATCCGGCAGTTCAAAGAATCGGGGGCTTGGGTGGAAAGTTTTGCTCGTCACTTTCCCGGTTTGCCCGTGCCAAAACCACCTAAATTAGCCAGACGATCGACTTTAGCAGATTTGAGGGGAAGCACGTCAACGAACGAGTTAGTCAAGTTACCAGATGCACCCCTATCTGAGGCTAAACCGGATACCATCTTGCACCGCATTCAACAGCGAGGTTACATCGTGATTGCGGTTAAAGATAACGTTCCTGGCTTTAGTTATCGAGATCCGAAAACTGGGGAATTGAGCGGTTTAGAAATTGACATTGCCAGAGCGATCGCTCAGTATATCTTCAACGATCCGACTAAAGTTAAATTTGAGATTGCCAAAGTTCGAGAACGCATTCCCCTATTGCGTTCCTTCGTGCAGTTTTTCGATCCCATCCTCAAGCTGTTTAGTATTCTTTCCACCTCTCTTTCCAGTAATTGGTGGCATTTGGGGATGGCTGGTAAGTTAGACGAATGCTTCTGTCCGAAGGAGTGCGTCGGCGAACAGGACTTCGTTGGCATCGACTACTACTGGGGTATCGGTTCCCTGCGCTTGCACCAGATTCAAAAACTGATGAATGCTGCTTTCGGGCGTTTTGGTAACGCTCCAGTTTTACCCGGTCTGCTGTACGATATGCTGAAATTTCACGCCCAACTTTTTCCCGATTTAGAGATTATGATTATCGAGAATGGTTGCGTGGAAGTTGCCGACGGGATCGATCGCGCTACCTACATCCAGGCTCATCTCGAAGAAGTTAAAAAGGCCCGGCGAGATGGAGTTAGAGTTATTGGCTATGTCTCCTGGTCAATTACTTCCAATCGCGAGTGGGGGCTACCTTTCTCTCCTAGCAGCGACTTTGGACTGTATCATATCGAGTTGGATAGCGATCCAGATTTGCTCAGAAAACCTACTCCAGCGGCTGAGACTTTTCGGCAAGCGATCGCTAATGGCAACTGGTAATATTAAAGGCGATCGCCGTTCGTTATTCCCGGTTTATACGTCGTAGTGCTGCGGCTGATGGATATCCGCCAACTGCTATTAATAGCTGTCATTCTGCGAGGCGATCGCGATCGTTAAAATCTAGAATTCGGGCTGTTACTTCTCCAATGTTGGTGAGAGGTTGAATTGCAGCTTCATTAAGGCGAAAATGGTCTGCCCACAAATCTCGACGGGGGTTGAAAAATCTCACTAATTCGCCAGTTTGCCAATCGATCGAACCCAGATCTGCACGATTAATAACTAAGTGCCGAAGTTCAACACTAAGTAAAGTTAATTTATGCAGAGTATTACGATCGCGTGGCAGATGCTTTTTATCGGGAAAAGCAAGTTCAGGGCTGGAGTCGAGGTAAGAAAGTTGCTCTCATGAATAGCGATTGGGATCGCCTTCATATTCTGGCGGAGTGCCAGAATTATTCGCATTACAAAAATGCTGGTTTCAATATTTGACGACCGAAACAGACTATTAATTTCGAGCTTGAAAAAATGGCTCAGACGGGATTTGAACCTGTGACCTTGGGCTTATGAGTCCCCTGCTCTAACCACTGAGCTACTGAGCCGACAGCTATTTAGACACTTTTCCCAGGATAGCATAAGAGTAGCAGCAATCGCTGCTACTCTCTTTGGGTAAATTAACTTGCCTAACTGCGACTGCGCCGAGGTAGGTAGGCGATCGGATTTACAGCATCGCGACCGCCAGGACGCACTTCAAAGTGGCAGTGAGGACCAGTAGAACGACCCGTGCTGCCCATGAGAGCGATTAGTTGACCTTGTTCGACTTGTTGACCCGCTTGAACTATCAAGCGACTGTTGTGCCCGTAGCGAGTAACCGTGCCATCGGGATGTTGAATTTCCACCAGATTGCCATAACCGCCGCTCCAAGTGGAACGCAAGACCGTGCCCGGTCCCGCAGCAAAAATCGGCGTACCGACAGGTGCAGCAATATCGATCCCTTTGTGCATCCGTCCCCAGCGCATCCCGTAGCCAGAAGTCAAAACACCTTTGGCCGGCCAGATCAAACCATTAGATCTCGGTGAAGTTCCATTAGGTAAATCTGGATACACTGGTTGCCCCGCTGGAGTTCGCAGCATCGGGTTGTAGTCGTCGGTGCGGGTAGGGGCAACGGCAATTTGCGATCGCCGACGAGGAATGACGTTAGTAGCAGGGACTGGAACTGGAATTTCCACTGCTGCCACATCTCTAGAGCCAAAACTGGTAGGACGGACTGCCGCTGGCGGGCGATTTATTTGCTGTAGCGGGCGGCTGTTTGCTGGTGCCGCTACAGGCATATTAGGACGGCTAGAGTTGATGGGACGGACGGGAGCCGGAGCGACAGCGGGGCGGATGCGGCTATTGCTTGCTGGTGGCGGTACCGAGATTTCGATCGCATCTTCGCGAGCATTTAAGTTATTCGGTCCTGAGGTCGCTGGCGGGCGGTTGGGCTGGAGCCAGCGAGCATTATTATTAGTTGCGGGTATGACCGGAATTGCTATTGCTGGCTCTGCTTGGCCGCTGGTATTAGATTGAGGCAGTTGCGATTGAGCGACATAACGCTCTCTTAATTGAGAAATTTCCGTCTCCAGCCCCTCGCTCTCCGATGGTGCTGAAAGGTTCGTTGGCGCTGAAGCCGTCGGATTAGATTCTGGTAGTGGCGCGATCGCTGTCATTTCTGAACCCGATCCTCGAACCACTGTCGGTTTCAGTCCTACTAAGGGCTTATTGACTGTTATATCAATGTCGCCAGTCGAAGCGGACTCAAAAATCCCTAGATTTGATGGTTCTGCCTCTGAAGAATTTCCTACTCCACCATTAGGCCCGACTGACGAGTTGCCGTTGGACGCAGTTGGTTTGCTAGCAGGAACGAGTAACTGTTGGTTAATTTCTAAACTATCTGCTGCTTTTAAGTTGTTCATGCGCAGCAGTTCGGATATGGAAATTCCATAATTTTCGGCAATCGCCGACAAGGTATCGCCCCGCTTCACCTTATATACGGCCACTGGTTCTACAGCTTGCGGCTCGCTGACGTTAGACCTGGGCAATAATGGGGTTGTCGATCGCGTTTCAGTGGTGTTGGGAGTCGAAGAACTCACCTGCTGCTCTTCAGTCTCGGTTGCAGGAGACTCCAGATTGTTAATCCCAGCGTTATCTGCTTCTTCGGTAACGATCGCTCCAGGGATTTCGGTTTCGGTAGACGGGGCAATCTGACTAGCCACAGGTGTCGGGTCTTCTACCCGACCGATTGATGTCTCGGTCGGTTCTTCACCGCCTGACTCAGCCGAGTTGTTGGTTTCCGGAGCGACACTTTCTGCGGTTTCTTCGTTGTTATTAAAAAGAAGATTAGATCGATCGCTTAAAAATTGCTGCTCTGACACTCCTAGCGGCACAGATGGCCGGGAATTATTCGGGCTAGTAGTATTAGCGATTGATTCTTCAGTTTGTCCGATTGCGCTATTAGCCGTCAGGATTTCGCTGACCGAGCGTTCGGGGAGGGCAAAGCTAGCCTCGACGTTCTGGGAAGTAGCGAGCGCTTTTAAAGCTTCGCTATCGGCAGGTACTTGTTGCCCGATTGCCACTGGCATTTTGGGAGTGGCGTTAGATTTTGCCGTTATGGGTTCGGCGGCCATCGCTTCCTCTCCGAGTTGAGAGAGCAAAACGCTGGAAGCGCCGATCGAGATTGCCAATCCCATCATGGCAGCAGATTTACGAAATCCATATTTCAGCTTGGGATGAACCAAATTTTCAGCACCTACCATCTCTCTAGCAGGTTTTTTGGTGCTAAGTAGAGGTTCAGCCTCATTATTGGCTGCTGGGGAAGGAACTGATTCAACCTTCGGTGTCATTTTGCGTTTCAAGAACGGCCTCCTACTTCGTTTAATGACAAGCACCTGAGTGGCGCTAAGACTGTTAGGGTTTTACCAAATCAATCCGGCAAATCACCTCAAATAAAGCTTCACTACTTAATTGACTGTCAGCATACTTAGGCAAGATTACCCTGGTTTGTCGATTTACACAAGTTTACGCGATGGAGGAGCAGTTTTTTCCCAAGCGGTAAACGAGGTTTGTGGGTGACAGCATTCGATCTTAACTGTTCGTACCATCTCGATCGAATTTCCTTGGCTAACAATTGGTCAAATCGGCAGATTCACTATAAACAAAGACTTTATGCCGATCTGAGTAAAAAGAGCAACCGTGGATTTTCGCAGACTCTTAAGACATCAATTTGAAAAGCTTACCAGTATTTACGCAAATTTAACTAGCCTTAAGATCTCGATTTACTCGATGGTATAAGGGTTTGGCTCTCCCCATCGATACCTATTTAGAGATGAACCTCACATCTTAATGTTGTCTCTGCTACAGTCATCAGGTGATATAGAAATTACTTATTAAAATTACCTCCTTCTAACTCACAGTTAAATGTCAATCGCTGGCGGGTAGTAAACGTATCGATCGACAAATTTACTCTAGCTCGCCTAGCTGTCGTTTGGCTTCAAACAAGCCTGCGGCTACGCTCACCGAGAGATTCAAGCTGCGTACCCCCGATCGAGCCATGGGAATATATACAGTTGTATCGCAACTTTCTAAAACTGCTGCTGGCAAGCCAGTTGTTTCGCTGCCAAACAATAACCAATCATCTGGTGCAAACTGAAACTTGATGTAATTGCAGGTTCCAGAAGTGCTAAATCCAATCTCGCGCCCGCCTCGTTGCTGGCGCAGGGCAGCAAATTCCTCGAAAGAATCGTGGTAATGTAACTTGACGTAAGGCCAATAGTCTAACCCCGCTCGTTTTAAGTAGCGATCGCTAATCTCAAACCCTAATGGCCCTACTAAATGCAGTTCGGTATCGGTGGCAGCGCAACTGCGGGCAATGTTGCCAGTATTCGGGGGAATTTGCGGGTTAACTAGAACAACCCTGACCATAGGAAACTTGCATGACGTTCTCTCCTCAACCGTATTGACTGGGGGATTATATCACAGGTAATCTAGAAAAGGAAATACATATAGATTTTTTTAATAATTCTGGATCGCCACCGAAGGATTGATTGTTTCGAGCGTGTTTTTGCCGAACTCTGGTCTGACATTACCTATAGCGATCGAATTTGCAAGTGGTGTCGATCGGATAATGCGATCGTTTCACCATTAGAGGCGCATCTAGATCTCAAGGTCGAGCTACAAACGAATCAAAGAACTGCCGTACTTCCTTAACCTGGTCTGGTTGGGTATTGGAGATCGCGCCAGCTTCAGCGAAATTGCTCCCTGCCAAACAGTTAACCCCCTTCCAGTAAACTTCGCTGCCTTCGAGCTTGAATCCCTCCTTAGCAAAATCTTTTTTAATTTGCTCTGAGGCTTTCCACTTCACTAAGAAGTCTTGGCAGGGAACGTTTCCCTTAACGATTGCCTTGTTATACAAGAGTTGGCCATTAGGGAAACTAGTGACTGCCCCACGCTCGATAAATGTATTTAGCACAGTGCGAGCTTCTTTGGCATTAAAAGAACGCTGAAAGGTCAGATAACTAAATTGATAGAGCCAGTTGTTGCGAACGAGGTTGTGTTGCGATTGGGACACTCCTGGTAAGACTTCTTTAGTTACAGGCTTGGAAGTTCCTGGCAGTTCGATCGCGAATTTGCCATCAGTAGAAGTCACTTTTTCATTTTTTGCTGCCGAGTTACCCGTTCCAGAGCAACTAGAGAGAAGAATTAAGCTTAATCCGAGTGCGATCGCTGTGATTTTCATTGCTGTACTCCAATTTCACCACCAGCATTCGTTACTGCTCAACCTAGCTTACCTTGTCGATCGCTCAAGCTGAAAAAATAAATGCTGCGTTAGTGTAGCCTCTGGAGCAGGAGCTACGGTGTATATATGAGTTATCGGTTAGCCGTTTCACATCCAGATCCCCCTAAATCCCCCTTAAAAAGGGGGACTTTGAGAAATTTCCCCCCTTTTTAAGGGGGGCTAGGGGGATCGAATGCAGAGACTCCAAGTTTTCCAGATATATATACACGATAGCCGTAGAAGATAAGCGGACGAGAGTTTGTTTAGCTGCGATTTCAGCCGTCAAACTCTCTTCAAAATTGAGGTTAAAGGGGGTCGTGGTCTGCCAGAAGATTTGGACGGTAGATTAGATGTTAGTTAGCAAGGAGGTACGATCGTGGCGAAGATAAATGGAGAACAGTTTCGGGAAAGGTTTGCTTTCGGGCTGCGGGATTTCAGTGAAGAGGACTTGAGCGGAGCGAGGGTTACTGGCTCCGTTTCTGATGGAGATTTCTTTGTCCAGATTGATTTGCGTGGGGTTGACTTCAGTGGGGCTAATTTGAGTGAAGCCGATTTGAGTGGAGCCAACTTCACCGATGCCAACTTTAGTGGGGCTAATTTGGAGAGATGTTCGATGTACCACTGTAACTTTACCAGAGCTAATTTCAGTGGAGCCAACTTGAAAGCTGCTGCGATGACTGGCTCCATCATGGATTGTACCAACTTCACTGGAGCCGACTTAAAATATGCTGAGGTCAGTAATTTTGGGGTGTCTCCCAACTTGACTGATGCTAAAAATCTCCATAGTGTTACTAACTTTTCCACCATTGAGGATAATTGAATTCTCTAAGCGCGATCGCCAGTGAAGAAAAGCAACTTGGCAGTTAAAAAGCTCCTCGTTGACACATCGTTTTTGTGAGGTTAGTACCGAGGTTGGCAATCTACAAAACTCAAAGCTTCTCGATCGAGAAAACCTGCGATCGCCATTTCTAAAACTGCTTCTACTGGGTAATCAATTTCCTGAGCGCGTCTTTCAAATGCTGCCCGAATATGCTCTGGAAATGCTGCTAGGATCATTCGGGCTGCAACTGGACTCAAATGTTCGATGTTCTCTGGTGTAGACGCGCTCGATTCAATGCTTGTGGAGGTCATTGTTCATCTCTCATGGGTATACGGATATTGAACGGAGGCTTACTCCAAATTAGAATAATGCCCTCTAAATTTGATGATAGCCTTCGCCACTGCTGAAAGTCGATTTCACGGACAGCGATCGCTACATCGCGATGGTCGTAGTCTTCTAACCAAGACCAAGTTATGGCCTTATGACCACCACGAAAACGTTCTTTAATATCTTGTGCTTTGCCAATATAAAGCAATCCTTCTAATCGATGGCGAATTGCATATATACCAGGTTTTGTTGTTAATTCAGCAAAATCTCGACTAATGGGAACGCAGTTGGAAAAAGGTAATTGTACTAGGAAGTTTAGGATTTCACGGGCTTGGACTTCAATCTCTGTCATTGCCAAACTTCTCAAAACTGCTGAGAATGAGCGATTAGCTCGCTTAGAAAAGTTAATTTTTGATTTGTTGGTGTCGTTGGCGACAGCCTGTGCGGTAGCACGTATCGCTCAAGCTGAAAAAATAAATACCGCCAATCGCCATCAAAAAGATCGCGTAGACTACAGCCTGGACGATGTAGAGTTCGTCAGTGTAGCCAAACAAAGTTTTTAAAATTAGCCCTGGAAAGCGATCGTCTGGCAAAATCTCAGTTGTATTCCAAACCATCGCTCCCAAAATGCACGATGGCTGCGAAAAACACAAATAGGTAAAGTTAGACTGCATTCGGGCCAAAATCGCCACGGCTAAGTCTAAATGCTTCAAAGCCGAGATGACTAAACCGCCGACAATTAAGAGCAACAACACCCCCATCGCTTGGAAAAACAAGCGAAGGTTAATTTTTACTCCCCATTTGAACAGCAACACGCCAATCCCCGCTGCTACTGCCAAGCCCCCCAACGCCCCAAAAACTGGAATCCAGCCTTGCTGAAATTTCGCCAGGATAAACAGCACGGTTTCAAAACCTTCTCGCAAGACAGCGATAAAAATCAGCGCGAACACACCCCAGCCAGCATTACCATCTCGATCTGGCTTGAGAGTTGCAGCAATTGCACCTTCTACTTCGCCTTTAATTGACTTTGACTGCCTGGTCATCCAAATCAGCATCCAACTAAGCATGACAATTGCGATCGTACTAAACCCGACTTGCAACAGTTGCTTTATTACTGGAGCATAAGGTTGACTGGAATTCGATATTGCTTGCGTTATCCAACCCAAACCCACGCCCACAACTGCACTGGTGGCGATTCCCATGGCGATTCCGGCATACACCCAGGAATTCAAATAGCTGCGGTTGGCTTTCTGCAAGCAGGCTAAAACAATTCCGACTACTAAAGCTGCTTCCACTCCTTCCCGCAGAGCGATCGCAAATGTCGGCAGCGCAGAACTAAAATCCATACTCAATTGTTGTTCGTGGTGAGACAGGGTGGGTTCTATCTGACAATTTATGGTGTGCGGATAACGAAACGTGGGTTATCGGTGAGGCAGGGCAGGTTCGATTAATTGTTAATGGTTAGAGGATAGCAGGGCTGGCAAAACCCGCCCCTACAGCCAAACTCCTGTCTCCATCGATCGTTCAAATTGCCCTTACAAATATTATGGTGGTTCGATCGACTTCGATTTTGCTTATTTTTGCGATCGCTGGCGATTTTGAATGGCTAATTGATAGTCGGGATTGAGTCTGATGGCCTCGTTGAAAGAAGCGATCGCTTTTTCTTGTTGTCCCAAGTGTTCTAACACTACACCTCGGTTATTCCAGGCTTCTGCTAGAGTTGGCTTTTGTTGTAAGGCTTTGTCGTAAGCTGCCAATGCTTCTTCGTAACGTCCTAAAACTGTGAGGGTTGCACCTTGATTGAGCAAAGCTTCGGCGAAATCTGGCTTGATTTCGATTGCCTTTTCATAGTGGGCGAGAGCTTCGTCATAACGTTTTAAAGCATCGAGGGCATAACCTTTACCCCACCAAGCTCGATCGTATTTCGAGTTAATTTGCAACGAGCGATTGCAAGCGGCAATTGCTTCTTGGTATTGCTGCAAGCTAATAAAGGCATAGCACTTACCCCAAGCAGCTTCCTCGTAAGCATCTTTAATCGCCAAAGCGTCATTATAGGCCTCGATCGCTTCTCGATATTTTCCTGATTCTATCAGGCGATCGCCTGTTTTTATCAGTCTCGCCACTCGATTGGCCTCCTGGTCTGATAATTTCCTGGTGGGAATCGGGGCGGCCAGTGGTGGAATTAAAGAGGGCTTGCGCTGAGTTGCTATAGATGGAGTTGCTGGGACGTTCGCTAAATTTGGTTGAGAATTATTGAGATCGATCGATTTCAGCAGCAGGGCGATTCCAGCTACGAAGAGAATGCCTAAAATCGGCCACCATTTTAGCAAGCGATCGCCGTGCGATCGCGGCAGAACGTCGATCGAATAATAAGCATTATTATTAATACTATCTTTATTACTATGCCTGCTAGGAATTCGAGGAGGTCTTTTAACTTCAATACTACTAGTTAAGCTAGCTTCATTAGGTTGATGAGCCAGTTGCCATTTGTGTATATCTTTGAGAACTTCACCAGCAGTTTGATAGCGATCGGTATGATTAGCTTTAATCGCGCGGTTAATAATCTTGGCTAATTCCGGTCCGACCACCGCTAAATCTTGCCATTCAACTTCGGCATTTTGGGGATTTATTGGTAGTTGATTTCGGCTGGGATCTAGTCCTGTCAAGGCTTGAACCGCAACTATCCCTACAGCATAGATATCGCTACAAAAGTGAGGGTTGCCATTGATTTGCTCTAGAGGCATATAACCGGCCGTGCCGATCGCTACTGTGTTGACTGCCTTGTCGCCGCCTATTACTTTGGTAGTAATTTTCTTGACCGAACCAAAGTCAATAAGTACCAATTTCTTATCGGTTTTGCGTCTAATTAAGTTGCGCGGATTGATATCTCGGTGAATTACAGATTGGGCGTGAACGAATTCTAATATTTGCAATATTTCTTTCATCAGGTTAACCACGCGCTGTTCGCGCATATGTTGACCGATGACTAATTCGTGCTTCAGGTCGATGCCTTCAATAAACTCTTGCACTAAATAAAATTCTTCTCGATCTTCAAAATGAGCGAACAGCCGAGGAATTTGAGGATGGCTGCCTAATTTGTAGAGAACTTCGGCTTCCGTATTAAATAAACGGCTGGCGATTTGCAAATTTAATTTATTCGTGGCTTGCGGTCTGAGTTGCTTGACCACGCAGCGAGGGTGCTTGGGTAAATGTATATCTTCTGCCAGATAAGTCTGGCCGTACCCTCCTCCTCCTAAGTGGCTGATAATCTTGTAGCGCCCACCGAGGGTTTGACCTAGCAAATTGGAGACGCTCGACCTGGAAGGCTGCTCGCTGGACTCAGATGGTGGTTGCAACACGGTTTTTGGTCACAAGATATGGATGGTGGTTGATGGTTCATCGTTAGTAGCAATCGCTCTGCAACTTTTGAACTTCTCAATAACTATTTACTACTCTTTCGGGCTGAATTCAAGAGAATGCCGATGACATTAGCTTGGCGAGCCTGTTCGATAGCTTTATAAGTAATCAGTTCTCCGGCATCGAGGATGACGTTATCTTGCCGATCGAGGATTACTCTGTCAACGGAGCGGCCGATGATGCGTTGAATGCGCCATTTTTCGATCGCTTGATTAAAGCCTGCTTGAATATCGTTGGCGGTGTCTCTGAGTTTTGTGGTTACAGTGCTAGCCCGTCTCCTGCCCGGCCAGATGTGTGGTTCTAATTGGGGACCGGTTGCACCGCTCGATGGAGTCTGACCGATAGCCGCGAGCAATTGCTGTTCTTGGTTGTAAATCTTCGATCGAGCAATTACCTTTTCCGTGACGATTTGGCCGATAGCGGCGACATATATCCCTTCTTGAGTCTTAATCGAGCGGCGGACGCGACGGCCTAAAGTTTCCTCGAGCGTATAGATCCGTTCGTTTGAATGTTGGGCGATGGCAGAAAATGGCTCTGATTGCCACTGGCCGACATAAGCTTCTGGTTCTTCTAGAGCGGGAGACTCGGTATCGCCATAGAGTCTGCTAGGGCTTTGGGAGGCTATAGGGCCGGGTTGAGCCAGCGTGGAGGTTCTTATCGGCGTTTGTTCTTGTCCGTTGGTGGTTCCCATCCCGTAGGCTTGGGCTTCAATGGGTTGAGGGGCATTAGCCGATCGGTTGACAGCACTAGATTTCGCCCCTGAGAACTCTTCGATTTCTGCTGCTTCTCCATCGCTCCAATCGCCAAGTTGCTCGGTCATCATTTCGGCAATTTCCGACGGCACGAAGGCAACATCTTCACCGATTTTAAAATTTGGCGGGGCTGGGACGAATGATAAAGGGCAATTGTCATCGGCAAACAGCCCTCCCCAGACTTCATAGCCTTCGATCGCTCCGGTAAATTTGTCAAAATACAAGTCCGAGATCGTCCCTAAGTCGTATCCTTCCTCGGTGACGATTTTCGTACCCGTGAAGACAATATTTCGCTGGAGGGCTTGTTTGATTTCTGGCAGCCGATTAGCTCTGACTATTGCTGTTTCGGAAGAAGCGACGATCGCATCTGGCCCCATAACTTTGATGCTGTGGACTGGTAAGACTTCGGTATTAAACCAAAATTTTTCTTCCACCAAAAAGCCGATCAGCTTGCTGCTGCTGTCGAAAATCAAATCCTTGACTTTCTTGATTTCTTCGCCAGTGTCGTAAGCGACTATGGGCATCCCAATAATGTCATTTCCTTTCAGCACGGCTGTTCCTTTATCGAAGAAATGGGGTTTAAAACCTCCCCTTGGAAGGGGAAAAGTTTTGGGAGCGGGGCATAAATCCCCATTACAAAAACCAACTTCTGAATTTTGACTTCTGACTTCTGACTTCGTTATCGATCGATCTGTTTCACTTTGTCAATCGCGTCGTTGGCAATTGGAGACGGCTGAGGTTCGCTCGGTTCTGACCGAGCGCCGATTGGCTCTTGCTGTTTGCCAAAATTAGCCACCAAGTCGATGACGTTAAAATACTCCAACGGGATGGCGATCCCAATACCGAGGAGAACCAGCAGTAAGCCAATAGCTAGAGAGCGATCTGATTGCTTGCCTTTTAGCCTGGGCATGGCAATTCTCCTGAAAGTTGGAGCCTATACGATGATGTCGCTGCTAGCCATAGAGCGTTAGCGAAAGTCCTGGAGATTACCTAGCGGTGGGTAGAGCGGGTCTTTATGGCTTCGATCGCCGACCGCAAGCTCGATCGACACCAGCGATGGACTTACAAAGAATAGGTAAAAATAGTACGCAAATTATACCATAAATTCCTTACCCAAATGTTTTATCAGCACCGTAGCTGCAAAATAATATTGGGTAGGGGCGCAAAGCTTTCATTGGTGTCAAGTTAACGGTCAAAAGCTTTATCCGCCAGGGGTTCAAAACCCCTGTCTTATAGCGAAAGTCCTCTAAAGAGGACTCAGCGATCTCTAGGTAATTTAGTTCCTTTGGGTATGACTTTTGCCTAGATCGCCTGTTTCCCTAAAAATCAACTAAAGTCGCGCAACATCTTTTTGATTTCTATGTTGTGTAACTCTTCCGTGCCGATCATGGTGCGGGCAAATTCTTCTAAATAAACGCTGGCATTTTCCACGGTAGTCAGTAAGTCTTTATAAAGTTCTAACGCTCTTTTTTCGTGAGATAAACTTTCTTCTAAAATATCTCTTACTGAGTGTTTGTGAGTTTCTTTAATTGCAGCTATTTTAAGACTAGGATGTCCTTCCAAACCAGTAAGAATTTCTCCTACTTGTTGAGCGTGAACTAAAGACTCATTGGCTTGGGCTTTGAAGAAATCGACGATCGGAATTCGATTCGGTCCCGTCACCATCAGAGCGTAATGGGTGTAACGGACTACCCCAGCTAGCTCGAATTCCATGAGGGTTTTAAGGATTTCAATAGTCTTGGTTTGGTCGAGTTCTTTCATCTTAATTACTACCAGTTATCCGTCCTAACTTCAAAATCATTCTAACGATTCCAGCCCTTAGCTAGACAAACGAAGTCCGCTGAGGCGGACTTCAAGAAAAAGTGGTTAATTAAACCCGATTGGCGATACGCGCTACGCGAGCGCAACTTCTTTTTGCAGCTAGATGGCGATTCTTAGCTTACAACGAGTTGAGAAATTTCACTAAGGCTTGACGATCGCTCTGACTCATATTTCTAAAAGCCTCTTGAGATTTTTTACCTTCTCCATCGTGCCAAAGAATTGCCTCTTCTACATTTCTGGCCCGACCGTCGTGCAGATAGCCAGAATAGGGTAAAACTGTCTGAGTTAAACCCAAACCCCACAACGGCGACGTGCGCCATTCGCTCCCAGTAGCAACAAAATCCGGTCTGCCGTCGGCTAACCCCGGCCCTAAATCGTGTAATAGCAAATCGGTATAAGCGTAGATCGTTTGGTTGGTGAGGGTGGCGATTTCGTGTTTGCCAGTGCGAAGTTCTGCGACATGACAGCTAGCACAGTTGGCTCGGGCAAATAGTTTTTCTCCTTGCTTGACCTGGGAATTTTCAGTTAAGGTGCGGGCTGGAACGGCCAGAGTTTGGGTGTAAAAAGTGGCGGATTTGAGGATGCGATCGTCGATGTCGCTAGCACCATCTTTTTCTGGAAATAAGGGATTAGTCACGCCCATATCGTTGACATAGGCAGCCGCCGTTTGCTGCAACAAGTTAGGATTATTGGCTTTATGACCGAAGCGACCCAGAGTGACAGCCTGTTTGTTAGCATCCCAAACCATATTGGGACGACCGGAGATACCGTCGTTATTTTTATCTTCAGGGTCGGCTAAAGCCAAGATGGTTTTTTCTGGGATGGCTTCTAGCAAGCCGACACCAAATACTGGTGGGGGAATGCGGGGAGATGTCAGAACGTTGGATGGTAGCGATCGACCGTCTGGTAGAGTAATTTGAATTTTAGGCGATCGCAACTGGTAAGGCGTACCATCTCCATACTTACCTGACAGTTCTTGCCAAGAAATCTCTACATCCGCTTCTGGCGAGTAGCCATATACCGCTTGGTCTTGAATCTGCGTCCCCAGTCCGGGAACGGAAGGGGCATTTCCTAGAGTTACAGAGGCTTCTGGGTGAGTGGCAAAAATTACCTTGCGGTCTTTATTCTTACCGCCAGCGGCGACTGGTTCTTCAGCCTCATTGGCGATCGCTCCCTCTTCTGCTGCTAGGCTTACCCTCACTAACAACTGGCTTTTAACTGGCATCCCGCGACCGTCGCTAATATGACAACCAACGCAAGAAGCATTATTAAATAACGGCCCCAAACCAGGATTGATCTCGGCTGGAGGGGTAACAAACACGGCTTCAAAAGCTCGATCGCCTTCGATATGTAAGTCTAGTTCGTCTTTAGTTAAATTTGGTGCTGGCTGGCTAAAACCTTTAGAAGTCCGATTGAATACTGTGGTTTCTCCTCCAGCCAGCAAAACGGTGGGTTGTGGCGATCGATTTTGTCCGAATAAAATTGATAACCCGACGCTAGCTAAAATCGCGATCGCCAAAATTATCAAAAATTTAACTAGTTTCTTTTCCTGAAAGCCCTGTTGAAATAACTGCACGATTGTTAAAGTGTTAAGTCTTGGATTTAGGAGTTCAGAATTCGGAATTCATTTTTGACTTTTGACTTGGTAGCTGAGCCTGTCGAAGCTTGACTTTTGACTTTTCCCCTCACCCTTTCACCAACGGCATGACTTCTTTTTCCAGCAAGTCTCGTAAAGATTGAATCTTTTCCCTAGCCGCTTTGATGTTTTCAGTCGCTTGAGGATTGGAGATCGCAGTTTCGATCGGATCGGGAATTTTTTCTAGGGCCTCTAGTGATGCTTGGAATTCGCTCTTGACCTTGGCATCTAGATCCGGCTTGACGTTGGCAATGTAGTTACTCAAGCTCGAACCATTGGTATTGGCATCGGGGAAAGTACCCAAATAGACATTTTGAGCGCCTTTGACGTTACTTTTAAGGTCTTTGAGGGTATTGAGGCCAAATCGGCTTTCAAACAGCTTTACGTCTTTTGTTTCTAGTGGTTTGCCGATCTTCTCGTTAGCGACTTCATCTAGACTGTCGATTTTTCCCTGAAGCATCTCTTGCACCCCGGCTTGCAGCGTGGGATAAGAGCTATTGTTACTTTCTCCAGCCGTAGCTATTACTTCTCGATAAGCAGGTTTGCCCTCAACTCCTTTAGTCCAACTGGCTAGCAACTCATCGGCTACCTTACTAAAATCCGTTCCTAGTGCTTGCAGGTACTCTAACTCTCGCGGGCTAAAATTAGCTGCCTTTTTAGTTTGATTTTTCCCAAATAGCAGGTATTCAATGACATGAAAGCCTTTTTCAGTATCTTTGAGTTGAGAGATGTAATCTGGGGTCAATCTATCTTGACTTTTTAACACGGCTTGCACGTCAGTCTCATTAACCGGCCAAGTATCTAAAGCGCCGTCATAACCTAGCGAATCGGCCGGACCAAAGGTAAAACTTTCACTTTGTTCCCAAGCCGCACGGGCCGCTACCCAAGAATCTCGTGCCGCTTTTAAGGTTTGGTCGTTGGGAGTTTTGACGAAAGCATCGATCGCTGATGATAGTTCTTTAGCCCTCTGAGAAAAAAGCTGATTGGTAGGAATCACCACTTTATCAGCAAAGTCGCTAACAATCTGGGAGGTAAGTTTACCGTTATTAGCTGCTGGACTACTAGTAGCAGCAGTAGATGGAGATTGAGGTGCATCGGTCGAACTGTAAGTAGAAGTGGAATTACAACCGCTGCTAATAATTAACGCTCCAACTAACAACAATAAGCCCCAAGAGCTAGATTTCTTGGGATGACTGGGAGCGATTTCTAAGCCATGCTTTTGCAATTGTAACTTGCTAAAGTTTAGCGTTATTGCTGGCTGGCGATACTTCGCAGAATTCGCTTGGCGATCGCGAGTGATTTTTGTCATTAGGTATACTGGGATTGAATTAAGTAGTAGCTCTAGGAGAAATTAGACTTTTTACTTTCTTGGAGCTTTTTTATTGCAAGTAGCAAACGCTAGCTCGATCGTGGGGTTTACGCTTGTTAGTGTCGGTCGTTTGGGTACGTCACTCTATCGATCGAAGAGAAGTCTCAATTTTAGAGAAACTATTTTACTTAATTGATAATACTTAGCAAATAGAGGACACTAAAGCAAGTGTTTTTAAAAAATGGTTGCAAAATATAGATCGACAAAGCCTTCGCCAATCCAGAGATCTCATATCAAATCCAGTTCTTAAACACCGAATTGCTGCCCTCACCCCCAACCCCTGTCCCAGCATGGGAGAGGGGAGCCAGAGACGGGTGATGAGAAACCTACTTTTACTGAAATAGAGCATCTGGGGTTGCCAAGGTCAGCAGAGCCAAAAAAAGGGCGCAGAGAATGAAAATCTCCTCGCGCCCTCTGGTTTTATCTTTACTTGGCAAAACGTCAAGCGTTCTACGGTTTAGACATGAAGACGTTTTTCTAGATACTGACCTATCATCTGCTGCTCTCCAGCGCGAGAGATAATGGTTTGCCGCGTCCGGTAATTCTCACCGATGAGTTTGATTTCCTCTTCAAACACCGAACCGTTATATTCTGTCCGCAAGCACAAGGTTTGAGAATTAGGGAAGTGGTAAAGAGCGGTAACGGGTTTGGGAGTGGCAAAACCGCGATCGCGGTACAAAATATTTCCTAGTGCCCCAAATACGGTCGAACCTTTAGATTTTTTGCGTCCTGTCACCGAATCGCTGCTGTTCCAAGTCACTTCGGAACCACATAGCAGTTCTAGTCCTTCAGCCAATTGGTGGCGTTGAGCTAATTTTTGCAATTCTGGACTGCCCTGTTCTAAAAAGCGAACGGTAATGTCGCTGACTAGTTCTTGGGTTTCGCCATCGGGCAGCGTGTAATAGCGTCTCTCAGAGCGCCAGTTGCCTACAGAGTCTTTTAAATAAGCTTCAATGGCAGATTCTTCTATAGTTTGGGGTAATTTAAGTTGTGATGTCATAATTTTTAGTACCTTTTAATTTAGAATGCACACATTAGCTCGATCTTATATCCTATTTTACAAAATTTAATGTAGTAATAAATACTTATCGATCGAGTAGCGTTGGCGCTAGCCTGTGCGTTAGCACGTATCGCGCCAAGGTTTATCGGGAAGATACAAGGTCTAGATCTCTAATTCCGGAAAGTATCGATCTCTTCCGTAAAAGAGGGCTATAGGTAGTTAGCTCTATATTAGTTTGCTCCATGTCCGCAGTAACTCAGCTAATCGGCAGATTTCAGTCGCTCTAAAGTTCTATCTTCCATAGGGGAGGAGGGAGAGATGGGGAGATGGGGAGATGGGGAGAGAGGGTGAAGCCTAATTAATTCCGAACTCCGAACTCCGAATTCCGAATTCTAAACTCCTGCTCTGTGTCGCTAATTACCATTACTCGTTTCTAGCATCCTAGTCGTAGCATTAGTAACAATTTGGGCAGATCCAATGAAAAAGTCGCGATCGATTGTGTTTGGCAAGTCGCTGGGTTGATGGTAATGAGGGGTGCGGAAATTGGCGGTATCGCTGACTATGACTGCACCTATTCCCCGCACCCAAAAAGGTGCGTGATCGCTACGCATCAAATCGGGGGCGGTTACGCCTTTGAAAGGAACGGGCACAGCTAGTACGGGCGGTAAACCTGGTTGCTTGACTTCAGCAAAGGCTTTGAGCAAAGCTGGGTGTTCGGCATCTCCAGCGACAGCCAAAAAGTCACCGCGATCGCTTGGCGGTTTAACTGGCAAACCTTGAGGAAGTTGTTGGCATTTGGGAGCGTAACAGGCAAAGCCGATCATATCTAGCACGATGGCTCCATTGAGGTCGGCGATATTGTTGGCTTTACTAGTAAAAGCTAGGCTGCCTAGAAGTCCTTTTTCTTCCTGGTCGAATAAAACTAGTTTTAATGTAGCGGGGGTGCGACGAGAACCCAGCAGGCGAGCGATTTCTAAAACCGCAGCCACACCTGTAGCGTTGTCGTCAGCCCCAGGAGAGGCCGCCACTGTATCGTAGTGCGCCCCGACCAAAATCGTACCAGCTTGAGGATCTGTCCCCGATCGCTCAGCGACAATATTGACCCCATTCGGGAAAGATTGCTGTTGAGGCGACCACCCAGACGATCGCAGAGTGCGTAAAATATATTTTCTGGCTTTGAGGCGATCGCCAGGAGTATAACGAGAGAAGCTGAGGGCGCGGACGTGGCTCAATAAACGATCTGGGCTAACTTGAGGATATTGAAGATCGCTGGCTATTTCAGGTGTAGGTTCTGGTGCTAAATCGCTCGGCGTTGGAGTTGGGATGGCTGGCTGGGAGTGGAAACTAGAATCAGCTTGACTGAGAGGTTTGTGGACGAACATGGTTCCGATGGCGGCTAACATCGCCAGCGGTAACAACCAAAGCAATTTTTTCATGCCTGAATCAACGATCGACTCGCCCCATGCTAGCGTAGAGATTAATTTGTAGCTGCGAAACTACGGTGGTTACTACTGGCGTTACTAAAGCGATTACTAACCTCAACGAAGCCCATACGAAATTGGGCATTTCACCCAGCCAGGATGTCAACTTTTTTAGCGAATGGCAAGGAAATCTGCCAACTCTAAGCGAAGCAGAAAAAGAGAGGCTCGATCGCCTCAAACAACGCTACCTCTACTACGCCGATAGTGGGGCCATTACTGAAGGTACTGTTAACTTAATTCTGCTCTCTCCCCTTCTAGAAACTCTAGGTTTTATCGACCCACCCTACCAAGTACGGGGCGAAAAATACGTGCGGTTTGAAATTGAAGATGGCAATACTCTCCTCGACGGTTTAATTGATGCCTTAGTAATTCAAGAACGGCTGTGGCTAATTGCGATCGAAAGTAAACGCTACGGGTTTAGCGTTCGACAAGCGATCGCCCAAACTTTAGCTTATATGGTCAGTTCTCCTATGTCTGTAGTATTTGCTCTGATTACTACAGGTGAAGATTATCTATTTGTGAAGTTCGATCGAAGTTCTTCGCAGTATGCTTTGTCCGATAAATTCACCCTCAGCACCGCCCAAGGTAACGATCTACATCAAGTGGCTCAAATCCTGAAACGGTTGGTTCTGATTTAATCTGTTGGCTATTTATACCGTATTTGGGCTGGATAAATCTACCAATTTGAGGAGCGAGCCTGTAAAATTCTCAGCCCTTAGAGAGTCTGACGAACCATCAAGACTTGCTACTGTTGCATAGTCAGAGAGAGCAATTTGCTCGCGATCGTCCAAGAGGTTTTGGCCTTGGAATCTCAATTAGTTAATTTTCGTAGCGATTTAAACTATTGCAGCATTTTTTATCGGCAAGGTGGGCTGAAGTCGAATTCACCTCCTATTGTGTTTCTACACGGTTGGGGAATCTCTACTGAACCTTATCAAGAACTTCTGAAACTCCTGGCAGATCGGCATACCTCGATCGCTCCCGACCTACCCAGTTTTGCCCGCTCGTCCTACTCCAAATTGATTCCAGACTACGAGAGCTATGCTAAATTTCTGCTGGCGTTTTTGGATGCTCTCAATCTCCAACAGATACATTTGGTAGGACACTCGTTCGGTGGAGGGATTGCCATTGCTTTAGCCGCGCTTGCTCCAGACAAAGTAAGCAGCATCGTTCTGTTAGATAGTACGGGCATCCCTGCTGAATCTCTTCTAGGAGTCGTACCGCGAAGGGCAATTGAAATGACAGCCCAACTCTTTCTCCCCAAGCTGAAATTGAAATTGGTTGATATTCCTCAAGTTTTCTCCTATAACTTGTTGTTCAATACAGGAAACCTCATTCAAACATTACTGCTTTCGTTACGGGCAGATCTCAAACCTCTGTTGCCAAAAATTAAAGCTCCCTGCCTGTTGTTATGGTCGGAAAAAGACTTGACTGTACCATTAACTGCCGCTAGGGAAATGGCTGCAACGATTCCAGATTCCCAACTAGTTACTGTCGAAGAGGGTTGTCATGAATGGGGACTCTGGTATCCCGAAAAACTGACATCGATTATGCTCGATTTTATCGATCGGGTTGAGCGTACTGAGAAGTAAACCATTAACTACCTATCGACAAGGCGATCGCCTACTTTCAATCTGCCCTGTGTGCCTTAACTCCAATCTTCTCGATCGTTTCAGATAATTTTGCTATTAGAAGTTCTTTCCAGTATGCCTTGTCCGATAAATTCACCCTCAGCACTGCCCAAGGCAACGATCTCGATCGAGTGGCTCAAATCCTGAGACGTTTGGTTGTCGGGTAAAACCGATCTCGCAATGACCAAAATCTGTCGATGTGGGTCAAAATATTAGAGTAATTGTTTTTTAAGCGAGCCGATCGTGGCGATTAGATCTGATTCTGTCTGGGACTTATTGGTTGATGGCCGCAACGGGCAACTGGCTCTTGTGGTTGAAGTCAAACGTCAAACCAATGTATCTCCAGAGTGGGCAGCAAAACTTCGACACAATATTATGGTGGCCGGTACTTTCCCGCAAGCTCCGTATTTTCTGATGGTTTTTCCAGACAAATTTTGCCTATGGGATAATACCGAAACCGATCGAGATCGAAGCGAGCCTACCTACACTATTGATGCCTCTCCAGTTCTTCAGCCTTACTTTGAAAAAGCAGGAGTAACCGCTGACCAAATTAGTGAAGAAAGCCTCGAGCTAATTGTGACATCTTGGCTGAGAGAGATAATTTATGGCGATCGATCGCCTGAAAACTTAGATGCTTCTCAACAATGGCTGCTTGAATCAGGGCTGTATGCTGCCTTGGCCGATCGATATGCGCTCTCAACGAACTCAGGGTGATGCCTAAGAAAATTCGAGAACTCAAGCAATTGCTACGCAGGGTGGGGTTTCAAGAACTGCCAGGAAAAGGCAGTCATACGAACTGGATACATCCACTCTATACAGGCAAAATAACAGTTTCTGGTAAAGATGGTACAGATGCCAAAGCTTATCAGGAAAAAGAGGTTTTAAGAGCAATTCAAGAAGTCGAGGAAAACCAAAATGACGAACAAACTTAAGTATCAAATGCTGATTCAGTGGTCAGAAGAAGATAATTGTTTTCTGGTCGGTTTTCCCGACTTTCCCGGCCAACAGTGGCGCACCCACGGTGAAACTTATGAGGAAGCCGTCACGAATGGGATTGAAGCACTCGAATCGTTAGCGATCGCATACGAGGCTTCTAAAGAACCCTTACCAAAACCCAGTACGATTTGCACTGTTGGCTAAGAGCGATCGCGGTTGCAATGACATTCTGAATGTGGAATCTCCAGCTAGTAAATGCGATATTGCGGTATAAACTGGGAAAGCAACAAAGTCTAACGGTGGAATTTCAAGGAGCAATTTTATCGTCTATGTCAGCATGGAGGTGATAGACTCTAACCAAAACTCAATTGGACCCAAATGAACCTGCTTCCTGCTGTAGGAAAAAATCTATGAAACAGTTCAAGATCGTAATTGAGAAGCACTAAGATGGTTATGTTGCTTATCCCATTGGTGTTGTAGGTGCGATCGTTGGACAGGGAGATACATACGAAGAGGCTTTATCAGATGTGAAGTCTGCAATTGCTTGCTACATTGAAGTATTTGGTATTGCCAAAAAACAATCGCCTACTTCTACTCCGCGATAAAAAGTGTTGCTCCGAATGATATTTTGGCTACATGATTAAAAAGTAGCCATGAATATACGCTTTTACATCGATCCGCAAACAGGTGTACCTCATATTTACAATCATGAGATTAATGAAAACGAAGTAGAAGATGTACTGAGATATCCTGGAGAGGATCGTCCAGGCTATGATGGTGCGCGAGTGGCAATCGGCCAAACCCAGGGAGGACGTTATCTGCGAGTTATTTACGTTCCCGATCCCGAACCAGACAGCATTTTTGTGGTTACAGCTTACGAACTGAGAGGTAAGCCGTTAACTGCCTATCGACGACGTAAACGCAAGCGAGGTCAAAGATGAATCAGACTAAATTTCCCGATCGATGGGATGAAGAACGCGTTAAAGCTGTTATTTTGCATTATGACGAGCAAACAGAAGATGAGGCCGTTGAAGAAGATGATATGACACTTGCAGATGGAACTCAATCGGTAATTGAGATCCCTAAAGAATTGGTTCCTGCGGTTCGCGAGTTGATTGCTCGATATCAACAAGCCCATGCCTAACAAACGATCGAACGCTGATATTTTCCAAAGGCGATCGCCTATTTTCAATCCGCCCTCTGTGCCTTAACTCCAATCTTCTCGATCGTCTTGGTTATTGCGTTCTCGATAGACTAAACCTCGATCGTGTATCTGGCGAGTTTGCTCGAACAGTTGTTCTTCTGTAAGCTGCCACTGCTGCATAATCTTATCTAAGTCTGTTTGAATCTCCTTCGCACCTGGAAACCCGCGATAGCGAATTCTCAGGCGTGCCAGTTCTGCCAGATTGTAAGGCGCGTCTGGTTGAGCTTGCAATAGTCGATCGACTGCGGCGCGATCGCGTTTTTCTTGCGGGTGTTGTTGTTCTTTTCCGGTTGAAGGCATAAATGAAGTGTGGAGTGTGGAGTGTGGAGTGTTAAGTGCTGAGCAGTGTTACCTCATCGCCTGTTTGGAGAATTTTACCGTCTTCGGATTCGGGAATGCAGGTGTTAACGGTTAGGCGATAAAAACTATCAAAACGAGATAAATGCGTCCAATCGGGTAAAGTTGCCCGCCGCTGCTGGACAAATTTCTTTTGAAAGTCTTTGTAAACAGCACCATTCAAAGAGCCTCGTGTGGGAACTACGCACCGCTTGCAGGGATTAATGCCGATAAATTTCACTGCGCCTACCTGAAAATCGATCGCGTCTTTTTCAGTTTCGCCAAACAACCGATCTTCCCAAAAAGGCGGAACGTCAGTAATTTCTAAGTTGCTTCGGAACCGCCTGCGGATTTCTTCTAACTCGATGCCTGGAAACCAAGAGGCCACAGTTTCTAGGGTAGCCGTACTCACGATCGTCGGGCCGGAAGCTTTGGTATCGTCAGGAAAGCCAGCGATCGCATTTTGCCGCAATTCCACCGGAAAACCAAAATACTCGCTCAACCAAAATTCTAGTTTGGTACGTTCTTCAGAGAGATGAAAAGTATGAGTCGGTGCTACATCGTAGGCTTGCAGGCTAACCGTACCAGCAGTTAAATCGAAAGTCGATCGCAGTAAATGAACCTTGGAATAGCGTTTACCATTGACAAAGCGCCCCGATTTGTCAAACATTGCCCATTCCCTGTCGTGCTGCAAAGCACCACTTTTGAGGATAGCAGCACTATCTAGAGTCACGCCATCCATGGATTTGATCGGATAAATAGTTATGTTGGCAAGATGTGGCAAAGACTTACCTAGCTTTCTCAATAATTATTTGCATCGATCCTACAATGTTTTACCAGAGGCAGATCGCACAGACAAGGGAAACAAGGGAGAATAAAGTTTAGGGTTAGAATTCGAGGCAGTAAGGATGACGAGCATTACGTTACGTTCTCACGTTGGTACGGATGGGATTTTACGGCTAGATTTACCAGTTGGGTTAGCAGATGCCGAATTAGAAGTCACAGTTATGAATGATGAATTATGGAATTGCCTAGACGATCGTAGATTTTGGAAAAAACGATAAATGCCTATTTTTTAAACATAAATGAACATTAGTTACCCACAAATATCGCATCTGGTATGGGCGCAATACATTCATTGGTGTCAACTTAAAGCTAGAGCCATTGCTGGGCCTTGAACTTCGATGCCAACCGCCAGGGGTTCAAAACCCCTGGCTAATAGCCCAAGTCCACTGAAGTGGACTAAATTTACCAGTATTCAGTCCTCTTTAGAGGACTTTAGCTTTGAGGCAGGGGTTTTCAACCCCTGACGGATGAAGGCTTTGACCGTTAACTTGACACCAATAAATGTATTGCGCCCCTACTGTCCGATCGAACGGAAAAATGTTTTTTAAAAGCATTTATGATTAATTACTGATTTAGGATTTCACCCTTCACGCTTTAAACAAAGATGGCTCACTCACGGCTGAAAAAATTAGCAAATTACCTTCGCCCCCATTGGCAAAAAGCGGCACTGGGAATTTTGGCACTATTAGTGGTCAATGCGATCGGGGTCTATATTCCTTTACTAATTCGCAATGCGATCGACCAACTGGAAATTACTTTCAGTTTCGAGCAAATTTGGCAATTGGTAATACTAATTCTGATCCTGAGTTCGATCATGTGGGTAGTGCGGATGGCATCGCGCATCTTAGTTTTTGGTGTGGGCCGTCAGGTGGAATTCGACCTGAAGCAAAAGATTTTCGAGCATTTGCTTCAGATGGAGCCAGCCTATTTTTATATCAATACCGCTGGCGATTTAATTAACCGCGCTACTAACGATCTCGATAATATTCGCCGCCTGTTAGGATTTGCCGTTTTGAGTTTGGCGAATACATTATTTGCCTATGTTTTGACGCTGCCAGTGATGTTATCGATTAACGTCAGATTGACTTTGCTTTCGCTTTCTGTTTATCCGCTGATGTTAATTATCGTGCAATTGTTCAGCGACAAATTGCGGAGCGAACAATTGGCAGTACAAGAAGAACTGTCTGGACTGAGCGATTTGATTCAAGAAGATATGAGCGGGATGGCGCTGATTAAAATCTACGCTCAAGAACAAAACGAACGGCGAGCTTTCCACCAAATGAATCAGCAGTTGTTAACTGCAAACTTGAATTTGGCACAAAGTCGAAACGTGCTATTTCCAATGATTCAAGGTTTAGCTTATATCAGCTTGTTGGTATTACTGGGATTAGGAGGAAGTGCGATCGCTCGTGGTGAAATTTCTGTCGGTGATTTTGTCGCCCTGATCGTCTTTTCCGAACGCTTAGTTTTTCCCACTGCCTTGTTAGGATTTACCATTACTACTTACCAGCGGGGAGAAGTCAGCGTCGATCGCATCGAAGCCATCTTGGCATCCGAACCTAAAATTAAAGATACTCCAAGCTCGATCGCCTTATCCTCTCCTATTAAAGGCGAATTGAAGGCAGAAAATCTTACTTATACCTATCCTGGGGCTAAGATCCCAGCCTTGGATAATATTAGTTTTGACATTGCCTCTGGCGAAACAGTCGCGATCGTCGGGTCGATCGGTTCGGGGAAATCTACTCTAGCGAATGCTTTGCCTCATTTGCTAGATATTGCTCCTTCTAGCTTATTTTTAGATGGTTTCGATCTGAGCCAAATTAAATTAGCCGACTTACGAACAGCGATCGCTTACGTCCCTCAAGATAGCTTTCTTTTTAGCACCTCGATTAAAAATAACATTCGCTACGGCGACCCAATCAGCGAGCAGTCGAAGATCGAACGGGTAGCTAAGGAAGCACAAATTCACGCCGAAATTCTCAACTTTCCCCAGCAATATGAAACTATTGTGGGAGAACGAGGCATTACCCTGTCTGGCGGTCAAAGACAGCGAACGGCTTTAGCTAGAGCCTTGCTGGTCGATGCGCCAGTGTTGATCTTAGACGATGCCCTCTCCAGCGTCGATAACCAAACTGCCACCGATATTTTGAAAAATTTATCGACAGGGGTGCAGCAAAAAACCGTGATTTTCATTTCTCACCAACTATCAGCAGCAGCCATGTGCGATCGCATTTTCGTGATGGACAAAGGCCAAATCGTCCAAACTGGCACCCACGCCGAATTAGTCCAACAACCGGGTTTATATCAATCTCTGTGGCACCAACACCAACTAGAAGAATCGCTCTAGGTTAATAAGTCATTTTCCTTAGACCTGCTCGATAAATTGGCTGATGAGTCGATCGCTCGGCGAATTCAATCAGTTTACTCACAATAAAAAAATAACTCCAGATTGGCAATGCAATCATCTCAAACCGAACAACACCCAGAAATAGATCGGCAAAGTCTATATCAAACCGACTTCTATGCTTGGACGCAGGAACAAGCCAAACTTCTTACACAACAACAGTGGCAGAAAATTGACTTGCCTAATTTAATCGAGGAAATTGAGTCATTGGGAAAACAACAACGCGCAGAATTGAGAAATCGCTTAAGCGTTTTAATCGGACATTTACTCAAATGGGAATACCAAGTAGAAAAAAGAAGTCGCAGTTGGTTAAATACAATTCGGATTCAAAGAATTGATACGATAGATTTACTCCAAGAAAATCCCAGCCTCAAACCTTACTTACAAGAAGCTATTGAGAGAATTTATGTTAAAGGAGTAGCGTTAGCTGCGGGCGAAACTAACTTACCTATAAAAACCTTTCCCGAAAATTGTTCGTATAGCTTAGAGGAAATTTTGAGCGAACGCTTTTTTCCTGGCGAACCTGCTAGCGAGGATCTAATGGAATAAAACACTTCAATTCCCACCTTTGTGAACTTTGTCCCTTTGTAGTTCGTAACATAGAAAGCATGAGACGCAACAGTTAGTGCTTATGACTGCTGAGGATGCCTTAGCGATACTCGATACTCTGCTGCCAGAGCAGAAACTTAAAGATCTCCAAGTGCAGGTATTCCGTTACTCTTGGCAAGGGTGGACTTATTCTCAGATCGCCGATCGAGTAGGCTATAACACCAGTCATGTCCGTGATGTCGGCAGCGAGCTATGGCAGCATCTCAGCCAAGTTCTGGGAGAAAGAGTAACGAAGAAAAACATTCAAGCTGTATTGCGACGGGTAGCACTGCCCGATCGAGATCTAGTCGATCGCATTCCCACCGCTACCACCACCCCGCAGCAACATTGGGGAGAAGCGATCGATGTCTCCAACTTCTACGGCCGAGATCGGGAACTGACGTTGCTGCAACAATGGATAGTTCGAGACGATTGCCGCCTAGTAGCTCTTCTGGGGATGGGAGGAATCGGCAAAACCTCCCTGGCAGCCAAGCTATTAGAACAACTCGCAGGTAGGTTTGAATGCTTCATTTGGCAATCTCTACGCAATGCCCCACCTTTGAAGGAAGTTCTAGGAACCACGATCCAAACACTCGATCGCCAGCAGGAAATCGAACTACCCGAAACCCTTGACGCTCAAATATCTCAATTACTCAAGTATCTGCATTCTTCCCGCTGTTTGCTAGTCCTAGATAATTTTGATGCCGTTTTCAGCAGTCGCAATTCGATCGGGCAATATCGAGAGGGTTATGAAGGCTACGGCGAACTTTTGCGACGAGCCGGAACCGAACGCCACTCTAGCTGCTTGTTATTGACCAGTCGGGAAAAGCCTAAAACCCTCATTCCAATTGAAGGAGAGATCCTTCCGGTACGATCGCTCTCATTAGGCGGGTTGAGCGTGCCGGCGGCTAAAGCTGTTTTGCAAGCTGGAGGATGTGCGGCGGAATCGGAGTCTCAGTGGAGTCGGTTGACGGAACTTTATGCTGGCAATCCTCTAGCCCTCAAAATCGTTTCTACCACCGTGCGAGACTTATTCGATCGCCGGATAGCTGAATTTCTAACTCAAGGAGCGATCGCTTTTGGGGAAATTGAAACCCTGCTCGCCGAGCAGTTCCAACGCCTCTCCCAGCTAGAGCAGCAGGTGATGTATTGGCTGGCGATCGATCGCGAGTGGGTATCTGTAACTCAATTGCAGGAAGACTTTTTTCCCAGTCCGCCACCGTCCAAGCTGTTAGAAGCCTTGCAATCTTTGGGGGGTCGATCGTTATTGGAAAAGAGTGCCGGATTGTTTACTTTGCAGCCAGCAGTAATGGAATACGTGACCGCTCGGTTAATCGATCGAATAGCTGAGGAAGTTGAAACTCAGGAGCTATATCTGTTTCTCAGCCATCCCTTAATTCAGGCTCAGGCTAAAGATTACCTCCGAGAAAGTCAAATTCGCACGATTTTGATTCCCGTCATCGATCGACTCTGCCAGCAGTTGGGCGGTAAAAAAAATGTCGAAGAGCAACTTCAAGACATCCTCAATAAATACCGGATGGAATACTTTACCTCGATCGGCTATGGAGGTGGCAACCTGCTCAACTTGTGGCATCAAATGTCAGTCGATTTGAGCGGCTGTGACTTTTCGGGCTTGAGTATCTGGCAAGCCTATTTGGTAGATGCCAACTTCCATCGCGTCAACTTCGAGCGGGCCGAATTCTCGAAATCGGTTTTCAAACAAACCTTTGGTGGCATCTTCTCCCTGGCCTTCAGCCGAGACGGCAAACTAGTCGCCGCTGGAGATTCTCTCGGTCAGGTACGTCTCTGGCGAGTTTCAGACGGTCAACCCCTCTGGAGTGCAGTCGGACACGCTCAATGGGTGCGAGCCGTGGCTTTCAGCCCCGACGGGGAAACCTTGGCTAGCGGCAGCGCCGATGGCAACGGCATCATCAAACTGTGGGACGTGCAGACGGGGCAACTGCGGCAAACTCTCCAGGGACATCAGGGTGCGGTGAGAGCGATCGATTTTAGTCCCGACGGCCAAACCATCGCCAGTGGTGGACTCGATCGCACCATCAAACTATGGGATGCCTGCACCGGGCAACTGCGGCAAACTTGGCAGGGTCATACAAATATGGTCAAGTCTGTGGCTTTTAGTCCCGACGGTCAAACCATCGCCAGCGGCAGTTTCGATCGCACCATCAAGCTGTGGGATGTCTCTACAGCCAAGGTCATCAATACCATACCAGCGCACGATAACGTAGTGCTGATGGTGGCATGGAGTCCCGATGGTGCCACCATTGCCAGTTCTGGTGGAGATCCCACCATTAAACTTTGGGATGTCTCCACGGGGCAACTTATAAGAACTTTTAAGGGTCACACCCATTGGGTATGCGCCCTGCAATTCAGCCCTGACGGTCGAACCCTGGTCAGCGGTAGCGACGATCGCACCGTCAGGCTGTGGGATGCCAACAGCGGTGAATTGTTGAGAAGCTGGACGGCTCATCGCTACTGGGTGATGACAGTAGCCTTTAATGCCGACGGCACGACGATCGCCAGCGGCAGCCAAGACCAAGCCATCAAGTTTTGGGACGCACGCACCGGAAAATTGCTCGACAGTTTGCACGGATATAACAATTCGGTTCTAGGAGTGGCGTGGAGTCCCGACGGGCAAATGCTAGCTAGCAGCAGTGCCGATTGCACCGCTAGTCTCTGGGATGCCAACACTGGAGAACGCTGGCAAGAGTTATCGGGCCATACGCACTGGGTATGGACTATAGCCTTTAGTCCCGATGGTAAGCTCATAGCTACTGGCAGCGACGATGGCACGGCCAAACTGTGGGCGGCTGATACTGGCTCTCTAGTACGGACGTTTGAGGGGAATACTCACTGGGCGTTGGCGATCGCTTTTAGTCCCGATAGTACGATACTGGCGACTGGCAGCATCGACCAAGGCGTGTGGCTGTGGGATGTGGCTACCGGACAACTATTGCAAAGGTTGTCGGGGCATACCAATTTGGTTTGGTCGGTAGATTTTAGCCCTAACGGTCAACTCCTCGCTAGTAGCGGCGACGATCGCACCGTCAAGCTGTGGGATGTAAGCACTCAGCAAGCAGTCAAGACCTTGGTGCATCCCCACTCGGTATTTGCAGTCAAATTTAGCACCGATGGGAGAGCGATCGTTACGGGGAGTGCAGATGGCCTCGTTAGAGTTTGGCAACTTCGCACTGGGGAAGTATTGAAAACGTTAGCAGGACACACCAATCAAGTCTTATCAGTTACTCCTAGCTCTGATGGTAAGCTGCTCGCCAGCGGCAGTGGCGATCGCACCGTGAAGTTATGGAATTTACATACGGGTCAACTGCTCCAAACCCTTGCCGGACATCACCATTGGGTTCACTCAGTTGCCTTTAGCCCTCATTCCCCTCTCCCAGAATTGGGAGAGGGGTTAGGGGTGAGGGCAATCTTGGCCAGCGGTAGTGGCGACGGGACAATTAAGCTGTGGAACGTCAAGACGGGAGAGTGCATCAACACCTTAAAAATACCCAGACCTTATGAAGGCATGAATATCGCTGGCGCAACTGGATTGACGGAAGCACAAAAGACAGCCCTTAAAGTATTGGGAGCGATCGAAGTTAGGGGTTCTGCTTCTCGATCGATTTAGGTTTAACGTGCTTTCTTAAGGTTGTTATTCTATAGGCAGGCGATCGCACAAATGTCTTTCTGCTTTTGCCACGGTCAATCTTCGTCTAGGTGGGCCTCTACGTCCATGCGGTCATGGAGAATGCGAACGATTTCTATCCCTTCTTCGGTTATGCGGTAAAAGATTAAGTGCCTGCCCATATGGTATTTGCGATATCCAGGGCGAATGTCATCGCAGGCGCGTCCTCGCTCCGGTTCCTCCGCTAAGAGATGAAAACAAGCATCAAGCCGTGAAAGGTAAACGTTCCTTTGCTCGCGGCCCCAAGTTTTCTGGGTATAGCGACCGATGGAGCGCAAATCTGATAAAGCCAGGTCAGTAAGGTAGAAAATCTCCATCAGAGCGTCTCTTCCAGATCGAGTTCTTGCAGCAATCCCTGCAAGGAATACTCTGCCTTCCCGCTGTTTTCGCCTTCCTCTAATGCCCGCCGCAGCGCCGTCAGTTTCATTTCCCGTTCTTCCAGCAAACGCAATCCGGCGCGGATGGCTTCGCTGGCGCTGGCAAAACGCCCGCTGTCAACCTGTCTGGCAATAAACGACTCGAAATGCTCTCCCAGCGTCACGCTTGTATTTTTTTGCATATACCCTCTACCACCGCTGATATACCAACATATATTATCTTATGGTATAAACCCCGCAGTGGCAAAGAGTGACATGATTTTCTCCGATCGTTGTTAGATTTTGTCATGAAAATGCGTGCGATCGAAGCAATCCGCTAATTCTTTTTTTAACTAACAACTTAGAGCGGGTATCCTACCCTTTTGTGTAGTCTTTTCGTTCGCGTAGCGTGTTGCTTCAGCAACGTACCGCCGATCGATTTCAGTTTTTCAGATCCACAAAAAAAGCGATCGCTCTCTTATCTAATTAAAGAAAGACAGGCGATCGCTAATAATGAACCAAAGCAATTAAAGATGAACAAATCATTTATCTTCTCTTTTATTGTAAGCGATAAATAAGAAAATGTGTTATATATTTCGGTTTTTTTATTGAAGATCGCTCTGCAAATATATCAAAAAAATAATGCGATCGCTATGAATTTTTTCTCGCTCAAATCGACACAAAAAAAGCGATCGCTTTCTTATCTAATTAAAGAAAGATAGGCGATCGCAAATTCTCAACCAAACCGATCGGTAGAGGGGCGATCGCTCTCTTGTCTAATTAAAGAAAGAAAGGCGATCGCTAATTCTTAACTAAACCAATCGATCGAGGAGCGAATGATTTACTCAAATCGATCGGTCGGATTAGTTTCAAAGTACTGATACCGCAAAATTTTACCGTTAGGGGGTACTAGACATTGGAGTAAATGGGAGCCATCATTATCAGTTTTTGGAACGCTCAGAGAGATTCTAGAGCCGTTGCTGCTGGCAAAACTATCTGCAACTGGACTATCAAATTTAGTAAGCGTTCTAAGGAAGCAAGCAGTAATTTTACCCTTGCCGTTGATGGTTATTTCGACTCCAAAAGGATTCGATCCACCACTATTCGTGCTGCTAGTGACTCTATCTCGCACTATCGGACAAGAGACCAATACATCTCTCTCACTCTTGTTCTCTAGGGAAGTAGTTCGATCCACAGTTCCAACATCTTCCCTATGGCTAGGGTAACAAGCACTGCCGTTTATGGATTTATAGTCAAGGTCAGCGGCATACGACAAGGTAGAAGTTGCTGCACTGGAAATCAAAGTTATAGTAAGTGCAGCGATCGCTTTTGTACGGTTCATTGTTTTCTCCTTTGTTTGTTTTTAGGTGTAAATTAGGTCAGGAATTACACATTTAAATAATGCTGATAACAACTAATTGCGTAAGTTCTGATAGTATCTAAAGTATTCGCAGGAACATCCCCGAAGCCAACATTAGTCTGCCAACGCTGAAAGTCCCTGAAAATCTGGCGTAGCGACTTCGGGGAAGTAGTTTAACTTCGGGGATTCCCCGAACTTGTTGCGGAAATGGCAACCGCCACGGTGAAGAGTAAATAACTTAAGTTGCTAGTTATGAGCTTATATCTTGTAGATCCCCCTAAATTCCCCTTAAATGGAAGTTAAAAAAATAATTGGGTAATTCTTGTGGGACTTGCGGTGAGCTTGTCGAACTGTAGCCCTCTGGGCTGTCCCAATGGGGCGGGCAGGATGCCATTGGTGTCAAGGTAACGGTCAAAAGCTTCATCCGACAGGGGTTCAAAACCCCTGTCTCAAAGCGAAAGTCCTCTAAAGAGGACTAACTGTAGTCAAGGTAGTCCATTTCAATGGACTTGTGCTATTAGCCAGAGGTTTTCAACCTCTGGCGGAGATGGCTGAAACCCATGATTTAGCAACGGTTCTAGCCTTAACTTGACACCTATGGTAGGATGCCCACCCCACAAGAAAGCAGGCATCTTGCCCGCCCCACAATTACCGGATTTAATTCTTAACCTTCATAAAAGGGGGACGAAGAGATCCAGTTCCCCCCTTTTGAAGGTAGGGAGAATTCATTAATTAGATAAAAGAAGACAAAGAGGAGGAATAATGAGAACAATACAGTGACAGAGGGAAGAAGCAGGCACGATGGAGCCAGAAATAATTCTGCACAGCCGCCTAGTGC
>JAHHHA010000063.1 GCA_019359615.1 Cyanosarcina radialis HA8281-LM2
GATTTCAACAGTTCCAGCAACTCAGCTTCTGATTCTTTAATCTCTATTTTTAGAACTCCTGACATCGGCTTTACCTACTTAATTACTCCCTCTTTATCTGTAGCATTATTTTATCCAAATGATATTATATAGGACTTATCTAACCATCTAAATGTAGGGTGTGGGTATGTATCCTGCTCCATGGCGGTGCTAAAGCGGAGCGTAACGTACCACCATCATCAATGGTGTAGCTGCGTAAGTCCTGTTATAGTTGGAACCCTGGTCGCGCGATCGCGCGACGGATATCTTTAGAGGTAAAAACCCTGCAAGACTAGATCGGCTAGCAGTAGAGGCGATCGCTGGCGAAGTGTTATGGAATACGAACAAATTAAGCATGAATTAGAAAACTCTGCCACTCTAAGGCTGTTACGAAGCCGAAACGCTGCTTTAATTTTGAGTTTTTTACATCAACAATTTAAGACAAATCAACAGGTTTCAATTCCTCAAATAGAACTAGAAAACAAGTTGGGTGACTATCTGGAATTTTTGCAAGAAGTCTCTCCAGAAGATTCGTATCCCCGATCGCCCAAAGAGTATCTCGGCGAGTGGTGCGACGACCGATTGTTGACAAAAACGTTTGACAATAGTGACGATCCAGTATTTGCTCTAACCCCAGCAGCAGAGAAAGCGATCGCGACTTTAGAAGACCTGCAAAAACGCGATGAGTTTGTCGGTACTGAATCTCGTTTTTTGCAAATCTTTGCCTTGTTGAAAGAAATTCAAGACTGTAGTACGACCGATATCGAAACGCGAATTGCCCAGTTAGAACAAGATCGCGATCGCCTTCAGCAAGAGATCGATCGGATTCGTCAAACGGGAGCAGTCGAGCGTTATAACCAGACGCAATTGCAAGAGCGATTTCTACTGGCAGATCGATTAACCCGTCAATTAATTGCCGATTTTCGAGAGATCGAACAAAACTTTCGGAATTTAACTCGTAAAGTTCAGGCAGCCCAGCTTGAGAAAGATAGTCGTAAAGGGATGGTACTCGGTCGGGTATTGGATGCAGACCAAGAGTTGAAAGAGTCAGATCAAGGGAAAAGTTTCTATGCCTTCTGGAATTTTCTGATGTCAGAGAGTAAGCGGCAGGAGCTAAAGTCGATGATTCAAGCCGTTTACCACCTAGAAGAACTGCGATCGTTAACCCAGGAGTATAATCTACTTCGCCGGATCGAGCGTAGTTTGCTCGATGCTGGAGAATATATCGTTCAATCCAATCACCGACTGACCGAAAAATTGCGTCAGATGTTGGACGAACGCAACCTCCAGGAAAATCGCCGAGTTGCCGATCTAATCGTCGAGGTGCAACGTCTGGCCTTGGAAGCAGCGCGAGATCCTGCTGTAGAGCGAGATTTCTGGACGTTAGAAGGAGAACCAAGCGTTCATCTGGTGCTAGAACGCCCATTACACCCGCTAGAAGAGTCAGAAGTGCCAACTTTTGCCCTGGATTTTGTTGACTTGTCAGATGTTTCGTTGGATGAGGAAATTGCCGAACTCTACCAACAGTTTTATGTAGATGAAGACTTGTTAGCACGGCGGATTGCCCGAATTCTAGAACAATGCTCGATCGTTTCTCTGACAGATTTGATTCAACTTTACCCGGTGACTCAGGGACTACCAGAAATTGTTGCTTATTTGACGATCGCTACCAAATATTCTCGTCATTCGATCGATACCAGTACAATTGACTCAATTACGATCTCTGGTTTGAAACCAGAGACACAGCTTCAGCTAAAACTTCCCAAGATTACCTTCCGCCGCTGACTGCATAAACCATGCCATCTCAGCCACCACTAACCTATGCGCCAGTTATTCTCAAGCTGCTACAAGGAGCGATCTACAGCGACGATCCTCATTGGCAGCAGTTGCAAAGTTACTTGACTCCGATCGAGGAATACTTTGGCAAGATTGGCTTGCAAGTCCAGAATTACGAAACAGAAGGATTTGCTTACCTAGAACAACCCGAACCCGATCCAGACGATCGCGCAGAACCATTACCCCGCTTAACCGTTCGTCGTCAATTGAGTTTTAAAGTTACTGTTTTATGCGTTTTACTGCGGGAGCAATGGCGACAGTTTGATGCCAGCGATGTCACCGGACGGTTGGTGTTGAGTATAGAAAAAATTCGAGATTTGTTACAACCATACCTACCAGAAGGGAACAATGAGGAAAGATTTCGGCGAGAGGTGGATGGACTGGTGAAACAGACAGTAGAATTCGGATTTCTCAAGCGCCTATCCGGGCAGGATGAAAATTACGAAGTGCGCTCCATTCTTAAAGCCAAAATTGATGCCGATATGCTCGAACTCTTAAAGCAAAAGTTAGAAGGTTATGCAGATTCTCCTGCCCATCGAACAGATTGACGATTCCCATGGTGCCGTGGCGGGCTTTCGCCTACAACGTTTTGAAGTGCTGAACTGGGGGACGTTCGACCAGCACCCTTGGGTGCTAGATTTGCAAGGAGAGATCGCTTTACTTACTGGGGCTAATGGTTCGGGAAAATCAACTCTGGTGGATGGTTTGCTGACGTTATTAGTTCCTAATAAACGCCGTAACTATAACCAAGCTTCTAGCACCTCTGGCAAGAAAGAACGGGACGAAAAAAGCTACGTGCAGGGGGCATACGGCCGCACCCGCGCGGAAGAATCTTATGGCTCAAAACCTAAATTGCTCCGAGAAAAAGGCACGCTTTCCGTTCTGTTAGCTTACTTTAGAGATCGCATCAGCCAGCAAGATGTAACTCTGGCACAGGTGTTATGGATGGAAGATGGTTCTACGCGCAAGTTTTTTGCGATCGCCGATACTGAATTGACGATCGCTACCCATTTTGCTCGCTCCACGCGCATTGCCGAACTGAAGAAACATTTGAAAGCGATGGGGGTTGAAATATTTGACGAGTTTGTGAAATACAGCCAGCAATTTCGCAAGCGGTTTGGCCTGCAATCAGAAAAAGCATTAGATCTGTTCAATCAAACTGTCAGTATCAAAGAAATAGGTGGCTTAAACGACTTCGTTCGCAATCATATGCTGGAAAAGGCAGACGTGCAAACGAAGATCCGCGAGTTGCAAGAAAGCTACGAAAATCTCACTATTTCTCATACGGCTATTCAAAAGGCGCGCAAGCAGTTGGAAGCATTGCTTCCGCTGACAGAAGAAGCAGAAAAATATACCAAACTCAAAAATGAAGTTACTAATCTACAGCAATTTCAATCCGTTGTTCCAGCCTTTTTTGCCAGTAAGAAACTTAATCTGTTGCTTCAAGAACTACAAACGATCGAGCAACAGCTAGCTCAAGCCCAACATCAGCGAACTGAAAGCGATCGCCAGCTAGCCGATCTGCGTCAAAAAGAGAAGGATTTAGACTTTGCCATCAAACAAGATAGTGTTGGGCAACGCCTACAGGAACTAAAAAAAGAGATAGAACAATGCCAGAAAGAGGTAAACAGTAAAAAGAAACAGGCAGAAGCATACGATCGCCTGGCTAAATTATTAGATATTTCCCTATATAACGATAGCAATACATTCTATGCTGCTAGAACCAAAGGGGAAACACTGAAGCAAGAAATCGATGCAGCATTACAAACATTAGAGACACAAAGAGACGAGCAAAAGCTGCTGTATGCCGACCTGCAAAAACAACATCAGAAACTAGATGACGAGTTAACCTCACTTCGCAGTCGCAGAAGCCAAATTCCTAAAACCAATCTCGACATTCGCGATCGCCTTGCCTATGCTCTAAATTTAGATGACACCGATCTTCCTTTTATTGGAGAACTGCTTCAGGTTCGTCGAGAAGCGCAGGAATGGGAAGGAGCGATCGAACGTTTGCTGAGAAACTTTGGTTTGTGCGTTCTCGTTCCTGAAGCCCATTATCAAGCCGTTAATGCGTATGTGAATCGAACCGATCTGCGAGGACGTTTGGTTTATTACCGCGTTAATTCAAGTGCGCCTAACCCAACTCAACGCGCCCTCGATCCCAAACAGGTTCCTTACCGAGTAGAAATTAAGCAAGAAAATGAGATATTCTCTCAATGGTTGCGAGAGCGGTTAGGGCGAAATTTTAATTATGTTTGCTGCGATACTATAGAACATTTCCAACATGAAACTCGCGCCCTTACTCGCACTGGATTAATTAAACACGATCTAGATCGGCACGAAAAAGACGATGGCTCTAAAATAGGCGATCGCAGCAAGTACATTTTGGGTTGGAATAACGCTAGCAAAATTAAAGCTTTAGAGACAGAGTTGCAGCAAGTAAACCAAAAACTCACACAAGCAGACAAACAAGTTCAATCGCTAGATCGCCAGCGCCAACAACGAGATACTCAGAAATCCTGGCTGCGAGATTTGATGAAATTTGCTGATTTCTCTGAAATCGATTGGCGATCGGTAGAACTCGATCGTCTCGAACTTCAAAAGCAAAAGCAGCAATTAGAAGCCAGTTCCGATCGGCTGAAGCAACTAGAGGTACAACTTAAAGAAACCCATCAAGAAATTACTCAGACAGAACAGCAAAGGGAACGAGCGATTCGAGGAATTCAAACCCTTGAAGATCGGCAACGTCACTGCCAACGCGAACAAAGTCAGTGCGAGGAAAAATTGCGATCGGTTGAAGTTTCAGAAATAGAAGCCTTTGAAAAGCGCATGAAAGGGAAACTGAGGCAATATTCCCTAACTTTGGAAACAATCGATCGAGATGAAATTGACTTACGAGGTTACTTGCAAGAACAGCTTCGCAAACAAGAAAAACAGCAGAACGAATCTGTCAGTGCGCTTAATATGCGGATGCTGAATTTTAAGAATGCTTTTTCTGAAACAGTATCGGAGTTAGGAACATCACTCGATTATTTGGATGAATACTTGAAGTTAAAGACCCAAATCGAGCAAGACGATCTACCTCGGCACGAACAACGCTTTAAGCAATTGATGAACGAAAAGGTCATTATGGCAATTTCAATGTTCAAAAGTGCTTTAGAAAAACAAGAGGAAGAAATTCAGGAAGCGATTGACGAACTTAATGAATCTCTACAACAAATTGATTACACCGACTCAACTTATATCAAACTCTGCTGCGATCCAAGTCGTAACCGTGAAATTCGAGATTTTAAGGAGGATTTGAAGGTTTGTTTGGGTAATGTCGCTCGTTACAGCGTTGAAGATAATGAAGAAAGGTTTCAAAATATCCAAACTCGTTTAATCGAACGATTCAAATCTCAAGAACGATGGATGAGCTTAGTTACAGATGTTCGCAATTGGCTAGACTTCTCGGTAAGCGAACGCTATCGATCGGACAATTCCGAGAAAGAACACCATACTGACTCTTCTGGTAAGTCTGGCGGGCAAAAAGTCAAACTAGCTTATACAATTCTGGCATCAGCGATCGCCTATCAATTTGGTTTAAACCAAGATCCGGTAAAACATAAGTCGTTTAGATTTGTTGTCATAGACGAAGCATTTAGTAAATCGGACGACGGTAATGCTCGTTATGCAATGGAACTATTCAAAAACTTGAACCTGCAACTTTTAGTTGTTACTCCGAAAGATAAAATAAATGTCATTGAACCTTACATTTCTAGTCTCCATTATATTGCTAATACGCCTGAAGGAAATTGCTCTAGTATTGCCTCCATTTCTATCGAAGAATATCGGCAAAAACGCCAATTGTCACTTGGGTAGTTAAGATGGCGATCGATCCCGCTCAAATTCAACAAAAATCAGAACAACGTTATCTCCATTTCTTAATTTCAGTTATTACAGGAGATAACTTTTTCCCGATCGAACTTCCAGTTGGTACTCTTCCCAAAGACTATCTTACTTTACGGGAAACTGTTGCCCAGTTAATCGAGCTATCGAAAGAAAAGTTGGGTTATGGTTACACTCTTGAATTGGCAAACATAAGAACTCAAAAATATGGTTCGCAATCTTTACCTAAGCGGATTAGTATCGAGACAGAAGCAGATTATCTAAAACTAATTAAAAAGCAAAAAGAAGTCACACAATTTAAATTGGATATAGAAATGATTCGGACAAAAGTTCCTGAATTGAACTCTTGGCTTTGCCATCACCCTTTAAAAATTATTGAGTATAGCGATCGCTGGCATGAATTACTCAAAGTTTGTCAATACTTTCAGCGACATCCCAAGCCCAATCTTTATATTCGAGAGTTACCCATTCAAGTTCACACCAAATTTATCGAACAGAATCAGAAAATTCTCCGCAGTCTTTTAGAGGCAATTCTACCAATTGAATATCTCGTGCCAGTAGAGGGCGAAAAGGAATATATATTTGAAAAGCGGTTTTCTTTGAAATATCGCGAACCTCTTATCAGACTCAGATTTTTAGATCCAGAATTAAAGTTTAAATATAGTTTTCCAGCTACTGACATCAGCATACCATTATCTGAGTTTAGACAATTAAATCTGAAAGCACATCGCTGCTTCATCACTGAAAATTTAATAAATTTTCTCACTCTTCCCCTTTTAGAAGATAGCTTTGCCATATTTGGTAGCGGTTATGCCATTCAAGCCTTAAAGTCTGTCACCTGGCTATCATCTTGTCATATTTTCTATTGGGGTGATTTAGATGTCGATGGATTTAAAATACTTTCTCAATTGCGAGCTTATTTTCCTCAAACGATATCCTTTATGATGGATGTTAAAACATTTGAAGCCTTTCAGGAATTTGCAGTTTCCAATCCCACGGCGATCGCTGAAACTTTACCCCATCTGACCGCTGAAGAACAAACCTTATACGATCGTTTGGCGCTTCAACAAAAACGTCTAGAACAAGAGCGTATTAGTCAAGATTACGCCGATCGGTTTCTCCAAATTCTTCGATTGCTGTAATTTTTTCAACTGTTGCCATCGTTGAAACCCTCTAGTTCTGGTTGACACAATGAGGCAAACGATTGCCCTGCAACTCAACAATTAGATTATCGATTACCTGAATCCTCGATCGCGCAACACCCGATCGAGCCAGTCGAGATCGATATTGGATGCAGCGGATTCAGGGGCACGTTGGTAATCGATCCTGAAGCCATACCCGCCTTGGTCGTAAATTTCGTTTAAAAGCGATTGTAAATCTAGGAGTGGTTCGATATCGTCCGATTGCAGCGGGATGGGGACAGTCGGAATGCGATCGCCAACATTAAAGGCATACAGTGCCGCCTTCGGTCGAGTTCCGCTGCGGCTGACTAAAATTCGGTAGTGGCTTGCCATAGCACAACCCAGAATAGGCATCGGTTCGCCACTGCGGAGCAGATCGATTTCTACAAAATGCGTCGAACTGCTAAATACGGCTTGGCGTTTCGCGGTGTATTGTATCCGCCCAGCCGCAGATTGCTTGTTTTTGGGAGAGAGGACTTCGACCGCGGTAATTACTGCTCCTGTCTCCACTGCCCGAATTTCTAAATACCCTTCAGTTAGGGGTTCCAGCAGCGGAATTATGACTTCCAGGGGCGGTGGAGCAACGGCAGTGTTTGAAGTCAGGTTAGGCGTAGCTGCTTGAGTTTTTTGAATGGCGACATCGGGAACGCCGACTAAGATCGATTGTTCGCCTTCGATTTCATACACCCGTTCTTCGTTCGCGCTAGCGTTCGCGTCAGCGAGTATCGCGACGATATATTTGGGCTGAATTTGAGGGGCAAGACTATTGGCGATCGCTGTAATCAGCCGATGATGAATTCCCGACCATAATGCCGGATGTTCCAGGTAGGGATTCATTCGAGGAAATGGATTTGGCATGGGGATACTTCATGTTTGGTTAACTTCAGTTTAATCGACACCTCATAGGGAAGCGGCTGGCGTTCCGGCCAAACCTCAACGTTGGCAATCTCTTGGAGGCGCTCGAAAGCGATCGGCAGGTGGTGAGTCACAAAGACTTGAAATTAAGGGATAATACGATCTCGATTGCAATGTTGATATTATCGGAGATAGCTGTTCGTTGTCGATCGTTGTTGGTTCGATAATACTGGCAAAAATCCACCTGGAATTTAATTTTTCCTCTTACCGTTAACTATTAACTAACGTGCTTGAAGTCAAAAACATTCATACTTACTACGGTAATATCGAAGCTCTCAAAGGAGTATCGCTAGAGGTCAAAGAGGGAGAGATTTGTACTTTAATCGGTAGTAATGGGGCAGGAAAAACTACTACTCTCCGCACGATTCAGGGATTGCTGCGACCTCGCGAAGGCAAAATTTTCTTTAACGGTAAACCGATTGAATCGCTATCGCCTGAGAAGATCGTCGGCTTTGGGATTTCCCAAAGTCCTGAAGGTCGGTTAATCTTCCCGAAGATGACAGTGTTAGAAAATTTAGAAATGGGTGCCTTCTGCCGCCGCGATGCGCTGGGGATTAAGTCAGATATCGAACGGGTGTTGGACTTTTTTCCCCGTTTGCGAGAACGCATCGGTCAAAAAGGGGGAACTCTCAGCGGCGGGGAACAACAGATGTTAGCGATCGCTCGCGCTTTAATGGCACGGCCCCGCTTGCTGCTGTTAGACGAACCGAGTATGGGTTTAGCGCCAAAGTTAGTGAGTCAAATTTTTGAAATCGTGCGAGAAATCAACGAGCAAGGCACCACAGTTTTATTAGTAGAACAAAACGCTCGGATGGCTTTGAAAGTCGCTCATCGAGGTTACGTCATGCAAACTGGCCAAGTCGTTATCGCAGGAACAGCCGCCGAATTGCAATCTGACGAAACCATTCGCAAAGCCTATTTAGGCGAAGAGTAAACGGCAACCGATAACCCACACCATTTTTTGCTACATACCATTAACATCAAATCAAACCCGCCCTCACCCCAGCCCTCTCCCACAGGAGAGGGAGCAAGAATAAGAAAAAAGAAGGGTGAAGGAGCAAGAGCAACAAGAGTGATTAAGAGTGGTTAAAGTCAAAGTCCCTCTCCCACGGGAGAGGGATTTAGGGTGAGGGCTGGACGGGGTTAATGGGATTTGCGTAGATATAAAATACCAGCGAAGGGATTGACTGCTCGAAAACGTAGCCAAACACCCGGTATGGTATTAAGCCGCGAGTCCCTTATAAAACTGGACTTTGTATTAAACCCTATTTTGGGAGAAAACCTTCTGGCAACGGTTCTCGCGATTCGAGCCAAGCAGCGGGAATTCCAGAGCGCCGAGCCGAGAGGGCAACAATACCACCAGCGATCGCGCAAGTTGTATCCATATCTCCTAAACCGCTAACCGTCGTCCAAAAAGCATCCTGATAGTCTTCCAGATGGTGGGCAACGCACCACAGCACGAACGGTACTGTATCTTGAGCCGAAACTCTGTAGCCCGAACCCAATTTTTCTGCCACTATACTGGCGGGGTAAGTACCAGAGATGTCTGCTGCTCGTTGAATGACGCTGCGCGTCTCCCACTGAAAGTCCTGTCAAGGACAACAGCATTCGTTCTTGAGGATTCATGGTGCCATAAGCGATCTATATTGTGATTAGCTTAACCTTCAAAGCTAAGAAACGTCAGAGCAATTACCAATTCGCAATTCGCAATTACAAGCAGGTTTTCATCATTCATAATTCATAATTCCGATGACTCATTCAACCGATATCGCCACTTTATTGCGCTGGATGGCTGGTGACTTCAGCAACCAGCAACAAGCGTTTGACAATCCGCCTTTATATGCCCATATTCGGGTTTGTATGCGCCCCGTCCCTTTAGAACAGTTGTCTGGCAACAGTTTGTTTCTCGAACAAGCCTATGATTTCATGCTCGATCGACCCTACCGCACGCGAGTTTTGAAATTTATCGTGGTGGACGATCGCATTATCTTAGAAAATTACAACCTGAAGGAAGCAGAGAAATTTAGTGGTGGTTCTCGAAATCTCGAAATTCTCAAAACTGTCACCGATGCAGATCTAGAGAAAATGCCCGGTTGCGATATGTTCGTTGACTGGACGGGCCATAGTTTCCGAGGCACCATTCAACCGGGAAAAAATTGCATCGTCGTTCGCAATAACAAAACTACTTATTTAGATAACAGTTTTGAGGTAAATGCTAACAATTTAACTAGCCTCGATCGCGGCTTCGATCCAGAAACCGACGAACTAGTGTGGGGATCGATCGCTGGAGATTTTCAATTCGCTCGTTGGGCGAGTTTTGCTGATGAAGTGCAAATTTAAGGAGTTCAGAAGTATACTTCAGGGGTAGGCTTCCAGCTTGCCCACTGGGACAGCCGGGACGGCTAGATCGCAAGTCATTCAGTAAGGCTATATATTAGGTGCGGTTGCGATCGCTTAACCTTTGCTCCTCCTGCTGTTGTCCTGTAAGGTTTTGAAAGGGGGCGATCGCATATTAATAATTATTAAGAAAATACTTACAAAGCTGTTCGATCTAAGCTATGACATAAGATGAGTACCGACTGCCGATCGAATAAAAAGAATGCAGAAGTTTAGAAGTTAAAAAGTTCGGGCGAAAAAAAGAACTTAGAACTTGCCTGAAATCCTGAACTCTTCCATTCTAAACCTCTCTCAGATCGGGGGAGAATCTTCATCTGCAAGATATTCTGAACTTCCGAACTTCTTTATTCTGAACTACTTTGACAAAAATATGATCGCGATCGCTAAAACTTTCCTGCGGTTTGTAATACTGCTGGTACTCGTATTTGGAATTGCAGGATGTGGGTTATTTAAAATTTCTAGTAACGAGCAGCTACCCGCAGTTTCTCAACTTAGCAACCCGAAATTACCTGACTGGATCGAGCAGATCGGTCCTACAGGAGTAGCCGACCCCTTGGCGCAAATTCTGATCCGGTTTAAAGAACCTTTAATTCCGGTTGAAAGTCTCGATAGCCCAAATCAACAGCAACTATTGCAACGCTTTGAAGTTATCCCGCCTCTACCGGGACAATTTCGGTTTTTGACTCCGAGAATGGTAGGATTTCAAGCCGATAAGGCTTTGCCAAAAGCTACGCGCGTCAGGGTAACTCTCAAATCTGGTTTAACCGATTTAAAAAATCACCGCTTGAATAGCGATCTGGCTTGGACTTTCAATACCGAACCGATTAAACTTACTAATTTACCTGCCACTAACCAGGAATACTATAGTTCTCAGGCGATCGATCTCAAACCTAAACTCAAGTTTACTTCTAATGTCGAATTAGATTTGAATTCACTCCAAGAGCATTTACAGCTAATTCCACAAGGTCAAGACAAAGGTATCTCACTTAAGGTATCTTTAATCGAAGAGGAAAAGCCAGAATCGGGCGAAAGACCTCAAGAGCAATTCGATCCTTCGGTGCGGAATTGGGAATATGCGATCGCGCCCCGACAATCTTTAGAAAAAGCCACCAATTACCGTTTAGAATTCTCTCCTGGATTGCGACCATCTCGCGGCAATCTACCTACAGAGACGGCTGTTTCTAGTCAAGTATCGACCTATTCACCCTTGGCGTTTAAGAATATCGAATTTTACGGAAAACCAAGTGGTGCTGGAGCTTATGGTCGGTTTGTTAAAGGCAGTCCGCAATTGCAATTCAATAATCCTGTTCTAGCAGATTCAGCGATCGAAAATATTACTGTTAATCCTGCACCTAAAACTAAAATTAAGTTGGTCCGAACTGATGGTGAAAGTAATTCGATCGAATTAAATCCTTATGCTTTAGATCCAGCAACTAATTATACAATTACTATCAATTCTAACCTGAAAGATAAATTCGGTCAAACTTTAGGTCAGTCGGTCAATTTGCCGTATCAAACTGGCGATGTATCTGGCGATCTTTGGGTACCTTCAGATCTGAATATTTTTCCATCTGGTAATAATATACAGTTAAATATTTCTACGGTTAACCTGCCAGAATCGAAGTATAAAGCCGCTTACAAAGTTGTCGAACCAACCGATTTAGTTTATACCGATTCTGCTGGCGGACAAAATTATCTGCCAGATGCGGCTGATTGGGAAAGTTTTCGCATATCGGCGAAGAAAAATCAATATAAAGACGTTACTGTACCAATTCGGCAGAAAATTAACGCTGCTACTGGAATGCTTGCTTATGGTGTGCAAGCGCGAACTAATAGCTATCAAGAAAATAACAAGCAGCAATGGCGAGAACCAACTTTCTACGGCATGGTGCAACTGACTAATTTGGGCGTATTTTCTCAGTGGTTTCCTAAGTCAGGAACGATTCGAGTCCATCATCTTGCCGATGGTTCCCCTGCGAATGCTTCAGTAGAGGTTTACGAATCGAAATTAGGGGCAAAGTCTCGAACTCAACCCGTACCCTGCGCCTCTGGAAAAACGGATAAGGCTGGGATGCTGATTTTGAGCGATCGCGATTTACAATCTTGTCTTAACTCTAACTCTGCTTTCACTGAAGAAGGTCCGAAATTATTAGTAATTGCCCGCGAAAACCGAGATTGGGCATTTGCTCGGACGGATGCTTATAGCGGTGCTTATGGTTATGGCATCGATACGGGTTGGGATAACGGCAAACCCGCATCGAGAGGAACGATTTTCTCAGACAGACAACTCTATCAACCAGGAGAAAAAGCAGCTTTTACGGGTATGGCTTACTACCTGCAAGATGGCACTTTGAAGCAGGATAAAAATACTAGTTACAAAGTCAAGCTGTTAACTCCAGATGGGAAAGAAACCGATTTAGGTACTAAAAACACCAATCAATTTGGTACGTTTTCTCTAGAATTACCTTTCAAAAACAATCAACCATTGGGTTACTATAGCATCCAAGCCAAAGCTGAAAATGGCAATGAAATTTCTGGCGAGTTTCGCGTGGCTGAGTTCAAACCGCCTAATTTTAAAGTAGATTTGGCACTCGATCGCGAATTCGCTGTCATTGATGACAAAGTTGAAGCCAAAGCGACTAGCAATTATCTATTTGGTTCTCCAGTAGAAGGGGGGAAAGCAACTTATTACGTTACTCGTCAGCCAACCAGTTTTATTCCTAAAGGTTGGGATAAATTTGAATTCGGCAGACAATGGTTTTACCCAGAAGAAAGTCCGAACGTTCCCAGCGATGTGTTGCAATCGCAGCAAGTTTTGGATGCTACAGGTAAGGGCAGTCAAACATTTAAAGTTGCCAAAGATTTGCCCTATCCGATGACTTATCGAGTAGACGTGCAAGTTAAAGATGTTTCTAATTTGGCGGTGTCAAACTCGCAACAATTTGTCGCATTGCCGAGCGATAAATTCATCGGTTTGCAAAGTAATTTTGTCGCTGATGCGGGCAAACCATTTCCTATTCAAGTTGTAGTGAGCGATCGCACGGGTAAAGTATTAGAAGGGCAACGGGTGCGCGTCGAACTGCAAGCAATGAAATACAGCAGCGTGGCCCAGTTGGTAGAAGGCGGTTCGACAGCTAAATATCAGGTGGAATATAAAAATGTCGGGCAAGTTGAGGTGACATCTGGTAGGACTCCGCAATCTGTTTCGCTGACACCTGCGGAATCTGGTTCTTATCGCCTTCGGGCTAATTTTGTTGATAGTAGAGACGAATTAACTGCTACAGATACCCAAATTTGGGCAACGGGAAATAATGCCGTAGATTGGCTTGCCGATCCTGAAGATCGCCAGCGGTTGGAAATCAGACTAGATAAAGAAAGCTACAAACCAGGGGAAACTGCTACCGCTTTATTGCAATCTCCTTATCCTGAAGGCGAGTTGTATTTTGCCGTTATCCGCAACAATACCATCTTCAAACAGGTGACTAAAGTTAAAGGTGGTGCCCCGCAAATTCAATTTCAAGTCACGCCCGAAATGCTGCCAAATGCGGCGGTAGAGGCTGTATTAGTTCGGCAAGGTAAACCTTTATCTCAGATCGATACTAGCGGGTTGGAAAACTTGGTAAAAATTGGCTTTGCTCCCTTTAAAGTCAACTTGGAAGATAAATATTTAAAAGTTCAAGTCAAATCGGATGCGGAGTCAGTGCAACCAGCCACGGAACAAACCGTACAACTAGAACTCAAAGACAGCCAAGGTTCCCCCGTACAGGGACAAGTGACGGTAATGGTTGTCAACGAAGCGGTGCTGCAACTCAGCGGCTACCGTCCTCCAGATTTAGTCGATACGGTATATGCCGAACAGCTAATTTCTACCCGTTTCAGCGATAATCGCCCCAATGTAGTCTTAAAACCGCAATCTTCGCCATTGCCGAAAGGTTGGGGTTACGGCGGCGGCTATTCGGCGGCGGCGGCGAATACTCGCATTCGCAAGAATTTTCAACCTTTAGCTTATTACAACGGTTCGGTACTGACGGATGCCAGCGGGAAAGCGACGTTGAAATTCAAACTCCCCGACGACTTAACCACTTGGCGGGTGATGGCGGTAGCCACCGATGGTAACTTCCGGTTTGGCAATGCCGAAACCACGTTTGTTTCCACCAAACCCCTAATTACCAATCCCATTTTGCCGCAATTCGTGCGTCCAGGCGATCGCTTCCAAGCCGGATTATCTGTCACCAACAACACTGGCGGTAGCGGCAACATAAACATTAACGGTGCTGTTACTGGTTCTCTGAAGTTAGATAACAACTCTGGCAACCAGCGAACTGAATCTGCATTGGGTACGCAAGCTTATCGCTTCCCCATGGTGGCGGGGAGTGCGGGTAAGGCGCAAGTTCGCTTTGCTACCTACCTCAATGGCACTGGTGATGCGTTTGAATTACCTTTGGAGGTGAAACCCTATGAGATTACCGAACAAGTTGTTGAGTCGGGTGTTAGTAACAATGGGGTGAAAATCCCTGTGAACGTCGCTAAAGATGTCATCCCCGACATGGGAGGCTTGGATGTTTCCGTAGCTAGCACGCTGATACCAGAGATTAAAGCGCCAGCAAGAGAAGCGTTAGAAGAGGAACAGTTGCCATTTTCAGAACCCGCAGCCAGTCAATTAGCGATCGCCTCTAACCTCCAAACTCTATCGCAAAAATACGGTCAGAGTTTCGCTGAATTCAAACCCAGCCAACAAGCAACTAAATCTCTCCAAACTTTGCAGAAATTGCAAAAACCAGATGGCGGTTTTGCCTCTTATCCAGGTGCAAATCAATCCGATCCTTGGGTTTCTGCTTATGCGGCTACACCTTTGAACCAAGCGCGTCAAGCCTTCCCCGATGTAGTGAATGATGATATGGTAGGGAATTTGAGAGCTTACTTGAAGAAAGTTTTGCTCAATCCCGGACAATACGATTATTGCAAAGATGCACGTTGTAAAAACGAACTGCGCTTGCAATCTTTAATCGGATTAGCCGAATTGGGAGAAAAGCGCAATGACTTCCTCTCAGATATCTACCAACAGCGAAATGGATTTGATGTCGTCACCCAAATCAAACTTGCTCGTTACCTATCTCAATTCTCCGAATGGGAAAAAGAATCGCAAGAATTAGCGAAGCAATTCCGAGAAAACGTGTATGAAACCGGACGTACAGCTAAGTTGAATATTCGCGAGGCTAGCTGGATTAGTTCGCCTGCTACCGCTCAATCTCAAGCATTGCGTTTGTTCGTCGCTCAAAAAGCCAAACCAGAAGTAATCGATCGCTTATTAAAAGGTTTGCTGGCACTACGACGCGATGGCACTTGGCAAAATACTTACGACAACGCCGAAGCACTCACGGCTTTAGTTGAATACAGCGAGTTGCAACCTACGCCGCCTAATTTTGTGGCAAAAGTCCAACTAGCTGGCAAGAAATTGGGCGAAGCTAAATTTGAAGGTAATAAATCTCCTAGTTTGGATATTAAAACACCAATTGCTCAATTACCTCGCGGGCGCAACGACTTAGTTTTGCAAAAATCCGGTAAAGGAAATTTGCACTATTTAGTTAGCTATCGCTACCGCTTGCCAGGAAATCAACCGGGAAGATTCAACGGCTTGCGAGTAATCCGAGAAATTAGCCGGGTTAACCAAGAAAAACCACTCTCGAAATCCGGTTTATCTACTTCTAATGAAGCCTTAAATCTCGAACCCGGACAAGTATTTGATATCGGTTTAGAAATTATCGCCGATCGCCCGATCGATAACTTAATAATTACCGATCCGCTTCCGGCTGGATTAGAAGCCGTCGATGCTAGCTTGCAAGCAACTGGCGTACCGCCAACTCAAGAACGGCAAGACGATTTCTGGTTGAAAGTGAAGAATATCTATCGCGATCGTATTGTGGCATATGGCGATCGATTGGAACCTGGAATTTACAACTTGCACTATTTGGTACGTTCCGTTACTCCAGGTACATTCTACTGGCCGGGTGCGGAAGCGCATTTGCAATACGCACCAGAAGAGTTTGGGCGATCGGCTGATTCTACTTTAACCGTATCGGGGAATTCGTGAAACCTCACCCCCAGCCCCTCTTCTGCAAGGAGAGGGGAGCAAAACGTTGATGAGAAATTATCATCTACACAATTTGATGAGGTAAAATTAAGTAGCGATCGCTTAATTGGAGTTGTGAAGATGAGCCAAAAAACTCATAGAAGAGTGCCGATTGGTAGTCGTCTATTTCCCGATCGCCCACGTCTTTCTCAAGCAGAGATCGCCCAACGACAAGCTGAAGATCGAGAATTTTCTGAGCTTTGTCGGCAAATTTTTCACCAAGTCTACCCCAAATTATTGCCCCAGTATCATAACTGGTTCATCCATATTGAGCCAGCAAGCGGAGACTATTTTATCGATTCCGATGAAGAAGTTAGCTTTCAAAAAGCCCGCAGTCAACACCCCACTGCCAGAATTATGGCTATGCGCCTCAATGAAACGGGAACTTGCGGCAGAATATGATTCAAGGTTATTTTGACGAGGAAGGAAAGCTATATTTTGAGATCGATCTAATTGCTGCTGACGGTTCTGTAATAACGATTAATGCCTTGCTAGATACTGGTTTTACCGATTGGCTAGCAATGGATAACCAAGATATTGCAAGTTTAGGATGGTCGTATGTCAAAGAAAGAGAAATGCTAACAGCAGCAGGAGAAGCCAGTTTTAATGTCTATGTTGGTACAGTTTTTCTAGATGGTGAAGAATTAATTATACCCGCTATAGGTGGAACAGAAGTTCCTGATATTTTGCTAGGGTTGCCGGCTCTTCGGACATTGCGTGGTAAAATGTAGCTTAAGCTACATTTTACCACGATTTCAAAATGGATTTTCACCTAGATACACTGTTGAATTTACCATATGTTACGGTTTTTACTTGTTATCAAAAATCGGGTTTTAACATTC
>JAHHHA010000010.1 GCA_019359615.1 Cyanosarcina radialis HA8281-LM2
ATTTCAACAGTTCCAGCAACTCAGCTTCTGATTCTTTAATCTCTATTTTTAGAACTCCTGACATCGGCTTTACCTACTTAATTACTCCCTCTTTATCTGTAGCATTATTTTATCCAAATGATATAATCGATCGATTGGGGTATGAATCTTGGGTTCTAGGAAATTATAACTGGCAATATTTTCGTAATAATAGTGCTTTCGAGCAAGTCGGCAAACAGCTTTGCCGTCAAGCTGCTACCGATCGCAGAATTTATTCAGTTTGGTAATTGCTATGCTATCGAACGGCCATAACTGCACCAAAAATTAAAAATAGCCAGCCGCCAATAAAAGCGAGCGTCCGTTCGGAAATTTTTCCGGCCAGACAACTGCCGCAAACTACGGCAATAACGGCGCAAATAGCGTGTCCCAAGATTGCCCCTAGCGTCACCCCGATGGGATTATGCGCCGCGGCTAAGGCGATCGTGCTAAATTGGGTGCGATCGCCCCACTCTGCCAAAAACGTCAGCACGAATCCCTGACACCAAACACCCACTTGGGGATAGCGATACCACCAGCTTTTTTTCTCTTGGCGATCGTCTACCGCCGCAGTAGCTTCCTTAACTACAGCGCAGTTTGGTTCGGCTGGTAGGCGACTGGCATCGAATAGCAGCTTGACTCCAAATCCTAAAAATAAAGCCACAACTAGGTGATGAGTATAGGCTTCAGGCAATAGAGCTACTACTTGCCCTAACATCACCGATAGGATAGTCATTGCCGCTAAAGCAGCAATCACAGCCGATAATACCAATCGCTGCGAATGACGCATCGCTAAAATCATGGCGATAAAAAAAGTTTTATCTCCTAATTCTGAAACTGTAATCAGCAATAATCCGGCGGTAAAAGCTGTTAGCACTCTCTCAAGCTCCTGTAGTTTTCTACAATCTTCCCGACCGAGCTTGACGAGATTGAAGACACCTCACCAAGCTCGCATCAGGTATGCGAACTCAGTGAAAGTCTCGCTCTCAAGTTTGATTATCTTGCTGTCGTTGAATCTCGATCGACAGCTAAAACTTGCTATCTGAACCAGGCTATTCGCCAGTATGTTGACTCAGAATGACTGGCTTTTTTCGCCAGCAGCTACTCCCTTTCAAAGTAAGTATATCTTACCCGAAATTTACTCTAAAATCAACTGAATTATGAATTATAAATTATGAATAGTGAAATTACCATTTTAGATAGATGTTTATTTCATTTTTGCCTCATAATTATTTCAAAATTTTCTCAGATTTTCTGCTAACAAGACGACCAAAAACTATAAAATGTTACCAGATAGGGGACAGGGCAAGTCTGAGCCACTCAAAAAACTGTCTCCTCGACAGATGATATCGATGGGTAGTAATGGCAAACTCAAGGTATGTGGCTGGCCGACAGCCAATCGATCGAAATAAAGAGATTTGGCATCCACCAAGTCAGGATTCTATAGGCTGATGTCGTTTTTTTGGGTTTGCGATCGGTACTCAGGACTAATTTCTTATGTTGCCAGCTAAGACTCCCACAGATAGTGGTGGATTTCGCGCCCTGCTGAAAAATCGAAATTTTTTGCTGCTGTGGGGCGGACAAATCCTTTCTCAGGTAGCAGATAAAGTCTTGTTCGTCTTGCTGATCGATTTACTAGGAGCATTTCCGTCGATGTGGTTTGCCCCTAACTCTACTCGTTCGGTATTGATGATCGCCTATACCCTGCCAGCAGTGCTGTTTGGCTCTGCTGCTGGTATTTTTGTCGATCGCTTTCCCAAAAAATTCATTCTCAATCTCAGCAACCTGATCCAGGCATCGCTGTTATTAGTTTTGCCTTGGTTGCCCAGACAGTTTCTCAGCTTGTTACTGATTACCTTCCTGATTTCAGGTCTAGCGCAGGTTTTTGCCCCGGCAGAGCAGGCAGCCATCCCGCTGTTAGTAAAGCGCGAGAACTTAATGACGGCTAACGCCCTGTTCACGACCTCAATCATGGGGGCGATGATCGTAGGCTTTGCCATCGGAGAATCGGTGTTGACTTGGGGCAGGCAGTGGCTCGGCATCAACGGGGGAGAACTGCTAGTAGCGGGGTTGTATATTTTGTCTACCGTGGCGATCCAGTCGATCGATGTGAGCGAACCCCCTCCCGACGATCGACACGTCAAAGTTCATCCTTGGAAAGATATCAAAGAAGGCTGGCGCTACCTGCGCAAAAACAAACTGGTGCGCAACGCCATGTTGCAGATGACGATGATGTATTCCGTCCTGGCGGCTTTGCAGGTATTATCGATTCCTTTAGCCGAAGAAGTTGGGATCCCGTTTGGCTACTTGCTATCGGCTTTGGGCATCGGCATGGTATTAGTGGCTGGCGTGTTAGGGCATTGGAGCGATCGCTTCCACCACAAACCCTTACCGTTGATCGGGTTTTTGACGGCGAGTTTTGCCTTAACCGTGTTTAATTTTACCCGTTCCTCAACCATCACCTTGGGGCTGAGTGCGATCTTAGGGGCTGGTGCGGCTCTGGTAGCCCTGCCGATGCAAACTTTAATTCAGCAGCAAACGCCAGAATCGATGCGGGGTAAAGTCTTTGGCTTCCAAAATAATGCCGTCAACTTGGCTTTAACTATACCGATAGGCATCTCAGGACCCTTAACCGATTTCATCGATCGACTCTTTCCTGGTTATGGCTTGCGGGTAGTCCTGTTAGGCATCGGCATCTTTGCCAGCGTGGTCGGAATTTGGGCTTGGCGCAGTACCCGTAGGGTGTTGGAGGATTTGATTTAGAGATGGGGAGATGGGGGGATGGGGGGATGGGGAGATGGGGGGATGGGGAGATGGGGAGATGGGGAGATGGGGGGATGGGGAGATGGGGGGATGGGGGGATGGGGGGCACAGGAGAGACAGTAAATAATTCTGAACTTCTGACTTCTGACTTCTGACTTCTGACTCCTAAACTCCTAAACTCCTAAAAATTAATTAATCTGTAGCGCCAAATAGGATACAAAATTTAAAATAGAAGATCGCAGGTGTGTTTTGTCAGAGGTCTTAGGTTGATGGTGAGTTCCCCAAGTCTACCCACTGAAATCGCGTTTCCCCCTACAACTAGCAGTCGTCGCACGGGTGCGTTCGCTCTGATTGATAGTTTGAAACGCCACGGCGTACAGCATATTTTCGGCTATCCTGGCGGTGCCATTTTACCGATTTACGACGAACTATATCGAGCAGAAGCGGCTGGCGGTATCCAACACATTTTGGTGCGGCACGAGCAAGGTGCAGCCCACGCCGCCGACGGCTACGCTCGCGCTACTGGTAAAGTCGGCGTTTGTTTTGGTACTTCCGGCCCTGGGGCTACCAATTTAGTTACAGGAATTGCCACTGCCCAAATGGACTCGATTCCGATGGTAATCGTTACCGGACAAGTAGGTCGGGCAGCAATCGGCACCGATGCGTTTCAGGAAACCGATATTTATGGTATTACCCTGCCAATTGTCAAACACTCTTACGTAGTCCGCGATCCGAGGGACATGGCCAAAACCGTAGCTGAGGCTTTCCACATTGCCAGCAGCGGCCGTCCGGGACCCGTTTTAATCGACGTGCCCAAGGATGTGGGGTTAGAGGAATTTGACTACATACCTGTAGAACCGGGAATGGTGAAGTTGCCAGGATATCGCCCCACCGTTAGAGGCAATCCTCGGCAGATCGAGCAAGCAGTGCGCCTGATCCGGCACAGCCACCAGCCTTTAATGTATATCGGTGGGGGAGCGATCGCAGCGGGCGCTCATGGCGAAATTCGAGCCTTAGCAGAACTCTTTCACATCCCCGTTACCACTACTTTGATGGGTAAGGGCGCTTTTGACGAAAAACATCCCTTGTCAGTGGGGATGCTGGGAATGCACGGCACGGCTTATGCTAACTTTGCCGTCAGCGAGTGCGACTTGTTAATTGCCATTGGAGCCAGATTCGACGATCGCGTTACCGGGAAATTAGATGAATTCGCCTCCCGCGCTAAGGTGATTCATATCGACATCGACCCGGCGGAAGTCGGGAAAAACCGCGCCCCTAACGTCCCCATCGTGGGAGACGTGCGGCAGGTGTTGATGGATATGTTGCGCCGCTGTCAGGAATTAGGCATCGAGAGCGCCCCCGCCCGAACTCAACCTTGGCGCGATCGAATCGATCGCTGGCGGGTAGAATATCCGCTAGTCGTGCCGGAATATCCCGATATTTTGTCGCCCCAAGAGGTCATTGCCGAGCTAGCGCGGCAAGCACCAGATGCCTATTACACCACCGATGTCGGACAGCACCAAATGTGGGCAGCCCAATTTTTGAAAAACGGCCCCCGGCGCTGGGTCACTAGTGGCGGCTTGGGAACCATGGGGTTTGGGATGCCAGCGGCGATGGGGGTGAAGGTAGCTTTGCCAGATGAAGAAGTCATCTGTATCAGCGGCGATGCCAGCTTCCAAATGAATATGCAGGAGTTGGGAACTCTAGCCCAATATGGCATTAATGCCAAAACCGTGATTATCAATAATGGCTGGCAGGGAATGGTGCGTCAGTGGCAGCAAGCCTTTTACGGCGAACGTTACTCTTGCTCGAACATGGAAGTAGGCAAACCCGACTTCGTGTTGTTGGCGCAAGCATTTGGGATGAAGGGAATGCTGATTCGTCGGCGAGAAGAATTAAAAGATGCGATCGCCGAAATGCTAGCCCACAAAGGCCCTGTCTTAGTTGATGCCCAAGTCAAGAGAGACGAAAACTGTTACCCCATGGTCGCTCCGGGTAAGAGCAATTCCCAAATGATCGGTTTGCCAGAACGTCCAAAACTCCAACAAGCCACCGAATTGCTATATTGCAGCAGTTGCGGAGCAAAAAACGTCGCTAGCAACAACTTCTGCCCGGAATGCGGCACGAAATTGTAGGTCGATGTTAGTTAATCGATAAATTGAGAGGCGCGAGCGATCGCGTCTTTTTTTTTCAAAATATTATTAAGCAGGCGCTCGCCTAACAACTTAGCTTGTTAGACTGATTTAGTATTATTTAAAATAAAATAGGTAGAAAACCATGAAAGAAAGTGTTGGTTCCCTGAGAGCGTATTTCATTGTTGTTGGTTTATTGAGTGGGTTCGACCACTATAAGCTTTTGACAGTAGCGAGTGGAAACATAATCCTTTTGGTTTTGGGCTTAATTGGTATGGCACTATCAATTGCCTCCTTATATATAGGGATATCGCTGCCAAAACTCCTGGTCGAATCCCCCAAATTAATTACTACAGTATTATTGGTTGCTCTGGGATTTCTAGTTTTAACCTCTCTTCTAATTATGTCAGTCGGTTTAGGGACTTCTGCAATAGTACGTTTAGTTATTGGCGGTTTGATAATCTGGTATCTTTTCAACAGCGTTAAACGGTTATCGGCAGAAGAAAGGAGCAAAGTAGGTCGAGCGGATAATTGAGATGACAAGGGGGATCGATCGCGTCTCTCAAACTTCTGAACTCCTGAACTTCTGAACTTCTAAACTTCTGAACTTCTGTTTAAACAAATCGTCGATCGAATTGGGCGATTAAATCGACTCTACCTTTGCGTAGAACTGCTGGATCTAGTCTTTCAGTAGTATTGCACGTCATCAACACTACTAATTTTTGCTGGTTGTGAATTCCCGATTCATCGATGACGCTTTGGTACAAAGTTCCATCTAGCAAACTCAAAATATGCTCGGTTTTATTATTACCTTGCGCGACGGCACTAGCTCGATCTTGAGCTAAGTTATCTGCTTCATTAATAATGATACAGATGCGTTCTAAGTAGGTAGGAGGTACAAAGTTTTCTACTGCGTCGTGGTCGAGAATAAAAATTACATAGCCAAGAGGAACTAGAATCTCTTTAGCCACGGCTTGCGTCCAAGCAGTTTTACCCGTACCCGGTTCTCCGTGAACTAAAACAGCTAACTGATGGCGATCGAGAATTTCTTGCTGTACTTTGTCAGTAAAACTTTGAATTTCAGCCGGAAACGATCGAATCGGATATTGACTGTGAACTTGTCCGATGCGACTCTTGTAACCGCTGAGGATGGCAGCTAGATTGTAAGTGGCTTTCCTAATCAGAGGCGCTAATTGCTTGGCCATTAAGGTATATTGTTGGCGTTCTCGATCGTAATTATCGATTCGCAGCCAAATTTCTTCTTTAGCCCAATAAGCATACACCGTACCTAATGTTTCTAGCCGCTCCCAACTGACGAACCGTTCGGTAGGATAATAAAAATATCGCTCCCAATAATACTGGGTAATGATATTCGGTTTTCCCAAAATTGCCAGGATTTTGAGAATGGTAATTTCTTGTAATTTATTCAAAACGAAATCGATCGGAATGCCGTCGCGACTGACATTTTGTTTGATGGGAGTTTCTGTAGCTAAAACATCTTTATAACGGTAATCTGGAGTGGGCGGTTCGGGAGTAATATAATTCCAAAATTCATCTAAGTTATAGCGAGTATCGCTAGAAAAGAGATTTAATACATTTGCCCACCACGCATATTGATTGCGTCCGATCGCATCAGCTAAATCGCTAGCTATTCCAACAGTTTTTTGACTTAGCTCCCAAGTATCATTAGTAGCTAAATGCCATAAATATTCCCATTCTAATTGGCGGTTTAACGGTCGCCAGCCAGCACCAAGCAAGCCTCGATTTTGAGGATTGTTGTTTGAACCATAGTTGTTGTCTTGTCCGCCAAAGTAACCCGAACTCATGTTGGAATGTTGGGTGTGGGGTGTAAGGTGTGGAGTTGAAATTGTGAATTCTAGATTGTAATTTAATTTATATTTTCATAGGCTTGAGCGTCCAAGAATCTATAAGTTGCAAGTATTCGGGGGGAACGCGATCGACTAACCATACTCCATTATCCGAACAATAAAATAGATAATCAGCTTCAGACATTGCCCTGGCATCTACAGTAAAAATAGCCGGACGGCCGTGACGCATACCCACAGCTTTTGCTGTTGCTATATCTTTAGATAAATGGACGTGATGGCGCGACATTTTCTCTAAGCCTGTAGTCAGAATTAATTTAACCGATCGCTCTCCTGTTCCATGGTATAGCACATCTGGAGGATCGACAGGTTCTAATTGCAAATCTACTTCTACGCTATGCCCCTGATTCGCACGAATTCGAGTTCTTGTAGCATCGAATGAAAATCGTTTTTTGTCATTCTTCGATACTACTTCATTGAGTTCCTCAAGGCTAATTTTAAATTCATGCTTCCGACACGCAGATAAAAGTTCTTCTACTTCCACCCAGCCACCTTCGGCGAGTTCCAGTCCAATTCGTTCGGGACTGTGCCGTAGATGTTTGCTCAAGTATTTGCTGATTTTCACTAAACGAGAATCGTTCATGCTATTAACCTTTCATACCGCCAAAGATAGCAAAATTAAAATACCGCCAGTGACAGCCAACTTCTGTAAAACCAGCTTTCTTTAGCCATTGAATTTGGTCTTCCACTGAAGAGGGTATATCTTCTTCCAGATATTTTTGAAACCAATGGCGATCGTCTTCTCCATTGGACTTTATATAGTCACGCCACAGTTGCTCGTATTGCTTGGTTAATTTGGTAGTAGCACCTGTAACCACATCGCGAATTAGTAACAAACCTCCAGAGTTCATGGCTGAGAACAGCCGTTTGAATAGATTTTGTTTGGCATCGTTATCTAAATGATGAATGGCTAAACCAGAAATCACCAAGTCATATCCAGAACCCAGATCGTCTGTAGCAAAATTTCCTAATTTCAAAAGCGATCGCTCTTCATAAGCTAACAAGTTCTTTTGACAAACTGCCAGCATATTTTCAGCCAGATCGAACGATACCACAGTAGCTTGAGGAAAGTTTTGCAAAATCAGGTGCGATAAAATCCCCGTACCGCATCCCAAATCTAAAGCTTTAAAACGATCGCCCTTGTCAAAAGGAATTAATTCCAACAACAAAGTATGCTGTTCTCGATAGTAAGGAATCAACTTCGGGATTAAGCGATCGTAGTTAAACGCTTGCCGTTCAAAAGTGTTGCGTACTTCCTCTAAATTCACGAGTCATTTCTCCTTCAGATGTTTGCGGTTCGCGATCGATTAGATATCTAGCAAAAACTGATAAATCATCAATTACATCTGCTCCTTCGGCTTTGCTCAGGACAAGGTTTATCTGCGTTTATCTCCGTTATATATCCACCAATTAGATTTATGATGATTGGCAAGGTGGCGATCGCTTTCATCTCCTGCGTGCAAGTTGCTAGAGCAAAGCGTTTGTCGCTTAGAAGGAACTCCGCCGATGAGTTTTTACACACTCTTTAAAGGATGGCCACTTCTACGCCAACCTGCCGGGTTCTTTGCGCCTTCGTCGCTTCTCGCCCAATGCCTTAGAGCATTGGTACCTTTCCTCTCGTACTAATGTATGTAAGCTCTCGCTGTTAGGGCACGCCAGAAGTTATACTACATTATACTACGAAAAGTTAGTAATGGTTTTCGGAAACTGGTTTGCGCAAGATCGGCGATACGTGCGAAGTACGCGCTGCGCGAACGCTTGGCGGTAAATTCTCAGAATCGACCGATTGGATATTATGGGTAAGGGCGCAATCCTTCGGCAGAGCTACGGAACAGCATTGCGCCCCTACTACGTGTGGTGTCTGTGCGGTAAGTCCCGATCGAATAATGTCAAACTCGTTAACAGTCTTCGGCATTCGCCATCACGGTTGCGGCTCGGCTCGCAGCCTGGTGCAGTCATTGCACCAATTAAAACCAGATGCGATCTTAATTGAAGGTCCTCCAGAAGCCGATGAATTAATCCCCTTGGCAGCAGAGGCAGGGATGAAACCTCCGGTAGCCCTACTGTTATATGCCCCAGAAGATCCGCAGCGATCGGTATACTATCCCTTTGCGGCCTTCTCCCCAGAATGGCAAGCGATGCAGTATGGATTGAGGCAAGGAATTCCAGTGAGGTTTATGGATTTACCTCAAACCCATCAACTAGGAAGCGACGAGTCAACTACCGAACCGGAAGCGATGCTTGCTGGCGAAGCCGAAGCCGATGCTAGCGAAGAAATAACCCCCGATCGCCTGCTGCAAGATCCCCTACAATGCCTAGCAGCAGCCGCAGGCTACGAAGATGGGGAACGCTGGTGGGAACAGATGGTGGAACACCGACGGGATAGTACGGAACTGTTCGCCGCCATTTTGGAAGCAATGACGGCCCTGCGAGAAGAATTGGGCGATATTCACCAGGGCAGCCCTACGGAACGACTGCGGGAACAACAGCGAGAAGCCTATATGCGCCAGACGATTCGCGAGGCTCAGAAACAAGGCTTTAGCAAAATTGCCGTCGTCTGCGGCGCGTGGCACGCCCCAGTCTTAGCCGCCATGTCCCCCGCCAAACCCGATAGCGAGTTACTCAAGGGACTACCAAAAATCAAAGTCGAAGCCTCATGGATTCCCTGGACTTACAGCCGCTTAGCACTGTCCAGCGGCTATGGGGCGGGAATTGAATCGCCGGGATGGTACGAACATCTATGGACAGTAAAGAAACCGCAGCAAATTACTACCCGATGGCTAACGCGCGTGGCTCACCTGTTGCGACAGCAGCAGATGGATGCTTCTTCTGCCAGCGTCATCGAAGCCGTGCGGTTGGCAGAAACCTTGGCGGCAATGCGCGATCGCACCGTTCCAGGATTGGCCGAATTGAACGAAGCCGTGCAAACGGTGCTGTGTTTTGGGGATACCTTACCCATGCAGTTAATTCGCGAACGGCTGATCGTCAACGATCGCTTGGGTAAAGTTCCCACTAGCCCTACCATTCCCCTACAACAAGATCTCCAACGCCTTCAGAAACGGCTGCGACTCAAACCAGAAGTAGATTCGCGATCGCTAGAATTAGATCTGCGGCAACCCAACGATCTAGCGCGATCGCAACTTTTACATCGCCTCAACCTGCTAGAAGTTCCTTGGGGCAAGCTGGCCCGCACCAGCGGTAAGGGGACGTTCAAAGAAGCCTGGAATTTGGCTTGGCAACCGACCTTTGAGGTGCAGTTAATCGAACGCAGTCGCTGGGGAACCACGGTAGAAGCCGCGGCCAGCAACTACGTCCGCCATTTAGCCGCCACTAGTACCCAATTACCTCAATTGACCGATCTCCTCGATCGCGCCCTGCTAGCCAATTTACCCGCAGCCATTAAATTATTGCTCGATCGCCTGCAAGCAGAAGCCGCCCTCGCCCAAGATATTGCCCATTTAATGGCAGCCCTCCCGGCCCTAGCGAACGTGTTGCGTTACGGCAACGTCAGGCAGATCGAAACATCCATGGTAGGCTCGATCGTCCGAGGATTCGTGGTGCGAATTTGCGTAGGCTTGCCTCTAGCCTGTGCCTCCCTCAACGATGAAGCCGCTGGGGAAATGGACAAACATATCGTGGAGACAAATCGAGCAGTAAGTCTGTTAGAGCAACCCGATCTCACGAATGACTGGCAGAACGCCCTACGAGGGCTAGCCGATCGCGCCAGCTTGCACGGACTGATTGCGGGGCGGTGTTGTCGCTTGTTACTAGATGCAGGATCGTTAGATATCGATGAGATTGCTAGGCGATTGAGTTATGCCCTTTCCACCGCTAACGAACCCACTCAAGCTGCTGCTTGGATCGAAGGCTTACTTAAAGGTAGCGGGCTGCTGCTACTGCATCAAGACGCGCTCTGGCAGGCGATCGATGAATGGCTTGCAGGGCTACCAGTAGATACCTTTACAGAGGTATTACCCTTACTGCGTCGCACCTTTTCCACCTTTCCAGCAGCAGAGCGACGACAAATGGGAGAGAGGTTGCGTCAGGGCAAAGTTAGAAATCAGATTCCCGGCTTAGAAGCCAAATCTGTAGATCTAGATCTCGATCGAGCCGCTGCGATCGTGCCTTTGATTGCCCAACTGTTGGGAGTCAGTTAAGGCGATGAATGCACCAATTCCGCCATTTGAAGTTTATAAAGAATTGCGATCGATCTTTAGATATATCGAGCGCAGGTGAGGTTATGGCGATCCAAAACGAGCAACAATATCAAGTTACTCAGACCAACTTGAAAGAGTTAGAACAAGCTCTAGCTAATTTAGATATTAATCCCTCTACTTTAAGTCCCCGTTTGTTACAAGCCCAGAAGCAGGGAGTAGAAGTTTTAATCGCCCGCTTGCGCTCAGAAATAGTTGAATACGATCGTTTCAAACAACAGCTACAGACGACGATTGCTACTAATTCTGAGAATTAACCAGAAGGTGCTGTTATCCCCTTTGGGATTCATTCTGCTGGCTGAAGCAAAATCTACCTGGTGGCTGTGTATCCAAACGCAGTGTGTTGAGTAAGATTTAGTCATTATTTACAGGGTAAAAGTTATGTTCGGCCTGTATCAAAACCAGCATTATCAAAGCCATCGGAGGACTATGAAGTATTTGACGAGAAACCGATTAGGCGCGATCGCCGCTGCTAGTGCTGTCAGTATCGCTAGCATTGCCACCCTTACCAGCCTGTCACCAGCCCAAGCCCAAAGTTGCGCGGCCTTACCAGTTGTGGGCGGTTCGGGAACAGAAGTGCAAAAATCAGTATCTCCTCCCAGCACTGGAATTACTAAGAGTAACTGGAACACCGATTTTGCCGTGCCCAGCAATCGAAGTTTTCGTCGCTATGTGGCTCGGATTGTGCCCCAAAATGGAGGCGAATACGAGGTGCGGGTGTCTCTGAAATATAACAATGACACTGCCGATAACGCGTTTAACCGGACAATTGAGTTAGCAGAAAATAAACCTTACGACATTCAAGGCGCAGCAAGGGCAAATGCTACACCTTACCAGGTAAACATAGAAGTGGGTGGGTTGAAGGCCCTTGGAAACACCTATACAATTTCGGCTTTCGGATGCAACTAAAATCTTGTCGGCTTGAATACTTACGTACAAGGTCGATAATTAATGTAGATCGAGCCTAAAAAGGAATATCGTCGAGTCCGTTACAATTTTCTAGAGTTAATTCTCCAGCCAGAAATGCTTGTAGTTTTTCTGGCCTTGTTGGTAAGCCAAAATCTTGCAGCATAGAAGCTACGTAATATAAGATATAATTTTCTGAATATCCCAACCAAAGCTGTTTGCTATTGGCGATCGCTTCTAAGCCCAAACGTTGTTCGTCAGATAGTTGCTCTACCGTTAATGTGTCAGGCATGGCTTCACTATCAAAAATGATATTGAGAATATACCTGGCAATCTCATAACTAACTTCGTGTGAAACCTTAGCCAAAGCATTAATTAGAGTTGGTAGCGATCGCAGCGATCTTCTTCCAACCCGATTCAAAGCAATGCTGCACCAATACTGCATAATTTCAGACTCTAGCAAACTATCAAATTGCCAAGGATATCGATCGAACATTGAAGCTACTTCACTAGGATTGCCGATTGAATCCACTAGCAGATCGATTACTGGTTCGGGAACGCGCTGTGGAATGCTTCTCGCCAAACCAATTGCTGCATTTATCCTCAAAAATAAAGAGGTTTCTGTATCGAATATCTTTTGCAGCCACGCCGTATTTTCAGGTCGATCGTCAGATAAAAGTCCCACAGATAAAACTATAGCAGCACCAACTCCCTCATCCTGTTCGGTAGCGAACTGCGATCTCAGCCAGTTTATATTTTGGTCGTCACAATCAGTTAATATTCCTAGTAAATAAGCAGCAGCACCTCGAAGAAATGGCTGTTCTTGGGCTAATAATAATTGTTGATATACCGAGGAGCCTTTCTGTACTTCAGAACGTACTAGATGGCTGGCACAAGCTGATTCCCACCATATAGATTCTACATATTCATCCGAGTAAGATTGAAAGAAAACTGCTGCTGGATGAGCGTAATCAAAAAGGCTCTCAAAAGTTATTGAACTTAGAAAGGCAACAATATTTAATTTGTCTTCAACTTCTGGTTCTTGTAATAGCTCGATTAAAAACGGGACTGCAAGAGCGGTCGTTTCACAGACAGTGCCTTGATGGTGAAGGTCTTCGGATAAAGTCCAAATAGCATCTAGACGAACGCTCCGCTCTTTGGATGTTAAATTCCGAATAGCTTTTGGAATATTACTGGCATTACAACGAAAATGGCTTAGTTTCTTCCAGCGAATTGAATCTAATTTTTCTAGCATAAACGCTCAGTTCGAGATTATCTAGAGAAGTCCGATCGCTTTTTAATACCAAATCCGTTTAGCAAAACCTGGTTTGCCCTCACCCCGCCCTAACGGGCACCCCTCTCCCATGGGAGAGGGGAAGGATTTTAGCTTCGCTTCACCCTCTAGGGAGGCGATCTCTAACGAACATCCCTCTCCCCATGGGCTAGCGTGTATAGACATCTTGCCCTCATGCCTTCAATCTCCTTCCCTCAAAGGTAAGCGATCGAGGGGGAAGAATCGGTTTTTCTTTCTCCCCTTCTCCTGCGGGAGAAGGGGCTGGGGGATGAGGGCAGCGATTTGGGGCTTTTAAAAACTGGATTTCGTATGACTTCTTCCCAATTGGTTATATTGTTTGAGTCGGCGATCGCTTGCTTATTTAAATATTTCGATTTTAAGGGGAATGAAAGTCAATCGCCTTTCATTTTTCCATTTAAAAGGGCGAAAATTAGGAAAGCTAAAATTACAAGCTGCATCATGGTCAACAATTCTTCTGAATCGGAACGGTTGCGGCGCTGGCGCTTGGTTTTAGGCGGTGGCGATGCCGATGGTATTGGATGCCAGGCAGGGGCAGGTGGCATGGCTGGAGAAGGAGGCGTAGAACTCTCAACCCAAGATCGGGCAATGGATGGGGCTTTGACGGCCCTGTACGATAGCGATCGCAGCGGCGGATTGGGCAGTTCTTCGCCTAAAGTAGCGCGATGGTTGGGCGATATTCGCACCTACTTTCCCACTTCGGTAGTGCGATTGATGCAGCAGGACGCTTTAGAACGCTTGAACCTGCGGCAAATGCTGATGGAACCGGAAATGCTCTCAGCGATCGAGCCGGATGTGGGACTAGTTGCCAATCTTCTCTCTCTCAGTCATGTCATGCCCGGTAAAACTAAGGAAACGGCGAGGATCGTCGTCCGAAAGGTCGTAGAAGAATTGCAGCGGAAGTTAGAACAACCGACGCGGCAAGCAGTTATGGGCAGCCTTAATCGGGCAATTCGCAACCGTCGCCCGCGCCACACAGAAATCGATTGGCATCGCACTATTCGAGCAAATTTGCGCCATTATCAGCCGGAGTATCGCACGATTATTCCAGAAACTCGCATCGGCTACGGACGCAAGCGATCGTCTTTGCGAGATATTATTCTTTGCGTGGACCAAAGCGGCTCGATGGCAACTTCTGTAGTTTATGCCAGTATTTTCAGTGCGGTACTCGCTTCGTTGCCCGCTGTCAAAACTAAATTAGTGGTATTCGATACCGCGATCGTCGATTTAACCGATATGCTGCAAGATCCGGTAGAAGTCCTCTTCGGCGTGCAATTAGGCGGAGGAACAGACATCAACCGCGCTTTGGAATATTGCCAGGGATTAGTCCGTCAGCCTCAAGACACCATTATGGTGCTGATTAGCGACCTCTATGAAGGTGGCAACCAGGAAAAAATGCGGCAACGAATAGCAGCGATCGCAGCTTCAGGGGTACAATTTATTACCCTTTTAGCCCTCAACGATGAAGGTACGCCCTTTTACGATCGCACTAATGCCGCATTTATGGCCAGTTTAGGAATTCCTGCCTTCGGCTGCACTCCAGACTTATTCCCAGACTTAATGGCAGCGGCCATTCAACACCAGGATATCGGCCAGTGGGCAGGCGATCGCGATCTGGTAATAAGTAACAAGTAACAAGTAATAAGCTTGCCCTGAGCCTGCCGAAGGGTAATAAGTGTAACTCTTAACTTTTTCAGCACTTATATCTCTGATTCGTAACTTTTGACAAAGGATAATATTTACTGAATTTTCAATTTGTTGCGCTCTTTAGCGAACGTGAAAAAGTTCTCATCTAAGTTTCATTGAAATTTAATTCTGAATGGCGATTCTGTGATTAAGCAACAAAAAAGTTGCGAGCAATCGGAGGAATCTCAATTATGAAGAACATTAATTTATCTGCGATCGCCGTTTTGACTACCATTGGCGTTCTGGCGGGGGCGCAAGTCGCTTTAGCTGAAGAAACTACTTGCCGGGGTACTCTCGGCGCTGTCACCCTAGATAACGTCAGAGTGCCCAGTGGTGCTACCTGCACCTTGAACGGTACGAGAGTACAAGGAACCGTTAAAGTCGAGTCTAATGCCACTTTAAGAGCAGTTGGGGTGGGTGTCGTCGGTAACATTCAAGCCGAGAATGCCAGAGCAGTTACGGTTGGCTCTAGTTCGGTAATTGGAGGGAGCATCCAAATCGAACAAGGTGGGGCAGCTAACATTGCCAATTCTCAAATTAATGGCGACTTGCAGTTGTTCCAAAATCGAGGTCTGCTAGTGGCAACCAGCAACCGGATCGGCGGCAGTCTCCAAGCATTCCAAAATACTGGCGGTGTGAGAATTAACACGAACCGAATTAATGGGAATTTGCAGTGCAAGGAAAACAATCCCGCACCTACCGGAAGAGGCAATATCGTCCAAGGAAGCAAGGAAGACCAGTGTTCCAGGCTCTAAAAATCTTATAGGGCTTACGCACAGATCGAAAAGTTAGTAGGGGCGCAAAGGTTTGCGTCCCTTACTTTATGGCGTACAATTCCTATTTATGTAGCTAAATCTGCCTAGTCCTGGCGGTTGAAACCGCGTCTACACAAACGTAGACGCGCTAGCGGCTTCCCGCAGGGTAGGCCGCCTACACGGACTAAAGAATAAACGAGATTCGATATGACTGCAAGTTGGGCTAACGCTCCTCAACTGCGATCGATTATTTCCGAGCAACCTTATCCGCTGATGTTTGCCACCATTAGCGGGGCGCATTTGTATGGTTTTCCCTCGCCCGATTCTGACTACGATCTTAGGGGAGTTCACATTCTTCCCCTGCCAGAAGTGGTGGGATTGACGATAGGACGCGAGACGATCGAAGTTTCTAAGGTTGAGGAAGGCTTAGAAATCGACTTGGTAACTCACGATCTAAAAAAATTCTGCGGACTCCTACTCAAGCGCAATGGCTACGTTCTAGAGCAACTATATTCCCCGCTGGTAGTTAGCACTACCCCAGAACATGAAGAATTAAAAGCGATCGCTGCTGGCTGCATTACCAAATACCACAGCTACCACTATTTAGGATTTGCCCAAACTCAGTGGGGACTGTTGGCCAAAGAAAATCCCCCTAGAGTCAAGCCTTTGCTTTACGTCTACCGCGTATTATTAACAGGTATTCACTTAATGCAAACGGGTGTAGTTGAGGCTAACTTAGTCAAACTCAACGAAAAGTTCCAATTACCCTACATTTCTGACTTAGTAGCCAGAAAACTAGCAGGGGCAGAGCGATCGGTTTTAGCGACAGCCGATCTGACTTGGCACGATCGGGAATATACTCGCCTGTGCCAGGAGTTGGAAACAGCCAGTCAGCAAAGTCACTTGCAAGAAGAACCCTCTGTAAAGGCTGCGCTCCACGAGTTGGTAGTCAGAGTGAGACTAGTAAGTAATAAGTAATAAGTAATTCTTCCCCTTATTCCTTGCCCGATGCCCGCTTATCTAGAAAAAGGGCTGACAGATCTAGAGGGGGCTGCGACTGCGGGTTTAGGAATTTCGATCGGGGGAGCGTTTAAAGCCACCATTAAATTTGGCGATTCTGCTACCGTTTGCGGTGCGGGGGCTTCGGCTATTTGGGGAACGGGAGATTGACTGCCAGAGAAAATGCTGGCTAAACCACCGATAACCACAGCCGCGATCGCGGAGCCGCCTATAACGAACAACCGCCGAAAGCGATAGCGATTGAGACGGATAAATACTTGTTCGATCGTTTCTTCTACAGGAACTCGATCTAAGGGCAATGGTAGAGATTGCATGACTTGCCGCAGCCTGAGAAGTTGAGCGTACTGGCGCTGCACTTCTGGCTCTCGATCTAGCCACTCTTGCACTTGGCGACGTTCGGCAACCGTCACCTCACCATCTATGTAAGCACTAAGCAATTCAAACCGAGAGCGCAGCAAACTATCAATTTCCTTGCTGCCTTTGATGTGAAGATCGTTACCAGATTCAGAGTTGGGAGTCATGTGAGCTTTACAACTGCGAGCGAATTTGTGAGATCTAAGAACCATTAAAAATCAGTCTAGGCATTAACCCATAGTTTCACCTCAGTAGATCTAAGTAATTTAACTTTCTCTTTTGAGGCGGCGTTAGACTTACCGCTCGTCTAGGTAGGGTTGGAGATGCGCTTGCAGTCTCGATCTGGCCCTGGCAATCCTCGACTTGACGGTACCTAAAGATACACCAGTAATTTCCGCAATTTCCTCATAAGCCATGCCCTCAATTTCTCGTAAAACGATCGTCGTGCGGAACGCCTCTGGTAAATCGGCGATCGCCAAATGGAGTTGCTCGTAGAACTCGCGCGTGCTCAAATCTTCATCTGGGCTAGGACTGTCAGCCGCAATTTCCCAATCCATTTCCCCTTCTTCGGTCATGTGGGGAGCGTCGAGCGATAGAGGATGAGAAACCCGCTTGCGTTTCCGTAACTCGTCGTAGAACAGATTAGTCGCAATCCGGCTCAACCAACCGCGAAACTTTTCTGGTTCTTGCAGGCGCTTGATATTGCGATAAACCCGAATCCACACTTCTTGAGCCAGATCCGATCGATCTTGCCAATCGGGGGCTAAGTGGTACAAAAGTTTATCCACGTGAGATTGATACCGACGCATGAGTTCGGCAAAAATGGCGCGATCGGGACGATTCCCGGCCTGAGAGCGCAAAATCAGATCGTAGTTTGAGAGTTTCTGTGGTTGCACGGACGTTTGAGGACTACTAACCTCAACCGTTGACCAGGATACAGCAATTGATTGACTCATGGCATATTTTGACAACCTTAGTTTCTCTCGACGCAGTTGCTTTGGCAAAAGTTCCTGAATCGGATAACAGGGCATAGAGCATAGGGCATGGAGGATGGGACATCAGAGATAAAGAACGGGGAATAGCCATATAATTTGTATAATTTCCATCTATTTATTCCATTTCCTCTCCCCTCCCCATCTCCCCATCTCCCCATCTCCCCATCTCCCCATCTCCCCATCTCCCCATCTCCCCCTCTCCCCCCCAGCTATGAGAATCTTACTAGTGGAGGATGACGAACAGACTGCCGTTCTGCTCGCCAATGCCCTTACCGCTCAGCATTATGTCGTCGATCGCGCTCCCGACGGTCAAGCCGCTTGGGAACTAGCAGAAAGCCTGACTTATGACTTGATTTTGCTAGACATTATGTTGCCCAAACTCGATGGCATCAGTTTGTTAAAAAGACTGCGATCGCAAGGCCAGCGAGTTCCGGTGCTACTGCTGACGGCTAAAGAAGCCGAGAATGACAAGGTAATGGGCTTAGACGCTGGGGCTGATGACTATGTGGTGAAGCCAGTCAGGCTACCAGAACTAGCAGCCCGGATTCGCGCCCTGCTGCGCCGAGGGGGTGCGGCTACTCTTCCCATACTCCAATGGGGCAACTTGCGGCTCGATCCGAGCCAGTGTGAAGTTACTTATGGCGATCGCCCTTTATCTTTGACTCCTAAAGAGTATGCGATTTTAGAGTTCTTTTTACGCCACGGGCATCAGGTGCACAGCCGCAGTGCCATCTTAGACCGATTGTGGTCGTTTGAGGAAGCGCCGGGAGAAGAGACGGTCACGGCTCATATTAAAGGACTGCGGCAAAAGCTCAAAGCGGCGGGAGCGATCGATCTAATCGAAACCGTTTACGGCTTGGGTTATCGGCTCAATCCAGTCGAACTCAAACCCCCAGTCTCACCTCCTAGCGCCGATAGCCAGAAGCAACAAGAAATGCGGGCGTTTGTCGCCAAAGTTTGGGATAAAGCCAAACCAAATTTGCTCCAGCAGGTAGCAACTTTAATAGAAGCCGCTCAAATGTCGATCGCAGGCGATCTGCCTGAAGAAATGCAGCAACGCGCTAGGCAGCAAGCTCACAAACTAGCTGGTTCGTTAGGAACTTATGGTTTAGGAGCGGGTTCGGAGTTAGCCAAGCTAATCGAAACCATATTAGAGTTAGAGAGCGCGTCGGTCAGCGCCCAGAAGGATTACTTTCACTCCTTGGCAACAGACTTGCAGCAACTAGTAGAGTCTACAGATTCTCAATCTTTACAGCAACAAAATTCTCCATCCTTAGAAGTTACCCCAAGCTTACCAAAAGACGAATTGCTGCCGCTGCTACTGCTCGCAGATAGCGATCGCCAAAGGGCAGAACAGTTAGCTCAAGAAGCTAATAGGACGATCGCTGTCGATCCTCAAGCTGCCAGAACCGCAATTTCCATTTTGGCAGTAGATGACGATCGCTTGCTGCTAGATAGTCTTTGTACCTTACTAGAACCTTGGGGCTTAAAAGTAACGGCGCTCGATCGTCCGGGGCAGTTTTGGGAGGTTTTGGCGCAGACTAACCCCGAATTAGTCGTATTAGATCTAGAAATGCCAGAAGTCACTGGTATTGAATTGTGTCAGGCGATTCGCGACGACTCCCGCTGGGGTTGGTTGCCCGTGCTATTTTTGACCAGCAAAAGCGATGCCAAGAGCATTCAACAAATATTTGCAGCGGGAGCAGATGATTATGTCAGCAAGCCCATCCTGGTTCCAGAACTGGTAACTCGCCTGCTCAATCGTCTAGAACGGAGCCGAATGCTGCGCTCGCAAGCCGAAATCGATTTGCTGACCGGAGTTACTAACTGGCAAAAATCAATCCAAGATGTAAATAAGTACCTGCTTTTAGCCCGGCGTTCTCAGCAGCCTTTATCTTTGGTAGTTTTGGAAATCGACAATTTAAAACAGTTGAACCAGCAATCGGGACATGGAGCAGGCGATCGCATCTTACGGGAATTCGGACAATTGCTGCTGGCCAAGTTCCGGCGCGAGGATGTCGTCTCTCGTTGGGGCGGGGCTGAATTTGTGGTTGGCTTGTATGGGACGAGCAAAGCTGAGGCGATCGAATCTCTAGCAGAAATTTTGCCAGAAATTAAGAGCAGAATTACCTTTAGTGCTGGCGTGGCGCAGTATCCCGATGATGGCACAGATTTACAGACGCTATATCGATCGGCGCAGTCGGTTTTATGTCAAGAGCGGGCAGCAGGTGGCGATCGCTTGGAATAAATACTGTTTTTGGAATTGGCATAACGGTTAAGTCGAGTGGCGGCTAATATCCTTCGCTTCCTCCGCCAAATCTCTCAGTCTTCCGCTCCAATGTTTTGTTAGGACTGGCTTTGGCGACAAGTTCACGACTTCTTTGCTGCTTTCTGCTTGCTTTTTGCGTAGGTCTGCGAATATTGCGTCCAAATCGTAGTCAAAGGATTTTGCATACTCTTCACGAATTCGGTGGATTTCTTCGACGATCTCATCTGTCCACATGACCTAATCTCCCAATAGACGGTTTCACTCATAAAGATTCAAGACATTCTCTAATCGCTACTTCCTTGTTGACACCAAAAAGCGATCGTATTATACAAAATCCGGCGCTCGCCAAAGCTTTATAGGTTTATCTTGATACTTTCGTCGGATCTCTCGTTCTTCCTCCCAAGTGGAATTATTAGTATAAATACCAGCCTCATAACATTCAGCTTCGCTTTGAACCATCTGAGTGAGGCTAGGAAACTCTTTATAATATTCGCCGTAATAACCATCTACAAATTCAAGATTAAGGATAGGGGTTGTTTCCTGTTGCTCTGAATCTCCGAGAACCGCATAACAGCTTCGATTATCGTAATCCCAAAAGAGGGGAAATAGTTGAGGATGCCACTGTTCGCGAATCCAAAATGACTCAAACTCAGTAATCGCTACTCCCTCGTCTAAAGAGCGATACGTGCTACGCACAGGCTACGCCAACGCACTTCATAACATCAATCCCATTAACCCAGCTAGAGGATGGCGATCGACATATAGAGCGGATCTAGCTTTGCAGAAACTCGTTCTCTTGCTGTTGAAGTTGTTAGACTTATTCGATCGCTATTTCTTGTTCTCAAATTCTTCGTACTCCACAGGTATTTTGATGCCGAAGTGTTGGCAGATAGCTCTAACATCTCGATAATCGTTCTCATCAGGTCTATATCCAGTGTGAAACTTCACCATCCACTCTGGCGATATACATTTGACGGGATACCCATTCACAGAACCAATTCCGGTTAGAGAATCAGATGGATACTCAATCCCATAAATATTATTGCCTGCGGAATCAAATGTATACGAATGAATATCGATTTGATGCCCGCGCTCGTCTGCCAAGACAAAGTTACAATCGCGCGTATCCTTACGGTGCAGATCTCGATAGCCTCTGGCTTCAAGCAAAGAGCGTATTCGAGCTAAATCTTGATGCCGAACGGCTATATCTAGGTCAGCATGGGTTCGTGTTTGTCTTCCCAGCAAAGCATCAACACCCCATCCACCATCGATGCAAATATCTATGCCATGCTGCTCGAAAAGTTGTACTATTTCGATCGCATTCTTGGCGGTCATTTCAGGCTCTTTTTCTAGCATCGGTATATTCCCTAATCGCTACTTCCTCGTCGATACCAAAAAGCGATCGCACTCAAAAATATCAATCCCATTAACCCAGCTAGAGGATGGCGATCGACAGCTATAATTTAAGATAAATAGATTTTCTAATCGGGTGGATGGTAGCCCATAATGGCGAGAACTTGACGCATATTTCTGACCCCATCGCGATTGGTTTGAAGGAGGGCGATCGTAGCGCGTCCGATGGGAGTAAGCCCTATCATCTGAGTTACATCTTCATTCCAAGAAAAATGCTCTTCCCAAACCATTTGGCGGGGATGAAATAACGAAATAGTTTGGCTTGTAACTGGATCGAGGGCTTCAGTTTTGGTGTATTTGTAATTGTTACAGGTTTGGCAGGAGAGAGCTAGATTTTCTGCAACGGTCTGACCGCCACGGCTAACGGGTTGGATGTGGTCGATTACCAGGGGATCGATTGCAAACTTGGCCTGACTGCGGCAATATTCACAGGTTCCTCTGGCGCGATCGAATACGAGTTGCTTCAAGGCAACTGGAATGTATTCGCTAGACATATGTTACGGGCTGGATGCCAAGAGTTTCCATCAGGTCTAGCAGGGAAACTTGACGTAGCAGGGCGAGATTAGCGAGGGCTTCGAGACGTTGGACACCAATTTGTTCGATTCGATCGCTCAAGTCGATTAGGGCGTTATATTCAGTGTCGGTGAGGGTTTCAGCTTCTCGCTTTTGACGTAGGATTTGGTAGCGATCGCGGATGTCAGCGGGGATACCTTGGTTGATTTGCAACAGAAGTTGAGCTTCTGTTTCAGGGAGAACCTTTGCTTTGCGGCGGGCGCGGAGGAATACGACCTGATGGAGCAAGCGATCGAGGTCGTTTTCGTCGAGTCGATCGACTTCCTTAATTAGTTCCTCAAGGCTCATAGATAGTTAGGAATAGTAAGGTTTTGGTCTTATTGTAACGTCAGGCGATCGGATGGTATAAATACTGCATTTGGAATTAGTATAACGATGTTAGTCTGCTTGTGTAATGCTTCTTAAAATGCGCCTAAACAAGTTTTAACTCCATCTGAATATTACAGCGCTGATAGGGTGAAGGCTGCCCAACTATTTTCCGAAACCCTAACTTTGTGTAGAGGTTAATAGCAGGCTCTAAAACTGTATTGCTCTCTAGAAAAATTGTTTCTGCTTTTAACTCACGCGCTTTGCCGATCGCTGTTTGCCCCAAGAGCCATCCAATCCCTTTGCCTCTAGCTTGTTCTTTGACTGCCATTTTAGCCAATTCATAGCTAATGTCATCCCTCTTAATTAAGGCACAAGTGCCAACAACTTCGCTATTATACAGTGCCATGAAGATGTATCCACCAGGCTGCAAAATTTTTTCATCTGGACGATCGAGGGACTGACGATCGGCTTCTTCTATCTGAAAGTATTTTCCAATCCACTCATAGTTCAAGCGTTTGAAATCATCGTGAAACTCTGGTAAGTAGTCAACGATTTCAACAGTCTGCCGTTCGCGCGTTTTTCGCACCGCTCGGACACGATCGAAAAAGCTTTGGTTAGCAAGTAGAAATTCAATCTCCGCCATCGCATTCCAGAGATTATGCTGTGATTCTAATAAAAGTTCCTCAACAGCCTGGTTTACGTCTATACACTGCCGTTCGAGGTGAGAAATCATCTGCTTTCCAGTATCAGAGAGCCTAACAACGCTCACTCTCGCATCCTGACTATGTTTTTCAGTTGTTGCGAATCCTTTACTGCTCATCTCTTTCACAATCTGACTGACAGAGGCATGAGAGTGTCCGATCGTTTGAGCAATCTCAGTAATGGCTGCGTTCTCCTTCTGGGACAGAACATAGAAAACAGGAAACCACCTTGGATCTAACGGAACGTTGTAAAGCGCATAAATTCTTGCAGCATCTTCTGTCAGGCGATCGCTCAGTCGTCGCAAACGGCTACCTAACGCAACTTTACCAATTTGAGAGTAGAAATCCATAATAATGTAAGTGCTTACGTAAGCTTTTACGCATTATCGCAGATGTTTTGGGAAAATTACAAGCTAACTATCGCCCAGACTAAATTTTTCTGCCTAATCTAAGAATTAGGATATTAGCCAGACGATCGGGTGGAATAAATGCTGCTTTTGGAATTGTCATAAAAGCTAAGTCGAGCGGCAGCTAACATCCTTCGCTTCCCCAGGCAGATCTCTCGATCTTCCACTCCAACGTTTTGTTATACCTGGCTCTGGCGACAAGTTAACTACTTCTTTGCCGCTTTCTGCTTCCTTTTTGCGTAGGTCTGCGAATATTGCGTCCAAATCGTAGTCAAAGGATTTTGCATATTGTTCGCGAATTCGGTGGATCTCTTCGACAATCTCATCTGTCCACATAACCTAATCTCCCATTAGTTCGTTGGGCGTACAAAGGATAGGCAACACATAACCGAAATCGAGACTAATCTCCGCTAACTTTCCCTGGATTTGAGCATTGGCAATATGTTTGCAATTCCACGTTAGCAGATAATCCATACCGTGTATGGTAGCGGCAGCAATGTGAATCGCATCCACCTTCGCCTTTGGAGGAAGACTACTTCGAGCCAGAAATTGTGCAGCTAAATTTTGTACCGCTTGGTTCAATGCCAGCAGGGGAAAGTCGCGCAAAATCTCCAGTCTTTGAGCGGCGATCTCTGCGTCCCCCTGTGCTACTTCGTCTAGAACGGCTTCTGACGTGTAAAGAATAAAGGCGTTTCGACGAAATTCCCACCAATCCTTTGTTATTTCGATATTTGCAGCGATTATCAGATCTTTGGTCGATCTAGCCGTGAGATATCCCAGAATGCTGGTTTCAATATAGACGGTTTCACTCATAAAGATTCAAGACATTCTCTAATTGCTGCTCCCTCGTTGATATCAAAAAGCGATACGTGCTACGCACAGGAGGACGCGGTTCCGTCGCTACGCCAACCACTTCATAACATCAATCCCATTAACCCAGCTAGAGGATGGCGATCGTGGTTCGTCCGATAGCGGGTTTGGGTAAGTCCTAAATTAGTAAAATGTGAATACAGAATCTAGAGGTTAACGAAATATGCTCAAAAGCTCCTCAGTTATTAGCGTATCTCCTGACGTTATGGGCGGCACCCCAGTTTTTGCTGGTACTAGAGTTCCAGTTCAGACGCTTCTGGACTATCTGAAAGCAGGAGAATCAATCGACGACTTTTTAGATGGATTTCCAACTGTGACCAGAGAGCAGGCCGTCGCGTTGCTTGAAGAGGCTGGAGAACGGCTCGTTGGCATGGTGGCATAGTATGAAGCTCCTATTAGATGAGTGTATCGATCGCAAACTTGCAAGGGAGTTTCCTGACCATGAGGTGAAAACAGTTCCACAAATGGGATGGGCAGGGGTAAAGAACGGTCAACCTCTTGCTCTTGCAGAAGCAGAGTTCGATGTTTTTATTACTGTTGACCGCAACTTATCGTTTCAACAGAATTTGCCACAGTTCGACATTGCAGTAGTTGTCCTGCAAGCACCATCCAACTGTTTAGCAGATATCAAACCTCTAGCACCGAAAGTTTTAGAAATTTTGAATACCGTGGCTAAGGGAGAAGCCAGGGTAGTCAGCACTTAGAAATAGAAGTGAATAAGGACGATCGCCTTGCCCAAAATTAACTATATTCCCCGATCGCTACTCCCTCGTCGATACCAAAAAGCGATCGCACTTAAAAACATCAACCCCATTAACCCAGCTAGAGGATTGCCATCTACACCCGTAATCCAATCGGAAACGCGATCGGAATAACGCACCATTTGCCCCACGTTAATAATGTAATACCCCCACACTAAACCAGCGTGCAGCCCGATCGAAGTTCCTAAACGCCCCCGATGTTTTCTTTTTGCCCAAACCAACGTTAATCCTAATAGCAACAATCCTGGAAATTGAGGAAAAGTCCGAATAACTTCAGATAGGGGCTTGATAAAGTGCGTTAAAGCAAACAAACCAGCATTTGCCCAGAGTGCTACAGAAAGACGATAATCTCTTTGCAACTCATCTAGCAGCCAGCCTCGAAATACAAACTCTTCTGCTAAACCAACGCCCAAGGCGCTCAACAATCCTTCTAAAACTAGTTGAGGTAAAAATAGCTTTGGCTGTTGCCACTCTATCCAACCAATTTGCCCTTCTACCCCAAACAAAATTAGTACCAAAAACAGCCCAATAGTTAAACCATTGAGCAGTTCGATCGCATTTTTTCTACTTCTCTCTAAACCATAGCTTTTAAAAACTTGAGTTTGCCCGTAAACCTTTTGGTTCCAAAACCGCAGCCAGGGGATAAATAACCCGAATAACAGCCCCATCGTCAGGATCGTTACCAAATTGCGATCGCCCACCAAGAAGTGAATCGGCGCAGCCAGCGGGAGCCACAGCAGCAGCAAAACAGTCAAAAAGATGCCCAGCCGTGCTAGGAGCGGGTACTGGGCTAGGCGAGGTAAATTCAGCCACAAAAGTTTTATTATTCCTCTGGTTCGATCGAGCTAGTTAAACCGTGATTTTTCAAAGTTTCGCAATAAAACTCGGCGTGTTCTAGAGCGCAGGCAATCACCAGCGCCTTGCCACTGTGATGAGCTTCCATCATAATGTCGATCGCTTGAGGTTGCGTCAGGTTAGGTACTGTGGTCAACAATACCTGGACCACGTACTCCATGGTATTGAAATCGTCGTTATGCAACAGCACGCGGTAGCGCGGTGCAAGTTTACGGGAAGTTGAACGCTTTTCAAGAGTTTCAACAGACACAGATATACCTCTTCTTAATTAGTTCAACAGCTTTTCAGCAACACAGTCAGTTATTCTAACAAAAGATCTCAAAAAACTGATAACTGCTACTGGTATGACAGATCCATCAGTACCTCAGCCTCAAATTCGCGCCCGCGTCTTAGTTTCGGGAATCGTGCAAGGAGTGGGCTATCGGTTTGCCACCTCAGATCGGGCAGCAGAATTAGGAATCGCTGGTTGGGTAAGGAATTTAAGCGTTGGCGCTAGCCTGTGCGATAGCACGTATCGTCGCGTCGAAGCCGTGTTTGAAGGCACTGAGGCAGCAGTATCGGCTATGGTTCGCTGGTGTCACCAAGGACCGCGAGGAGCCGTAGTTAAAGATGTTGCAGTGGAATACGAAGAAGTAGAAGGTTTGCGCGGATTTGAAATCCGGCGATAATAATTGTTTTTTAAAGACGGCAGTTAATAGAAAAATCTCTATAATTAAAATCAGGGGGTTTTTTATAGGATAAATATGGCTAATGAGCGAGAAGTATTAGCTGCTAATGAAGCTTTTTATCGAGCTTTTGAGAAAAAGGATATTGAAGCGATGAGTGCCATTTGGTCGCAAGGCACTGCTAGTCTTTGCATTCATCCAGGGCGAAATAGTTTGCGAGGTTGGAAAGCGATTAGAGCTTCTTGGGAGGCCATATTTAAAAATACTCAATATCTAGAAATTGAAACAGAGATTATCAGTGCAGAAGTACGTAATGACGTTGCCTATGTAGTTCTGGTCGAAAAGGTGCTGCAAGTAAGTGGTGGCAGAAGAGTACGATCGCAGTCGATGGCCACAAATATCTTTGAAAAGATGGCATCTTCTTGGTATTTAGTTCATCATCACGGTAGTCCACTAATGGGTTAGATTGATATCAAAACCGCTTGTATAAGCGCACTACATATTATGACCGATTAACCGGATTTGATATGACTTTGCTTAGCGAATGAATTGGCAGCTTACATACCTATAATATGAACTACCAATTCTCTCATATGTCCGTGTTTGCGGTGTTCCCAGAGGTAAATACCTTGCCAGGTTCCTAACACCAATCTACCTTGCGCGATCGGGATTTGCTCGGAGGTATGAGTAATAGCAGTGCGGATGTGGGCTGGCATATCGTCGGGGCCTTCTGTACTGTGAATGTAGCTTTTGCCGTCTTCCGGTACTAACTTGGCAAAGAATTTTTCTAGATCTAATAGCACATCTGGATCGGCATTTTCTTGAATTATTAAACTGGCAGAAGTATGGCGCAGAAATATAGTACAAAGTCCGGTTCTTATTCCCGATTCGGTTACGATCGCCTGCACTTTAGAAGTGATTTTGCACAGCGATTTACCTGCCGTCTGCACTCGAAGTAGATGTTGATGTTGATTCACGATCGCTGATTTATTTGATAATGCTACTCTCTAGTCTGACTCCATACTAGTATTATTAGACAACTATAAACCTTGTCGCGTAGCATAATACTACACAAAAATTGGTACGCTAGATCGAGAGTGAGAAGGAGAATCAAAGCCTCTCTCCTCGTAGGAGAGAGGTTTGGAGAGAGGTCAAAATTGCACTGTACCCAATCCTTTCTAACTTGCATACCTGCAAATTTATGGAAACTCCTTACCTTAAATCATGAACTCAATCCAAGAAGAACTTAAATTAAAATTCCAAGTAGCGATCGCCCAAGCATTGGATACAGAGGGCGCTGAAACCGACCCGATGCTGGTTCCTGCCAGCAATCCGCAATTTGGCGATTATCAATCTAACGTCGCCATGTCTTTGGCGAAAAAGGTAGGAAAACCACCAAGAGCGATCGCCGAATCTATAGTCCAACATTTAGATCTGGCCGATCTTTGCGAACCTCCAACCATTGCCGGGCCGGGTTTTATCAACTTGACGCTAAAACCTGCATATCTAGAAGCCCAACTCAATGCTATCTCCAGAGACGATCGCCTGGGAGTAGCAACAACCAAACACCCGCTGCGAGCGATCGTGGATTTTTCTAGTCCCAACATTGCTAAAGAAATGCACGTCGGCCACCTGCGATCGACGATTATTGGAGATTGCATCGCTCGGATTTTAGAATTTCGGGGTCAGGATGTCTTGCGACTCAATCACGTCGGCGATTGGGGTACTCAGTTTGGGATGTTGATCGCCTACCTGCGGGAAAAATATCCAGAGGCGCTAACTACCAGGGATGCTTTAGATCTAGGAGATTTAGTCGAGTTTTACCGTCAAGCCAAAAAGCGGTTCGACGGAGATCCGGCTTTTCAGGAAACTGCCAGACTTGAAGTGGTGAAGTTGCAATCTGGCGTAGAAGAGTCTCGCTTTGCTTGGAATTTGCTATGCGAACAATCGCGGCGCGAGTTTCAGCAAATCTACCAACTGTTAGACGTGCGGTTAGACGAACGAGGAGAATCTTTCTACAATCCTTTGCTGCCAGCAGTAGTAGAAGATCTCGACCAGGCAGGTTTATTAGTCGAGGACGCTGGGGCTAAGTGCGTATTCTTAGAAGGCTTTACTAACAAAGCTGGGGAACCTTTGCCTTTAATCGTGCAAAAATCCGACGGGGGTTATAACTACGCCACCACCGACTTAGCCGCCCTCCGCTACCGCATCCAAGAAGATGAAGCTAAGCGAATTATTTACATCACAGATGCAGGACAAGCCTCTCACTTTGCCCAAGTATTTCAGGTAGCGCGGCGGGCAGGTTGGATTCCTGATGATGTCGAGTTGGTTCACGTTCCCTTTGGTTTAGTGCTAGGTGAAGACGGCAGAAAAGTAAGCACTCGTGCGGGGGAATCTGTCAGGTTAAAGGATTTGCTAGAGGAAGCGATCGCTCGATTTCGGGCTTACCTAGAAGCCAAATGTATTGAAGACCAACGGGAGGAAACCGCAGAATTTAAAGCTGAGGTGTCCAAAGTAGTTGGTATCAGCGCGGTGAAGTATGCCGACTTAAGCCAAAACCGCACTAGCAATTACATCTTTAGTTACGACAAGATGCTAGCACCACTGGGGAATACTGCACCCTATATGCTGTATGCTTACGCCCGAATTCGGAGTATCGGTCGTAAGGGACAAATTGATTTCGATCGGTTAGGAAATGAAGCAAAAGTTTTACTCCAAGACGAAACGGAATTAAATTTAGCCAAGCATTTATTGCAATTGAGCGAGACGATTAATGCTGTCGAAACCGACTTACTGCCGAATCGGTTGTGTCAGTATTTATTTGAATTGAGCCAGAAATTCAATCAATTTTACGATCGCTGTCCGGTACTAGAGGCAGAAGCACCTGTAAAAACATCTCGATTGCTGTTGTGCGACTTGACGGCTAGAACTTTAAAGCTAGGGCTAGCTCTCTTAGGAATTCCAGTCTTAGAGCGAATGTAGAATATACATTTGGCAAAAGTCGATAACGTATCAAAATCATCTGCGTTTATCTGCATCCATCTGCTGTTAATCTGCGTTATAAATCTAAAGTTTGGATGTTTGCCAAAGATCTAATCAAAAAAATGGTGTTAGAAACCGATCGCTTAATTTTGCGCGAACTAACACTCAACGATGTAGACGATCTACTTAAAGTTTTGGGCGATCGCGAAGCCATGAAGTTTTACCCTCAGCCGTTCGATCGCCCGATGACTCAGGCATGGATCGAACGAAATATCGACAGGTATAAGCAAAACGGCTTCGGATTGTGGGCAACAATTCTCAAAGAAAGTAATAAGTTAATTGGCGATTGTGGATTAGTCGTGCAACAAGTTAATGGGGTTGAAGAGGTAGAAATTGGCTACCATATTCGTCGCGATCTGTGGGGACGAGGTTTAGCCACAGAAGCGGCTCAAGCCTGTCGCGATTGGGGGTTCGATCGATTAGGTGGCGATCGACTAATCTCCTTGATTCATCCTGGTAACATCGCCTCTCGTCGGGTGGCTGAAAAGGTGGGGATGAGCCTAATCGAAGAGATAGAGTGGAAACATAAATCGACGTGTATTTATGCAGTCGAACGGGAAGTAAGGTAGATCGCAATCGCGGATCTCGTAGGTTGGGTTGACGCTAGGAAACCGAACATCGATCGATGTGTTGAAGTAACAGATATATTGGGAACCATCAAACAGCCAAAAATTTCTGAATCACATCTTGAGTTCGATTTCTAAAATAATCGAAGGTTGAATGACTTCGGTAGGTTCGTCTAATAAAAGTAACTGAGGACGACCCATTAAAGCACGGGCGATCTCGCAGGAAAAGTAATTTGTATGCCATCATGAGAAAGTCAAGATCGAGCGTAAAGAAATAAATATGACAATAACTACAGAAGCGGTATACGAGCAAGGAGTGCTGAGACTAGATCGGCCAATTCCATTAGCTGAAGGAACTCGTGTCGAAGTCGTTGTTATCTCAACTAAATTTTCTGAAGATAGTACGCCTAGCGAGATTTTAGCTAAGATTGCTGCTTTACCTTTAGAGGGAGATAGCGATGAGTTCTCTGGGCGAGAACACGATAAAATGCTTTATCCTTCGTCAAGTGCAACATGATTTTTGTAGATACTAGTGCCTGGTTTGCTAGCATTGTACCCTCAGATACCGATTACAAAACTGCTGCTACTTGGGTGACTCAAAATACTCAACCCCTGCTGACAACCGATTACGTTGTAGATGAAACTCTAACTCTTCTGAGAAGTCGGGGTGAGGCTTTGAGAGCAAGCAACTTAGGGGAGGCATTCTTTTCAGGTACTCTGGCAACCCTCTATTTCTTAACGAAAGAAGATATTCAACATACTTGGCAGATTTTTCAACATTTCTCCGATAAAAATTGGAGTTTTACGGACTGTTCTAGCCGAGTTGTGATGGCTAAACTCAATTTGACTGATGCCTTCACCTTCGATAGTCATTTTCGCCAATTTGGGTTCGTCAACGTTGTGCCTTAAAAAGCGATCGCTTCCATAGCCAAACCTCTTCTCTAGTTCGATCGCAGATCTTGTCGGTTAGGTTAAACGCAGTGAAACCCAACTTCGACTAAATTTGTCAGGCATTCCAAGATAGCTATCAAACAGCCAAAAATTTCTGAATCACATCTTGAGATAGTTCGCTAGTCGGGCCAGAAGCGACTATACCCCCTTTTTGCATGGCATAGTAGCGATCGGCTTGTCGGACGAAGTGCAAGTGTTGTTCGACTAATAACACTGAAATCCCGGTAGTGGCAACAATCCGCTTGATAGCTGCTTCGATTTCTAAAATAATCGAAGGTTGAATCCCTTCGGTAGGTTCGTCTAATAAAAGTAACTGAGGGCGACCCATTAAAGCACGGGCGATCGCTAGCTGTTGTTGCTGTCCTCCGCTCAAGTCGCCACCCATGCGCCAGAGCATGGTTTTTAACACCGGAAACAATTCAAATATTTCTGCGGGGATTTGCTCTTTGCCCCTGTAACCTTTACGAGTGGCCTCGAAACCGATTAACAGATTTTCTTTCACCGTCAGCCGAGGAAAAATTTCTCGTCCTTGGGGAACGTAGCCGACTCCCATTTTGGCCCGGCGATCGGCTGATTTATCGGTGATAGTTTTATCGGCAAAATCAATTCTGCCAGTTCTAGGTTTGATTAGCCCGATAATGGTTTTTAAAAGAGTAGTTTTGCCAACTCCATTGCGTCCGATCAAGCAGATCGTCTCTCCTGCGGATACGCTTAAATCTACATTCCGCAGAATATGGCTTTCACCATAGTAAACATTGAGATTGGAAATTTGCAGCATTAGTTTATATCTAGCAATTAGTGAAAATAAGGTAAAAAATGCAATTTATCTACCCATGATTGCCTGGATAACCTTCTCAAGAGCTTGACAATCTGATGTCTGAAGTTGACCTAATTTTCTGATAACCAAACTTCGATCGATTGTAGTCAGAACGGGTTTAATAATTGAAGGTTTGATTAAGCCAGCAGCTTGCCATTGGGCGATCGTTATTTCACCAAATGTACTGCCTGGATTTGCTTGACTGGTAATAGCCATTAAGATGAGATCCGATCGCTCTTGATGATAAGCGTCAGAACTAACGACGACGGCTGGACGCTTCTGGCTTGTTGTTTGGTCGGTGAACGGAAAGGGCACTAAGACAACATCGCCAAATTCATAAGTTGTCATATTCGGCATCAGCAGGGTTGTCCCAAACTCTTTGTAGCAACGGCTCAGAAAGCTTTGCTGCTGCCATAGTCAACCACCTATCCGTATGGCGCTCGTAGAGAAAGTCAATAAAATCTTCAACTTCAGTAACTTTCTCAGGAGGCAATTGCTGGAGCTTTTCCATCATTCTTTGCTCGTAAGAGTTGTAACTTTTCATTATCGGCACGATTTCTACTGTTCTTCAAATTTAGCTAAATTCACGCCTCAGTTTCTTCTTGTTTGCCTAAATAAACTTCGATCACTCGCGGATCGGTTTGAACTTCTTCAAAGTCGCCTTCGCACAACACCGTACCTTCATGCAGCACCGTGACCTTGCGGGCAATCTGACGGACGAATTCCATATCGTGTTCGATGACTAAAATTGAATGACTTTCGGCCAGGGCTAACAATAAGTCGCCGACGTTTTGGGTTTCTTCATCCGTCAGTCCGGCTACGGGTTCGTCAACTAGCAACAGGTCGGGCGATTGGGCTACTAACATCCCGATTTCTAATCTTTGTTTCTCGCCGTGAGAAAGTAAGGCCGCAGGCAAATCGGCTTTGGCGGTTAAACCCACAGTTTCTAAAAGGGAAATTACTCGACGGCGATCGCTACTATTAGAACGACGGAACAAAGTGCCAACAATATTTTTTTTGGGGTTACAAGCAAGTTCTAAGTTTTCGCGTGGAGTCAGGTTGAGAAAAACTCTCGGAGTTTGAAACTTCCGTCCAATTCCTAGTCGAGCGATTTGATGTTCGGCTAGGCGTTTAGTATTTCTGCCTTTGAATCTTACCTGGCCCTCAGTCGGTTGCACTTTACCCGTAATTGCATCTAGAAAAGTTGTCTTCCCCGCCCCGTTGGGACCGATTACTACTCGCAGTTCTCCGACATCCATGCTGAAGTCCAAATGGTTCAGAGCCTTGAAACCATCAAAACTAACGGTTAAATTTTCTGTTTCGACAATTTTCTCGCCGATCGTACTAACTGTTGCTACTGGTTTTGTATCCTCAAAATTGTCCATAAATTTTTCCACTGACTGGCAATCGGATAAAACTCGATCGCTCTATAGATTGCTGTGAATTAAAAACTGGGATGGGGTGGTTTTGACTTCAAATTCGATCGCGTGCGGCTGAGATGATGTGGGCTATCGGTGGGGCAGTTCGATCGACGTTGATGCTTGGGAAACAACAGGGTTGGCAAAACCTGCCCCTACGAATATTTCCGATCTGATACGATCGACTAACGCTCAACTTTCCAGATTTTCTCGCTCTCGTTGGATCTCTGGATCTTCTTCGATTCTGGGATAGGTAGCGACTTGGGGACGGATACCGATAAAGGTTTTTATTTGTTGGATCGGTTGCGATCGCAGCCATCCGACTAAACCATCTGGCAATACCAAGACTACTAGTAAGAACAGTCCTCCTTGGAAAAATAACCAAGTGGCGGCGAACTGTTCGCTTAAAAAACTCTTAGCAAAATTAACTAACACCGCTCCCAACACTGCCCCAGATAGACTCGCCCGACCTCCGACGGCTACCCAAATTACCATTTCGATCGAAAAGGCAATATCCATCGCTTTGGGTGAAATCAGACCTGTTTGGACGGTGTATAAAGCGCCTGCAATTCCAGCTAAACCAGCAGAAATGGCAAACACCACGACTTTGAAAGTTGTAGGATTGTAGCCAGAAAAGCGAACTCTAGGTTCATCGTCGCGAATAGCAACCAACAACCTGCCAAACCGCCCGCTGGTGAGCCACCGACAGAGGGCGTAGGCTGCAACTAGGAACAGCACGGTGAGGGTGTAAAAAATAAATTGCGTCTGCTCGGAATTGATATCTTCTTTGCTAATCCAGCATACTGGTGCTACCACCAAGCGCCAAGAGTTAATATTCCAAGACTTAATACTTGGGTAAAAAGACTGGATGCAGGTTCCCCAGCGGCCCAAATTAATGGTTTTGAAGTCTGTCAGTCCGTTAGTGCCGTTGAAAAACCCTTGCTGACCGTTAAAGAAATTAAAAAAGACGATCGTTGCTGCTTGGGTAAGAATCGAAAAGTAAACCCCTTTAATACGGTTGCGGAAGACCAAATAACCCAGCAATCCCCCCAGTAACGTTGGCAGCAAAACTACTGCGGCTAGGGTAAAAGGAAAAGAATAAAATGGCTTCCAGAACCCAGGTAGTTCCTTAACATCGTAAAGACTCATAAATTCTGGTAACTGGATGCTCGCATTTGGGGGAATTTGCAATTTCAGGTACATCCCGATCGCATAACCGCCCAAAGCAAACAAGATCCCGTGTCCCAAACTCAGCAACCCCGTATAGCCCCAGATCAGGTCGATTCCCAAAGCCACGATCGCTAGTGCTAGAAATCTACCCAATTGATTGACCCGCGAAGCTTGCCCCAAATCTACTAGCATCGGTGGGACGAACAGGATGACAATTAGAGCGATCGCTGTTACCACGGCTATTTCAATTAGCAGCCGTTTTTGCTGGGGCTTCATCCCTCGACTTTTAGGTAAAACCTCGTCCCCCATTCCCCATTTCCTCCCTACCAGGTAACACTTTTTCTCTTTGGTTTGTACGGGCGCAATCCTTCGGCAGAGCTACGGAACAGCATTGCGCCCCTACTGCTTACGCATCAACTGTCCGTCCTTTTTCTGGGAACAATCCACCTGGTTTGATTTGCAGGAAGACAATAATTAAAGCAAACACCATGACTTTGGCCATATCGGTGCTGCCAAAAAATTCAACTAGATCGGTTAATGGTTTGCTAGCAGCTACCAGCGGCAATAATGCTTTAGAAGCAATGATGTAATCGATCGTACCGATGGCTAAAGCGGCGACGATCGAACCGACCAACTTACCGACCCCACCGACTACCACCACCATAAAGGTGTTAACGATATAGTTCTGACCAGTGTTAGGGGCGACCGAGCCGAGCAAGCTGATAGCGACACCCGCCACACCAGCTAAGCCAGAACCCAAAGCAAAGGTGAGCGCGTCTACTTTTTGAGTTGGAATGCCCAAACAGGCGCTCATACTGCGATTTTGCGTTACCGCCCGAATCCGCAATCCCCAACTGGTACGCTGGAAAAAGAGATACAAAGCGATAATGCAGGCGATCGTCAACGCAATAATAAACAATCGCACGTAGGGTAGCGTTAAAGTTCCAATATTTAACCCCCCAAACAGCCATTTCGGGGCTGTCACTGCCACGCCCTGAGCGCCAAACCAAGGTTTGGTGACAGCTAATTTATAAGTTTGACTGAGAAAACCTCCAGTTACGGCAGCAATTCCTATCGATAGGGGTAACATTACTGTTATTACCCATTTGCGAATCTGCTGAAAATTTGGCAGGCGATTTAAAACCCAAAGTCCACCAAAAAATAACAGGCAAAATATAGCAATTCCAATTACCAAAACCCAGTTTACCGTTCGCACGAACTGTTGCAAAATCAAGCTTACGCCCCAAGTTGCCAACAGAGTTTCTAGCGGTCTGCCGTAAAGATAGCGAATTACTCCTCTTTCTAAAATTAATCCAGCGATCGCCCCGACTATAAAAGCTAGGATTAAAGCAAAGAAGATGTAGCTTTCTTTCCAAGGGCTGCCGAAAGCTTTGCAGACATTTTGCACTAAAAAAGTCGTATATGCTCCTAACATGATTAACTCGCCATGAGCTAAGTTAATCACGCCCATCAATCCAAAGACGATCGCTAGCCCTAGCGATGAAATTAATAACACCGCACCAGTGCTAAGACCGTTAAAAATAACTTCAAGAACTTCTAACACAGTTAGTGAATTATGAATTGTGAATTATGAATTCAGAAGTCAGAATCTAGAATTAATTATCTCATTGTGACTTCTGAATTCTGTATTCTATGTGCTAAACCTTATATTTCCCTCCCTTATTCGGATCTGACCAATCGCAAGCAAAGCCTTTAGTGTCAGCTACGAATTGATTCCAAGGAATTGGTTTAACTGCTGTCTTAGTCTCGAAAACGATCTTAAACAAACCGTCATCGGCCACCTCTCCAATCCGCACGAATTTAGACAAGTGATGGTTATTTTCTAACGTCACTTGGCCTTCAGGAGCGTCAAAAGTTTGCCCGATCGCGGCTTTGCGAACTGGTTCTAGATCTGTAGTTTTGGCTTTTTCCACCGCTTGCTTCCATAGATAAACCATGATGTAAGCAGCTTCCATCGGGTCGTTAGTAACGCGGTCGTCGCCGTATTTCTTCTTAAATGCCTCTACAAACTTCTTGTTAGCTGGCGTATCGACAGTTTGGAAGTAGTTCCAAGCGGCATAGTGTCCTACGAGATATTCTTTGCCAATAGCTTTGATTTCTTCTTCAGCGACGCTCACAGACATGGTGGGATATTTATCTGGGGTTAATCCCGCCTCTTGCATTCCCTTGAAGAAAGCGACGTTACTATCACCATTAAGGGTGTTGAAAATTACGCCGCCATTGGGCAAGGCCTTTTTAATTTTGGCAATGATGGGGGCGACTTCGGTGTTGCCTAGAGGAATGTAATCTTCACCAACGGTCTTGCCACCTTTAGCTGCCAACTGAGCTTTGATAATGGTGTTAGCCGTCTTGGGAAAAACGTAGTTAGAGCCGACCAAGAAAAATTCTTTGCCCTTGTTCTGCAACAGCCAATCGACGGCTGGTTCGATTTGTTGGTTGGGTGCAGCACCCGTATAGAAGATATTTTGAGAGCATTCTTGACCTTCATACTGCACTGGATACCAGAGCATATGTTTTTTCTGCTCGAATACTGGCAGTACGGCTTTGCGGCTAGCAGATGTCCAACAGCCAAAAACCGTCACCACCTTGTCTTGATCGATCAGTTTTTTGGCTTTTTCGGCAAAGGTAGGCCAGTCAGAGTTGCCATCCTCGACGACAGCTTCGATTTGCTTGCCTAGCACCCCACCAGCGGCGTTAATTTCTTCGATTGCTAGCTGTTCGGCATCGACTACGCTCTTTTCGCTAATCGACATGGTGCCGCTCAAAGAGTGGAGAATTCCCACCTTGATGGTGTCTCCTCCTCCTGATGTAGTATTTGAAACTGGGGATGCACCAGTAGCAGGAGACGATCCAGCGCCAGGAGTAGAAGCTGTACCGCTTTCTGGGGGTGGGGTGGTACAAGCCTTCAACAGCAAGCTGGTTCCCAAGGCAGCAGAACCGTAAAGGATAAATTTGCGCCGACCTATTTGATGACTCATGTTGTTCGCTCCTCTCTGTTATTAACTCAATAGAGCTAAATAGTTAATCTGTGATATTACGGCTACACCGTAACAGCTAATTGTTATCTGGGATACAAAAATCTGTCAATTGCTCTCGTGCTTCAGGGTACAAGATCGCTGCTTCTCCCCGCAGCAGTTCGACGATCTCGTATTTGTAGTTTTGAAAAGTGGGGGAACGTCTGAGTGAATAATTGCGATCGCTAGGCAGATCTAATGACACTTCCCGCTGAATCGTACCGGGTCTAGAACTGAGGACGTAAACCCGTTGAGAAAGAAAGACGGCTTCCTCTACGTCATGGGTAATCATCAAGATAGTAATCCCTGTTTGCCGCCAAAGTTGTAGCAAAAATTGCTGCATGGTTTCTTTGGTTTGCACGTCTAACGCTCCGAAAGGTTCGTCCATCAAGAGAATTTTTGGTTGACAAGCTAGGGCGCGAGCGATCGCAACTCGCTGCTTCATCCCCCCAGATAATTCTTTAGGAAGCGACCTAGCAAATTGCAACAAGCCCACTACTTCTAGGTAATAAGCTACTCGCTCTCTTCGTTCGTTTTTAGGCACTCCCTGCAACTTTAAGCCGAAGCCTATGTTGTCAGCGACGCTCATCCAAGGGTAAAGGGTATAGCTTTGGAATACCATACCGCGATCTGGACCCGGGCCGATGACGCGACGGCCATCGACTAAAATTTCCCCCGTTGTGGGGGTATCTAGTCCGGCAATTAACCTTAATAGAGTTGATTTTCCCGAACCCGACGCTCCCACGGCGCAGACAAATTCGGATTCTTCAATATGCAAGTTGATATCTTCAAGGGCAACGGTTGCTCCTCTTTTAGTGGGAAATTGTTTGTGTAATTGAGAAACTTCTAAATGCATTTTAAAAAGTGTTGAGTGTTGAGTCAGGAGTTCGGAATTAATGATTCACTTTTTAGTATTCCCTTTTTTGTCTTTTCTATCTCTCCTACCTACTCGCCCAACGACAAGAAAGGTGTTGTAGAAGGCGAAATAGTAAATCGATCGCGAGTCCAATGATGCCAATAACAATTAGTCCGACAAAGATTTCATCTGTTTTGAGATAACGTTGACCGACGCTAATTCGACGACCTAAACCTTCTGTTGCTGCTACTAATTCAGAAACGATTACTAAGTTCCAAGAAGCTGCCATGTTGACGCGGCAGGCATCAATAATATTTGGCAAAATAAAGGGGAAGATGACTTGAAACAGCACTTGCGATCGCTTAGCTCCTAAAGTGTATGAGGTTTCGATCGACTCCTTGGGAACGAATTTAACGGCATCCATAATCATTAAAGTGTTAAAAAATAAAGTGCCGATAAAAATTAGTAAGATCTTTGTCGTTTCACCCACGCCAAAATACAAAATCAGTAAAGGGATAAATGCTGGTGCGGGCATATAGCGCACGATGCCAATAATTGGCTCTAGCAGAGCGCGTAGACTGGCAAAAGTCCCCATTAATGTGCCTAAAGGGATAGAAATTATTGCTGCCAAGGAGAAGCCGCTAATTACTCGAAAAAGGCTAAAAGCAATATCTTTAGGCAACTCTCCCGTTAGCCAAAGACGTTGAATTGCCGATAAAACTTGCAGGGGAGTTGGGAGAAATAGCGGTTTGACTAATCCAGAATTAGATACGATCCACCACAAGCATAAAGGAATCCCAATCGAGAGACAAATCAAAACCCAATTGAGAGATTTAGGGATATCCTCAGCAATCCGCCAGAAAACTGTCGGGGGCAACATTTTCTGTTCGCGATCGATCTTTGATTTTGACAATTTATTAGTCATAAGTTAGAGAATCGGCTTCTGGATTATTCCAGCGCCAAGCTTTAGGTTTTTGGCGATTTTTCCGCATAAGCCTTAACAAAGCGATCGTCAAAGATTTTGGTTAAATCTGGAGTTTGTTTTATCAGACCGCTATCTACCAAGAATTTACTAATTTCTTGGGCGGCATACGGCAAAGATGTCATATCTTTACCGGGTTTAAATGCTTGCAAATTCTCTTCAATGGTAAAAATTTTAGTGCCAGCTTCATATTGCTTGTATTCTTCGACTGTTACTCCTGCTCTTTTAGCCATAATTTCATAAGCTTTATCTTTATTACCCTCGATAAATTTCAAAGTATCAAACCAACTATTAACTAGAGATTGCACTTCTGCTGCTCTATCTGTCACCATTTGGCGAGTGACTACTAAATGATCGGGAATAGCACCTGGAAAGTCTTTAGAACTAAACAGTTCTTTGCTGCCAGGACGCTCTAACGCCCTAGTTGTAAAGGGGGCAAAAACTCCCACTGCATCTACTTGTCCGGCAACAAAGGCCGCCGCTGCCGCGCCTGTTTCTAAAGGTTGGAATTCAATATCTTTTTGCGTCAATCCGGCTTTCTTCATGCCTAATAACAACAAGAAATGATCTACAGTTCCTTCTTCAGCAGCTACTTTTTTACCTTTCAAATCGGCAATAGTATTAATCCCTTCTCTGACAATAATTTTGTCATTTCCAGTCGAGTTATCGTTGACCAAAACAATAACTTGATCCGAGCCTGCCCCCACTGAGCTAATAGTGTCGTTCAAAGTTTGAGTATTAGCGTCAAGCTGGTTAGCAGTTAGAGCTTTAATCGAGTCTAAATAGCCATCAAACCACTTTAGATCTACGGCAACTTTATTAGCTTCAAATATCTTTTCATCTTGGGCAACTTGCCAGGGAAACCAACCAGGCCAAGCACTAAAACCGAACCGAACTGGTGTTGCATTCGAGGTCGTGCCAGGTGAGTTTTGCGAATTTGGCGTTGGTGTTTGAGTACAGCTAACAACAATAACTAAAGCGACAAAAAATAGAGCCAAGTAAGAAAGGATAGATCTAATTTTCATTAGCTTGTTTTCGTGAAACGTTACGGTATTACTATTTGCTAACTGAAGCCAGAGCGAGCGAGCGCTGTTGTCGATTTACCACCTGCCTGACCCAATCAAACCAAATATCCAATCCCTCCCCAGTTTTAGCTGAAACCGGAGCGATCGCCACATGAGGATTCATCTGCCGAACGTTGCCAGCAATGCGATCGATATCGATATCTAAATAAGGAGCCAAATCGATCTTAGTAATCAACAAACAATCTGCTTCCTGAAACATAATCGGATACTTCAGCGGTTTATCTTCCCCTTCAGTTACGCTCAAAAGTGCCACCTTAAAGTGTTCTCCTACTTCAAACTCAGCCGGACAAACTAAATTACCGACATTTTCCACCAACACCAAATCGAACTCTTTCGGCTCGTATTGACCTTCTAATTGATGAATTCCACCCGCCACCATCTTCGAGTCTAAATGACAGGAACGCCCCGTATTAATTGCTATCACTGGCACGCCGTATTGCCGCAAACGTTCTGCATCTAACTCAGTCGTCATATCACCTTCAATGACAGCAATTTTTAACTCATCATTCAAAGCTGCGATCGTCTTTTCTAACAAAACCGTCTTCCCCGCCCCGGGACTGCTCATAATATTGAGACAAGTAATCCCCCACTCATCAAAATGCGCTCGATTATGGTCAGCCCCCGCCTGATTAGCATGAAGTAAATTAATTCCTAACCCTGCCTCAAAAGTTTGATGCATAATCTCCCTTTACGAACCTCTGTACTTAACCTTCGCACCCCTTTGCGTTAAAAAATTACCTAAACGCCCACTGCATACTCAATCTTCTCAATCTTCAATTCCCTACCAGATCGAATATTTTCCATCGGCGACTCGCATTGAGGACAAGCATACCGAAGTCCTATTTCTGGGCGATATTCTTCCTGACAGCGATCGCAAAAAGCAATCAAAGGAATTTCATCAATTGCCAACCTCACCCCCTGCAAAAAAGTATTCCGACTTTGCACCTCAAAAGCAAATTGCAAACTTACTGGTTCCACGCAAGTAAACTCACCAACAGTCAGACGAATGCAACTAATTTGCGGTCGTTCTGGTTGAGACTCCCACCAATCCTTTACAGTTAAAATCAGCGCCTTAGTCATGTCAGTTTCGTGCATTCAAATCCACTCTTGAATAACTTCCGGTTGCGCTTCTGGATGGATATAATTAGGTTTTTCTTTCCTCGGTAACTGCCCTGAAACCACTAAATGAGCCATCGTGTCGCAAATCACGCGAGTAGCCATCAACGAAGTCATATCGCTGATATCATAAGGGGGCGAAACTTCCACCACTTCCAGCCCGCAAACAGGCGATCGCTGGATAATTTTACCCAACATATAAAGCGCCTCTCGCGGCAGTAAACCACCCGGTTCCGGCCAGCCAGTTCCCGGAACAAACCCCGCATCAATGCAATCGATATCGAAGCTGATATAAACGCAATCAGTGCCATCTAATGCTCGTTCGAGAGCGAATTCTACCGCTGCATCCAAGCCCCTCTCTGTAATATCAGTTACCGTCAAGATATTGGTAGCTCGTTCTCGACAAACTTTGACTCCTTGACGGGGAACTTGCCAACCGCCAATGCCTAATTGCACTAAATTTTTTGCTGGCGCATTCTTGATATTAGTGGCATGAAACCAAGGGCAAGTGTGCATCCGTTCGTCTAAATCGGTTTCTTGGGTATCGACGTGGCGATCGAAGTGAATAATTCCGACTTTTTTATCGCCCAAATGACGGCAAACGCCCCGAACTGTAGGAAACCCGATCGAATGATCTCCGCCTAAAATAATCGGAAATGCCCCCGAACCAAAAATATGAGCGATTCCCTTAGAAATCTGATCGAAAGACTTTTCAATATTGGCAGGAATCGTAAATATGTCGCCGACATCGCAGAGGGTAATTTGTTCCCTTAAATCGACCCCTAATTCAAAGTTATAGGGCGTATACAGGGCAGAAATCCGGCGAATTCCTTGAGGACCGAAACGAGTTCCAGGACGATAGGTAGTACCGCAATCGTGAGGCACGCCGACGATCGCTACATCGTATTTGCCGACTTGACGGACATCTTCTAAATAGGGGGCTTTGAGAAAAGTATTAATTCCGGCGAAGTGAGGTAATTCTCCGCGCGAAAAAGTCGGAATCGATCGATCTCGAATGCTATTTGCTGCTTCTAGTCCTAACTCTAAACCGCGATCGACTTCTTGTTGCCAACCCGTTAGGGGTAAATTAGCTTCTTTTTCAAGAGCGCGATTAGCTTCAGAATCAAATTGTTCAGTCATGGGAATACCAAAAAACACAGCCCAGGAAATTCATAACAGATCCATAACTGTTACGTACCTCCCGGGCTTTTTTCCCGCCGTGTTACCAACCATATAGTTGGCTTACTTCTCTTGGACCAGTCATTTAAACCCGATCGAGTCAAACCGGAACCCTAGAAGCTATTAGTTTTTTCACTGGATAAGGTTCTATTCAATCAATCAATCGGATCGATGAATGTATTCAAAGTTACAAAGATTAGCAAGGCATCGCGCCAGCAAGTATCGCTCTCATTCAAATTTCTGTTGCAGCGATCGCTATTGTCGAGGGAGAAGTGAGAAGTTCAGGAGCTTTGGCAGTGTTGAGTGTTGAGTGTGAAGTTAATAAGGTTTCCATCTCCCCATCTCCCCATCTCCCCATCTCCCCATCTCCCCATCTCCCCATCTCCCTCTCTACTCTCCTACTTCCTTATTCTCATCGGCAGGAGAAGCGATCGCTTCTTTCTCTCGGGCCCGTTGTTCTCGTTTTTTGCGATCGGCATTGAGAGCATCTTCGATCGCTAACTGCATCTGAGATAACTTTTCCAGATTGCTGCGATAGAGTTCTAGGTCTTTTTGCAATTTTTCTGTCGGCAAGTGCAAAGCGGTACAGATTTGCTCGTACAGTTTTTCATCTTTAGCTGCTTCTGGATCTGTCAGTTCTAACAAAGTAAACAGCCCGATCCCAAACAGACGGCTGTATTTGAATTTGGGGTTGTTAGCGATCCCGCTCAAAATCGTCGATAATTCCCCCCCGCTGTTGATGGCAGCGAGCGAGTCCATCAATCCCGCTCCGCTCTTCACCAGCGCTTCTAGATGCTTAGCATCCTGCTGGTACTTAGAGGCTTCCCCTCCAACCGATCGACAGAGGGCGGCAAAAATTGAATCTCGATCGCGTTCTGGTCGATAGCCTTGCATGAATTTGTTAAATGCGGTCACTACGCCCAAAGCATAGATGGGGTCGTAGCGAAAATCAGCATTAACCGCCAGCAAGTGCATTTCTACCATTAATTCCTCTACTACTTTGTGGTAGATGGAATTAATCGGACGGGTGTGATAAGTATAGAAATCTCTTTTGGTATCTGAAACGGTACGAAGGTTATTCACTGGCAAATTTCAAAGGCTACTTAGATCTATTGTCTCGCTTGGGGAGTAGTTTGCCAAGAATTCTATCGGTTGTGGGGATCGTTGCGCTAGGAGTTTCGAGCGGAGACACCATACATAGTAGGGGCGCAAAGCATTGCGCCCCTACCCATGGAATATAATTTTTTACCGAAAATTTCGATCGCAATCGCACGAGATCGAACAGGGCTGAGCCTTTAGCCTTAGAAAGCTCTTCTGTCAGAGGGACGAGAAGGGTTCGATCGCTGGTTGACAGGATCGCTCACCATATCGTTGTCAGCGTCTTCCTCTTGGTTCATATTCATCGATCGCACCTGCTCGGTCATTACTGGGTTCGAGCCGGGATTAGCAGCCGTTCTGGTACCGATAAAGCCATTGGGTTGCGAACTATCGTATCTAGCCCCAATTAATTGAGGAGCCTTCGGCATCGCTTTGAGGAAAGTGCTAATCGGAATGCCCAAATTAAAACCAGTTTTATCTCCTACAGATCCAGCACTAGTTTCAGTACCCGATTGCTGTCCTCTTGCCATCTCGCTCAGTTCTCGATCGCCCAAGCCGTGGATGGCAACAACTCGACCTGCTACGTCAAACACTGCCCCGCCGCTCATTCCAGCCCTAGTGACGTTGGTATAAACCACTGCATAACCACCTTCTATCGGGCCGGAATCTGAGTCGCTTTGCACGGCTTCGCCATCTAAACGACTGGAAACTAACGCTCCGGTAAATTGGAAGATTCGTCTTTTAATCGCCGCCCCTGGACTGGGGAACCCAGCAATATATACCCCCGCTCCTTCAGAGGCAAAATCGGAATTGCCCAGAGTGGCGACTTGATATTCGCGATCGCTACAGAAGCGAACCAGAGCTAAATCTAAACCTGGCAACTTTTGAATATCTCGATTGTCGATCTTGATTTTTTCTCGCTGATTTCCCACTACAGGCCAGGGGCTAATAATTTGATACTCATCGTCTGTAGCCTTGACCACATGGGCTGCTGTCAATACTACATAGGTATTTTGGCCTTTTTCCCGATAGCGACCGATAACTACACCAGAACCAGAACCACCGATCGCTGGTTCGATCCGCACTACTGTATGTTTGGCAATTTTGGCGACCTCAGTTGGCAATAAAGCATCGGCCGCACGCGCCGGACTGGCCATAACGACAACGGCAGCACCAACCAAGCAAGCAGGCAATAAATTTCGGTGTAACATGACGTTCGTTCCTAGTGAGATGTAGGGGAGAGGGGGAGAGGGGGAGATGGGGAGATGGGGAGAGGGGGAGATGGGGAGATGGGGAGATGGGGAGATGGGGAGATGGGGAGATGGGGAGATGGGGAGATGGGGAGATGGGGAGATGGGGAGAAATTTTAACTCCACACTCAACACTCCACACTTAACACTTCCTAACCTCGTGAACTTCTGAACTTCTCACTTCCAATTACCAGGCTCTTTGGCCGCGAGGCTGTCGATTTGGTAAATTTTCTGTCGGTCTGTAAGCGGAAGCAGCGGGGGTTTGTGAGGGGGAGTTGCGGCAATTACTGGCTACCCAAGCGCAATTGGCAGCGCGGCGAGGATTGTTGTTAAAACGGCGTTGCTGGCTCCGCAACTGATGTCGATCGTAATCGGGCTGCGATCGATCGCTATTAGGTACAGACTGTTCTGGCGCGGGTAACGGTTGCCTTCTGGTTTGAGGTAGGCGTTGGCGTACCCTGCTGGGGGGCAAGGGATCGCCCTCTACCTGGGGAACCTCTGGCGCTGCTGGCCGTTCTGAGGAATTGGTTGGTGGAGCCGATAGGGGAATCCCTTGACGATTGACCGCTACCTCAGAAAATTGGGGAGATCTGCCGAAGAAAGCTTCCATCGGAATTGCCCAACTAGAATAGTCCATTGTTTGTCTGGATTCCGCAGCGGGCGTGGAGCCATCTTTAAATATATAAGTGTTACCCCAAAGGGGAAATTTATGCTTGCCATTAATGGCAATTACTTGACCGTAACGATTGAGTACCGGACCGCCGCTCATGCCTTTAGCAATGTCATTGCTGTAGCCGATTTGATAGCCTCCTCTCATCGATCGCCCCAGCAACTCAGAAATTTGTCCGGTAGTGAAGTTAAATCCCGAATCTTGGGAGGTATTAGCATCAGCCGGAAAACCAGAAGCATATACTGGTTCGCCCACTTTTAAACCCGCAGAATTTCCTAAAATCGCAATCTGGTAATTATTGGGACTGCGAAATTGCAACATAGCTAGATCGTTGTCGTTGAATTCTCTACCCGACTGCTGGGCGGCATAAATTTTGCCATCTGGGGTTTGGATGCGATACGTCGTTCCCAATCTGAGGACGTGAGCGTTAGTCAGAACTGTATACCGTTGTCCTTGATTTTGGATTAAAATTCCAGAACCCGATCCTTGTCCGGCTAGAACCTTGACGGTAATGTTGCGGGCGCGAGCGCGGATTTGACTGGCAGATAATGGCTCTAAACTTTGAGCGATCGAAAAATCGTTCGTTCGTTCGAGGCGGGGAACTGTTTGGGAATAAGCTGCCTGTGTTGCTAGCATCGCTAACAGACTACCAACACAGAGCGAGCGACCTACTAACCGTATTTGCATTAGCAATCCTTTGGACTTACGCCAAATGAATTAGTTTCTTAACTATAAGGTAAGAATTTGGCAAATTCATCTCGACGTTAGGTTAGTTTCCCTGCCTAGAGCGCGTTTGCGTCAGCAACTATCGAACTATCTTTGCAGCAGAGTGCTGAATTCGATGTAGGGACGGCCAGTGCTTTCAAACAACGGACCGGCAGCCAAATCTCTGACATTAAACAGTCTTTGCAATGTATCGGCGGCATCCGCGCCTGATTTGAGGGTAAATAAGACATTGCTAGAATTGCAGCTACCACCAGAATAAGTAGCGCAAACAACTTTTTGACGATTAACAATGCCGACGGTCAGAAAATCTAAACGACCCTCGTTAAAAGCATCTTGAAAACGACCAGCAACTTGATAGCAACGCTCGTAAGAATTGTAACCAGAATCAGCAAAATATTCAGAGAAAAACCTGATGATTGGAGTTGTGCGACCAGTCTCTTCCGATCGAGCTACCAAAGTAGGAAGAGAACCAGACGTATCGCAGCGAAAGTTTACAGATTCGGCATAGCTAGGAGCGCTTAAAATTGTGCCAACGCTGCTCAATGCTACCACCCCACTTAAAGCCACCAAACTCTTACGTAACATTTGCATAACTCCTGAAACTGATTGTAATTGAATCGGTATTTGAATTTTGTTCTATGGAGTTCTACAAATTGACTCTACTCTTTTCCGGAAGGTTAGCAATTTATTTTTGGAGAAAATTCGGATTTGGGCAAATCCGATCTTCAAACCCTTGTGCGTTCAGCTTTAGCGTTAAAAGCACAAAGTTCGTGAAGGCTAGCCAGAGGGTGTCCACAATTGAAGGTTTTTAAACCAGCTTAAGTCTCGTAATCGAACGTCCAGATAGCGGCGTTAAACTTTTGAGCGATCGCTAAGAACTAACCGCCTCATTCGAGATCTTCCTCGTTCACAGAGGCATCTGGTGGCGCATTCTCGACGATGCCTGCCAGTTCTATTAGGCCCGCGCCATTACGGGGGCGCAGTTTATCTGCTAGGGCAGATTGAACGATACTAGAGGGATTTTGGTCGGGATGTGCTTCTAAGTAGGTTTCTAATTGCTTCCAAAGTCCATCTGGAATGTATAGAGTTCTTTTCATGGCCGATCCGATCTGATGTACGGCAAAGGTTGTACATCGATCGTAACTCCATTTTCCCTGTTATTAGAAGTCTTCGTAGTCGTCGTTGGAGTTTTCCCATTGCCGATCGCGCTGCGAGAACTGCCAAAATAAAGGAGCGATCGCGCCCCCAATTGCCCCCGCGCCAGCACCAAAAGCCAACACTACCCCGAAGGGCAGGTTAACTGACTGCCAGCCTAAAAATCTCAAAGATATCAGGGTGGCGTTTTGCACCGATAGAATCGCGATCGCGCCGATCCAAGCAGCTAGAACTATGGAAGTGGCAAAGTTGGTAAAGGTTTTCATAAAAGAGGGCGGAGCAGGGGAGGCAGGGGAGGCAGGGGAGGCAGGGGGCATTCTTAACTCAACACTCAACACTCAACACTCAACACTCCACACTTCCATAGCTCCTGAACTCCTAGTTAACTGGTTCCATCTTAGCGATGATGTCTTCCATGTATTGGGCAATTTGGCCTAACTTAGCAGGAGAGTTAGTTTCTAAGTAAACGCGCATCAGCGGTTCTGTCCCCGATGGACGGAGAAGTACCCAGCCACCATCTTCTAGGTAAAGTTTGATGCCATCTTTGCGCCCGATTTCCTTAATTTTGATACCAGCAATCTCTGTGGGTGGGTTGCTAGCAAATGAATTGAGCACGGCAGCTTTATGAGCGTCGTCGAGGTGTAAGTCCAGACGTTTGTTATCCAACGGGCCGTCAGCCTCTTTGATAGCTTCTTCTACTAGTTGGCTCAAAGGCTTGCCTTCATAGGCGATCGCTTCTGCCACTAGCATATCGGCTAAAATGCCGTCTTTTTCTGGGATATGTCCTAAGACGCTCAACCCACCCGATTCTTCACCGCCGATCAATACCTGCGTCTCGCGCATCTTCTCGCCGATGTATTTAAAGCCGACAGCCGTTTCGTAGATTTTTAAACCGTACTTGGCCGCTAAGTTATCCAAAAGGTGGGTAGTCGCTACAGTGCGAACGATCGCTCCCGTCTGACCTTTATTTTTACTCAGATGACGCGCCAGCAGGAGCAAAACCGTGTTGGGAGTGAGGACGTTACCTTGTTCGTCCACAATACCAAAGCGATCGCTATCTCCATCTGTAGCCAAACCAATATCGGCTTTGTCATCCTTCACCGCTGCCACTAACTCGATGAGTTGTTCTCCCTTCGGTTCGGGCATACCGCCACCGAATAACACATCCCGCTGGGCGTGGAAGGTTTCGGTTTGGCAACCGCAATGTTCTAAAACCGTATCTAAGTAGCCGCGAGAGGTGGAGTAGAGGGCATCGTACTTGACTTTCAGTTTGGCAGAACGAATGCGATCGACATCAATGAGGGTGTAAATAAACTTGAGATATTCTGGTTTGGGGTCAAAAGTCGAGATTTTATCGGTATTTTTGCCACTAGGAGGAGCATCGCTGGCTCCAGCAATATTGGCAACAATAGTATCGGTAATTTCTGGCGTGGCAGGTCCGGCGTAGTCGGGGATATACTTAATGCCGCAGTAAGGCGCGGGATTGTGACTGGCCGTAAACATCAAAGCACCAGCCGAATTGAGGTAACGAGCGTTGTAAGCAATTACCGGAGTCGGACAATCGCGATCGACTATTTTCACCGTCCAGCCATCATCGGCTAGAATTTCGGCGGCGGTTTGGGCGAATCGATCGGCTAAAAACCGAGTATCGTATGCTACTAACACCGGACGATCTTTAGCATAAGCCGTTTTTAAGTAGCTGGCGATCGCCCGCGTTACCTTACAAACGTTGGCAAAGGTAAAATCGTCGGCAATAATTCCCCGCCATCCATCGGTACCAAATTTAATCTGTTGTGAATTGCTAGCTACACTCATGGCGGCCACTTCCTCTTTAGTCTCAATTCAATACTACAGGAGGCAGGAGTCAGAAGTCAGAAGTCAGGAGTCAGAAGTCAGGATTCAGAAGTCAGAAGTCAGGAGTCAGAAGTCAGGAGTCAGAAGTTAGTTTTCTCCCCATCTCCCTCTCTCCTGCCAAAAATGATAAATTAGCTGCAATGGCGATCGATAAGAGTAATAGAGCTACTGTGAGCGAAATTCAACCCCCTAACGTCCAAGACTTGCAAGATGAGGTGTCTAGCCTCCGCGAAGAGTTGCAGATTCGCGATCGATTGGTACAGCAGTTATCTCAGGAAGTCTTTCGGTTGGTGAAGGGGGATGCAGAGTCGGTGCCAAAATTACCAGGGTCCGAACGAAACGTCGGCGAGATTACTTTGTTCTCCCAGCAACTGCAACAAGTAGAACAGCAGACGACTTTCTACCAAGGACAAATCGATGCCCGCGATGCTGAGATTATAAGGTTGCGGGCATCAGTCGAGGAATTAAGCGATCGCAGCCAAATGTTAGAACGAGTTCTCAAGGAGCTACCGCAGCTTTATCGCCAAAAGTTTGCCGAACGCTTAGTCCAGGTGCGAGACAAGGTAGCAAGGTTGCAACAAGATAACCGCCAACTTCAGGCCAAATTGCAAAGTGCGAATTACCGCTTGGCTGCGAGAACACCGAAAAAAAATCTGGAATTGCCCAACTTTCCTCGCCCAGTATCCGGCGCTTTACCGCCCTTCGGGCACATCCAAGATGCTGATTCTTAGCTAGGCACGATAAGAGGCGTTCAGCCATCAGCTTGTTGTTCGAGCCGATAGCTGAATACCGAACGCAATTTGTATAAATCTCGCATAACTGGCGATCGCTTTGAGATTCGCTGGTTAACTTGCTATTTCCTAGAAAGCCATTAGCTACCCGAACAGAACCCATAGCATATGGCTATTCCTATGACCTATGACCCATGCCCCATGCCCTATTATCTACCTATGCAAAAAGCGTTTTTTTGTTATGCAGAAACTTCATATAACGAAATATTTTGTAATTTTATATACTAATTACCTCTATCGATAGGCATAAATTATTACTAATAGAGGCAAAGATAACGCAAAAAGATGAAGGGTATAAGGCTGAAGAAAAGCCAATATTTATCCTTCGCGATTTTGAGTTTATGTCACTCCTGAATTATCATTTAGGCGATCGAATGACAAGATTTTCCCGCAGGCAGTTTATCATCACGGCAGGAGCCGCTACAGCCGGAACCATGCTGGCTCACGGTTGTTCCTCATCAACTTCTAGCAATTCCCCTTCATCAACTGTTAGTCAAGCAGCGAATGCTCCCAAAGTAGAAACTACTCAAGCCAAGTTAGGATTTATCGCTTTAACTGATTCTGCCCCCCTAATTATTGCCCAAGAAAAGGGGTTATTTGCCAGGTACGGCATGAAGGATGTGGAAGTCGTCAAGCAAGCTTCCTGGCCTGTTACTCAAGGTAATTTAGAAATTGGTTCGGCAGGCGGTGGCATTGATGGGGCGCACATTTTAACTCCTATGCCTTACCTGATGACTTTGGGTAAGACTAAAACTCAGCAGCCAGTACCGATGTATATCCTGGCGCGGTTAAACACCAACGGGCAAGCCATATCAGTTGCTAACACTTATAAAGATTTGAAAGTAGGCTTAGATAACAAAGCCCTCAAAGAAGCCTTTAGTAAGGCTAAAGCTGGTGGCAAATCAGAAATTAAAGTTGCCGTGACATTTCCTGGTGGCACTCACGACTTGTGGATGCGTTACTGGCTAGCCGCTGGTGGCATCGATCCCACCAAAGATGTTTCAGTTACTCCTATTCCACCACCGCAAATGGTGGCCAATATGAAATTGGGCAGCATGGAAGCTTTTTGCGTGGGAGAACCCTGGAACGCTCAATTAGTCAACCAAGGTGTAGGGTATACGGCTTTAGTCACTGGAGAATTGTGGAAAGACCATCCTGAAAAAGCTTTTGCCATGCGAGCCGATTGGGTAGATAAAAATCCTAATGCTGCTAAAGCACTATTAATGGCAATCATGGAAGCCCAACAGTGGTGCGAAAAAGCTGAAAACAAAGAGGAAATGTGCAAAATTGTTTCCCAAGCTAAATGGTTCAAAGTGCCAGTAAAAGATATCATCGAACGCTCTAAAGGGAATATAGATTACGGCGACGGTCGCCAGCAACAAAATTTTGGCGAGCGCATGAAGTTCTGGGCAGATGATGCTTCCTATCCCTTCAAGAGTCATGACTTGTGGTTCTTAACTGAAAACATTCGCTGGGGTTACATTCCAGCCGATACCAATACTAAAGAATTGGTCGATAAAGTCAACAAAGAAAATTTGTGGAGAGAAGCAGCTAAGTTACTTGGCGTTGCTGATGCTGAAATTCCTAAAAGCACTTCTCGCGGGGTAGAAACCTTCTTTGATGGCGTGAAGTTTGACCCAGAAAAACCAGAGGAATACTTGAAAGCTTTGAAGATTAAGAAAGCTTAAGCAAGTCAAGCGTCGGCAAGCTCAGCTACCAAATAAAAAGCTTGCACTGACCGAAGCGAAGGTGTCAAAAGTCAAAAATAAAACAGCTAATTCTGAGGTTTTTGGCTTTTGATTATTTCACTGTCTTAAATATAGAATTATAGCTAGGAGAAACAATGACTGCTACCACTGAATTTCGATCTTCAAGAAAAAAGAATAAAAATCCGATCGCCAAGTTGTTGCAAAAACAATTACCAATATTTTTGCCACCAATAGTTGCGATCGCAGGCTTTTTAGTTATCTGGCAGATCCTTTGTCCCGGAGGTTCTAAAGGTTTGCCTGGGCCTTTGCAGGTATGGAATGAAACTGTAGATCCTTATATTACGCAACCATTTTTTGATAACGGCGGTCCTGATAAAGGTCTGGGTTGGCACATTTTAGCTAGCCTACAAAGGGTGGGAATTGGATTCTCTCTGTCAGCTATAGTTGGGATTGGTTTAGGTGTCTTAATTGGGGTTAACCAGTTTTTCCATCGCGCTCTCGATCCAGCATTTCAAATCATGCGAACCATTGCGCCTTTAGCTTGGTTGCCGATCGCTCAAACTGGATTTAGCGACAATGCTAGGGCAGCACTTTTTGTGATTTTTATCACAGCCATCTGGCCGATAATCATTAACACTGCCGAAGGAGTCAAGAATATACCACAAGACTATAGAAATGTGGCTAGAGTTTTAAAACTGCCAGCGAGAAAATATTTCTTGAAGATTCTCTTTCCCGCAGCAGTTCCTTACATCTTTACTGGATTGAGAATTGCGATCGGCTTGTCCTGGCTGGCAATTGTAGCAGCAGAAATGTTGATGTCAGGCAGTGTAGGAATTGGTTCGTTCATTATCGATGCCTTTACTTCTAGCTTAATTAGCCAGATTATTGTCGCTGTAGTTTACATTGGTGTCGTTGGCTTTGTCCTCGATCGCTTAGTCGGTTTCATCGGCTCTTTATTAGTAGCCCAAGAACACAAATAAAAAGTAAGCAATGGGGAACGGATAATTTTGTTGCCCCATTCTCAATTTTTGACTTTTGACTTTTGACTTTTGACTTATTATGTCTTTCTTTGTTGAAATCGACCACGTAGATCGCATATTTCCCCTACCCAACGGCGGTAAATATGTGGCGCTAAAGAATATTGAACTCAAAATCAAACAAGGCGAATTTGTTTCCTTAGTCGGTCACTCCGGCTGCGGGAAATCTACATTGTTGAATATTGTCGCTGGTCTAGATCGACCGACCCATGGCGGGGTAATTCTTGAAGGACGAGAAGTGAAGGGGCCGGGGCCAGATCGGATGGTCGTGTTCCAAAATTACTCCTTGCTGCCTTGGTTGACAGTCCGAGAAAACATCGCCCTCGCTGTCGATGAAGTATTTGCAGGCAGACCTAAAGGCGAACTTAAAGAGATTATCGAACATCACATCGATTTAGTAGGATTGCAGGCAGCGGCGAAAAAGCGCCCTGGAGAACTATCGGGGGGGATGAAACAACGGGTAGCGATCGCTCGCGCCCTAGCCATTCGTCCGAAGTTGCTGCTGTTAGACGAACCGTTTGGTGCCTTGGATGCCTTAACGCGCGGCGGTTTGCAAGAACAGTTGATGAAGATTTGCCAGGAAAGCCACGTTACTTGCATCATGGTGACGCACGATGTCGATGAAGCCCTGCTGCTGTCGGATCGGATCGTGATGCTCACTAACGGGCCGGAATCTCACATCGGACAGATTCTCAACGTGCCCATCCCTCGCCCCCGCGAACGCATGGAAGTGGTGAAGCATCCCCTGTACTACCAGATGCGGAACGAAATTATCTACTTCCTCAACCAGCAGAAGCGGGCGAAGAAACGCGCCAGCCAGGTATCTACCCCCCAAGTGGCGATTACTGGTGGAGGACTGGAAAAAGTCAGCTTAAATCTGGGCTTTATTCCTCTGACCGATTGCGCCCCGCTGGTAGTGGCCAAAGAAAAAGGCTTCTTCCAAAAACACGGATTTACTGAAGTCAACCTCAGCCGCGAACCGAGTTGGCAAGACATCGCCCAAGGAGTGGCTACAGGTCGTCTCGATGCTGCTCAGATGGTGGCGACTATGCCCCTGGCTTTGACGATTGGCATGGGCGGGAAAAAACCGCTGCCAGTGGTGACGGCTTTAATTCTGAGCCGCAACGGTAACGCGATTACCTTCAGCAAAGAACTTTATCAGCAAGGGGTGCGATCGCTCAAAGATTTCCGCGAGGCGATCGATCGAACTCCCGATAAGGTTTACAACTTGGGGGTAGTACATCCAGCTTCCATGCACCACCTGCTCTTGCGCTACTGGCTGGCGGCTGGCGGTATCGATCCCGATCGAGATGTGAATTTGATGGTGATTCCACCTACCCAAATGATAGACCATCTCAAATCCGGTCAGATCGACGGCTATTGCGTCGGCGAACCGTGGAATTCTCGCGCTGTCTCTGAAGATTTAGGTTTTATCGTCGCTCACGATCTAGAAATCTGGAAAGGTCATCCAGAGAAAGTTTTAGGGCTGCGAGAAGATTGGTTAGAGCAGCACCCCCAAACTCATATGGCTTTGGTGAAAGCTTTGCTGGAAGCTTGCGACTACTGCGACAATCCGCGCAATCGAGAAGAAATCTTAAGCTTGCTGTGTCAGCCTCAATACGTCGGTTCGGCAGCAGAGTATACCCGCAACGGCTTTATCGATCCATACGATCGCGGTACGGGAGAAGAACCCCAATTGTTGCGGCGGTTCAACCAGTTCCATGTCGATAATGCCAACTGTCCGGGACGAGTTGAGGGCTTATGGATTCTGACTCAATTGGCCCGTTGGGGAATTGCTCCTTTCCCGAAGAATTGGCTGGAAATCGTCGAACGGGTGCGTCGGGTAGATTTATTCTGCGAGGCGGCTAGGCAATTGGGTTTACCGGATATCGAGCCGGATCGGGAGCCGTTTGCCCTGTTCGACAAGATGGTGTTCAATCCTGACGATCCGGTGGGGTATCTGAAGCGCCTAGACATCGTGCGGGAGTTTGAGGTGGAGGAAATTGTTATCGATCCGACTGCGGATGTGAAGGTTTAAGCTGTAGATTTTTTTTAACGCAAAGGTACGCAAAGGTAAGCGCAAAGGTTCGCCAAGATGCAAACTACTAATAGCAATGTCGCTCTCGATCGCAAGTCTCAGGTTGCCAACCCGTTTTTGGTAATTGAGGATGTCTCTAAGGTCTATCGAACTCCTGACGGACTGCATACGGTTTTGGATGGGGTTAATCTGACGGTTGGTGAAGGTGAGTTTATCTGTCTGATCGGTCACTCTGGTTGTGGCAAATCGACGCTGTTGAATATGGTGTCTGGGTTTAATACACCGACGACGGGAGAAGTGCGGTTGCAAGATCGGAGGATCGATCGACCCGGACCCGATCGCATGATGGTGTTTCAAAATTACTCGCTGCTGCCTTGGATGAGTGCGTTTGATAACGTTTATTTGGCAGTCGATGCGGTTTATCCGAACAAACCAGAGCAGCAGAAAAAGGGGCTGGTAAAAGAGTATTTGAACTTGGTGGGATTGTCGGAAGCTGCCGATAAGAAACCGACTCAACTTTCTGGGGGGATGAAACAACGGGTCGCTATTGCCCGCGCTTTGGCGATTCACCCGGAAATTTTGATTTTAGACGAGCCGTTTGGGGCGTTAGATGCGATTACTAGAGAAGAGTTGCAAGAAGAACTGTTAAAAATTTGGCGCGAACATCAAGTAACCGTGTTGATGATTACGCACGATATTGATGAAGCCCTATTTTTAGCCGATCGATTGGTGATGATGACGAATGGCCCTCATGCCAAAATTGGCGAGGTGTTAGACATTCCTTTTCCTCGCCCTCGCAATCGAGCCAAAATTATGGAAGATTCTACCTACTACGAGTTGCGCAATTATGCCCTCGACTTCCTGTTCCGCCGTTTTGCTCATGATGTAGATTAATTGATAGGATATCGGTGAGGCAGGGCGGGTTCGATCTAGCTCTTGCAGACCGCTGCGCGAACGCCGTCAAGGCCGCCTCTTGCAAAAGTCAATACCTCATCAATTTAATCTGTGTTTATCTGTGTTTATCTGTGGTCAAAAAAGCCTTTTAAAACGGTATTAAGTTGCAAGTCCCTTAACTACATAAAAAATAGAGACGTTCAAAAAACGGCTCTATTTTAATTGGTTGTGAATTCGATCGAGTCTGGGGACGGGAACGATCGCTTCTGCGACTTGCCAATCGGGTTGTTTTTGAGGCTCACATCAATTGGCATCAATACGAATATCTGATACCTAGCTTAAATTGAGAATCATCGGTTGTTGCCTGTAATTTATGACCAAAAACATCCTCATCATAGTCAATAATTCGGCGTTGAAAACCAATTTCTAAGATCGAAGCATTGGGTTTATCGCTCAGTATAATCCCACCTTTAATACCATAGGTAATATTGTCATTAATCGTTCCCGCAGCCGCACTTAAAGTAAAGATTTTCCCTAACTTAATCCCCAAATTCACTTGAGTTCCATAAGCTGAATCAGGTAAAATACCGCTAATATATTGCGTTGCTCCTAAGTTAAAGTCTCCGAATTTAGCATTAAACCCTACTGATAAAACATTAGGTCTAAGAACCGTGCCGAATTCAGTTTCAGCCCCATCAAAAACATAATTAGAGTTAATAAATAAATTAATTCTAGAATTTTTTCCTACGGTTAAGGGAGTAGCTAATCGCAATCCTATCTGACTGGGATAGTCTAAATCTGATTCGCTATAGTATCTACCTGTAGCAGACAAACTAAGATTTTTCCAATTTTTGGTGTAATCAGCACCCAAATAAGCATTAACTCGATCGCTGAAAATCATGCCTGCCATCAATCTCATAGATTGATTGCTATTGGTGCGATTATATGAATAGGCTAGGCTGGGGAAATACTCATAAGTTCTGGTGTCTCTAATTTTAGTCACGCTGTCAACATCTCTCTGGACAATATCGACATAAGCTTGACTGTAGATCTGACCGTTAAATGACACGAGATTTCCATCGATTAAAGCAACGGGAACGACATTACTATCTATTCCCCCCTCGGCTCCGGCTGACAAAACAGTTACTTCAGAACCCGTTGGAACTAAAAAATTTTCGCTGGTGACAGAGCGATCGCCTACAGGTGATAAACCGATCCAAATCCCATTATATTCAGCCGTAGGGTGTCGGCGATTTTGTCTGGGGTTATCGGCTCTTCCTTGTTCGTAAGAGGCTACAGTTAAACTATTATCGGGAATATAAAAATTGTTAGCAGCTTGATATAAATTAAGGTTGATATCTGTCCTGGGTTTTCCTGCCGAACCAGCTAAATTAGGATTAGCTTTAGGCACAACTCTGGCTAAAGCTTGAACGCCGCTGTTCAAGGCAAAGTTCGGATCGCCAGGAATCAGCCAAAATCCTCTACGATTTTGTCCGATTACTTGTTGAGTAGCATTTGATTTAAATACTCGATCGATCTCCGTTAAGCCAAATGGTTGTACGGTCGTCGTACTTTCATCGCGAGTAATCGTCGATCTATTAGTTTGGCTGTTGCCAGCAACGCTGCCAGCATTAGGCATATACAAGTCGAGCGCAAACTGACTATCTTGAAAACCGGGTTGAAACATTGAGGCAGCGATTTCATCGGATACCGGATCGCCAAGTTTACTGGTTTGGATAATTTTAGTCGGAATTAAAAGTTTGGGATCGTAACTGCTTTCATCAAAACGCAAACCTGGCACGAGAGTACACCAATTACCAGCTTCGGCTTTACCAATTAGGGCACAGTCGCCAATTAATGAGGTTCGCAGACGAAAACCGATCGTGGTGCTAGGATCTTTTCTAACTAATTCTGTAGTCCTTTTTTGAGCAAAAGGTAGTGTTTGTAAATATGTACCTGTTTGTTCGGAGGTAAAAACATTATTTGCGGAAATACTTTGAGTAACTTTTCCTTCAATTCTATACAAAGCACTAACGCCTATAGTACCATCAACAATTGATGGTTCCAATTCCCAGCGAGTGGTGTGATTAATAATTGTGTTATTTAAAGGGATAGTAGTAAATTGAGTATTTTTTAGTTTTTCTTCTGGCACTACAGTAGGTGGAATTATATATTCACTTGACTGCTTTTCTTCATCTAAATTGCTCTCAGGAGTTTCAGGTAAATCCGAGTTGACTGATTCAGTCGATCGCTGGGCAGGAGATTGGTTAGAGGTTTCTGTTGGCAAAGAGTTTTGTGCTACTTCAGATGTAGCTGAAGAGCGATTCTCCTGCGGAGATGCTTTGCGAACGAGTGATTTATCTATTTCGTTGTTGCTAGCAGGTGAATGGTTTAACTCTACTAGGGGTTCAGAATGTGGGGATGGCGAAGGCGCTTGGTTAAAATTTTCTGAGATGTTTGTATCTAATGGAACCGCAACTTCAGTTTTAAGATCGCTAGATAAAACTTGAGTTTGCGCTTGGCTCGGCAAACAATTACTTAAGTCAACAGCAAATGAAGCGATCGCCAAAAAGCAGTAAAAAATAGTTGGATAAGTCTGGCTGAGTTTTGAATTACTAGGAAAGGTAGTTTTTAAAGTTAACATCGATCTAAAAAAATATAGACGACGAAATAAAAAGAACTGAAAGCTGAAATAACTCTCAGTTCCTTGCTGAGTTTTTGCAATATTGACAAAACAATAAATGCTACAGAGTTTTATTGCCTCTATAGCAATAGCTCTTATTCTTCAACATATTCAGCTATCAAGCCTGAGAGATTGAGGTTGTTCGCTTGAGAGGTTGTTAGGCTTTCGGTAGACTCTTCATCGGCTTCTGCCTCAACTTCCTGATAAGTATAACCGTCGCCATCTACTCCTATCTCGGAATACATTTCAAGTTCTCCACCCGTACCCAACGCACCAACATTCATATTGCCATTAGTATCAGTCATGGCATAAGCAAAAGCAGAAGTTTTACCAACTGCTGCTGCTGCCACTACATCAGTTACAGCGCCATTTTCATCCATTTGAACGCCAATACCGACGGCGACCCCACCTTGGCCGGCAGAAGCTTTAGGCACCATAGCGACACCACTCAGCAATACTAAACCAGCAGTTAATGCAGAAGTTAAACCTAATTGCAATTTCATGAATAATTCTCCGAAAAGTAGTTGATACAGATCGACAATATGATTACTATTGCCTTGCTTCTATCTTGGTTCGATCGAACAGAAAAAGCGCTGGTAAAAATACGTAATGTGATAAATTATGCGATCGCTAACTTCGGTGATTTTAGCGATCCATTAAATTAAAAAAAACTCCACCCACTTTTGGGATGGAGTTTTTCGCTACTTTACTTTTTTATCGATCTGGTTGAGTCTTAATCGATTCTGGGAACGGGAACGATCGCTTCTGCGACTTGCCAATCGGGTTGTTTTTGCGCTAGCACTGGCAGAGCATCCCGAACGCGATCCGCTACTGCTACTGTTTTGACATCATAGGTTTGGGTGGCAATTTTGGGATAAAAACCGATACCGATGATGGGAATTAACAAGCACAGCGTCACAAAGATTTCGCGGGGTTTGGCATCGAACCAAGGATCGATCGCTAGTTGGGGATTTTCTTGCCCGTAAAACACTCGGCGCAACATCGAGAGTAAATAAATTGGAGTCAGGATCAATCCTACAGCCGCTAACAGCACGACTACCACTTTGAAGCTAGTAGAGTAAGCATCGCTGGTAGCAAAGCCGATAAATACGGTTAACTCGCCGACAAATCCGCTCATTCCAGGTAAGGCGAGGGAAGCCATCGAGCCAGCAGTGAACAACGCAAACACCTTGGGCATAGCTTTGCCAATTCCGCCCATTTTTTCCATCATCAAGGTATGGGTGCGTTCGTATGTCACCCCCGAAAGGAAGAACAAGCAGGCGGCAATTAGCCCGTGAGAGATCATTTGCAACACTGCGCCGTTAAATCCTACATCCGTCAGCGAGGCAATTCCGATTAGTACGAAGCCCATATGAGCTATTGAAGAACAAGCCAGACGGCGCTTGAGATTGTCTTGAGCGAAAGCTGTCAGCGAGCCATAGATAATATTGACTATTCCCAGGATGGCTAGAACCGGGGCAAAGTAAACATGAGCGTTGGGCAGCATCTCGACATTCATCCGCATCAGCGCATAGCCACCCATTTTCAGTAACACCCCAGCCAGGATCATCGATACTGGGGCAGAGGCTTCGCTGTGAGCATCTGGCAACCAGGTGTGTAAGGGGAAGATAGGCAGTTTGACACCGAAAGCGATTAATAAAGCTGCGTAAACCAGCAGTTCAAATACTAGGGGATAGTCTTTCGCGCCTAGTTCTGCCATGTTCAACGTTACAGAATCGCCGTAGAATGCCATGGCTAAGGCGGCGATGAAAATAAAGATCGAGCCTAAAGCGGTATAAAGAATAAATTTAGTAGCTGCATACGATCGCTTTTGTCCTCCCCAAATCGAGATCAGCAGGTAGACTGGCACTAACTCCAGTTCCCACATCAGGAAGAACAACAACATATCTTGAGCGGCAAACACCCCAATTTGGGCGCTATACATTACCAGCATCAGGGCATAAAACAAACGCGGCTTGTTAGTAACCTTCCAAGCCGCGACGATCGCTAAAGTAGTAACTAAGCAAGTAAGTACGATTAAGGGCATCGACAAGCCATCGACTGCCACCGCCCAATTTATCCCTAACTGGGGTATCCAGGGATAGGTTTCTGCTAGTTGAAATGTTGAGTTTTGTAAACTGTAGTGTTGCCCGAAGGCGAAAACGGTGAGGGCAAAGTCTAATAAACCCACGCCCAGAGCATACCAACGTATGGTTTTACCCTCTTTATCGGGCAGGAAAGGGATCGCAAAGGTGGCTAGCAGCGGCAACAGAATTATCGTGCTGAGCCAGGGAAAATGAGCCGTCATTTTTTTGACTCCAAATGGGTAATTTAGCTAAGAAGGCGTGGAATATTGCTGGATCTGGTAGTCCCACAGGCATTTGCCTTAACCTTGGCTCTCCCCGTCAGACCGAGCCAGCAGAAGAATTAGTAATTTATGCTTATTCCTATTTTATTGCATTTCTTTACATATTATAAAGTTTTATTAAATACAAATCGTCAGCAAAAATCTATAAATCGCGATCGCAGCGACGCAAAAACTTCCGTAATTACCCTGATGTGACTTTTACGGGCTTACAGTGGATATTTCAAATCTGGGGTGATATGACAGTGGTGAGCAGGGGTAGTTCAGGTTCTCCCCGTCACCGACAAGCCTTCAACGATTAAAGATGGGGTATAGCAAGAACCGTTCCAGTCAGCATCCCCTCCCAACCTAGCTACTTGTTTGAGGGCAGCGTAAACATTGCCACTAACCATGGTGTCTTTGACTCGACCGACAATTTGCCCTTTTTGAACGCGATAGCCTAGATCGACATTGATGGAAAAATCGCCAGAAATACCAGCACCGCCGCCGAGAATTCGATCGACTATCAATCCTTCATCTAGTTCTTGGATTAGATCCAACAGCGAACCAGATCCCGGCTCGATCGATAAATTGACCAAACCTGGCGTAGGATAACCGCCCAAACCGGGGCGAAACCCATTACCTGTAGTCTCCTGGCCTAATTGACGGCCGACAGTGCGATCGCAATAAAACAGTCGCAACACCCCCTTTTCGATCGGGGTTAGCGTTTGAGTAGGCGTACCTTCGTCATCAAACGGACAGCTATAAGGCCCTACATCTGGTTGCTGGCTCAAAGTGAGGTCGGGGGCAATTACTTGCGTCCCCAAGCGATCGCTCCAAGGGGATGCCTGCTCTAGTACCCGTTTGCCATTGAGGGCTGCTTGCACTGTATCCCACAACAGATCGGCGGCATTACTGGTCAGTAATACGGGAACGCGTCCTAAAGGCGATGCTGTATTTTCTTTGGCCCAATGCAATCGTTGCAAGATCGGGTTAACGACTTTTTCAATATCTAAATGTCCCCGCTGAGTTTGGCCGTCGGCTACGCTCAAAAAATCTTCTCCTCGCACCCACTCCGCCGACAGAAAGCAACTGAGCGTAGTATCGGCGTAGCTACAATCTAATCCCAAAGAGTTAATCAATCGAGTGCTTTCGACCTCGCAATCCCACTCGCTGGTACACAGCACCTCTGGATAAGCATCGCGAACTTTGGCGATCGCTTCTTTGCCCATCGATACCAGTTCTTCGACGGCGATCGCCTCGCCCAAATCTGGATAAACTAACTTGTTATCGGGAGTCAGTTCGATCGTTTCCGGTTCGTTGAGTTGCGACAGGGCGATCGCTTTTTCTACCAATGTCGCCACTTCTACCGGCCCGTAAGCCACTGCCAACCCCGGACGACCGCCGCGCCAAACTCGCAACGCCGTACCCTCACTCTGGATGCTTTCCAGTTGTTTGAGCCGATTAGACTCAAAAAATACTGGATGAGAGAGCGATCGCGACTGATAAACTTCTGCTGCTTCTGCCCCTGACTTGGCAGCGACTTCCAGCAACTGTTCTGCGATTTCCTGCATATTTAACCTAAAAGAAAAACTGCCTCAATCTGCCCTGATGTTTCGTCGATTAGACCTTTGGATTTGTCAAAAGGAAAAAAGCGATCGCCCTTGCCGCTGGATAAAAAAGCTAAATATACTTGGATATTTAGATTTGCCGAGGCAACGTTAATGACAACTTCCCAACAGGCCAACATAGCATTAGCTGTAATTCTAGGATACTTAACCGCATCTACCTCAATTGGGCGATCGCAACCTAGCAGAGAATTTACGACTTTTGCTCGCTGGTGTCAGAATTTGCCTAAGCTGTCTGCCAAACAAAAAGCTACGGTGGAGGTGTTGTTAGCCAAAGCCGGGACTAAAGAATGTAACGCCGCCAGTCAAACCCTAGCCAAGCTGACCGCACTGAACCTAGAAAAGAAGCAGATATCGGATTTAGCGGCGCTATCGAGTTTGACTAACTTAACCGATCTTAACCTTAGCAGTAACTCGATCTCGGAGATCGAGCCGTTATCGAAGCTGACTAATTTGACCAAGCTCAATTTGGAAAACAACCAAATCTCAGATCTCAGACCTCTATCGGGGTTGAATAAGCTCGGTCAACTCTATCTTTGGAACAACTTTATTACCGATATCGCCCCATTATCCAGTTTGACCGATCTTGCCGAACTCAACCTTAGCAGTAACTACGAACTCTCAAATATTAAACCGTTAGCCAAGTTAATCAAATTAAGGAAACTGGGACTAAAAAACGATCCGATTTCAGATATCACACCGCTAGCAAATCTAACCGATTTGACGGCGATCGATCTGGAAACGACGCAGGTTACAGACCTCAAACCACTATCAAAACTTACCAAACTAGAGAGCCTTTATCTTCGTCGCTCTTTTCACTACGAAATTGAAGACATCACGCCGCTAGCAAACCTGACTCAACTAACGCGCCTCGACCTTGAAAGAAATGAAATCAAAGACATCGCACCGCTAGCAAACCTGACAAACCTGACCGACCTCAATCTCAAAAACAACAAGATCGGAGATATCAAACCGCTATCAAACTTGACTAAACTCAACGTTCTTAACCTAGAGAGCAACCAAATCAGAGATATTACAGCACTAGCGAACCTGACTAACCTCACCGCGCTTAGCTTTGAGAAGAACCAAATCAGGGACATCACATCACTATCGAACCTAACTAAGCTGACTGCTCTTAACCTCGACAGCAAGCAAATCAGAGATATCAAGCCGATAGCAAACCTGACTAACCTAACCTCGTTGAGACTCAGTTCGACTCAAGCCACAGACATCGAAGCTTTATCAAACCTGACTGCTCTAAAGAAGCTCTATCTCGACTTCAGTTCGACTCAGATGACTAACATCAAACCCTTAGCCAATCTGAAAAACCTGACAGAGCTTGGACTGGTAATTGATGGGACTGCGATCGCTGACATCGAGCCGCTATCCAACCTGACTAATCTGAAGACCCTTTTCCTGGCATTGAGTTCGAGCGAAATTACCGACATCAAACCCTTATCGAAGCTCCCTGGCCTGACCACTCTATACCTTGTCATTGATGCTACCGAAATCGCCGATATCGAGCCGCTATCAACCCTGGGTAGCTTGACCAGCCTCGACCTTACTATTGAGTCTACTGCGATCGCCGATATCAGACCGTTATCGAACCTGACCGAGCTAACCCGCCTGAAAATTCGCATCGATAACTTTTCGGAGATCCAACCGCTATCGAACCTGACTAAATTGACCTATTTGGATCTCAGCCGGAACCAAATCGCCGACATCAGACCCTTATCCAACCTCACCAACCTGACAAACCTCGACCTAGAAAGCAACAGGGTGGCAAACATTCAACCGTTATCGAATCTTACTAACCTGACTGCACTTAGCATCAGAAAGAACCGAATTGCTGACATCAAGCCGCTATCTAACCTCACCAAATTCAAACAAAATGAAATACTCGATCTCAGTGACAACCAAATTACCGATCTCAAGCCATTATTAAGCTTCCCCAACCTGACTCAACTCGATCTCAACCACAACCAAATTACCGATCTCAGTCCATTATCAAGCTTTACCAACCTGACCAGCCTCGACCTCGGTTACAACCAAATTACCGATCTCAAACCGCTAGCGAAGCTCGCTAAACTGGGATATCTCAATCTCAGCAACAACCAAATTGTCGATATCAAGCCGCTATCTGGCCTGACGGAATTATATAGTCTTGGACTCTGGAACAACCAAATTGCCGATGGCGATCGAATTTGTCCCGTTCGACCGACCTCAAACTGTTTCTTCCAAAGCCAACACCAATAGAACCAGAAGGCGACGGTCGGGGTGGGTTAGATCGAGCTAAACCCGCCCCGGTTGAAATTCCCTAAAACCTTGGCATTTGCCTAAATCGCTAAATATACTGGGATAGAAAAATAAGCCGAGGTCATAAAGATGATAACTGGGAAAAAGGCGATCGTAGCTTTAGCTCTACTGAGTGCGGGATGGATAGTGGCATCTGGTTCTGTAGGGCGATCGCAAGCTCCCAGAGATTTTACTACCTTTACCCAGTGGTGCCAAAATTTATCTCAGTTGTCTGCCGAAGAGAAACATACAGTAGAGGTGCTGTTAAAAAAGGCAGAGACTACAGAATGTAATGCAGCGAGCAAAAAACTAACTAACCTCACCAGACTCGACCTCAGTAGCAGCAGCATCGTAGATCTCAAGCCGCTATCAAGCTTGGTTAACCTCAACGCTATTGACCTCAGTAATGTTTTCCTCGGCTCCAATAACCGCAATCAGATTGTGGATATTCAACCGCTATCAAACTTAACTAAGCTAACTGAGCTTAACCTCAACGGCAACCAGGTTGTAGATATCCGACCGCTATCGAAGTTGACTGACTTAACTACCCTCAGCATGGAGTTCAACCAAGTTGCAGATATTCAGCCCCTATCCAATCTAACTAAACTGACTAGCCTGAATCTCAACGGCAACCAAATCTCTGACATCAAACCGCTATCTAACCTGACCGCTCTCACCGCTCTCGATCTCAGCAACGGTGTTTACGTCGGCAATGGCTACTTTATTGGTGTCAGCGGCGATGGCAACCAAATTGCTGACATCAAACCGCTAGCTAATCTCACCAAGCTAAATCAGCTTCGTCTGTGGAACGATCGAATTACAAATATTAAGTTGCTATCGAACCTCACTAACCTAACCGAGCTTCACTTGACTGGCAAACAAATTGGCGATCTCAAGCCGCTATCAAATCTGACCAAGCTGAGTAAGCTTTACATCTGGAACGGTCAAATTGGCGATCTCAAGCCGCTATCAAACCTCACTAATCTGACCGAACTCGACCTGACCCACAATCAAATTGGCGATCTCAAGCCGCTATCAAACCTGACCAAGCTGACTTACCTCAATCTGACCAAGAACTACATTACCGATATCGAGCCGTTAGGGAATCTCGCTAACCTGAAAAAGCTCGTCCTCAACCAAGAATTTCTTTATGGCAACAGAGAAAGTCAAATTTCAGATATCAAGCCGCTAGCGAACCTTACCAACCTGACCGCTCTTGAGATTAGGGGCAACCGGATCGCCGACCTCAAACCGCTAGTGAAGCTCTCTAAACTTACTATTATTGACATGGCAGCCAATCGGATTGTAGACATCAAGCCGCTATCAAATCTTACCAGCCTGACCGAACTCAACCTCAACTCCAACAAAATTAGAGACATCGAGCCGCTATCCAGCCTCACCAACCTGACTAAACTTGAAATTAACGGCAACCGAATTACAGATATTCAACCGCTATCTAACCTTACCAGGCTGACTGCTCTTGAGATAGGAGGCAATCGGATTGCTGACATTAAGCCGATATCGAAGCTCGCTAAACTGACCGACGATCTGAATCTTGCAGGCAACCAAATCGCCGAGATCGAGCCGCTATCGAGTCTGACTAAGCTGAATAAGTTGAATCTGGCAAGCAATCAAATAACCAATATTGAGCCGCTATCAGTCCTGACCGATCTGACTTCAATTACCCTCACAGACAACCAAATAACGGATATCAAACCGCTATCGAAGTTAACTAAACTGACCTACCTAGCTCTCGATCGCAACGAGATCGCAGATATCAAACCGCTATCGACATTGACCGATCTCAAGTACCTAGGATTAGACGAAAGCCAGCTTGCCGATCGTACTTGTCCGCTTCAACCCGCCTCAATTTGTCGAGCCAACAATTAAATCTGGTCGAACAACCATAATAACGGGTAGTGCGAGCTAGGACGCTCGCAGTGCTAGTAAAGGCTCTTAAGCAGCCAAAGGGGGTTCCCAATGAATGCTGGGGATAGCATTCTTTCGCGCCAGATAATTCTTAGCAGCTTCAGGTTCAAAGAACCATGAGGCTAGACTGGGTGGATGGTTTAAACCTTGGGTGTAATCTGCCAGAATTTCTGGATTTTGCGCCATTCCTACCATCAGATCTTGAAGATGCTCTGGAGGGGTCAACAAACAATCGGTTAAGGCTCGACTGTACCGAACGTCGCGCCAAAATTCATCGAATACTTGTTGCATCCATGAGGTCTTAAAGGGTCGATCGCCTCGTTCGATTATCCGTCGCTTCACCAAATCGGCCATCTTGGTGGCATTATTGGCTCCCTGTCCGGCAATTGGATCGTGGACGAGAACGACATCCCCAACCCCCATCACCGCTGCACCAGATGGCAAGTTACCGACAGGATGGCGCGCGGTTGGGGTAATCGCGCCTAGCAACCAAGCTCGATCGTCTACCAGTTTTAGATTGGCGATCGCCTCGTAGTAGTCTGGCTTCAAATGCTCGATCGCTTTTTTCCCGATCTTCAGTAATTCTTGAGGGCTTCGGGATGAGGAGAATCGATCTAAGAAGCTACCGATACAGGCTTCTAAGCCAAGGAGCGTAGAAACTTGGCCGTTAGCATAGAAAGGATACTGAATGATTTCACCTACACCAGGTAAAACCGTCATTCTAGCCGTATGCAGATCCTCAAGATCTCCCTTCAACCCCGTGGTAACGAACGCGGCGATGTGGCGTTTTGGCCCCCGATCTGGAGATTTTTGGATATCTCGATCGAATAAAGTCGAGAAAGCACTCCTACCCGCAGTCACGACTACTAAGTCGTAATTTTGAGCGTATTTCTCTAAATCTTCAGTTGTTGTCGCTTGAATTACCAGTTCGCCTCCGCGTCTGACAAATTCCTGCATCCAAGCCGGAAACTTCAGGCGTTGGTCGATCGCTTGCCAATGCAGTTGCAAATCTGAGGATATGGATAAAACTGTGTTACCTTCTGGGTCGGACACTTCGCTGCGAAACCGTATACTGTCGGGAAATTCTCGATCCCAGAAATTCAATCCTAAGTTACGTTCCAGTTGCAGGGCGTTAGGAAACAAGATCGGCGTTCCCATCGGCTGGCCGTAGCGAATGGCTTCGGGGGTACGATCGCTAACCAAAGTGACGGTATATCCCGCATCGAGCAGACCAATTCCTAAATACAAGCCAGCTTGACCGGCTCCAATAATGGCAATTTTTCGCATAACAAAATACTCCTAAAAGTTATCTTTGAGGATCGAGAAAAAGTAAATTTCGATGCTAGAGAGGGCGATCGCTTAAAACTAGATACAAATCGTTTAACCTTGATTTCAGGTTAAACAACATATTGCAAGCAGTCAGTAGGAAAAAGTTAGAAAAAGTAAGTAATTTAACAAAATCGCGCTAATCTACTGACACTTTAAAAAAGCTAGTCGTTGTTGCAGTTGAACTTTATAAAAGTCATCGAGCGGGTTGGCGATCTCTTTGTTTAGATGATTCCCCTTTTACCTTTCCCCCTTTCTCCTTTTTCCCAGCCTAAACATAAATTTTTATTGCACTCGTTCGGGCAGGTCGCGCCACTAGGCTGACAAAACTGCCACGGGACATAGTTCCAAGACACCTCCGCTGTATCCCAAATCGATCTCAACGACTCGAAACCCTTATGATTCCAAATCTCGATCGCTTAAACCTAGATATAATTACCACTTATTGCCTATATAGCTATATTAAGCTTTCCGATCTACGCTTCGCCGCGAGCCTCCAGTCCTCATCCTCTAATATCAAATCTGATGTCGCTAGCTTCCTGTCAGGCGTTTAACGACTGCATAATTTCATCGTCAACTGAGAAATCGATCGCGGTTTTGTCTCTCCCAGCAGCCAGATAATCGTTTTGAAATGAGTCTTTTAATCCAGAAATCAGGTCGAACTCTGGTTGCCAATTGAGTTCCGTCTTGGCTTTATTAACTGAAGCAAAGAAGTGTTGTAATCGCAGGGGAAAGGCTTTGCGTTTGCCAAAATCAAATTTTTTGGGATCGTAATGAACGATCGACAAACTATCGACAGATTTCCCCGCTGCCACCGCACAAGCGCGAGCTAAACCGTCAAAAGTGACGTAGCGATCGCCTGAAACATTATAAATTTGTCCTACTGCTTGTTGGTTGCCTAAGACCGCTGCCATGGCTCGCGCTAAATCTTTAACGTGACCGAATTGAGTAAAATGCAAGCCGTTGCCAGGAATGGGAATCGGGCGATCGCGTACTATTCGATCGAAAAACCAAGCTTCTAGATCGTTATAATTTTGCGGGCCGTAAATATAAGTCGGGCGAATTGCCGTCCAAGGCAAACCCTGCTGTTGTAAATCAGCTTCGGTTTCGTATTTACCTTTGTGACGACTTTTGGGATCGATCGCATCGCCTTCGATATGAGGCATTAAATCCGATCTGAGATATACTCCTGCCGAACTCATATAAACAAAGTGCTGCACTCGGCCCTGAAAAATTTCCGCTAGGGGTTGAGTATCGCTAAGTTCGCGACCGTTGTTGTCAAAAACAGCATCAAAATTTTCTGCTGATAACTTCTCTTTTAATCGATCGGCAGAAGTGCGATCGCCATGAATTTGTTTTACCCCTGCTACTGGTGCGGGCTTATTCCCCCGATTGAATAAAACTACTTCATGTCCTCGTTCTACTAGGATTTTGGTCAGATACACCCCGACAAAGCGGGTTCCACCCATTATTAATACTCGCATTTCGTTCGATCCTATAATTTTTGACAATTGTAGTTTCCCTACAAGAATTTTACCGGAAAAGCAAACCTTAATCTCGTTATCATGGCGGCTGATATTTTTTTTAATTTATTTTTTATTTTTATCTACCTAGATTAATAAAACAAGATTAAATAAACTCTCGTAATTTTGCAGCAGGTTTAGATTTTGGGCGACACTCGTACGCCGCTAATTTTACGTTTTAGTCGGTACCGGGGCGAGTTTTTAACTATCCCGATCCTCTGGAGCGATCGCGTCAAGCTTTAACTGGGTAATTATTTTTTATCGCCCGTCCGGAAAAGATAGGCATCGATTTGTAGACTCATACATTGATACAAAAGCGAACTCGCTGGGTACGCTATTAGTATCGCTCCTGATGGAGTGAAATCTGATTATTTAGGAACCATAGTTTGTAAGGTGCGATCGTGAAAAACATCCTCAGTCTTATTCCGGCAGCTATTGTACTTTTAGCCTCTGCTCCAGTACAGGCAGAAGACTTTGAGTATAATGTTAATTTTAAGGTGGTTAATAACTCGTCAAGGCGGGTGTCAAGAGTGTGCGTATCTCATACAGACTACGATCGCAATCTCTGCATTCGCAATTCCGGCGTTCCAGCAAATGGGTATCAAAAAGAGTTCACATATTCTTACAATGCGCCCTATGAAAATAGATGCTTATTTGATGCTTCTGTGCTTCTAAGCAACGGTCAAAAGCTTCATTGGAGCGATGTAGATCTTTGCCGTAACAATTTAACAGTGCTTGACAACTAAACAAGTCGGTCAATCAAAAAGTTACCGATGGCGTTAAATCTTATTAATTGGTTTCAGGTGGGTAATCCCCACCTGATTTTTTATGGACTTTGACAACTCAAGCCTTACCGCTACCCATTAAATATAAAAGCGCCATTCTCACAGCTACACCGCTAGTTACTTGCTCTTGAATTAAACTAAAGTTAGGATCGTCCATCAAATCGGAACTGATTTCTACACCGCGATTAACCGGTCCGGGGTGTAAAATTTTAACGTGTGGTTGGCACAGTTGCAGTCGATCGCGCTTAATTCCAAATAACTGATGATACTCTCTCAAACTTGGGAGCAAATGCTGCGTCATTCGTTCTTTCTGCAATCGCAATGTCATGACAAAATCTGCTTTTTCTAATGCAGGTTCTATCTGCCAATGTAAAAATAATTGGCGATTTAAAATTGGGTTTTTATGTATCTCATTTTTAATATAATCAGCAAACAAGTGAGGGAGTAAAGTCGGCGATGCCGCTAGGTGAACTTCAGCCCCGCTAGCGGTCAGGCTCCAAATATTCGATCGAGCTACTCGCGAATGTAAAATATCGCCGACGATCGCAATTTTTTTGCCCGATAACAGTTCTAGCCGAGGGCGATCGCGATCGAGTAGCGTGCAGATAGTAAACAAGTCTAATAAGGCTTGAGAAGGGTGTTCGTGTTGCCCGTCACCAGCATTGAGAACTCCTACTTTAACTCCTAGACGATCCATTTCGGTGGCGATCGCTTGGGGAACGCCTGCTTCTCGATGTCGAATTACCATCAGATCGGTTCCCAAGGCGAGATAGGTTTTAGCTGTATCTAAAATCGTCTCTCCCTTAGTTAACGAAGAAGAGGAGGCGGTAAAGTTGAGAGTATCGGCAGATAAACGTTTGGCAGCAATTTCAAAACTGCTGCGAGTGCGGGTTGAGGGTTCAAAAAATAAATTGGTAACTACTTGTCCTTGCAGCGTCGGCACTTTTTTCGTCCGTCGCGATAGCACCTCCTTAAAGCTAGCAGCAGTCTGCAATACCGTGTCATATTCTGCTACGGTAAAATCAGCTAACGAGAGAACGTGCTGTCGAGTCCAACTGGTATTAGTCATGCCGGGATTAAAATCGATCGATCCGTCTCAATCCTAAAGGCAAACCGCACCCTCTAGGAATAAAATTTAGACTTGGCCGATCGCCGTACCTCCGATCCCAGATTATTCGTCAAGTTTAGCAGCAGCAATAGCCGTCTGAGGCAACGATTTGTTAGGCATCTGTCTGACGAAGTAGTCGATCTCGGCGCTATAAAATTGAGAAATATCTCGATCGTTCATCAGCAGAATATCGTAGTAATATAACTTTTTGGTTAGCTGGTAAAATAAGAGATGACGAAATGGCGATAGTTCGGATAATGAATATCTGCCCATTAGATGGCCGACGTTATCGTAAAGCAAAAAATAGTTATAGCCGATTTGTTTGAGAACTGTCAGGGTATTTAAGCAATCTTCAATATAATTTGAATTCTCAAAATTGTCGCATTCAAAGAGGATGACTGGCATATTCTGTTTTATCAATTCTTTAGCACCTGATATGACTTTAAAATCGTGACCATCGGTGTCAATCTTAAGCACATTTGCGTTCAGAGCGATAGAATTATCTCGCACTATCTCATCTAACGTTCTTCGGCGGATACTGACTCCGTTTTCAGCCTGAAGTATGATTGCCGTACCGTTCTTCTCTTGGATAACAAACTCGCTGGCACTGCTTTCGGACGAACAGAGATCGGCGATCGCTGTAACATTTTTATTCCAGCCGCAATTTTCTACCAGGAAGTTACGAAATTTTTCATTAGGCTCGATCGCCAGAAAGATATCTGCGTCTTCTTTGTAAAAAGCAGCTATGGTGTCTCCAATGTTAGCTCCGACATCAATGCAGTTTAAATAACCTTGTTGCTGATGGATGTACTCGCTAATTCTCTGCGGCAGTCGATCGTAATGAGGAAATTGCCTCAGATACTCTGGTAGCAAATGAGAAAGTGGGAGTTTCAAGTTTCTGCCATGTATGGGCAAGGAACAGGTGGGATCTCTGAATAGCTCGATCGTAGCCCTGCGAACAAAATTCCACGCTTTTTTGCTAATCCCTTTTGATGCCAGATACCGTTCGTAAACTACCGATGCAATTTCCATACCATCTTCCTTAACCTATACAAGCTCAAATTAGGATCGGCCTTGCTGGCGTAAGGCTACTGCAATACTTTTACCGATTGCCCCCGTTACACCAACAAGAGCGATCGTCTCTTGAAATTTCTGAGTCATAACATTCTTTTTTCCCCTCGACCTCGTGGTGTCTAACAGTGCCCATCACCTGCCGCTAGTAGCTTTTCGCGATCGACCTCGATCCGGTCAGTTGCATGAGCGTTGTTGGGCCGCGATCGCCTTTAACAACTTTAATACTTATCAAACAAGAATGATTCACCTTGAAGATACAAAGGTATATGCTCCTGCGCGACCTCTTTTACGGTGTCTGAAACTCCTTGATGCTCTTGTGGATTATTGACGTGGAACGACAATACATCTAGCAGTGCCACGATAAAGAAACCTTCTGTAATTTGTATGTAGTTTTCAGTAAGCTTTTGGCTCGTTTGATAGCCTTCAAAAAAGCAAGATCTAATACTAGGAGGTAAGTATTGAATGGCACTGGCAACGTCATACAGATAGTAACCAAAGCCACAATGAGCAAAATCAATCGGTCGAAGCTCATCACCGTTCAACAGGTAGTTACCGTCGTGAAGATCGGCGTGAATAATCCCCCAAGTCTCTCGATTTTGCTCCAGTGTTTCCATCATTTTTTGAACTCGGCAAGCTGCAAATTCGAGGAGCTTATAATTTTCTGCTGAAATTAATCCTTGGGATATAGCTGAATAAAGGTTCGCGAGTGCTGTTTTGAATCGATTCCAATCGTAAACTGGGCGCATGAAGTTTTGCGGCAGTTGCCATTGCTGACTGTGTTGGTGCAGCTGAGCCATCAACGCGCCGAGTTGATAAGCTTGTTGTGGAGTCCGCTCTAACTTAGAAATCTCGCCATCAATCCAGCGTAGTAGCGAGCAGTAAAAAACCTCTTTATTCTCATCTACTTGAGTTACCCATCTATTTTGTAGATTTTTGATAGGTTGCTGCACGACTAGTTCCGTATCGAGATCCAAAGCCGCAAGCCATAAAAGTTCTGACTCGATCGCTTCTGGTCTTTGCCAAACATCCTCCTGGAAGCCAGATATTGCTTGGTGAATCCGAAGAAGAAATTTCTCTTCTTGTATTTCTATGCGAAAGGTTACACTTCCACTGTGACCTAAAAAACAACGTTGCCCTCGAGCTAGATCGTATCGATCGAGGGCAACTTTTGCGATGCGATCGTAGACAGTAGTTTGGTTCATTTTTCCAAATCGTCTTGTAAATCTTCTCTAACCTAACTGCTATCGATAAACCTGGCTGCACTCTGACCGATAACCTAAGCAGCACAACCGCTCAAATCAGCATTAGCAAATTTTTTCCATCGGCTGCATTTGGATTGTTATGTTACCGCTTTAGGACTCTCTAAAAATGCTAGAACACTTTCTGGTTCCAACCAATCATCTTCAATCCTGAAACCTAGTTTTTCCAACACTCGAATCGATGCAGTATTGGCTTTGTGCGGACAGACCACTAAGCGCCTCAAACCAGCTACCTCAAAAGCCTACTTTACCCACGATCGAGATGCTTCTGTTGCATATCCTAGTCCCCAATATGCCCTACCAAGCTTATACATGACTTCAAACTCATTTGTAATGCTCCGATCTCGATTCTCAAACTCGTGAGGGCTTAGCCCACCTTTACCGATTAGTCTCAAGTCAGGTTTGCGCTCGATCGCAAAACACCCGAAACCATAAGTTTGGTATTGCTGAATCCGACGTTCGATTAGTTCTACACGCTTATCAAATGATGGTGCATATCCTGGATCGAACTTCCAAACTTCTGGATTAACATCGCAAAGCTGATGCAGCTTTTCTGCATCATCAAGGGTTAAAGGGCGTAATCTCAAACGCTCTGTCTCTAATGTGAATAATTTCAAAGTAGTCTTAGTAAATAGTTTGGACTAGCCGATCGATTTGGCTTGGTGTCAACTCCCGAACGTTACTAAAAATGATTTTCGCCCCAGCAGCTTTGAGCTTTTCGGTATAAGCTGCCCGATGAGAGTCAGAAACTTTTTGCAGGTGGGGAGGCAAGATGCCAATGCCAAGCCAATTGCGTTGGGGTTGTTGCGATCGCGCTTTTCCTACCACGTACATATCGGCAACTGTATCTCCAACGTACAACACTGGGGTAGAGCGATCGACTTCATGTTGTTGCTCTAGCTGTTGGATGGTCGCCAGCAACCCAGTAGGATCGGGTTTGCCAGGAGCATCTTCCATGGCAATTAATACAGGTGAATTCAGCCCCAATCGCGTTTCTAAAACATAAAGCGCTTCCGCACGCGGCGCACCGCTAAAAAAGCCCCAAGGAATGCCAGCAGCGGTCAAATCTGCTAGATAGCTCGGCGTTAACAATAGCTGTTCGTCGCCAATATATCCCCTCCACTGCTGGGGATCTGGCCCCCGATAGCGAGACTGAAAGAAGTCAACTAGCTCCTCGTAGCTGAGGGGCAATTCCTCTCGACTCAAACCCCGACTCTCAAAATGGCGGTAAACTAACTCTTGACTGGCTTCCCAATCGTTATTCCAAATGCCTTCGCCCTTGAGTCGATCGAGATCGTCTGGCGACGGTCGGTAAGCCTTGTCAGTAAAATGTTCTACCGTATCGGCGATCGCTCGGCGATAAGAAAGCGATACGTCGCGCACTACACCATCAATATCGAACGCGACAATTGCTGGGCAGCTAGTTTTCGAGATCGGCATTTTAACAAGCGGTTGAGGTAGAATAGTCGTTTGGAAGTTTATCGAACAGATTCACAGGGTAATCCTGGAGGTGTGATTGTCAAAGTTCATCTTAAAAGTTCTCTGGCTGGAAGAAAATGTCGCCCTAGCAGTCGATCAAGTAGTGGGAAAAGGTACTAGCCCTCTGACATCTTACTTTTTTTGGCCCAGGAATGATGCCTGGGAGCAACTCAAGAACGAACTGGAAGCGAAACACTGGATCGCCGAAAGCGATCGCGTTGTCGTCCTCAACAAAGCTACAGAAGTGATTAACTACTGGCAAGAGGAAGGCAGAAAGCGTCCCCTATCTGAGGCGCAAGCAAAATTTCCTGAAGTTACATTTACGGGTAGTAACTAAAGAAGTGTGAAGTGTGAAGTGTGAAGTGTTGAGTTAAAAATTCTTCCTCCTTCCCCTTTACCCTTCCCCCCTTCCTCTTCATCATCCGTATTTGTAGAGTCACTAACTATTATCTATAAAGCTCTAGCCATCGGGAAATCTCTGTTGGCAATTCTTGTCTTTTTCGAGTAACTGCATCAATACAAATATGCTTGCTCGATGCTTTAGCTAAAAGACTATTTTTGTCTGTTGTTAAAAGCTGGTAATTAATTTCAAAAGTATCAATATTTAAAGGTTTGGGTGTTAATTCGATCGAAATGCGATCGCCGCAAAACATCGGGCGCAGAAAGTCTACCTCAGCGCGAACTATAGGAATTGCCACAGAGGGAGTAGTAAAAAACGATTTGAGATTAATTCCCGATGCTATTAAAGATTCTTCGTAGGCTTCATGGCACATAGCTAAAACGTTAGCGAAATAAACCACTCCAGCAGCATCAGTATCTCGAAAGCGAATTTGGCGAGAATAAGTAAAAGACATTTGTAACAAGTCAAAAGTTAAAAGTGATTGACCATAATTAATGTAGGTTGGGTTGAACGGAGTGAAACCCAACACTCATGGGATGTTGGGTTTTGCTAGCGCTCAACCCAACCTACGATCGATCTTATTATGGGTGTTTAACCGGATTCGATATCATTGCTAAATCGGCTTTGAGAAAGTCAATAAATTGTCTGGCTGTTCTCCCAGAACGGCCGTTGTGACGAGTTGCCCACTGTAAGGCGCGATATTCTAAATCTTCTCGATCGATCTCAATATTAGCTTGGGTTGCGAGTTGTCTGATGATATCGAGGTAGGTATTTTGGTCTGCTGGTTCAAAGGTGAGAGTTAAGCCAAAGCGATCGCTAAACGAAAGTTTTTCTTGGACGGTATCCCAGACGTGAACTTCTTCATTATCGCTGGGACGAGGGCGATCGCCAAAAAACTCTCGAACTAAGTGCCGTCGGTTGGAGGTAGCATAAACCACCACATTTTGAGGTCGCGCGGTTAAACTGCCTTCTAAAACTACTTTCAAAGCTTTAAAAGCATCGTCATCTTCTTCAAATGAAAGATCGTCTACAAACAGAATAAATTTATGGGGAAGATCTCGCAAGCGATCGACAACTACTGGCAGATCTTTGAGGTCGGATTTGGCGATTTCGATCAGACGGAGTTGGCTGTTTGAGTATTTGTTTAACAAGGCTTTCACTAACGAAGATTTGCCAGAACCGCGACTGCCGTAGAGTAAGACATTCAAAGCTTGATAGCCTGCCAGCAAAAACTCCGTATTTTTCAGCAATGACTCTTTGGGCGATTCATAACCGAATAAATCTGTTAGTTCTACCGGATCGGGGTAAGTAATCCCTGCTAACTGCCCGAATTGCCAGCGAAAAGCTCGATACTTAGCGAATAAACCCGTACCGTGCTGTTGATAGCGATCGACTAAATCTGGTAAAGCATCAGCCCAATCGTCTATTCGTGCTAGTTTGGTAGCTATCGCTAATTGCTGAGTTTTACCCTCGCCCCAAGTAACTGGAGTTGCAGGTAAATGAGAGCGATCGATCGATGTTTTGGTTCCTAATTTTGCTTGCTGTACCCAATGACTTAGCTGCTGCTGACTGCATTGATAGAGACTTTGCAACACTTGCAGATCGTGTTGGGCAGCGGCGACTAAAACTGACGGCAAACTTTCCCAGTCTGTTTGTTGGGCTTGTTGGGTAAAAGGATTATCGTCTTCCAGAATTCGTGTAATTAAGTAGTCTTGCCAGCTTAGCCTCGCGGTGGCTAAAGCTTTAAACCAATCGCCGTAAGCTTGGAGTCCGATTAAAACGCTGGCTTCTCCGCCATCGCCGTGATGCAGTGCTTCCAGCAGATTCAGGAAGGCTTCGCCCACCGAGTCTTGCAGTACAGACTGGTAAAGGAGTAGCGAAGCAGCTTGACGTTGAAGATATCTAATATCCGACAGATCTTGAGTGTGGGGAGAAGACATAAAATAATTTAAAGGAGTACAGAATGCAGAAGTTCAGGAGTTCAGAATCGCGGTGCAATAGCTGTAGGTTGGGTTGACGGCAGGAAACCCAACGAACCCAATCGTAATGCCTTATTTAACGTTCCAGTAGGGTGGTTAGCTAGGTAAAGAACGCTCTCTACTTGATAGATCGATCGACAATAGCTTTATAACTTTCTCTGTGGTTGTCAGGATCGAAGGTAACTGCGGTTAACTGAATCTCTCGACTGCTATTAGGAACAGTTAGTTCGATGATTGCTTCTATGAAATCAGATCCGCGAGGGTAAAAGCCTTCTAACCAATAAGGACCGTCCACGATAAAACGAGTTTGACAGTCTTGCACCCAAAGCCTGACCGACATCGAGTTAGCACCAGATGGCAATTTCACGATCGCTCTGAGCGACTCCCCAGCTTTGAGTATTCCAGGGGGCAAGATCAATTCTGGGGTAGGCGGAAAAGACACCATTAAACTCGACTGCGGCGCAGCAGGAGCAATTGGCGGGGGAAATTCAGGTAAGGCGGGTATCAGGCGCTGGCATAACTGTTCGATCTCGATCGTAATTTTGAAACCTTCAGTTGCTAAAACCCGTTCTTGGGCATCCATCAGGGTCACTTCCCCCAACAGCAGGTGGGTTGGTAAGTTAGATGGCAATGTCATTGGCAAGCTAAACCGCAATGGGAGGGAATCGGCGGACAACTCTTGTTCGACATCTCGGAGAATTTGCGAATCGTGCGGTTCGCGAATTTCCATTCTCAACTTTCCAGAAAAAACCGAGTCTAAACTGCTGACATGGGCGGGACTGACTTGCCCGGATACAGTTATAGATTGCCCTTGAGACGCTACTAAGTTTTCTGATTCCAGGCTTAAGAAGCATGGAAGAGAACTCTCTTGAGACTCTAATTGAGGCGACTTTTCTGGAGACTCTACTTTATCGCCCGACGGCCAAACTTCAATTTTCAGGTTTTGCCGCCAGCCAAAATTGGCAAATTGGCTCTGAGAACCTGGCATTTGCTGCCCCGTACAATCTAGTTCCCAAGTACCAGCTTTGAGATCGGTGAAGGGTAAGATGGCAATTAATCCCTCGGCATTGGTGCGGCGCAACCGCTGGTAGTATTTCCGCAGCAGCGGCTTTTCTCCAATTCCTTGATAAGTGATGCGGATTTCGACATCGGTGTTTATCAGGCTAGTACGGGCAATTACCCCATACTTACCAGCGATAACTTCGATCTTGGGCGTTGTGACTGGATGCCAAGATTGTAGGGTGCTGTCCGTATCGGAGGTTTCACCTTCTTGTTGCAGGAAAAATTGCCAGTATTCCATTGGCGGCTAGGTTCGATCGAGAATTGAATGCTAACGTGTTGTGTCTGGTGTAGCTATCTTAACTTTACCGACAAGTGTTCGATCGCTCAAATAGGAGAAAGGCGATATTCGATCTGCGCCCAGATCGCCAGCCTCAGATAACGATTTGTATAATGATGGCATAAATTTCTAGTTACAGCCCCAAGAAACCACCTTAAATTAAAAAAGTGCCGCCATCAAACCAGAATTTTTCTAGAGCTAATTAGAAGTAGCGATCGGCCTGTCATAAGCTCTCCGTCTTTTGAAGGCAGAGACAATCCAAAATCTACCCCCCTACCCCCCTCGATCGGGGAGGAATTCAAAATCCAAAATCGAATGACCGATGACATCTTAAATAACCGCTACCAAATCGATCGACTACTAGGGAAAAATTCCGGACGAAAAACGCTACTCGCGCGAGACTTAGAAACTCAAGAATTAGTAGTTATCAAACTTCTCTCTTTTAGCAGCGATTTTGAGTGGGACGATCTAAAGCTATTTGAACGCGAAGCCGAAACCTTAAAAGCTTTATCTCATCCGTTTATTCCTAAATATCTCAACTACTTCGAGGTCGATTCAGCTACCTCTAAAGCGTTTGCTCTAGTTCAAACTTACGTCGAAGGTAGCTCTTTAGAACAACATCTCAAAGCCGGACGGACTTTTACTGAAGTAGAACTGCAAGAAATTGCCCGATCGGTTTTAGAAATTTTGATTTACTTGCACGATCGCCAACCTCCAGTAATTCACCGCGATATTAAGCCCAGCAATATTTTATTAACTAATCGTTCTGGCAATAGCATTGGCGAAGTTTATTTAGTAGATTTCGGTTCAGTACAAACTATTGCTACTAGAGAAAGCAAAACCTTTACGGTAGTGGGCACTTATGGGTATATGCCCTTAGAACAATTTGGCGGACGAACGGTTCCCGCTTCGGATTTATATAGTTTAGGGGCAACGTTAATTTATTTAGTAACTGGTACTCATCCAGCCGATCTACCACAAAAAGACTTTCGGATGCAGTTTGAGGATGCAGCAAATATTGACCCGACTTTTGCTAATTGGTTGAAATGGATGACAGAGCCAAATTTAGAACGTCGTCTGACTTCTGCTAAAGCAGCACTAGCAGCTTTGTTGCAGCCACGTCAAATAGTGAAATCTCCAAGAGGAATTACCTCATCGATCGTTAATAAACCTGCTAATAGTAAAATTTTTCTGGTAAAAACAGTAAAATCTCTAGAAATTATTATTCCTTACAATATATATCGAATAAGCCTTGCTGGAGCGGCTTTTTTATTTGTTTTCGGGCTGGTTTTTTTAATATTCGCTATTAGCTTACCTAGTCCATTTTTAGTTATTGCCTTTATAAGTTATTGCCCAATCGTCTTATTGATTTTAGTAAGTGTATTTCCTCAGAATAAAGTTAGTTCGATTGGTAAATTATCCCTATCAACTTATTTTGGAAGACTCCAAATAAAATACAAAGTTCCTAAAGCTCAAGCAGATAGACATAGTATTATCGGCAAAGTTCGAGATATTAAAGAAATAACAATAAGATACGATGCTTTTGGCAAAGCAGCAGCACTAATAATTCAAAAAAATACGATTGCTTTCGAGTTAATTCCTCATTTGGGTAAAGTAGTTAGGCTAGAAAAGATCAGTTCTGAAGAAATAGAATGGCTAGCTTACGAACTGAGCGATTGGTTAAAAGTACCAATTACAGCTAAGTTAACCAGTCTGACAACCGATCTATAAAGTAAAACGATCGACTACAGCAAACGATACAGCGTATCTCGCTGACCATAGGGACGATCGAGAGAATTAATCGCCTGTTGCAAAGTTTCTACTTCCATGCAAGTACCGCCTACAGCGCCTGCCATGGTCGTAATATGTTCTTCCATTAAGGTACCGCCGAGATCGTTGCAACCCCACTTCAAGGCTTCAGTCGCACCATCTAAGCTCAGTTTCACCCAACTAGGCTGATGGTTGGGAATCCAATTTCCCAAAAAGATGCGGGCGACGGCTGTGAGAAGTAAGGCATCTGCCAAAATGGGCTGATCTCTGCCTACCCGATGGCGTAAAGGTTTAGGCGCTTCTTGCCCGACAAAAGGCAACAGGATGAACTCGGTAATCGCTGCCCGGTAGCCTCGTGCTAGCGCGGTTTGCTGGAGCGATCGCAATCTATCTAAGTGTCCCATCTGCTGTTCGGGAGTTTCAATATGCCCGGAAAGCATGGTGCTAGTAGTCGGCACTCCCAAGCGGTGAGCGGTGGAGACAATTTCTAACCAAGTGGCAGTATCGATCTTTTCAGGGCAGAGAATGCGCCGCACGTCGTCATCTAACACTTCCGCTGCCGTTCCTGGCATGGAATCGACTCCAGCCTCTTTCAAAGCAGCAATTACTTCCTCGTAACTGAGGTTGTCTTCCCTGGCAATAAACTGTACCTCTTGGGGAGAGAAGGCATGAAGGTGCAGTTGGGGAAATTCCTGTTTGATGGTTTTGACTAACTGCAAGTAGTAGGGCAAGGAACCGCCGCTGATTTTAGCCCCCAGATTGAGTCCCCCTTGCATACAAATTTCGGTAGCATTTCGCCCCACCGCATCTGTTGCTTTTTCCAAGATTTGAGCCGTATCCAGCCAAAAAGCACCATCTTCACCTTCATCGCGGCGAAAGGCACAGAAACTACAGTGCTGCTCGCAAATATTGGTAAAGTTGATATTGCGATTGATGACGTAGGTAACGCGATCGCCCGCTTGTTGCTGTCTGAGTCGATCTGCTGTTTCCTTGATGGCTGCGATCGAGGAGCGATCGGTTTGTTTTAGCAGTACTACTCCCTGTTCGGGCGACAAATCTCGGCCTGCTAAGGCATCATTTAAAATTGCATCTACCATTGATTTTTAGGTAATAGGTAATACACTTCCTTTTCCCTACTGCCTTCTGTACGGGCGCACTAGCGAACCCATGCCCGCCAGGGCTATTGCTTTGCGCCCCTACTTCTGAACTCCTGAACTCCTGAACTTCTGAACTTCTGTTTCTAGCTGTGTTTGTGAAAGCGAATTCCTAAAAAGATGTCGTATAAAAAGCTACGAAAATCTTTGCCTTGAAGCAGTCCTAGAGATTGATGGCAGTTTTTTGACTCTAACAATGGTTTAACTGCGTGGTAGGCTCCTTGATATTTATACCAAGGAATAGAAGGCCATAAGTGATGAATTAAATGATAGTTTTGCCCCAAGATCGCGATGTTAAGAATCGGGCTGGGATAGACTCTGGCATTTTTCCAGCGATCGCGTTCTTGAAAGGGACGATGGGGCAAATAATCAAAAAACAATCCCAGCGCAATCCCCACAACCAACGCTGGCACAAACCAAAAATTCATAATGTACGGCAAAAATCCATATTGGCAAGCTAGGTAGATGACAACGGCGACAAATAGACGGCTTAAAAACCATTCTAACAATTCGTATTTCCGCCACAGGCGACGCTTAAAGAAGAAAATTTCGTGATAAAAAAAGCGAGCAGCAATCAACCACAAAGGTCCGCCTGTAGAAACAAAATGATCTGGATCGTTTTCTGGGTCGTTGACATGAGCGTGATGCTGCATATGCACTCTAGTAAAGACTGGGAAAGCAAAGCCTAACATCAAAGCACTGCCATGTCCCATAATCGCATTCATCACTCGATTCCGATGGGCAGCGTTATGACAAGCATCGTGAATCACGGTTCCAGCCATGTGTAAAGCTAAGACATTAATGATGAAGCAAGACCAGTCGGGGAAGTTCCAGCGCCAATAACCGATTGCAGAAAGCACTATTAACAAAATAGCTACTAAAAACATGATGAGCGTCGGGTTAAAATCGCCAGGTGGCCCTAAAAACTCTTTAGGAACAGTCAGGGGTGGCTGTGCCTCCAACATTGATGATTTTCTCCTCAATACCTATGGGAACTTCGATCGAGCTTGACTCGTCACTAAGCATCTAGAGCAGTATATTTGATGGTTACAATGCCAACGGCATTTTCTGCACGGGCTTTTTGACAAAAAGTTAGCAGTAGCGTAACCTCTTCTAAATGTTGCTTTAGAGCCAGCGGTGCTGCTCTCATCCCCGTAGTATACGATACCAACGCTCATTTATAAAGATTTGTGAAACTAAGTGGGTGGGCTTGCCGTCAAAGTAGCTGGTGTGAGTAGTTAAGGGTGAAGCAGCCGACGAACAACAGCGGCTTGAAACTAATAAGTTATTGCCCTGATGCTTTGCCCAAAAATACAGTCAGGAAAAACAACTGACAAACGATCGATGATGGAGGAAAATGCAAATGTTTAAGTCTGCGATTGGTAAAGGCCTGGGTTTATCTGCTGGGATGGCAATGTTATTGAGCAGTACCAGCGCCTTGGCTGCCCCTCAATCCCAAACCTTGCGGTTGGCGCAGAGAGATGTGGTAGTAGATACAGATGGTCGTTCTCCTTCTACTTCTCCTTCTCCTGACTCGCGCTACCCCGATTCCTCTCGCTATCCGACTTCTAGAGATACGCGATTTGCCTGTCAGTACGTTAACAATCAGTACACGGTGGTGTACTACCCAGAAAGCAGACCTGGTGAGGCTTACCCTTGGGCAGTTCCCGGAACTATGGGGGGAGGTTGGTCGGCTGATGTCAGATGCAACACGATCGCCGATCGCTTAGAAGCATATCGCTTGGAAGGGTTGCAGGAAATGCGTACCGACCGCAAAAATGGCTACAACATTATTTGCGTGACCACCGAACGCAGTAGCGATTGTCCCAGTCGCATCGTCCTCACGGTACCATCCGGTCAAGATCCAGCAGTGACGCGCGATCGCGTTTTTGAAAATTTGACGGTAGCCGACAGCGGCCAATCCACCGTGGGAGTTAACACTTTCACTGGCAGCGGCAGCGGCGATAGATTGCTTAACGATATCTTGGGCGTAAGTTCGCGCGGCAGCAGAAACAGCGTTCGCAACCGTTCCACCAGTATCAATTTACGTCCGTTTTTAGATCCTAGCGATGGCGGGACGGGCACTGGGTTTAGAAATGGCGTGAGAGCGAAAAAGCCAGCCGCTAAACCTGCATCTGCCTCTCCTGCTAACAACCGTCGCCTAGATCCAGGTCGTTTCCGCTAATTCAATAGAATGCAGAAGTTTAGGAGTTTAGAAGTTTAGAAGAATCCTAGACTGACAATCATAGCGATCGCAGGAGTTAGCCAAGCCTCTAAAGGTAGGGTGTGTTAGCGTAGCGTAACGCACCTTCACCATCGTTTATCAGTCCACAATTGCTTAGGTAGAGACGTAGCAGTGCTGCGTCTCTATAATTTTTTAGACATCTTGGCGACAATTCCTCTTTTAATCGCTTCTGCTGCTAATACCTGGCGCAAAGCAGCGGGAGATGGAGCGATCGCCCAACGAAACGGTTAACGAAGGGACGATCGATTCAGCAGTTTCCTTGGCTACCACAACCGCTCAACACCATAGGAGTCAAACATCCGATCCGCTCCTACAATTGGCATCTGTTCCACAATGGCCTGAGCAATCAGCAAACGGTCAAACGGATCTCGGTGATGCAAAGGTAACGTTGCTACAGTCGAAAGATGAGGAACTTCAATCCTCATCAAATCGAGACTATTTTGAACCAATTGCTGCTCTATGAACGATCGAAACGGTAAATCAAACCTCAGCTTACCAATGCTGCATTTAACTGCCATTTCCCAAATGCTGGCAAGACTCAGAAACTTTTCGTTCAAATCGTCTTCAATGAGCACCTTTGCCGAAGAACTCAGTTGAGGATTATCCGTAATAAACCAAATAAACGTATGCGTATCCAATAGAAGCTTCATTCCATGTATTCTCTGAAGTCTTCCAATGGTTCATCAAAATCATCTGACATCCAAACCAAACCTTTCGCACTACCCGCCTTAGCAGGACGACGTTGGATTGGCTCCACTAGAGCCAATTTCACCACAGGTTTATCATCTTTAAGAATAATAATTTCCTCCCCGTGCAAAGCTGCTTCCACCAATTGAACCAGGTCTTGAGATGCGTCTGTCAAGCTTACTTGCATCATGATGCTCCTCTAAATGGGCGATCGTAATATTCAATAGCTCAATCAAATCCCTGTAAAGTCAGATCGATCCATTGACTTAAGTTCTCAGCCGCTTCCACTATCGAAATCTGTCGTCGCATATGCTTGACTCTCATTAGTCTGTTGCTTTAATTGTATCGAGCCAATTTTATCTCTGGTAATTTCTGGGGGTTCTGGTTTTACATGAATTGAGCGATCGCAGGAGACTTCGCGATCGCAATAAATCTGTGAAATTTCCCCAAAGCCAGCCTCTAAACCAGCATCGGCTTCTCCTTCAAGCAGTCGTCGCCTAAATCCAGGTAGTTTCCGCTGATGCGATCGGAAGGTAGCCACTTTCAAGTGAGGGGCTTTAACGCTCTTCTACCAAGCCGTTTTTTGCAATCTTTCTCTAACCAGTCCAATGGGGAAAGCCGCTCCATTGTACTTATCAAAGCCAAATCTACCAAATCTAACTTCATATAGAATACCAACTACATGGTTATCCATATCTAAGACAGGGCTGCCCGATGCACCTAGTGCAACTTGTGCTGATAAGACAATGAATTTCTCTCTTTTTTGCCAGACTTTGCCTTCCATAACTGCCCATTCTGGTCGATCTACAGGATGACCGATCGCGCGAACGGGTTGTTCCAAAGAAGTTTTTCCTGTTGCTAGTTGTAGCGGCTGTATATCTGCTGGCAAACCTGTAACTTCTAAAATTGCTAGATCGAGCGGATCGTCTTTTGGGGTGACGTTAACTATCTTGGCTGACAGCCGTTGGCGAAATTGCCCATCGGGGGGTTGACTGTAGAGTTCGATTTCTAAGTTTTTTTGGCGAGTTTGCAGATCTGGCTCGGTTACTACATGGCGGTTAGTCAGAATCCAAGCTTTGCTGCCTTCGCGTTTAAAGACCCAACCCGTTCCTCTGGGCATTTCTTGCGATAGAATCCTGATTACAGATCGTTTGAGCGATACCAAAGGATCGTCTTGAACTGTCGGTAAACGCTCGGGTAGGTTAAAGATGCTTGGGTTTTGCTGATAGGCTAAACGACGTTTAACCTTGGCGATATTGAATTGGCGAACCCAATACTCAAGACTCTGTTCCTTGGGAGCAAAAGAAGATTGGCTAGCTAGATTTACCGTTGAAGCTTTTTGACAGGTTTCTAGGGCTTCTGTGAACTTGTCTTGCCGATACAGCGCCTCGCACAAGCCATCGTAAGCAGCGACTGCTTTAGGTTCAAAAACAAGTATTTTGCGGAAAGTAGCTATGGCTGTTTCTAGATTCCCTTCCTCTAAATTTTGCGATGCGTTTGCGTATAAAGTTGGTAAATAACTAGGGCGGAAGCCAATTCCGCCGAATACAGATGCCGATCGGACGCTCTGTTTCAGTATTCTTTTTCCTGCTTCTAGTTCGATGTTGACAGCCTGCTGAAATATTCGAGCGACTTCACTATTTTTTCCTTGTTTGTACAAGGCTTCGCTGAAATACAAATAAGCATAAACTTTGTTTGACTCAAGCATTAACGTTTTTTGGAACGCCTCTTTTGCTTCCCGATCTTGACCTCGACCGCTCAAGGCGATCGCCAACGACAAGTAAATATTAGGATCTTTGGGGTTAAGGGCGATCGCTCGCTCTAAAGTGGCGATCGCTTCCGTCCATTTCTGCTCTTCAATTAGGAGCGTGCTTAAGCCTTGGTAGGCGGCTATGTCTTGAGGAAACTTCTTCATAACACTTTGCCAGTGTGCCACTACTTTTTCCCTTAGCTCTGGATTGACTGGCTTTCCTTCAGTTTTCAGGAGGTTGGCTGTCATCCACCAACCCAAAAGCTGATAAGCTTCGAGATCGTTAGGATTTATAGCGATCGCTTTTTCGAGGCTAGAGAAACCAGCTTCTGGTTGAGATTGGGCCAACAAAACAATAGCTAACCGCTTATAATTTTCAGAAGTTCTAGGGCTATTTTCTAGCACTTTTTGTAAGCGATCGAAAGCTCGCTTTTTATCAACTTTATAAGAAGCGTCAATTGAAGCAGGGTATTTGTGATTCAAAAATTCATTAAATAATTTACCTTCGTCAATCAAAGATATAGATAAACCTGTGAATTCATGATACCAATTCTGATCCTTAGCCCCCATTGGCACTATTTCCATTGGTATTAGCATCGTTGACAAGCCAAAATAGTTAATTGCTTGCTCTGATTTCCTTTGCAAAACTAACGCCCATCCTTTGCCAGTGTAGAGTTTACCTGAATAAGATTCTGCTTGCTCGGCTTTTTCAAAACGAGCCATAGCTTCTTCTAATCGATTGCTTGAAAGTAAAATCCAACCTAATTCTGCCTGAGCATCAACATATTTAGGGTCGATGGTAATAGCTTTTTCTAAAACAGCGATCGCCTCACTCAATTTGCCTTGTTGATTATATAATTTTCCTAGCAAGTAATAAATATCTTTGTTTTTAAAATTGAGTTTAACGGCTTTTTCTAAAACAGCGATCGCCTCTGTAGATCTACCTTTTTCGTTGTATAACACTCCTAGCAAGTAGTAAATCTCTTCGTTTTTAGAATTTAGGTTGATGGCTTTCTCTAAAAGCGCAATTGCTTCTTCTGTTTTACCTTGGTAAACTAATACCTGTCCTAACAAATAATAAACTCCAGGGCGCTCTGGATTGATAGAGATAAGTTTTTGCAAGAATCTTATTTTTGTTTTCCAGGAAATTTGGTAGTCTAAGTGGACTTCCAAAAAGCCAATTCTAGTGAATAAATCATCGTAAATTTCCCACTCCTCGTATGGTTGTTTGTCTGCTTCAGATTCTAGCTGTTCGCAGCCGTTCGGGTCCGCACAAATAGGAGGAGGAAAAAGTGGTTTCTTCCGTCCAGCGATTTTTTGAAATCTAGTAGTTGCTTCCTCAATATTTCCTTTAGCCAGCCAAGCCCAAAGTAACCCAATATGGTAGTCATTATCCTGTGGATTAAGGCTAATAGCTTGTTGATAAAGATCTATAACTCGATCGATATTTTCTGGCTCGCTTAGCAAAATCAAAGCTAATTTTTCATAAGCTTGGCTATTGTCAGGTTCAAGTTGAATCGCTTTTTTGTAGGCGGCGATCGCTTCTTCTATTTTCACCTGCTGAAATAAAGCATCTCCCTGTCTAATGTATTCTTCGGCGGTGGAAGCTCGATCGACTTGGCTAACTTCAGCAACAGATCTGGTAACAGCCGCTTGCGGTATTACTAGAGCAATAGATACACTAATTAAAGCTGCGGATAATCCTGAAGAGAATTTCATAAATACTCTCGCTACCGTTGATGTCCTACCGTCGGCGAAATCGAATTAGCCTTCACCTAACCAAATGGATGTGGACAAAAGATATTTTTATCGTTCGGAGAAAGTGCTAGCTCAAGAGAAGTAATTGCATTTTATGTTGAAGTTAAATTAAATTAACAGGGCTGTGTGCCACTTCTCAAAGCTCCACAGCGATCGGTGATCGATCGAAACCATTGGGTAAGCTAGGAAAGGCGATCGCTTTCAACTTGCAGGGCGCACGACCCGAACCAACTCGCTTTCTAAAGATTCCAGAGCAGCGATCGCTTCATCGATCCGAGTTGCCATTTGTAGGCGATCCCTGTCGTTAGTGCAGACAATAATACCGAAATGCTGAGAATTGACGCGGTGCAATCGAGCAAAATCTTGGCGATTGAGGGTAATAACCGCACGATTGTCGCTAATGGCAAAGGCTAACACGTCCTTATCGGGGATGCCCAAGTTGGCATTGCCAGCTTCTTGCACTGTCAAAACATCATGTCCTATCGTCCGCAGTAACTCGCTGACGACGCGTGGAAACTGTTCGTCGGCATACAAGCGTGCCATTGGCTAGGCAGCCTCATTATTGGCGCGAATGGCAGCGGCAATTTCTTCGGGATAGGCATCGGCATAAGCCCAAGCATTGACGAGATCGGCGGCGGTGATGTGAGGATAGTCCTGTAATAGTTGAGCTTCACTGATGCCAAGCTGTTGAGCTTCGACTAATAGCCAAACGGCGATTCTGGTTCCAGCAATACAAGCTTCCCCGCCACAGATACCTGGAGTTTTGGTAATTCCCTTTCCGCTCAGGCTCAGGGTTTTGGTCAGACTCTGAACGATCTCTGCTCGATCGGCAGGCGATAGAGCGAGAAGTTGATGTTCGATTTCTGGACGAGTCATGGCAATCGGGAACGATCGGGACGATCTAGATCGTAGCACTCTGGATCTGGGCGATCGCTTGACACGATTTATATTGAATATAAGTTCGCTCCCCTAGATATCAATGAACGATCGCTTACCTATCTCTGGTGAAACATTTGCTCTCAAAGGCAATCAACCATTGTGGCTAGATAACCCGCAACTTGTTTGGATAGTTCGCTCTGGTGCGATCGCTTTATTTGCCGTTACAGTGAAAGACGGATTAATAGAAGGTACTCGTCGTTATTTGTTTGACGTTACTGAGGGTGAGGCGCTATTCGGCATGGCTCCTTTATCAGACAATCCTTATCAAATTATGGCTGTCGCCTTAGAGGAAACAACTCTGTTGAAGCTAACTTCAGATCGGTTTTGGGAGGCAGAGAAAAATATCGACCTAGCGCAGAAATGGAGCGATCGCCTTTGGGGGGTTTGGGATGGAGAGGGGGAGATGGGGAGATGGGGAGATGGGGAGACACGGGAGAATTTAGCAGAGGATCTGGTGCAACTGCATAAAGATTTCCTCGATCGCTTTCAACAACTAGAGCAACAAAAGTACGATCGAGAGATTAACCAGCTAAAAGAAAGAGAACGCCTCGATCTTCAGGTAACTGAAGGAGCGATTAAAGAGTTAACATCGGTTTTTCAACCTCAATCTGAAGATGTAGAGGTTGAGGGCACGCCTTTATTAGTAGCGGCTGGTGCGGTGGGACGCGCTTTGGGAATTAACATTCGTCCGCCAGCCAAGTCAGAAAATTTGGGGCGAGTAAAAGATCCTTTAGAAGCTATAGCTCGTGCTTCTCGCATCCGCATTCGACGAGTGCTGTTGAGCGATCGCTGGTGGCAGAAAGATTGCGGCCCCCTTTTGGCTTATCTGGGCGAAGATCGCCATCCTGTAGCCTTGCTGCCTCAAGGAAATCACTATGAAATTTTCAATCCAGTAGAACGCACTCGCATCCCAGTCAGCGATTCTACTGCCCAACATTTAGCACCAGAAGCCTGGATGTTTTATCGGTTTTTGCCCGATACTAATGCTCCAGCTTGGGATTTACTCAAGTTTGCCCTGAAAGGTCGCGGTAAAGATTTGACCCTCATCGTTTTAGCTGGAGTTGCTGCTACTTTGCTGGGAATGCTGACACCTCAAGCTACAGCGATTTTAATCGATCGAGCCATTCCCGATGCCAATCGCAGTTTGTTGCTGCAAATGGGCTTGGGTTTGCTAGCTGCTAGTTTTGGTGCTGCTAGCTTTGAACTAGTGCAAAATTTTGCCACTTTGAGACTAGAAACCATTTCTGAAGCCGATACTCAAGCAGCAGTATGGGATCGGTTGCTCAACCTGAAAGTCTCTTTTTTCCGGCAGTATACCTCTGGAGATTTGAGAAATCGCGTCTCGGCTATTAGTAAAATTCGCCAGCGGCTCAGCGGTACTACTCTCCACACTCTATTTAACAGCTTTTTTTCTTTGCTCAATCTGGCGCTGTTATTTGTATACAGCCCACCATTAGCTTTAGTGGCCGTGGTGGTAGCATTAATCGCGATCGTGGTCACTGGAATTTCTGGTTTGATTACCCGCCGCCAAATTATCCCATTGCAAAAGTTAGAAGGAGAGATTTTGGGATTAATGGTACAGGCGATCGGCGGTATTTCTAAACTGCGAGTTGCCGCTGCCGAGAATCGGGCTTTTGCTTATTGGGCGAAAAAATATCGCCAGCAACTCAATCTCACCCTCACTACTCAAGCAGTTGAGGATCGGCTGGCAGCTTTTAACGTCATGCTGCCAACTGTAAGTGCAATTATTATCTTTTGGTTGGCTAGTAACTTAATCGGTGAAGGTTTATCGACAGGGACTTTTTTGGCCTTCAATGCCGCTTTTGGTATTTTTATTAGCGGTGCTACTGGTTTGAGCAATACCGCGATCGATGTTTTAGAAATCTTGACTTTGTGGGAGCAAGCCAAACCGATTTTGGCAGCTAAATCGGAAGTAGATGAGAGCAAAACCGATCCGGGGCGGCTTTTAGGGGGAATAAAACTCGATCGAGTCACGTTTCGCTATCGATCGGACGGCCCTTTAACTTTATCTGAAGTCACGATCGCCGTTGCCCCTGGAGAGTTTATCGCTTTAGTCGGTCCTTCTGGCAGCGGCAAATCTACCCTGATCAGGTTATTGTTGGGCTTTGAAACTCCAGAATCGGGCACGATCTATTACGACGGTCAAGATTTATCGGGTTTGGATATCTCCGCCGTGCGCCGCCAGTTAGGGGTGGTACTGCAAAACGGTCGGATCGACTCGGCTTCGATCTTTGAAAATATCGCTAGCAATGCCTTGGTAACGATGGATGAAGTCTGGGAAGCCGCGCGGATGGCCGGGTTAGCAGACGATATTCGCGCCATGCCGATGGGGATGCACACGGTAATCTCGGAAGGCGGGACGAATTTATCTGGCGGGCAGCGACAGCGGCTATTAATTGCCCGCGCTTTGGTGTTAAAACCGCGAATTTTGCTTTTAGATGAAGCTACCAGCGCCCTAGACAATCGCACCCAGCAGATCGTCATTGAAAGTCTAGAAAGCTTGCAGGTAACTCGGATCGTCATCGCCCATCGCCTCAGCACCATCCGCCAAGCCGATCGAATCTATGCGATCGAGGCTGGTAGAGTTGTGCAACAAGGCACCTTTGAAGAACTAGCCCAAGCTGAAGGACTGTTTGCTAGGCTTATAGCTCGACAAATGGCTTGAGGGAAACAATTATCAGTTCGCAATTCGCAATTCGCAATTGGTATTAACTGCGAATTGCGAATTGTCAATTGCGAATTTGTTAGCGATCGCCAAAGACGATCGTTTCTGCCCCCTGCAAAAACTTGACGATGCCATGAAAAGTAGAAATAGAGGAGTCACCAGTTCGATCTTCAAAATAAAAGGAGCCATCCGGTTTGATGTAAACCACAGGCTGATAGCTAAACGGGGTGATATCGGTTTGGATCTGTTGCTGCAAGTCAACCCAGTAAGCAGCTTCTACCATCAAATCTCGATCTAGTTTGGCGATATATTCCAGGCGCTTATCGACAATATGCAGATTGAAACCTTGAGAGGTTGCTTCAATAGTTGCTAATGACATAACGCCTTCCTTGTTTGAGATGCTTATTTGTTAATTACGTTGTTTTTCCAAATTTTATGCAGTTTTACTAGTTATTCATCGATCGAATGTGCAACTTTTGAAATTGGTACATCTACCTCACCCGGTGCGGTGCCTCATGCCAACCTAGCAAGTATCTCTACCAGGTCGGTGCGATTTCATTTTCCTCCTCGGTAACTTGCCAAGTCGTGTAAACTACCTCATCTTTTCTTTGTGTCCTCTGTGCTTACCTGGCGGGAAGCCGCTGGCGCGTTTATGTGGTTGGTTACAAAATTTTCCGCCCCGTCAGGAATCCCCGCACCTCCAGCATGGCGGAATAGGTAGGGAGGATATGCAGAGTCTTGTCAGCCGGAGTGCTCTCTAGTGCAGTAGCGATCGCTTCGCTTAAATCTTCTTTGACCACCAATTTCAAACCGTTGCTATTATCTTTTTGGCTGTAGCGCAGTCGCAGAGCCATATCGTAGACTCGATCGCCACTAACCACTATTGTTCCCCCCAAAGCCACTAATTTCTCAGTATCGACATCCCAAATCCAAGAAACATCGGTACCGTCGGGAATGCGATCGTTCAAAACGATTAACTTCGCAGATACACCCCCAGTTTCCTCGATTTGGGTAACTGCTCGAATAGTTTCGTTCATCCCTACCGGATTTTTCGATAGTAGAATTCTTACCTTTTTGCCCTCTACCTCCAATTCTTCTGCCCTGCCAAACGCCGCCTGAAAGTTAGCTATTGTCTCTAAGATCGGATCGCTCTCGATGCCGATTTCTTGGGCTGCTAGCGCCGCCGCGATGGTGTTGTATTTGTTGTAAATTCCGATCAGAATTTGGGGCCATTCCTGAGAGTCGATCGCTACCTGCCCCTTACTAAAACCGCAACTAGGACAACTGTAATCGCCCAAGTGAGACAAATATACTCCTCGATATTCCAGGGAATGACCGCAACTAGGGCAATAAATCGAATCTACGGCGTGAGGAATTTCATCTAGGTATTGCCCTGGTTCGCTCAACCCAAAAAACTTCACTTTCTTGCCAGTTTCTACCAGTTTTTGACCCAAATATGACAAGGTAGGATCGTCAGCGTTTAAGATCGCTACCATATCGCTGGGTAACTGGACGATCGCTCTTTGCCAGCGTTCGCTAATCGTGTCTACTTCCCCATAGCGATCGAGTTGATCGCGAAATAGATTTAAACCCAAGATGCACTTCGGTTGCACTTGAGGCAAAACCTTGGGCACGACATTTTCATCTACTTCTAAAATGGCGTAATCGGCTTTCAGTTTGCCGCTAAAATCTGTACTCTCTAGCAGCGCCGTAATCAAACCGTTGTGGAGATTGGCTCCCGTGGCGTTGTGAGCCACCCGCCATCCTTGGCGTTCCAAAATTTGCCGCAACAACAGCGAGGTTGTAGTTTTGCCATTGGTGCCAGCAATGATGATAATCCCGTACTTGACTTGACGACACAAGCGATCGAGGATTTGCGGTTGCAGGCGATTGGCGATGGTTCCGGGAAAAACGCTGCCCGCGCCCAAGCGTAATATGCCAATTAAGGAGGTAATCGTTTTCCCTGCTAAAACTGCCAGAATTAGTCGTACTCGATCTACCAATTCAATCTCCCCATTCCGGTTAAGACATAAAAATGATGCCGACACTTAACGTGACGACATCATTGCATAATAATTACCTCAATTGCGGCTAAATGCAACTAAGTTTTTACCACAGCGCTCTAGGGGCAGTTTCGGGAAGATCGTTGCCGCCAACAGCAGGAAGGGGAGTAGGAGCAGTCGTTTCTGTAGCTGTGGTTGTGGTTGTTGTAGTTTCTGTAGTTTCTGGGCTTCTGGCCACTACTTCCGAACGGATGGCTAGAATCCGAGCAGCGGTGACAGAGGTAGCAACATCGGCTTGTGGGATATACATCGCTACAGTGGTTGCACCCTCTTTCTCCGAGACAATCACTTCTTGTCCAGGAATCAGGTTATAGCGTCCGATTTCTTCTTTGCTCAGCCAGTAAGTTTTGGTTTCGCCGCTAGTCGTTCTCAAGGTCACAATGCCGCCAACAATACTCGCGATCGTACCTCTGGTCCCTTCTGTTGAATATGATTGCGTGGTAGAAGAGCTAGATCCGGCTGGCGCGGTACTATCGTCAGCCATCGCTGGGCAGAGCGCTCCTGCTGAAACTACCAAGGCTAAAGATAACCCTGCCAAAATATTTGTGGTTTTCAGTTGCATCACAACCTCGCTTTTATTGACTTTTTTAAGAGTTGTCAATATCCCTTGAAGTTTTTTTATCTTCAATATCGATATTGACTGATGATTTTAGAACTATGGTTAGTATATCGCTGATGGGCAAAAAATAAAATAGTTATTAGAATTCCCTATCTATAGGAGCGATAATGATGATATTAAGAGCCGATTAAAATCTTTAAACGCGATTGGCACAATTAACATCCTCCTTTAGACTTAATCTATGCTTAGCTGCCAAGTAATTAACGTTATCTTTATATGGTTTCACCTCGATCGATAACTATTATCTATGTTTCACTCGCTCCGTTCCTAGCAGAGCGGTTGCAGATGCGTCGCGCCAGGTAAAACTATCGAGGTCAAAACCTTAACAAAAGTCAGATAGAGCGATCTTATTAACTAACAATTTGCTCGATTTTCTTTATAGCAATCCGCTTGAAACTATCGCCACATCACTGCTTTAATTTATTGACAATTATCGTTTTCCTCCTCCTAGAGTAACATAATGGAGCGAGAAAAACTTGCCTTTACATCGATAATGTGTAATATTTGAATAGCGTTAATCGGCTAACGTCAGCACTATTTGGTGTCTGCTCCAGTTTAACTAATAGTTAATCGAGTGGTGTGTTACTCAATAAAGGTATAGCAATGGTGAAAGCTAGATCGCAATCTCGAAGCTTGATGTCTGTCTGTTTGGGAATAGCAATAGTTATGACCTCTGGTGGCTGGCAGGCGATCGCGGCTCCATCGCTGCAAATTGAGTCCAATCCGAATGAAACTAACCCCCAGCAGCAGTTGCCCCAAATTGAAGAACTACCGCCCTTGCCGCCCATAGAGAAGCCCAAACCATCAGACAATCGGGCTAATCCTGTTAATCCAGCTACTCAAGAAGTGCGCTTGGTGCTGAGGCTGAGCAAACGTCGCGTTTACCTTTATCGAGGCGATAACATAGAAGTCAGTTATCCCGTGGCAATTGGGAAAAAAGGTTGGGAAACCCCTACGGGTCAGTTCAAAGTTTTGCAAATGATCCGCAATCCCGCTTGGCAACATCCTTGGAAAGGAACCATCTCGCCACCGGGAGACAATAATCCTTTAGGGCGACGGTGGATTGCTTTTTGGTACGACGAAAAAACCAAAAATGCGATCGGCTTTCACGGCACTCCCAACGAAAGACTGATCGGGCAAGCGGTTTCTCACGGCTGCGTCAGAATGCGCAATAAAGATGTAGAGGCTTTATTCGAGAAAGTCGCGATCGGTACGCCCGTAACCGTCGAGAAGTAAGAGAGTCTGGCATACGCTATTCTCGATTCTCGATCCTATAAAAGATTTTTAGATTTAACACGCTTAGGACAGGGGCGCGAAGTATTCATGCGCGTCAACTTAACGGTCAAAAGCTTGCCCCGACAGGGGTTCAAAACCCCTGTCTCAAAGCGAAAGTCCTCGCTCAGAGGACTAGTCGATCTCAGTAATTTCCTTCTTTAGCCCATTTTAATGGGCTTGTGCTTAAGCTGTGGGGTTTTCAACCCCTGGCGGTTGGCGCTGAAGATCGAGGTCCAGCAATGGCTCTAGCTCTAAGTTGACACCAATGCGAAGTATTGCGCCCCTGTTGCGTTTCATACCAAATCCGGTTTACAAAACCGTCTTGACCTCAAGGAGCCTCCGGCTCCTTACAGGTGTATGGTTTTAAAAATTGGCTCTGTGAGCGATGAGTAGACGACCAAAACAATGGCTTTTCTTCCCCTGCTCCAGAACCACCCCAAATCTCAAAAACATACCCTTGAAAGGCCTCCGGCTCCCCTCTCCCGTGGGAGAGGGGTTGGGGGTGAGGGCAGCAATGGATGGGATGAGAACCGGATTCGATATCATTCCTCAATCCAAACTACAAGATCCGCGTTGGCGCTAGAGGAGTGCGGTAGCACGTATCAATATTGTTAATGTTGGGTTTTCTAGCGTCAACCCAACCTACCAAATGTCGATCGCTCTTCGCCAACGCAAAAGCCATCGGTCACGTGCCCTTAATCGATCGGACAAATGGCTGATGGCTCATTAATAAGGACTGAAAGATGTCGTCCTTTATCTGAGAAATTGGCTTACTCGAAAGTTAGACATTCGAGCATTGCCGCTGAATTTAAGGCTTTAGCCGCTAGCGACCGCCACCACCGACTTAACTAGGGAGTTATCCATCCCTCGCAGGCTAGGAAAGAGAAAATGATTTTCTTCCACATACTGCGCTCCGAATAGACCCTTTTCAGCCCAGAAGTATCTATCTGTAGTATGCTCGTTCCGCTTGACTAGCAGCAAAGCTGGCGGAAGTATACTATGAGAGTGAATAAATCTTCTGGCTGCCGTTACTGGTTTATCTTCGCCGCTTTCGATACTATACTGAGGCACATGTTCTAGAATTCTGCGCCCTTCTTGACGGCGGCGACTTTTGCGCTTGCGTCTTCTTGCCAACCTCCATACCTCCTCTTTCTGTTGACAGTTGTAATCATGGTTACAAAAGCCGTCGTTAGTATATCCGTTTGATAGCAAAATTTCAATAGCTTAAAACCCTCGATTTTAACATAGCGATCGCCGCCAATTTTAGCTTGACAGCACACCTCAAGCACTGACATCTAATTTAAGTGTCTACATAAAAATACATATATCTATAACATTTCGTAATATATTAGATTTTCTGCCGCTTCTTCTCCCACAGCCACCAAATTAAAACCGAGATCGATCGTGTTGATGCCTGCCAGTTCTGAATTTTTAACTTTATGCCGCTCCCAGGTGGCGCTGCTATCTCATGGTTTAGGAGCGACTTTGAGCGTAGTGTATTTAGCTGAAAAACTAGTAGAGGGAGCCGAAGCCAAACTCATCCCCGTAGTAGTCTATCCAGAGACAGCGATGATGTGGGCAGAAAATTTAGCTCTAGCGATGCCTCAAGAACTAACAGAGAATGTCGGCTCGCTACCGCCTTTGCTAGCATCGGGAACGCCAGTTGTCGCCCCCGAACCAGAGTTGAATGCTCAAGACTGGCAAGCTAATAATATTCCCCCCCAGCGTCGGCTGTTATTGCCCCTACTCCACGAAGGTGCAGTCATGGGTTTATTAGTGGTGGCTCGCGAAAACCGACCTTGGCGAGAACGAGAACGAGGGCAAATCGAACGCATCGCCCAAACCCTAGCGATCGCTTGTTGGTTAGATCGACGGCAATCTTGGCTAGAGCGGCGTTTGACCCAGCAACAGCGCCTTCAGAAACAACAGCGTCGCCTGTTAGATAATCTTTTGCATCAACTGCGCAACCCCCTGACGGCTTTGAGGACGTTTGGTAAGTTACTGTTGAGGCGGTTTTTGCCAGACGATCCCAATCGGGAAGTGGCAACCGCGATCCTGCGAGAGAGCGATCGCTTGCAGGAGTTGTTGCAACAGTTCGAGGCGGGACTAGATTTAACCGCTGGGGAGTCAGAATCGCTGAGCCTGGGTGCTGCTACCTTAGAGGAGGAACAAACGGCTGAAGTGGCAAATTCCCCTTGGCTGTTGTTACCAGAAGGCAATTCCTCTCGTAAAACTTTGCACTTAGAACCTTGTTCGATCGCTGAGATTGTAACTCCGTTGTTACTTGCTGCCAAAGCGATCGCGCAAGAAAAAAATATAGATTTAACCGCCGAAATTCCCCAGGATTTACCTTCTGTTTTAGCTAACTCTCAGGCATTGGGCGAAGTCTTGAGCAACCTGATCGACAACGCCTTAAAATACACTCCATCTGGCGGACGGATTGCGATCGAAGTGGGGAGAGAGAGGGAGAGAGGGAGATGGGGAGATGGGGAGATGGGGAGGAAGAGAGAGGAGGGCGAAGAGGGCGAAGCATTTTTAACTCAACATTCAACACTTCCTACAGCACAGCACACTCCGCGCTCCACACTTAACGCTCAAAACTCTAAAATGCAGGGTATTAGTATTAGCGATACTGGTTGTGGTATTCCTCCTGAAGATTTAGAACATCTTTTCGAGCGGCATTATCGGGGCGTGCAGGCAGAATCGGAGATTCCTGGTACTGGGTTAGGTTTAGCGATCGCTAAAGAATTGGTAGAAAAAATGCAAGGAGAGATTCAATTATTCAGCCCAGCCTCGAGCAGTCAAAGATCGGAAGTTCGAGCATTTATTTCCGAAGAAGGTCGGGGAACAACTGTAATAGTTTGGTTGCCAGTAATAGGATAATCCTGATGCTATTTCGATAACACTGTACATTTTAACCAATCGATCGCAGTCCTATCGCCTCTTCGAGTCAAAAATTTTCGGGTAGCGATCGAAAATTGTATGCGCGAGAACGCATGAAAATAAGATAATTTAAGGGTAAGGTAGTGCGATCGAAGTGAAGAAAAACGTAGAGACGTAACACTGCTGCCTCTCTACTACGGGCCTCCTGCCTGCGAGGATGAGTTGGACGAAACTACGGGCTACAGCCGCCCTCCGCATTTTCCCGATGCTGCTTTTGACATTATTGCCTTTGCCTCTTCCGCTGGAGGACTGAGAGCCTTAAGCGAGATCTTGTCAGATCTCCCAGCCGAGTTTCCTGCTGCTGTGGTGGTCGTTCAACATCTAGACCCGCGACACCGCAGCCTGATGGCCGATATTCTCAGTCGCCGAACCCCTTTGCGCGTCAAGCAGGCTCAAGAAGGCGATCGCTTAGAGCCAGGAAACGTTTATATTGCCCCACCCAATCGGCATTTGCTGGTCAACCCCGATGGCACGCTGGCACTTTCCCAATCGGAGTTGGTTCACTTCCTACGGCCCTCGGCCGATTTGTTATTCGAGTCAGTCGCCGCCAGCTATCGAAATCGGGCGATTGCCGTAGTGCTGACGGGTACGGGCAGCGATGGCGGCATGGGAGTAGAGGCCATCAAGAAAATGCAAGGCACGGTCATCGTCCAGGATCGGGAATCGGCCGAATTTTCTGGAATGCCCAGTACGGCGATCGAAACTGGAGTTGTAGACTTTATCCTCCCGCTAACAGAGATTGCTTCTGCTCTAATTAAATTGGTGATGCAAGACGATGTTAAAAATCCATGACGACTTCTAACGATCCGATTTTTGAAGCGTTGCTCGACCATTTGCGCCGAACCAGAGGGTTTGATTTTAGTGGCTACAAACGGTCTAGCCTGACTCGCCGAGTGCTGAAGCGAATGCAGGAGCTTGACATCGACAGTTTTGAAAACTACCTGGATTATTTGGAAGTCTATCCAGATGAGTTTACTTACCTGTTTAACACCATATTAATTAACGTTACTGGCTTTTTCCGCGACCCAGCCGCTTGGGAATACCTCGATCGAAACATTATTCCCAAATTGCTAGAACACAAAACTGGCAATAAGCCCATTCGGATCTGGAGTGCAGGCTGTGCTTCGGGTGAAGAAGCCTATACCCTAGCGATGTTAATGGTGGAACATCTGGGAGCCGAACAGTTTCGTCAACGGGTAAAAATCTATGCCACCGACGTAGATGAAGAAGCTTTGGTGCAGGCCAGGCACGCCAGCTATACCGAAAAGTCGCTACAGCCAGTGCCCGAAGAGTTACGAGAAAAATATTTCGATCTGGTCGGTAGCCATTACGTCTTTCGTACCGACCTGCGGCGCTCGGTGATTTTTGGGCGGCACGATCTGGTGCAAGACGCTCCGATCTCTCGGCTAGATTTGCTGGTCTGTCGCAATGCGCTGATGTATTTCAATGCCGAAATTCAAACTCGCATTTTGACGCGCTTTCACTTTGCCCTGACCGAGCAGGGCTATTTATTTTTGGGCAAAGCCGAAATGCTACTGACCCATGCCGACCTGTTCGTCCCTGTTAGCTTGCGACACCGCATTTTTCATAAGGTGGCGAAGGTGAGCTTACGCGATCGCCTCCTCGTCTTGGCTCAAAATGAGGAGCAAGGAGTAGATATGCACGTGACCCGAATGACTAGGCTGCGGGAAGCGGCCTTAGAAACGTCTAGTCTGGCCCAGATTATTGTGAGTGCTGATGGCACGTTAAGGTTAGCCAACCATGCCGCCCGCCTTTTATTCGATCTAGCTCCTGGCGATCTCGGTCGCCCGCTGCAAGATTTGCCGCTCTCTTATCGTCCCTTAGAGTTACGCTCTCAGATCGATCGAGTTTATAGCGATCGCCGTCCGGTAATGGCCGAAGACGTACAGCGATCGCTCCCCAATGGAGGAATACAATATCTCGACGTACAGTTTACTCCCCTGCAAGACCACGATCGGGATGTAATCGGATGCAGTATTACGTTTCAAGATGTCTCCCCTGTCCATCAACTGCAACAAGACCTCCAGCAATCCAATCAAGAGTTAGAAACGGCTAATGAGGAGCTTCAATCTAGCAATGAGGAACTGGAAACCACTAACGAAGAGCTTCAGTCTACCAACGAAGAATTGGAAACCACCAACGAAGAACTGCAAGCCACCAACGAAGAGCTAGAAACTATCAATGAAGAGCTTCAATCGACTAATGAAGAACTGGAGGCCACGAATGAAGAAATGCGCCAGCGCACCGACGAACTCAATAACGCCAATGCCTTTTTAGAGTCGATTCTGGCCGGTTTGCGGGCAGGCGTGGTAGTCATCGATAACCGCTTTGATGTTCTCACCTGGAATATTTGGGCAGAAGACCTGTGGGGACTGCGAGCCGATGAAGTGCAAGGAAGATCCTTCTTTAACTTAGACATCGGCCTGCCAGTTGACCAATTGCGATCGCCCATTCGCAACTGTTTGGCAGGCGAGTCTTTGACTCAGACAGAGATTTTGCTCGATGCTACCAATCGACGCGGACGAACCATTCAGTGTCGGGTGACTTACAACCTGTTAGTTGGTTCCAACCAAGAGCGGCGCGGTGTCATTCTGTTAATGGAGGAAGTTCAGAGCCAAAAAAATGTTCGATCGTAATTGGCATTCTTGTAGGGTAGCCCTCTGGGCTGTCCGGAGTGGGGCAGAAAAGCTTGTAGCTTGTAGGTTGGGTTGAGCGATAGCGAAACCCAACACTCATGCGATGTTGGGTTTCACTCCGTTCAACCCAACCTACATTATGGTCAATCAACCGGATTTGATATTACATCAGACATCTCCAGAAATTAACCTCAAAGGCAGGCAGGATGCCTATCCCACAAGAATTGTTGGATTGGCTGTCCCTATGTCCCGGTTGCCTAGAGATTTCCTTGAGACTTTTTAGCAATTGCTCCATCATTCTGGGATTGCTCCAATTTTTTCTTAGTAGTTTCCACAAATTTTTTCGATCGAGCCAAAAAAATCTTAGTTGCCTCTACGTGCTTGTCAACAGCTTCAGTATAGTCGTCTGTAGCTGCCTCGATCTCTTGGTTGGCTCTCTCCCCTCCATGCTTTATTGCTTGCTGGACGTGAGATTGAGCCGCTTTTGAGTATTTTAGACTCGCCTTCCCAGCCTCTACAATTGCCTGCCCAGCATTTGCTGATGATTCCCGATCTTGCAGGGTTTTGCCAATTTCTACTATCTCCTTGCCGTGTTTCTCAGACAGTTGGGTGTGTTCTTGCTCGGTCTGTATGCGTTCTTTAGGTGTCTGGTGCTGCATGATTTTTCGCTAGGTTAAAAAATGCCATAAACCTACTTCTCTCTCTCAAGCTCAATGTAAGCTGATATTAGTAGCTGTATCATCTCTCTTAAGAACAGATAGGAGGCTCCCCAAATACTTTCTGGCTGTCTCTATCGGTACTCAAAACTGGTAGTCGGTATTGGTTATGGCTAGACCTTTAGAACCAGACAGTTTTAATCGGCAAATTGAAGCCGCACAAGATCGGTTCGATCGCCTCAAGCGGCTAGCAGATAAATTTCCTTGGTCGCAAAATGAGTTATTAGCCGAGTCTGTGGAGGAGCTTTCCACGGCTCTAGAGGAATTGCGAGTAGCGGCTGAGGAAATGCAAGAGCAGCACGAACAAATAATAGAAAGTCAAGAAGTTATAGAAGCAGAACGCCAAAAGTACATAGACTTGTTTGAGTTTGCTCCCAACGGCTATGTAGTCAGCGATATTCACGGGCACATTCAAGCAGCCAACCAAGCGGCCGTCTCATTGCTGGGAATGCCGCGCGATCGCTTAATGGGTAAGCTGCTAGTAACATTTGTCTCTCCAGAAGACCGGAAAAAGTTTCGCACTAAACTGAACCAAATTCAAAAAAATCCGCAATCAGTTAAAAGTTGGGAATGTTCTCTTCAGCAACATAGAGGGGCATCGATCTTCTGCGAAATTGCTGTCTCTCGGATTGATGAAGATCGAGAGCAATCGATCGGGTTGCGCTGGTTAATTCAGGATGCCACCGAGCGCCAACTACTCGCCGAAATGGAAACCGCCAACCGCATTAAAGACGAGTTTCTGGCCATTGTCTCCCACGAACTGCGAACCCCCCTCAACCCGATTTTGGGCTGGTCTGCCATGCTGCGTAAGGGGAGATTAGATCCCACGAAAACCGCGTATGCTGTAGAGGCGATCGAGCGCAATGCCAAAATCCAAGCGCAGTTAATCGAGGATTTGTTAGATGTCTCTCGCATTCTGCGGGGTAAATTCAGTCTCAACCAATCACCCGTCAATGCGATCGCTGTCATTAAAGCCGCTCTAGAAACAGTACAGCTAGCCGCAGAAGCCAAGAAAATTGAACTGAAATTTGAAGTCATCAATGAAGAAGAACCAGGAGACAAGGGAGATATTTCTTCTTCCCCATCTCCCCATCTCCCCATCCCCCCATCTCCCCATCCTCCCTCTCCCTCTCCCTACATCCTGGGCGATTTTTCTCGACTTCAGCAAGTAATCTGGAACTTGCTTTCTAATGCGATTAAATTCACGCCCCAAGGCGGGCGAGTAGAAGTTAAGTTGTCAACCATCGCCCATCGTTCTTCTTCTAGAGAAAGCGAACCGTTAACGACCAAATACGCTCAGATCGAAGTTAGCGACACTGGTATAGGTATCGCTCCCGACTTTCTGCCCTACGTGTTTGAATATTTTCGTCAAGCCGATAGCTCCAGCAGTCGAGAGTCGGGCGGATTGGGATTAGGTTTGGCGATCGTGCGGCATCTAGTCGAACTGCACGGTGGTAAGGTGAGAGTAGATAGTTTGGGAAAAGGACAAGGAGCCACGTTTACCGTCAGGTTGCCGTTGCTCGATCGTCTGGTAGACAAAGAAGGTAAAGAAGATTGTCCTCTCCTTCCTGCCTCTCTGACCGGGCTGCGGGTTCTAGTTGTAGATGACGATCTAGATAATCTCAATTTGACAGCTTTGACTTTAGAGCAAAGCGGGGCCAGCGTCCAAAAAGCGACATCGGCTACCGAAGCCTTGCAAGCGTTCGAGCAAACAGAATTCGATCTGCTGCTCAGCGATATCGGGATGCCAGGAATGGATGGTTACACCTTGCTAGAGCGGATACGATCGATCCCCTCGGAATCAAAAGAGCCAATTCCGGCGATCGCTCTTACCTCTTATGCGGGCGAAACCAACCAAAGACAGGCGATCGCGGCTGGGTTTCAATTGCACATTTCTAAACCCGTCTTACCGACGGAGTTAATCGAACGGATTGCTGATGTGGCTAGGAGTAACAGTAATTGAGGGCGAGAGGGAGATGGGGCGATGGGGCGATGGGGCGATGGGGCGATGGGGCGATGGGGCGATGGGGCGATGGGGAAGAATAAATGTCTCCCTTGTCCTCCATATGGGATATAATATTTTTTGTAATAAATCTTTACAAAATTCTCAGCAAGCGATCGATCGTCAAGAAATTGCATGGATCTAATCTCAGTCACCGAAAAACGAGCCATAATAACGGGTGCAAGCAGTGGAATTGGCAAAGCCACAGCGATCGCATTTGCCCAAGCGGGCATTCATCTGGCGTTAGTGAGTCGTTCTCAAGAAAAGCTAGAGACAGTAGCTCAAGAAGCAGCAACTCCTGGGGTGAAAATCCAGACTTACCCGCTAGATCTGGCAAAAATCGAGGGGGTAAAAGCTAAAATTGAGGCGATCGCTTCAGATTTTGGTGGCATCGACATCCTAGTCAACAATGCTGGGATGGCTTACACCAACAGCTTGATGGATACCTCTCTAGCTGACTGGCAGCGAGTCATCGATTTAAATCTAACTAGCGTCTGGCAGTGCATTCAGGGAGTTTTGCCCTCAATGCGCGATCGCCGAGAAGGGATAATTATTAACGTCTCCTCCATTGCTGGTAAAGAAGTTTTTCCCGAATGGGGAGCCTACTGCGTCAGCAAATTTGGATTGATGGCCCTGTCTAAAACCTTGGCAGCAGAGGAGGGCGAACGTGGCATTCGCGTCACATCAATTTGCCCTGGTTCTGTTAATACTGCCCTCTGGGATGCAGAAAGCGTCAACGCTGACTTCGATCGATCGACCATGATGACTCCAGAAACAATCGCTCGATCGATCCTGCATACAGCATTACTACCAAAATCGGCAGTAATTGAAGAGTTAATCGTCATGCCCAGCGCCGGACGTTTTTAACTAAGAGTGTGGAGCGTTAAGTGCTGAGTAAAAGCAAAGCATAAGCGAGATAACTAATTGACTTGCAGCCAAGGTTTCTCGATCTGAGCGATGCGGCGATCGCATATGACTTTTGAGTTAAATTCTAAACTCATAAACTCCACCTGCGGGCGAAGCATTTGGTAAGAAACTTTTAAGTCTAACCAATATATGTTGTTACCCAAATGCTAAGTGCAAGGCACAGGCTAGTTTCCTCCGGAACGCTGCGCGAACGCCAACGCCCCTACGACTTTCTAAACTCCCGAACTTCTGTACAGACGTTGTATGCAACGTCTCTACCTTCTGAACTTCTCTAATCACAGCTTAACTATGACTATCGGTTCTTTCGACAACTACAATGGTTCTGAGTCTCTTAGTAACGATCGAAGCCTTATGAGTCGTCTTTCTTCTCGCCCGGATCGCAACACGCTCAACGGTAGAGAGCCAGACTTGCGCCCTCCTTCAGAAGACCTCAACGAGCAAATGATGGATGCCGTAAAGATGCTACTGTTGGGAGTAGGAGAAGATCCAGAACGGGAGGGATTGCTCAAAACCCCCAAACGGGTAGCAGAAGCAATGCGATTCCTGACCAGCGGCTACACCCAATCTTTAGAAGAACTGGTGAATGGGGCGATATTTGATGAGGGACATAACGAAATGGTTCTCGTCCGAGATATCAATCTGTTCAGCCTGTGCGAACATCATTTGCTGCCATTTATGGGCAAAGCCCACGTCGCCTATATTCCCCATCAAAAAGTTGTCGGCTTGAGCAAGCTAGCTAGAATTGTCGAGATGTATTCTCGCCGCTTACAAGTACAAGAACGATTGACTCGTCAAATCGCCGAGGCAGTTCAAGAAATTTTAGAGCCAAAAGGAGTAGCAGTAGTCATCGAAGCTACTCATATGTGCATGGTAATGCGAGGCATCCAAAAACCCGGTTCTTGGACCGTGACTAGTTCGATGGTAGGCGTATTTCAGGAAGAACAAAAGACTCGCGAAGAATTCCTCAACTTAATTCGCCACCAAGCAGCATTCTTTTAAGAGAAGTTTAGGAGTTTAGGAGTTTAGGAGTTTAGGAGTCAGTTGTCAGTAGTTAATTTTCCCCTCTGCTCCTGAAGCTCCCCATCTCCCCATCTCCCCTGCTCCCCATCTCCCCATCTCCCCTGCTCCCCATCTCCCCTGCTCCCCATCTCCCCTGCTCCCCATCTCCCCTGCTCCCCATCTCCCCATCTCCCCTCTCCCACGCTGCCAGATTGGCAAATAGCTTAGCGACTCGATCGAGATCTTTATCTCCAGGCGATCGCTCTACCCCACTGGATAAGTCAATTCCACTGGGACTAATCAAGTTCAAGGCATCCAAAATATTATCTGGGTTTAAACCGCCAGCCAGCAACCAAGTACCTGGAGGCTGAAATTGCCGTAGCGATTTCCAGTCTAGAGTTTTGCCAGTCCCCCCCAACATTTGAGGGTGGTAAGCATCTAACAGCAGAGTATTAACTCCACAGTTGTAGTAAATATCTACCTGGCTTAAATCTTCAAATGTTCTTACTCTCAAAGCCTTGATGATTTCCACTGCTGGCAACAATTGCCGCAATTGTTGGCAAAATTCTGGTGATTCTTGCCCGTGCAGTTGCACTCCCGTTAGAGCGGTGCTGGCGATAATTTTACCGATGGCGGCTACAGTTTCGTTAGCAAAAACTCCAATGCGATCGATCTGGGGCGGCAATCGCTCGATCGCCGCTTGTATTTGTCCTAAAGTAACGTAACGGGGACTTTGGGGGACGCACATAAATCCGATCGCAGTTGCTCCTAGCTTGGCGATTGCTTGGGCTTGCTCTGGTTTTGTAATCCCACAAATTTTCACCCGCATATTCCCACCTTTTCGCTACCCGGTTTTGAATTATTGTTAATTATTCAACCAAATTGTGGCTAACAGCCGATCGATTTCTATATGCTCGATAAATGTGAATATCGAGCGGGAGATAAAAACTTGATTCATTTGGTAAGCTTAGCAGTTGTCGATTCGGGCGTGCCTACAACTGCTTCCTGGAGTCCTTCTGTAAGCGCGATTATGATTGCTTGCAACTTATTTGCGATCGCACTCGGTCGGTTTGCCATCAAACAGCCAGGTGTGGGGCCAGATTTGCCAGTGTCAAAGCCAGCATTGTTCAGAAATTTTAATTTCCCAGAGTTGCTAGCAACGATGAGCTTCGGTCATATTCTAGGAGCCGGAATTATCTTAGGACTCAGCCATGCTGGTTTGCTTTAAATAGAGTTTCTTAACTATTGCCAACCAAAAGGCGATCGTTAAACTTACGGCAAAAGTCGAATAAAGGGAAAGGGAAACTATCTCTTTCCTTTTTGTTTAAAAGCCAGCTAGCGTCAAAGTCTTGCAGCAGAAAACTACAATTGTCGCGATAGAAGTAGGCTATTCCCTCCTCGTCAGAAGCCATAACAAACCCTAAATCGCGATAAAAAGCTTTAGACAGTTCGTAATTCTTTGCAGGTACGAATGCCTTTATTTCTATAACTTTGAGTTCTTCCATACAACCGTAACGATCGCGTTAGTTCGATAGCAAAGTTGCCCTCACCCCCTAGCTCCCTCTCCCATTTCTGGGAGAGGGGGAATCGGAAGCAAGATCGAGATTTGAAGCCTCTCCCAAGTCTGGGAGGAGAATTGGGGTGAGGGCAATTATCAGCTTAATCGCTCTGGCTCGTAAGTAAAGACCGATCGCTCGACACCGAAGCTACTGGTGTTACTGGATATAAAGAGGGTTGGAACATTGCCGTGTGGCTGATGGAATCATTCGCTAGAGTAAACAACGGATTGGATAAAATCCCAGCTAGAGACGTGGCGATCAAAGACAGCACCAAAGTCACTTGCAGCGGGCGCATTCCCGGTAAATTCCACTGAATAGAGGGATAATTTTTCACGGCATCAGACATTTCTTGCGGTTCTTTCACTACCATCATCTTCACCACGCGGATGTAGTAGTAAATCGATACCACGCTGGTAAGTAAGCCCAACAAGACTAAACCGTAAGCTCCAGACCGCCAACCAGCCCAGAACAGGTAAATTTTGCCGAAGAAGCCAGCTAGAGGGGGAATTCCGCCTAAAGAAAGCAAGCAAATACTCAAGCACAGAGTCAGCAGCGGATCTTTTTGATACAGGCCCGAATACTCGCTAATTTGGTCGGTTCCCGTCCGCAATGAGAACAGAATGACGCAGGCAAAACCTCCCAGGTTCATGAACAGGTAAACCAGCATATAAAACACCATGCTGGAGTAACCCGCTTCCGTCCCGGCAATTAACCCGATCATCACGAACCCAGCTTGAGCGATCGAAGAATAAGCTAGCATCCGTTTCATGCTGGTTTGGGTTAAAGCCACCACGTTACCCAACACCATACTCAAGATCGCTAGGGCAGTAAAGACAAAGTGCCACTCTTTGCTGACTAAGGGGAAAGCCGTGAGCAATAACCGAATGGCTAAAGCAAAACCAGCCGCCTTAGAACCAACCGAGAGGAAGGCTACTACTGGAGTAGGAGAACCTTCGTAAACGTCGGGAGTCCATTGATGGAAGGGAACGGCAGAAATTTTGAAAGCAATCCCAGCGATCGAAAATACTAAAGCTATTGCTAACCCCAAAGATAACTCTGTTTTGGACTCAGCAATGCCTTGGGCAATAGCTGCCAAGCGGGTTTCTCCACCCGATAGCCCGTACAGCAGCGACACGCCGTAGAGAAAAACTCCAGAACTAGCCGCCCCGATTAACAGGTATTTTAAAGCGGCCTCGTTCGACCTCGGATCGCGCTTCATGTAACCCGTTAGCAGGTAAGAAGAGATACTGAGAGTTTCTAAGGAGATGAAAATCGTGACTAACTCATCTGCCCCGCACAAAAGCATCGCTCCCACCGTAGCGGTGAGCAAAATGGTGATGAATTCTGCTAAGGATGTGCCTGTCTGTTCGACGTAGCGTACAGACATCAAAATCGTCACCGCTGTAGAGAGGGCGACAATGCCTCGAAACACCACGCTTAAGGCATCGCCGTTAAAGCCGCCCAAAAACGAGATCGGATTGGCGATATCCCATTGAAAATACAGAGCGACAATCGCCGCTAATAAACCCGCGATTGCAGCGTAGGGAGTCCAGCGAGAGGAAGAACGCCCCACGATCAAATCGCCAACTAACACCACCATTAGGGTGACAATTACGATTCCCTCTGGCAAAATCGTCCCAGCATTTAGCTGAGCAGCAAGATTAGCAAAGTCCATATCGGCAAGCAGCGAGCTAGGCTCGTTAAGAATACTTTACACGAACTCTATCTTACCGCCTCTGTGTCAGTAAAGGGAGAGGGAAGAGGGCGGAGAGTGAGGGGAGACACGGGGAGGGGCGAGGGGAGAATTCTTTACTCAACACTTCTCGCTTCTTAAACTTCTGAACTCCTGAACTTCTGAACTTCTGAACTTCTCACTCACTCCTTCTGACCGAAGGCGATCTAAGGTTTCTACAAAGTCTTTGATGCCGCGAAATTGACGATAGACGCTGGCAAAACGGACGTAGGCTACTTCGCTAAGCGATCGCAAATGTTCTAGAACTAACTCCCCAATTTCCCCACTGCTGACTTCTCTTAGAGTCCGCTGCTGCAATTCGGCTTCGATGTCGTCAGCTATTGCTTCTAATTTAGTTTGCTCGATCCCAGTTTTTTCGCAAGCCCTGACTATTCCCCGCAGTAACTTGGATTTATCAAACGATTCTCGCTCGCCATTGCGCTTGATTACGGTTACTGGCACGAATTCTATTCGTTCGTAAGTGGTGAAACGATGCTTGCACCGCATACACTCGCGCCGCCGCCGAATGCTTTGCCCGCCTTCTGTAGAACGAGACTCTAGTACGCGACTATCAGTATATTGACAGTAAGGGCATTGCATGAATTAAAGTCCTCGATCTTTTGAGGAAGAGCCTGGAAAGTTTTAGAACCGATCCCATTTATCAAAAGTAGCTGGAGAGATCCTCATGTAGAGACGTAGCACTGCTACGTCTCCCAGCCCAGTCATATCTCCGACGATTAATGATAATTGGTATGAGAGCCGAAAGAGATAAAAATGCAAAAAAATGAGCCACCTTAAGTCTCTCTCTTCTAATCTTAGGATAAGCGAAAAGAGATTTGTGGCTCAGAAAATTCAAATATTGATGGTGAGGCAACAACTTCAGTTTGTCGCCGCCTACTTACCGATGCGTGGTGGATCGCGGAAGGCGATCGCAAAGAACAGCACTCCTAGCGACAGCGCTAGAACCAAGATATAGATAACGCTTTCCATGGCAAAACTTTTTGATTGCTTAAGTACCAGTCTACCTAAATTGGTCAATTGTCAGTGGCTAGTAGTCAGTTGTTTTTTCTTAACTACTGACTACTGAACTACTGACAAATAGCTAAACTGCTTCCTTTTTGCGGGTACTCAAATCGCCCACTTTTTGGAAGACACCAAATTCGACTTGCTCTTCCAAGTCGGGATCGACACCAGCAAACACGTCTCGGAAGAGAGTGCGCGTGCCGTGCCAGAGATGACCGAAGAAGAATAGCAAGGCAAAACAAGCGTGTCCGAACGTAAACCAACCGCGAGGACTAGTGCGGAACACGCCGTCTGACTTCAAGGTTTCCTTATCAAAATCAAATGGTTCGCCTAGCTGCGATTTCCGAGCTATCTGCTTCACCTGTACTGGGTCTTTCAACGTTTGACCGTTTAAAGCACCACCGTACATACTAGCTGTCACGCCAGCTTGCTCGAAGCTATATTTCGATTCGGCGCGGCGGAACGGAATGTCTGCCCGCACGACTCCATCGGCATCGGTCAAAACGACTGGGAAGGTTTCAAAGAAGTTAGGCATCCGCCGGACTGACAATTCCCGACCTTCAGCATCTTTGAACACGGGATGGCCCAGCCAACCTTTGGCAATACCGTCGCCGCTGTTCATCTGGCCGACCCGGAACAGGCCGCCTTTAGCGGGGCTGTTGCCTACGTAGTCGTAGAAAGCCAATTTTTCGGGAATTTGAGAGTAGGCTTGCGAGAGATTTTGACCTTCGGCTAAACTCGCCTGTGCCCGACGGTTAATTTCCTGTTTGAAATAACCTTGATCCCATTGATAGCGGGTAGGACCGTACAGTTCGATGGGGGTAGCGGCACTGCCGTACCACATGGTGCCAGCGACCACGAAAGCCGAAAAGAAGACAGCAGCAATACTGCTAGCCAGGACGGTTTCAATGTTCCCCATCTTTAAAGCTTTGTACAGTCGCTCTGGAGGTCTGACTGTCAAGTGGAATAAACCAGCAATGATGCCAACGATTCCAGCCGCGATGTGGTGAGCCACAATTCCGCCTGGGTTAAAGGGGTCAAACCCAGACGGTCCCCACTCTGGGGCTACAGCTTGAACGCTGCCCGTGAGTCCGTAGGGGTCGGAAACCCACATTCCCGGGCCGAATAGCCCCGATAGGTGGAAGGCTCCAAAGCCAAAGCAAAGCAGACCCGATAAGAACAAGTGAATCCCAAACATCTTGGGCAAATCCAAGGCGGGTTCGCCAGTGCGTTGGTCTCTAAACAGTTCTAAATCCCAGTAAACCCAGTGCCAAACGGCTGCTAGAAACAGCATCCCCGCCAGGATGATATGGGCCGCCGCTACGCCTTCAAATGACCAGAAACCGGGGTTAACACCAGTTTCTCCGGTAACGCTCCAGCCTGCCCAGGAGCCAGTTACGCCGATGCGAGACATAAACGGTAAAACGAACATCCCTTGCCGCCACATCGGGTTGAGCACGGGATCGCTGGGATCGAATAGGGCTAATTCGTAGAGGGCCATCGAGCCAGCCCAGCCAGCTACTAAACCAGTGTGCATTAGGTGTACGGCAATCAGTCGCCCTGGGTCATTCAAAACGACTGTGTGTACTCGGTACCAGGGTAGTCCCATTGACTACGCTCCTCCTCCAAATAGATTATAAGTGTCTGATTAAAAGACGCTTTTTTTTATTTGACCAAAACAATTGTCAATTCACAATTCGCAGTTCGCAATTAAAAATACCACCATCCAATTGGATAACTGGTAATTATTGATGGGTTCAGAGCCAACGCCGATCGGAACATTGCGAATTGTAAACTGGTAATTGCGAATTGGTTTGACACTCCCCACGAATGAAATTCGAGGAATTCCTGCTTGTCCAGCTAGGAAATGAGAAATATCGTGAAGTACCCCGACTAAACTCGACTTTAGTTAAGATTTACTAACTAAAAGTTAAATTTAGGACGGTTTTATTCGTCTTCGGAGTTTCCCGTCTCAGCCGCCGATGCCTCTATGTATGGCTACATTTTGGGCTGACTCAGCGTCCACAGGCAGCCACTCGCCTTCCGCAAGCAGATAAGTTTGTGCTTAGAACTCTGTTAAAGAAGTTTAACTATTGTTAGAGTCCATTGCAAGCGGTTTTGAGATGTCGATCGAGGGATAGCTGCTCGCGGGCAGTTAATGGCCTATAGAGTTTGGCCGTCCCGTAGCGTTCCCGAAGTGGGTTTGCCTGCCGTACACTCAACATAGGTATCGCTCGTGGCTGTGGCGTTTAATTTATCGATCGCTTGTTCGGCACTAATCAGGCGTTTGAGCACTACTTGGCCGATGGTCTTGGCTGCGTCAGTCGAAAATTTATCGAGCGGTTGGACTTCGACCATCAATACAGCTTCTTCAACTTGGTACAGCCACAATCTTTCGCCCTGCTCGTTGAGACAAATATTCAGACGTTGAATTTCTGGTTTGCGCCGCCAAGCGAGTTCGTTCCAAATACCGCCAAACTCCCAAACGCGCTCTACAGTCCATCCATCTGCCAGAAAGAAGTATTTCATAAAATCAGGAGTTCAGAAGTTCAGAAGTTCAGAAGTTCAGGAGTTCAGAAGGCAGGAGTCAGGAGTCAGAAGTCAGGAGTTAAGAATGCTCTGCTCTCTCCCCATCTCCCTCTCTCCCCTATAGGTTATGCTGGATTCGACGTTAAGGAGTCAGTAGAACTGGGAGTGAGCGATCGAATCCCTACTTTTGGCTTAAGTTTATGGTTCCAACGCCTTCTGGCTGCAATTTTCTTGGGCGGGCAGGTGCTGGTTCATCTGTTGAATCGCAAGATCCATCGCCGCAACACTGTCGAGCAAATGGCAGTAGTCGGCCCTGGTTCTCTATTGATTGCGATGTTAACCGCCCTTACCGTGGGCATGGTATTTACCATTCAGGTAGCGCGGGAATTTATTAATTTAGGCGCGGGCAATCTAGTTGGCGGAGTGCTGGGACTGGCCTTGAGCCGAGAGTTAGCACCAGTCCTCACGGCGGTAATTGTGGCCGGGAGAGTTGGATCGGCATTTGCGGCCGAAATCGGCACGATGCGCGTCACCGAACAAATCGATGCTCTCTATATTTTAAAAACCGATCCGATCGATTACTTGGTCGTTCCGCGTTTAATTGGTTGTTGCTTGATGCTGCCGATTTTAACTGTTTTTTCCATTATGACGGGCATGGCAGGGGGAATGGTGGTGGCCTCAAATTTATACAACATTAATCCCAGCGTGTTTCTCGATTCGGCTCGCAATTTTCTCCAGATTTGGGATTTGAGCAGTGCAGGGATTAAAGCCTTTTGTTTTGGGGCATTAATTGCTGTCATCGGTTGCAGTTGGGGTTTAACTACTACCGGAGGAGCTAAAGGTGTCGGTCAATCTACTACTACGGCTGTGGTTACAGCTTTGCTGGCGATCTTTGTTTCCAATTTTTTCTTGTCTTGGCTGATGTTTCAAGGAACTGGCAGCGCCGTACTCAGAGGGTTTTAAAGAGGACTTTGCCCAGAAACCGCTATAACTATAAAAATCTCTCCCACTTAGTCGCAACATCAGTTAACCTAGTGAAAACCGGAAGAATTATTTGTAGCTGAGAACTAAATTTCATGATTGCAACCCCTACCAAGCTGAATCACGAAGTCAAAGATTTGTCCCTCGCGCCAGGTGGCAAACAGCGGATCGAGTGGGCGGGGCGAGAAATGCCCGTATTGCGTCAAATTCGCGATCGCTTTGCTAAAGAAAAGCCGTTGGCAGGGATTCGTCTTGTCGCCTGCTGTCACGTCACTACCGAAACTGCTAATTTAGCGATCGCGATTAAAGCGGCTGGTGCTGATGCGATCTTGATTGCCAGCAACCCCCTTTCGACTCAAGATGATGTCGCCGCTAGCTTGGTGGTCAATGAAGGCATTCCCGTGTTTGCTATCAAGGGTGAAGATGCCGAAACTTACACCCGCCACGTTCAAATTGCCTTAGATCACCGTCCGCATATCATCATCGATGACGGTTGCGACGTGGTTGCTACTTTGGTGCAAGAACGCCAAGCACAACTAGCAGAAGTCATCGGCACTACCGAAGAAACCACCACCGGGATCGTCCGGTTGCAAGCGATGTTCAGAGATGGCGTGCTGACGTTCCCCGCCATGAACGTTAACGATGCCGATACCAAGCATTTCTTTGACAACCGCTACGGTACGGGGCAATCTACCCTCGATGGCGTGATCCGCGCTACTAACGTGCTGTTGGCTGGAAAAACCCTAGTTGTCGTCGGTTACGGCTGGTGCGGCAAAGGTACGGCGATGCGGGCGCGGGGATTAGGCGCTAACGTCATCGTCACCGAAATCGATCCTACCAAAGCGATCGAGGCGGTGATGGATGGTTTCCGAGTCATGCCCATGGCTGAAGCTGCCCCTCTAGGGGATCTGTTCATTACCGTTACTGGCAACAAGCACGTAATTCGCGGCGAACATTTTGACGCGATGAAAGACGGGGCGATGGTTTGTAACTCCGGGCACTTCGACATCGAAATCGACCTGAAGACGCTAGCTAGTAAAGCTACAGAAGTCAAACAGGTAAGGAATTTTACCGAAGAGTATCGCCTGAAAAATGGTAAATCTGTGGTGGTTCTGGGCGAAGGGCGCTTGATCAATTTAGCCGCTGCTGAAGGACATCCCAGCGCGGTGATGGATATGAGTTTTGCCAACCAAGCCTTAGCTGCCGAATATTTGGTAAAGAATAAGGGCAAATTACAGCCAGGAATTCATTCCATTCCGGCTGAAGTCGATAAAGAGATCGCCAGACTGAAGTTGCAAGCAATGGGAATTACCATTGACACTCTTACTGCCGATCAAATTGAGTACATCAACTCTTGGACTTCCGGTACTTGATCCCATTTTGCCTTTGAGATGCAATATATTTTGTAGGGGCGCAATTCATTGCGCCCCTACAGTGGTATTATGTACCGCATTCTTTTTTTCAAATTGGGATCGAGATTATTCTCTTCCTTCTGAACTCCTGTAAAGACGCGAGATCTCGCGTCTCTACATTCTGAACTTCTGAACTTCTGTATTCTTCTTGAGGAATTCTATTAATGCAGGAATGGATAACTAATACCATGACTTCCCTCGGCTACCTGGGAATCGGGTTGTTGATGTTTTTGGAAAATTTGTTTCCGCCCATTCCTTCCGAGTTAATTATGCCTTTAGCCGGGTTTACGATTTCTCAGGGGAGAATGGAATTTGTCCCCGCGATCGCGGCTGGTGTTATCGGTACAGTTGTGGGTGCGTTTCCTTGGTATTACGTCGGCAAACTCATCGGCGAAGAAAATATCAGGCGCTTAGCTAACAAGTACGGGAAGTGGATTGGGGTATCGGGACAAGATATCGATCGCGCTAACAATTGGTTTACTAGACATGGCGAACAAGCAGTTTTTTTCGGTCGTCTCATACCAGGAGTTCGGACTTTAATTTCCTTGCCAGCAGGCATCAACGAAATGCCTTTGCTGCCATTCTTGCTTTATTCCACGCTCGGTACTACCTTATGGGTAGGTTTGCTGACATTTATTGGTTACAAGTTAGGAACGCATTACGATTGGGTAGAACAGTATCTCGGACCCGTTTCTAAAATCGTATTTGTTCTGCTAATAGTAGCCTTTGTGGTTTGGGTAGTCCTGAAAAAGAGAAAAACAAAAAGGATCTAAATATCAGTCGTGAGTGGGACAGCCCAGAGGGCTATCCCACAAGAATTACCCAATTATTTTTTTAACTTCCATTAAAAATTCAAGATAATAAATTCAAATTTTTGTCTGGAAAATTGTTTTTGCTAAATCGGAAATGATAAATTGCGAATTGCGAACTGCGAATTGTCATGGCGATCGCCTCTAAGTCTCGCTCTAAATTTATTACCACCGAACCGCTAGGAAAAAGCGGGCAAAAAGGCGAACAACAAGTTTGGGACGCAATTCAAAAAGCTTTTGTCGATCGAGAATGTATCGCTTACTGGCGCTATCCGATCTTTTCTCAAGTCGGTAAAAGTCGCAAAGAACCAGATATTTTAATCGCCGATCGCCAACTCGGTTTAATAATTATTGAAGTCAAATCGATCGCGATCGAGCAAATTGTTTCGATCGCTGGTCATCTGTGGCAGTTACAAAACTTCTACACCGATCGAATCAGACCTTACGAACAAGCAGAAAATCAACTGTTTGCCCTTTTAGGATATAGCGATCGCGAACCAACTTTACGCCGTCGAGTCAACGGCAGAGCGATCGTTGCTCTCCCCAAAATTACTCAAACTCAATGGCAGCAGAAAAGCTTCGATCGATTGCCTAGTTGTCCGCCGATCTTGTTTCAAGAATATCTTCAGTTAGAGAGATGGGGAGATGGGGAGATGGGGAGATGGGGAGAGAGGGCGCAGAGGGCGGAGAATAAAAATAAATTTATACCGTATCCTCTGGTTTCTGCGATTGAGGCAACTGGGCCTGTAATTCAGGGGGAAGAACTCAACGACGAACAGTGGGAACTATTACTAGCAATCTTGGGCGGTGCGCCCGTTTTCCGCCAGCGGGCGAAGAAACCAGTTAGCCTCCCAAATGCACCACCTCAACCGGGAACCCGCGCCTGGGTAATATTGCAAGCGCGATCGCAACTGTCAAAATTAGATTGGCAGCAAGAATTAATTGGCAAGCAAATTCCGCCCGGCCCGCAGCGAATTAGAGGTATAGCTGGCGCGGGTAAAACCGTTTTGCTGTGCCAAAAAATCGCTCATATGCACCTCAAACATCCAGATTGGGATCTGGCTTTAGTATTTTTCAGCCGGAGTTTGTACGATGCGATCGCTTCTGAAGTCGATAAGTGGCTGCGGCGGTTCAGCAGCGGCGAAGTTGGTTACGACCCTACTAATCCTAAATTGAAAGTGTTGCACGCTTGGGGGGCCAAAAATCGACCCGGACTTTACAGCACTATTTGCGAAGCTGCTAACATCCCCAGGCGAACTGTTTACGATACCGATAGCAAGTTGCCCAACGAAGCTTTAGCCGAAGTTTGCTCTCAGTTACTTCAAGACGCGGTAATTCCTCAGATATTTGATGCGATCGCGATCGATGAGGGACAAGATTTAATCGTGGACGATCGGTTAAAATTTCAGGGCAAACAACCCTTTTACTGGATGGCATATCAAGCTTTGCGACCCGTAGAGTCCCGACATCCAGAACGGCGACGGTTGATTTGGGCATACGATGAAGCCCAAAGTTTAGAAAGTTTGAGCATCCCCACCGCCAGCGAATTGTTTGGCGATGAATTGGGGCATCTGGTAACGGGACAATATACCGACGGGATTGCCAAAAGCGAAATTATCCGCCGCTGCTATCGCACTCCCGGCCCGATTCTGACCGCAGCCCAAGCGATGGGCATGGGTTTGTTGCGACCTGGGGGCGCGATTTCGGGGATGACTCGCACCGAAGATTGGCAAGCTATTGGCTATGAAGTGACGGGGCGTTTGACTCGCGGCCAAGAAATTACCCTGCGGTGGCTGCCAGAAAACTCTCCCAATCCCATCCCGCAACTGTGGGCGGGAGAACTTATCGAGTTAGAAACTTATCAAACTCGCCAGGAAGAATTAACCGCGTTAGCTACTAATATTCGCCACAACCTCGAACGCGATGGTTTGCAACCGAGTCAGGAAATTCTGGTGGTGGTTCTCGGTTCCTATTTTGAGGCGATGAACTTGGAAACTCAGGTTGCTAGTTTTTTAATAGCTCAAGGAATTAATATATTCATTCCTGGGACGAGTGCAGCGAATATTTTGCAACCAGATCCAGAAAACCGCAACCCGAATAAATTTTGGTGCGATCGCAGCATTACCGTTTCTCGCATCCACCGCGCCAAAGGAAACGAAGCCGAAATGGTGTATATCGTAGGATTAGATAATGTCGCTAAAAATGAAAGTAATATTACTCTCCGCAATCAGCTATTTGTGGCTTTAACTAGGTCTAAGGCTTGGGTAAAGCTAAGCGGCATCGGTAAGTATTCCCTGTATGAGGAAATGCGACGAGTTATTAATAGTGGCGACACCTTTACTTTTACTTACAATCGCCAGCCTCGACGAGAGATTAACGTTACCGACGGGGGCGAATTGCTAAGGCGATATGCTGCGGGTCAAAGGAATTTTCAAGGTGGCGATTTTAGAGGAATTCAGCTTGCAGGCGCTAATTTATCGGGGGCTAATTTGATTGGCGCTCAATTAAATGATGCCGATTTGAGTCGCGCGAATCTAGATAGAGCCAAGTTAGCGATCGCCGATTTGAGCAACTCTAATTTAAGTCATGCTAGCTTGCAGAAAGCCAAATTAATGGGTGCTAGTTTGCAAAATGCTCGGTTATATGATGCCGATTTGAGTCGGGCTGACTTGAGCGATGCCGACTTAAGCGATGCCCAATTGGTAGGAGCAAAATTAGTTGGTACTAACTTGAATAATACCGATTTGAGCAGAACCGATTTGACAGATGCCCAGTTATAAGATGCAGAGTAAAGACCTCTGGCATAAGTCGATAACTTATCAAAAATATCTGCGTTTATCTGCGTTCATCCGCTGTCCATCTGCGTTTTAAATCTAAAGTTGGGATTTTTGCAAAAGGTATAACATCAAATCTGGTTCTCATACCATCCATTGCTGCCATCACCTCCAACCACTCTCCCACCTCACCCTGCCCTCTCCTACGAGGAGAGGGGAACGGAAGTTTCTGTTATCAGAGGGGAGCCGGAGGCTCCTTTGAGGGCTGGATTCATGGTTTTAAAACCGGATTTCATATCATCTATTCGATTTGCTCAAGCAGCTTCACCGCCGACGACTACATCACGAATTCGCAAGCTAGGACTGCCGCAACCTACAGCTAAACCACTTTGTCCGCCTTTGCCGCAACCGCCAGATTCATCCCAATAGAAATCATTACCTATAGCTTCAATATCGGCTAAAGTCTTGAACGCATTGCCAGAAAGGGTAACATCTCGCACGGGTTCGGCAATCTTACCATCTCGAATCATCCAGGCTTCGCCCGCACTGAAGGTAAACATTTCCCCATTAGTCATTCCTCCCAGCCAATTACAGGCGTAGACTCCTTCGGAGATATCGGCAAATAAGTCGGCTACTGGAGTCGTGCCCCGTTCGATCCAGGTATTGGTCATTCTAACAATGGGTGGAAAGTGGTAGTTCAAACAACGAGCGTTGCCAGTAGCTTGCTCGCCTAACTTGCCAGCGGTTTCGCGAGAGTGGAGGCGACCGACTAAAATCCCATCTTTAATCAATTGAGTGGTTGTTGCCGGAGTGCCTTCATCGTCGTAGAAGTAGCTGCCGCGATGACCTAGAGGAGCCGCCCCATCAAAAATCTGCAATTCTTTGGAGCCAAATCGCCGCCCCATGCTCATTACTTCTAGGATATCGGGGTTTTCGTAGGCCATATCTGCTTCTGAAAGATGCCCGAAAGCCTCGTGGACGAACAATCCAGCTAGGATGGGGTCGATGACGACTGTATAGGTATTGCCCTTGACAGAAGGCAAAGAGAGGGCGATCGCGGCTCGTTTGGCAGCAGCCCGTACTTGTGTATCTAAGTCGGTCAGGTCTTCATAAGCTTGACGCGAACCAATAGTTTCTCTCCCGGTTTGCACTGTTTCCCCATCGCGGGCAGTGGCGGCAAAGCGCATTTCCATATCGACCCAAGATTGCTCGATTAACGTGCCATCGGATGTCGCTAGAATAATTTTCTGGGAACTATCGCCATAGCGAACAGAGGTAGTAGTAATTTTGGGGTCGGCACTGCGGAGAATTTCATTGTAGCGATCGCACAATTCCTTCTTCTGAGCTAAGCTAATTTGCCGAGGGTTGCTGCCAGTTAATGGCAGAGAGCAAACATCTACTACGGGTTCTACTGGTGCGAGTAGGGTTTCTTCTTCACCGACTAATCTAGCAGCGGCGATCGCTTCTTCTATTCTTGCGGCTAAAGTATCTAGTCGGTTAAAGCTGGCAAATCCCCAGCCGCCTTTGTAACAAGCCCGCACTTGACCGCCGATGGAAATCCCTTCGCTCAAGGTTTCTACTTTATTGCCTCGCAAGAAGATGTCGGTTCCTTCAGCTTCTTCTAAGCGAATGGCTAAATAATCTACTTGATGGCGATAGCGATCGATCTGGTCGGCAAGTAAGTTTTTGGCATCGGCTAGTAAAGTCGGCATAGCGAGCGAGTTTAGAAGTTTAGTATGTTGACGATCTTAACGTGAAAAATTGACCTCTCCCCGTTCGGCAGGCTCGCGGCAGCGCCCAGCCCCTTTTCTGCGAGGAGAGGGGAGCAAGACATTGATTAAGATCGGAGATTGGCGATCGCGCTACCAACATCAGGAAAATTGATTTATGACACTCTGAAGGTGCGATCGCATATAAAATGCTAACGACCAAGCTCACCGAACGCAGACAACCTCTCGAACTCAACCAATTAACCTCATTGTTCCGGTGCAGCGACTTGTTGTACCGCACCGTTTGGTTGTAACGTTGCTCTCCATTGGATAATGACTTGAACTAGATTGTGCATAGCTGTTACCAAGTTCGCTTCAAAATCTGCCGCAGCTTGACGATCTGCTGTATCTGTAACACCACGCAACTCAACGTAACACTTCTGATTAAATCTGCACGCTCTCGCACCTCCGGCACCTTCCCACGCCACAGCAACACAATCAGTCTTGTTCATTAACTCTCGACCTCTGGCAACATCAACAATATCCTCGTCACCGCTTGCAACAGCACCGAAATGAACTGAAAACGCTGAATCCGTCTGAGGTAAGTTTTGTAGAACCTTAATGACTGGACGAGCGCCAGCAAAACGAGGTAAAGGACGACTGACAAATTTCAGATGGTAGTCGTGTTCAACTGTTTCCGTTGCGACAACTACATCACCAACGTCTAATGAATCAGATAATGCTCCAGCGGCTCCCGCACATACTAACAGTTGTATTTGGGGAACTTGGCAAAGCAAGTATTGGGCTTGAATACCAAACTGTGTCTTCCCCTGTCCGCCACAAGCAACGAGTAAATCAACCTCACTAAATTCAAAAATGCTTAGATTACCCGCTCGTAACTCCCTTTTTTGCAGCCCAAACTGCTCTAGTCCATCAACCAGAATTGTCAGTTCTTCTTGCAGTGGAGTGAGAATGGCAGTCTTCATTCAGGAATTTGACTGTGGCTAATGAAAACTTCGCTGGCTTGAGCGAGATTGTCCTTCACGATCGCTTCATCTGCAAAAAGGGCAATGATGATGTTAGTATCCAGCAAATACTTACCACTCATCAACATCTACCCGTTCGCAATCTTGCTCGATGGCTTCATGCATTAATTGGAGATCGTCTGGAGGGATTGAACCAGCAAAACGCAATAACTGCTGCCCTGGTGTACCTCGCATTTCCGATTTGACCAACTCCCGAACAAATTCAAGCACCTGCCATTGCAAATGCTGCGGCATGACCTTCAATTGTTCGACAACCTCGTCGATGATAGCAATACTCATATTGCCCTCCTTTTTATCATCCTACACTCCTTAATCAGGGAGCGGTAGAAGAACAGTTTTTAATGCTGATAGATTGTCACCTACTCGATCGACAATCTCTAAGCAACGCAGATTAATTAAGTTTTTGATGTATATTAATATCTCCCACATCTACAGTATTTGAAAGTGACAAAATCCATTCTATTGCAGAAATTAGATCCGCAAGTGGAATTGGAACTTGTTGGGAAAATCGCCCCTCTTCAATATCTGTTAATACTTCTTCTGTCGCCACGTTACCAGGATTAATCACCGTGACCCCAATCCTGCGATCTCGTAAGGCCAACTTTAATGCTTGTGCCGCACCTCTTAACCCAAACTTTGATGCCGTGTTAGCCACTTCAACAGATGCAGAGTTATCTAGCCCAGATAGCGCACCAATAAATATCGCTCTTGGGTTGTCCGATTTGGCAAGATTTTTAGCGAGTTGTTTAGTTAATTCTATAGGGGCAATAGTATTCACTGCGATGACATAGCGAGTTTCTCGATCGGAGCTTTTCATAAAGTCGTATTGCTCTGTAAATGCTCCATCTTCCCAAACTCCCCCCATGAATAAAAGGGCATCTAAGACAGATTCACCAATGGCCTCGGCAACTGATTCGATCCCTTCAGAAGTAGAAATATCTGCTTGAATCCACTCTCCTGCAACTGCTTGACTTCTGGAGACAGAGATCGCGCGATCGCCTTTCTGGGCAAAATGTCGAGCGACAATCGAAGAAAGATAATTTACTCTGGCTCGATCGAATATTCTAGCTAACTGGAACCGCAGGAGTATCGACTTTTAATTCTGTCATTTGTTTGCCTTCTTCTTGCAGATAATTAACGAAGGTTTGGGCGATGATAGACATCTGTTTTCCGGCTGGATAGATGGCATACCAATGGCGATCGATCGGAAAGCCACTGACATCTAAAACTGCTAAAGGACCGTGGGTTCCCTCCAATGCTAAGGTGTGAATCGACAGGACTGATATTCCCAATCCACCGACGATCGCCTGCTTGATTGCTTCATTACTGCTCAACTCTAGCCTGACTTTGAGTGGCAGATCGTGTTGCTCGAATAGCTGCTGCACTACCTTGCGAGTACCAGAACCGGATTCTCGCATGATAAAAGGTTCCTGGGCGATCCGCTCTAGGGTGATATTCTGCTCTTGAGTCAGAGGATGGTTTTGCGGGGCTAACACCACTAGGGGATTTTCCAATACCGGATAAGAGACAACATCGGTAGTTTCTGGAAGTTGGCTGACGATATAAAGATCGTAAGCGTTATCGTTCAACGACTGCAAAACGCGTTCGTGGTTTGAGAAGTTCAACGATACGTCTACGCCAGGATATCTTTCGCAAAACGGGCCCAAGAGACGAGGCAAAAAATACTTAGTTGTAGTGATCGCCGCTAAACGCAACTGCCCTTGCTTCATGCCTTTGAGATCGGCAATTGCCATTTCAAATTGGGCCATTTGCTCGAAAATGTCTTTGCAGGTGACGTAGAGTTTTTGTCCCGCATCGGTGAGATAGAGACGCTTGCCGATTTGCTCGAATAAAGGCAAGCCGACAGCTTGGTTAAGCTGCTTGATTTGCATCGATACAGTAGGCTGAGTCAAGAAGAGTTCTTCAGCCGCGCGGGTAAAACTACAGTGCCGCGCTACTACTTCAAAGACCCGAAGCTGGTGCAAGGTGGCGTTCTTCATGACTGCTGTTGTGAGGAAAATATTTATAGATTAAATTCTATCATTAGTTAATTAAGCTTTGAATTTAAGTTATATACTTTCTATTCGACCTCTATCATAGATAAATAGCTATAGATGTCTCTGTACTTGATGTCTGGAGATATTTGCGGATGTCACAGTTTTCTTGCATAGATTTAAATCTATGATTTGAATTAGAAACTTTGGCTTTTCATTATATATTCTCTGCCCTATGATAACAGTAGAGAAATTCATGGGGTACAGATGCAGAACAAATGAGATTTCGCGTCTCTAGTTCTGAGTTCCCGAACGTAGTTTTTTAGGCTTCGATCGCATGACTTCATTTCTAGTCCAGACCATCTGGATGGTACCTGTTTATGCAATTTTGGGCGCGACGCTCTCGACTCTCTGGTTGCCAGCGATTACTAGGCGTACCGGGCCGCGACCTGCTGGTTATATCAACTTGTTGATGACGCTGGCTGCTTTCATCCAAAGCTTGCTAGCTTTCCCTTTAGTGTGGAATCAGCCGCCGATAGAGTTCACTTTTACCTGGTTGCAAGTTGCCAATTTGACTTTAACTTTACCGATCGAGATTTCTGCCATTTCGGTGGGGGCAATCGCGATCGTTACGGGGTTGAACTTGCTGGCGCAACTGTACGCTATCGGTTACATGGAGATGGATTGGGGCTGGGGACGCTTCTACTGCCTGCTGGCCTTTTTCGAGGCTGGAATGTGTTCCTTAGTCCTTTGCGACTCTCTATTATTTAGTTACATCATTTTGGAGTTGCTGACGTTGGGAACCTACCTCTTAGTAGGTTTCTGGTTCAATCAATCTCTAGTAGTAACGGGTGCCCGCGATGCTTTCTTGACCAAGCGGGTGGGCGACTTATTCATGTTAATGGGGGTGGTGGCTTTGTGGCCCCTAGTCGGCACTTGGGATTTTTCCCAACTCAAGCTGTGGGCTGTTAGCGAAGCCACTCAAGAGTATGCCGCCGCTCATCCCACCATGTTTGCCTTATTGGGATTGGCTTTAATTGCCGGGCCGATGGGCAAGTGCGCTCAGTTCCCCTTGCACTTGTGGTTGGACGAAGCGATGGAAGGTCCTATTCCTAGCACCATTTTGCGAAACTCGGTGGTGGTAGCAACAGGTGCCTGGATCTTAATTAAACTCGAACCCGTTCTAGCACTTTCGCCTTTTACCCTATCAGCCACAGTATTTATCGGTCTGTTGTCAGCGGTAGGTGGTTCTTTAATCGCGATCGGTCAAATCGACATCAAACGCGCTTTATCATATCTTACTACTGCTTACCTGGGCTTAGTCTTCGTGGCAGTCGGTACTTTACAAAATGATGCCGCTTTTCACTTGCTATTAACCCATGCACTGGCTGTTGCCCTATTAATTATGAGTGCGGGCGCGGTGATTTGGAACAGCGTTTCTCAAGACTTAACTCAATTAGGGGGTTTGTGGTCCCGCCGTCCGATATCTGGCTCAGCCTTCGTTGTCGGCACTCTAGGATTGATCGCCTTTCCTCCTTTAGGTGGGTTTTGGGCGCTATTAGAACTAGCAGATGGGCTGTGGTCAACCAAGCCCTGGCTGGTGGGGATATTGTTAGTCGTCAATGCCTTGACTGCTTTCGGCTTGGCTAGAGTTTTCGGACTGATTTTTGGCGGCAAACCGAAACAGATGTCAGAGCGATCGCCCGAAGTTCACTGGCCGATGATATTACCGATGACCTTTTTACTGGGTTTAACCATACATATGCCCTTTGTGCTTCAAAGACTAGGGCTGCTCCCCAACTGGCAAGTTCTCAATAAAGAAGTAGCTTTGCTGCTAATTTGGTCGAGCATAACTGGTCTAGGTCTTGGTAGCGTTGTCTATCTCAATAACCTCTGGAAAAAGCCCGTACAACTACCTTTTAAACCACTGCAAGACTTGGTATCTTACGACTTTTATACTCCTAAAATTTACCGTTTTAGCATCGTATTTGTCGTTGACGCAGTTTCAAAAGTTATTGCCTGGTTCGATCGCTACATCGTTGATGGCTTGGTTAATTTAGTCGGATTAGCAACAGTTTTTGGCGGACAAGGATTGAAATACAATGTTTCTGGACAAACGCAATTTTATGCGCTGTCGATTCTGTTAGGAATTGCCCTGTTTGTCGGGCTGCTAACATTTGGCTCGATCGATTTTGGATTTTAAATTGGTGTGAGGAAAACTAAAATGAAAACTCGGAATCTCAATACTTCTCGTCGGAATATACTCAAGTTTGGAGCCGGAGCGATCGGCGCAGGTGTTTTAACTGCCGGGGTTGGTTCTCAACTGCTCGCTCCCGAACCAGTAGCGGCAAAAAAGAGCGATGTTACTCCAGATGAAGCTCTCAAAATGTTAATGGATGGTAATCGGCGTTTTGTCAGTCGGAAACGTAAAAATCCCAACCAAGATTTGGCTCGTCTCACAGAAGTTGCTAAACAACAAAATCCCTTTGCTGCTATTCTCGGTTGTGCTGATTCTAGAGTGCCATCTGAAATTATTTTCGACCAAGGTTTGGGCGATCTATTTGTCTACCGTGTAGCTGGTAATATCGCACCAGTAGAAGAAATTGGCAGCCTTGAATTTGGCACTTTAGTATTGGGGGCAAAAGTAATTTTGGTATTAGGTCACGAACGCTGTGGAGCGGTTGATGCCTGTATCAAAGGCGCTCAAGTTCCGGGGCAAATTGCTAGCGTTTTAGACGCAATTAAGCCAGCAGTAGCCACAACGGATGGCGAAACAGGCGATCGCTTAGAAAAAACAACCAAAGCAAATGTTTTACTGCAAGTTGACAAGTTGAAAGCTTCTACAGTGATGTCAAAATTAATTGAAGAAGGCAAGCTGAAAATTGTCGGTGGCTATTACGATTTGGATACTGGTAGAGTCAGTATGGTGAGCTAGTTAAAGAGAGGGGGGACGCAGAGAGGGGCGAGGGGAGAAAATTCTTTACTCCTGCCTCCTGCCTCCTACCTTATAAATTCCTGAACTTCTGAACTCCTAAAATCATGCTTAGCACGTTGATTTGGTTGCCCGTTTTGGGCGCTGCAATTGTTGGATTTTTGCCGGGGAATCTAACTGCAAGTCGGTTGCGATCGATCGCGTTGGCGATCGCTGGTGTCATTTTGTTAGTAACTATCTGGTTATTAACTCAGTTCGATATTAACTCTTCGGGCTTGCAGTTTCAAGAATATTTATCCTGGATACCTCAATTAGGTTTGACCTATAAACTTGGCGTTGATGGTCTTTCTTTTCCATTATTGGTGTTAAGCAGCTTGCTAACAGCAATAGTCATTTATAGCCGCAACGAAGAAATCCAGCGCCCTCGGCTTTACTACGCTTTGATTTTGTTAGTTCATGCTGGCATTGTTGGGGCTTTTGTCGCTCAAAACTTATTACTCTTCGTCTTGTTCTACGAATTAGAGCTAATCCCCCTTTACCTACTAATTGCTATTTGGGGAGGTGAGAAACGAGGCTATGCTGCCATCAAGTTTTTGATCTACACGGCAGTATCGGGAATTCTGATTTTGGCAGGTTTCCTGGGAATAACTTGGTTGAGCAATTCTGAGAGTTTTGATTTCGATGCTATTGCCACTCAAGGATTGCCGATAACTACCCAACTAATTTTATTAGTAATTCTGTTGGTAGGCTTTGGTATCAAAACTCCTATAGTTCCCTTGCATACTTGGTTGCCAGATGCTTATGTGGAAGCTTCTCCGCCAGTGGCAATTTTGTTGGGTGGGGTGTTGGCGAAGTTAGGAACTTATGGGTTAGTCCGCTTTGGTTTGCAGTTGTTCCCTGAAACGTGGCCTATCGTGGCTCCTGGATTGGCAACTTTGGGCGCAATTAGCGTACTTTATGGGGCATTAAGCGCGATCGCTCAAAAAGACATCAAGCGCATGGTAGCCTACAGTTCGATCGGTCATATGGGTTACGTCTTGGTAGGGGCAGCGGCGCTGACTCCCATCGCCCTAATTGGGGTGGTGGCGCAAATGGTGAGCCATGGTTTGATTCTGGCGTTGCTGTTCTATCTAGTGGGCGTAATTGAAGCCAAAACTGGAACTCGCGAACTCGACGTTCTCAACGGGTTGCTAAATCCCCTGCGCGGATTGCCTTCGACTGGGGCGATGCTGATTTTGGCTGGCATGGCCAGTGCGGGGATCCCTGGAATGATGGGCTTTGTCGCTGAATTTCTGGTATTTCAGGGCAGTTTTGCGATCTTTCCAGTGCAAACCCTCTTTTGCATTCTTGGCTCTGGGTTAACGGCTGTTTACTTTGTGATTCTCCTCAATCGTACCTGTTTCGGCAAGTTAGATAACAAACTGGCTTACTATCCCAAGGTACTGCGATCGGAGCAAATTCCGGCTTTGATTATGGCTGCTTTGATTTTGTTCTTGGGGGTACAGCCGATTTGGATGTTGCGCTGGAGCGAACGTACTACTACAGCTATGGTGGCAGCGGTTCCTACAGATACCCCTCAGCAAGTAGCTTTTCGGATGTTACGAGAGTAACTTTTAAGAGGCGATACCTAGGTTTTTTTTAACGCAAAGGTACGCAAAGGTTAGCGCAGAGGTACGCAAAGTTTTTCTTGCTAGATCTCGGCTGCAATTAACGATTTTGACTTTTGACTTTTGACTTTTGATTTGAACAATGATTGCCACTGCTCCTATTAATACTAAGATTCCTCCTTCCAATCACGAATTTGCAGATGTGATTCATCGGTTGGAGGCGGGTGGTTCGATGCTGCCCGATACGCCAGAAAATTTGATGCAAATTATCGGTATCTATAAGGCTTATGCTGTGCCGATGGATTTCTATTGGCGCGATTTGCTTTATATTGCCGAACAGGTGTTTTTGAATCCTTTGCCGTTTTTTAAATACTTCATCTCGAAGGAGTATTTAGAGCGACACAACCATTATGCTGGCGATGATGCTGACTTGCGAATCTGGCGGGGAGTAGCTACCGCTCATCCAGAGTTGCTGGCATTTATGGAAAAGGGCGAAACTGGCAAAATGCCCAAGTTGTTCCATCATTTGTGGCACGATCGCATCAATATGGAATTCGCCGAAGCTTGTATGCAAGCTATGCTTTGGCACCGGGGAATGTATGCGCCCTACAACAAGTTTGATTCTTATCTCGATAGCGAGGAATACAAAGCTAACGCCAGACGAGCAATAGAAGCTTACTTTCAAGGCAATCCCGTGATGTTGGGGCTGTATAAGTTGTTCCCGGATATGTTTATCGAGCAGGTACGGCAACTTTCTTACTACGCTAATCTGGGCTTGTTCTGGGAAGTGATGGCTCCGGTGTTCTTTGAAATGTCTGATATCTACGATGAAGGCGGGTTTAAAGGCGTTCCCGATGCGATGAATTTCTTGGTGAATGGGATTTTTGCGATCGCGGGCCGTCCGATCTACCATCACGCTTATATTCGGGGTGAATGCTACGAAATTATCCCCAAATCGAAGGGCTTTACTTGGCTCTATGAAGCGGCGTTACCTTATGTAGAAGCGGTGTTTTATAGAACGGCACCTTTCAGGGGTACTAAGTCTTACAATGCCCAAGCTAAAGAAGTGCCTGACGATCAAAAAGATTTTCATTACGGTATTCTCTACGCTGACGTGTTTCCGGTAGGAACAGCGGGAATTCCTCCCACTTTGTTGATGCAAGATATGTACCACTTCTTGCCCCCTTATTTGGTGGATTACTATCAAAAACACTGTCGGGGTCAGGATGACGTGTTGATTCAATTGGGGATTACTTTCCAGCGATCGATGTATAACGTTACTTCGGCGGTAATTCAAGCTTTGCGAACTGCTTTGCTCTATCCTCTAGACGATCCAAACCCGAAGCACTTAATGGCAAATCGCGCTTTCTTTGAAAGTCAAATGGATCGCTTTACGCGCCCAGAGGCTCGCTTGCGAGATGTTCAAAGTCAGGATTATCGGTAACGTTGATACCGCCATCCGCCAGGGGTTCAAAACCCCTGGCTCATAGCTAAAGTCATCTCAAGAGGACTCGATCGACAGGTGGTGGCTGGTTGCTTTAAAAACTACTCAGAGGGCTAGCTAATAATTTGTTATAGATTCCTACATTGGTAACTTCTTTACTGGAAAAAATCTACATCTATATCGCGCGAAGCGGGTAAGATTCTAATTACTTCAATCCCATCATTTAAAGGTAAATAAAAAACCAAATAACGTTCGATCGGAAACATTCGCAGGTTGGGAAAATACTCCTCTCTCTGCACCCCAATTAATGGGTTATTTGCCAGCATTCCTAGCTTGTTCGTCAGCTTTCTAATAAAACTGTCAGCCCGATCGGGGTTGCTAGCAGCAATATAATCCCAAATCCCGTCTAGATCGGCTTCAGCGATCTGTCGCAGAATAATATTTGCCATTGCTAATAGCTAACTCTCTTGGGCTTTCTTGGCAAGTAGTCGCTCTCGGCCGCGGCGAATAATATTCTCAACGTCCAAAGATCCAGCAATCGGGCTATCCATTCCCCTTTGGAGTTCTTGGCGAAGTCCTTCCTGCTTCATAGCCTTAAAGAGGTCGCGATCGCTCAAAAGGTATAAAGCATCCTCAACCACCTCGCTGGCAGAGTGATACTGACCGGATTCAACCTTTTGCTGAATCCACTGCTCTAACTCAGGTTTCAAGGAAATATTCACTGGTTTTTCCCAAAGCATCTGCTTTGTCAAGATAGCAAAAATTATTAGATTTTGACATCGATCGTTTCATCCGCCCAGAAGCTCGACTGCGAGACGTTCAGAATCAGGATTATCGCTAACAATGCCTTCATCACTGCTAGGGTTTTTGAACTCCTAGCGGGTAGTTCAATTGGGATAGTGGAAATCGATGATGTAACTGGTGGGAGATGCTAAACAGGTAGTGGCGTAAAATGGACGTGCGATCGCTCGTTTATTGCCCTCGTCTCCTCAGAAAAAGGCTTCCAACTATAAATTTTTCATCCAAGCTGCCAGCGATTTTGTTAGGGACGGTAGTAGTAGCGATCGCTCAGCCTTGGTTCGTCACTGCCCAAGCTCCTTCGCTGACGACACCGGAAATTGCCAAGGCGATTACGGTGCGGATCGATGGGGCCAATACTGGTTCTGGGGTAATCGTTGACAGGCAAGGAAATACTTACACCGTCTTGACTAACTGGCACGTAGTTGCGGAGACTGGCTCTTACACGGTGCAGACAGCAGATGGTAAAAGTTACTCAGTTAACTCGATTAAGCTTTTACCTGGAGTGGATTTAGCGGTGCTAGAGTTCACCAGTTCTCAAACCTATCGGGTGGCTCAGTTAGGCGATTCAGATAAGGTGAGTGAAGGGATGACGGTGTTGGTGGCGGGTTGGGCAGATCCCGATCGAGTAAATGACGAAAGAGGATATTTATTGGCGACGGGAAACATTTCTCGATTGGTGCCAAAGCCGAAGAAAGGGTATGCTTTGGTCTACAGCAATCCGGTCAAACCAGGAACGAGTGGCGGACCCGTGCTAAACGATCGAGGGCAGTTGGTGGGAATTAACGGCCAAGCTATACAGGATGCGAGAACTGGGGCGGTAGATTATTTGGGGATTCCGATTAATATCTACGTGAAGTTGGCCTCGGTATCGAGGGGGAATTCACCCTCAGTTAGCCCTTCTCCGTCTCCTAGCACCAGGATAGTATCGTCTAGTAGCAGGACTGCACCAGCACCACAACCTTCCCCCACCCCTGATAGGGTTTCTTACTTCTCTCGATCTAACTTTTCTCTAGTGAAAACCTTAACTGGACATACTGGCCCAATTCAATCCGTCGCTACTAGCTTCGATGGGCAGACTTTAGCTAGCGGCAGTAGGGATGGATCTATCAAAATTTGGAATCTATCTACTGGGAAAGAAATCCGCACCCTCACCGGACATTCCGACTTGGTTTGGCCCGTCGCCATTAGCCCCGATGGGCGGACTTTAGTTAGTGGGAGTGATGACAAGACCATCAAAATTTGGCAAATGGTGGGGCGGTGATGCTACGTCAGGGGTTTCAGCAGTGTTATTCCCCACCGCCAGCACCGCAGGGGGTTAATAGCGTCACACCGCCGGGGGTTGAAAGCACATAGCCACCACCGCCGGGGGTTCAAAACCCCCGTCTCATAGCCAAAGTCCTCTGAAGAGGACTAGAAGAGAGTTTGAGGTTTGGTGTCAAGATCTGGGTGGATGGTTTTGGTCGGTTGGTAGCGATCGCTCTTCGATCGCCATTTTAGAGATTAAATTAAATAGGACGAAAATTAGCTTCTTTAGTCGGTTTTAACCGACTTTAGCTATTAGACAGGGGTTTTCAACCCCTGGCGGTTGTTGCCATTGGTGTCAGATGAAATCTGCGATCGCCTAGAGATGCTTCTGGAATGCGATCGCATTTCCATACCGTCTTGGCCAAAGGGCGATCGCACCGAGCCATTCGATTGTTAGCCGCGTTGCACCGCCGGGGGTTCAAAACCCCCGTCTCATAGCGCAAGTCCTCTGAAGAGGACTGGAAGAGGGTTTTAGGTTTGGTGCCAACGTTTGGGTGGATCGTCTTGGTGGGTTATTTGTTCTAAAGAGGCGATCTCGGTTCTTTCTAAATGATGTTTTTTCTGATTTTGCACGTAAGCAACGGCTCGATCGAGTTGCTTGCTTCCTAAAGAAAAAACTCCATATCCTTCTTGCCAAGCAAATTTATTCGAGTTTGGAGATAAAAAATTACTATTAAGATAATAGGCGCTACTGCCTTTGATATTTTTGACAAAATCAGCGATCGATATATGAGGAGGGATGGAAACTACTAAATGTACGTGGTCTTCAATCCCACCAATCGCATGAACGATACAGCCTTTAACATCAGCTTTACCAATAATATAATTGTAAAGTGGAGCTTTAAATTCCAATTTAATCAGAGGTTGACGTTCTTTCGTTGCCCAAATTAGATGATAGTATAATCGCCAAAGAGCCATGAATATGGTATCTTTTTATCTTAATTTTGCATCTTTTTTGAACTCGATCGAGTCCAGTTCGACTGAGGGTATTTTATTTTCACACACTCTAGTAAATTTAGTCCACTTCAGTGGACTTACGCTATTAGCCAGGGGTTTTCAACCCCTGGCGGTTGTTGCTACCAATCCAAGATCTACGTTGGCGTAGCCTGTGCGTAGCACGTATCGCCTGCTAATCTAGTATTGCTACCACCCTTTAACCAGCCTTATGACCACGCACTTTATCGCTGCCGAAATCGATCTTCAAGAGTCTCCTTTAAAGCTAAAGCAAGCAATTGAAACAGAATTGCAAACCCAAGGGGAACCCTTACGCTGGGCGATTACTAATGTCGATGTCGATCGCCAGAAAGCTAAAGTAGAAGCGATCGTTACCAAAAACAATCTGTGATTCAGCGCCCTTATGCGGTAGTTTTAATCGTTCCGACAGGAGTGGGAGCGACACTTGGGGGCTATGCTGGAGATGCCCTACCAGTAGCTAGAGCGATCGCTCGAGTTAGCGACATCCTCATTACCCATCCCAACGTCCTCAACGGGGCTAATTTGTACTGGAATTTGCCCAACGCTCTCTACGTCGAAGGCTACGCCCTCGATCGATTTGCCGCTGGTGAGTGGGGATTGCAACCCGTGCGTCAAAACCGGGTAGGATTGATCCTCGATCGCGCCATCGAACCAGATTTGCGAGTCCGCCACCTCCAAGTTGCCGATGCTACTAGGGCTACTCTAGGGCTAAATCTCACCGATTACGTAGTTACAGATGCTCCCCTGCAAGTAGAATTACAAACTGCGGCATCGGGTGCGAGTTGGGGCACGATTAAAAATCCCGGTAGTTTGTTACGGGCGGCTGAGGCACTAATCGATCGAGCCAAAGCTGAAGCTATTGCCGTGGTAGCCCGCTTCCCTGACGATGTGGGCAGCGAAGTCTTGCAAAACTACCGTCACGGGCAGGGAGTCGATCCTCTCGCTGGTGCCGAAGCTGTCATCAGCCATTTAGTAGTACGTACCTTTCAAGTACCCTGCGCTCACGCCCCGGCCCTTTTACCTTTACCCTTAGACCCAAATATATCGCCGCGATCGGCAGCCGAAGAATTGGGCTATACCTTTTTGCCCTGCGTTTTAGTCGGATTGAGTCGCGCCCCGCAGTTGGTGAGGGGGAGAGAGGGTGAGGGGGAGACGGGGAGAGGGGAGACGCGGGGAGGGGGGAGGGGAGAGAATTCTTTACTCCACACTCCACATTCCACACTTCACACTTCTGAAGTTTGGGCTTCTGAAGTTGATGCGCTTATAGTTCCAGCTACAGCTTGCGGTGGCAGTGCGATCTTGAGTTTCAGCCAACTACCAGTACAGATTATTGCGGTCAAAGAAAATCAAACCCAGATGCAAGTTCCTCCAGAAAAGCTGGGAATTAAAGCCATACAGGTAAACTCTTATTTAGAAGCCTTGGGTGTTTTAGTAGCTCATAAAGCAGGAATTGCGATCGACTCCCTGCGCCCAGGATTATCGTCTTTGCATGGTTTAACGAACTCGGCAGAATTCCCGATCGTCGAATAAAGTATGCTTTGGAGGCGATCGCCTAAATTATCTACCTTTTCAAGTTTTGTCCCGTACCGAGCGGCTTACCATTGCGATTAGTGTTCGATTGCCCAAGGTCGCCCACTTCTAGAACTTTGATACCTGGGAGCGTCCGGTTCTCTATTGCGCTGCACTAGCTTTGGTTCCTTCGAGGCTCGACTTCCCAGAGCCAAGTCTCCAGAATTCAAACTGATGACATGGGGAGGAGAAAAAATGCGTCTGGCTGTTAGCTGACAGTCCGGGCAGACCATGGGAATATCGATTTCGGCGATCGATCTCCAGGCTTCAAATTCACCGCAGTTTTCGCACTTATATTCGTAAAGTGGCATAACAATTAGCTCCTCTCAGCTAAGAAATAGCAATTCGATCGCATCGATTTGGTAGGTTGGGTTGTAGGCGCAGCCTTCCGGCAGGGTACGGAGTGAAACCCAACATTACCGGGGTCTTCGGTTTCGCTACGTTGGCAAAATGTCTTTATCGAAGATTTCGGTGGGCAATGCCAGCGTACAGCAAGCGTTCGGGATATCCACAATCCCACTAACTCGACCTTCTACGGGAGCGCAACTGAGCAATAGGTACGCTTGTTCGCCTGTGTAGCCAAATTTTTTCAGGTATTCGATCGCATTCAAACACGCTCGCCGATAGGCAACGTGGGCATCTAGGTAATATTGTTCGCCAGTAAATTCATCAACCGAGATGCCTTCAAATACCAGGTATTCTGAATAGCGCGGTTCCACCGGGCCGGGTTTGAATATGGGGTTAATCATGGCATATTTTTCTACCCCACCTTTAATGATATCGACGTGAAGATCGATATATCCTGACATTTCGATCGCACCGCAGAAAGAAATCTCTCCATCTCCTTGAGAGAAGTGAATGTCTCCCATCGATAGTTTTGCGCCCTCAACGTAAACCGGGAAGTAAATGCGCGAACCTTTAGATAGGTTCTTGATATCGCAATTGCCGCCGTGTTCTCGCGGTGGCACCGTTCTAGCAGCTTCAGCAGCTACGCGATCGAAATCTGCTCTTTCGAGCAATCCCAAGACGGCATTTTCTGGATTGGGCAGAGCCGCTAATGGGGGAATTGGTGGCTTCCAAGGGGGACCGCTACCTTTGTCTACCAAAGCTTTCTCGCGAGCGTTCCACTTGGCCAGCAATTCGTGAGAAGGAGCGCAACCGATCAATCCAGGGTGAGTAATCCCAGCAAAACGCACTCCAGGAATATGACGAGAGCGAGTATAAATCCCTTCAATATCCCAAATCGCTTTAGCAGCACTAGGAAAATGATCCGTCAGGAATCCACCGCCATTTTCTCGCGCAAAGATGCCTGTAAAACCCCATTCATCTCCCTGCAACGCTCCGATATCCAGCAAATCGACGACGAGGATATCTCCTGGTTGCGCTCCGTTGACGTGAATCGGACCGCTCAAGACATGGACTACAGATAACACGACATCTTTGATATCGTTGGGGTCATCGTTATTCTTAATTTGTCCGTCCGTCCAATCTTTGCACTCGATCCGAAAAACATCGCCAGGATTAACTGAAACTACCGCTGGGATGTCGGGATGCCAGCGGTTATGACCTGGCACTTCCTGCTCGTGCATTGGTTTGGTAAGGTCAACTTTGAAGAGGGTTTTAGGCATAATACTCCTCTAATCGCTAAAACTTTTTCATCCTGATTAGCTCGATCGACTGGTAACAATAAAGATCGATCGCGCCCAATTTTTGGCAATTAAATCGCGTCTTTGCCAAAAACTCATACTATTTTTTGCCTAGCAATAACTACATTTACGTTCGATTTCATCTAGTTAATGCTGTTAGCTACAGTATTAGTTTATGGCTGATTATTTACTTCTATGATGACTTTTATTATTGTGATGTCCGAGCAAAAATGAAAGTATAAATGACTACAAAAACTAATTTTCATTATTAATTAAAATTAACAAAAATAATGATAATTATTATCAAAATATTTTTATCGATTTTAATCGAATCTCATATTTTTTACTGAGTTTGTGTTTTGAGATACTGTCTTGACGAAGCTAAAAACTTATATTTTACTTAAGTAATTAGTGTGAATTGCAACTAAAAATAACGGGTAAAGATCGTCTTATCATTCATGGCGATCGCACCGTCAAGTTTAGTCGTGCTGCTTTGCTTAATTAATTTGTTTGCCTACAGCTTGACAAGATGAGTGGCTAGTTGGCAAAGGAGGATTAAAGCAATGGTAATAACTGGCTACCAAGGACTTTTTTTATTTTATGTAGGGGCTGTTCTTCTAGTCAACGGAGTTTGGCTGCTAGGGCACATTCAAGATAAAGAAGTAGCACTGATGGACTTCTTTGCAGGAGGTGTGGGCCTATTTGTTTGTATCTCTTTACCCACCCGCGCCGAACCAACCGATCTACTACCGTTTGAAGTTACAGCATATATTTTCTTGTTTACTTTTACCTATTTTTGGGTAGCAATTAATCGCTACATTGATGCAGACGGTCGCGGTTTGGGTTGGTTTTCTTTCTTTGTGGCGGTGACAGCAGTACCAGTTACTATCAGACTGCTACTCAATGCTGGCGGCAAGCTTTGGCCCACCTGGCTAGGTCTGTGTTGGGCCGCTTGGGGTTTTCTCTGGTTTTTATTTTTTCTGCTACTGGTATTGAAAAAGCCTATTGGTAAATTAACTGGTTGGGTTTGCATCGTCCAAGCAGTGCTGACGGGATGGTTGCCAGGATACCTGTTGCTGACCGTTCCTGGGTTTGGATGAAAAGAGACGCTTTAGAGATCGATCGACGCTCTGTCAAACCCGATTTCATCCCTACAAATTACTTCAAGTTTTCCACAATAACCCGAACTTTTCCACAGAATTTTCCGTGTTTTCCACAGATAAATCGACAGGTATTTTTAGTTGCATTCCTGCTGAGTCTACTAACAGCCAGTATTGAGGATCGATTTCAGACAAAAACTCAACCTTCTTAGCTGCTAGCAACTAGCAAAAACCACGATCGAGGAAATTTATCTAACGGTTCGATCGTTCCCATTCAATTGTGCCCGGTGGCTTAGAAGTAATTTCGGTCATTCCCATTCGATCGTGCCCGGTGGCTTAGAAGTAATATCGTAGACTACCCGATTTACGCCATCGACTTCATTGACAATCCGGTTGGAGATAGTTTCTAAGAGATCGTAAGGGACTTGCGCCCAATCGGCCGTCATCCCATCTTCGCTTTTAACAAACCGCAAAACCACCGGATAAGCGTAGGTGCGGCGATCGCCCATGACTCCGACGCTGCGAATTGGTAGCAAAACAGCGAAAGATTGCCACAAATCGTTGTAAATACCGCGACGATTGATTTCTTGGCGGACGATAAAATCTGCATCTCGCAAAATTTCTAGCCGTTCGGCAGTAACTTCCCCGACGATCCGAATCGCTAATCCCGGCCCTGGAAAAGGTTGCCGCTGGACGATTTCTTCAGGTAAACCGATCGAAGCCCCAACTTTGCGAACTTCATCTTTGAACAGTTTGCGTAAAGGTTCGATCAGCTTGAATCTGAGATCTTTAGGCAATCCGCCGACGTTATGATGGCTTTTAATTTTGACCGCAACTCGCTCGCCAGTTTGCGGATCGACGTTAGTATCGGCTGATTCGATCACGTCTGGATAAAGAGTTCCTTGAGCGAGGTAATCAAAAGGGCCGAGGCGTTTTGATTCTTCTTCAAAAACGCGAATAAATTCGTGCCCGATCTGCCGCCGTTTTTCTTCTGGATCGGTGACACCAGCCATTTGTGCCAAGAAGCGATCGCGGGCATCGACGTAAACCACGGGAATGTGAAACTGTTCTTCAAATAGCTTCACTAATCGTTCGGGTTCGTTTTTGCGCATGAAACCTTGATCGATGAACATACAAGTAAGTCGATCGCCTATGGCTTTGTGCAGCAAAAAGGCTAGGGTAGAAGAATCAACTCCTCCCGATAGAGCTAATAGCACTCGCTTATCATCGACTTTGGCTCGGATTTCCCGAACAGTTTCCTCGACAAAAGCGGCAGTAGTCCAAGTAGGTTCGCAATCGCAAATGTGATAGACAAAGTTGCGGATCAGGGCAATCCCACCTACTGAGTGGACGACTTCGGGATGAAATTGCACGCCGTAGAGTTTTTTCTCGTGATGAGCTATAGCCGCACAAGAAGTATTTTCTGTATGGGCTAAGATCGAAAAACCTGGCGGCAAGCCGATACAAGAATCGCCGTGACTCATCCACATAGTGGAGTTGTCTTCGACATTAGTTAGTAAGTCGGTAGGATCGTCGATCGCTAAAGATGCCTTGCCATACTCCCCCCGTTCTGCCCTAGCTACTTCACCGCCTAGCTGTTGCACCATCAACTGCATCCCATAGCAAACACCGAGGATCGGGATTCCCAGATGCCAAATTTCTGGGTCGCATTTAGGGGCAAACTCGTCGTAAACTGAATTGGGACCGCCAGAGAGTATGATTCCCTTTGGATTTAGCTGTCTGAGATGTTCGGCGGAAGTACGATAGGAAAGGACTTCGGAGTAAACCTGAGTTTCGCGAATTCGACGGGCGATCAGTTCGGAATATTGAGAGCCAAAGTCTAGAATGACTAACATTTGGCGACTGAGAACTGACTCTAGAGATATTTCTGCCACCATGTCTGTAGTTTCTGTGGCAATTTCTGTTGGTGATGTCACGGCTCGCTCCTAGCCCTGGTGTAGATGTACAAATATAGCGCCGCTAAAGTAGCAGCGCCGATAAGCTAAAACAACTTTTAGTTCGAGGCTTTCTAGTAGAAAAACGTAGAGACGAACTCTACATACGTCTTGACAAGATAATTATTGAAATTTATTAAGATGTAAAACTTTCAGATCAGTCTAACATAATTGGGACAATAAAGAGTTTCCTGTATTACTAGTAACGATAATCTGGCGATCGCGATCGAATAAGACCGAACCGACTGTAACCTGCTGTTGGTTGTGAGTGCAGATATAGATTTGGCTGCGGCGATCGATATTTTCTGCGATCGCTTGATACACTCCTTCTACCCAATTGCTACCGCTTTCAGCATCCAACTGGCGCAAGAATTGCAAAGCATCTTCGGTAGTGGCACAGTTGGAGATTTCCTGTAAGGTTGGCGTGGGCAATCCGACTCGCACGCCATGAGCGATGAAAATTTCTAATCGTCCGTCGGCTAGGTGGTGATGGGTGTGAAAAATTCCTCCAGCCAATTTGATGAGTTTGCCATGATAGCCAAACAACAAAATGGCCGGAACTTGCTGCAAGCCAGCTTCTACTAACATCGGCCCCAGCCAATTAGCCGTCTTCACGATTTTCTCTGGTTGAATTCCCAACTTTTGAGCTAAATCGATCCCGTTTTCTCCCACGCAGAAGACTAGAGGAGAGGGGGAGGGGGAGATGGGGAGATGGGGAGATGGGGAGATGGGGAGATGGGGAGATGGGGAGATGGGGAGATGGGGAGATGGGGAGATGGGGAGAGGTGGGAAATTTTGAACTTCTAACCTCTGAGTTTTGACTTTTTGCCGTAATTCCTCTAAAGCAATTTCTAGATAATCGGGTGCGCTTAAGGGTTGAGAAATGCCGCTAGTGCCAAGTAATGAGAGTCCGTCAACGACTCCAAAGGCGGCGTTAGAGGTGCGAGTGGCTAGAGAGCGCCCTTCTGGAAGAATAATCGTTACTTCAATTTTTTCAGTTGGCGACAGCCACCTGTGGAGATTCGATCGCAACAACTTTTGAGCGTAAGCATAAATCGCTGGGCGATCGCCTTCACTAACTATTTGCCCTACACCTTCACCCCCTTTTAATACGATTTGCTCGTCCTCTCCTTCTTCTCCCTTCAACTCGACTAACGCCCAGATGGGGGTATCGCGGGTGAGATCGAGGTTGTCTCCTGGATCGCTGCGGGCAATCGCTAATGCCATACCGTCTCTAAGTCCGGCGACTTGTTCTATGGGAATTTCTACTGTTTTTGCAGGCTCGATCAGATCTACTTCTACTGACTCTAAGGGTTGGGGTTGTCGCAACCAACGTAAAGCAGCGATCGCGGCGGCGGTGGCGATCGCTGGCAATGTATATCCAGAGCGGGGGGAGGGTGAGTTCATGGCGGTAAAAAACAGTTCAGAATGCTTCTAAACTTCTAAACTCCTAAACTTCTTTATTCTGGATAAGTGTAGACGATGTTAAAATTGACTCGGTTCTATGGGTGCGTAACTCAGGTGGATAGAGTAGCTGCCTTCTAAGCAGTTTGTCGCAGGTTCGAGTCCTGCCGTACCCGTCAAGAAAAACCTTATAAAACAAAGCCTTTCAGCTTTTACGATTCCAATCAAACACTATATCTCTTTTGTATTTTGAGGGTAATTGAGGGTAAATTGAGAGTGATGGTACTGATGTCTGGGAATCCGCTACTTTAATCGGAGATGGTGAACTATGATTGGATTACCGTTAATTATCGACCAAGTTGATGAATTTACTGGTGCAATAGTTAATGATGAAAATTGGGATGAATGGATTAAACAACAATATCAGTTTGTTGTTTATATTGATGAAGATGGCATTTTTTGCGAAAAGCGCGGTCAATGATAGTATTCTATCATTTCAATTCGATCTCCTTCAATAGTTGTAATTCAGTTCGTATTCAATAGTTGTAATTCAGTTCGTAGCATGGCAACCTTTTCTATTAGTTGTTGGATTTTGGTTGTATTTAAAAATCTATAGGGCGAATATGGCTTAATACCTCATGGTCTAGATACCGCTTTTCAATCTCATTAGCAGAATTGTCAACCCATTTAGCAATAACAGCTATAGGGATATCGCTACCTATCTGCTCAGTAATAAAGGTATCTCTACAACTATATGGTGTCGTACCTGGCTTAATGGGATTAACAATAGCATCCCAAGCGCGACGGCTGAAGTTGTTGTAATGAATCGGTTTACCTGTAGGTGATGGAAACGCTAGATCGTTTGGTTTAGCTGTTTCAGGTTTGATTGATTTAAGAAATTCTTGTAATTTAAGGCTACAAGGAAAAGTCCGAATACGATTGTTTTTAGATTTCTCGTTATTGATTTTTTTCCCATTACCAGCTTGATAAATACTACGATCGAAGCTGATTTTAGAAAAATTATCGCTAATTTGTTCCCAGCATAATCCTACTGCTTCACTAGGACGGCAACCAGTCATAAACATGAATTTCACAAAGTTGGTGTAATAATTATATCCTTGACCTCCGTGTCGCTTACCATTTGAATTACAGAAGTGATTGGCAAAACCATTAATTATCATTTTCTTTTGTTCGATAGTAAAAGCATTAGCCTTTGGTTCTTCCTCGTATTTATGTTTAAGCTCTTGTGGCATACCCTCATAAGGGTTAGGAAATTTAACTAATTTATGCTTCATTCCCCATTTAAACATAGCATTAACGTTAGTTAAAACTCGTTTAGCCATGCTCTCAGTCGTATTAGCTAACAACCATTTTCGTAATTCTAAAGCATGATATGGAGACGTAATTTTACTCTTTTGAATTACGTTTCCTATAATATTCTGTAAGTATATTATACTGCTACCTTTTAATGATAGTTTTTTATAATTTAGATACCTATCCCATAAATCCATCATTGTAGTTTCAGGATACAGTTCTTTGACTACAGCCAAATGTTCTTGACGTTGATGAGGCTTTCTGTATCGTTCGAGCGTGTAATCAAAATCGTCAGTATCAATGTCTAGCTGAATCTCTCTTAATTTGATATCTGCTTTAACTCGATTCTCTGGCGTGTCAGACAGTCCTAAAGAAAAGAATTTTTGTTTACCGTCAAATAACTCTCGTGGTAATCGTACTTGTAAAGAACCGTTACTAATTTTTAGGCTAGCTTTACCTTTAATGTGAGATTGACCGATCGCATACATGACATTACCCTCAATATGCTTTTCGTCTATCGTAACATCACTGAGGGTAAAATGAGGGTAAAATTATAAATTTTAAAATCTAACTCTTAAAAAATCTATGAATTATAAAGCCTTCAAGAGTTTTTACATTCTGCCTTCCAAGCAGTTTGTCGGAAATTCGAGTCCTTCCGCACCCGTTAACGAAAACAGAAACACCATATGTAGGGGCGAAGCATTGCTGCCAAGATCTTTGACTTCTTACCAAAAACTCATCTTAGGCAATGCTTCGCCCTAAAGCTGACGCTACATCCCGATCGCACTCCCTATTTAAAGAATTTGATAATCGCGTCGGCGAACTCAGAACACTTGAGCGGCGGCTCGACAGGTGGGGTCATCATCCTGGCTAAATCGTAGGTAACTTGGCGATGAGAAATAGCCTCGCCAATCCCGCGCTTGATTAAATCGGCGGCTTCTTGCCAGCCCATAAACTCCAGCATCATCACCCCAGAAAGGATAACAGAACCGGGATTGATGCGATCGAGTCCGGCATATTTGGGAGCCGTTCCGTGGGTAGCTTCAAAAATGGCGCAGTTGTCGCCAATATTGGCCCCAGGCCCCATCCCCAATCCGCCAACGACTGCCGCTGCCGCATCTGATAGATAATCTCCATTCAGGTTCATCGTGGCCAAAATCGAGTATTCGTCAGGGCGCGTCTGGATTTGCTGGAAAATGCTGTCGGCAATGCGATCGTTTACCATGACTTTATTTTTCCACTGCCCCTGTCCGTGAGTATCCCAAATACTATTGAGTACCTCTTCTACTTCCTGACGGATTTCTGCCTGCTTGGGAGCCGTCATCGCCGCGTAGCCAGGATCGATTTGCCGAGCGTTTTCTTCCAGGCTAAGATCGGGGTTCTTCTCCTTATTACTGAGAATCCAAGATTCTCGTTCGGTAACGATTTGCGATCGAAACTCTGTAGTTGCCAGTTCGTAACCCCAATCGCGGAAAGCCCCTTCGGTGTACTTCATAATGTTGCCTTTATGCACCAGAGTCACCATTTGCTTGGGCTGGGGCAATCTCAAAGCGTGTTCGATCGCTCTTCGCACTAGTCGCTGAGAACCGTGCTTACTAATCGGTTTGATCCCGATCCCAGAGTCTAGAGGAATCTGCTTTTTGCCGTGTTCTGGAGTCGCCGGGATCAGTTCTTGATTGAGGATACTAATCAACTTATTACCGATTTCGCTACCTTGTCGCCATTCAATCCCCAAGTAAATATCTTCCGTGTTTTCCCGATAGATAATTACATCTAACTTCTCTGGGGTTTTGTGCGGCGAAGGAGTACCTGGGTAGTATTTGCACGGGCGAACGCAGGCATAGAGATCGTAAATTTGTCGCAATGCCACATTCAAAGAGCGGATACCGCCTCCCACTGGAGTAGTGAGAGGTCCTTTAATGGCAACTCCATACTCTTTAATCGCTAATTGCGTATCTTGGGGCAAATATTGATAAGTTCCATACACCTCGCACGCTTCATCGCCAGCATAGATTTTGAACCAAGTAATCTGCCGCTTGCCTCCATAAGCTTTTTGCACGGCTGCGTCGAACACCTTTTGGGCTGCGGGCCAAATATCGATTCCCGTGCCATCTCCCCGAATAAAAGGAATAATCGGATTGTCTGGTACTATCGGTTCGCCAGCTTTGAAGGTAATTTTGCTGCCAGTAGTTGGGGGAACGATTTTTTCATACATATTCGAGCCTTGGGATTTTTTTGAGGTTGACCTAAAAGCTGTTAGCGATCTATTTTTAGTAAGTAAATTTTCCTAACCGATCGCTAATCTGACATCGATCGTTATTTTGCAGTCAATTTCAACATATAATCTGCTCATAATTGCACTAGATCGCTATTTCAGGGTTAAAGAGCTAGGTATCGAGCGGGCGCGTGCGGATGGCGGTAATTTGCATTTCGCGCGATCCACTTTTAGTCGTTGGGGAATTTTGGGGACGAATCTCGACAAATCAGCCTAGTATGGTTTTAGAGATAAGTCAAACACGTCTACCTCAGCGATCGCTATCTCTTTGGGAAAGTTACGGTGAAAAAAATTTTGGTAGTTGATGACGATCCAACTCTAAGAACTATTTTGACGAGATTTCTCTCCAAAAACGGTTATATCGTCAAGGTGGCAAGTTCTGGGATCGAAGCCCTGACAGTCTTTGCCCAAGACCCCCCAGATTTGGTAGTGTCAGACGTAATGATGCCCAAAATGAACGGTCTGGAGTTTTGTCGCCATTTGCGGGCTAGTCGTTCCGGGCAATTAGTCCCTTTTATATTTTTATCTGCGAAAGGGGAATTGGAAGATCGGATTAAAGGTCATTCCATGGGGGCAGACGATTACTTGGCCAAACCATTTGAGCCGAGGGAATTGATCGCCAAAATCGAGTCGCAACTAGAGCGATCGCGTCGCATCCATTTGGAAATGATCAGGCTGATGCAGAAGATAGATCCAACTTCCACTACTGCCGAAGACTCAGAAGACATCTTGACCAAAGAGATTAATTCCTCTTCGGGAGTAACAGCGGCAGAGCTACCTTTAACCCCAGCCGAAGCTAGAGTATTTTGGGAAGTAATTCAAGGCTTTACCAACAAGCAAATCAGCGAACGTTTGTTTATCAGTCCTCGGACGGTACAAACCCATATCAGCAACATCCTCAACAAGCTGCAACTGGAAAACCGCTCTCAGCTAGTACGCTTTGCCTACGAGCACGGTTACAAACCTCCAGAGGATGGAACAGGATAGAATTGAGGAGTTTAGAAGTTTAGGGGTGTATAGCCTGCGGCATGGCTATCTCCTCCTCCAGACGCTGCGCGTACCGTCAGGTCGTCCGCAGGACTGACGCTAAGGCGCAGCCTGTGCCTGGCGATCGAATAATTAAAAACCGCCCAGCCTTCACCATTCGATCGAGCCAGTCTGCTTAGCAAGCATATCCAAAATGGCAACCGCAGTGACAAATTCTCCTTCAGTTGAAGCTCTTCGCTCTAGCAAACGAGAATTGACCGCTCGCTCTAGAAAATGGCCAACAATATCTCCAGCGTCAGAACGCGCATCCTAATTGGCTACGTGCTGCTGACAGTATTTTCTGCTGTCGGCTCGACGAGCGCTATTCGACATCTGTTAGTTTGCCCTTAATCTAGGTAATCGTCGTGTAGGATTCTTCAATGCTATAGCGGACTTGAGGCGCAGGTTGTTCGACGCGCTCTCCAGCAACCGTGTCGGCTGCTTGGGCGATCTTATCTTGTTCCCAATGGTGATAGCGATTAGCTAGGGTAGAACAAAAGAAAAATCCGCCCACTAAAATAATTACCACCAAGAGAGCGTGCAAAAATCCTCGCACGAGTCGATCGTAGCCAGTCATGAGGAGATCGATCCAAGATTGAGGATCTGGTTCTCTGTTGTGGGAGTAAGAAAAATAGAGGGCTGCCAACACTAACCCCAAGCCGACTAACAGCCACAGCAACCATTGTTTGAACTCAAGTATTTGCCGACCAAAATTTAGCAGTTCTTGCGGGTGAGTTAGATTGGGAAGAGCGGGAATCCCCTCAGCTAGCAGCAACATATAGTTTCGTCGAATGTTCTGTCGATCCAGATCTTTGGCACCATCTATGCCGATCTGACATCAACATGAAACCAAGGGAGAACCCAAAATTTCTCCCTTGGCATCAGCTAATGAATCAATCGCCTAACTTAGAAAACTACTTCCGCAGCTTTTTAGCCCAACGGGTAGTGACGATACCAAAAACCAGAGGTGCTGCCAACAGGCTAAAGTCACCCAACACATTTAGACCAGCAGCAACAGGCTGAGCGGCATCCACCGCAGGCTTCAACGTTAGAGAAATTGAAGGTCTGCCATCATCTACAACCGCAAAACCTTCAAAATCTGAGTTTACAGTTTCAGTACGTCCACCACCTGTAAGAACTTCTGTACGGATATCGCACAGTTTGACAGTAGTACCGCTAGTACCGCTGATAGTGTAGCGATACAATCCACCTTTTTCGGCAAAGATATAGAGTACGTTAGCCTGCCCAGGTGCAAAGTCAGCCCCAGTATCTTGACTCAGATTGAGAGCCGGAACAGAAGTTCTTAAAGTAATGGCTCCAGTAGTCAAATTAACGTTGTAAACCCCTGGAGGATTGGTAGTGCTGACGTTTCTGGCACTTGTTCCCAAAGCCAAGTTGTTAACGTTTATTCCCAACCCATCAATGTAATTCGCCGTGCCTCTAATATTAAAAGCACCGCTTCCAATCTTGGTGAGAGGTCCAAAACTAGTCCCAGCAGGTGGGTTATTGAACCGATACAAGGCAGATCCTCGCACTACCACAGGTGATGTATCATCAGAGCCGATCGCGTAAAACTGTTGAGTAGTACGGCTATAAGCTAAAGCCGACTCTGTGCCAAAACGATCTTGAAAATTTGCCTTAACCACATCAACTGGGATAGTGGTATCAGTGTTTAAGTTTGGAGAGAATCTACCCGCGACTGCGCCATCATTCTCATCAATTACGCCAACATTTTGATCGATAACTTGATTAGCGCTGTTTAGCCGATACCGAGTGCTCAATCCTTCTGGATCTTGAGCGTTTGTAGACCAAAAAGGAGCAGTGCCGCTATCTTTCAAGCGATTTCTAAAGATAACATTAGGACAGGGTCCGTTACCACCAGAAACAGGAGCAGCAGGAATATCGAATCTATAAATATTTAGGGTTGCATCAGATACAATGTAGCCGCGAAGAGGTGCCATGAAGATATCTCCAAAATTTGTCAGTTGTTTAATTGCAAACTACAAAACAGGCAGTTTTGAGCCTGTTTCAGACTAAAGCAAAGCTTTTGCAATTAAGTCAAAAAATAGCGATTCTCCTATGGAGATGCTACGCGATCGCCAGCCCAAATCCAGCTATTAATTGTTAAAAACAGCTATCTTGAGTCGGATGTCAATTGACAATTTCGAGAATAAATTGTTGCAGGCAAATTAGTGTAATTATATAATTAAAGCCTAAGTTTTAAGATTTAATTTAAATGTATGAATGATGTATCGATCGTACTGTACTTGCCAAATTAATTAATTTTTTAGATTGATTTGATATCTACATTTTAGATTCTAAGTTATCGCATTATGAAGATATAGCTTTAAAGAACTAAAAATTAATAGATGCTATGTGTTGTGAGAACCATAACTAATTAAATCGGATTGGTATGTAGGCGGCTCAACGTGAATGTTAATGCGTACGGGACTGAATTTTTGTTCTAGGCGAACTTCTACTTCTTCGGTAATTTGGTGAGCGGTTTCGACATCAGTAGCATCAACAATTAAGTGCATTTCAATAAATACTTGACGACCCAGCAACCCTCTAGAAGCAATGCTATGACAGTTGATGACACCCGGTACTTCCATAACTAGCTGATGGATCGCTTCTGGAGCTATTGCCATTTCATCTACTAGCCAGGGCAAATTTGCCTTCAGGACTAACCAACCGCTCCAAAACACCAGCAAGGCCACTGGAAAAGCGAGAACGATATCTAGCCACTGCCAGCCCAGCCACACCCCCACCAAGCCCACCATGACTAGAATCGTCACCCAAATATCGCTCATGGTATGGTAAGCATCGGCCAGCAAAATTTGACTGCCAATTCGACGGCCGACATGACGTTCGTAAAACGCCACAAAAATATTCACGCCCAAGACAATCAGCAGCAACCACAACACGGGTGCTGACATTTTCACTTCTTGGCTGGGACTGAATAATCTTTCTGCTGCACCCTGCAAAATTTCAAAGCAAGCAATTCCTAAAAAAGCTGAAATTGCTAAAGCCCCCACAGCATCAAATTTCTGATGGCCGTAGGGGTGATCTCGATCTGGTTCTGGAGAAGCAAAGCGACTGGCAACCAGTCCTAAAACGTTATTGGCGCTATCAGTAACGCTGTGCAGGGCATCAGCCAGCAAGCTCAAAGAGCCAGTCCACCAACCCACCCAGGCTTTTAATCCCATCACCAACAGGTTAAGTAGCAGGGTGATTATTAGGACTTTACTAACTTCTGAACGGTTATCCATGCCATCAGGGTGGGGAAGAAGATGGAGAGGGCGGAGCATTCTTAACGCAACACTCCACACTTAACACTTCTTTAACTTCTGGCTCCTGCTAGCAGCGATCGAGTAGTAGATTCGCCTGCTTGCCGCAGTTGCCGCTTTAATTGTAGCCCTAGTAAAGTTAGAGCGAGGCACTGTCCTACAACCGCCAGGAAAATAGCTGTGGTGGAGGCCTCTTTAAGCGCAGCCCAGGCAAAGCCAGTAAACAGCCACATCGCAGGAATTTTTGCTGGATAGATCGAGAGAAAACCTAAAACCATAGGCGGTAGAATAATTAATCCGCTGAGGGTGCTGGCAGTCCACAAAAAGCGTTTTGGTGTTTTCATCACTAGCATTAACTGAGCTACAGCAGCACAAATCAAAACGAAAGTGGTGTTGAGCAATAATGCTAGCAGGGCTTGATTTTGGCGATCGCCACCCCACGTTAGCACCCACAGCGTCAGCATGATGTTAGCGATCGCTAAGTTAATGCCCACGGCTACTACAGCAGGACTTTTTTCACCCCAGAGCAAATCTGCGAGAATTCCCTGTTGGCTAATCGATCGCTTCTGGTGACGATAGCGGGCCCAATCTTGCAATGCTTGCCGATGCGGACTCAAAGCCGCAATTACACCCAAGAACCAGATCAGGTTAAACACCAAAATGGCGCTGAAATTCTCGAATATTCGATCGCCCGAACTCCGGTAGTCTGAAAACCTTGGTTCTAGAGCAAATCCCAACAGCAATAGCTCGAAGCAAGCTGTCAACAAATAACTTTGTTTCTTGCTGAAAACGCTAGCGCTAGGATTGGGGAAGCGCCGCTGCAACCCTTGCCAAGCCCAAATAGTCCAGACAGTGTAGTTCGATAACAGAAAAATTCCAAAAATGGCAGCACTGGCGCTTAATGGCAAACCAAACCACGGCAATGATTCTGACTTACCAGGTTCAAAACTAGAGATATCCAAAGGAGGAGAAATGCTAGCAGCTAAGTAAGGCAAGAAAAATGAAGGGCTAAACAGCGTGATGCCATCGAAGGGAGAATGGGTAATGCGTTGGTAGTCAAATGATGCCAGGTTATGGGCACCCGATAAGAACATCAGCAGCAAGCCGCTACCCAACCACGGCTGAAAGCCTCTCAACCCGGTACTGACTAATCCGTAAAGCAGGGAAGCGCTGTAAAAGAAAATGCAACTGGCAACTAGAACGCTGTAAAAGCCCAAAATCAGATGCAAGGGAACATTGGCTGCCAATCCCAACCACATATGCAAAGGAATTGCCAATACTGCTGCTATATAAAGCAAAATTGGCACTCCGAGAAGCTTGCCGAGGAGAATATTTTGACTCGATCGAGGGCTGAGACGTATAAAGTTGAGAGTGCTGCGATGTTCTTCTTTAGATAAATCGCTAATTAGCAGATAAGTGCCAACTACTAACATTCCAAAGATGCCAAAGATGCTCAACCACAGAAAGGCATCCCACAACCATAACTGCCAGTTAATTACCGGATCGCCGAAGCTGTCTAAGCGGCATTTACCGCTGTTAACGACATCGCAATATCTAGTATTTCGATGCCAAGATCGAGTCGGATCTTCTTCAGGTAGCTGACTGGCAAAGCTCATCAATAATATTAGTTGCCCTAGCATCGATATAGCTATTGCCACTATTAAATTGCGAGGTTTTAGTTTGCCTTTTAGTTCTCGAAATAATTGGGGGTTCCATTCTCCCACTCGATCTAACAAACCTAAATTCATCTGTTGATTCCTCAGTAAGGTCGAATAAAGAAGTTCAGAAGTTCAGGAGTTCAGAAGTTCAAAATAATAACTCTTAAACTCTTGTGGGGTAGGCATCCTGCCTGCCCCACGAGACAGTGCATTTTACCTATTAACTGACTCCTGCCAGCAGCCCGCTAGATGCAGATTTACCGAGGCGTTGCAGTTGCTTAGTCAGTTGCAAGCTCACAAATCCTAAAACGCTCCACTGACTCAACAGGGCTAGGAAAATGGTTATGGATGAAGCTTGCGGGAGGGCAATAACGGGAAAAACCGAAAACAACCAGAAAATCGGGTATTTTTCTGGTGAAACAGACAAGGCAATTAACAACACCAACGGCACAAATATCGTACCTAGTATGCTAGCAGACCACACCAAAGACTTTTTAGCAGCGATCGCACTTATTAGCTCTAATAAGCCAGCGTAAATCAAAATTATATTGCTGGTTAAGAGCAAACCGATTAGCACTTTTGAGGTGGGAAACTTATCTAGGTGGTTTAGAAAGATCCAGGGCAACCAAATGGCAGCAGTAATTAACAAGTTAATAGCGATCGCTATTATCGTCGGACTTTTTTCGCCCCAAATTAAATCTCGTACCACTTGTTGCTGCCAAAAACTTTGGCTAGCCGATTTAGTTTTTCGATAGCGCATCCAATCTTGCATTGATTGGCGCTGAGGAGATAAATTAGCCGTCAGGATAATAAACCAAATAGGGTTGAAAGCAAACAGAAAGAAAAAACCGATAAGTTTAATGCTGTCATTAGTGGGGTTAACTTCCGGCCAAGCAAACCCTAACAACCAAATTTGCAAACTAGCTACTAACCAGTAACTTTGCTCTTTACTCAAAAGTCTAGCAGTGGGATGAGAAAAACCGCGATTTGCTGCCACCAAAATCCAATAAGTTGCTACCGCGATCGCAACTAAAAACCAAGCATAAAGAAATATTGGCTGGCTGCCAACTGGAAATAGCAACCATTTCCATTTTTGCAATTCAGTAAAGTTAAATTTGTACAAATCATAGCTGCGATTAACTACCTGAAGATAAGGCATTCCTAAAATAAATGCCAAAGCAGTCCCACTGCCAGCTAAAGTGTTTGTTGCTCGTTCCGAACGGCTAACTAAAACGCTAAGCAACGCGCCGCTATAAAATAGAGCCAAACCTGCTCCCCACAGGGTATAAACTGCTAAAATCCAGTTTAAAGGCATCCCAGAGTTCAAAGCCGATATTAAGTGCAAGGGTAAAGCCAGGGCGATTGCCAAATACAGCAATACCGGAACCCCCAGCATTTTCCCTAGCAAGATATTCTCGCTGGATGTAGGACTGAGGCGAATAAAATTTAGAGTGCCGCGACTCTTTTCTTTCGCTAAATCTCCAATTAGCAAATATACCCCACCCACTAGGACGACGATCGGTAGCAAGAAGTTTAAGACTAAAAACATCTCCGGCCATCGCGGCGCAGCATTAAATCCCTCAGTTCCCGCCAATAGCAGGCAAAATTGCACTCCTAGAGAAGCAACGATCGCCAACCATAAATTCCGAGGCTGAAGGCGGCCTTTAAGTTCTCTAAGTAATTGGGGATTCCACTCGCCCAATCGATCGATCCAAAGTTGATTGTTCATCGTTCATTGTTGATTGTTCGTTGTTCATCGTTCATCGTTCATCGTTCATTGCTAATTGCTCTTCTCTCTCCCCTCTCCCTTGTCTCCCCTCCCCCCTCTCTTCAAGAAGCCTGCTGATGTCCGAGTTTGAGGAAAATAGTTTCTAAGTCTTCTCGATCGCAGTGGAATTCTGTCAGGGGAATACCAGCAGAAATCAGCGATCGCAACAAGGTGGCACACTCTTCCTCACCACCCTCAAAATAAACCCGCACCCGCCCAGTTCCTGTCACTACCTCCCAAGATTCGACTAAAGGATGATTTTTCAGTTCTGCTTGCAGCGCGTCTATCTTTCCCAGTGTAGACAAGAAAATTTGCTGGCGGCTCAAACGTTGGTACAGTTCTTTAAGTGGCGCACTTTCCACCAAATACCCTAATTCCATAATTCCCACCGAAGTACAAAGTTCTGCCAAGTCGCTGAGAACGTGGGAAGAAATTAAAATCGTCATGCCAGCTTCGCGCAAGATCTTGATGATGTCGCGAAACTGCTGTCGGGCTATCGGATCTAATCCTGAAACTGGTTCGTCTAACAGCAACAAAATCGGCTCGTGAATAATCGTCCGGGCCAAACTGAGGCGCTGTTTCATCCCCCTAGAGAGCGTATGAATCGGGCTGTTGCGCTTATTGGATAGCTGCACCAGTTCCAACACTTCTCGCAGGCGTTGAGTGCGACGAGGATTGTGCAAGCGATAGAGTCGAGCAAAATAATCTAAATAATCCCAAACGATCAGATCGTCGTATAGCGGGAAATCGTCAGGGAGATAGCCGAGTCGCCGTTTCAGTTTGGGGTTGCTGCGATCGAGCAATAAGCGATCGCCATTAATATAAATTTCACCTGTAGTCGGCTCATCGGCCGCTGCCAGCATTCGGATCAACGTAGTTTTTCCCGCCCCATTCGGGCCGATGAGTCCGTAGACTTCACCAGCTTCTATTTGGAGGTCGATATCATTGACAGCAATGTGACGATCGAAATGTTTGGTAAGCCCGCTAGTGCGGATTGCCAGTTCTTGGGCCATAAATTCAGTAAAGAGGGCTAGCTTGGTTCATTGCCAGCGTAGCCTCTCCTGATGGCAAGTGTCGAGGGGGAGAGGGAAGAGGGGAGATGGGGTGATGGGGTGATGGGGAGAAAATTAACTACGGAAAACTGACAATTAACAACTAACAACTCTAGCTTAGGGCTTGATGTTTTGGTTGAGATGGAAAATGTTCTCAGGATCGTACCGCTTTTTGATTTGTACCAAGCGATCGTAGTTAGAGCCGTAAACTGCCGCGATCCGATCGCCCTCTTCTTGGGTCATAAAGTTTACATAGGCACCAGCAGAGGCATAAGGTGCAGAAGCTTGAAAAAACTCGCGCGCCCACTTAATGCCAATCTCGTCTTGCGCTACATCATCCCATCGTCCATGCACGTTCAGCACAAACTTCGCATCTCGATGGCGATATGCCATGGCATCTGCTGGGACGCGGTTGGCGGCTCCGGCAATGCACCCGATGAAGATTTCGCACTGGGGTGAGGGTAGCTGGCCTGCGAATTCTACGATCGCATCGAGGACTTCATCGCGTAACTCGGTGAAATTATGAGATTTCCAGTAGTTCCTCGCACCGCGCGTCAGTAAGGGGTCAAAGGCTTGCTGCCATTCTACGTAGGGCTGAGAGCCGATGTGTTCGCCACAGGCATCGCCAAAACTACGTAGAGGTTCGATAAGTTTTTCACCCTTTGCAATATCGCCTACATAAAAGACAGGCAGAATGACTACCTCTTGGTCGTGTACGTTCGCAGGCAGAAAAGGCAGTGGCGGAGCCTGGCGAAGTACCGCCCAGACATTGAGTTCTTCGGGTGCGGATTCAGCAAATTCCCGATACTTCGTCAACACCTGTTTGGCTTGGCTGAACGGAAAAACAATTAATCCAGCCAAGATTTCAGGTCCCACAGGATGGAGAGCGAATTCAAACTCAGTGACGACACCAAAGTTACCGCCGCCACCTCGAATCGCCCAGAAGAGGTCAGCGTTTTCGTTGTCGCTGGTTCGGATCTTATTCCCGTCTGCTGTTATCATTTCCGCAGAGACAAGATTGTCGATCGTCAATCCGTACTTGCGGGTCAACCAACCGAAACCACCACCTAGAGTAAGACCTGCTATCCCAGTCGTCGAATTAATTCCCACTGGAGTCGCTAACCCGTGTACCTGTGCCGCTTTATCGAAATCGGCAAGCGTAGCACCTGGTTCGACATACGCCCGCCGCTTCTGAGGATCGATGCGAACATTTTTCATGGTTGAAAGATCGATCGTCATCCCGCGATCGCACACGGCGTTCCCCGCAATGTTATGTCCGCCGCCCCGGATCGATATTTCCAGCCCGTTCGATCGGGCAAAGGCGATCGCTTGGGGAACGTCATCGGCGGCGGCGCACTGCACGATGATGGCAGGCCGGCGATCGATCGTCGCATTCCAGATTTGGCGAACTTCGTTATAACTCGGATCGTCAGGCACCACCACGCGAGCTTTTACCTGGGTTTTCAATACCTCGATCGTCTCATTCAGTAAAGTTTTCACGATCTTTCTCCTTAATATTTTCAAAGGAATCCTCGTCCCGATTTACCGCTTTTCGGGTGGGATGGTCTTAATTTCGGCAGCGAATCGCCGATGAGCTTCCAAGTCAACAGGTCTGTGCTTGACTTTGGTACTCGCGGGATCTTTGCCCAGATAGTTATCGCCTTTCCAGTTCTTCGACGGTCTGATGGGTCTAGGCACAAACCCACCCCCGCAGTTCGGACAGACGTTGCCCATGATGGTATCGACACAGTTGGCACAGAACGTACATTCATAGGTACAGATGCGGGCCTCAAGTGAATTGGGTGGCAACGCCCGATCGCAATGTTCGCAGGTCGGTCTGAGTTCGAGCATGGCATCATTTGAACTTCCTACCACCAACTTAGCCTCAGTCGATCGAGATGTCACCTCACGATTTGTTAGGTGTCGATTTTGAAAAAAAGAAGTATGAAACTAGCACGGCAAGCTTAATTTATTGGGTAGTGCGATCGCGCTGTTTGATGACCAAGGCAATGCCACTTATGACTGCAACTGTTGCTATCCCTAACCGCAGCGTCATGGGTTCGTGCAGAAATAGAATCGCTCCGACAGCCGCCAAAATCGGCACGCTCAGTTGCACTGTAGCCGCCTGAGTCGCTTGTAAGTGTGGTAATGCCCGGTACCAGATGGCATAGCCGATCCCAGAGGCGATCGCTCCAGAGGCGATCGCATAACCAACTCCAGGTACATCTAAAGTCATTTGGGGATAGGTGGCCGCACTCAAACCGATCGCTAACGGCACTGCCCGCAGAAAATTACCAGCGGTGGCCTGGATTGGGTTGGCCGTCCCTTTGCCCAACAAGGAATAGATCCCCCACGCTACTCCAGCTACTAGCATCAAGAGCGAGCCTGGTAGCGGTGGCGCTGTCAGTCCCGGCAGCAACAGCCCAATTAATCCAGCTAGAGCCAGTATCAGACCGATGCTCTGTAACCGTCTTAACCGTTCCCCCTTCCACCACCCATAACCAATCATAGTAATTTGCACCGAGCCAAACAGCAGTAAGGCTCCCGTTCCCGCTGGCAAACTGACATAGGCGAGCGCAAAGCAAGCGGCATAGGCAAACAAAGCCATGGCTGCCCGCCAACTACCCGCCTTAGCTTTTGTCTCTCCCCGCAGGCGGACAATTAGCCACAGCACTAGGGCACCGGAGAGCAAGCGCCAGGAAGTAAAGCTAGCAGCATCGATGCTGGTGTGTTTGAGTGCCAGGCGACAGAGGAGGGAGTTGCTAGCAAAGGCAAGCATGGCCAAGACGATCGGCACGATCGGGCGCGGAGGAGACATAACTGTTGAACTGCTGGACATACTTTTCCACCACCTCGTCAAACGATTGCTGCGACAACAGGCTGAGGCGATCGCTAGTCTATTAGTCGCAGTAGCTTTCGGATACGGCCTCGCAGGGTATTTCCGAACTGCTTAAAGACTTCTACAAACTGGGTATAAGTCATTCCTGAGCCAATAAACGTCCGCTCCACACCTCTCCTTGCTACCACTTTTCGGCAAACGGACGAATGATATGGTCGAACGATCGGGTGGAAGGATGCTGGTGAGCGATATGAAATACCTCAGCGGCGATCGCCTCTGGATGGGCAAAGTATTCAGAGCGCGTATACTTCCAGTCCTCTGGAGGTTCTCACCAAGCAGATTGAGATCGTCATGCTCGTAGAGGATGCCGAGAGCAATTAAGTAAGCGATCCTAAATCCGATTACCAAAACCTACTTTCCACTTTGCCCTCAAAGGAGCCTCTGGCTCCCCTCTCCAGTAAAAAGAAACTTCCTTTTCCCTCTCAATCAAAAGAAACTTCCGTTCCCCTCTCCTCGTAGGCTACGGTGTACACACATCTCGCCCTCACCCTAAATCCCTCTCCCACGGGAGCTACCGTGTATACATAAGTTATCGGTTTGAAGTTCGGCCTTTTAGATCCCCCTCTCATCCCCCTTAAAAAGCGGATGCAAGCGCGGCGAGGGAACCTCGCCATGCAGCTTGCACCAAGCAGCAGATGCGCTGTGCGGAGGTTCCCTCTGCATACAAGCGCACCAAGCAGGGGGACGAAGAGATCCGGTTCCCCCCTTTTGAAGGGGGGCTAGGGGGGATCTGCCAGGGTGTAGGCATCAAAACGAAAGATGTGTATACACGGTAGCCCACGGGAGAGGGACTTTAACTACCTGAATTGGCCATGGAGAATTGATGGCCACTGAACTGGAAACTAGCTTGACTCCGGTGCCCCTTCTCCCCAGGGAGAAGGGGCACCGGGGATGAGGGCAAGCCGCGTCTAGCAAAGCTCTGGAGGACTTATGTATACACCGCAGCCTTGTAGGAGAGGGCTTCTTTGAGGTGGGAGAGGGGTTGGGGGTGAGGGCAGCAATGGATGGTATGAGAACCTGATTTGGTATGAAACCCAACTTCGTTCGACCCAACCTTGGATCGTAACCCGTCTTTACCTCCCGAACTCTAGACGCGAGATGTTGTCTGCAACATCTCTACAAATCCTGAACTTCTTACTTCGCCAACAATGCTTCTCCTTGCATCATTCGAGAGGCAGCTTCCAGGAGCGCTTCTTCGAGATAAGGCTTAGTAAAGTAACCTTTAGCTCCCAAATCGGCCGCCATTTGCCTGTGCCTGTCGGCACCGCGAGAAGTCAGCATCGCCATCGGTAAGTGTTTGAGGCTCTCGTCTTTTTGAATGCGAGAGAGCAGTTCCAAACCATCCATTCGGGGCATTTCAATATCGCAGAAGATGATATCGCAAGGCAAGCCCGATCGCAGTTTGTCCCAAGCTTCCTGACCGTCGCGAGCTTGTTCGACTCGGTAGCCTGCCTTATTAAAGGTCATAGACAGCAGTTCCCGGACTGTAATCGAATCATCCACAATTAACACCAGCGGCTCGTGTTTCTCGGTTCGATCTTCGCCAGGTATTTGAGCGCTAGACCAGATAGTGCTGGGTTCTTTGCGAATTACCCCTCTAAACAGGTCGAATAGCTCTAACACGTCAGCAATCGGCATCACTCGCCCATCGCCTAAAACTGTCGCTCCAGAAACCCCTATGGGCTTAGGTACGGGGCCCGATAGTTGTTTGATAACGATTTCCTGTTCGCCGATAATCCCATCTACTTGCAGTCCGAGGCAAGCATCTCCCGATCGCACTACAATAATCGCGATCGAGTCATCTTCCTTGTTGCTACCGTAAAGACTGGCCCGGCTGATCTGGCGGTTGTGCTTCAGCAGTTCCGAGAGGGGTTTGAACGGCAACAAAGAGTCGCGCCAAGGAACGCAAGTGATGCCGTCGCTGTTAGTTTGCACCAATGAAGGCGAGATATCTAGAGTATCTTCAATACCGTCGATGGGGAAGGCGATACTGGCCTTTTCGCTGACGCAGCATAGGGCCTTGCAAATACTCAGGGTGAGAGGCAAGCGAATGGTAAAGGTAGTGCCTTTACCGACGGCAGAATCGGTGTTAACCGTGCCGCGCACGTCGATCAAACTAGTAAGTACCACATCTAAACCCACTCCCCGGCCGGCTAGCTCGTCGGCTTTGTCTTTGGTGCTAAAACCAGGTTGGAATAAAAGATCGTACACGTCCAGCTTGGACATACTCTGAGCCTGTTCTGGCGTAATTAACCCAGTGCGAATTGCCTTGGCTTTGACTTTTTCCGGATCGATTCCAGCCCCATCGTCGGACACGGTAATGATGGTCTGATTCCCTTGGTGGTAGGCATTGAGAGTAATTTTACCGCCAGCAGATTTGCCATTTTGCCGCCGGATGTCTGAAGTTTCGATGCCGTGAGCGATCGCGTTGTTCACCATATGAGTCAACGGATCGGTGAGTTGCTCTAGGAGCACTTTATCGATCGGGGTATCCCGGCCTTCGATTTGGAGTTGGACTTGCTTGCCGTATTTCATGGCGTTGTCTCTGACTCCCCGCTGAAGGCGACTGACCGCTTGGGCAAAGGGTACCATCCGCGATCGCGTCAGCCCTTCTTGGAGTTGAGTCGTTACCTGCCGCAGTCTTCTGGCTACTTGGTCGTTTTCATCTACCAGATATTCGATATCCGAAGAAGATTCTCGCACCCGGACGATCCGCTCGATCATCTCTTGGGCGATTAAGTGAAACTTGCTGAACCGATCCATTTCTAAAGGATCGTAATCTGGAGCGTTGGGGTTAGTGGTAGGTGATGAATTCCTGACGCTGTAGCGACTGGCGTTCAGGGAACTTTCTAAGAGCGATCGCTCGTATAAATCCTGCATCCTCGCCCCTAAATAACCTAGCTGCTGGACTTGGTGCAATAAGTTATCTAGGAACTGCCGCATCCGTTCTTGTTCCTGCTCTAGGGTATTGCGATTGACCACCAATTCCCCGACCAAGTTATTGAGATTATCCAACTGTCTGACTGGTACCCGCATAGTCTGATCGAAGGTGCGGGTGCGTAGATTTCTTCCCGGACGGGTCGAACCAGTAGCGGGAGCAGTCGTCGGCACGCCTCCCAACTTTTTGTCAGCCTGTTGCAGCAGGTTTTCTAAATCGGCAAATTCTTCGTCAACTGGGGCGCTCTGGTTGGCTTTGCCAGTCAGCGCTGGTTCGGAGGCAATTGGCAGCGATTCGCTCTCTACGCCCGTACCTTCCTCCAACAAAGTTGCTAGTTCGTCAAACTCGCTGGTATTTGCTGATGAAATGGTAGCCGACTCGGCTAGCATGCTCTCCAAATCGTTCCACTCGCTATCTCCAGTTGGTTCCAGCAACGTTCCCAAATCGTCTTCTGGAGCCGATTCCAGCAACGCTCCCAATTCGTCAAACTCTTCGGCCGCAGGCAACTGTACCTCCCACGACTCCTCTAGCAGAGTTTGTTCGCTCTGTGCTGGTTCGGGAAGAGAAAAATCCCAAATATCCTCTTCTGTAGTTGGAGGTTGAGTCGATTGCTCTTCCACCGGAGGAGCGGCATTCATTTCGGCAAATAAGCTGGTCAGATCTAAATCTTCCGTGGCCATGGTGTCTTCTGACACCAAAGAAGATTCTCGCTCTGAGTAGCCCGCAGGTTCTAAGTCAAATATCAACTCTGATTCTTGCCAGGTTTCATCGATCGGGGAGGCCTCGCCCGCAAATAGGTTAGCCAAGCTGCTCCATTCTGCCATTCCCACTTCTAAGCGTTGTCCTTCATCGCCAGGTATGCCCGTCTGCTGCTCGGTGTCATCGGTAACGTTGGCGCTAGAGAACATGAGGGCCCGCAGTTGTTGGCTGGGAGCAATTTCGTTTTCTTTTCCTGCCAATACCAATTCTTGCCCTTGCTTGATTTCCTTAATTACCAAACTGGCAATGCTCGCCAAAGAATTTTGGGGATTAGCGATCGCCGATGTCGCTAGTTGCAATAACTGCTGCCATTTGGGCAGATTAAATTTTTCCCCTAGCTTGCCCATCTGAGAGCAAATTGCTTGTAGTTGGTGGCGACTTTCAGCCACGTTTGAATGTTTGAATAGCTCTAAAGACTCCCTGAGTTGGGCGGCTACGTCAATTTGGAAAGCCTGCTCTAAGGCTTCTCGCTTTCGAGCTAGAGCGGGTTGGCCAGTGGTTTCTCCTACTAGCTGATGCAGGTAATCGGTTAATTCTTTAAACACGGGTTCGACGCTAGCGACGAGCATCTCGCTATCTGCCGCTGGCATCGAGTTTTGCACTCGATCGAGCAGATTTTGCAAGATATCGAACACCATGAAAAAGAGAGATTCCAGCTTCTGATCTACCTTAATCGGGCACTCTTTTAAGATCTTGAAGCCATCTTCTAATTTATGGGCGGTTTTTTGCACGCTAGTAATTCCCAGCATGGCAGCCCCACCCTTAATCGAGTGAGCCGCCCGAAATAGTTCGTTGATCGGTTCGGGGCTTTGAATCGTGGTTTGCAGGTTGAGCAAGCCCTGCTCGATCGTATTGAGGTGTTCCTTGGCTTCCTCAATGAAATAGACCATGATTCGCTGTTGTTGTTCCGGCTCCATAGCATTTCCCCGAAGAGAGTGTTGACTGTTTTTTTGACTTTTGACTTTTGACTTTTGACTTTTGACTTGTTCTAGCCTTCCTCGACGCGGAAGCGTTCCACCGAAGTCAGTAATTCTTGGGCGACGCTCACTAGATCTTGCAGAGTTCCCGACACCCGCTGGGCTTCTTGAGAGGTAGTTTGAGCGGTGATTTCTACCGATTGCATCACTTGAGCTACAGTTTGAGATTGCTCGGTTTGTTCCACTGTATCGGCGGTAATCGATCGCACCAGCACGTCGATCCGATTCGACACTTGAATGATATCTTCGAGCGATCGCTTGGCTTGTTCTGCTAATTTCGTCCCTTCAATAACCTGCTGCGTTCCTTCTTCCATCGCTGTCATTACCGAGCCAGTATCGCTTTGAATTTGCCGGACGATGCCTTCAATTTCTTTCAGGGCTTTGGCCGATCTGTCGGCTAGCTGTCTGACTTCATCTGCCACGATCGCAAACCCGCGTCCGGCTTCTCCCGCCCGTGCCGCCTCAATACTGGCGTTCAGTGCCAGCATATTGGTGCGGGAGGCGATTTGGGAAACTACGGCAATAATCTTCGAGATTTCTTGGGAAGACTCGGCTAATCGCTTGACTTTTCGGGTTGTCTCTGCTACAGTTTCGCGGATTTCTAAAATCCCGGACACGGTTCTTTCCACGGCTTCGCCCCCTTTGAGCGCGGTTTCCGAGGCAGAACGAGCCACGGTTTCGGCTTCTTTAGCGCTATCGGCTACCCGTTTGATCGAATCGGTGATCGCTTGTACCGAGTTGAGGGTGACGGCTAGTTCCTCTGCTTGCCTCAAGGCATCTCCCGACAGGTTGCGGGCGAACGATTCGCTAGCAGTAGATTCTTGGTTTACTTGCCGCGCTGCCACCTTCACCTGTTGCACGATTTGTCTGAGGTTTTGAATGGTCAAGTTGAAAGAATCTGCTACTGCTCCTAACACGTCGGCGGTTACTTCTGCCTGCACCGTCAAATCTCCTCTCGCCGCCCCTTCCACGTCGTCGAGCATCCGAATCACTTGGCGCTGGAGGTCTTCTTTTTTCTGCTCTTCCTCTTGGGCTTTTCGTTGGGCTTCGCTAGTAATCGCCATCATTACCCCTGCCATTTGGTTGAACCGATTGGCTAGCCGCCCGAATTCATCTTCAGAGTAAACCGTGGCAGTCGTACTGAAGTTACCTTGAATGCCAGCCTCGATCTTGGCTTGCAATTCTTCAGTAGAGCGCTTGATTTGCCTAGCCGCAATCCTGCCTAAAAACCAGGTAGTGCCAAAAGTAGCCAGCCCAGCCACCAAGCTGACGATCGCATTATTGCCCAGTGGCTTCCAAGGATCTTTTTTGTTAGCTGGGTTAGTAGAGGCAATCAGCGTGGTAACGACTGCTACAGCGGCGGCTGAGGTAATCCCAGCCGCGATCGCCGTGTAGAGGTTTTTCTTCTGTAAGGGAGCCTTCTCATAGCTTTTGAGCCAAGTGGGAGCGGTTAGTGAGGTTGACGGCCTGTCGTTACTGACTGTAAAGCCCGTCATCTGGTCTGAGAAGCTGCTCTTTCTCATCCCGCTGCTGTTGGTGACGGTAAACATATCTGGTTCGCCCGCCAGCATGGCGTTGCTCTCGCCGATCGAGGATGGAGATGTCATTCCCGTATTCAAGCCGGAAAATTCAGGACTTTTTTCCGACTCGAAAGCATCTAAAAATCCGGTTTTCTCGCTTGGAGCCGGATCGTCTTGGCTGAAGGTATCGCCAATTTTGCCAGTGTCTTCAAAGGAATTAATATCTAGCTGCGGGTCGATATCGTCCAAACTTAAGCCTTCTGATGGAGTGCTGTCGATTTGGTTAGTACCAAAGACCAAAGTTTGCTTGTTATGAATTGAGGTTGGTTGCCGATCGTCGTTGGGGTAAAACTCTGTCTCCTCTTCGGGAGGGGTCAATTCCCCGTCGAATTCTTCTGCTGTGAAGGGGTCGATCGATCTCGTGCTGGGGGAACTAAATGGCGATTCGTCATCGGTCAAAAAATCATCGGGAATTTCTGAGTTCGAATCGACATCGGCTGATGAGGTATTCTTCAAGAACGTCCGTTCTGGCTCTTCATCGTCTAGGGGAAATCCCCCTTGGTTATTGGCAGAATCTGCCAGATCGTCGTCGAGATAATATTGCTGGGGACGATCGCTAAAAGGATTGGCAAAATCGTTATCGTCTGACGCTCTAGGAAAATCGATTTCCTCTACCTCTGAAGTCAGTCGATCGAATTGCTCTTCACCATCGAAATCCAGATGGCCGCTGGGATCTAAATTTTCTAGTTCTCTGCGCAGGTCGGCTGTTTGGGGTTCGGACAGATCGTCTTCTAGGGAGTAATTATCGGCTCGATCGGTTTCTGGGTTTTGGCGCAAATATTCCAAACCATTGTGGGCGTATTCAGTCACTTCTGGATCGGAAGTAATTTGCAGCACCGACTCGTATTCCGCTCGCGCTACCTGATATTGGTGGAGACCGTAACAATAAATATGACCCCGCAACAAGCGAGTCGTCGGATTATTAGGGTCTTCTTCAACTAGACGATCGATAATCGCAGCAGCTTGTTCGTAGTTACCCTGGATGTAAGCTGTTTCCGCCTGTTGATATTCCTGAGCGTAATTTGTCCCTGATGCCATTTGCCTTTCCCCAATTTAACTAATAGCTGGTTGTACCTTTTTGACTCGAGCTCTACTCCTGGTTGCCTTTTCCTGCCATCGATCGAGAATCGATCTCATGCCGCCCATCTGGCCGAGCGAATAATTGCTATTTGATCTAGCAACCTCAGATAATGGTTTTGCTCTTCGTCGATCGACCATTCACCTCGCAATAAAGGTGCCATGCTATCGGAAACATTTGTTGGTACTTGCAATCGATTGAGATCGAGCCAGTCCATACCGACTATGCGCTCTACAGCTAATCCGATTACCGTTTCTTGATCTTCAACCACGATCGTCGGAATTTCCGGTCGATCTGTACTTAAAAATACAGGATCTCCTAAAAATTGACCTAGATCTGCAATCCAAATCACTTGTCCTCGCCAGTTTAGTGTACCCAAAAGCAGGGGAGAAGTATTAGGGATGCAGGTAATTCGTTCTGGCGATGCCGAAATTACCTCTCGAATTCCAGTAGCTGGCAGGGCAAATTCGTTTTCGGCTGGCACGAAGAACCGCAAATGTAACTCGCCTTCGGGGCTTTCTAAAGTATGAAATTCTGGCGATCCATCTGGCTCTTGGCCAGCTAACAAATCGAGATTGTTAACCATCTTCTTTATCCATTATCAGTTGCTAGTCGCTCGTGGCTTTTTGACTTTTGACTTTTGACTTGTCTGTCTTTCTTACCCTCGCAATAGCTGTTTCACCGTACCGATCAAATCTTTAGGCTGGAAGGGTTTGGCGATGTAGGCATCCGCTCCTTGTTTCATCCCCCAATAGCGATCGAATTCTTCACCTTTAGAAGAACACATGACTACTGGAACGTTTTGGGTTTGAGGGTCTGATTTCAGGCGGCGACAAACTTCATACCCATTCATCCGGGGCATAACGATATCTAAAACTACTAAATCCGGGCAAGCGCTAACGATGTGTTCTAAAGCTTCAACTCCATCGGTGGCCTCGGCAACATCTAACCCACTTTTTTGCAGTAGCTCTTTAATGGCTTCTCTTTGGGCGGGACTATCTTCCACGACTAAAACTGTACTCATAACTCCTTACCTCAAAGGCCTCCTCCAGCCTGATGTCAAATGTTACTATAAGAGACTTGCTGCTATGCGTAACTCATATAAACTTTTAAGTCTTATCGGTGATTATAAGCTGCTCGACATTTAACGAAGCATATTTTTATTGAGGAGTTCAGAAGCTTTGGAAGTGTTGAGTGTTGAGTTAAAAATTCTCCCCATCTCCCCCTCTCCCCATCTCCCCCTCACTCCCTGGCCGAACGATTGGCTTTCAAACCCAAACGATCGCGCCATATATATCTTTCCACCAGCATCAATAACTCGTTTTCGGTAAATGGTTTGGTCAGGTAGTCGGTCGATCTCACCATTCTGGCTTTTACCCGATCGATAAATCCATCTTTAGCCGTCAGCATGACGATCGGTGTTTGCCGGAAAGCCGTAGATTGCCGAAGCATAGCACAAACTTCGTATCCATCTAGTTCTGGCATGGTTAGATCGCAAAGGATCAAATCGGGTTTAAGCTTAAATACTAAACTAAGTGCTTCTAAAGGATTGTTAATAAGCGTAACTTTATAACCACTCTGACTCAATATATACTCGACTGCCTTACCGATCGACGCATCATCCTCAATGCAAACTACGTGGGCTGAGGCAGGGGATGAGTAGCTCTCTCCTTTGTGAGTCCCAGCAACAGCTTCTTGGCGCTCTGGGCATAGCATTTGCACCCAGCCTTTTTGGATGTATGGATAGATGGCCTTGGTTACCGATACCAAATCCCGATGGAGATAGCGGCTCAACTGACGCAATGACTTACTCCCGTCAGCCAAATTCTCTAACACTTGGAAAGCATTCAGGGGCAAAGACGCACTCAAGCGAGTTGGATCGACGATCGCTGGTCTTTGATGGGGAGAATAAATATGAGGATGAAACTGCTTCCACTCTTGGATCTGCTTCACGATCTTGGTGGCTAACGGCCCGATTTCCCAAGTGTTTAATTGGGGAGATAGCCCCGGGCCAGTAACAAATCGAAAACAGCCTTGATGCAGGCTCAACAGGTCGAATAGGGTTTCCGACACCATGCCGTAAATGATACTGCGCACTTGGGCGGGTGTCAGGACGTGGGTTTCTAGTAAAGCCCATAGATAGCCGTACTCAGGGGCATTAGCGGCAGCGGTGGGATTCGTCTGGAGTTGGTCTAAAGCCGTTTCCACTTGATAGCGATGCAAATAGTCTCGCAAGCGCGATAAACTACCATCTCGCTCGGCAGCATAGACGATCTGACCGTTGAGGCAAAAGACAAACCAAAAATTGTCTTCTAAGTTAGATTTGGGTTCGAGCGAGGAGCTACCAGCAGCCATTTGGTAAGGTGTAGTGCTGGTTCTCAACCCATTGACGATCGCGCCATTGCTGGCATAACTGTAAGCTTCGATCGACAATTCTCCCGTGCGCTGACCGAGTTCGATCAGTTGCAAGATACTGCGAATATCAATTTCATTCAATGTTCCTTGCATATTTTTGCCTACGGCGGTTCCTAATCTGACATAAACCACTCCTTGTTACTCATGAGGTAAGATGTTGGCAAGGTGGCGGCGCTCTCTAAGTTAATTTTGCCCATTTTCGTAGCCTTTCGACACATTCAGGTCTAGATGTGCTGCAATCGACTACTAACTAGGGTTGCAATCGCGGTGGCGGCTCGATCGATTGGTAGCCAAGAGTCACCACAGCAATGGTAAATTAGGTAGTGATGACACCAAAAGCAAGCTAAAACTGTAAACTAGGGTTTCAATTAAAATAATAAACACTAAAATTCCCATATATTTGGTTAAACTTCACTCTAGGTAAGATGGCAGAAGTGTAAGAGCAAGAGCGCGAGCGCTAGCCGAGATCGCCAAAACAAATCGCCCAAGGAACAACTTTTGGCTGTAGCCCTCAAATTTCACCACTCTGTTAGGGAACTCTGTTTATATAACGAACACTGGCTCGAAGAATGACGAGAACGCTTTCGGTGACAAAAGACATCAAGAGGACAATCAGTTGTGCTGTATTTAGCAGAAGTACAAAAGCAGTCTAAAAGTTTTATCGGTGGCATTAAAACCGAACTCAAACTGCTGGCTTTTCAGCGAAACGACCAGAATTGGGCAGCAGTGCCAAACGAAGAAACCATCGCTGCCGAAGAAGCCAATAACTTCAACGCTGGGGTTTTGGTTTTGGTCGATTTGGGCGTGAACCGACAAGTCCAGAAGCCACCGGAAGTAGCAGGCCGTCAGCTAGCCAATATTTTGCAGAATTTTACCCGACTGCTGGAAAAGTCGAAGAACCAAGAAGAAGAAATCGAACAGTGGCGGCAATCGCTGACCTATCAAAGCCAGGAGTTGCATCGGCGCGAGATGGAAATCGAAGCGCAGCTAGAGCAGATGCAGCAAGTAGAGTCGGAGTTTGAACGTTTAGAACAGCAACGTCAAGAAATCGATCGCCAATTGCAAGATCTCGATCGCTCTTGGGAACGCTTGCAGGAGCAACAGTCGCGACAAACCGCAGGCATAGATAAAGAACAGGTATCTGGCATTCAGGAACTAGTTAACCGTCTAGCAGCGGCAATCGCTCACCCCGATTTAGCCTTAGAGCAGCTAAATGCCGCCTGGGAAATGCTCGATTCTCAGCAAGTTGGATTAGACGAGCAGTGGCGCAAACTAGAGTCTGAAAGAACTGTTGCCCAACAGATGCAATCTGAAGTCGCCAGCGAAACCGAAAGCCTGCAACACCTCAAACAGGAATGGCAGCAAGCGCAAACGTTTTTAGAACAGGCTCAGACGGAGTTGAAAGTCCAGCACAAGGCGTTGGAAATCAAGCAAGAAGCAGCCCAAGTCCTAAGCCTGCAATTTCAAAGCCAAGAAGACGCTTACCAGCAAATTTATCGTCTGGCTACTGGTTCGGATTACGTCGATCTAGGTCAAAAAGTCGATCTGCAAGCTTTGATGCAATCGCTGGAAACCATGCAATTACCAGAACTCCAGGAAACAGTCCGGGAGTTAGAAACCGATCTCGAAAGAGTCAAAAGCTTCGTTAACGCTCAGGAAGAAGAGCTAAATATGCAGCTTGAGACGATCCAAGAGATGAAAAATCGGATCGAACAAGCTAACGAATTCGATCGCATGAGCCTGGAAGGCGAACTAGGAGACGAGCAAGATCGCTACGAGATGTTAGATGAAACTTTAGTCGGTCAGCGGCGAAATTTACGCGAAAGAGAAGAAATTTTAAAATACCACTTACAAGTTTTGAACCGCCGCCAAGGCATTGCCAGTACAGATGGCGATCGTCAGGGTGAATTGCAACTAGTTCTCAGGCAAATGGACGGACAAAGGCAGCAACTCCAAAGCGAGATCCAAAGGCTAGAAAGTCAGATCGAGCAAATGCGATCGACAATTCAGCAAACCCAATCGGTGGTAGAACGTCAAGCCAGCGAGCAGCAAAACAAGCAAAAAGAATGGCAAGGCCGAGAGCAGCAGTTACTAGATTCCAAAGCATCCCTGGTAGACCTGTCGAGCCAAGTCAATCTCTATGAACAGAACCTTCAGCCCCAACAAAATTTCATCAACGATCTGCGGCAGAAATTAGAAGGAATTAGAGAATATTGCCATCACGCCGGAGCTAGCAGCGATTCTCAATTGAAAGCTGTAGGAGAACTCCAGCAAATACTCAATGGTATGATAGAAGCGGAAGCTCCCCATCAGGTGACAAGCTATTAACAAGTCAAAAGTCAAAAGTCAAAAAGGTCAGCGGTAGGTTGGGTTGAACGCAGTAAAACCCAACAATGCCAGCACTCCGATCCTCAGTGAGGATAGTTATACCATTTTGGATTTTGGATTTCGGATTTTGGATTGCGAATAGGCTTCTGGAGTCTATGTTTGGCGAAGCCATCTGCCCAGTTCTTTCTTTAAATTGGTATTATTTCCGAAAGCAGATCCAGTCGTCTGTAACTTCAGCGTAGAACCCTTGAGGAAAGGTAGAAGTACGATCGCCCTTAGCGGCTGTAATTAAAGCTGTTAATTGTTCGATTTGCTCGAAGTTAGGGGCAATGGCGATCGCATCTCGGACGAATTGCCGCACAACTCGCCGCTGGATAGCTAGCGGTGCTTGACGCAAGATGGTGCGATCGACCCGATCGATTCCAGACTCCGATTTAGAAAAGACCGATTGACACCAATGGCGAGTAACTTCTTCGAGATATTCGACTTCGGTTCTTAAGATTTCGGCAGTTTGAGCTAAGGCGGTTTCAACTTGAGGGTTAAAGCGATCTTGCAAGTACGGAATTAGTTCTTGGCGAATGCGGTTGCGGGCGTATTTTAGATCTCGATTGTAAGCATCTTCCCAAATCGGCAAGTTTAATTCTTGGCAAAACTGATAAGTTTCAGCGCGACTGACTTCTAGCAGTGGGCGTACTAGTTGGATATCGGGTGCGATCTCTCTGCGCCAACTTAAAGCTGGCAGCCCGTCAGTACCAGAGCCTCGGATTAGGTTGTAAAGTAAAGTTTCGGCGCGATCGCTTTTGGTATGACCTGTAACTAGGTATTGATAAGCATGATTTCGAGCGATTTCGATCAGAGCTTGATAGCGCCACTCTCTAGCTGCGGCTTCGCTTTGAGCGATCGCCTCTTTTGCTGTTTGCAGGTAAAAAGGTAAATTCCAAGTGCGAGCGATTATCTCGACATGAGTGGCAATGCCGACATCTTGGGGCCAGCAATGATCTGTATGAGCGATCGCTAACTCCCAACTCCACTTAGGTTGCAAATCTAACAGTAATTGGGCTAAACATAGAGAATCTTGCCCGCCCGATACGGCGATTAAGAGCCGCTGGTGTTTGGGCAATAAATGGCGCGATCTCAGGGTGCGATGCACTCTGGCATGAAGAGAAGTCCAAGCGGGGGAATAGGGTGCGAGCGACAAAATCGTGCCAAATCCCGTATAAAAAAGCAAAACAGCCCTTCTAAATAGAAAGGCTGTTTAGTTTAAACAATAAGCCTGGCGAGGAGCTATTGTCCCAGGAAGCAACCCTCCAAGTATCTTCGCCGCTACCGCGTTTCACCGCCGAGTTCGGGATGGAGTCGGCGTGGGGCCGCAGTGCTAACCACACCAAGCAAGAG
>JAHHHA010000047.1 GCA_019359615.1 Cyanosarcina radialis HA8281-LM2
GAGCATTTGAGAACTAGTTTAGCTAAAATTTTGAATGATTTGACTTCAGAAGCGATCGCTTCTTTGACGGGATGGCAATTTATTCGTGACGCACTATCTGTAGCAAACATTTAGCGAATTCATATTATGGCTTACTCGATCGAGGATCGCACAAAGATAAAGATGTCCGCTCTGATATTTTGCCTTCGTCATGACTTAACCGCTCCAGTTACTCGATCGGCTTCATCAAACGAGCGCGATCGAATATTTCAGCTTCCCAACGGAGAAATCGATAGAGGCGATCGGGTCAATTTGTTACATCTAACCAATGAGCTTGTCATATTCCGCATGAGTACCAATCCACACCCATGAAATACCGTCTTTAATTTCAACTCCCAAAGCTCTATAACCTCTTCCAGCCCGTACCGACCAGTATTGCCCGACTTTTTTGAAATGTAGCGACGGGTGCGATGGATCTGCCTTCAACAATTCATAATTTTGGTCGGCTACTCGTTGCACCTCCTCTGGCAAAGCGTCATAGCATTCCCAAAATCGTTGCGTGGTGTAGTGCATCAAAGTGTCCGGCAGTTACCCGCTGCAAATTCTGCCAGTGCTTCTCGGGCAAGAAAATCCAGTTTTCCGGTGGCTATATCTCGTTCGATCTGCTCGTCCCAACGTCGATCGTCTAAATCCAAAACCCAATCTGCAAGCTGGCTTAACTCTTGAGGTGAGAGTTTCAGAATTGCGGCTTCAATCTGTTCGACCGTGGACATCACTTAATAGAAATTATTTTAGGATGACTCCAGTGTAACAAGAATAATCCGATGTTCCTCATGAATCAACTGCCTCGGTTACTCGATCGCATTCATCAAGCGATCGCGATCGAACATTTCAGTTTCCAAACCGAGAAATCTGTAGAGGCGATACGCACTCCGCGCACGCTTTGCGATCGCATCTCGATCGATCTTTAAAGTTTAGCTGGTTAGACTTAATTCGTAGTGGAGGGCTAGAACTTCATGGGGTTCAAGCACAGCCATTGCATATTCGCGTCCTTGAAGGTCAGCAAATTCAACCAGATAGCGGGGCGATTCTCTGAAATAAACTTCAACAATAGTACCCACTTGTTCGATCGGTAGCTGTTGCACGGTCTGATATTCGGGTTCAACTAATGTCAGGCGATTGCGAGCGATCGGTTTCAAGGTAGCGATGGTATCGAGAGTCTTCAGAATAGTCATATAACTCACTTGATAAACGCAGAAACTAAACGAGGATTGGGTAAATCGGGCGTAATTTTCCAAAGTGTACGCAGATTCGTAGATGCCAGAGCGGGAATTTCCCAATCAACTTTATACAATTGACCAAACTCCGTGCTGTCTTGTTGAATCCATATTCTCCGTTAGGCAATTTCATACGACAGCTACACAGAGCAAAAAATCTGATTTAATCCAATAATAAGTCATTACTATTTTCGTCATAAATCAACTACCCCAGTTGCTCGATCGCCTTTGTCAACTAATCGCGATCGAATATTTGAGTTTTCCAATTGAGAAATATATAGAGGCGATCGAGGTGACAGACTAGAATAGCGATCGCTCTTGTGAGTAACTGCGCTCGGGCTTAATTTCTGACAGCATTCCCGATCGAGGTAGCTTTTTCTAATAACCTTTGTTCCATTCGCACCAACCCAGTGTTAAGTGGCGGTCAACTCAGAGTAATATTTTGACTAGACCGACTGGCCCTGCATCTAACATTAAAGGTACAAAGTGTTAGACCTCGCCCTACAGCACAGGAAGCAATCAACGCGTCAAGTAAGCCCAGGCTATTTGACAAATGGTAGTTGGTGAAATCCGATAGCGCACGGGTACAATCGGCTTCAGTCGGCCAAACTACAGGCAATGGTGCTACCAGTTGAAGTGTTTTCCGAACTTGCTGCATACTTTTAGAGTCTTGGATTAGCTCCATGACAACAAAACCAGGAATGCTGGGCAGTTCTGAAAGACTGGAAAACCAAGCTATTGCAGGGGCATGACCCCGTTCGACATCAATCAAAATGTCAGTGTCTAACAGATACATTAGTGTTTTCTATGCCTGAGAGCGTGTTTCAGCTTCATGGCGCAGGTTGCGAGCATGAACTTGACTATCTGTAATATCGGGTCGTGAATCGATCGCTCCTGCGCTTTGCCAGTAAGCAACAAGCTCCGCCCCAGTCTTAGGTGGGTTGCTCAGAACTTGTCTGACCGATAGTATCCGTAGGATGTAATCGGGTAAGGGTAGATTTAGCTGCGAGGCCTCAGAAGATAGTTCGCTTTCTAACTCTGGTGGTAAATCTAGTTGCAGGCTCATTTCTATGTTCCTTGTCGATCGAGTTAATTTTTATTAGTTTTACTGTTCTTTCTTGTAAGTCAGATGCCAAGATCTTTTCCCGCAGTTCGGACACTTCCTCAAATTTCTGGAATTGCCCGCTGCCTTCCAACGAATTCCGCCTAAATCCCAATAGGATTCTTCAAAATTACACTCCAGGCATTTCATAAACCATTGACGAGAATCTACTTCCATTGATTCCGCACGCGAAGCAGGCAAAATTGACTTGAAAAGTTTTTGGATAAAGCTCATAGTCTAATAATTGACGCTACATATATCGATCGAGATCGGTTTCTTCAAAGCGCTCGTTGCTTTACCGATTCTTCATACTTCGAGTATATGCCGTAATTTGGCAACCATCTCCGTTCGAGCCGAAACTTCCAATTTCCGAAACATTCGCTTTAATGCTTGTTTGACAGAATTTTGCGTAATCCATAATTGGGCACCAATCTCGGCATTTGTCATTCCTCTAGCAACCAAATTAGCGATTTGCATTTCTCGTGGAGTGAGTTGCTTGAAGATTAACCTAGAAGACGCTAAAGACTCTACCCGTAATGCAGCGAGACGTGCAGACAAATGAGTGCATACTGCACCTAAATTAGCTAAATCATGAAAATTGAATGCTGGAGTATCGCCTACTCTGGCAAACTGAATCGTACCAATTAACTGACCGCAACCCACAATTGGTCCTGTCATAATATGTTCGTGAGCGTATTCCGAGCAGCATCTTTGGTAAAGATCGCTTTGTTTCCACTCTCCGGCGGGCAGCACTAACTCTTCATGGGCTGGGGCATGGTACTCCAAAACATACTGCAAGACTGGATCGATCGCCCTGCCGATTTGTTCGTATCGCTCTACGAAAGCGTCAGAAACACCGACCACATCAAAACTTGCCAGACGGTTCTCATCGTCCATCAGGTAAATTCCCCAACGTTGTACGCCAAAGTATTGGCTGACACCATCCATGAATCTAAGTCGTAACGCCCGTTCGGATGGTGCAGTGGCCATCGCTTGAAATAGAGGGTGAAGGGAACAAACCATAATTGTCGCTCGATCTAATCGACTGGCAGCAATTACAACATCCTCGATCGCCACTATTTAGTCAACACGCCGAAGATTCTGTAGTGCTTGGGATTTTTAAATCGATCGATTAAGATTAAATTCTTCCCACTTGGTTCTACTCAAAATAGGTTGATAATGCTTCCTACAGATCGAAACCGCGAACTCGATCGAGCGATTCGGGAAATCCAAGACTCGACTCAATTGGTAATTTCTACTAGTGAAGATGGTACGATCCTCACTTTCAACGCGATCGCCCAAGAATGGTTGGGATATACAGCCAGCGAAGTCATCGGCAAAAGCAACCTAACTCGATTTCACGATCGCACCGAACTAGAGCAACGGGCGCAGGTGCTATCGCAAGAATTGGGGGTGACGATCGAACCGGGATTTGAAGTCATCGTCGCCAAGGTGCGGCGAGGCGAAATTACCAAGCGCGATTGGACTTACGTGCGCCAAGATGGTTCGAGTTTCCCCGTGCGTCTGTGGGTGACGGCATTGCGCGACCAGAAAAACCAGATTACCGGATTTGTCGCCATTGGCAACGATATCAGCGATCGCAAGTACGCTCAAGAAGCCCTGTTCCAACTAGCGGCGCTGGTGGAATCGTCAGAAGATGCCATCATCGGCATGGACTTACAGGGCAAAATTATTAGTTGGAATACAGGGGCCCAAAGAATTTACGGCTACACGGCAGAAGAAGTTGAAGGACAAGCACTGGTATCTCTGTTAGTTCCCAAAGTCGAGGACGATGACTTCTTGCGAGTATTCGATGATAGCGAACCGGAAACTCAACTCGATCATCGAGAAACCCAACACATCACCAAAGATGGGCGCTCGATCGACGTGTTTCTCACCGTATCTCCGGTGATGGATTCCGAAGGGAATATTACTGGTGCTTCCACGATCGCGCGAGATATCAGCGATCGACGAGCGGTGGAGCAGATGAAAAACGAATTCGTCTCGGTAGTCAGCCACGAACTCCGCACTCCTTTAACTTCAATTCGGGGTTCTTTAGGATTGCTGCTGACGGGCAAATTGGGAACCCTTTCCGATAAAGGCCAGCGGATGTTAGAGATTGCGGTGAATAACACCGATCGCTTGATTCGCTTGATCAACGACATCCTCGATCTCGAACGCCTCGAATCTGGAAAAGTCACTCTCAACAAACAGCCTTGCCAAATCGCCGATTTGATGCAACAAGCAGCCGAAGTCATGCAATCGATGGCCGACAAAGCCGGAGTGAGTTTATCTGTCTCTCCAGTATCTCTCCAAGTAGCGGCCGATCCCGATCGCTTAATTCAAGTCTTGACCAACTTGCTCAGCAACGCGATTAAATTTTCTCCATCAGGTGGGACGATTTGGCTGACTGCCAACTCAGAAGATCGAATCAATTTAGCTGCCAATAACCCTACGGTTTTAATTGAAGTCAAAGACCAAGGACGAGGCATTCCTGCCGATAAGCTAGAAAAAGTTTTCGGACGCTTCCAGCAGGTAGATGCTTCCGATGCCCGTCAGAAAGGCGGTACTGGTTTAGGCTTAGCCATTTGCCGCAATATAGTTCACCAGCACGGCGGCAGAATTTGGGTAGAGAGCCAACTGGGTGAAGGCAGCACTTTTAGCTTCACCTTAAGCGCGATCGCCTCTCCAGAACAACTACCCGCACCAACGCTCAAACCTCCAAATCGCCGCTCGATTTTAGTAGACGAGGGTTTGCTCTCTAACAGCCAACTGTTGCAAACTTGGTTGCAAGAGCAAGATTATCAAATTGTCACGGTGAAATCGGCACGAGAAGCACTCGATCGCTCTGCTAGCTTGCAACCCAAAGCGATTTTGCTCAACTTAAGCTTGTCGGATACTAGTGCTTGGGATATCGTTACCGCTTTAAAAGAAAAAACCGAAACCAAAGATATTCCCACGATCGTATTTAGTGCCATTTCCTCGTCAGATCGACTGACAGCGGCCGAAATGACTAAAGCTTTAGAGCGCTCGATCGAGGAAACCAACTTATCTCAAACCCTCAAGCGAGTTTTAGGAGAGCCAGAAAGAACGGGTCGAGTTTTGGTAGTAGAGGACGACTCAGATTTGGCAGGAGTTCTCACCACCATGTTTAACGAACACGGCATTCAAACGGCTCACGCCCGCACTGAAACCGAAGCCATTCAACTATGCCAGGAATTTCTTCCCGATCTGCTAGTGTTAGACTTGGTGCTGTCAAAAGGAGATGGCTTTGCGGTAGTGGAATGGTTGCGACAGCACGATCGCCTCTCTCACATCCCGTTGATCGTCTACTCGGCTAAAGATTTAGATCGGGAAGAGCGATCGCGTTTGAGTTTGGGGCGCACCGAATTTCTGACCAAGAGCCAAATCTCTCCCGAAGCGCTAGAAGGACTAGCAATTAACTTGCTCCATCAGGTAATCGATCGCCAGCAGGAGGACGAGGTTGTCAACTAAACGAATTTTAATTATCGATGACGAAGACGATATTCGCGAAGTAGCCCAAGCCAGTTTGGAAATGATGGGCGGTTGGGAAGTGATCGCCGCTGCTTCTAGCAGCGAAGGATTGCGTCTAGCGGCAGACGAGCAACCGGATGCGATCTTGTTGGATGTCATGCTGCCAGATATGGACGGACCTACCACCTTTACCCATCTTCAGTCCGATCCTCGTACCTCCCAGATTCCGGTACTGTTACTAACTGCTAAAGTCCAAGCAGCCGATCGCCGTCGGTTTGAAGATTTGGCAGTCAAAGCAGTTTTGGCTAAACCTTTCGATCCGGTCACTTTAGCCGAACAGGTAGCAGAAGTCTTGGGATGGAGCCTTTAACGAAGTCAGAAGTCAGGAGTCAGAAGTCAGGAGTGTAGAATGGCTTCCCTTGTCTCCCCTCTCCGTATCTCCTCTCTCTGCCCTCTCCCCTGAACCTTAATATGGCAAGATCGAGTATGGAGTTTTTCAGCAGGTTTTCCTGAACTCCGAACTCTGAACTCCTGAACTCCTGTATTCTGGTTTATTATGTTTGATTCGTTCCGTTCTTTGCTGAACCGCTGCCGACGTTGGCTGAAAAATAGCTTGTCGCTCGTACTCGCGATCGCTCTATCTCTACCTTTGTGTGCGGGATTGCCTGCTGGCAATGCGATTACTGACGGTAAAGCCTTATTGCGATATGCCCTCCCGATCGATAATCCCCCAGTGCGGGAAGTCCAAGGTAATTTGGAAGATATCGCCACCCAACTGCGGCGAAAGCGATGGACTGGTATTAGTAGCGATATCAGTAAAGCGGCTGCGATCTTGCGCGATCGCCCAAACGATTTGCTCAAAAGCGTTCCCGATGCCAATAAGTCGGTGGCTCAGTCTGTTATTGCGCGGTTGAACGAACAGATCGATGCCCTGCAAACCGCTGTAGAAACCAAAGACAAGGAACAGATTTTAACCGCTCGCGATCGAGTCCTCGATGGCGTGGGCGAGTTAGAAGCGTTAATGGTCAAAGGATTTCCTTATAAAGTTCCTGAGAAATACAACAACCTGCCCCAACTGAAGGGACGCGCCACTATAGAAATCGCCACCAATAAAGGCAATCTGACGGTAGTAGTTGACGGTTATAGCGCCCCAGTAACGGCTGGAAACTTCGTCGATCTGGTGCAGCGGGGTTTCTACAACGGCCTGGAATTTACTCGCAGCGAAGAATCTTATGTCTTGCAAGTCGGAGATCCCCCAGGGGCAGATGTTGGTTTTGTCGATCCTAAAACTGGTAAATATCGCAACATTCCTCTAGAAGTCTTAGTTGACGGCGATTCCGCCCCCACCTATGGCATTACTTTAGAAGATGCAGGCCGTTACACCGATCTGCCTGCATTGCCTTTCTCATCCTACGGTACTTTAGCTCTAGCGCGTCCGGAAGGCGATCCCGATGGAGGATCTTCTCAGTTTTTCTTCTTCCTGTTTGAACCCGAATTAACCCCAGCCGGACGCAACCTGTTAGACGGCCGTTATAGCGTTTTTGGCTATTTGATTCAAGGGAAAGAAGTTTTGGAAGAACTGAAACAAGGCGACAAAATCGAGTCGGCGCGGATAATTCAGGGAGCAGAAAATTTAGTCGCACCCCAATCAGCTTAACAAATGATGAATAGACCTCTTGCGAAAGTCGATAACTTATCAAACTCATCTGCGTTTATCTGTGATTTATCTGCGTTATAAATCCACAGTTTTGATTTATGCAAGAGACGATCGCGAGCGTACCACTCACAACCAAGGATGAAAATCGATTTTCAAGAGAGGTCTATCTATCGTTCAAACGGCGGGCTTGTTCTATAGCAGCAGTGGCTCCTGGGTAGTTGGGATTAATCGCGATCGCTCGATCGAACGCGGCGATGGCTTCGGGATATTTCTTCAGAGATACTAGAGCTTTGCCTTTGTTAAAGTGAGCGTCGGCAAAGTCGGATTTGATCGCAATAGCTCGATCGTAGTCGGCTATAGCCTCTGACTCGCGTTTCAGTTGAGATAAAGCATTGCCCCGGCCGAGCCAAACGGCATGGAGGGGCACTTGGGCGCTAGCATCCGATGGTTTCAATCTGAGGATTTTATCGTAGGCGGCGATCGCTTCGGGATATCGACGCAACTGAAACAGAGCATCGCCTTTACTGCTTACCGCATACAGATAATTGGGATTAATCGCGATCGCTCTGTCGTAGGCAGCAATAGCAGGTTGATACTGCTTTAATTTACTGAAGGCGTTGCCTTTAGCATTCCAAGCCGCTTCGTATTTCGGCTTGCTTTTAATCGCCTTGTCGTAGGCAGCAATTGCTTCTTGGTATTTCTGCAAGCCAGTTAGGGCATTGCCCCGAATAAACCAGACCTCATTGTAGCCAACTGCATTGGTAGGGGCGGTTTTTAAAGAGCGATCGACTGCTTCCAGAGCCTCTTGATATCGCCGTAAGAAGTTCAGCGAGTCGGCCCGATTAGATAAAATCCTCCACATATTAGGGCTATTTGGATCGATTTCTAAAGCTTTATCGTAAGCTGCGATCGCGGCTTCATACTGCTTGGTTTTAGCTAAAACTAAACCCTTACCTTCCCAAGCAGAAGAGTTTTGTTCGTCGAGTTTGATGACTTCTTCGTAGGCAGTTAAAGAGCGATCGGATTGCCCCAAAGCAAATAAAGCATCGCCTTCGCACAACTTAGGTTCAGGATCGTCAGGCTGACTGACTTTAATCGCTTCTTGGCAGGCAGCCAAGGCTTCTTCAAGTCGTTGCGTATTTCTAAAAACTTCACTCTTGCCGATTAAAGCGGGTGAATAATTGGGGTTGATTGTAATAGCCTTTTCGTAGGAAGATAGAGCCGCTGGATATCGTTTTAAGTCAAACAAAACTCCACCCCTGCCGCTCCAAGCTTCGGGATCTTCTGGATTTAGATTAGCTGCTTTTTCAAAAGATGTTAATGCAGCTTCTAGGCGATTGGCTTCAGATAGGCCGTAACCGCGAGCGATCCACGCATAAGGGTCTTGAGAATTAATTGTAGTTGCTTGCTCGTAGGCGCTCAAACCTTCATCGTATCGCTTCAATTTTAAGAGCGTATTGCCTTTACCAATCCAGGCATAAGAATAAACCGGATCGTTTTGAATTACCTTTTCGTAAGCAGCTAGGGCTTCCTGATAGCGGTTTAAACGAAACAGAGTATCGCCTTTGCCAGCCAAAGCATCAGGAGAAGCTGGTTTAATAGCGATCGCTCGATCGTAGTCTGCTAGGGCTTGTTCTGAAAGGTTCAAACCATTAAGTGCCGTCGCTCGATTTACCAGAGCATCAAAAGCATTAACACGATCGCCCGTAGCTTGTTCGCAGGGCTGAAGGGCGGCTTTATAATCTTGTTTATCGACTAAATCTTTGCACTGTTTGAAGGCCGCTACGGGATCGACTTGAGGACGAACAGCAAACGCGATCGCCACTCCTGCTGCTACCGCCGCCGCTGCACCTAGTCCGAGCCAGAGAGCATTTTTTCGCTTAGCCGATTCCGATTTTTGATCTTTCATAAACTTAACTGCTTTTTTAATCGATACAATAAAAATCGAGATGTTTTCGGAATTATAAACTTCTGTTGTCAATAACTTCTTCGATCTTACCTTGGTGTTCTTTGCGTCTTTGTGATTCGTTAAAAAACCTTTAGTTAAACCGCTAACACCATACAAACAGTGGAATAATTGATAAAGTCCCAACAGAAATGCTTTAGCTTTCTTTAGCGTTCGCGCTAGCGTGTCCGTTAGGACGTATCGCCATCCGAGTACCGCTGGGAGAAAACTTAATATTATGAAATCAAAATTAGCAAAAATTAGCCCTTATCTCACCTTAGTTTTAACGGCTATAACAGCAAGTGGAAACCTCGCTCAAGCCCAAACCATAACGCCAGCCCCAGACGGTACGGGAACGATAGTCATGCCGAATGGCGATCGCATCGACATTAAAGGCGGCAGTCTCTCTAGAGATGGGACTAATCTCTTCCACAGTTTCTCTAAGTTTGGCATCAGTCCGCAGCAAATCGCTAACTTTCTTTCTAACCCCTCGATCCGAAACATATTGGGGCGGATTACAGGTGGCGATCCCTCAGTCATTAACGGTTTAATTAGAGTCAGCGGCGGCAATGCCAACTTATTTTTGATGAATCCTTCTGGCATAGTCTTTGGTAATAACGCCAGATTAGATCTGCGGGGTTCCTTTACCGCTACGACCGCTAACGGCATCGGATTTGGTTCTAACTGGTTCAGTGCCACGGGTGCGAACGATTACGCCAACTTAGTCGGTACGCCTAACAGCTTTGCTTTCAATACCAGCAATCCCGGAAGCATCATCAATACTGGGGATCTGACGGTAGCATCGGGACAAAATTTAACTTTGGTAGGGGGAACGGTAGTCAGTACGGGCAACTTATCGGCCCCCGACGGTAATATTACCGTCTCCGCCGTACCGGGTGAGAACCTAGTGCGTTTGACTCCCGCTGGTAATTTACTGAGTTTAGAAATTCAACCTTTAGGAAGCGATCGCCCCAACAATAGCAGTTTACCAGTCGCATCTTTACCCCAATTATTAACGGGCGGCAACATAGCCGCTGCCGACGGCATTAAAGTAAATGCCAGCGGGCAAGTAGAGTTAACCAACTCTGCGATCGATATCAACCAGGGGGATGTAGTCGCCAATAGCGTCAACTCCAGACAAGCGACTTTATCGGCTAACCGCAATCTGACGCTGGTAGAAAGCCAAATCCGCACCACTGGAGACTTAAATTTATTAGCTGGCGATACCGTGCAAGCGCGAGATAGTGCCGCGAATCCGTTTGTGGCTTCAGCCGGAGGACGGTTGTTACTGCAAGGCAACCAGAAAGTGGATTTGTTCGTATTGAATCACCCTCAAAGCGGGTTATTTTCTGGCGGTGATATGACATTGCGATCGGCTAACACCATCCAAGGCGATGCCAGATATTCGACTGGAGGCAATTTTCGGATTGAGAAGTTAGATGGCAGCGTCGGTAATTTATTCAGTCCCAACGATCCGGCGTTTTTTGCGCGAGGAGACGTAACGATAGGAGATTACACTGGGGCATCATTGGGAATCTTAGCTGGCGGGAAAGTGCAGTTAGGGAATGTCACTATTACTGGTGCCGACACCACGTTGGCTTTTCCAGATATCACGTTTGCCTTACCAAACGGGCAAAATTTCACCATTAAGGTGGCCGAGCAGCCAGCTTTAGTAGTCTTGGCTGGGATGAATGTAGATGCAGTCCCAGGTTTACCCCCACTACGTCCTGGCACTCCCACTAATGCCGATATTCAAATTGGGAACATCTCAATTACCGCTCCTGGTGGAGTAGTATTCCTGAGCAATACAGATACAGCAGTTAGTTTTGGCTCTAGCAGCTTTACCATACCAGCAAATACAGCTTTAACTGGGGGCAATATTCAGACTGGCGATATCGATACCAGAAGTTCTGGCGACAGCGGTAACGTCTTCTTGTCTGCCAGACAAAATATTATTACAGGCAGCGTATTAGCTAATGCCGCCAATGGCAACGGGGGACAAATTAGCCTTACCAGCCTTGGGGGAAGCATCGATACGACAGCAGGGATTTTAAATTCTAGTTCTGGTAGCGGCAATGGGGGTGCGATCTTCCTTACTGCTGCTGGCAACATCACCACTGGTGGCATAGATTCGACCGCTGAAGCTGGGAGCGGAGGCAACATCACCATCGTCAGTAAGAGTGGCTCGATCGATACTAGCTTAGGAAATCTATTTTCTTATTCGAGCCAAGGCAATTCAGGAACGGTGGCTCTAACTGCTAATAGCAACATTACCACTGGTGACATTTTTTCTGCCAGCCCTAATGTGGGTGATGGTAACGGAGGGGATATTTTCATTACCAGCCAAACAGGAGGAATTGATACTACTAGAGGGCGCGATACCAATTCTAGAAATCTCTTCTCTTTTGGAGATCGTGGTGATGGTGGAGACATTGTTCTCAGAGCTTTCGGTGCGATCGAAACAGGTGAAGTTGACGCTAGTTCTATTCGAGCTAACGCCGGGAATATTACGCTCATCAGCGGCGGATCGATCGAGGCTGGGGATTTGATAGCGGCAGCAGACATCGGCAATGGCGGCTCAGTAACGCTAACTGCCCCAGGCGACATTCAAGTTTCTACAATTAACGCCCAAGGTGGAAGTAATGGCACAGGTGGAAATGTCAGAGTTACTGCTATTGGATTTTTCCGCGCCACTGGCTCTTTTATCGACCAAAACGGGATTAATGCCAGTATCTCCACAGCCGCAGGTAGCAATGGCGGTGGTGGGGAGGAGGCTGCCATCTCCGCCACCGGAGGCGGCGATATTACCATTCGACATGGTGGTAACGGCAGCACCCCGTTTATTGTGGGCGACGCTAGCACTAACGGCACTCAAGCAGCGATTACTAGCGGTCTTGACAACACCATTTTCCCGACTCAATCTTTCCTGGCTAGCTTTACTCAGGGGAACATTCAAATATTTACTGGTGTAACACCACCGCCACCGCCGCCACCACCGCCACCGCCGCCACCGCCACCACCGCCAGAAAACAAGCCACCTGCTGCTAACAACGACACTGGGATCGCTTCAGTCAACCTTCCCATCAAAATCAGCGTACTGGCGAACGATATCGATCTTAGTGGTTTGGGTTTGAAGATAATTGCTGTGACTCAAGGTGCAAACGGTAGCGTCGTTCTCAATTCTGACGGAACCGTAACTTACATTCCTAACAACGGCTTTTTTGGCAACGACAGCTTTACTTACACCATTAGCGATGGTAATGGCGGTACGGCAACAGCGACGGTAACGGTGAGCGTTCCTCCCAGCCTCGATCGAGAAATAATAACTCAGCAAAACCAACCACCACTACCTCAAAACCGTAACCCGTTAATTACCAGCAACCTGGATAACTTAAAAGTCGATACGATTATTGGCGATCTAGAAGGATATTTCACCAATCAGTTCAACCAATATTTCAAGCGGTCGTTAGAAGTTAGTTTAATTAACTTCACCGATGCCCGATCGACTTTACGCCAAATTGAAAAAGAAACTGGAGTAAAACCTGCAATTATTTATGCCGTATTTACTCCCGATAAAGCAGTACCCGGTACGATCGGACAAGCCCAAACCGAACGAGATAGCGATATTTTAGATTTGGTCATCGTTACTGGCTCTGGCAACCCCATTCGCAAGCAAGTTCCTGGGGCGACGCGGGCTAAAGTTAAGGAAGTAGCCGATCGATTTTATGCGGCCGTTGCCGAACCCAAACAAGCGAGGAATAACAACTATTTAGCTCCTTCTCAGCAGCTTTATCAATGGCTGCTCGCGCCCTTAGATGAAGACTTGCAAAAGCAAAAAGTTCAGAACGTGATGTTTATTAGCGATGTCGGTTTGCGATCGATCCCCATCGCCGCCCTGCACGATGGCAAACAATTTACGATCGAAAAATATAGCGTGGGTTTAGCCCCCAGTCTCAGTCTGGTCGATACCCGCTTCGTCAACATCCAAAACTCTGAAGTGCTAGCGATGGGGGCGGGAGAGTTTGCCCCCGACCAAGATCAAGATCCCTTATTGGCTGCACCTCTAGAAGTTTCCACGGTAGCGACTAAAGTTTGGCGAGGTAGATCGGTAATCGATCGAGATTTTACCGAGAATAACCTCAAAGGACAGCGCCAGCGGCGGCCGTATGGCATCGTTCACCTCGCCACTCACGCCGACTTTGAAGCGGGAGATTCATCAAATTCTTACATTCAGCTTTACGACATGAAGATCTCGTTAGATCGAGCGCGAGAATTGGGGCTGAACAACCCAGGGACGCAGCTATTAGTCTTGAGTGCTTGTCGCTCGGCTTTGGGAGATAAAAACGCTGAGTTAGGATTTGCCGGACTAGCCGTGCAAGCTGGAGTTAAGAGCGCTTTAGCTAGTTTGTGGGATGTCAGCGATTCCGGGGCGTTGGCGCTGATGAGCGAGTTTTATCAGCAGTTGAGTTCAGCGCCGATTAAAGCCGAAGCCCTCAGACGATCGCAAATCGCCATGATTCAAGGAAAGGTGAAAATCGAAGGCAATGAGTTGATTACTAGTGCTGGCAGTATCCCGCTGTCTCCTGAAGTAGCGACTTATTTGCGGCGAAATACTGTCGGTCAGCTATCTCATCCTTTCTACTGGGCATCTTTTACCATTATTGGTAGCCCCTGGTAATTTCAATTCGCAATTCGCAATCCGCAGTTCGCAATTGACATTAATTACGAATACCAAATTGGCAATTGTTTCAATTGTTTATCGACACTGATAGAGTTGGTGATGATGTCCGAATAGAATTTGCGTTTTGGGAAAATAAGGAGAACAATTTTTTAACTTTGATTCGAGTTCGACACCAGAATTTATCAACCAGAGATCTAAAGGTCTTGGTATTGGGGCGATCGCTCTGTCAATAACTTCGCTTGGAGGTTCGGGATTGTCGCCTTGATGAGCTAGGATAAACTGAGGAAAATTTGAGTTAGGTGGGAGGCTTTTAAGCTGCAAGCCTAACTCCATTAAAACTCTAACTTCATGAGGAGTTTGGTGAAAGATAGCGAGCGCTACAGGAACGCGAGAGATTTGTTGAATTTTAGCTACTAAAATATCGGGATGTGTAGTTTTTTGAAAGCCGAAATTTGAGATTACAGTCAACCCACCAGCGAAACCCATTACTAACATCAAAATCACAACTCTTTTCCCCTTATTTTTGAAAAAGCTTGAAAGGTTTTGAGTTAAGAAATTTCCCCCATCTCCCCCTCTCCTCCTCTCTCCTCGCTCTCGATCGCGCCAACAAACAGCCAAATATGAAGCTAGGAAGATAATTACAGTCGGAAAATAGATGAAGTGATAGCGCCCGACGATGGTTAGATCGGCACCGATAATGTAAGTAATACCCAAAAAAATAGCGATCGAGGCGAAAATAAGATCGCTTAAAACCTGAGTAGATAAACGTGCAGTCGATCGCTGGATGTTAGTTTTTAAAGTGCTTAGCAATATCCATAGCACCCAAATTATAAAACTGAGGGCGGTAACCAGAGAGGCGATCGCGATCGACTGGGGTACTCCTTCTACTGGTAGCAACACTACCATCGTCAGCAACCAAGCTAAGAGTCGAATTATCGGTGATAGTAGATCGGTGAAAGAATGACCTGCGAATATCCATTTTGTCAGTTCGTTATCTGAAACTCGCTGTAAAGTAGGCAACCACGCCCAACCTGCGATCGCAGTTCCCATTGCCACGGCATAAAGTCGCAGCCAATATTGAGAAAGAAAGGGAGAGGGGGAGAGAGGGAGAGGGGGCGAATAAGAAGATTTTTTAGATCGATTTTGATAAGTTAGCGATCTTAGTTTTTGCCATATTTCCGAACCGCAATCAATCAGCCAAAATTTAAATAAGACTAAAGCTTCTGCCCCCAAAGCGATAACAAAAAAGTAATGGGTTGCTATCCCTAAGCTGTTAATGACTACCCAGATAGATCCTATCCACAGAGGGAGCGGGGTGCGATTTTCGATCGTCTCTATAGATTTAATCAGACAAGCGATCGAAGCGATAACGAATAAAATCGTCAAGGTATAATGGCGGGCTTCTTGTGCTAGATAAATGCCGTAGGGAGAAACTGCCATCATCGCCGCAGCAATTTGCCCGACTAAGAGCGAACGAAAGGCAAAACTACCCAGGGCAAACATTGCTGGAATCGAGATAATGCCAAAAATGGCACTAAGCGATCGCCCTGCCCATACAGATACTAATTCCTCAGAAGTTGGAAATAGCTTCAACCATAAATGATTCAATACAAAAAAAACCGGGGGATGAGTGCTTTCTGCCATCAAATGACGAACTACATCTCTCACGCCTGCTTCGGGACGGGGTTGTAGCGGTTGCAGGAGAGTATCGAGATCGATTAGTCGATCGAACGGTACTGAATTAAAGCTATTTCCTAAACTAAAAACTAAAGTGGCAATTTCATCGTTCCACAAATGTTTGAGATCTAAATTGGCAAAACGCAAGATGGTGCCGATCGCTAACCACAATCCTAACAGTAATAAATGAACCCAAATCCTCTTTTGGGAGCGAGCGAGCTTTGTTAACATAAACGCGGTTGAGAGGTAAGTAACAAGTCAGAAATTGAAGAATATTTTTCATACCAAATCCGGCTCTCATACCATCCATTGCTGCCCTCACCCCCAACCCCTCTCCAGTAAAGAGAAACTTCCTTTCCCCTCTCCTCGCAGGAGAGGGCAGGGTGAGGTGAGAGGGGAGCCGGAGTCGGGGCGAGGTCAAGACGGTTTGGGAAACCGGATTTGGTATCATACTCGATCGGGTTGGATCGAAATAATCTCCAATTCAAGATTCGCCATTAAAAATGCAACCATCGAAATTACAAATCGTGAAGTGCTAATTACAAATTAGCTTGACGACTTTTTAGCACCCGCAGGCAAGTATCGATCGCCTACTGGGACAGCCGGGACGGCTATCCCACAAGTCATGAGAGAAAGGCTATAGATGCAGTATTAGATATTACTTGGAAGCTGGGAAGCAACCAAAACTATTTTGCTCGTTTTCTTTTAAATGCTCATCATCCTAAAGACGGTTTTACCAGTCTCCTGTTCCCTCAGCCATTGCCAGGGAGCCAACCTGCGAGCAGCCGCTGGCATATTACTGCCCTAATAATTAGGGCAAATTTAGCCGATCGAGCGATAACTCGACTTCTTCCTCGGCTTCCAGATTGAAGACTGTGTTAACAGATCCGGCGTTGTTGAGGTAAGTGTAGACTAGCGAAGAGACTCGGCGAATAAACCTTCTAGCTAGAGGGCTATCGTAAGGTCGTCTGACATAAATAGCTGCTAAATAACGCTTGCCATTCGGCATCTCGATCGATCCAGCATCGCCGACTAAAAAGCCAATATCTCCGGTTTTGTGAGCGATACTAGCTCCTCTGCCCAAGCCAGAGGGCAGCAAAGTTTTGGTAACGGTGCGGCGCAATATGTATAAGGCGCGTTCGCGGCTGGAATCGGATAGCAAACGGCCCTTGACTACCAAAGCTAACACCCGCACCATGTCTTTAGAACTGGTGGTATTGGTGCCTTTTAAATCTGCCAGCCGATTGCGAATTACCGTATCGCGCAATCCCCAACTGCGAAACCGTTGATTGACGCGAGCGATCCCGCCTAAGCGATCGATTACCATGTTGGTGGCGGTGTTATCGCTAATGGTAATCATCTTCGTTACTACTTCTCTCATGCTGTAGCGGGTTCCCGGAGAGCGATATTGCATGACTCCAGAACCGACAGTCATGTGCTTGCGCCGCATCACCATAATTTCTTCCATTTTGACTTTGCCAGCATCTAAATCTTGAAAAAAGGCAATCAGCAGCGGCAATTTGATCGTACTAGCAGCAGGGAAAACGCGATCGCCGCCGATATCTAAATACCTCCCAGTATCGAGATCGAGGAAAAACATTCCCGTCCTCAATGAGGGAAATTCATTCGCCACCCCTTTGACTCTAGACTCCAGCCACGACATCTCCGAGCGTAGAGAAACGACACCAGCAAACAATCCCGGCGGCGGTGCTGAGTTGAGAGAGACTTCCAAGCCGTTTTTTTGAGCTTTCTTGGGTAACTGCACGATCCAAGACGTGGGCGACTTGCCCCGAACTAAGATGCCATCTGCTGCTATGGTGTAACCGGGTGCGAAGGCGATTACTAACCTAGTGGTGCGATCGTCTAGTAGTCCGATCCGCACTTCCTCAACCGTGGCTCCGAATCGACGACGAACGGTTTCGGGTTTTTTGAGGGTAATTCCTGGTAGATCGATGACTAGACGGGTAGGGTTAAAGATTAGCTGCACTTGAGGTTGCACTGTGGCATCAGTTCTAAAGTAAAGCTGGTTCAGTTTGGTATTAAAATCCCAAGATGTGAGGGCAGCCCCTTGCACGGGAGACGAAACCAGCACTGCACTTATCGATCCGGCAAATAACCAGCTTGCTTTCACTTCTATGTCTCCTCAATGAGTGGCGATCGCAGCAGAGGCATTTGGGTTGGGTTAGTTGGGTTTCGCTTCACTCAACCCAACCTACGGCGGTGCGTTACGCTCCGCTAACACACCCTACTGGATCGACACAGCTAAAATGGCGTAATAAAGTAGGGTGCGTTAGATGGCTATAACCTCTGCTATGACTTGAATTTAACAATCCGTCGTAACGCACCGTTTTACGTGTGTCGCTATCTCAATAAAAAACAGGATTCGAGCAAAAAGTCGAGGGCAGAATTGACAGGTTTTTAGTTTAACTTTGGCGATCGCTTTTAATTAACGAGTAAATTCTCGATCTTGTCCGATCTCACTGGTTCTGCGTTTGATTTCCTGCTGTCTTAAGCAATTCGGTAGCTTTACTAGCAGGTACGGGGGGTGAGAATAGATATCCCTGAATGTAGGCGCAACCCAGTTGACGCAGGCGATCGAGTTGAGCTTCGGTTTCTACGCCTTCGGCGATCGCTTTTTTATTTAAGTTGCGAGCCAGATTGACGATCGATTCGGTAATTTTTCCACTTTCATGATTTTCCGCCATGTCTTTGACGAACAAGCGATCGACTTTGAGATAATCGACCGGAAAGCGATGCAAATAACTCAAGGATGAATAGCCAGTGCCGAAATCGTCGATGCTGAGCATAATGCCGCGCTCGCGCAACAAATGCAAAATTTCTATGAGTTCTTCCACCCGCTCCATCAACATACTTTCAGTAATTTCTAGCTCTAAACTAGAGCCTTGTACGCCAGTTTCGAGCAGAATTCGATCGATTTTGGCGACCAAATCTGATTCTTGCAGTTGTTTGCCGGAAAGGTTGACGCTAACTTTTACAGCGAAGCCTTGAGTTTGCCAAAGCACTATTTGCTGGCAAACCGTCCGCAATACCCATTCCCCAATCGGGACGATTAACCCGGTTTCTTCAGCTAAGGGAATAAAGTCAACTGGGGAGACAAAACCCCTCACCGGATGTATCCAGCGAATTAGGGCTTCAAACCCCTTAATCGCCCGCGTGCTGGCCGAGACGATCGGCTGGTAATAAACTTGAAATTCTTGCCGTTCTAAAGCTTGGCGCAAATCATTTTCTAACTGGAGTTGCTTTAAGGCATGAGCGTACATGATGCGATCGAACACTTCATAACACGCCTTGCCTTTTTCTTTGGCTCGATACATGGCAATATCGGCATCTCGGAGCAATTCGATCGCTTGTTCGTAATCGCTGGAACTCAAAACGATGCCGATGCTGGCGGCGATCGATACTTCGCTCTCTCCTAGTTGTAAAGGTGCTTTTAACTCTTGAGAGATGCGCTCGGCAACTCGAATGGCATCGTTCACATCTCCGATCGAATCTAGCAGGATGACGAATTCATCTCCTCCCAGGCGAGCAATGGTATCGGTGGTGCGGATGGTGGTTTCTAACTTTTGGGCTATCTCGATCAAGAGTCGATCGCCTAGTTCGTGTCCGAGACTGTCGTTGATGACCTGAAAGCGATCGAGATCGATAAATAAAATCGCAAATAAATAGCCTTCATGGCGCTGCGATCGCTTCAAGAGAGTCTCAATTCTCTCCGTCAACAAAGTTCGATTCGGCAACCCCGTAAGGGCATCGTGCAGCGCGTCGTGAACTAATTGCTCTTCTGCTTGCTTGCGTTCGGTAATGTCGTAAATAATCCCGTCTATGCGATCGGGGCTACCGTCGGCTGCCAAAATTACTCGGCTGCGATTTTTCAACCAGCGCACATCCCCTGTAGGTTGCAAGATCCGATATTCGAGATCTAAACGCTCTTCGAGGGGCAGATTGTGGCGAAATTGCTCGACTAGCTGGCGATCTTCGGGGTGAACCACCTCCCACCACAAGTTCGGGCGCTCCAATAATTCCGAGGGATGGCGGCCGTAAAGTTTTTCGGCTGCTGGATTGAGGTAAAGTAATTCCCAGCGATCGGCGGAAGCCGACCAAACTACATCGTCGAGAGAATTCAAGATGCTCTCCAAGCGTTCCTCGCTGCTCTTGAGTAACTTTTGGGCTTGTTGGCGATCGCGAATTTCTTGCTGGAGCGATCGATTGGCTTGCTGTAAAGCTTCGTTTTGCTCGATTAGTTGCTGGGATTGAAAATAACTGCGAATAGCTTCTTTTACCGTTAAACCCAGATCGGTTTCGTCCCACGGCTTAGCGATGTAACGATAAAGCTGGGCGCGATTGATGGCTTTGACGACATTATCTAAATTCGCCATCCCAGTCAGCAGAATTTTGAGAGTTTTGGGATACAAATGATGCAATTCGCTCAGAAGTTCGTCCCCTAACATATCTGGCATGGTTTGATCGCAGATGACCAAAGGGACTTCAATTTGAGACTGTTGCAATTCATCGAACAAAACCAGGGCCTCTTCGCCACTTTCTGCTAGTTCGATGTCATAGCTGTTTTCTAACAGCCGCGAAAGCTGATCTCGCAGGCTAATCAGCACCAATCTTTCGTCATCGACGCAAACGATTACTCCTTTATTCATCATTTTGCCGCTGCGAGATGCCCGCTGCCTCGTTAGCTGGGTGTTGTCTGGCTTTTTCTAAACCCGATTCGATCGCGGCAATAATAGTATCTCGCTCCCAAGGTTTAGGAATGTAGGCGTGCAGGTTAGCATAGCGGCGGGCGCGTTCGATCGCTACCTTGTCGGCGTGTCCGGTTAACATGATGTTGACGATCTGAGGAAACCTCAGATAGACCTCTAGCAAAAACTCATCTCCTTTAATTCCTGGCATCAACCAATCGGAGATGATAACAGCAATTTCTACTCCCTCTCGATCTAACTCTTCGATCGTTTCCCAGGCTTCATCTACTCCTTCGGCTAGTTCGTAGCGATAAGCATCGCCAAAGCGATGGCCGATCTGATCTCGCAACGCTGTCAAGACCATCGGTTCGTCATCAACACATAAAATTGCTTTGTTAGCCATAGGATAGGGTGAATTTCTCGATTTAGTCAGTTCGCATAGCCTTTATCGTTAGCTGGCAACCACACGCTAAACCTAGTATGCCCAGGTTGGCTACAAAAATCGATCTGGCCGCGATGCCGCTCGATAATTTGGCGAACGATACTTAATCCTAACCCGCTTCCCTCGCCCAGAGGCTTAGTGGTGAAAAATGGTTCAAAGATTTTTGCTTGAATCTCTGGGGGAATGCCAGGGCCAGTATCGCCGATTTCCACTACTATGCGATCGTCTTTTTGAGCAACAGCGATCGTTAATTTTCCTCGATAGTTCATCGCCTGAATCGCGTTGCTAATTAAATTCGACCAAACCTGCATCAATTCATCGGGATAGCACGGAATGTTGCTGATGGGCTGGTAGTTTTTAATCTGTTCGATTCCTCGTTTTAGCTGGTTTTGATAAATCGCTAAAACGGTTTCAATCCCATCTGTGACTGAAGCTGAAACCATCTCTGCTAATGGCGATTGTCTGGCGTAGCTTCTGAGGGCGAAAACAATTTTAGATGCGCGTTCGACTGCTATCTGGATGTTTTCGGAGTTATTTTGGACGATCGCAAAGTTGGCAGCAGTTTTGACGGTGAAAACCGGATTTGGTGTTTCGAGCAAGGGAGCGATCGCAGCTTCGATCGAGTCTAAATCTGATGGGGCGATCGCTTGGGATAGAAGCGCCGCCAACACCTCAGCCTCAGCAATTCCTTTAGCAGCCAAACTTTGTTTGAGGCTGCGTTTGAATTGCCGTTCTTCGTTCCAAGATCCCATAGGCTTAGGTTGTCGCACCAAATCTACTAGCTGAAAAAAAGCGATCGATTGCTCCGATGTCAATTGTTGTAATACTTGAGGCAGTTGTTGAATCGATTCTTGAATCGCCGCAGTAATATTGCTAATCGAAGCTTGAATTGCTCCTATTGGGGTATTAATTTCATGGGCAACTCCTGCTACTAAACGCCCTAACGCCGCCATTTTTTCTTCTTCTACCAGTCTGAGTTTGCTTTTTTGCAGTTGTAAATGCACTCTAATTCGTGCCAAGGCTTCTTCGCAGACGATCGGTTTAGTAATGTAATCGACGGCTCCAATTTCTAGGCCTTTGACTTTATCTACCGTATCGTCCAAGGCGCTCATAAAAACTACCGGAATATCTTGAGTATGAGGATTAGTTTTGAGACGGCGGCAGATTTCAAAGCCGTCCATTTCCGGCATCATGATGTCTAATAAAATTAAGTTAGGCGGATGGCGATCGATTATTTCTAGGGCATTTTTTCCGCTTTTAGCAACTGCAACTTTAAACCCAGATTGACTCAATAGTTCTACTAACACCCGAATATTAGTCGGGATGTCATCAACAACGAGAATAGAATCGGGTCGATCGGTCATTATTGAGAAGTCAGAAGTCAGGAGGGGCTTTTTAGTTTATTAATTGAAGCTACCAAGATTTTAATAATCTGAGTACATTCTTCTTGGAGAAGAGATAATTTTTCTCGCGATACTACACCAGCTTCAATAATTACTTCTATCCAGTAAAGTGTCTCTCTTGCTTCCTTAAAGGCTATTTCATATTTATGAATAAAATCCTTCTTGGACTGTGCCGATTGTGCTTCTTGACAATTGGCTCCAATGCTCGTTCCTGAGCGCAATAGCTGCTGTCCGATAATTTTTCCAGATGAAGATTCCTTTTCTAAATAAATATAAGCTTTAACAATTCTCACCGCAAATTTTTGGCTTCGATCTTGAATAGAAATTTCCGAATTCATATGAATATATTGACTAATGTTATCCCAATTTTATTAACAGGAGTGATTTTCTGTTACTTCTGACTTCTGACTTCTGACTTCTGACTTTTATAAATGTGGTTCGATTAATTCGACGATCGCTTCTAAATCGTAATTGCCAGCCAGTGCTGATATTTGACTGACAAAGGGGGCGTATTGAGGAGCGAGTTGTTGCAGGCGATGGGCTTCGGCTTCGATTTCTAAGATATAACCACCTTTAGCGGCTTGGTAGAGAGGCATCAATTCTGCTGCTGGGGGAACGATTGCTTCTGGTTCCAGGGTAGCCGCTGGCGAGTTGCTTTCTGGCTCTTGGTAAATCCAAGTTAATCCCAGATAGTGTTGCAGTAAATTTAGCAAGTCAGCAGTTTGTACGGGTTTGGGCAGAAAATCGTTGCAGCCAGATTCTCGACTTTGCTGGCGGTTGAAGTTGAAGACGCTGGCAGAAGAGGCCACAATTGGAAAGTTTTGCCATCCCTCTAACTGGCGCAGGCGTTTGGTCATGGTAAAGCCATCCATGGCGGGCATTACTAGATCGGTAATAATTAAATCTGGCTGACAGGTTTGCGCTTTTTCTAACCCTTCTTTGCCGTTGCTGGCCTCGATCGCTTCAAACCCAAGAGGTTCTAGCATATTAACCAGAACCGCGCGATTTTCCCAGCGATCGTCTACGACCAAAATTTTCCGGCGATCGCCTTCATAGCCTACTATATTTTGCTGTGACTGGGATGGGGCTTCTTGCCAGCTAGCGACTTCTTCTAAGTTTAGATCGAACCAGAATTTGCTCCCTACCCCCAACATACTTTCTACTTTAATCTGGCTGCCCATCAGTTCTACCAGTTGGCGGCTGATGGCTAATCCCAATCCCGTGCCTTCAGTTTGGCGCAAGTTTTCTTTTGCCTGTTCAAAGGGCAGAAAAATTTTTTCTAATTGTTCTGATTCGATGCCAATTCCAGTATCTTCGACTTGGAAGCGCACGCGGTGGAGAGGGAAAGAATGTAGAGACGTAGCAGTGCTACGTCTGGAAGAGGGAGAGTTTGTAGTAGGGTTTTCGGAGGTTGGTGGAGATGGTTGGTAGATGCCAACTTTGAAGGTAACTGTGCCTTTCTCGGTAAATTTGATGGCGTTGCCAATCAGATTGATTAACACTTGGCGCAAGCGTTTTTCATCGGTGCAAACGGCGCGAGGCAACCAACTGAGAGTTTCATATTCAAAGTTAATTTCTTTCTGTTCGGCACGAACGCGACAGATTTCTTGCACTCCGTTTAAAAAGCTTTCAAAATGGAAATCGCTTTCGTCGAGTTCGAGTTTGCGGGCTTCGATTTTAGAAATATCCAGAATGTCGTTAATTAGAGTCAAAAGATGAGTGCCACATTGTTGAATAATGTTGATGCCAACCTTTTGTTTGAAAGCTAAATTTCGATCTCGTTGTAAAATTTGCGAATAGCCCAAAATACCGTTCAACGGGGTACGCAATTCGTGGCTCATATTGGCGAGAAATTCACTTTTAGCTTGGTTAGCAGCATCAGCATTTTCTTTAGCTATCTGTAATTCGATCGTACGTTCTTCAACTCGATTTTCTAGTTCTTCGTTAGTTTTTTCCAAGGCATGAAATGAGGCTTTTAGCTGTCCTGCCATGGTGTTAAAAGCTCGCGCTAGCAAGCCGAGTTCCTCGATCGGTTTAACTGCTACAGTTTGCTCTAAATCTCCAGCCGCGATCGCGGCGCTAGCTTTCTCGATATCAACGATCGGTTGAGATATCCAACGAGACGTTAGCAATCCTAGTAAAGTAGCAATTGCTAAAGCTGCCAAACATAACAAAATCGTGGTGCGAGTGTTATCGTTAATTTGCCCCATGAAGTCGTTTTCTGGGACGACTATTACCACTAACCAATCGAGTCCGTATTCGTCTTTCCAGGGAATTACCTGCACGAATTGGCGTTCTCGATCGAACTCGAATTCTAGTTGTTGACCGTTGGTAATGGCTTTGAAGCTGCCGAATTTAGCTTGCAAATCTTTAGCGATCGATTGAATGCGGCGATCGCTACTGTTGACTGCGTTTAAGCGTTCGGCTTTTTCGTTAACGATTTTAAAAGGGTTTTCCGTACTAGAACTAGCAACTAAGTTGCCATTCCGTTCGATAATAAAAATTTTGCTGGCAGGACTGAGTTGGATCTGACGAATAAAATCACTAATATTTGATAATAGTATATCTACTCCAATTACCCCTATTATCTTATTATTTTTGTTGTAAACAGGGGTATTGAGAGAAGCTGCTATAAATTCTTCGTCTCCGTCCCAGTTATAAATCGAACTCCAGATTTGTTTGCGAGCTTTTATAGTTTCTGTATACCAAGATTCTTTTAAAGGTTCGTAGTCATCGTAGATTTTGACAACCGCGATTCGATTTCCTTGGCGATCGGTTTTATAAGTATAGGCTTTTCCTTTAGTTGCAGGAGAAATTTCGTCAATAGTTACTCCTTCATTAGCCAACAAGCGTCCAGAGGCAACGTGTTCGCCAGTTTCTAGGGCGTAGCCAATATAGCTGACATTATAAAGTTGCATTTGTTTCCAAAACAGTTGTCCGGCTTTTTTATAGTCCCGTAAATCTAGCATTCCTAATTCGATCGCATCGAGATTGGTTTGATTGATTTGATGGGGAACTGAGAGATAGCTATCTAAATGTCGATCGAGTGTATCGCTAGCTCGATCCATCAACTGATTCGCGAGATTGGCGATTGCTTCTTGCCCGTTTTTGAAAGACAAATACCCTACTAACCCTACAGTTCCCACAATTTGCAGCATGAAGGGTACGATCAGAACTGTTCGGAGTTTCGCTTGAGGCATATAAATGAAGATAGGAGTTCAGAAGTTTTGGAAGTGTTAAGTGTTGAGTGTTGAGTGTGAAGTGTAGAGCTTTGGAAGTGTTAAGTGTTAAGTGTTAAGTGTGGAGTGTTGAGCTAAAAATAACTCCGAACTCCGTTGGCGCAGCCTGCGCTCGGCGCATACTCCGAACTCACCTCTCCCCCTCTTCGCCCTCTTCGCCCTACCCGATCGGCAACCAAACGCTAAACTTAGTATGCCCAGGTTGGCTGGCAACTGTAATTTCACCATGATGTTTTTCAATAATTTTACGGACGATATCTAACCCCAGCCCGCTGCCTTCACCTAGTGGTTTAGTGGTGAAAAATGGCTCAAAAATGCGCTCTTGGATTTCTGGAGGAATGCCGCTGCCAGAGTCGGTGATTTCAACTGCTACACCGCTATCTTTTTGAGAGATCGCGATCGCTAATTCCCCGCGATAGCTCATTGCCTGAATCGCGTTGTTGATTAAATTCGCCCAGACTTGAATTAGTTCGTCGGGATAGCAAGAAATTGGCGGTACGTCGGCATAGGTTTTAGTTACCTCCACTCCTCGCTTAAACTGCCCGTGATAGAGCGATAGTACGGTATCGATTCCATCTGCAATCGAGGCTTTTACCATTTCCCCCGTAGGGGTTTGACGGGCATAATTCTTGAGGGCAAAGACAATCCTGGCGGCTCGTTCTACCGAGAGTTTGATATTTTGAGAGTTGTTTTGTACGGCTGACAGGGTATAAGCTGCCTGCACGATCGATTTACGTTCGGGAGATTGTAAAAGAGGCATTATTGGGTCTAGATTGGCGTTAATGCCCATTTTGCTCAAGTTATCTGCCAAGAAATCGGCATTTTCTACTCCACTAGCTGCTAGAGATTGTTTGAGGGTGCGTTTGAGTTGCCGTTCTTCACGGGTAGAAAGAGTAGTTGGAGATTGCCTAGCAATTTCTAAGAGGGTGAAAAATTCGGCTAACCTTTCTGGCGACAGTTCGTGAAACAGTGGCGGTAACTGCTGCATTGACTGGTTTAAAGCCACAGAGAGATTGCCAATCGCGCTCTGAATCACTCCTAGAGGAGTATTGATTTCGTGAGCGATTCCAGCTACTAGTTGACCTAAAGCGGCCATTTTTTCGGCATGGATTAGTTCTTGGGTGCGCCGTTCTACTTGCTCTTCTAGAGTGAGATTGTATTGTGCTAGTTGGGCTTGACTTTCTGATAAGGCAGTATTGAGCGATCGCATTTCGTTAAAAGAGGCTTGCAGGCGATCTGACATGGTGTTGAATGACTCTCCTAGTTCCCCTAGTTCGTCGCCCCGCTGCAACTCCACCTTTTGCTCTAAATTTCCTGCGGCAATTTCTTTGGCGGCATTGTTGAGGCGGACAATTGGATTCGTTACCCATCTAGCTGTGAGGATGCCGATTAAAACTGCGATCGCTAAAGCTGTCATGCACAGTAAGATGGTGGTGCGGGTGTTGGCGTGGATTTTTCCCATGAAATCTGATTCGGGTACTACCACCACCACTAACCAATCCAAACCATATTTATCTCGCCAAGGGGTAATTTCTACAAACTGGCGTTGCACCCACTCACCGCTAGTTTTAAATTTAAATTCAATCTGTTGGCGCTTTTGAATCTGTTTCAGGTTGCCAAAATTTTGGTTTAAATGTGCTGCTGTAGCTCGAATTAATGGATCTTGACTGTTTAAATAATTGAGCCGTTCGGCTTTATCATTTACCAGCTTATACGGTTTTTCGGGATTAGAACTGGCAATTAATAGCCCATCTCGTTCGATAATAAAGACTTTTGCTGAAGGGCTAATATTTAATTTTCCTAGAAACTGACTGATGTTTGAGAGCAACAAAGACACGTCCAGAACCGCTAGTAGCTGACCTCGATCGTCATACACTGGATAACCAGCATCAATTGCTACAAATTCTGGAGTTTCATCCCAATTAAAAACTGCCGACCACACGGTTTTTTTAGATTTAATTGCTTTCGGATACCAATCTTCATCTTTGGGATTGTAATCGTAAACGTAGACAAGTTTCTTCCGATTTCCCTGACTATCGGTAGAATAGACGTTATTTTTGTATCCAATCCGGGCAGAACGTTCGTCAATTGTCATCCCTTGACCTTTCAGCCAGGTTCCAGCCCCAGTGAATTGAGTGTTGGGCAGCGCCATCCCAATGTAACTGACATTAAAGATCTGTTGTTGTTTCCAAAAGTAACGTCCTGTTGCTTCAGGATCGTTGATTTTCAACTGTCCTAGCTTAATTGCGTTGGCATTAATTTTATTGATTAGATGAGGGGTTGCTAAATAACTATCTAAATGTTGGTCTACTAAATTACTGGTTTTAGTCATCAACTGATATGCTAAATCGTTGACTGCTTGCTGACCGTTTTCAAAAGATAAATATCCTACTAATCCTACTGCGCCGACGATTTGCAGCACGAAAGGAGCTATCAAAACCGTGCTTAATTTCGATCTGCCAATCAGTTGATTTAGTTTTTTTTGTAAGCTAGTCACGACAATTGAGCTATATATTGAGTTTTTTGAAACCAGATTCAATGGTAGATAACAACATTTCCTCAGTCCACGGTTTGGCAATATAAGCATGGAGATCGGCCTCGACGCGCGTTCGTTCGATCGCCTCTAGATCTGCCTGCCCCGTCAACATAATAGTGACGGTATCTGGAAATTGTTGGTGGACTGCAATTAAAAATTCATCTCCTTTAACTCCCGGCATCAGCCAGTCAGAAATAACGATGATAATTTTAACTTCTTCTTCGGATAGTTCTTCGATAATTTCCCAGGCCTCTTCTACGCTTTCAGCAATTTCGTAGAGATAGCGATCGCCAAAACGATTGCCTATTTGTTCTCGCAGACTTCGTAAAACTGTTGGTTCGTCATCGACGCATAAAATCGCCTGTTTCATCGCAAACTTACTTTTAGTTGGATAGAATATTATACCGTTTTAATGCGATCGTCATAGATTTGAATGGCTGGGAGACGTGCCAGGATACGTCTCTACATTAGTCTATTGGTAGCAAAACTATAAATTTAGTACGTCCGGGTTGACTTTCTAATTTAATTTTTCCGCCATGTTTATTAACAATCTGCCGGACGATATCTAGTCCTAATCCAGTCCCCTCTCCCGGCGGCTTAGTAGTGAAAAATGGCTCAAAGATTTTCTCTTGATGTTCTAAGGGAATCCCGCAACCAGAATCGGTAATTTCTACGACAACATGACGCTCTTTAACAAAAACAGCGATCGCTAATTCCCCTTGATAATCCATCGCCTGAATGGCATTATGAATGAGATTAGTCCACACTTGAGTTAGTTCTTCAGGATAGCAAAGAATTGGCGGCACGTCGGCATAAGATTTAGTTACTTCAACCCCTCGTTTCAATTGATTGTGATATAGGGTTAATACCGTCTCAATTCCATCGGCGATCGATGCCTTAACTTTACTAGCGGTTTGCTCTTGTCGTGCATAGTTTTTGAGAGCAAACACGATTTTGGCTGCTCTTCCCACAGCCAACCGAGTTGTTTGGTTACTTCGGTGCATGACAAATAAACTGTAAGCTGTTTCTAGAATTGATGTATTATTCTTAGACTGCAAAATTGGCATCAACTCATCTGTTAATGTTATCAATCCCATTTTGCTTAAGGTATCGGCTATTATGGTCGTATTTTCAATATTTTTAGATTCTAAAGTTTGTTTCAAATTGCGTTTCAATTGTCGCTCTTCTTTAGAAGAAAGAATTTCCTGAGTTTTGGGAATAGTTTCTAACAGTACCATGAATCCTTTTAATTCGTCTGGTGTCATTTGCAGCAATAGCTGTGGCAAACGGGACATCGAGCGCTCGAAAGCCGCAGAAATGTTCTCGCTAGCAGCTTGAATTGCCCCTAAAGGAGTATTGATTTCGTGAGCTACGCCTGCTACCAATTGACCCAAAACAGCCAACTTTTCAGATTTAATTAGTTCTTGAGTGCGCTGCCGAACTCGCTCTTCTAACGTGCGATTGTAATCTGCTAGTTGTTGTTCTCGTTCGGCTAAAGTAGTATTGAGAGCTTTCAGTTCTTCAAATGCGAATTGCAATTTAGTCGCCATAGTATTAAATGACTGCGCCAATTCTCCAAATTCATCTTGGCGATTAACTACCACATTTTGGTTAAGATTTCCAATAGCAATTTCTTTAGCTGCTGCGTTTAGACGGACTAACGGTTGTGTTACCCAACGAGCCGTCAACAAACCAATTAAAATCGACAAACTCAGAGCTAGCAAACAAAGTAAAATCGTGATATAAGTATTAACATTAATTTCTGCAATAAATTCAGTTTCTGGAATAATTCCTACGACCAACCAATCTAAATTATCTTGACTTTTTAAAGGTTTAACCTGAGCAAACACTCGTTGACCTTGATACTCAAAAGTAATTAGCGATCGCTCTTTGATTTTTGATAAACTGCCAAACTTTTGACGTATTGCCTCGGCTGCCGCTCTAATTAGCGGGTTACTACTATTATCTATGTGCTGTCGGCTTGTCCCTCTGCTAGGATTAATGGTTGGCGAGTCAGAAGTAGAAGCCACCACCATACCATTTCTCTCAACGATCGATATTTCTCCTGAATCACCGATCTCCAAGTTTCCGAGAAACTGAGTCAGTTCTTCTAGATCGATTTCGCTATTGAGAACTCCGATTAACTCTTTAGTGTCAGAATAAATTGGTATCACCGAGCTAAACTCAAGTTCAGACTCGCTAACTGATAAAAACAGAGGACTCCAAGTATGACTTTTAGCAGCAACCGCAGCTTTGTACCAAGGACGCAAACGAGGATCGTAGAGGACTTTACCAAGTAATTTTATTCGTTGGCACTGAGGATTTATTTGATAAACTTGACGATATTTTCCAGTCGAACGATCTTTAATTTTAAGAATAATTTTGTCCTTTCCTTCCTTGTCATCAATACTGATTAGTTCTCCCTTGCTATTGCCAAAAGCTATATGTTCGGTTAAGTCTTCTTCCAAAACTATTTGCAAGAAATAGCATTGTAATTGAGACAAGTTATTTAAATCTAGATTTTTAGTTTTTACCGCTGCTAAAATCTGGCGTTGAACCGCTTCTGGCTTAGCTAATAAATCTTCCACTCGGTGTTCGATGCCATCTTCAGCTTGAGAAATTAATTGATTTACTAAGTTTTCCACCGATCGCCGACCGTTTTGAAAGGAAAAATAGCCCACCAATCCGACTGCACCAACAATTTGTAGCACAAAAGGAACGGTCAACAAGGTTTGCAATCTCGTTTTGGCAGCAAGCTTAGCAATTTTTTGAGAAAGAGATGAAATAATCATTGAAAATAGGGTATGGGGCATAGGGGACAAGTCAAAAGTCAAAAGTCAAAAGTCAAAAGTCAAGAATTCTCCCTTGCTCTTTTGCTACACCCTTTTTATAATCCTGAAGCTCCTCTACTACCTAAGTGAATAGGACCAGATGCTTTACAGCTAACTTATGAATTTAACTTTTCTAAACCAGATCTAATAGTATCCATGAGAGTAGTTTCATCCCATGGTTTAGCAATATAAGCGTGTAGATTAGCAAATTGGTAAGTTCTTTCAATTGCTTCTCGATCGGCTTGTCCGGTTAACATCACAGTGACAACATTGGGGAAGCGATCGTGAACCTGAATTAAAAATTCATCGCCTTTGGTTCCAGGCATTAACCAATCAGAGACGATCGCGATAATTTTAACTCCATCTTCAGCCAAATCCTCGATTACTTCCCAGGCCTCATCGGCACTCTCAGCGACTTCGTATACAAAGCGATCGCCAAAATTTCTGGTAATCTGATCTCGCAAATTCCAGAGAACAATTTGTTCGTCATCAACACATAAAATTGCTTGACTTGACATCGAGCTTCCTGATTTAAATTATCGGTGTGGCAGGGCGGGTTCGATTTAACCTTACAAGGTTTACAGCAAGCATAGCTGGCAAAACCCGCCACTACAACTGAACTCCTGACTTCTCATACTTATTACTTATTACCCTTCGGCAGGCTCAGGGCAAGCTTATTACTTCACTCAAATAGCCTTCTACCAAACAATCCGAACCTATGGTGCGCCAACTCACGCTTGACAAAACTAAGGCTTCATTCATGTTCTCCAACCCTAATTCTCCTACAGGAGAGGGGGCAGCGCTACCCCCAACAATTTTGGGAGCAATAAAGGCCAAGACTTTTTGCACCGCACCTTCAGCTATTGCTCTAGCTGCTAACGTGCCACCGCATTCCCACAATACCGAGAGTAATTGGCGATCGTATAAATAAGCCATCACTTGGGCTGGTGTTAGGGGGGCTAACTCTACTACTTCCACTTGCTTTTTTTGCAAGAAAGATTGCAAACTGCGATCGACTCCTGGTTCTGTTAGCACTAATGTCGGCGCTACTTCGGTTTCCCACAAATGCGCTTCGGTTGGCAAATCCAAGGTGCGGCTCATGACGATGCGTAGAGGGTTGCGAGCCTGGGGGTGATGGCTGGTTAGTTGGGGATTGTCCCGGCGAACGGTATTACCGCCGACAATTACCGCGTCGCAAGCCGCCCTTAACTGATGCACCTCCTGACGAGCATCGGTACTAGTTATCCAAGCACTATGTCCGGTGCTAGTAGCGATTTTGCCATCTAGAGTCATGGCATATTTCAAAATCCCAAAGGACCGCTGGTGGAGGATGCGATGAATAAACGCCTCATTCAACTGTTGGCAAGCTGCCGCTTCCACTCCCACTAAGACTTCGATTCCTGCTTGTTGCAATCGCGCTATTCCGCTGCCAGCTACTAGCGGGTTGGGATCGACTATGCCCACTACTACTTTCGCTACGCCAGCGGCGACGACAGCTTCGGAACAAGGTGGTGTCCGCCCGTGGTGGTTGCAAGGTTCGAGATTGACGTATAGAGTAGCTCCTCGTGCCAGTTCGCCAGCTTCTTTCAAGGCAAAAACTTCGGCGTGGGGTGCGCCCGCTTGGGGGTGAAATCCCGTTCCAACGATCTCCCCATCTCGCACGACTACAGCACCGACGAGGGGATTTGGGGCCGTGCGTCCCAAGGCGCGGCGGGCCAGTGCGATGCACTGCTGCATCATCTCGCGATCGAATTGCGTGCCGATAGGTAAGTCCTCTTCTGAGGGAGATTTGTCCATGTGCCTAATATAGCAGGAGTCAGGAGTTCAGGAAGTGTGGAGTGTGGAGTGTTGAGTGTGAAGTTAAAATTCTCCTTTGCTCTTCTGCTCCTCTGCTTGCCATCTGTAACCACATTAAATGAAAACCACATTACGGTGCGCTCTTGCGTCCGTATTTTTCTTTGATGCGCTTCACCTGGGCTTGCAACTTTGCCCCTTTTGAGGGATTAACCATCGCCACAAAATTAGCAAACCCTTGAATGGAAGCGATCGCATCGGTAGAATTTCCCCAGTGTTTGCCTTCAGGGCCGTCTTTTTCCATTTGATACAGCGTGGCGCGGAAGCGTTTTAACGTCTCTTTAGCAATATTGGGCTGAGAGTTAACCACTACACCAGTGACTTCCTGCTGGCGTTGTTTTCGCATGATTCGGGTTTTCTCAGCGTTGATCGTAAATCCTTCGTGAGCCACGATCGATTCGGTACGCCTTAAAATCCTACAGATGTGGCGCAGATTTTCCCCGGAAGCCGAGAAAGTTAGATCGTCAGCGTAGCGAGTGTAAGTAAATCCGAATCCCGTTGCCATCCCCATTAGGCGGCGATCCAAACGGCGGCATAACAGATTAGAAATTGCTGGGCTGGCTGGCGAACCTTGGGGTAAATGGCGATTTCCTATGGCTACACAGTAAATTTGCCCGTCGAGTTGTACTTCCTCGATTTCTGGTTGGGTGCAAAGCAAAGCCAAAATGGTGGCGGTGGCTTCAGCATAACCAAAGGAGCGAAACAGCCCCTTGACTCGCTGGTAAGAAATCGAAGGAAAGAAATCTTTGAGATCGAAATTAACGATCGCTTCTGCACCCACATGAGGTCTGGCATTACTGACGATCGATCGAGTCCGTCTGAATCCATGCACGGCATCGTGCAGTTCGATCTTACTCAGAATGCGATCGAGTATCCCATGTTGTACCTTTTTTAGCCTGGGCATCGGAGCCGAAATCAGTCGTTCTCCGCCCGTTTTTTTGGGAATTTTGAATCGAATGTAGTGAGAGATCTTCGCCGCTGGCCGAGAAAAAGCCAGAAAGCGTAATTCTCCCACGCTAACCCCCATCGCTGCTGCCATCTGTTCTACAGTTTCCCATGCGGGCAAACCATAGCTTTGCAACCTTTCTCTATTCGCTTCTGTCTGGTTGAGTCCTCCAGATACCCCTTCACCCAGAAATAGAATTTCCTGCTGCTTTCTTTGCTGCCAAGCTGCCGCCCTCTCTTGGCGTTCCCGTTCTCGACGTTCCTTAGTTTCCTGCTGCTTGCGCCGCGATTCGGCCAGCCTTTCTTTGAGCATTTGCTTCCGCAACGCCTGTTCGTTATGCAGGTTGCGGTTTTGATATCGCAGTTGGTTCAGTTCTCGCTGAATTTCACCCCGCTGGCGAATTTCATCGGCTGGATCTTCAGGCATTTCGCCTTGGGCGGGCCAAAATCCATACCGAATCATCTCTTCCAAGATGAATTCTTCTCTACCAACTTGGCGGATGCGATCGTATAGTTCTTGACGGGTGCGGGGCTGGTCGGTCATAGGGTTGAGGGGGAGAGGGAGCAGGGGAGGCAGGGGAGGCAGGGGGAGCAGGGGAAGCAATGGAGGCAGGGGAAGTAGGGGAGGACAAGGAAGAATTATTCACTCCACACTCAACACTTCACACTCCACACTTCTTCAACTCCGAATTCCGAACTCCGAACTCCGAACTCATGCCCCATTCATCATTTTTTGGTACTCTTGCTCGGTTACTAATTCTTGGGTACTTTCTACTCGGTCTAAAAACACCATGCCATCTAGATGATCGTACTCGTGCTGAAATATCCTGGCGACGAAATCTGTCAACTCTTGCCGCTGCAATTGGCCTTGGCGATCGCTATATTCTACTTCGATCGCTCGATGTCTGGGAACTAAGCCGCGAATCCCTGGAACGCTCAGACAGCCTTCCCAATCTTTCACCACTTCGGCAGAACGAGCCACAATTTTTGGGTTCAACATCGCCGTTGGTTCCATATTCGGGGCGTGAGGATATCGAGGCGTAGGACGAGATGCCACTACCAACAACCGATAAGATCGAGCTACTTGAGGCGCAGCGATCCCCACCCCGTTTGAGGATGCAGCAGTAGCGATCAGAGCGTCAATCAGCTTCGGGAGGAGTTCGTCACTCAGATCGGCGATCGGTTCGGCCGTCTGCCTTAAGATAGGATTACCTAGTTGAATAACGGGCAGAATGTCAGTCATGGCGGAAAATAGATGTTCGGAATATAGATTTGGCCCCTTCTGCCTCACTATTTTACTTTGAGGACTCGATCGCGATCGCCAATTAATCCCGATCCCACTAACTCGGTAAAACCAAACTTCCCCTGCCTCCCCTGCCTCCCCTGCCTCCCCTGCCCTTCCCTCCCTCCTCCTCAGCCCGTGGAAATCACTCTCGAACAACTTTGGAATCAAGTTTTAGAACGGCTGCAACTGCAATTGAGCCGTCCGACATTTGAAACGTGGATTAAAACTGCTACGGCTGAGAAGTTAGAAAATAACCGCTTGGCGATCTGCACTCCTAACCCATTTGCTCGCAATTGGTTGCAAAAATATTACGTCCAAACCATTGCTGATGTCGCAGCAGATATTTTGGGCCATGAAATCGAAATTGCGATCTCTGTTGCCCAAGGGAATGACAATACTGCTAGTAGCGAACCGCAAATTCCTTGGTTGTTACCAAGCCTGCCAGAAAGCAAACCTACTAACCAACCGAAGCCAACCCAATTGAATCCTAAATATGTGTTTTCGCGGTTTGTGGTCGGTCCTAACAATCGCATGGCTCATGCTGCTGCTCTAGCAGTTGCCGAATCTCCAGGAAGAGAGTTTAATCCTTTATTTTTATGCGGCGGAGTCGGTTTAGGCAAAACTCATCTGATGCAGGCGATCGGCTATTATCGGTTAGAAATTTGTCCCGATTCTAAGATTTTTTATGTTTCTACCGAGAAGTTTACAAATGACTATATTACTGCCATTCGTAAAGATGGCTTGCACAGTTTTAGGGAACATTATCGAGAAGCAGATGTACTTTTAGTCGATGATATTCAATTCATTGAAGGCAAAGAAAGCACCCAAGAAGAATTTTTTCATACTTTCAATACTTTGCACGAAACTGGCAAACAAGTTGTCTTAGCTTCAGACCGACTGCCCAATCAAATTCCTCGCTTACAAGAGCGCCTTTGCTCTCGGTTTTCTATGGGACTGATTGCCGATATTCAGACTCCAGACTTAGAAACGCGCATGGCAATTTTGCAAAAGAAAGCTGAGTATGACAATATGGATTTGCCGCTATCGGTAATTGAATATATTGCTACTAATTACACTTCTAATATCCGAGAATTGGAAGGCGCTCTAATTCGGACTGTAGCTTATATGTCGATTTCGGGATTACCGATGACAGTAGAGAATATTTCGCCAATTTTAAACCCGCCATTAGAAAAAGTCCCAGCCACACCTGATGCCATTTTGATGGCAACTGCTGATGCTTTTAACATTTCTGTAGACGATTTAAAGGGCAACTCCCGGCGGCGAGAAATTAGCGTTGCTAGGCAAATTGGAATGTATTTAATGCGTCACCACACTAATTTGAGTTTGCCCAGAATTGGCGAAGAATTTGGCGGCAAGGATCATACAACTGTGATGTATAGCTGTGAGAAGGTCGCCCAATTGCGAGAAACCGATCCTGAGATGTCAAAGACTTTACGGCAGTTGAGCGATCGCATTAATCTAGCTAGCAAAAATAGTAGCGATTAGAGAAACCCAACATTCCTGGGGTGTTGGGTTTCACTCCGTTCAACCCAACCTACAATCTTTATACCCCTAGAGCTTTATACCCCTGGCGTGGATGATAAAAAAGGGGACTTTATCTATCACTTAACTTACAAGTTTGGTTGCCAATCCGATTAGTCCTCCTGCTAGCACTAACCAAGCTGAATTGATTTTAAACCGCAAGACAATAATGGTACTGACGATCGCTACCAAAATTGTTAACCAATCTACTAATGCGGTTCGCCCTAAAGTGTAAGTTACTCCTGCCATCAGTCCTAACGAGGCCGCATTAATGCCATCGAGCAATCCTCTGAACCAAACCGACTGACTTAATTTCGATACCCAAGGTGCGATCGCCCAAACTAAGATAAATGCTGGCAAAAAAATTCCAATTGTTCCAGCGATCGCGCCTGCATTTCCTGCTAGCAAATAGCCCACAAAAGTAGCAGTAGTGAAAACAGGTCCTGGGGTCACTTGACCGATGGCAATGGCATCTAAAAGCTGGTTAGAAGTGAGCCACTGATGGCGTTCTACTAGATCCCTTTGCAAAAATGCCAGCAACACGTACCCGCTGCCGTAAAGCACGCAACCAATTTTGAGGAAAAACAGAAATACGCTTACCCAACTAACTGCTCCTACCGCTGCTGTAGTCCCGCCTGCCTGAGCGATAAATCCAGCAAATGGCAGCAAGAAGGCTCCATGGGTTTGTCCTTTGTCTTTCCAGACCTTTACCAGCATGACGGCAACTCCCAAGCACACCAGCAAGAGAATTTCATTGACTCCGGCCAGATAGCCAGCGATCGCAGCTACTCCTGCTAAAATCGTCGGCGCATCCTTAGCGGCCTGTTTCCCCAGTTTCCAAATTGCTTGCACGACGATCGCAATAATGATGGGCTTGATGCCATACAGCAACCATTCCACTTGGGGAACCGTTTGATATTGCTGGTAAATCGCCGCCAGCAGCCAAACTATGGTCATTGCTGGCACAATAAAACAGACTCCGGCTACAAGTAACCCTCTCCAGCCCGCTCGATCGTAACCGATATGAATCGCTAGTTCGGTAGAGTTCGGTCCTGGAATCAGGTTAGTTAGCCCCAGCAGATCTAAGAGTTTCTGCCGACTCATCCACCGACGGCGACTGACCACCTCATCGTCCATCATGGCAATGTGGGCCGCCGGACCGCCAAAAGCGATCGCTCCCAATCGCAAAAATACTCTGGCTAGTTCGCTTAACCGCTGCCTCTGCTGTTTGGCAGTTAGGGCAGCATAAGGAACTGTTTCTTGCTCTGCTGTTGTATCTTCACCTTCTGACATCCTTCTGGCGCTCCCTCGTCTACCGTCTGCTGTTGCTAAAATCTAGCTAAGTAGCTCGTTTGTGAGTTTCGATTGTTTCAGAGGAAGTTAAAGCAGTGAATAAGCAATGGTTAAGGCCGGATGTTCTGTTAGCCATAGTTGTTATCCCCTTAGCGATCGCCTGTTCCTCGCAGCAAGCTCTAACTCAAAAAGGATACTTGAGGTACGACGAATTCATCAAGCAAGTCGAAACCGGAGAGGTTACTAAAGTTATTCTAAATAGCGATCGCACTCAGGCACGGGTAAAAACCAACAACGGCGAGTATCGGGTTAACTTGCCCAACGACCCAGGTTTAATGGAGATCTTAACTAAGGCCAAAGGTTTAGATATTGTAGTCGAGCCTTCTGGTGACAAAGACCTAACTCAAGAAAGATACTTGAGCTACAACGAATTCATCAAGCAAGTCAAAAACGGAGAAGTTACTAAAGTTATTCTCAATAGCGATCGCACCCAGGCAAAGGTGCAAACCAGAAGTGGCTGGTATCGAGTTAACTTACCCAACGACCCAAATCTGCTTGAAATCTTAACGGCTAAAGATGTAGATATTGCGGTCGAGCCTTCTGGCGACAAAGAGCTAACACCAGAACGATCCTTGAGCTACGACAAATTCATCAAGCAAGTCAAAAACGGGGAAGTTACTAAAGTCATACTGAATAGCGATCGCACTCAGGCAAGGGCGCAAACCCAAAGCGGCAGATATCGAGTTAACTTACCCAACGACCCCAATCTGCTTGAAATCTTAACAGCTAAAGATGTAGATATTGCGATCGATTCCTCTCTTGAGAGCAATTAATTACCTCTCTGCTCTTTAGCACGGGACTTATGCAATTACGTTTGGGTTAGTTGGGTTTCCTGCTGTCAACCCAACCTACGGTTATTGCACTGGCTATGCCTCTTCAACTCCGAATTCCGAACTCATGCCCGATCGTCCGCCGTCTGGTGTTGCTAAAATCTAGCTAAGTAGCTCGTTTCTGGGTGGCATTCGCTGAAGTAAGTTGAGAAAATTCTGAGAGATGTTAACATAAGTTAACATAAGTTAATACAAGCTCAATTTAATAGCACCCCATAACTGGCGGCGATTAAAGCCAGCCCCCGGTAGTTAGCGCTCTCTCTTTTGCTGACTGCCAACATTCCAAAGACTAGGAGGAACCAAACAAGTGAATAAGCGGTGGAGAAATGTCGGGCTGTACGCACTGTTAGCTATAGTTGTCATCGCCTTAGCAACCACATTTTTCGAGAAAGATCCAGCGCAGCAGAAAGGATACTTGAGATACGACGAGTTCATCAAAAAAGTTGAAGACGGACAAGTCAGTCGAGTCATCCTCAGCAGCGATCGCACGAAGGCAGACGTGCAAACCAATGGCGGCAAGTATCAGGTCAACTTGCCCAACGATCCAGGTTTGATCGATATCCTAACTATGGACAAAAATAAAAAGTCCAGAGATTTAGATATTGTCGTCAATCGTCCCAGCGACGATGGATTCTTGCTAAAGGCAGCCAGTACCTTGGCGTTACCGATTTTACTCTTGGTAGGATTGTTCTTTTTACTGCGCCGCGCTCAGAGCGGTCCGGGTTCTCAAGCAATGAACTTCGGCAAGTCGAAAGCTAGAGTGCAAATGGAACCTCAAACTCAAGTGACCTTCGGCGACGTAGCTGGGATCGATCGAGCCAAGTTGGAACTAACAGAAGTAGTAGACTTCCTCAAAAATGCCGATCGCTTTACCGCTGTCGGTGCCAAAATTCCCAAAGGCGTGTTGTTAGTCGGCCCTCCTGGAACTGGGAAAACCCTATTAGCTAGAGCCGTAGCTGGCGAGGCAGGCGTGCCCTTCTTCTCGATTTCTGGTTCCGAGTTCGTAGAAATGTTCGTTGGGGTCGGGGCATCAAGGGTGCGCGACTTATTCGAGCAAGCCAAAACCCACGCTCCTTGTATCGTCTTCATCGATGAAATCGATGCTGTCGGTCGCCAGCGGGGTGCTGGTTTGGGCGGCGGTAACGACGAACGGGAACAAACCCTCAACCAATTGCTGACCGAAATGGACGGGTTCGAGGGCAACACTGGAATTATCGTCATTGCTGCTACCAACCGCCCAGACGTGTTAGATGCCGCCTTGTTGCGTCCCGGTCGATTCGATCGCCAAGTAGTAGTAGATCGTCCCGACTACGCCGGACGGTTAGAAATCCTGAGAGTTCACGCTCGCGGCAAAACTATCGGTAAGGATGTCGATCTAGAAAAGATTGCCCGCCGTACCCCCGGTTTTACTGGTGCCGATCTATCCAACCTGTTGAACGAAGGGGCAATTTTAGCCGCCAGACGCAATCTGACGGAAATCTCCATGGATGAAATTAACGATGCGATCGATCGCGTCTTAGCTGGCCCCGAAAAGAAAGACCGCGTGATGAGCGAAAAGCGCAAAACTCTGGTTGCTTATCATGAAGCTGGTCACGCCCTGGTGGGAGCGTTGATGCCAGATTACGACCCCGTGCAAAAAATCAGCATCATCCCGCGCGGTCGGGCTGGGGGGTTAACTTGGTTCACGCCCAGCGAAGATCGTTTAGATTCCGGGCTTTACAGCCGTTCCTACCTGCAAAACCAGATGGCAGTAGCTTTAGGCGGTCGCGTGGCTGAAGAAATCATCTTTGGCGATGAAGAAGTCACCACGGGAGCCTCAAACGACCTGCAACAGGTAGCGCGGGTCGCCAGACAGATGATCATGCGATTTGGGATGAGCGATCGCTTAGGGCAAGTAGCGTTAGGTCGCCAGCAAGGTAATATGTTCTTGGGACGCGATATCGCCGCCGAGCGCGATTTCTCAGAAGAAACTGCGGCCACGATCGACGATGAAGTTCGCAACCTCGTAGATCGGGCTTACCGTCGCGCCAAAGAAGTGTTAGTCAACAACAAACACATCCTCGATCGACTAGCCCAAATGTTAATCGAGAAGGAAACTGTAGACGCGGAAGAACTGCAAGAGTTGTTAGATAATAACGACGTGAAAATGGCAGCGATCGCGTAACAAAGGGCATAGGGCATGGGGCATAGGGCATGGGGCATGAAGAAATAGGGTTAACCTCTCCCCATCTCCCCATCTCCCTCTCTCCCCATCTCCCCCTCCCCCTCTCTCCCTTAATGAACCCAGAACCAGAAATCCGTCGTTTATTAGATGTCATGCCTGCTTCCGGTCGGATGCTGACTAAAATCGTCAGCAAGCCGGAACAATCGCGGGTAATTTATAGCCAATTGCCCTTGCCCTGGCATCGAGAACGACCGATTTACATCAACTTCGATCTTTGGCGCGAGCTATCCAAGCCGCAGCGAGATTTATTAATTTTAAGTACAGTTAGCTGGCTGACTAATATCAAATGGTTTAAACCCGATATCTATCAAGGAGTTGTCTTGGCAGGGGTTTTGGGCGGGATAATGGAATTCGTCCAAGCCGATGCTATTGGAGTAGTAGTAGCTGGCGGATTGAGCGCGATCGCAGGTTCTCAAATCTGGCGCAGCAACCGTTCCCAAGAAGCTTTATTAGATGCAGATCGAACTGCCCTCCAAATCGCCCAAAGACGGGGTTATACCGAAGCAGAAGCTGCCCAATATTTGTTATCGGGAATGGAAGCGATCGCTCAAATTGAAGGCCGTTCTAGCTTGAGTTTCAACGAATTGATTCGCTGCCAAAACTTAAAGGCCATAGCTGGTTTTTCGGCTGTCGGCATACCGAATAATAAGTAATATCAAATCTGGTCGAAGCAACCATAATAAGGGGGAGTGCGTTCGCGTTCGCGTAGCGTGTAGGTTGCAAGCTACATATTATGATTATGGCCGATTAACCAGATTCGACCCGCTCCCAAATCTGGTTTTAAAATTGCGAATTGCGAATGACAATTGTTTCGGTCAATTCCACTCGCCTTGCATGACAAATGCTGCCCAATAATAGGGCGCTTGATACTCCGGTTGCTTCAACATCTCTAATTGTGCCTGTCGCAGAGCCACCGCTGGCGGCAAACCTTTGGACAACATCCCCTGATACAACTTCGTCATTAATTTGGCTGTCGCCGCATCGTTGACGTTCCACAAACTGACTACCAAGCGAGGAGAACCCGCATACATGAAGCCTCTGGTCAAACCTACGATCCCTTCGCCTCTGATTTCTTTGCCCAATCCCGTCTGACAGGCGCTCAACACCACTAAATCGGCGGGCAGGTTCAAGTTGAAGATGTCCCGCAGGCGCAAGAAGCCATTTTCTGACTGTCCTTTCTCGTTGACTAGCGATAGCACGACCCCAGAGAGTTCGGGATTGACGCTGTTGAGGATGCCGTGAGTGGCAAAATGGACGATTCGATACTGGGAAAGTTGAGGGCTGGTAGCAGTGGTGAGATTGGCAGCAAAGTCTAATTTTAAGTCAGTCGCTGGTATCAGTTTGGCAATTTCTTCGGCTTCGGTGCGGGTATTGGGCAAGCGGGCAAATTCGACTTCTGATTCGGTGGCAGAACGAGTTAAAGCTAAGCGATCGAGATTTTCAGCCGCATTGGCAGGAGTAGTTTTGCCAGCCGATGGCTTCAGGCGCGGATCGTCAGGAGTGAAGACCGGATCGGCAAGGACGGCGATCGATTTGGGGGCAGGTTTGCGCCCTTTAGTTTCTTGGCGGATGGTGGCTAGGGTGGAGGCAGAAGGGAGGTTGATAACTTCGCGATCGACTAGCAAGAGGCGATTTGAGTTCGGTGCTGGGAGTGCGGCAAAGGGAATGTATTCTAGAGCGCCATCGGCGACAATTACCAGGCGTTTGGGTTGGGGGTTGTTGCTCTGGGCAGACCTAACCCCCCTGCCCCCCTTCCCTACGAGGGCAGGGGGAAAATTCTTTCCGATGAGGGAAAAGGGAATCTTGCCCCCCTCTCCTTGTAGGAGAGGGGCTGGGGGTGAGGTCAAACCAAGCGTATTAGGTGACTTTTGCCCTAATTCTTTAGCCACAGGATTGAGGAGGATTTTACTCAACTCTTTACCAGTTTGCTCTAATTCATCTTTTCTGAAGTCTACAGAACGCCTGTCAGTCAGCAATTGATAAAACTTTTTGGTGGCAGCTTCGATGTCTGCACCTTTGGGGAGTTCGTAGCTGTCGAGGCTGGTTTTGGTAACTACCCACACGTAACTGCGCTCTTCTCCGAGGGAGTATTCTAACAGCACGGTGTTGTCGTCGAGGACTTGCTGCTGAATTTGAGCGACGGTGAGGGGTTGGGGATATTTGAGGGCGGCGTAGCGGGGACTGGCGGCGCGGATTTGGGTTTGGATTTGTTGGTATTGTGCCTGAAGTTCTGAGTTTTCTTTGTCTAAAGCAGCGACTTGTTCGGGAGTAGGTTTGCCGCTGAGAACCTCGATCCGGCGTTTTTCTAAAGCTTGGAGTTTTTGCAGTAAGGTTTGCTCTTGTTGCAGGAGTTGGGAAGAAACACCTTGACGAATATCGGCGTTGGATTCGGTGAGGAGTTCAATTAAGGTGCGGGCGCGGGCGCGTTCGTTGGCTTGCAATGCTAAAGCGTCGTAACCTTTATTGGGCTGCTGTTTGTGCAACTGCATCAGCAAGTCGATGTAGAACTGGTAGTAATCTTGGACGGAGGCAAAGTAGGAGGTTCGCAGTTCGGGGCTGACAATTTTGGTGCGGAGATCTTCAATGATTTTAAGAGAGGCTTCCATGTGAGTTAGGGCGGCTTTGAGATTGCCTTTACTCCGTTCTAGATCGGCGAGATTGCCAAGGGTAGCAGCTTCCCCAGACTTGTTGCCCACTGCCCGCAATAAGGGGAGAGACAGGTTGTAGTATGACAAGGCCTTTTGCTTTTCCCCCAGTGTAAAGTAAACCGCGCCGATGTTGTTGAGGGTGGCAGCTTCTGTAGAGCGATCTCCCACCGCCCGCGATAGTGGAAGGGACTGGTTGTAAAATTCCAATGCCTTTTGCTTTTCTCCCAATGCGTCGTAAACCTGACCGATGTTGTTGAG
>JAHHHA010000018.1 GCA_019359615.1 Cyanosarcina radialis HA8281-LM2
TGTTGAGGGTGGCAGCTTCTGTAGAGCGATCTCCCACCGCCCGCGATAGTGGAAGGGACTGGTTGTAAAATTCCAATGCCTTTTGCTTTTCTCCCAATGCGTCGTAAACCTGACCGATGTTGTTGAGAGTGGCAGCTTCTCCAAAGCGCTCGCCTACTGCCCGCGATAAGGGGAGAGAGAGGTTGTAGTATTCCAAGGCCTTTTGCTGTTCCCCCAAGTCAGCGTAAACCCCACCGATGTTGTTGAGGGTGGCAGCTTCTCCGGAGCGATTGCCTACTGCCCGCGATAAGGGGAGAGAGAGGTTGTAGTATTCCAAGGCCTTTTGCTGTTCCCCCAAGTAAGCGTAAACTCCACCGATCTTGTTGAGGATGGCAGCTTCCACAAGGCGATCGCCCACTGCCCGCGATAAGGGGAGAGAGAGGTTGTAGTATGACAAAGCCTTTTGCTTTTCCCCCAAGGCATCGTAAACCGCGCCGATGTTGTTGAGGGTAGTAGCTTCTCCGGAGCGATTGCCCACCGCCCGCGATAGTGGAAGGGACTGGTTGTAAAATTCCAATGCCTTTTGCTTTTCTCCCAATGCGTCGTAAACCTGACCGATGTTGTTGAGGGTGGCAGCTTCTGTAGAGCGATCTCCCACCGCCCGCGATAGTGGAAGGGACTGGTTGTAAAATTCCAATGCCTTTTGCTTTTCTCCCAGTGCGTCGTAAACCAAGCCGATGTTGTTGAGAGTGGCAGCTTCCTCTGAGCGATCTCCTACCGCCCGCGATAAAGGGAGAGACAGGTTGTAGTATGACAAAGCCTTTTGCTTTTCCCCCAAATCGGAGTAAACCAAGCCGATGTTGTTGAGGGTGATAGCTTCCTGAGTGCGATTGCCCACTGCCCGCGATAAGGGGAGGGACTGATTTAAGAATTCCAAAGCTCTTTGCTTTTCCCCCAAATCGGAGTAAACCAAGCCGATGTTATTAAGGGTGGTAGCTTCCTTTGAGCGATCGCCCACTGCCCGCGATAGTGTAAGGGACTGATTTAAGAATTCCAAAGCTCTTTGCTTTTCCCCCAGAGCAAAGTAAACCCGACCGATCGCCAGGAGTGTCAGTGCTTCGTTAGGTTTATCTCCGGCTGCCCTAAATAGTGGCAATGCCTCTTGCCATTTAGCAATAGCTTGTTGCCGCGATTCTAAGCTTCCTTGCCGATATAGTTGCAATCCTTCTTGTAAAAGTTGCGTAGCTCGATCGCTCCTTGGCTGTTGGGCAATTTGAAATAATGGCTCTACCCGATCGCCTCTCGTTTGTATGGCATTAGCTGTAGGGGCGATCGCCGGGAGGTAAAGGGCTAGAAATAAGATCGACCAGAGACGGCGATCGTTTTTCTTCAGTTGAGCCATGAGGTACATTCCTCCCACCAAGATTGATGTCACAATCTTAATCTCTCAGTGGGTGAAATTAGGGAAAATTGCAATATAAATTCAGCGATCGACGGTTGAAACCGCGTCTACACAAACAAAACCTGCCTACACAGTTTGCCAGAGCGCGATACGTGCTACGCACAGGCTGCGCCAATGCCCTCTAGCAATCGAGAATCAATCCGAGCGATCGCTCTGTCTATAGCTAAGTTAAAGTCTTGTCAGCGAGCGAACCCCTCACTCGCTTCAACCTTTGCTGTCTGAGTTCATCTGCCAATCGGGCATTGATGTCAGCTAGCTCTAGGTTTGTTTCTTGCAACTCCAAGCGAGTTCGACGCAGGTTAGCTAGGAGACGTTTAGATGTTTCCGGATCGGGGATACGCAGTTGCTTAGTCATGGCAAGTTCCATTCCATCTTTACTTCTTGAATGCTACGCTCCAACGCTGGAATCCTAGCTTGAGTTCGGGCAATTACTTGGGATAATAATCTTAACAGATCGGGAGTAGCATTAGGTTGAGCCTGAGCGATTTGAAGTTGGAGAGTAGACAGTTGAGAAAAGGACGATGCTGCTTCATCGGCTACGTTTTTCATTTCATCCATGTAAGATAGGGTTTGTTGCGTCTCTCCCAGCAACTCAAAAATAGTTAGTTCTATAGCTGTAGCGTCGTCAACAATATCTAGCGACTGTTGTTTTAAGTTATTGATGATTTCCGTAGTTTCTGAAGGTAATTTTGCCATATTTGCTTGTGTCAAGGGTTTCAATGGAGAGCGATACGTGCTACGAACAGGCTACGCCAACGCGCTATGTTGTCTCGGCATTCCCTATGCCTGCTAGCATGACGCTTGCATTTGAGGCAAAGCGATCGAGCATTTCATCAGTCCATCTTTCTGTAGCCACTTTCCTTTTCCTAAGAGCTATTTATTGACGCTCGGAGCATCAGCGCCAATATCAATCCAAATTTAAAGCTATTTTTAAAATTTTTTGTACTTCTACCCATAAATCTGTCGATAGGTTGCCTAACTTTCTTTGAAAAACTGATGTACTGACTGTAGCTATTTTATCGGCTCTAATCAAAGATGTTTTCTTTAAACCTGTTTGGGAAAATTGAGGATTGCTATCTTCAATTAACGCCCAGCTATTCCGTATGCTGCCGATAGGAATTTTAGAAAATATCCCCAAAATAATTACTTCTTCTTGATGAACCGCTAAAATCAGTGCGGGTCTGAGTTTGGCAGAAGTTAGATCGCTAAAAGGAAATCTAACTAGCCAAATTTCCCCAAGTTGAGGCTTAGACATCATAAATATCTTCTTCCTCGTCATTCCACTCGGTAAAACCTGTCTCCGTTAATTGCATCATCTGTATGGTTTCTAGTTTTTCTTCCACATCCTCCATCAAGATTATTTGTTCTTCGATCGGCAACTGAAAAATCATTTGTTTGATTTCTTCCACTGTTGGCATGGGTGTTGTCATAGCTTCAGGCTCGAATTCATTTTGAGTTAGACTGTTCGTTAAAACCATTTATTAGGCAGAAATTTTCCAGCACGAGCGTTGGCGTAGCCTGTGCGTAGCACGTATCGCCTCTGTTACCGCTCTACTCACACTAGCAATCTTAGCTTTAATTGCAGGCATAGCGGGAGGATTGACACTCAATTCCATATCGATCCCGATATTCGGCGATCGAGTCAGAGCAATCGCGATCGGCTTCACCAGCTAAAAACCTTGCCATTACCGATCGATTTGAGTTAGATTTGAGCCATCATTTCACTCTAACTTGAGATGAAACCAACTATTTGTGTCAATTATCTCTCATTAATCTTAGCTTTTACCGCAGCGATACCGTTAGCAATATCACCGATCGATTCTGTAATTTCAGCCCCTACAATCCAAGCAGCTACTAATAGTTACGATCGCTACATGAAACTAGGCTATCGAGCTACTGCAAAACGAGATTACCGCAATGCTTTAGTGAATTTTAGAAAAGCATTGCAAGCACGCCCAGGCGATCGCTATGCAACAACCGCAATTAGTAATGTTAGTAGCTATGCAGCCCGCCGAGAACGAAAACTGGTCTTTATCCCAGGAATCAAGGGAGCGCCCGTTAATCGCCTCGGTGCCGGAAGCCGCAATCCGAGAAGCTGTTTGGGCGACACTACTTGTCTATTTGCCCTAATACCAGATAACGATCGCGTTTTATTAACTACAGCCGCCTATCCAAAGTTGCTATTTTACGTTCCTCAAACTTCTGGAAAGCAAATCGAGCTATTATTTCGCTCGACGGCCAACAATGCTAAAACCTATCAATTAAGTATTCCGGCTCCAGCACGATCTGGAATTGTCAGTTTCGATCTTTCTACGCTCAAAGATGCCGAAGGGAAAAGTTTACCCCCGCTGGAAATCGGCAATAAATATAAATGGAATCTGGCAATAATTTTAAATTCTGATAACAACTCGGAAAATCTAGTAGTTGATGGTGTTATCGAACGCCAACAAGTTAATCCCGAACTGGCCGAACTGTTGCAACAAGGCTCGCCCAGCGATCGCATCTCTCTCTATACCGTCAATAATTTTTGGTATGATGCTGTGGCAACGCTCTATCAAGAACGCCAAGCTCAACCCAATAATTCATCTTTAGTAGATGACTGGACGAGTCTTTTAGAATCGATCGATCTCGGTGTTATTGCTAAAGAACCTTTAGTTGAGTGCTGTCTTGCCAAAAATTAAGGGTAATTATGAAGAGTAGAGCTAGGCTGAATTATCTATTTGTACTTATAGTCGTTAGCGGAGCGGTGCTGCTGCCCGTCGGCCCGACTCTCCAGACCGATATCTCCACTCGGCCAGCCATCTCAGCCCCAATTATCCCAGCTACTACCGATAAGTATAGTCGCTATATGAGGTTGGGCTATCGAGCCACCGCCAAACGAGATTATCGCAATGCCCTAGTTAATTTTAGAAAAGCTTTGCAAGTACGTCCGGGCGATCGCTATGCCACGGTGGCAATTGATAATGTCAGCGGTTATGCTGCCCGTCGAGGTCGCAAACTGGTCTTTATCCCAGGAATCCAAGGAGCGCCCGTCAACCGCATCGGTGCTGGAACCCGCTTGTATCGATTGTCGCCGCCCCCGTCATCAATAACGCCTCCTAGATCGGCCCAAGAGCCTCCTAAGCCGCCAGAATCACCTAGCCTGGATAACAATGCTACTCCTAGCCCAGAGGATCGACCAACAACTAGTTCGGGTGAAGAATTAGTAACTTCCAATTCCCAAAAGTGTGCGGGCGATAATCCTTGTCCGATCGCTCTTTTACCGAACAACGATCGCGCCTTATTAACTACGGTCGCCTATCCCAAGCTACTATTTTATCTGCCTCAAACTTCTAGAGAGCAAATCAATCTATTGTTGCGATCGACTGAAGGCAATGCCAAGACTTATGAATTAACTATTCCAGCCCCAACAGCATCTGGGATTGTTAGTTTCGATCTCTCTGCGCTTAAAGATGCTGAGGGTAAAGTTCTACCTCCCCTGGAAGTTGGCAAGAAATACAAATGGAGCTTGGCGATCGTAAGCCGGGAAAATAATCGCCCTAAAGATTTAGGATTTGAGGGTGCGATCGAACGCCAGCAGGTCGATCCCGAACTGGCAAAACTTTTGCAACAAGGCTCGCCCAGCGATCGCATCTCCCTCTACACAGTGAATAATTTTTGGTATGATGCTCTGGCAACGCTCTATCAAGAACGTCAATCTCGCCCTGACGATCCATCTTTAATCAATGACTGGACGAGCCTTCTAGAGTCGATCGAACTCAGCAGTATTGCTAAAGAACCTCTAGTTCCCTGCTGTGGGGCCAAAAAATAAATTTCGCCAGAATTATCTTATGGGAAACAGGTCTAGCCTGCTAGTCCGTCAGTCCGCCAGGGGTTCAAAACCCCTGTCTCATAGCATAAGTCCGTTAAAACGGACTGATAAGACCTGCATTAGTGGGTTTGAACCAAGATCTAGCGCCATGTTCGGTACGCCCGATCGACTTGCGCCAAAATCGATTTCTGGGACGCTAGCCTGGGGTGGGTTGAGGGGACTGGAATTTTTTCAACAGTCATCTTTAGATGACTTTCGCTATTAGCCAGGGGTTTTGAACCCCTGGCGGTCGTGCTACCCAACTTTAACAATGCGTGCTTTCCTGTCGAGACATCAGCCCGTTCTCTTTACCAGTTTAGCGATCGCAGCCCTCATTACGGGAGTGCGGCAGTTAGGAGTTTTACAGGGATTGGAATTAAGCGCGTTCGATGGGTTAGTGCGCTTGCAGCCCGATCGCGGTGTCGATCCTCGGCTGCTGGTAGTTGCCATCACCGAAGAGGATATCAGAAACCTCAAAAAACCGCCGCCAATTGACGATCGCACTCTAGATGAGGTCTTGAATAAGCTAGATCGATACCAACCGCGAGCGATCGGCTTGGATGTTTATCGGGATTTGCCAGTAGAACCAGGCAATGCCGAATTAAGCACGAATTTTCAGGTTAATCCTAATTTAGTGGCAATTTGTGGCGGCAGCGGTAACATTGCCCCACCGCCGACAGCACCAGCCAGCAGCTTGGGGTTTAGCGATGTCGTGTTGGATAGCGATCTGATAGTCCGCCGCAATTTATTGTTCGTCACCCCAGATCCTGAATCTAAATGTCCGGCTAACTACTCTTTTAGCGCCCAGTTGGCTTTGCGCTATCTGGAAAAACAGGGAACTAAATGGCAAAAAACGCCTCAAGAAGAATTGCAGATCGGTTCGATCGTCTTCAAACCCATAGATAGCAGCGTCGGCGGCTACCACCGAGTTGACAACAGAGGCTATCAGATCTTGTTGCAATATCGATCGCCTAGATCCATAGCCAAACAAGTAACTCTCACCGATGTTTTGCAAGATCGAGTCGATCCCAACTTAGTTAAAGATCGCATCGTTTTGATCGGTGTCACCGCTGCCAGCGGCAACGACTTTTTCTATACCCCTTACACTGCTAGAGGACAAGAAGACTTGAGGATGCCAGGAATTATCCTTCAGGCTCAAATGGTCAGTCAAATCCTCAGCGTAGTTCTCGACGGGCAACCCTTATTGTGGAGTTGGCCGGGATGGACGATTGCCATCTGGGTGTGGGGATGGTCTTTATTAGGGGGAATTCTGGCCTGGTATCTTCGCCATCCCCTGGTAATGTTAGCGAGTACCGCCGCCTGTGCGATCGCTTTGAGCGGAATTTGCTATCTCCTCCTCATTCCAGGCGGATGGATGCCGATCGTACCGCCTTTGTTAGGACTTGTCACCACGGCTGTTAGCGTCATTTTCTACAAAACTTACAAATCTGGTAGTCCTCAAATCACCCAACTACCGACCACGCAACCTATCGTGCCGTTGAGCCGGCCGTTTCTAGCGACGAATACCCTATTAAAAGGACGCTACCGGATCGTAGAAAGGCTCGGCCGGGGCGGATTCGGTGTCACTTATAAAGCTGAAGATATTCAACAACCCAGCCATCCCGCGATCGTCGTCAAGCAGTTGAAACCCGTGCGGGACGATGAGGAATTCATGGGAGTAGCCAGACGCTTGTTTAACTCCGAAGCAGAAACTCTGGAATTGCTGGGCAGACACGAGCAAATTCCCCAGTTAATGGCTTATTTTGAAGAAGATGGAGAATTTTACTTAGTACAAGAATTCATTAAAGGCCACCCTCTGAGTAAAGAGATTTTAATGAGTCGCCCCTTGTCAGAATCTTATGCAGTAGCTTTGCTGAAAAACATCTTGCCAGTTCTCGACTTCATTCACAGCCATCAAATCATTCATCGCGATCTCAAACCAGCCAATATCATCAGGCGAGAAGCAGATGGCAAACTGGTATTAATTGACTTTGGGGCCGTGAAACGGCTAGAAACCGAAATTGCTACGGGCGAAACCAATCCTACCGTGCCCATGGTGACAGAAGGCTATGCCCCGCCGGAACAGTATTTAGGCCGCCCCGTACTTAACAGCGACATTTATGCTTTAGGAATCGTAGCGATTCAAGCGCTGACGGGATTGCCGCTACCTGCGATCGTCAAAGATGAAATCAGAAAACTGGTGGTGTGGAAAGAACGCACTGAAGTTCGAGTCAGCGATCGTCTGGCTGCCATCTTAGATCGAATGGTGCGGCTTGAGGTCAGCGACAGGTATCAATCTGCTGCCGAAGTTTTGCAAGCACTTGAGGATTTAGGGTAAATCTCACATCACTTACTTTTTTCCCACCATCCATCCGCTAGCAAAACCCCACCTCGATCGCTAACTCGATCTAAATTCATCAGATAAACCCAAGCCAATCCCAGCGATCGCCCATCGGGAGAAAATGTAGGAATCAGTTGTCGATCGTATTCGTTTTCGTGGCAGGGTCGCTCCCTTTGGTAATCTTCTAAGCGATCGAGATCGTCCAAGATAGCTATGTCAGCAAACGATAACAAAAAACCATGCACCGGACAATTTCCTGAAGTCATGGCTGGATATCCCGCTGGCAGAGAGAAGAGTCGCCCAAAAGCGATCGCTCTTCGTTCTGCTAACACTTTGCCAGCACAGTAAATTTGATAATTGGCCTCTCCTGGTTTGAGAGTGCCGTAAACAAAAACGATCGCGCGGCCTGCGTTGCTAGATTTGAAGCTTTCTAGAATTTCCATTAGCAAACGCAGCAGCATAAAATCTCATACCAAAGGCAGATCTCAATTAATCTCCTGTCAGTGTAGATTGGCAACGTCAAAGCAATCCGCAAACGTTCATATTGGTGGGGGGCTTGAAACCCATCGATCCGATTAGCATTTAAGCCCACATTATATGAGATGACTGTTCTTGCATGAGCCTTCCCTCAATTTCCCTAGTTATTCCAGTTCATAACGGTGGCGAACACTTTCGTAAATGTCTGTCGAGCGTACAACAATTTGTGCCTTCAGATACAGAAATCATTATAGTTGTAGACGGTGGAACGGATGATTCTTTACAGGTCGCTCAGACATTTGCTCGCTCTTCTGGCGCTAAAGTATTGCACTCTTCAACGGCATCAGGACCGGCTCGCGCTCGCAATTTAGGCGCGCGGTCAGCTTGCGGCGACATTCTTTTTTTTATCGATGCTGACGTTACTCTTCATCCAGATACTTGCGCTCAAATTGCGACAATTTTTCAGCATCAGCCAGATCTAGCAGCACTCATAGGTTCTTACGACGACGCGCCCGGATCTCCTAATTTTTTGTCTCAATACAAGAACTTGTTTCATCATTACACCCATCAAACTGCGAGCGAAACCGCATCGACGTTTTGGGGTGCGTGTGGTGCTATTCGGCGAGACATATTCCTCAAGATAGACGGCTTTGATGAAAGCTATAGATATCCTTCAGTAGAAGATATCGAACTCGGTTATCGGCTCAAGCAAGGAGGGTATCGGATTCAGTTATGTAAAACAGTGCAGGTAAAGCACTTAAAACACTGGCGACTTATCTCACTTTTGAAGGCTGAAATCTTTTATCGAGCTATTCCTTGGACGGAGCTACTTTGGCGCGATCGCCAATTCATTAACGATCTAAATTTAAAAGTATCGACTCGCACCAGCATCTTATTAACCGATCTGCTATTAATAGCAGTAATAGCATCTTGGTGGACGACAAAGGTAATTATCGTTGCTGGAGTTATCGGTTTAATTCTGCTAGTAATTAACCGTTCGGTCTATCAATTTTTCTGGCAACAACGCGGTTTGTGGTTTGCTTGCCGTACCGTACCTTGGCATTGGCTGTATTTTTTCTACAGCGGACTAGCCTTTGGGATCGGCACGCTCCGCTATCAGTTAATTGGTAAACCAAGAGTCGTTAAATCGAATTCGCAATTGCCAATTCACAATTCGCAATTACTCTGAATTGCCAATTGTCAAGCTATCGAAGATCTGAATCGTTAATTTTGCTTGAAAGCTCAAGAGAGACTAAATTCATTCAAGAGGTTTTTTATGGCTCAATCTCCGATTGTAATTATCGGTGGCGGTCCGGCTGGATTGACTGCGGGTTACGAACTGGTCAAACAAGGTATCGAACCGATTATTTTTGAACGAGGCGATCGCGTCGGTGGAATTTCCCGCACGGAAACTTATAAAGATTATCGGTTTGATATTGGCGGTCATCGTTTTTTTACGAAAGTGAACGCAGTTGAAGAATTTTGGCAAGAAATTCTCGGCAATGAATTTATTCAAGTTCCACGACTTTCCCGCATTTACTATCAAGGCAAATTCTACAATTATCCCCTTTCTTTAGTTAACGCTTTATCAAACTTAGGTTTGATAAAAAGCTTTTTGATTCTGGTTAGTTATCTCCAAGCTAAGTTGAGAGACAAACTGAATTTAACTCCCACTCCAGAAACTTTTGAAGAATGGGTAATCGATTGTTTTGGAGAACGCCTGTATCGCACGTTTTTCAAAACTTATACCGAAAAAGTTTGGGGAATTCCCTGTAGTAAGATCCAAGCCGATTGGGCAGCCCAGCGCATTCAAGGGATGTCGTTGAAGCGGGCAGTTCTCAATGCGATCTTTGGCGGTCAAAAGGCTAAAAGTTTGATCGAGGAATTTAAATACCCAGCATTGGGTCCGGGCATGATGTGGGAACGCTGCCAGGAACTAATTGAAGATAAAGGTGGAACGGTGCGCTTGCAAACCGCCGTTAAAAGTATCAAACGAGATGGAAACCGAATTAAGAGTGTCGTTGTCGAACGAGATGGAGAGCTAGAAGAGATCGCTGCCGAACATTTCATCTCCAGTATGCCTGTTACTGCCCTGCTCTATCGACTCGATCCCTTACCGCCAACCTCGGTTTTAGAAGCAGCCCGGAAGTTGAAGTATCGAGATTTCCTAATTGTGGCGCTAATTGTTAACCAAGAACAGTTATTTCCAGATAACTGGATTTATATTCACAGTCCAGAGTTTAAAGTAGGGCGGATTCAAAACTTTAAAAATTGGAGTTCAGCAATGGTTCCCGATCCGACCAAGACTTGTCTGGGAATGGAGTATTTCTGTAGCGAAGGCGACGATATTTGGGAACTGAGCGATCGCGATTTAATCGAACTGGCAACCCAAGAAGCGATCGCCCTGCAATTGGGTATCAAACCAGGAGATGTCGAGGATGGAGTGGTGATTCGCCAACACAAGGCTTATCCAGTTTATGACGGCGAATATCGACAGCATTTGCAAGTCATTCAAGACTATTTAGCCACCTTGGAAAACCTCCAAACCGTCGGTCGTAACGGGATGCACCGCTACAACAATCAAGATCATTCGATGCTGACGGCAATGCTGGCAGTTAAGAATATTTTGGGCGAAAAACACAACCTGTGGAACGTCAATACCGAACGTTCTTATCATGAAGAATTCACTAAAGAGCAGTGGACGGACTTGAAAAAGCCCAAATCGCCGCGAGAAGATGCGATCGCTCCACCTGCTACTGAGAACATTCCAGAAGTCAGAGCGAATTCGTCCCTCACCCCCTTCGGCAAGCTCACGGCAACGCCCAACCCCTCTCAGATCCCCCCTGCCCCCCTTAAAAAGGGGGGTGGGAGAGGAGAGCCGGAGGCGGGTGAGGGCAACCAGGTTTGGCTGAGCGGATTCGATCTCGAACCTCAAGTAACGCTAGTTGTGACCCCGCGCGAACGGTTTAGCTATACCAAAGAGTCGCTAGAGAGCATTTACGAACACACAACTCTTCCGTTTAAGTTGGTGTATGTCGATGGCAATTCTCCAGCCGAGGTGCAGAAATATCTCGCTGAACAGGCAAAAGCCAAAGGATTTGAACTGATTCGGACAGATTACTACCTGTTTCCCAATCAGGCGCGTAACTTGGGACTGGCTAGAGTCGATACGCCCTACGTCGTCTTCATCGACAACGATGTCATCGTCTCTCCGCAATGGCTAGAGGCACTAGTTCGATGCGCTGACGAGACGGGAGCAACGGTGGTCGGCCCCTTGATGTGTCAGTTTTTACCGTTGCACGAAGAGATTCATTTTGCTGGCGGAGAATCGCACCTGGTGCGAGATGCCAAAGATAGACTGCGGCTGCGAGAAAAGATGTACAAACAAGGACAAGCTGTAGCCGATGTCAGACCTCAACTTCAGCGATCGTCTACTGAATTGGCTGAATTTCACTGCGTCTTAGTCAGAACCGAGATTTTTCAAGCGATCGGGCCGTTTGATGAAACGATGCTCAACACCAAAGAGCATTTGGATTTTTGCATGACTGTCGATCGAGCAGGCGGGACGGTCTACTTCGAGCCAGATAGTATAGTTACTTACGTGCCGACTGCTCCCCTGAAGTTCACAGACCTGCATTTTTATATGCTGCGCTGGAGCGATGCTTGGGAACTAGCTACTTTAAATCGGCTGCGGGAAAAATGGCATCTGGCGGAAGATGGCTACTTCAAACATAAGTACAAAGCTTTGGGCTGGCGACGGCGAGACACGATTTTAATGCCGATAATTCGGCGACTGACCTTGGGCATCCGCCATAACTTCCTCGACAAGCTGTTAATGTATGGCTGCTTGGCCCCCTTGGAAAAACGCCTCAACCGCTACCTGACAGAGCGGCACGCCAAAAAGTTCGGAGTTGGTAATTTTGAGGGAGTCGGGCAGACGGAGAACGCCAAAGAAGTTCAAAGCCAGGAAACAGCTAGCAGCGATCGAGTTTTTTCTTTGCCCTCTAACCTTTTGAAATTATTAGATGAAGATTCTGCTGTTGAATGATTACGGCACGGCTACTGGTGGGGCGGAACTGCAAATGCTATCGCTGCGGCAAGGATTGCGCGATCGCGGTCACGAGGTGCGCCTGTTCTCTAGCCGGGCCTCGCTGGTGGCCGAGAGTCCCTTGCTATCAGACTACCACTGCTTCGGTTCGACCTCCCGACTGCAAGTTCTTTCCCAAACCATCAATCCCTCAGCCTACTTCCAGCTTCAGTCTGCCTTGCAAGATTTTCAACCCGATGTCGTCCACGTGCGGATGTTCATGTGGCAATTGTCGCCGTTAATTTTACCGTTACTCAAAACCGTACCTTGTCTTTATCAAACGGCGGTGTACAAAGCGATTTGCCCGCTGGGAACGAAAGTTTTGCCCGATGGGAAGGCTTGTCAGTCAGTAGCAGGAATAGCTTGCTGGCGTTCTGGCTGTTTAACGCCCCAGTCTTGGGCAGTGCTGATGCTGCAACGACAACTGTGGCAGCGTTGGCGAGATCGCTTCGACTTAGTAGTAGCACTGAGTCACGGAATGAAAAGGCAACTAGAAGCCGAAGGTATGCAACCGATCGAAGTCGTTTACAACGGGGTTCCAGAGCGATCGATGCGCCCGCCTTTAAGCCATCCACCGACGATCGCTTATGCCGGACGACTAGTACCGGAAAAGGGTGTAGATATCCTGTTGCGATCGCTAGCTCGAATTCAACCCCATTTGCCCGCAGTAAGGCTTCTGATAGCAGGCCGAGGACCGGAGGAGAAGCAATTGCAGCAATTGGCCCGCAGCCTGGGAATTAGCGATCGCATCACTTGGTTGGGGCATCTGCCCCGATCTGAGATGGAACGGCAGTTCGAGGCCGCTTGGGTGCAAGTCGTACCTTCCCGCTGGGAAGAACCCTTCGGCAACGTTTCCACTGAGGCGATGATGCGGGGTACGGCCGCGATCGTCAGTGGGGTTGGGGCGCAACCGGAGATCGTCGAAGATGGCATCACTGGATTTTTAGTCCCTCCAGGCGATGTCGAAGCTTTAGCCAACAAATTACTGGAGGTTTTAAAAAATGTAGCTTTGGCTGAGTCTATGGGGCAGGCAGGACGGCAACGGGCAATTCAGTTCTTTAGCGAAGATCGACGAACGGAGAGATTTTTGGAACTGTATCGACAATTGCAAGAGCGGTACTCTCCTAGTGCGAGAATCGAGCGATCGCCAGTAGGTTGGGTTGAGCGATAGCGAAACCCAACGCCAGCCAGAGGTGGAAAGGGTGGGATGAGTCTTAAAGAAAAAGCCATTCAAGGCGTTATCTGGTCGGCGATTCAAAACTGGGGCAGTCAGTTAGGTTCCCTGGCGGTGTTTTTTTTGCTGGCGCGACTGCTGACACCCGATGACTTCGGTTTAGTGGCGATCGCTAATATTGTCGTGGCGTTTTTTCAAGTTTTTTTGCAACGAGGATTCACCGAAGTTCTGATTCAACGCCAGTCTTTAGAACCCGATCGCGTGCAAACAGTTTTCTGGATGAATCTAGCGATCGCTTTGGTATTGACGGGCCTGACTTTTGCTACTACTAATTCCGTTGCCGATTGGTTCGATCGACCTGAATTAATTTCTTTACTGCCAGCTTTCTCAATTCTATTTCCGCTCGCGGCTTTCAGTCAGGTGCAGCAAGCGTTATTAGAGCGGCAGTTGGCGTTTAAGGCGATCGCGATGCGACAGTTGATGGGCACTTTTATCGGTGGCACGGTGGGTGTAGCCATGGCGCTATTAGATTATGGCGTTTGGAGTTTAGTCGTTCAGCAATTGCTGCAAGAACTCGTCGGTGCAATTGTCTTATGGGGATCTAGCGATTGGCGACCTCAGTTACAATTTTCGCGATCGCACGGCCGGGAACTCTTTGGTTTTGGCATTCATCTTCTCGGATTCAACTTTTTGAATTTTTTAAATACTCGCGCTGACGATCTTCTCATCGGTTATTTTTTAGGGTCTACAGCCCTGGGTTATTACAGTGTTGCCTATCGAATTTTACTCGTCATGCAGCAGTTATTAGTACAAACGAGCAAACAGGTAGCTCTCCCCACTTTTTCTCGGTTGCAGGACGATTTAGAGCGATTTCGGCAAGCGTTTTATCGGGCAACCCAATTGACGAGTGCGATCGCTTTTCCTGCCTTTTTAAGCGTGGTCGTTCTAGCACCGGAATTCATCGAGATCGTCTTTGGCCAGCAATGGCTACCATCGATTCCGGTTTTACAAGTGTTGGCAGTGGCGGGGATTTTCCAGTCGGTAAGTTTCTTCAAAAGTGCTGTATTTATAGCGATGGGCAAACCCGCTTGGAGTTTGTGGCTATCGGCTTTAACGGTCGTACTCAATTTAATTGGATTTGCGATCGCGGTTCGCTGGGGAATTGTGGCAGTGGCCGCAGCCTTCGTCATTCGCGGTTATTTAGTATTTCCGGTCGGTCAATGGGCAGTTAGCCGATTGATTCATACTCCTATTCTGACTTACTTACAACAATTTGTTGCCCCTTTACTTAGTTCTTTAGTAATGACTTCAGCTATGTTTGTCAGCAAATTAGCTATCAGCAATTTTGTCGATTCATCTTTGTTTTTAGCTTTCATCTGTTCTGCGATCGGAGTTATTATCTATGCCGCCTCGATACGAATATTTGCTCCCAATTTATTTAGAGAATTGCTAGCGATCGCTCGTTTAGCCAATCGCCTAACGACTGAGATCGCGGCTACACAAACAAAGTCCGACAACGCGGACTTCAAGAAAAATAAGTAAACTTATGAATTCTGAAATGCTGCTTTTTTCAATTGTAATTCCTACCTACAATCGTCCCGATCGCCTCAAGAGTTGTCTTCAGGCATTGAGTCAGTTAGATTATCCTCGCGATCGCTTTGAAGTAATTGCCGTTGATGACGGTAGTTCGATCGCTTTAAACTCAGTAGTCGAGCCTTTTCAATCTCAGTTGCAGCTTACTTTATGGCGACAAGAAAACGCCGGGCCGGCAGCGGCTCGCAACGCCGGGGCAGCGATGGCTAAAGGTCAGTTTTTAGTGTTTACCGATGATGACTGTATGCCCGCAACTAACTGGTTAACAGCATTAAGCGATCGCTTGGCAACTTCACCTCAAAGTCTTATCGGCGGACAAACTCTTAATGCTCTACCAGATAATGTTTGTTCGACCGCCAGCCAACTTTTAATCGATTACCTCTACGAATACTACAACGCTAACAGCGATCGCGCCCATTTCTTTGCCTCTAATAACTTTGCCATGCCGACAGCAGCTTTTAGGGCGATCGGGGGATTTGATACCACCTTTCCTTTAGCCGCCGGGGAAGATCGAGAATTTTGCGATCGCTGGCTTCATGCAGGTTACACGATGGCTTATGCACCAGAAGTGCAAATTTATCACGCCCATCATTTAACCTTAAAAAGTTTCTGGAAACAGCATTTTAACTATGGGCGAGGGGCATTTTGCTTTCATCAATTACGCGCCCAACGCGGTCAACAACGCTTGCAAGTCGAACCGCTCTCTTTTTACTTTAATCTCTTGACTTATCCATTCGTTAGATCGTCTAGTTATTTATCTACATGGAGGTTAGCTGTTTTACTTTTTATCTCTCAAGTTGCTAATATTGCAGGTTTCTTTTGGCAGCAAAAACAGCGTCCAGCGAATGAATTCGCAGCTACACAAACAAAGTCCGCCTGCGCGGACTGAAGAATAAACGGTATTTTAAAACCGGATTTGGGATAAGAGATCTAATGCTCTACTTAATGGCAGTTTGGACGATTTTGTTAGTTGTATGTAGCGTCGCTGGTGGGTATTTGATTCAGTTGTCGAGTCTGCTACCCGATCGCTTTGGAGATCGCTGGTTTCTGTCCATTTGGCTCGGTTTAGTAGTTCTTTCTGTAGTTTTGCTAGCAACTTCGATCGCTCTCCCATTAAGTCCCATTGTCGGCATGGCGATCGCTTTCTTGTTATGCCTTCTAGCCCTGCTCTCACCCCAGACTCGAAATGAATTAATTAGCTGGAAATCTCAATTTTCTCGAACTCGTTTAGTCTGGTTGCTGGCCGTAATGGTAGCGATCGCAGCAATGTCGAGTCAAGCAGTGACTTGGATCGATACGGGACTGTATCATTACAGCACCATTCGATGGCTAGCTGACTTTGGAGCCGTGCCAGGAGTAGCCCTGTTATTTGCTAACTTTGGCTTTACTTCTGCCTGGTTTGCGTTAGCTGCTCCCTTCAATCCAGAGTTTTTAGGTTCTAGCGGTAGTGCTGTTGCTAATGGATTTGTCTTTTTAGTGGTAGTGCTGCAATTTTTGGTGAGTTTAGTTCGCTGTTTTCAGAATCGAGCCAGACGAAGCGACTGGTTTATTGTGGCGTTCTTCAGCGTGGTTTTGCCCCTCGTCATCGGTTTTAGCTTGCTGAATACCATCCGAGTTTCTGCCTCTCCCGATTTTCCCGTTCTAGTTTTGACGGGAATAATTGCTTGGTCGATTGTATTGCCAGGAGATCGCGATCGCTCCTCTGTAGCTCCTCTACCAGATACTTCGACGATGACGCTCATCCTAGCAGCCGGAATGGTGGCGATGAAGCTGATTGCGCTCCCATTATTAATAGTGGCGAGTTTACAGTTTTTGGTAAAGCAAGTAACCCCAAAGCCGCGATTCAGCCTTCACCCCGCCCTGACGGGCACCCCTCTCCCAAGCTTGGGAGAGGGGACGGGGGTGAGGACCGGATTCAAGATTTTTAAACCCAGATTTGATATCAAACGGATATTGCTGGGAGCCATTATCGTCTCTAGCTTAATTTTGCCCCAGCTAGTTCATAGTGCGATTACATCTGGTTGTCCGTTGTTTCCCTCTTCGCTGTTTTGTTTAGATGTTCCTTGGTCGCCGTCAGCCTCAGCAATTCAAAGAGTCACTAAAGCCACCCAGCAGTGGACGACCTGGTATGGTGCCCCACCAGCGGGGGTTAACCCTTGGGTTTGGAAAATCGTGCGGTTGTTGACCGATAAACCACTCGATCGCGCTGTGGCAGTTCTGATGGTAGTTGCTATCTTGGCAGCTATTTACGTAGCAGTCCGGGCTGTAAAACTTAAACAGCCAGAATTTCTTTGGGTATTAGCGATCGCGGTTTCGGGCATGAGTTTCGTCATGATGACTGCGCCCTTCTTTCGCTTCCACATCGGATATCTAATTTTAATGCCGACTTTAGCGATCGCTATTTACGTCGATCGACACTTCAAATTGCCGAGCTTCGAGCGTAACAATCGAAGTTTAAACTCTATTTTAGGGGTGACTGGGTGCTTTGTGGTTTCTGCGATCGTTGTCAGCCAACTTCAGGGCAACTACTCCAAAATTCTTCTACCGCCGCCACTTCAGCCAGTTAAAACCACCCAAAAGCAAATCAACGATCTGACCTACTATTCACCCCAAGGGCTTTCACCCCAAGGGCTTTGTTGGGCAACTCGACTTCCTTGTGCGTTTACCGTCAAAAATGTCAGGTTGCGCGATCCAAATCGCGGCATTCGGGCAGGTTTTATCCGCAACGATGTTCCAAAAACCAGCAATAAGTAACGCCAATTAACTGCGATCGCTATTTTGCTGGCTCGCGAGTACGACTTTTGGCAGAGGTGGTTCTAACGTTGGTCGGATGCGAACCTGGTACTTTTCTCAGGGAGAGATTTTTACCTTTTTCAGATGTAAATTTATTTGAGAATCTCTATATTTAAGCTATAGAAAAGCACAAAAAACTAAATTAATTGCTTTTCTTCTTAACACTAACCTGCTCAATTATAGAGGAAACAAAAATCATGAAATTACATTTAGTAATTCCCGCCGTTGCTGCTATCTTAACCGCTGGAATCCAACCCACGCTATCTGTCCCCGTCCCCTTAAATATCGGAACAGATCAAAGATTAGTATTAATCAATATAGATGGTACTATTTCTCGATCGATTGGTGGGGTTGTCTCTAGCCAAAGTTTTAATAGTATAGGTTTCACAGGCCGCTATGAAGTTATCTTCAATCGAGATGTGACGAAGTGTATCTATCTAGGAAATGTTGGCACGCCTGGAGCTTCCGGAGCAGGCGAGGGCACTGTATCATTTACCTCGCGAGCGTTAAATCCCAACGGGATATTTGTCGAACGCAGAGATGTTGCTGGCAAGTTCGTTAACGGATCGTTCTTTGTTGGGGTCTTCTGTCCTAGAGTTACCAAATAATCTCTGCCATACAAAACTGCCTCCCCTCGCAATCGAGGAGAGGCAGCTTGGTTTCAATTACTAAATGGGTTTATTAAGCATTGAGGGTTTGAGGAGTGCGAGAGCGCCCTCCCAAAACTTCCTGAGTCAGAGTGCGATCGCCAATTAGAGGTGTCATCTCTTGATAGCAAGAGGTGCAGAACCAATATATCCCGCCTTGACGAGCGTGGCGCAAAAGGATGTTACCGCAGCAAGGGCAAGTATTTGGTCGCATAATCTTATCTCCAATTAAAAACAGCGCGTTAAAAAACTGGTTTTGATTCAGAAAGGCTGCCATTTAAAGCAAAACGACCTTCAAGGATTTCTCGATAAGCCGCTTCGTAGCCATCTACCATTTGAGCGATCGTAAATCGGCTTTCAACTTCATCTCGACAGGCTTGACGAGAGAGCGCTAAAGCATCGGGAATCTTAGCCGCCATTTCTTCCCAACTTTGGCAGACAAAACCCGTCTTGCCATCAGCAATTACCTCTCGTACCGAACCGAGATCGATCCCGATGACTGGCGTGCCAGCGGCCATCGATTCGATCATCACTAACCCAAAGGGTTCTCGCCAAGTAATTGGAAATAGTGTCACTGCCGCATGAGCTAATAGTTCGACTTTTTCCTCGTGACTGACTTCACCCAAAAACTCAATTTGTCCTCCATCTATCAGATGAGCGATTTCCGTTTCAAAGAACTCTACGTCTACGGCATCGATTTTGCCTGCCATTTTTAGATGATAGCCAGTCTTTTTAGCAATCTCGATCGCCAATTGGGGACCTTTCTCAGGAGACATCCGCCCCAAAAAGGCTAAATATGGTGGTTCGGATGGCTGGGCGATAAAGGGGTATTTTGATACATCGATCGCGTTGTAAACCGTGCGAACGTAGTTTAGATCTTTGTACTGGCGTTGGGCATCGCTAATAGAGATATATGGCTGATGGCGGTATTGGCTAAAGATTTTGAGGAAATCCTCAGTCAAGTTGCCGTGCAGGGTGTGAACTGTTGGTGTTTTCACCAGTTCTGCAAAGGGTAATGCCGAAAAACCCATGTGAGAATGAATGATATCGAACTCTGCGGCTCGTCCGTAAACCGAGCCTAGTTTCATCATTTCGTACACTGCTGGTTCCTTAATCTCCGGATCGAGGCGTAGGGCACGAGGATGGATGGATTCTAGCTTGGCTAAGGTTTGAGAGTCTCCAGAGGCAAACAAGGTGACTTCATGACCTCGGCGGACTAATTCATCAGTTACAGAGCTAACTACCAGTTCAATCCCACCATAGGTTGGGGGCGGTACTCTTTCCCACAGGGGAGCAACTTGGGCAATTCGCATAATTTAGATTTGATGTTGTTCTCGATTAAGGTTGAACCCAAAACGACTACAGGTTTAGTAGGTAGTTGTTCTGGTGTAACTTAAAAATTAAGTTAACCTTAATTCTACCGAACAGTGGAAGTGAGGATAACCCTACTAAAAGTCTATTCCCCGTCAAATGGTGATAAACTGTGACCTCCAAATGGCTCTTAAATTATAGAACTATGACTTCGATCTTGGGGATCGTTTCCCCGTAAGGATTTGAAAGCTTTAGATTTTTTTTAGATTTGTCGCCGCTGAAGGTAATAGGAAATACAGCTTTTTTTATTTGTCATTGGCAAGTGCAGATAAGGTTTGCCAAGCTTGGAAGAAATTACCTTGCATCAAAGCTGCTATACCGCTAAGTGCTTGGATTTCTGGCAGGTTGGGGTTAAGGGCGATCGCTGGTTGCAGGGCAGTTCGGGCGGCGTGCGATCGCCATTGATATAGATAAACAAATGCCAGATAAGCATGAGCGTAGGGATTGGCTGCATCTACTAAAGTAATGCGTTTCAAGGTAGCAATTAAGGGGTCTACTTGTTGCTGCAAGGCTTGAGACAACGCCAAAGCATAGAGCCATGACAAGTTTTCAGGCTGCTGTTGCAGGCGAAAGGTTAAAGCTTGAGATGCTTGAACTAAATAATCTTGAATGGGATCGTACTGATTAATTCGAGCTACTTCTTCAAATACAGGCGATAGAGCCTTTGTCCCTTTGGGTAAAGCGGCCGATAAAGCCCGCATTTGGGTAATTAGGTCGAGTTCTGGTGCAGGGGTGGCGTTGGCCACAGGATCGATCTTCAGGGTTACAGGCGTTACGGGGAGAGCGTAATGTTCTCCAGTTTGCCGATTTAAGTAGATGGCATCTAAGGTGTAGCTTCCAGCCGGAACGTCTAAGGGGGGTAACATGGCCAGGCGTTCGATGACTTGGAAACTGTTTTGACCTTTGGCCCCCAGCCCCTGTCTGCCCTCACCCCAGCCCTCTCCCACGGGAGAGGGAGCAAGAGGGAGAGGGTTAGGTAGATCGGCAAACAAATTCCCCATGCCGATACCACGATCGTGCAACCAACTACTAGAACCGCTACTGTTGCGCCAAGTCAGCAATACCAACCCCGATCGCAATTCCTCCAGATCTCCAGACCACTCGTAGGTTACGGGAACTGGCTTACCAGGCGGGGCTGTTTGGGGGACTACCACTCGCTCTAACTTCACCGATCGAGGAGCAGGGGAGGCAGGGGAGGCAGGGGGAGCAGGGGGAGCAGGGGAAGTTAACAGTTGTACCTCGACTGGTGGTTGGCGACGACGGTAAAGCTTAAGAAGAGTGCTATCGGGTAAATTCCAGGTTTTGTGCGGTTGGAAATCTCCACCTCGATCGACAATTTGGGTAATGGCAGCTTGGGCTTCTTCGGGAACTGAGCCTTGTTCGCCAGTTTTAGTGACGAACCAAGAAAGCGATCGCGCGTCTTGTTGTACCTGCTTTTTCCGCACTCCCACTTGACGGGCGTAAACCTGAAAGTTCTGCAAAGCGCCGTAATAATTGAGATTGTGTTGGTTAACCGCAGTGGTAGAGGGCAACACGCCTAAGTTAGAGCGGAGATATGGTTCGGTTTTAATTATTTCGTCAATTACTTGAGTCAGGGGCCAATCGGCTCCCGTATAGGCATAGTGCTGGGCGGTAGGAGTTACGATCGAGGTCAACCAAGAGCCAACAGCCCCACCTACGGGATACAAGTTGAGGAACAAAAGTAGGATGGCTGCACCAATACTTCCCCAACGGATGCGATCGAATAAGCGACTGCTTCCTAAAGTTAAGCCATATGCTAAAAACACTGACACTATCGGCAAATAGGGCATGATGTAGCGCAGATCTTTGTTGACGATGGCGCTGGCAAGGAAATAAGAGCCGCAAAAAAAGACTGCCAGCCAACGCAGAGCCGAATTAATATGGCTTTGAGCGAAAAAACTCTTCCAGTGGAGCAACAAACAGACGATCGGTACTAATAATAGAATCCAAGAAAGAGCGCGGGGTAGGTCGTTCCAGTAGTAAGTCCAGGCTGCTAGGGTATTGAGCGGCGGATCTCCTTCTAAGGTTGCAGGTTCGATATTGGCGTTACTAAAACCGCTAAAGACAAATATCAAATTAGTGCGATACCAAGGAGCAAAAATAACGATGCTGAGGAGTAAACCGCTAGCTAATTGAGCTAGCCTGCCACAACTTCGCCGCCAAACATTCTTGCTGGTTTCCCAGAGAAGGGGAAAGAAGAGAAAGAAGAGAGCAGTCTGCTTGACTAACATTGCCAGTCCAAAGCAAAGTCCAAAACCGAAAATTGTTGCCCAACTTTTTTTGGTGGTTTTGGCATCTCGCCAAAGAGTCAAACAGCAAAAACTGGCTGCTACCAAGGCTGTGAGGGGATAATCTAACAGGTATTCCAACCGGACGGTGTATAACCGGGGTAATAGCAGGCAAAGTCCCGCTGCCCAGAGTCCGACGCGATCGCTAAACAGGTGTTTGCCGATGCCATAGACTGAAAACAGCAAAATGGCACTAAAGAGCAGATTGACCGCTGTTGCCTGGTCTGGTCCGGTCCCGAAGATATTGAGAATAGGTGCGGTGGCAATATATACGAGTGGTGGATACTTAGAGGAGAGCATCCAAAAGTTAGTCCACCATTCGCCCGAAAAGAACTGGGGACTTTGTTGCAATGCGTGCCAATAGTTTAGGGAACCCGTTAAGTGTTTGGCTAAGTCCCAAGAAGGAGGAGTGCGATCGACTGCCAGCCAAATTAGATCGCTGATTGCCCCGATTAGCCAAATAATGCCTAGAATTAGTAAATTTTTGTCTTTAAGGTTTTGTCTCATGCCTAGCGATCGTATTATCCCTTTATCGATCCAGTGCGATTTTAACCTCACTGTGGGATGCGTGCGATCGAGACGATCTGTTTAATTCTTCTAGAATTATCGAAGCTGTACGCAAGTTACATTGAAGTCGTTATGGAAATTAGCAGCAAAGACCGAGAAATCCTAGAACGCTTAGAAGAGGAACTATGGCGCGAAGAGACTCGTTTTGATTTGCAGCGCATGAACGAACTCATTGCCACTGACTTCTTTGAGTTTGGCCGTTCTGGGCGCGTCTACCAAAGAGAGGATACCCTCGCGGTGGCGCGTCAAACGATCGATGCCATCTTGCCACTACCTGAGTTTCAAGTGCGCCTGCTCGATGAGAACATCGCCCAGGTTACTTATAACACTTCGGTTACGTATGATGGCGCGATCGAATATGCACGCAGAAGCTCGATCTGGTCGCGAACCACAAGCGGTTGGGTAATTCGTTTTCATCAGGGTACGCCGTTTCAACCATGATTTAGAGTGTATTGCTAACTCCCACCAGGTTTTATTTGAGTTGATGTAGGAGAGCGATCGCATTTATTACATATAGTCTGGGTTTGAAGTTGTATCCTGCTCGACAATGGCTCCTAAATCTAAAGCAAACATCAAGGCTTGTTTGATTTCGAGCATGGTTTCCTCTGATAGTTCGCCAAGTTTGCGTTCCAATCTCACAGATGGGACAGAACCTAAACCTTGCACGTTAGCAACAGACCCCTGCCGTAGAAACGGTAAATTAGGCAACTCAACCTCGTAAGCACTCCCTCGGTTCTGAGTCGTTACGGGTATATAGAGAACCAAAGCTCGTGGGGGTTCTGTATCGTAGCGAGACACGATAACGATCGGACGTGTTTTGGCTGCGAGTCCTAGATCGACCAGCCAGACCTCACCAGGTTTAGGGTTCATCGATTAGATCCAATACCTCCTGCTCGACTGCCCTAGAACGAAGAAGATCTAAAGCATCTCGATCTGCCAATTCAATAATCTCTACAAGGTACTGCCGCACCTGTTCGACGATCGCAGGTTGCCATTGACGCAGTTTTATATCGAGTTCTTGAATCAAGGTATCCATGTCAAGTTTTTACAGTAGATAATACTTTTAGTCTAAGAGACATTTCTAGAAATTCACCTGAAACCTCGATCGCCTCTCTTTTGGTCGATATCATCCTATCCTTTAGTAGGCGATGCCTGACCAACTTCTGAAAGATGTAATAAAGGCTGCGCGATCGCGCTCTGATGGGTATAGCTACCTGTTATCGATCGAGAGAACTTTTGTTACAGACAAGATTGGATTTAATCGTATGCACAGTATTGATTTTCAAGGCATCACATTGATTTCTGATTCACCACTATCTCCTGTCTCTATTGAAGAATTAGAAAGTGTGGAAGCGCGGCTAGGATTTAATTTTCCAGAGGCTTATCGAGCTTTTATTACCACTTTAGGAATCGGTGAAACTGAGTTTCATATACGGACATTGCCGCCGCAGCTTATTCTAGATGACTATCTGCTTGAAGTCCAAGAGCGATTATCAGAGTTTTGGTTTTGGGATAGAAGCCCAGATATATTGACGCAAGCTCATGCTGTTGAGTGTGTGCCATTTTTTGATAGCCCAGACGGGGATGATATTCTTTTCCATCCATCCGATCGAAGTCGCTGGTTCATTCTCCCGCATGAAGAAGAGGAGATATTTGTAGTTCATTCATTTCAGGAGCTTTGTACGTTTTATCTTCAGCGGTATGACGATTTGCAGCCTCCTTACAAATTTGATGTCATGGAGTGCGCCGCATTAGAAGAACCCTGGTGAAGCAGACTCACGAGATCTATACCAAATCTAACAGTGGATAATACTTGCTTCCAGGTTTCAAGCTGACTCGCCAACTGATTGTAAAACCTCTGCGTAAAGCCGCGCATCAATCCAGAAGCCAACCCGATCGATTAAGTCATTAAGTAACGGTTTTACCTCTTGAATCAAAAAAGGCACTACAACTTCGAGATTGTATCGATCGAATTGAAGCTTATACTCTTGAAGGAAGAGAAGTGTTTTTGGCAGATATTAAGACTCAAGATGCTGTAATCAGAAATTTGCAAACTTTCTGCGAATCTACTCAAAGATTACCAATAAAGTGGAAAGCGGCACACCCAGAAACTGATTGGATAAGAATTGCCGAATTTCGGATTTTTTTGGCTCATCAATATTTAGATGTCGATCTGGAAATTGTTTGGAATGTAGCGACCAACTATTTGCCTGAATTGAAAATGACCGTTGAAGCAATCGCCCAAGAATATTGGAATCAGTAAACTGAAGTGTACCCATCAATAGCTAAATATGTAAAAATTGCTACAATTTATATTTTTCTCATTTCTCCAAGATGACTCTAATAAAAGCGATGTAAATCTGAAGATTTACTAAATTTTACCCGTCTAATTCCCCTAAGCTCCGATAACATAGAGGCAAGTTTGACTTCTAATTACATAAATTATGCAGTTAGACTCCAAGCGATCGATCTAATAAATAGTTAGCAAACTGAAAATTTTTCGATCGAATTGAGATCTTAGATTTCCAATGTCATTTCATTAATCTGTTTATCCTAGTATTTTAGGAGTAGCCGATCGGTGGTATTTTCTCCGTCAACGTATGTAAACTTTGTATCTGAGGCGACCGCTTCGCAGGAACGCCTATTTCTGCAATATATAAGTCCGCGCAACGATTTCGACGTAATCATCATTGGATCGGGTATCGGCGGGGGCGTGCTGGCTGACGATCTAGCCGAGCGGATAGGAAAAAACCAGCGAATACTCCTGCTAGAAGCTGGATCGTTCGTCTACCCTACTCATGTCTACAATGTATGTCGCTTTCCCAACGCCAGCATCGCCAAGCATTTTGGCTGCGATACCTTCTGGCAATCTGGCAATCCTGGAACGCAAAACTATATTGGCGAGAAGCCACAACTAAATTTCGGCGGTCGATCGATTTTCTGGTCTGGTCTAATTCCTGCAATTCAGGGATGGGAACTGGATTTTTTCCCTGACACGGTTAAGCAAGACTTAGAAGCTGGTCTGCTGAATCTGGCTGGAGAGGCGATGAATGAATCGAGAAGCATGGGATCGGTCGCCCAGGCAATCGTTGCCAAGCTTCGGCAATCGCCGCTGGCCAGCGATTTCTCAATTCAAGAGACACCTCGCGCTTTACACCAACCTTACTTAGAGTCGGACAGCAAACCAAAAGATCGATTTTTTACTGAGCCAACTGGTGTTTTCAATACGGCTGAGTTACTAATTAACCAGTTAGGACTCACTCCTGGAATCAGCCAGGGAGACGGGCCTGGTCTGCACATACTTCTGAATCACTATGTCGAAGATGTGAAAAAACAGGGGGCATCTTTTACTATTGTGGGTCGCAATACGTTAACTGGGGCGGCGCGAGAGTTTCAAGCGGGGACCGTCATTCTGGCTGCTGGCTCGATCGAAAGCCCCAAACTCATTCAACGTTCGAGCGTGTACGGTCTATTACCTGCGGCTACACAACAATTAGTCGGGCTGGGGCTTACAGATCATCCGACATCCAACGAAATAACCACCTACGCCACAGGCATCGGCAATGTAGCGATCGGGAGCGACGATCATGCCAAGATTATTTTTTATTCTCGTGGACTCAGAGACTCGAACGATGAGATTAGATATCCATTCAACGTGGAAATGAATATCAATCATGAATACTGGCATTTGCGAGAGAACGATCCTACTGAAAGCCAATCGAGCAACCCTACAAACGGGGCAGCCCGAATCGATATTAAGTTCAGTTTTGCAAACTGCCTAGATGACGAGAATCAGGTGAAACCATCCCCACCATCAAGCTTCGTTCCTGAAATTGCCTTTAGAAATTTGAGTTGGGCAGACTACCTAGCCCAATCTCGTTTTCCTGCCTTGGCAGGTTGGCAGAAGAGCGCTAGTGAAATATTTGCGATTCTCAACAGCGTGACTTACGAGATCTTCAAACAATTCGACAACAACGGGAACCCTGCACGACCTGTCGATGAAGTATGGTACGGGCAAGGCGGCAAGGGTTTTGGGTGGGGAACCGTTCATCATTCGGCTGGTTCCTTACGAATGCCGTACAGGACTCGACTCGATGCCCCATTTTCAACCAGTTCCGTTGTAGACGAAAACCTGAGTGTTTCTGGAGTGCCAGGTTTATATATTTGTGATATGTCTGTTATGCCCTTTAGCTCCGCAGCCAATCCGGTACGCACGCTGGTCGCTCTTGCTCTCAGGTTATCTCGTCACCTCAGTTGATGATAAGAACTACATTAGACATTTCTAGAAATTAACCTCAAACTTCGATCGCATCCTCTTTTGGTCGATGTCATCCTCTCATTTAGCAGGCGATCGCGCTTTGATGCCGTCTGTAAGACTTCAGTGCCAAGCTTCCAACTTTTGTAGTATATTGTATTATAAATACTGAAGCTTACAGAGTTAACGGGCTTTATATGGTAATGGAAATCGAACCATACGACCCACGCCACCTTGATGCCATTATTCGTCTTTCACTGCGGGCATGGAATCCAGTGTTTGATTCGATTCAAAAGGCGATGAATGCCGATGTCTACCAGGCATTCTATCCCGATAGTTGGCGTGCGAGCCAGCAAAAAGCTGTCGAGGATGTCTGCGCTGCGGAAGACACAAATGTATGGGTGGCGATCGATACAGGTTCTACTGTAGGCTTTGTAGCCATGAAACTACACTCAGAAGACAGCATGGGTGAAATCTACATGGTGGCTGTCGATCCAGACTTTCAAGGTCGCGGTATTGGCAGCGCTCTGATAGAATTCGCTCTGGATCGGATGAAAGATGCTGGGATGTCTGTGGCTATGGTTGAGACTGGAAGCGATCCGGGTCATGCTCCAGCGCGTCATACCTATGAAAAAGCGGGCTTCGAGTTGTTCCCAGTCGCCAGATATTTTAAGAAGCTCTAAGTATAGATGCAAGTCTCACAACTAGAGAAGCGATGCCAACGATCGAAATTTCCGAGGCTCAATTCGGCAAAGTTGCCCATCTGATGCCCTACTAGAAGCGAGTTATAGAAGCTTATCTGCATGGTTGGGAAACCGTCGATGGAGGCGCTCTTCGGCAGCTTCAGTCAGTTACAATTTAAGCAATTGCAACCAATGTAGCCGTGAGCGATCTTGGCAAAAATAATTTGCCGTTGGTCTTCCCCCACCCACCGATTCTAGCTAGCGATCGCGCTAACTGGAAAAACATTCAGTTCGCTCATTTCCGGCAACCGCCTCGCGAGATTCCGGAGTACGTGTCGCCACACCATACTATTTGCATCAATGTCGGTCAGCCCGTTCTACTCGAACAAGTTGTAGGCGGACAACGCGAGACGGTTAATTCCATGGCAGGAGGTTTAGCTATTTATCCAGCCTATTTAAGCCAACAGTTCTGCTGGAATAAAGAAGCTGAATTTTTCAATCTGTTTTTAGCACCTTCATTCCTCGTTCGAGTTGGTTATGAGGTGTTTGGAAGCGATCGCCTCGAACTCATTCCGCATCTGGCTACACTGTTCGATCCATTAGTTCAACAGATGGGCTTTGCCCTCAAAACATCCTTAGAAATCGACGGGCAAAATAGCAACCTTTATGCTGATGCGATCGCTCAGGCACTCGTCGTTCATCTTTTATCTAGATACTCAAACAATTCGCGTCAAATAAAAAAGATCGGAGGTGGTTTTACCCAACTGCAATGGCAAGAAATTGTTGATTTTATTAATGCAAACTTGAGCGAACATATTAGCTTGAATGAATTAGCAGCGATCGCGCGATTGAGTCCCTATCATTTTGCCCATATATTTAAGAAATCGACTAATACTTCACCTCATAAATATTTAATTAGTTGTCGGATCGAACGGGCTAAAGAATTGATAGTTACGAGCGACTTATCGCTGGCAGCAATTGCTCAGATGGTTGGTTTTGCTAGCCAAGGACATTTCACCTACCATTTCAAACGCCTCGTGGGAGTTACTCCCAAGGTTTTTTGGCAGCAATCTCGGCTAGCTCTTTCAGAGCCGCCCTGCTAAGGCAACTGCCTTGAGTTCCAAGGAGAAAGGCTGCGGGTGAGGCTATAGGCGATCGCAAGAACGTTGAAAACAATCGCAAAAACCTGGAAGAGAAGTATTGAATAATCTCCCATACTGAATGTGTCAATTAATTTCAGAGTTCGCTTCTGATGTGGGAGAATTTATGTCACAGCAAAATATAGAAAATACTCGCCATCTGTTCAAAGCAGTCGAAGACCGCGACATCGATGGAGTTCTGGCGGCTTACGATCCCGAAATTGTCATCCGCGATGCCGAGTCGCTGCCCTATGGTGGCATCTATCGCGGTTTTGAGGGTGCGAAACAACATATCAATGGTGCTGCCCAAACTTGGAACCCCCTTCAACCAGCAACCGAGAGGAAAATGGATGCAGTCTTCTTGGATGCAGGAGATTATGTCATCGTCCTTTGGCGGTTGAGAGGACTGGCAATGAGGAGCAAAAGAAAACTCGATTTGCCAGTCGCGAGCGTCTATAAAATGCGCGGCGGCAAAATTGCCGAATCGCAGATGTTCTATGCAGATACAGTGGAGATACGGCAATTTTTAGAGGACAAATAGCGATTTAGACGATCGCACCAAGTTAAGCCATATCTGGCCCCTTATCCTTTAGTCCAAAGCGATTTAGGCACCAGACAGTGGACGTTCTTGGCTCCAGCTTCGAGTTGTCCGAGGCGGGCATCGAGGGCGAGACTCGATAGCGAGTAAGCATCGAGGGCCGATAGCTGCTTCATTTCTTGCAGGCGATCGATCGCTTGCATGGCGGCTTTATTCAACGCCTGCATCGCATCCCCGTCTACAGCATGGGTAACAAAACTGTCGGTGGTGTCGGTCTTTGGGTTGGCGACAATGGGTGTTGTCAGATTCTTCGGCAACATACAGTATACGCCCCGCAACTGATTCACCACTTCTGCTACCCGACAGTCGCCGTAAGTCGCCATAAATTTACGGGCCTCTGCGCCTCGCAGCCCCCGCCACTCGGACAGAAACTTCATGGTTTCTTCGTCGAGGATATCTAGAGCTTTGTTGAGATCGCGATCGTATCCTAGCGTTATCCAGTGGGTAGGCGACTCAATGCGAGGCCAGGTGAGCGATCGCCCTTTGATAACGGTTACGGTAAGATTGAGTTCGCTGAAAGCTGTTTCGATCGCCGTTAGATTAATTTCGCCATTACCCTGTACCGCGTGGGAATCTCCCGACCACAGCAACGCTCCATCGACAAACACGGGTAAGTAGATAGTCGTGCCCTGTACCAATTCCCGACAATCGAGATTGCCGCCAAAGGGGCCTGGCGGAACGGTGCTGTATTGCCCGCTTTCAGCCCGTGCCACCCCAATAATTCCCGGAAACGGGCGAACTGGGAGTTCGATACCGGGCAGAAACTGGGTTTTTCGCCTTCCCATATCCAAGTAGAAATGCTTCACCTGAGCCTCGGCAAACTCTTTAGGAAATAGCCCTAATCCCAGATTTCCAGGCAAATTCCAATTGGCTCCATAAGGGCGAGGCACGATGCGGTTAATTCGCACCCGCAACACATCTCCCGGCGCAGCCCCCTCGACAAAAATCGGTCCCGTGACCGAGTGGGGACCTCGACCGGGATTATCGACCCGAAGTTTGGTAATTTTATCGATCGGTACTCCAGGCAAAACCTGATTTAGTGATGCCATCATCGTTTCCATCACGACTGTATCGCCCGACTTGATGCGAGCGCGTGGAGGTTCTGAGTTGTTAAACCAGCCCCACTGAACGGTTTCGTTGGTTGCTGGTAGCAGGTAGACCCCGCCCTCATATTGCCCGACATAGCCCTCTTGGAGCGCCTGCATTTCCGGGCGATTCGTTTCCTGAGCCTGCACTTGAGAACTAACCGCTGCTGCTACCGCAGCACTACCCAAAAGGAAATCGCGTCTTTTTGGCATAACTTAAAATAACAGTTGTCAATTCGCAATTCGCAATTAAAATACGCGCTCGTCCCGTTGGAAAATTGTAAATTTGTGGTTTTAAGCCGCCAAACATTTAAATCACCAATTACGGACTGGTAATTGCGAATTGGTTCAACATCCATTATTTCGAGCCAGGAATTTCAGATTTGTGAGTTTAGATACAATATTTCAATATGGCCGAAACAATTACTTCAGGAAAATAAGGCGATGGTAATGCAGCTAGAAAAAGTGGTTCCCTTTGGGCGATCGCTTGGTGAATATCTCAAAATGTTCGATTTGGCAGAACTGAATCCTGCCACGCGGATTTTAGGTGTAGGTGACGGACCTGCTAGCTTCAATTCAGAGGCTACTAAAATCGGTGCTAATGTCACTTCTGTAGACCCCATATATCAATTTAGCGGGGCAGAAATTCAAAAAAGATTCGATAAAGTAGTTGACGATATCATCGGTCAAGTTATAGCCACTCCCGATGACTGGGTATGGTCGTATCATAAATCGCCAGAAGATCTCCGAAATAACAGATATCGAGCCATCAAAGAATTTGTCAGCGACTACGATCGCGGTAGATTAGAAGGAAGATATCAACTGGGGGAATTGCCAAAACTGAATTTTGAAGACAATCGATTCGATCTGGCTCTATGTTCTCATTTTCTCTTTTTGTACTCCGACCATTACGACTATCAGTTTCACTTTGATGCGATTAGAGAAATGCTGAGAGTCAGTCGAGAGGTCCGAATTTTCCCCTTATTAACTTTAATGTTGAAACGTTCTCCCCATCTCGATCGGATCCTGGAAGAATTTAGCGACTTGGGATACAAGGTATCGATCGATCGGGTGAAATACCAACTGCAAAAAGGTGGTAACGAGATGCTGAAGATGGAAACGGTAACACTGTAATACAAAATGATTTTCTGAAAGAGAGAGAGCCTTAATGTAAAGACGCGATACATCGCGTCTCCCAGCCCAGTCATGTCTCCAGCGATTAAGGAAAATTGGTATCATTGCCAATCGATCCTTTACCAGGTTTAAAGCAAGACGAAAGTTATAAGCATATTTAACCTAACCATCAACGAAAGTTGCAGTCCGATGAGGAATTTCGTCGCTCGCGACCAAGACTTTCTTCAGATGATTTCTTATTAGAGCTACATCTACGATCGAAGTATCGATATCGCTCTAAAGCTAATTAGATCGAATCGTTAGCAGGCTCAATACCAGGATGGCGATCGCCCCCGGATCGGCGATCGAGTTGTCATGGGTTGGCGGAACTATCTGGATTAATTCTGTAGTTAAGAGCGTCGGCACTATTAATATTTATTTTCTCAAATTTTATGGAAAACCAGTTACCAAAGAATTCATGCTTAGGGATTAAGTCTTTTCCAGACGATTGGCCTGGCGATGGAGCGATCGATCTCAAAATCCACGATCTCCCCCATCGTTCTTCCACGATCGAATGGTGGTATGTCAACAGCCATTTGGTGACTGTTGACGGCAGAGAATTTTCTGTATTCGCAGCCTTTTTTCGCTCTTTGGAAGAAGCTGGAGAGCCAAAATTAGAACCAGTTTACTGCCATTCGTTGACGTGGGCGCTAATCGATGCTTCCGAGCAGAAATACTATCGGGAATCTCTGCTCGATCGTCGAGGGCCTGGGATTGCTCTAAACAAGATGCAAAAGGATTTTAACACTACCGATCCATTTCTCAAAAAAGCTCTGAGAGAAGTTTTTGAACAGGGAAAGGTAACTCTTCCAGATTTACTGCTGAAAAAGAATGCTGAGGTGAGCGCGGAGGAATTAAAGCTGGACTATGACGGCAATCGATTTGTGAAGCTAACTGAAGGATGCTACCAGCTAAAACTGGCAGACAGAGATGGAATAGTCGGTTGCGAACTCTTATTTACTTTAAAAAAACCTCCCGCTCGCCACGGCAATAACGGCGTGGTGCGAGGCACTACGGGAGAAGAAATGTTTTATTACTTTGTCCCTTCGTGTCGAGTAGAAGGAACCCTAACAGTGGCAGGAAAAACTCTTGAAGTTAAAACAGCTAAGGGTTGGTACGATCGCGAATTTGGTAGACCGGAAGAGCGGCAAAATAGCGATCGTACTAAATCGAATGTTGCTTGGAATTGGATTGCCGTCCAACTCGATAATGGCTGCGAAATTAATGCCTACGATCTGATCGATATCGATAAAGACACAAGTTGCGGACATTATGCTATTGTCATCGATCCAAAAGGAGATTGGCAATGCCATAGGGAGTTTACTTTCAAGCCCCTAGAAAACTGGACCAGTAGCCGTACTTTTGAGAACTACCCGATTCGATGGCTGTTACAAATTCCCGCTCTCGATCTTAGCCTTACCGTAGAGGCCGCATTTCCCGCGCAGGAGTTTGTCACCCTTATTTCTCACCCAGGTTTTTGGGAAGGGCGGGTAACGATCGCAGGTGAGATGAAGGGAAAAACAGTTCGAGGAATTGGCTTTATCGAACGCAGTGGCTTTAGTAAGTTGGCAAGATTAGAAGACTTTCTCAAAGCTGTCGGACAGCAAACCAGAACATCGATCCAAAATCTTTTACCGCTTGCACCCACTACCGCTCAATTGAAAAAACTCATAGGTAGCGAATCTCAACCCCACCGCCTGCAAGGACTCGACTCCCAGCAGTATTCTCAAGCCTTACTCGAACCGATTCGTACCATCGTCGATCGAGGTGGCAAAGCTTGGCGCTCCTACGCTCCCTTAGCCTGTATCGATCTTGTAGGGGGTGATTCTTCCTTGTTCTTAGATTGGCTGGGAGTTCCCGAATTATTGCACGTCGGTTCTTTAATTGTTGACGACGTGCAGGATCGCTCTCTAGTGAGGCGAGGCGGTCCTACTTGCCATCATCTCTATGGCGAACCTTTGGCGATTAATGCTGGAAATGCCTGTTATTTTCTAGGAGAGATCTTACTAAGAAATAGTAATATTTCTGCCGCAGATAAGCTGCGAATTTACCAGCTATATTTTGATACTTTGCGAGCCGCTCATGCCGGACAAGCTTTAGATCTTAGCGGTTTTAGTTATCTGATGCCTGAAGTAGTCGATTGCGGTACTGGAGAACTGTTAGAAGCACGAATTTTGTCCATGTACTGCCTTAAATCTGGAGTTCCTGCCAGCGCCTCGGCCAAAATGGGGGCGATTCTCGGTGGGGGAAGTCAAGAGCAAATCGATCGACTTGGTGGCTTTTTTGAAGCTTTGGGTATTGCTTTTCAGATTGTTGATGATGTTTTGAATTTACGCGGCTTTGAAAACAATTTAAAGTCCAAGGGAGAAGATATTACGGCAGGTAAAATCACCCTTCCTGTGGCTAAGGCGATGTCAGCTTTACCTTTAAAAAAACGGCAGCAGCTTTGGAAAAGTCTTGGTGCTAATCTTAGCGATCCGAAAGATATATCTGCTGTCATCGACTCTCTCGAAGCCTGCGGAGCAATCACAGCCTGCGTGCAACAAGCTAACGGGTTGGTCGAGTCAGCTTGGCAAGAACTCGATCGACTAGTTCCTGATTCTGATGTCAAGATGCGATTGCGATCGTTTAGTTGGTACGTTCTCCAGAGGCATTATTAATATGACTAATATGCAATCTGTGGATTTACCAAATGGATTGACGATTTCGGCTTTAAATAAAACGGAAGCTGGGATTCTTTACCATGAAATTTTTATTCAAAAGTCATACCTAAAGTATGGTATTCAAGTCTGCGATGGCGACTGTATCTTCGATGTTGGTGCCAATATTGGGATGTATACAATTTTTCTCGGTCAATTATTCAGCCATCTAAAAATCTTCGCCTTTGAACCAATTCCCGATATTTTTTCGGCTCTAAAAGACAATGCCAGTAATTATTCCCAGACCTCAGAGATCGAACTTTTCAATTTAGGATTATCAGAGCAGAATCGGGTAGCTCGATTTGAGTTTAATCCAAAACTCAGCTTGGCAGCAAGTATGTACGATCGGGAGCTAGCAGAGTCTGTCAGTCAGGATGCAACCATAGATGACTGGGTGAAAGCGATCGCGGTCGATTTAGCAAAAGTCGCTCTGATTTCTCCTGGATTAGCACGATTTTTCCTAAAAATTCTGTCAATACCGTTGCTCGGATCTCTCTGTCTGACAATTCTCAATCGATTGGTTTTAGGGAAGATAGATAAAGCCCGATCGATTCAGATCGATTGTCAACTGAAAACGGTTTCAGAAATTATTAGAGAGAACGATATTGCCGCGATCGATCTGATGAAAATCGATACTGAAGGCAGCGAGTTAGACGTGCTGATGGGAATCGAAGCGGAGGATTGGAAGAAGATTAAACAGTTTGTAGTCGAAGTGCATAATATCGACGATCGCTTGTCAAAGATCGTATCCCTGTTCGAGAGCCACAGATACAGCACGATTGTCGATCGAGAAGACTGGGAAGTCCACAAACTGATGAATATTTTTACCATTTATGCAGTTGCTAGAGAGCAAGTTTTATGACCTCTAAATATTCAGGTAACTATGCCTTATTTGTCTCCATTCCCTTTGTGGGACACATCAACCCTCTACTGCGGCAAGCAGAGGAACTCGTCCGACGTGGATGGCGGGTGGGCATTGCCTCTACACGAGAAATCCAAAACTATGTAGAAGCAGATCCCTGCGTTCGACAGGGGGCGCGTTTTGTCGATTTGGGATCGGCAGCCCGGTTTCAGGATAAGTTGTTGGAGATCGAGCAAGAGATCTCCAAAGGGAAAAACTTCCGGCAGGGTAGCTTCCAGATCGTCGAGTCTTTATGGTTGATTTGGCCGCTCTTCTTTGATGAATTGTTGAAAGTTGTCCGCCAAGAACGCCCCGATATTCTGATTGTCGATTTTGTCACCAGAGGTGCGATCGATCTGGCTGAAGCTGAAGGGATCGCAGTTATTATCAACAATCCCGATCTACTTACTACTATTTCTATTGAATATCTGCCCCCCGCGTTTGATGTGCCTCTGCCCTATATGGGGCATTCTGTTCGCGCTCTGCCCTGGCATCGCCAATGGTCTTATCCGGTGCTGCGATGGCTCAGCGGCCGGATCGTCGATCTAACCATCGGACGCAGGCTCAACCAGCTTCGGGCAAGTCGGGGATTGGGGAAACTGAGTATTAATTGCGCCTGGGCCAAACATACTGTCATGGTTAACAGTGCTTTTGGTCTGGAGTATCCCCGGCCGCTGCCAGGGAATGTAATCATGGTTGGTCCCATGCTGTCTTCAGTCGTCGAGCCGTTATCCCCTGAAATCGAGGATTGGTTGGGTAACGGCCCGCCAGTAGTCTATGTTAACCTGGGCACGATCGCGCTGCCGATGCTAGATTTAGTCGATCGGATGTACGAGGCATTTGCTGGCGCACCGTTTCGAGTCTGGTGGATTCTGCGACCTCAAATGCAGCAGCTACTACCTGCACCGCTGGCTGCAAACATTCGCATTGATGCCTGGGGACCACCTTTGCTGGCGATCCTCAAACATCCACAGGTTCGGGTTTTTGTTTCTCATTGCGGTATCAACAGCACTCAGGAATCGCTGGCAGCCGGAACGCCAATTGTGGGCATCCCGATGCTGGCAGACCAGTTTGATATGGCAATGCGGGTCGAGGATGCTAGGGTAGGTTTAATCCTCAACAAGCTGACATTCTCTGCCTCCGAACTGCGGGCAGCGATCGAGCGGGTGCTGTCAGATTCGTCTTTCCTCCAGCCAATTCCAGCTATTCAAGAGTCATTTCGTCAAGCTGGGGGCGTGGCTCGCGCTGCCGATACGATCGAGTTGGATTTATTAGCCTACTGAGCTATTTGGTTGGAAGAGCGAGTAAGTAGAAAAAAAGACTAACAAGGCTAGCAGTCAATAACCAGATTAGCAAAGCGATACGTGCTACGCACAGTCTACGCCAACGCAATTTCCCAGTGTTAGAGTAGATGGGAGGCAATCGCCTTCTAGTTGTAGAAGTATAAATAATGCTCGTTATGGAACCCGATCTACAAGGACTAGCGATTAGGAGAGGAGAACTAAGACGTTGGAGTGGCGCGAGCATAAATGCAGTCTTGATGCCACCGACAATGAAGAAATTTTTGACCGAGATCCTAAAAACTTGCGCCCTACTACCTTTGCTGTTTCTCAGTTGCTTGGTGCAGTCCCGGATATTTTTAGATTTTGCTCCCTTACTAGTAATACTTCATGCCGCGATCGCTATAGGGTTGCTCGTTCGAGATATCAAAAAGATCTATTTCACCACAGAGAATTACAATCTCGTTCGCTTGTTTGAAGAAGTCGATCGCTATAATGCCGTAATTAAAGCGATCGATCTGAACGATCGGATAGAATCGGTGGGAAATCCTAGCGTTAAGTTGCAAGATAGAGATCGGGTAATAGACGCGCTTTATCTAACTAGAGAAGATTTAATTAGAGCTTTAAAAACCGAACGGATTTTGCGAGAAAACGAAAGCTTTATTAGCTCGAACCAGCAATTATTTACTAACAATCTGTCAGCTTTGGCAGCTTTACAGGTGAGCGATCGCGCTAGCGAACAGGGACGATTGTTAAATGAAGCTATTCAAATCGCTGTAGACGTTCGAGAAGAAATGAGAAAGTTGAAGCCATAAAAGGAGTTTATATCAACTCCGGTTCTTATACCATCCATTGCTGCCCTCACCCCCAACCCCTCTCCCACGGGAGAGGGGAGCCGGAGGCTCCTTATACAACCTTGCTACTCGCGGCGAATGCGATCGATCGCAGGTGGATTTTTAGCGATCGCATCCCAACCTCAAACCGCAGTGGAAAACGGTTTGTCGAGGCTAGCGGTTGTTGTACTGCGCGGTTATGGAAACAAACCCAAACGAATCCATAGGCAAGGGCCAAATTGGCTTCATCATTTGAACCTTGCCAAGAAAGTGGAATAATATGCTCTACCTCAAAGGGAAAATTGAAAACCACTTCAGGAGGCTTGCAATATTCACAACGATGATTCGCTCGTTGAGCGATCGCCGTGTAGTAAGGATTCATGAATTACCTTGCTGGATCGATGCCGCTGTCCGCGCTGTTGCTGCCCAGAGTTCCATGTCAACTAAGGTATTCAACTTCGTTTGTTGTTCTGGCGATAATTCCCGTCCTTCATCCCGTGCTAATCGCCACAGACTCATTAATTCCGATAACTCTTCCTGCTGCTGGGCATTAAAGAATGGGTCAGGATAAAAGCTCTGGACGATTAGTAGCGCACTAAATTCAATCTCATCTAACTGAGCAGTTAAGGCATCCAGAGCTTGCCCCGCAGTTTTACCGATACAATGTTTGTCTCCTGCGATCGCTCGATATGATTTCTCTCCATTAACGTCAGAGATTGGCAAAATGGCTACTGTGGTCACGATCCTAGCTTAAAATCACTTGCTTAAATTATAGCTCTACTCAGCCGCCCATTAAATTGCTATGGCAGGGGACTATTGGCGATCGCATCCCAACCTCAAACCCTCGTGGGAAAAAGTTTGTCAAGACTAATGTGATGGGCGATCGCTTCAGCAATTTAACGGTCGTGTTCGGCAGCGACAGATTTCCTTTGCTTCAATACCAAGATCTTTAAGCCGTCCACTGCAACATGGTTGTTAGGCTGATTGACGCAGGCTAGCCGCATTTTTCTGTGCTTCTGCATAAATTTGCAAAGCCGCCGCCATGTGTTGCTCTGCTTTCTCACCTTTTGATTGGAACCAAGCTAGAGTTTCAGGATCGACACGAATAGCAACGGTAGCTAATGAAGAAGAAGGCATCCGCAATTTAGCTTTTGCAAAAAACTCATCGGTAAGAGGCGGAATATCAGAGGTATCAATGTCCTCATCGGACATTGCATCGATTCTATCCCAGTTGGTTCTTGAGGTATTGCTCATAACGTTTCCTTTCATGTGAGAGAGCTTTTCTGAGTGAGATGATACGAATTGTTTGCTCATCAGGCTCAGTGTAAACAAGCACAACGACTCGTCCGTCTAGCATTCCCGTCCCAATCGATCGATCCTCACCATAATCGTAACGCTCATCAAGTTCAATCACCATTGGTAAATCAAAGATCCGATAAGCGTCAGCAAAATCGAAGCCATGCTTATCAATATTACTCTCGTTTTTTCTCTCGTCCCACTCAAAGTTCATGAGCTAACGTTTCACAATCACCGGACGCAGATAAAATTGGCTATCAATTATAATAAGCAAAAGTTCCGGTGCATTGCGCTTGTTATGCTGGCTGAGGATCGTACAACTGATTGTTGCTATATGGATGGTTATTCAACCAAGGTAATAGTTCAAATACTTCAAGCAGTTCGGGATCTTCTGTAGAAAACCATCCAGCATTAATATAGTCAGATGGCGTAGCAATAATGTTCTTCCAAGTAATATCAATGCCAAACATTATGATTGTGCAATGAGAAGCATCCCATACACCATATCGTTTCTCAATCGGCAACCATATAAGAATCCCAGCAGGGTCATAATCATTGGTGCAACTTTCGACTAAGTTAACACCAAGGACGAGGTAGGAATTAACATTTGGGTAGTTAGGATCTTGCTTGAATGATTTGGAACTACTGGTTTCCACAGGGAACCGCTCATATTTGAGATTGGCAAAAGAACGTATTTTCACCATACCTGCTTCACAGGTATCTGGATCGTATTCAAGTTGTTTCCCTGCACTAATAAACTCAAGAAGATCGACGGGTAGTTTCATTACTTGCCCTCAATATCTAGTTTCGAGAATTAAAGCATAAGTTATAATTAGACTACAATTGCAATCTAATAATCTAGCAAGCAATAATACCGCAGTTACAGGCTCGTATTTTTATCGGTGCAATTTACGGCGACTGCGTTTGGGATGTCAATCGATTCGATCTTGAGTTAGGAACTCCCCTTATCTCTGCCATCTCCACTCATACCCATATACAATTTAAATTGCACCAGAGCTTATCAGGAGTTTTCGCCATGAGTTCTCACTTCGATCGCCAATGGCATTTTCCTCGCTATTCGCGGCGGATATTCTTGATGGCAGGTGGGTTCTTGGCGGTAGAATTCCTCGGCCGAAAAACTGGCTGGTGGGGAGAACAAGAGGTAGCGATCGCTAAAGACAATCCTCTCCAAAACTCTCAGGTAAGAATTTATCTGAAAGGCAACTATCGCTATATTGTTGCCAACGGTTTGCCCAACCATCAAACAGGCACTTTTCCCAATCCAGGCAATCCAAATAGCATCAAAGCGCAAAGCTATCAATTGCGAGTACCTGCCAACCCCCAAATCGCTGCTAAGATTAGGCGGTTCCAGTTCGGGCGCTTTGGAGTAGCTGTTAATGGAGTCCTGTTCGATCCGGGGGCCGCGGAGTTTTGGAGGGGCGATCGCAACTGGCAATACGAGGCACTCTCTGGCAAACTCAATCTGGGAATTGATGCCAATAATGCCCACGTTCAGCCTACTGGTGCTTATCACTATCACGGCTTACCTACGGGATTGATCGCCAAATTGGGCAGCAGCAAGAAAATGCTGCTAATTGGCTATGCAGGTGATGGGTTTCCAGTTTATGCTCCTTACGGCTACTCAGAACCCCGCAATTCTCGCAGTCCGATTCGCCAAATCCGCTCTAGCTATCGATTAAAGCAGGGAAAACGCGATAGCGGTCCCGGCGGGCAGTACGACGGTACCTTCGTGCAAGATTACGAATACGTCGCAGGTGCAGGAGATTTAGATGAATGTAACGGGCGTTTTGGTGTCACGCCAGAGTATCCCAAAGGCATTTACCACTACTACATCACCCCAGAATTCCCGTTTATTTCCCGTGCCTTTCGAGGGACACCGGATGAAACTTTTGTGCCCAAAGAGGGTAGTCGAGTCCCTATGCCCGGACAAAACTCGCCCAGTCGTCCCACTCAACCGGGTTCCGGGCAACCGCCACCAGGTTTTCCGCCAGGACAATACCCGCCGCCCCGCAGACCTCCAGGCGATCGATTGCCTTCTTTTCCCCGCTGAGTAGCTAGTTAGTCCGAGGTAAGATATCGATAACCGCGATCGCCAAATCGGGAAAAGCTAGAGGTGCGATCGCTTGTCGTTCGTCCAGAATTACTTGACTTCGATATCCTTGGGGATCTGGTTCTCTAAAAACAATTAACCTTCGATCGCTAACATCTAAAACCCAATAATCGACAATTCCAGATGCAGCGTAAAGTTCAGCTTTGATTTCGGTATCGTAAGTCAAACTACTGTCTGCCACTTCAATAATCAGATAAACTTCAGCCGCTGTCGGATGGTGAGTCGAGTAATCTAAAGGATCGAATCTAACCACGCTCACATCTGGTTCTGGTTCGGAAAGATCGTTTAATTGGATGGGATCTTGAGTGTAAACAGAGGCGCGATCGCCTAGCAGGTTCCGTAAAATGTTACTAGCACGCCTAGTAGCAGATGTATGAGCAGTTCCTTTGGCACTCATTTGAATAATTTGTCCTGCAATTAATTCAACTCTTTCTTCTGGATGAAAAACCCCCTTTTCAATCAATTCGTGGTATCGATCGACAGTCCATAATTTGACTTTAAAGGCTGTTTCTTGAGTTAGCATATGATTTAGTTTAGAGCAAGATTATTGCCATATTTTGGTTAAAAGGTAGATAGGCATAACTAGGCTGAGGTTTGCCTACTATTGTATCAAGGCAATCGCGTTGGGACAGCCTGTGCAATAGCACGTATCGCCTCTTGTGGCTGCCAGAGCGATAAAGGCGACTCATTTGGAAACAAGCGCGGTAAAATTGTTGTCTCAGGCTCGTTAATTAATTGTTTCTCTCAGATGACTTTAGATTGGATTAGCCCAGCGCAACGCCTGCAAAAACTACCGCCTTACGTGTTTGCTCGCCTCGACGAACTCAAAGCCCGCGCCCGCGAACAGGGATTGGACTTAATCGATTTGGGCATGGGCAATCCAGACGGGCCTGCCCCTCAACCAGTAATTGATGCCGCGATCGCTGCTTTGCAAAACCCCAACAATCACGGCTATCCTCCATTTGAAGGGACTGCCAGTTTTCGTCGCGCGATTACTAATTGGTATCAACGTTGCTATGACGTAGCTCTCAATCCCGATAGCGAGGCTTTACCCTTACTCGGTTCCAAAGAAGGACTGGCTCACCTAGCTTTGACATATCTCAATCCTGGAGATATCGTTATCGTTCCCAGTCCAGCTTATCCAGTACATTTTAGAGGCCCGGCGATCGCTGGCGCTCAAGTCCACAGTTTGATTCTCAAACCAGAGAATGATTGGCTGATCGATCTAGCTGCCATTCCCGACGAAATCGCCCAAGCTGCCAAAATTCTCTATTTCAACTACCCCAGCAATCCCACCGCTGCCACTGCACCTCGCGAATTTTTTGAAGAAATTGTCGCTTTTGCCCGCAAGTACGAAATTCTCCTCGTCCACGACCTCTGCTATGCCGAATTAGCTTTTGATGGCTATCAACCTACTAGCTTGCTAGAAATTCCTGGAGCCAAAGATATCGGGGTGGAATTTCACACCATGTCTAAAACTTACAATATGGCAGGTTGGCGGGTGGGTTTTGTCGTCGGCAACCAGCACATCATTCAAGGGCTGCGAACTCTAAAAACTAACTTGGACTACGGCATTTTTTCGGTGTTGCAAGCCGCCGCAGAAACGGCACTGCAATTGCCCGATACCTACATCCATCAAGTCCAAAAACGATACCAAAGCCGCCGCGACTTTCTAATTGAAGGGCTAGCCCAATTAGGTTGGGATATTCCCAAAACCAAAGCCACCATGTATCTTTGGCTGCCTTGTCCTACGGGATTGAGTTCGACTGATTTTGCCCTGTCAGTCTTGCAAGAAACAGGCGTAGTCTTAACTCCTGGCAACGCTTTCGGCCCTGGCGGCGAAGGTTACGTGCGGATCAGTTTGATTGCTGAATGCGATCGCTTGGCTGAGGCTTTAAAACGTCTGCAAAAAGCCAATATCCGCTATGAGAAGAAAGGAGTTTAGAAGTTTAGAAGTATGCGCCGAGCGCAGGCTGCGCCAACAGAAGTTCAGGAGTTCAGGAGCTTAGGAAGTGTTAAGTGTGGAGTGTTGAGTGTGGAGTTAAAAATTCTCCCCATCTCCCCATCTCCCCATCTCCCCATCTCCCCATCTCCTTTATTCCGATGATTGACTGACCGGATAGGGACCAGGTTGGACTGTAATCGTCTGATTTTGGCCGTTGCGACTAATTTCTATCTGTAAATCATCACCGATTCGACTGGCTTCTACTCGATTTTGCACGTCGCTGGCAGTCGCGATCGCTTCATCGTTAATTTTGATAATGACATCTCCTGCCTCCAGACCAGCTTTTTCGGCCGGTGAATTTCTCACCACCCTGCCAATTAAGACTCCCTTGTCTTGGGTGACTTTAAGCTTGATGTCGGTATCTTTGTTAATTTCTTCTTTCAATTCTGGTGTCAGCGTCACCATTTGAATTCCCAGATAGGCGTGCTCGACTTTACCTGTAGCAAAGAGTCGATCGTATATTCGTTGGGCGGTATTGATGGGAATCGCAAAACCGAGTCCTTGAGCGTCGGCGCGAATAGCGGTGTTGATGCCAATTACTTCCCCGCTGCCATTCAATAGCGGGCCACCAGAATTACCGGGATTGATTGCCGCGTCGGTTTGGATGAAGTTCACTCGCTTATCGGTAATCCCAACTTGGGAACTAGAACGCCCGGTAGCACTGATAATGCCAATAGTTACAGTATTGTCTAAGCCTAGAGGATTGCCGATCGCGATCGCCCACTCTCCAGGAATCAAGTTTTCGGAGTTGCCTAATTTGACTGTAGGTAAGTTAGATGCTTCTATTTGGATGGCAGCAACATCTGTCAGCGGATCGATTCCCACTACTTTGCCGTTGAAGGTTCGACCGTCTTTGAGAGTGACTTTCACCGTATCGCTACCAGCTACCACGTGAGCGTTAGTCACTAAACGCCCATCCGCACTGATAATAAAACCAGAACCAGTACCGCGCTCTACCCGTTCTCGTGGATTTACGTCGCCAAAGAAGTCTTTAAACAACGGATTGTCGAATTCTGGAGGCAGTTGTCGAGAGATCCGACGAGAGGCATCGATTTTCACCACTGCCGGGCCGACTCTCTCTACAGCTTGAGCAATGAAATTGAGATCTTGTCTGGGCGGACTTTTTGGCGGTGCAGGAATGGGAGATTGGACGGCTACTTGCACTGTCTGAGAACTGCTGTCAATTTGGTTGACACTCTCTGCTTTGAGATATTGACTGCCTAATACGCCCGCACCACCGCCGATCGAGAGAATTGCTAAATAAGCTGTTAACTGCTTCACTGATAGACTCATGATTTGTAGGTTCTCAAACAATACAAGTAGACTTTACTAACTTTATTCTAGAGCTTACCCAGAAGTTCGGGAGCATTGGAAGTCTTATTGGAAGTGTGAAGTGTGGAGCTTAGGAAGTGTTAAGTGTTAAGTGTGGAGTGTTGAGTTAAAAATAACTCCGAACTCCGAACTCCCCTCTCCACCCTCTTCGCCCTCTTCGCCCTCTTCGCCCTCCTCTCCCTCTCTCCTGCTCCCCAATTCTTAGACTACAGCCTCAAGAGCGATCGTTCCGCAAAAATGCTGGCAGAGTCTAAAATGAGGCATTATGGCTGGGTTAGTTGGGTTTCCTGCCGTCAACTCAACCTACAGCTATTGCTCCTCTTGCCTCTTGCTATATATGTTCGATCTTCCACCCTTAAATACCGATACTATTTGGGCAATTTTACGCGAAGAAATTGCTGACGATACGGTTAATCAATTAGTCTGGCAATGCCTTGGTTATCGATATGACGATAATACGAGTAAATGGGATGCTACCAATGTAGCCGATGAGTGGAAAAACGAGTATCCAGAGCCGCCAGATTTTATCGCTAGCCGCCCAGCAACGGTAAAACTTACCCGTTCTATTCCACCGGAAAACAAACAGTTATTGAAAGAAGATTTAGGCTTCCAGGGTTATAAATTGGGCGAGTTCGGACCGAGGCAAACGCGCCGAGCTACAGCAGCTAATTGGTTGTTGAGCTATATGAAAGATAAAGGCGATCGCTAAAATTCAATTCGGCTTGTTTCCGTGGGCAGCCCAGAGGGCTACCCCACAAGAATGGATTTCACTTTATTTAAAGATCGCAGTGAGATGATGAATAAAAAAGTTGGATTTTGGCTGTTATGGTTGGGGTTTATAGGCTATGCTTTTTTGCTAGCTCCCCCCATACAACCAAATACTTTAGAACTAATTGCCAATCTTTCTCTAGTCCATTGGGGAAAAATTAACGCTGTGGTAGTTGCTTTATTCAATTTGATGGGCATTTGGCCGCTGATTTATATTTGTTTAATGCTAATTGACGGTAGAGGGCAAAAAATTCCAGCATGGCTATTTTCTGTCGTATCGTTTGGCGTGGGAGCGTTTGCCATCTTGCCTTATTTAGCTCTGCGAGAACCATATACAGAATTTAATGGTGAAAAAAATATACTGTTAAAGATTTTAGATTCTCGTTGGTTTGGAATTTTGTTGAGTATTGGTGTCTTCGCACTGATTTCCTATGGTTTGATAAATGGAGATTGGCAAGACTTTGTTCGACAATGGCAAAGCGATCGCTTTATTCACGTTATGAGTTTAGATTGTTGCTTGTTAAGTCTCTTGTTTCCGGTATTACTAAAAGATGACATGGCGCGGCGAGGAATGGATGATTTTCGGATTTTTTGGGCAATATCGATGGTTCCTCTATTGGACCCGCTAGCTTATTTGTGCGTGCGATACGTGCTACCGCACAGGCTAGCGCCAACGCCTTTGTCAGGAAGCACTGACATAACAAGTATTAAAGTAAAATAGTCAAAAAGTGTATTGTTCTCTCGCAGTTATCAATCTTGGAGTTAGGAATGCAATTGCACGATCGTTGGACAAGAGGGCAATTGCTAACTTCTGAAGAACAGCAGCAGTTGGAGAGATGGTATCAACAACAAGATGCCGAAGAAGCTAAACAGTTGAACTCGGTTGCCCCTACTGCGATCGCTTCAGCTAAATTTCCTTCTTTAGATGGACGCGCCAAGACATAGGCGCGTAACTTAGGTTAAACTATTCCCTATAGAGGGAAAGGTTTAGCTAAATATGGAAGCGATATTCACCCCCACCGAAGCCGCCGCTTTTACAGATTTACCGCCTAAGCGGGTTTATAAAGAGTTGGAGTATAAAGTCATTCAACCTGTAGCCGATGTCCCGCGTCTGTCTTTTGCCGCATTGGTTTATCTTCGCGTCCTCAAAGAAATTAATTTCGAGTTTTCAGTTACTTTTCGGATGAATCTCTATCAGCGTTTAGTCAAAGCGATAGAAAACCATGCTTCTAATTTAGAGATTGCCAAGTTTTTTATCCTCCAACTAGATGTCATTACTCAAGAATTATCAAACTCGATCGCTCAATTCGATCGATGGAAATCTCGATTAGTTACTGACCCAAATATTATGGGAGGCGAGGTAGTATTTTCTAGTTCTCGTCTGTCAGTGCGGCGAATTGGTGGAATGTTAGAACGTGGGGAGTCTGCTGTAACAATTCAAGAAGATTACCCCTATTTATCGTCAGCAGATTTAAGGTTTGCACTGCTATATGTGAAAGCTTATCCACTGGCAGGAAGACCTAAAAAAGTATGAGGTTTTTGATAGATGAAGACTTGTCTCCTGCGGTCGCTCGCTATCTATGTCAAGAGCTTTATATCGACGCAGTGGCGGTGCGAGATAGAGGATTATTGGGAAAAAGCGATCTCGCAGTTCTAGAATATGCCTTCAATGAAGATCGAATTTTAGTAACAGCAAACATTAGGGATTTTGAGCGATTTGTGCAAACTGTTGAAGTTCATGGAGGAATTGTGTTTCTTGAAGAAGGGGATTTACTGCGTTCTGAGCAAATAGAAATTTTAAAAGAAGCAGTGGCAGCGATACAAGAAGAAATAACAACTAGTAAAGATATGATAAATCGAGTGCTTTACATTTCTATTAGTGGAGCAAAGCGATTTGAAAGCTTGCCTTAAATATTTACCAAGCAAACAACTTTAAAACCTAAAAAATAATCTGCCGCCAATTTCATCAGCCTGATAACCGCTACCGCCACCGCTGGCTGAGATGTTGAAGCGATCGTATTGCAATCGGAAACTTGCTCGATCCGAAATTTGCCAATTCAAACCAGCAGTAATATTTAGAGAAAATTCACTATCGCCATCGTTAACTGTTTGTACGCCAAACAAATTTCGAGAAAATAACGTTACCTGTTTATTTAGGGGTAATTCTAAACTCAATGTGGCTCCATGTTGAACGAATTGAGTTGGGCTAAAGTAGCCTCGATCTAATTGTTTTTCATAGCCAAAATTGCGAAATAAATAGCCGATATCCAATCGAAATGGATTGGTAGTTATAACTCGATTAGCAGAAATAAATATTCCATCTCGGCGGTTGAAAGGATCGAAAATAGCTTGTTCTATAGATAAATTTAATTGAGTTTTAGAATCGAGATTAAAATTGCTACCAAAGCTATAAGCTGTTTGCGTCACTTCATTTTCGACAGAATTTACCGTAGCGCTGACAGCTTGACGGCTAATTTGCGCTTGAAATCCCAGTCGATCTGTAGGTTGCCAACGGGCACGCACGCCCCAAAGTACCTTGTCGCTATAATCAGTTAAGGCTATAGATCCAGAAACTTGCCATTGAGAACTTAAAGTTTGATTTAAACCCAAGCTATAAATAGTCGCACTAGTATCATCAAAGTTAGGTTGACCGATCTGACTTTGAGAAACTTGCAGTTGCATTTGAGATTGAGGGGCAATAAAAGCATTAAATTCTCCCCTCCAAGTACGATTAGTTAAATTATCGCTATCTGACAGCGAACTGAAACTTAATTGGCTGCTAGGTTTGAGATCGGTTTGGATCTGGGCTAAAAGTTTCTTAGCTTCTCGATCGCCTGTTTGAATTAAAGGTTGAATCAATTGTAAGGCTTCCTTTGTTACTCCTTGCGATCGATAAACCCGTGCCAACCCTACAAGCAATTCTGGCGATTCAGGAAACGATTTTAAGGCAGATTTATAAAGAGCGATCGCTTTTTGCGATTTCCCCAACCAAAAAGTTACTTCGGCTCTACCAGCTAAAGCTTTCACCGCATCGGGATGCTTGTCGATAATTGCGTTGTAGAGATCTAAAGCTTCGTTTAACCGATTAGCCCAAGAGGTAAATTGTGCGATTTTTATTTGTACGTCTAAGTTACCTGGATCTGACTCCAAGATTTTTTGATAAACTGCGATCGCCTCATCAAACTGCTCGTTCCAACTTAAAACTTCCCCTAAACCCAATCGAGCGTTGAGATTGCCAGGATCTCGATCGAGGATATCTTCGTAAGTTGCGATCGCGGCGTTTAAATCTCCTTTCCAGCTATAAATTTTAGCTAATTGCAACTTCAACTCTAGATTATCTGGTTCTTCTTTTGCGAGTTCTTCATACAGGCGAATGCTCTCATCTAATTGGTTATTTAAACTATAGGTAAAAGCCAAACCTTCCCTAGCATCGCGCTGTCGTGGCTCGCTAGCTAAAATTTGTTGGTAGATCGCGATCGCCCCATCAAAATCTCCCTGACTTCTTAGTTCTCTAGCCGTCCTTAATCGAACGTCTAGATCGGATTCTTGTTGCTCTAAGCTTTCTCGACTGCTCGGTTTTTCTAATTCTTGGGCTTGAATGGAATTAGTGAAAAATCCACTCAACCCCAACGTACTCAAAAATAGAAATAAAACAATTCTCCACTTTTGCTCTAAAACCAGCGCAGGCGGGTTTTGTTTGTATAGACGCGATTTCAATCGCCCAGCACTCCAAAGCGAGTATTGTTCGTGTAACTGCGATTTCGCTCTAAACATTTTTGGTATATCGTAGAACTCGCCTCAATCTAGCCATCAATTCCTCCGCCCTAAAAGGTTTAGTCACATAATCATCTGCACCCGCATCTAGAGCCTGAACTACGTGTTCTTCTGTAGCGTCGGTAGTGATGACGACAATCGGAACTTTCTGCCAGCGATCGTGACTGCGGATGCGAGGAATTAGCTGCAAGCCACTAATATATGGCAACATCAGATCTAATAAAATGGCATCAGCTATAACTTCATTTTCCAAGCAATCTAACACTTGACGACCATCTTTTAACCACAACACCTCAAATCGATCGCGCTCTAACAGAAACTTTAATAAATCTCCTGTCACTTCATCATCTTCAACTACTAAAATCTGAGGCTTCATATTGAATAATTCAAAAGTCAAAAGTCAAAAATAAAACAACTATTGCCTATAAAGAAAACTGAGGATTTTTAGAAACGCGATCGACCCTTTTATCTGCCGATCGCAACTTTATATTTCATAATTTATAATTTAGTATGCCCAGTATAATGAAAAAACATACATCCCGATTAAAGCTGTGAAGTGGAAAATCTCGGAAGCAGGATGGCGCTGGCTCCCAGGAGGAATTTCTGCCTTGGTGATGGCCCTGTTATTCAAGGTCGGGGCTTGGCAGCCTCTCGAACAGATCGCTTACAATGTTCTGTTCCAATCGCGGGGACAACAGCCATGGGACGATCGAGTAGTGGTGGTAGCCATCGATGATGCTAGCTTGCGCCAGCTAGGACCTCTCCCCTGGCCGAGACAGCGGTATGCCAAACTGTTAGATTTACTCTCTCAAGCCCAAGATAACGTAGTAGTCATAGACGTGCTGTTCTCAGAACCCAGCCCGGAAGACGAAGGGCTAGCAACGGCGATTTTCAATCATGGGCGAGTAGTATTGGCTGTAGCTGGAGATCCGAGCAAGGAGTTTTTAAGCACTACTGAAAAATTGTCGGAAGCAGCAGTTGCTAAAGGGCACATTCAAAAGTTTGAAGAATCTGATGGCATTATCCGTTATATCAAACGGGAAATGGAGAAGCGAAAAACCTCAGATGGCTCGCCCGTTATTACCTCAAAAACCCCCCTAGCTTTGGGTATAGAAGCAATAGGCGCTTATAACGACACCATCAATGCTTACCGCCTTGAAGGCCAACCAGAAAAGCCACAGATCCAACTGCCAAATTTAGAAGAAAAACTGTGGCTCAATTGGCCGGGAGCAGTTAAAAACTCTCATACTCATTCTTTTGCTGACGTGCTGGCAGGCAAGGTGCCGCTGGCTCAATTTAAAGATAAATTTATCCTGGTGGGCGCTACAGCTACCGGAGTCGATCCGATCCTCACCCCTTACGATCGCATTCCCCCGGCCAGTGGGGTTTATATGCACGCCGTCACCATTCAAAACCTGTTGCAAAATAACTTTTTGCAAGTTTTGGTGTCAGAGCCAGTGTGGATAATACCAATTCTGTTGCTGGGAGGGCCGTTATTAAGTTGGGTAATGAGCCGCCAGCGGGCCGGACAGCGGTTAGCTACCGTACTGTTTCTGACGGTAACTGCTGCTGGAGTTGGCTTTGCCGCCCTCAAGTTTAATTATTGGATACCCGTTGCTTTTCCCATCGGTTTAGTGACTTTTACCGGGGGCGCAATTGCTTTGAGCCAACGGTTGCGCACCGAATTTTTATTAGAACAGCAAATCAAGCAACTTTGGCATACTTATCACATCGATATTGTCGCCCAAAGTCACCCTTCAATTCAAAGTAAATTCGATCGAGATAATAACCCTTCAGGCTACGTGGGCAAGGTCGATAAGCTGACAGCTTTAGCCGAGCAATTCGGGCGTTCTCAATCGGCCCAAGCTGCGATCGCTCATAGCCTCTCTTTAGGATTGGTAGCCGCCGAACTTAACGGCCAGGTTTGGTTTTGCAATTCGGTAGCTTCTCAGTGGTTAGGGCTGCACGTGGGAGAATATTTAACCCGGTGTTTGGTTCCCAATTGGCTCGGCCGTGAAGAATGGGAAACAGCCCTGCAAACCCTCAGTCAAGGGGGTTATGTCGAACCAAAAGAATTACAGTTAGATAGCCGCTGGTTTCTGCTGAAGCTAGAGCCTTTACTTAACTGGCAAACAATTCAAAATGAATTCAATTCTGGGAAAAATATAGAAGATATTTCGGTAGTTTCAGGAGTTTTGATTGCAGTTGAAGACGTAACTGCTAATCGGCAAATGCAAGCCAAGATTTTAGAAGGAGAAATCAGGCGTTCTGAAGAACTAGAACAACAAAATCTGGCTTTACAAGAAGCCAGAAAATTAGCAGAGTCAGCCGCACGAATCAAAAGTGCTTTCTTAGCCAATATGAGCCATGAAATTCGCACGCCGATGAATGCAGTAGTCGGGATGACGGGCTTGTTATTAGAAACTCATCTCACCCCAGAACAAAGAGATTTTGTCGAAACTGTTAGAGTCAGCGGCGAAACTTTATTAACTATTATCAATGAAATTCTAGATTTCTCTAAATTAGAAGCCGGAGAAATGCAACTAGAAATCATTGACTTTAATTTAAATACTTGCGTCGAAGAAGTTACAGAGTTACTAGCACCATCCGCTCACAAGAAAGGCATAGAGCTTCTGGGTTTAGTCCCCTACAACGTACCAGTTTATCTGCGAGGAGATCCGACTCGCTTGCGGCAAATTTTAACCAATTTGGTTGGTAATGCCATTAAGTTTACTGCGTTGGGTGGAGTAAATATAGAGATAGATTTAGGATCGGAAACGATCGACACGGCTACTATCCACTGCGCTGTTAAAGATACGGGCATTGGCATTTCAAATGAAAATCAGAAAAAGCTATTTCAATCTTTTTCTCAAGGCGATACCTCTACGACTAGAAAATATGGAGGTACGGGTTTAGGGTTAGCGATTTGCAAGCGATTAATCGAGATGATGGGAGGGGAAATTAAAGTTGAAAGTATTGAAGGACGAGGCTCGACTTTCTCGTTTACTATTACCTTAAACAAAACTGCACCCTCTACCCTGTTGCCACCGCATCCCAACCTACTTCAAGGAGTGCGGTTGTTGGTGGTAGATGACTATCGGGCTACGAGGGAAGCGATCGCATATCATGCTAAAACTTGGGGCATGGAAGTAGAGATAGCAGAAAACGCCAGCATCGCTTGGGAATTGTTACAGGAAGGAATTACTATAGGTAATCCTTTTGCGATTGCGATCGTCGATTTGCAAATGTCAGATATCGATGGCGAAACCTTAAGCCGCAGAATTAAATCGGATCGCACCTTAGCTAGCACGGAGTTAATTTTAACCATCCCCGTAGACGGACACGAACGCGCCAAACAATTAATAGATTCGATCGTTAGCAGCTACTTGGTGAAACCCATTAAATCGTCGCGGCTATTCAACAGTTTAGTCAATGCTATTAGTCCTAAAAGTCCGCAACTCCAGGCAACTGCTAATGCGAACGCCACTAATAATGTTAGCAGTAATCTCGATTTAGCTACTCAAAATCAACGCGCCAGAGTTAAGATATTGTTAGCTGAAGATAATGCGATTAACCAAAAAGTTGCCCTCACTCAACTTAAAAGCTTGGGATATATGTCTGAGGTTGCAGTTAATGGAAAAGAAGTTTTAGATAAGTTAGCCAGCAGCGACTACGACATCATTTTAATGGATTGTCAAATGCCAATTATCGATGGCTATGAAGCTACCCAAGAAATTCGCGATCGAGAAGGAGAACGCAAACATACGATTATTATTGCCTTAACTGCCAGCGCCATGCAGGAAGATTTAGATAAATGTATGGCAGTAGGAATGGATGATTTTATCTCTAAACCAGTCCGGAAAGAAGAATTATTGAATCGGTTAGAATATTGGGCAAAATTCACGGAAGTTTCGCCAGGATTATCATCTTCCAATCTACTCGATCGAGCCTCAGATCTCAACGGGGATTCCCTTTCTAATAATAAAGTTATTCTTGGCGATTCTGGAATTGAAAATGGACGGGATAAAATCAGAATTTTAGTAGCCGACGATAACGCTATTAACCAAAAAGTTGCTTTAACTCAACTTAAAAATCTGGGCTACAAGGCTGAAGTGGTAAATAATGGCAAAGAAGTTTTAGATAAGTTAGCTGGCAACAAATACGATATCATTTTAATGGATTGTCAAATGCCGATCGTGGATGGTTATGAAGCTACCCAAGAGATTCGCCGTCAGGAAGGAGAAGCCAAACATACAATTATTATTGCCTTAACTGCTAGCACCATGCCAGGAGATTTAAATAAATGTAAAGCGGTAGGAATGGACGACTTTATCTCGAAACCAGTTCGCAAGGAAGAATTATTAAAGAAACTGGAATATTGGACGACAAGTAATAAGTAATAAGTAATAGGCTTACAACTGTAGCCACACAGCAACCGCCAGGGGTTCAAAACCCCTGTCTCATAGCTAAAGTCCTCTAAAGAGGACTAGATAATAACTGTAGCGTTTCAGTCTAATAAAAAGTGCTTCTAGCTAAGAGTGGATGCAATCGATTTCAGGGGTGGATGAGGATGCTAATTCAAAATGTTTCAAGTTCTCTGTTAAAACGGACTGAAAAGAAGAGCTTCTCAGTCGGTTTTAACCGACTTGAGCTATTAGCCAGGGGTTGAAAACCCCTGGCGGGTGGAATAGCCAACTTTAAATCTGAGAATAATTAGCCTTGCAGCGAAGAAGTCAAAGCATATCGTATCAAACTGAGAATTGCTATCTCTCTCTGCGTTCTACCCTACGGGAAGCCGCTAGCACGTCTATGTGCCTCTGTGGTTAATTAAAAATTTTATCTCCTGGCTATGCCCACTTTTCCTAAGTACGATGGCAAATTACCAGAATGTTTGAATCCCTTCAACCCGATTCATTATTGGTTGCTCGCGTACTGGGTTTACTTTCGTCCTACAGCCTTAAATTGCTATCTTTATCAAGCCGCACCAGAAATTTATCATCATCGAAATGTACGGCAAATATTTCGCCTTTGGAAAATTCGAGCTTATCGCCATCTGTACTGCATGACGCTAGTAGCGATCTTGTTGTTCGGCGTGTTAGTTACATGGTTGATGATTCCGCAAGAGGTGCTAGCGCATCAGAACCAAGTTAATGCTGTGACGGCAATTCCTAATAGCGAAATTGCTCTCTCTGCTTCTGCTGATGGCACTGTCAGAATGTGGGATTTTCGCTACAAGCCTTCATTATCGATTTTACCGAGCAATATTTCAGCCTTACTTAACAGCAATCTCGACAAGTTAGATAATGCCCGCTGGCGAGAACGACTAATTTGGCATAGCGGCGCTAAAGGGGCAACGGCAATTGCTGTCACCTCCAGCCCTCAAAAGCGATATGTAGCTACTGCTTTAACTAACCAAACATCTTTCGATTCTTATTTGTGGGAGATCGTTCCCTATCTAGAAAAAACTTTTAACGTCCGCATCCACAACCGCCGCCTCAGTCCTAAAATTCAGAGTATAGAAACAGGAACGATCGAGGTTTGGGATTGGCAAAGCGGTCAGTTTCTCCATACCCTCGCCGGACATACAGATGTCGTAAATGCGATCGCAATTGCCCCAAATAATTCCATAGTTATCTCTGCCTCTGATGATAAAACTATAAAAATTTGGGACATCAATACAGGCAAAGAGTTACGTACTTTAATCGGGCATACTCAAGCTGTAAATGCTATAGCGATTTCTTCGGATAATTCTACAGTTATTTCAGCCTCTGATGACAAAACTATTAAGGTTTGGGATCTGAATACAGGGCAGGAATTACGGACGCTAACCGGGCATACTCAAACCGTAAATGCGGTAGCCATTACTCCGAATAGTTCCACAGTTATCTCTGCCTCTGATGACAAAACTATTAAGGTTTGGGATCTGAATGCGGGGCGAGAATTACGGACGCTAACCGAGCATACTCAAGCCGTGAATGCGGTAGCCATTACTCCGAATAGTTCCACAGTTATCTCTGCCTCTGATGACAAAACTATTAGAGTTTGGGATCTCAATACTGGTCAAGAATTACGCAGAATTACAGGCAGCGGCGAAGCAGTCGAGTTAATGTCAGTGACATCACACGGTAAAAAGGCAATCTACTTTACAACTACCAGCACCGCACCTCAGTTTGTAGATTTAGAACGAGGAGTAAAAATACAACGGGTAAACGAACTTCTAAATCGATTACATATACCTAACTTGGAACCATTACTGGTACTTGTCACGCTCGCTAGCGGTTTATCGAGCATACCGTTAATTTTAGCCGCCAGCGTTGCGACTTTTGGGATCGTCGGTGCTTTTATCGGTGGCATATTGGGCACGATTTTATTGCCCTATGCCTCCCCATTTTGGTATTTTTTCTCTCCCATATATGGTGCAGTTCCCTCTTCCCTATCGATTTTAGTCAAGCTAGGATTCTACACCCGTTTGCTGCCTTTGGGCCTGGCTGGGGGTGTATCTAGCCGCAAGGCTTTGGGAGTAGTCGGTGGCATCTTATGCTTTACAGGTTTATTTGCGATCTTTCTGGGTGTAACTGCCGATGTCATCCCGATATCGCCCGCCAATCCTGACTTGTTCGCCAGAATTTCAGTCAGTTTAGCGGGTAGCGTGGTCATTGCGATCGTCTACGGGATTTTTTCTGGCATTGTCAGCATTTTGAGTGCTTCCCGGTTAGTTTTCTACCCAGTCTATCTGCCGCTGGCATTAGCCAGTAGATTTGGGCGAGGACGGCATCCTGTGGAATGGGATGAATTAATCGTTCTACCGCTACCAGGAACCCAGCGAATTATTACTCAACGCTTGCAACAAAACGAACGCCAGGGTTTAAATTTGGCGGCTGAGGTGGCTGGTAATCCTTTCCAGCGGGCTTTTGCCCAACAAGCACTGCATACCTACCTGCACCAACAAGTTGCACCCCTACGCTTTCTTTATAATTTATTGAGCGACCTGCAAACCTATATTTACCCACCTCTCAGAAACCGAGATTGGCAAAGATTTCCGACTACAGGACAAGTGTTGTTAGGTGAATTAGGAAGACAATGGGTAGATTGCAGCAGCGGTTGGTTTAACCAGCAAGCGGAAAGATGCGTTTGGCGACTCACACAAGGTTTCCGCCACCGCCAGCCGACTTCCTTGACTCGTTTTGCTGCCCTACTTGATCAACTGCTAGATCCACAGACAGTAGAAGCAGAAGATTTTAACTTATCTGCCCATCGCCAAATATACAGTGCGATCGCCCTTTACAACGATGGCGCAGAAATCTCCCAGTCATTTGCTGCTCTAGACGAGTTTTTAGCTTATCGGCAGATATCAGACTTGCCCCAGGCTGTAGATGCTATTTCTCAACTAACCCTCGATTTCAAATCCGGGTCTAAAAATCCTCAAACCAGCCCTCACCCTGCCCTCTCCTACGAGGAGAGGGAAATGGAAGTTTCTTTTACTGGAGAGGGAAAGGGGGTGAGGGCAAGCCAAGTAGCTAACTACAACCGAATTTGTGATGACACTGCTATCCGTCCTGCCGTGCTGACAGCATTGGCTAGGTTAGGACAAGTAGGCGCAGAAGTTGCTACTTACGAGGCCGCAACCAGTCGAGTTAACAAACTAGCAGCTTTAGCTCGCGCTAGCAAAAACCTCGATGACATCGACAAATATATCAGCGCGGAAATAGTCAGCCCAGAGAAATTTTTACTGCGGCGAATCGTCCGCCAATGGCAACCCCTGGTAACAGAAGCTAGCGGGAAATTTGGCTTCTGGGAAATTAATCAACCAGTAGCTAATCCTTATGTTATCGGCAATCCAGTTACAGGCAGCGTTTTTGTGGGACGCGAAGATATTATGCGCCGCCTAGAAGAACTTTGGCTGGCAGCAGATAGGTGTCCGTCAGTCATCCTCTACGGTCATCGACGGATGGGGAAGTCATCGATTTTGCGGAATTTAAGTCTCAGGTTAGGGGCAAACACGTTAATAGTAGACTTCAATCTGCAACGAGTGGGGATGGTTACTAGCACTGGCGAACTAATTTATAACTTGGCATTATCGCTTTACGATGTTTTGCCTGCCGAACAACAGATGCAATTAAGAGAACCAGACGCAGAACGCTTTTTACAACATAATCCTTATACGGCATTCGATCGCTTTTTAAAACAGATCGATCGCCTCCGGGCAGACCAGCAATTTATCATCACCATTGATGAATTTGAACTAATCGAACAACTAATTGCCGAAAAATATTTAGAGGCGCGTTTCTTAGATTTTTTGCGCGGATTAATTCAAACTTATCCTTGGTTTATCATCGCCTTTGCTGGATTGCATACCTTGCAAGAAATGACGCAAAATTATTGGCATCCACTATTTGGCAGCGTCACGGCAATTCCTGTTAGTTTTATTTCCTCCAAAGCTTCAGAACGCTTGCTCGTTCAACCTTCAGAAGACTTCAATTTAGATTACGATCGAGAGGCGATCGATCTGATTATCGAACTTACCAACGGTCAACCATACTTACTGCAACTAATCGGACATAGTTTAGTCACTCATTTCAACCGTCAAACTTTTGAAGATGGTATAGAACGGGAACGCAAATTCACCTCCGCAGATGTAGAAGTAATAATTAACACTCCAGAATTTTATCGAGATGGAAATGCCTATTTTAGCGGCATTTGGGCGCAAGCTGCTAATAGTCAACCTGCGGGACAAACTGAGATTTTGCAACTGCTAAGTCGTGGCAGTTTATCGCTGCATGAAATTGTCGATCGAACGGCTATGAGCCTGAGTCAGGTGCGATCGGCTCTAGAAGCTTTACAGCGTCACGATGTCGTCAAACCGAGCGGCGATTCCTACGTTTATACGGTAGAATTAATGCGTCGTTGGGTAGCAGTTAAAATCATTTCCCCCGACACCTAAAGCTTTTGGGTATGCGATCGAATTCATTTTCGATCGAACATTAGAGGGAGGGTTAGTTGGGTTTCCTACCGTCAACCCAACCTACAGCTATTACACTCTTTTCCCTTCTACAAAAAGAGAATTTTCAAGCTTCTCGCAAAAACCAATTTTTTATTTTTGACTTTTGACTTGATTCGACTGCTTCACCCACAAAAGATTATAGTTTATCGATCGGGAAGATTATTCGGCGCTCCGCTTTCAGGAGACTGCTGCATCCGTTGCAAGCGGAGTTCTGCTTCGGCTATTTGCTTTTGCAACAGTTGCAGTTGGGCTTGACTGACTTCCCTTTGCGATTCTAAAGCTGCAGTTTCTGCCCGCAAGCGAGACATTCTGTTTTTGTGATCTTCTGTTCGTCCGGGTTGAAAAATTATGCCCATGTATACTGTGACGTTAGAAGAATCTAGAGTATTAACCCCTACTGACAAATTTAACCCAAAATCATTTTCTGTATTGACTGGAGTGTTAATCGGGTTGTCGAGGGGAAAAATATTAGGGAAATTAACTTCAGTGCGATTCTGAGCGTTGTTTTGATTTTGGTTTTGGATGACATTATTGAAGTCTGAATCATCCCCAATATTAGAATTTTGATTGCTATCTTGTCGGACAGATTGAGCGACAGAAGGATAAATTAATAACCCTTCTGATAGCAGAAATAACAACGAACAAGTGGCGAATTTGTGGGCGAACTTTTTCAGCATAATTTTTCCTGTTTGGTGGAACATAAACTTTAATTTACGCCATATTACGGCAGTTTTTACCAATCAAACCCACATTCCGCAGGTGCGATTGCTAAATTTTGTATTTTTCTAGAATAGAAAATCTTTCAATAACAGCCCTGACACCCAATCCCTCTGTCCTAGCGTGGGAGAGGGTAGGCGGAAATATTGTAGGGGCGCAAAGCTTTGCGCCCCTACAGACCATATATTATCTGTTCCTTGGCCTGTTATTGCACGTCCACGACGATCGTATGAGCGATCGCGCCATTACCGCTGGTCTGCTGGCTGACTTGAGTGCCAGGTCCTGAAAACTCGATCTGTACTGAAGAATCGCCCGGACTGTAGTTGCCGAGAATTTCGATCGTATGTTTTCCCCTACCTAACATCGGAGAAAGATTGAGTTCGATCGGGGAGTTTTTAGCCGTTGAAATCGTTCTGCCATCGACTTTAATCTTGACTTCACTCAATCGACCGCTAGATGAATTGGTGCTAACCTTCAAAATATGAGGCTCTTGCAAATCGGCAGCATCCAAGCTAATCGTAGTTCTTTGCATTTGCTCCGTTTCGGCATAACTCATAGAGCGATCGCCTTTTCCTGCCCCCAATGCGATCGCTGTGGCTAAAATCCCCGTACAGCAGCCGACTATTACTACTTTTTTGATATTCATATGTTAAAGAATGTAAAAGTTTAGAATCAATTTACTTTGCAATTTATTATCCAACTTGTAGTTCGATCTCTGATATTTATTTTATTTTATAAGCGTTCTCAATTGCTTGAAGTAAATTCTTGTGGGGTAGGCATCCTGCCTGCCCCATAGCATTCTATTTTAGTACCTCAGATTGTCAGCGGGGTTGTACACGTCAATTGGTACGTTTACTCGAACTTTAACGGGTTTGCCGCCAATGCCGTCATTGCTGCCGTTGATTTGTTGTCTAACCGTTCGCCGCTGCTCTACCCGGCCGTTACCGCCAACATTGCCTTGTACCCCCGTAGTGACAACCGAGTTGCCCCGACACCTGCCATTACTATCTTGCCTGACATCATTAGTGCGATCGGTCGGTTGCCTAGAACCACTAATGTTGTATTGAACTGAGACATCGGCCATGACGCATTGCGCCGATGCCGAATTGGTTAAACTAGCTCCGACTAATAAAAAAGTCGAACCAGATAGCAAGCTAAATGCTAATAATTTGACCTTCATTTGTAATCTCCTTGGATCGATAGAACTTAGTAACACCCGTTACTGGAAACGCTACTTTCAACTACCGTGACTCCAGCACCACTGATTTGCCTCACATCTTGCCTGGAATAAGTGCTATTGCCATCGCAATAGACGCGCCCAGAGCGACTATTTGAGGGGGAGTAAATGATTGTTGGTGTTCCGTAACGGCGAGATCTCGGCCGACTGTAGCACTTATAGCGATATCGGCCGTACCGCTTGTATTTGTAGCAATAGCGGCGAGAGCGAGAGCGATATCGATCGGATGAAGAATCGAGATCGATATTACTTCTTCCAGATTCTACATACACTTCACCATCACTACCAGTGTTGACTCTAATATTGCCAACTTGGACATCAACGTCATTGGCAATAGCTGCTGTTGGTAGAGAAAAAAGTAAAGCGATCGCCACTAAAGTTAGCCGTTTTTTAAACATGGTGTTTTACCTCACCACTAAACAAGAAAAAGTTGGAGAAGGTACTAGCGCATCTAGTCAAAAATTGAGTGCGAATACCTTCTCCTAATATAACTAATTTGTCAATTAGAAGCGTGAAGTTTGCTATTTTTAATTTCTTCACGCTTGCTAATTTTTTATTAGCGATTGCGGCGACTGCGGCTGCTATTAGATTGCCGACAGTTTTGGTCGGTAGTGTTATTATCGCCTTGGATGTCAGACAACTGACGGCAGCTTTGCACTATCCCCTCGCTGTCTCGATTGCCTGTATTGCTGGTGCGATTGCGTTGGTTGCTATTTTGGGTGGCAGAGTTGCCATCACCAGTAATCACAACTTCTTGGTCGCTATTTTGATCGACGACTCGATCGGCGCGACTTGGTAAAGCAAAACTACCGAGTGTAACTACTGTCAGCAAGCCGATCGCTAAGACTTTCTTATTCATTTGATTTCTCCTTAGATGGTTTGGTTTTAAACTTCTAAGGGTATATATGGAAGACTCCGAGTTTTTATGCAGAAGTTGGAAGCAATTTGTGAAACTTTTTTTGAGAACTTCCGTAATTTCCCGTACCGTAAGGTTTTGAGAAATTGGTGCTTCTGTCAATCACCTGGAATTTTGGAAAATATACCTAAGTAGTTTTGCCAAACATCTAGGGGAGAGGGAGAGGGGGAGATGGGGGGAATAATTTATGCCCCATGCCCTATGCCCGATGTAAGAAATTCGGAAGCCTGGAACCTGCAAACTGTAGTTGTTCGAGTTTTTCCAAGCTTCCGACTCCAATGGCATGATGACAATCGATCGATCTAAAACCTTAACGGCGATAGTAGCGGCGAGCGCGTTCCCGACGGGCGCGTTCTCTTTGTTGTTCGATGTTGGTTTGGTTAATATTCTGATAAGTTGAGTTGCCATCGCCGAGGATATCTACACCCTGATTCCCAGTTTGCACCCTGGCAGCACTACCCGAACGTCTTTGACGACCTTGGCGTTGGTTGACGTTGACTTGGGTGCAACCTTGCTCGGCATAGTTATCATTACCTGTGATCACGATATCCTGCGAACATTGCTGTACCGTGGCTTCATCGGCTTTAGAGGGTAAGGAAAAACCGCCAACGGTGGCTACTGTTAATAAAGCGATCGTCCAAACTTTACTCTTCATGAGAAATTGCTCCTTTATGGTTTCCGTGGAAAAAGTTTAATGGTCGCAGGAAAAAACGATCGCTAATCTAGGTACATCACTTATCATTTCTCCTAGTGGCGAGTCCCCTCCTGTTGGTTGCATACCGATTATGGTCTTACACTAAATAGTTTTAACTAAATATCTTTAGTGTTGTCAAGTCCTATTGGTTAATTTTTTTTAACCAATACCTTTTGGTAAACTTAAAACAGGAGTCAAATCGAGGAGTTAGAGACATGGAAAAGAAAGCCAAACCGAGGATTGCAAGTCTGCGAGACAAGTCTGGACTAACCCAGTTGGAACTATCCCGGCTGGTGGGAGTGACGGAGACTACCATTCAGAATTGGGAAAGCGGTAGAACTGGAACCGATCAAATCGAGCGGATAATTAAGTTCTGCAAAGCTTTGGGCTGCCAAGTGGAAGAACTAATCGAATACGTCGAAGCCCCTTCTTCTTTGAGCGACGTTCACAAGCTATTGGGAACCGATAAGCCGTCAGCAACGACTAATAATAAAGAGAGAGTAACTGAAACTCGAAGCGATAATGGGTTAAAAGCCTAAAGTTGCCTCTTAAACGATTTACTCGCTCGGCAAGGCTAGAGCGAAAACTGCCGCTGCGAACTGGAGGGTTAAGGGTGATACGGGTTCTAGTCGATACAGACCTGATATTAGAGGCGTTATTAAACCGTAGCGGGTTTGTCGGAGAAATCCAGCCGTTATTGGATCGGGTTGACCCTCTAATTGAACGGATACAGATGTACGTTACCGATGTCGGTTTGCAAAGGATCAAAACTTTTACCAGTCGATTGCAAAATATCGAGATTGCCGAGAAAGTAGTTGACTGGTTAAAAGAGAGAATGTATACCTGCTCGATCGATGGAGGTATGCTCAAAAAAGCCTGCTCGTCGGCTTTAATCGACTTTGAATCGGCGGTGGAGTTGGTCGGGGCGAGGAATTTAGACCTAGATGCGATCGTGACTCACAAGCCCGATGATTTTGCTGAAGCCAAAGCCTTCGTGCCAGTGTGGTCGGTAGCTAAATTATGGGAGCGGCTCAATCTAGAAGGCATAATCTCTGCTAACAACTACGGTTTGTTGGTCAAAGATTTGCTCGCCCTGCAATGTCACAAGCATCCCGATAGCGAAGTCGAGGAATTAGAAAGCGATCGCGCTCTGCAATACTTGGGGGAAGTAGTCACTAACGAGTTGAACAACATCTTCCAGCCTCAGCAGGATGCCCAAGATAATTCATCGCTCGAAAGGCTAATCCAACTGGGGGTTTCTCAGTTTTGGGCGGGTGACTTAAAGGGGGCGCTACATTGCTTTGAAGCGTCGGCTAAATTAGATACGATGAACCCCAGTTATTTGCTGGGAATCGCCAGAACTTATAAAGAGATCGATCGCTACATTCAAGCGTTTGTCTTTGCTGTTGCCGCTTTGTCTCATGCGGAAGACGCTCAACCTTGCAGCCGCGCTCACAGCTTAATTGCCGGGATCTATCACGAATTATTTGTCTACACCCATCGCCTCGATTATGGAGAAGAGGCGATTAATTTCTATACCAAAGCCCAGCGAGAATTGCCTCAAGATTGTTTGCCAGTTTGGAACTGCATATCTACCTCGGTTTGGATTTTTCGGCAAGCAGAAAATCTGACTTTAGAGGAGCGAGAATATTACTTAACACGAGCCAGAGATAATCTGTCTGTGTTGAAAAAGGTTGCGGAATTACCAGAATCTAACTGGAGTAGATATAAAGACCGAATAATCGCCGATGCCGAACAGGTTTTCGCCGATTTAGGAGACTGGTGGCAGCAAGCGATCGAGGAGATGAAAATAGGGCATGGGGCATAGGGCATGGGGCATGGGGCATAGGGCATGGGGCATGGGGCATAGGGCATGGGGCATGGGGCATAGGGCATAGGGCATAGGTCATAGGTAATAAATAGAGACATTAAAGATAAGATGATGAACAATAAATCAAAAAAATACGCTAAAAAAATTCTTTTTCTGGCTATTCCTGCGGTTTTATGTGGAGTTGGCCTGCAAATATGGCCCTCGGCAGACCTGAAGGTGGCCAATGCTGAAGATGTCGAGGTTGCCAATATCGATCACGATATTGACGATATTGTTGGCTCTTCTAAACCCCGAAGATATACAGACGATCGGCCATCGCCCAAACCGTCACCCAGACCCTCACCGCAACCATCTCCCAGACCCAAACCGAGAAAATAGTGCTGGTTTCGTTTCGATCGCGGTGAATAAAATGCTTGTAGGGTAGGCATCCTGCCATTGGTGTCAACTTAAGGCTAGGGCCATTGCTGGGCCTTGCTCTTCAGCGCCAACCGCCAGGGGTTCAAAACCCCTGACTAATAGTACAAGTCCATTAAAATGGACTAACTTGACCTCAGTTTAGTCCTCTTTAGAGGACTTTAGCTATGAGGCAGGGGTTTTCAACCCCTGACGGATCAAGGCTTTGACCGTTAACTTGACACCAATGGCATCCTGCCTCCCCTATGTATCTTATTGCATCCTGCCTAAGTGCGGGGACAGCCCAGAGGGCTATCCCACAAGAGGTGGATTTCTACATTCTGAACTTCTGAACTCCTGAACTCCTGCCTCCTTTTTCAAGAAGGAGAGCCAGGGATAGAAATATCTACTGGCACTACCTTTTTACCCAAAGAGGTCAAAGGTGGTTCGATCGCATCTCCATTACCAACTACCAAAGTGACCATTTTATCTGGCTGCAAATACTTTTGGGCGACGCGCTGCACGTCTTTAATAGTAGTGGCTTCAACCCCCCGTTGATAGCGGAAGATAAAATCATCGGGGTAGTCGTAATACTCGTATCGCATCAATCGCGCGATGGTTTGGCTGGGATCTTGAAAGTTGAAAACAAAGGAATTCAGAACCGAGTCTTTAGCATAGGCTAGTTCGGCTGGAGCGATCGCATTATTGCGCAAGCGATCGATCTCTGCAAACAGCGATTTAATCAAAGGGACGGTGGCTTCAGAACGAGTCTGTGCGTCGGCTACAAACACGCCGGGAAAATCGTATTGGGCGCTCCAGGAACCGCGCACGTCGTATGCCAATCCTTGGCGCGATCGCACTTCGTTAAATAACCGGCCGCCAAACCCGTTTAGCACCCCGCTGAGGACATCTAAGGCCGGAAAGTCAGGACTGTTTAACTGACCGCCCAAATGTCCCATGGTGATGTAGCTTTGAGTTAATTGGGGCTGACTGACGAAAAAGACATCTCCTGACTGCTTCTGAGATGCTTCAGGCAAAGGTGGGATTTTCCCTTGGGGATTGGGTTTCCAGTTGCCGAATTTTTGCTCGATTAGTTTGCGCGTGGCAGGAACGTCGATATCCCCCGCAATCCCTAGAATTACATTGTTGGGCGAGAAATACTGCTGGTAGAACTTTTGCATCTCCTGGCGAGAAATGCGATCGACCGTAGCATATGTAGGCGTGCGGGCATAAGGGCTATCTTTACCGTAGATTAATTCTTGAAACTCGCGGTTAGCAATCGCCTCTGGTTCGTCGTTCTGCCGTGCGATCGCGCCGCGCAATTGCGTCTTGACTAATTCAGTTTTGTCGGGGGCAAAAATTGGCTCTCGCAAAACTTCCTCAAATAACCCCAAAACCGTGGAGAAGTCTTCGGTTAAGGAACTAAAAACGGCCGTGCCAGCAGTGGCAGCAATGCCCGTTTCAATCTCGGCGGCGCGTTGTTCTAGCAACTGGTTGAGTTCTTCGCCGGAGTGTTTTTTAGTCCCCCCAGTTCGCATCGCCGCGCCTAACACCGCTGCTAAGCCTACTTTATCAGAGGGTTCAAAGCGATCGCCCGTGCGAATAATAGCTGCACCGCTCACTAAAGGCAATTCCCGATTTGCCAGCAAATACACCACCATGCCGTTATCTAACTCAAACCGGGTGTATTCCGGTAGTTTGATTTCTGGAAGTGGGGGAAAGGTTAATTCAGTGTAGTGTCTGGCTTTAGCTGGTGTAGCTGCAAGTTGGATTTGTAATAGCGCCAATACCAATACTGCTGCGATCGCCATCACTCCTACTCGAACGATCCGCCTTAGTTTATTGCTCCTCAACCACTGCATATGTTGAAAAATATGGTTCAAGACCAAGTTATACCAAATTTATCCCCTGTATTTCCAAAATTCAAGACAGATCTAATCTATGATTACGGTTTTTGGCTTTTCGTTTGGCAAAAATATCTTTATACAAGGCTGATTGTCTCCAGCTTCGGTGACAATCCAGGGATGGCTAACAAAAGTTTGCTGGTCGCGCGTTTCGTTAGGTTCTAGATCGAAATAGTGCTGGCGTTTACCTTGAAAATCTATCCAATAAACCTTAACTCGAAATTTTTTTCGATTGATTAACTGAATATTAGTAGATATTTCGCTAGAGGGCGATCGCAACTTGCCTTCGTCCTCACAACTCAAAGTTTCTAATTTATTAGATGAGATAGAATTTGGCAGAGGCTGCCAATCGCGCCGATCGGCTGGCAAGTTATCATTTGGTGGCATGGCTTCAACTCCGGCCGGAATTAGTTCGCAAATATACTTCTGATTTCGACAGAAGCTCAGCACTTCATTAATATCTATTGCTTCTACTGAAGGAGTTAAAAAGTTCTGTCCTGTTAGCTTTGCAGCAAAACTGTTTGCATTAGCTTGAGAATCGAACATGAGTATTCTATTAACTCCATCAATTTTAATTGCATGAATACCTTCATTGTTGGATTTGGGATTATATAACAAGACATATACCGTATTCGATTTGTTGTTTGGCTGACTGAGAACTTGACTGCAACCAGCGAGTGTTAAAGCTGCGAAGCTAGTACCAATTGCTAATTTTTTCAAGCGATCGCGATCGGGAATTGTCATATTCTTTTACTCTTATAGTTCCACAGGCTCATCAAAAATATCAGCTTCAGAGAAGGGACAGGTTTGAGAGAGGTGCTTCAGTTGGATCGCAGTTTCCCGCTCGACTAGCGCCAAACCATATCTGTAAGCCTTAGCGATCGCCTCTGACAGGTAAAGTTGCAGGCTGGGGTTATCATCGAGAAGGTCTTGAATCTGCTGGCGTTGTTCCCGAACGGTTGCCGTCCAACTTCTCGATCGTGCTTCCGGTTGATAGCGCCACTTCAGGAGATATCCCAGCAGCACCCCCAAACGATGGCGAAGTTCCTGCCGCTGTTGCTTGCCCAAGGAATCCAATTCCTCAATTAAATTTTCAATATCCACTTGTTCCCATTGCCGCGCTTGTAACAACTGGATCTGGCGCTGCGTCCAAGCGTAAAAGTCGCGATCGTAGAGAGTAGTCGTTTGCATTGCTAAGCATCCTTCGTTTTCTCTATACTGCCTTTCATGACACCAGTTTTAACACCTTACGGCAATCGATCGCTAGTGTCTCTGAATGACGAATAAAATTTAGAAGAAGAGGAGTAGATTATGCAAGATTATCCCGCCGCCCACAGCATGGATACAGACTGGTTTGCTGTTGATGTTGAAGGCAACCTGGGATTTTTTAGTTCTAGTGAAGGGGGAGCAGTTCCTCATAACGCTCATGGTATGTATCTTGAAGAGTTCATTTCTGAGCTACCAACTGACGAGCGAGGAATTTTACATTTAGCAATTGATGGCAAAGTTGTAGCAGATGAGGCAGATTTGGATGGTTTATGGGAAAGCATTCACTTTGGCCGCACTATACATGATGTCTTACTCGTTTTAGCATCAGAAGATGTCATTGAGGAGCTAATGCCTTATGTTAAGTGGCGTTTTTCTGGAGTAGAAGTAGTTGTTTTTGTGCAAGAATGTGCTGACAATAAAGTTCAAAGACTGATTGAGTCAGGAAAAATTCTGCGAGGAAAACCATGGTTCGAGCCATTTAGTAATGCTGGCGTACTCGGTCTATTTCCCTACTATTGTAATTGTCAATTTGCTATACCTTACGAACAACTCGATCGACCGATCGCTCCATTGAAATTTGATTCCCTATCTTCCGAATTCCAGCAAAAGATCGCTCCAGTTCGGTTTGATTCCCTGCGCTTTAGCGAAGCCAAAGAGATTCAGCCGATCGAACATATACGCTGCAACACTTGGGGCGGAACCCAGTGGTGGCTAGACACCCAAGGACAGGAACATGAAACCCATCCTGACTATAATAGTTATTGATAATCGACAATTTGGGGAAATTATTATTCCCTGTGCCGTACTTGATGAATTGAAAGTCGATTCAATTGTTATTCAATGACTACTGAAAGAGTCTCGATCGAACTGACAAATCGATGTAGCAAGAACTGCCATTTCTGTTACAATCACAGTCGATCGACTGGCGATACTGCTTGGACACCAGAGGAAATCATCACCTTCGTCATCGATTGCGCCAAGTCAGGCACTAAAGCCGTCTCCTTTGGCGGTGGCGAACCTTTAGAGTATTCAGGTTGGTTTGAAGTCCTGCAAAGCTTGCGCGGTGTTTTGTTTCGTTCTCTAACTACTAATGGTTTGTGGCTCGATCGATATTTGGATGAGTTAGTCCTCGCAAGTCCAGATAAAGTTCATATTTCTATTCACTTTCCCGAACAGACGAAAGAAGTAGAACGAGTTATCGCCCAGGTAAAGCAATTAGAAGGGTTAGGAATTCGCAGCGGGGTAAATTTGCTAGTAGCTCGATCGCAACTAACCACCGCTAGCGCAGCATCCCAAAAGCTGGCTGAAGTTGGAATCGGAAGCGATCGCATCGTCTACTTACCCATGCGGATAACCGATACCCCAACGCCTCAAGAAGTTGCCCAAGTTGCCGGAATCGTTCCCTTCCAGTCTATGAGTTGCTTGATGTCCTGCCATTCCAGTCCTCGCTTTTGCTCGATTTCCTGGGACAAACAGGTGGGCTGGTGTTCTTATACCACGGCGCGTCGCCCTTTAAAATCGCTGACAGCACAAGGATTAGAAGAAGCATTAACCGATCTGCCGTTATTTTTTTGTGGCGATCGAATTGAGACTTACAGTAATAGTTTGTAAACTTTAAATTTAGGGGTTATTTCTCCCCTCTCCCAAGCTTGGGAGAGGGGTTGGGGGTGAGGGCAAACCAGGTTTCGCTTAGCGGATCGAGAGTCTAAGGAGATTTCTGGAAAAGCGATCGCCATCCTCAATTTGAACTACCCCACAGCGATCGTAACTTAAGGCAAACTTTAGCTACAGTTTATCGATTTTAGTGTTAACTATAATTCATAAGCACCGATCGAGAACGCCAACAGGGACACGAGTATGGGCAAGCCGACTGGATTTATCGAATTTCTGCGCGAGGTAGCTTCGGAACTTTCTCCAAGCGATCGCATCCACAACTGGGACGAATTTCACCTGCATATGCCGGAGGATAAACTCCGCAACCAGGCAGCGCGGTGTATGGATTGCGGTACGCCATTTTGTCACACGGGAACGCTCATCAGTGGCATGGCGAGCGGTTGCCCGATCAACAACCTGATTCCGGAATGGAACGACCTAGTATATCGCGGACTCTGGCAGGAAGCCCTCGATCGCCTGCACAAAACTAACAACTTCCCCGAATTCACCGGCCGGGTTTGCCCCGCACCTTGCGAAGGTTCCTGCGTCCTCGGCATCCACAACCCGGCCGTTACGATCAAAAATATCGAATGCGAAATTATCGATAAAGGCTGGGAGGAAGGTTGGATCGCCCCCGAACTGCCCGCCAAACGGACTGGAAAAAAAGTCGCGATCGTCGGTTCCGGGCCCGCTGGACTTTGCGCCGCCGCCCAACTCAACAAGGCCGGGCATTGGGTGACGGTATTTGAACGAGCCGATCGTCCTGGGGGATTGCTGATGTACGGCATCCCCAACATGAAGCTAGATAAAGAAAAAGTCGTCCTGCGCCGGATCGAGGTCTTAGAAGCCGAGGGCATCGAGTTCGTCTGCAATACCGAGATTGGCAAAGATATCTCTGCTGAAAACTTGCTCAAAGACTTCGACGCGGTGGTGCTGTGCACTGGTGCTACCAAGCCTCGCGATCTGCCCATTGAAGGTCGGCAATTGCAGGGCATCCACTTCGCGATGGACTTTTTGACAGCGAACATGAGAGCAATCCTCGATGGCAGCGGCGATTTCATCTCTGCCAAGGACAAGGATGTGGTGATTATCGGAGGTGGCGATACTGGTACCGACTGCGTGGGGACTTCCCTGCGCCACGGTTGCCGCAGCCTAGTGCAACTGGAAATTATGAACCAACCCCCTCCAGAACGCGCGGCTGACAATCCCTGGCCGGAATGGCCCAAGATTTACCGGATGGACTACGGACAGGAAGAAGCCGCCGCCAAATTCGGCAGCGATCCGCGCGTCTATCTGACTACTGCCACCGACTTCGAGGGCGACGAGAACGGCAACGTCAAGGCCATTCGTACCGTCCAGGTGCAGTGGGAAAGAAACGAAAAAGGTCAATTTATCCCCAATCCCGTTCCTGGAACGGAAAAAGTTCTGCCCGCCCAACTGGTTCTATTAGCGATGGGTTTCCTCGGCCCGGAACAACCGCTGCTCGACGCTTTAGGGATCGATCGCGATCCTCGCAGCAACGTCAAAGCCGAATATGGCAAATACGCCACCAGCATTCCGGGAGTGTTCGCCGCTGGTGATTGTCGTCGAGGTCAAAGTCTAGTAGTTTGGGCGTTCAATGAAGGTCGCGGTGCCGCCCGCGAGTGCGATCTCTATTTAATGGGAAGTACTGATTTGCCATAAGAAAGTTAGTGTGCGTTTCGGCGATCGCAGATAATAGTCTTAATCGACGTTATCCTTACTCGCTCCCAGCGTTATGAGCATTTCTGCGTCTCAACCGAAGGTCTTGTGGTTGCAAGTTTGCAGCCTAGCTGGGGTTCAAGGAGCGATTACCCTAGCATGGGTAATTTATAATGCCTACCTGCCGCAGCTATTAGTTGAATACGGGTTTGCTCCTCAGTTTGCCGTTACTTTACTGGTAATAGAGAACGCTTTGGGAGTAATAATGGAGCCGTTGATGGGGGCATTGTCTGATGGCACTAGACGCTGGACTAGTACGCGATTGCCCCTAATCTGGCTGGGAGTTATCTTATCAGCGGTTTTGTTTGTTGCCATTCCCGCTATAGTTATTTTCCGCCAAGTATCGGCGATCGCCAGTTGGATATTACCTGGAGTGGTAATCGCTTGGGCTTTAGCCATGACCGTGTTTCGATCGCCAGCGATCTCTTTGTTGGGCAAGTATGCTAGACCTGCGGCTTTACCTCTAGCAGCTAGTTTGCTAACCATTAGTAGCGGTCTGATTGGGGCTTTTAGACCGATCGCTCAAAAGTCGATTTTAAGCTTAGGACCATTTTTGACGTTTGCCATTGGCTCGGCGGTCATGCTCATCGCTGTCGCCGTTTTGCGATCGTCCCACCCTCCAGAAACCGCCGCCGAAACGACGATCTTTGAGCCGATTTCCTGGCAGCGATTAATTTCACCCCTGCTACTAATCGCCGGAACTGGGGCCGGAGTAGCGTGGGGTTCCCGCTTGCTATTCGATACCCTGCGCCTCACTTTAGAACGAGAATCACCCCAAGATGCTAGTTCGCTGGTATTGGGCATTTCTATCGCCTTAGCCTTTGCAGCTTTACCAGCGGGGGCCTTTGCCGCTAAGGTAGGGAACCGCACCGCCACCCTTTTAGGGTTGGCAGTTACAGCCGGATTGTTGCTGCTGGTAGGATTCATCCCCAATCGCACCACGATCGCTATTGCCATCTTAGGCGCGATCGGCTCTTTCTCTGCGATCTCGAACGGAGTGGTACCCTTCGCCCTCTCTCAAGTCCCTCGCTATCGGTCTGGATTGGCAGTAGGAATGTATTTTTCTGGGTTGTCGGCGGCTAGCAGTTTGTTTGGCCTCGTCTTTGGAGCGCAGGCTCAGATTTCGCCGGGATTAGCAGCAGTTGTCGGCGCGTTTGCCTTTGGGGCAGCGGTTTTGTGCATTTCTGCCAGTAAAGACGAGATCCGCGATCGATAAATTATTTTGAGTCCGCTGAACTTTTTTCTTTGAACTCAGTCTAAACATCTATACTAAGATTCGATCGAATTCACCAGATCCTTCTACATCCTGCTGAAATCTTCATTTAGCCTCGATCGCATCTAATTACTGGAAATATCTTATTCTTTCGATTCTCCAACTAGCCTAGAGATTGATAACTATGGCGAATAACTCAAACGCCAGTGCCTCCAAAGTCTTGCACGTCCTCAATCGCCTGAGTTTTGGCCCCCGACCTGGCGATCTCGAAAACGCCAAATCGATGGGAATAGAAGCCTACATTAAGTCTCAGATATCACCAAATTCCATCCCTGAATCCCAGAGCGTCCAACAGCAATTGAGTAGTTTAGAGACATTGCGTTTAAGCCCGCGAGAACTGAAGGCAGAGTTCGATCGATTGCGGCAAACCTCGCAAGATCCCAAAGTCTTCAGTAAAGCTCAAAATCAGTGGCGCAAGCTGGTGATGGACGAAGCGATTCAAGCCCGTTTCGTCAGAGCGATGGATAGCAATCGCCAACTCCAAGAAGTGATGGTAGACTTCTGGTTCAATCACTTCAACGTTTGGATGTTAAAAGGTCTAGCCACGCTCTGGACTGGAAGCTACGAAGAACAAGCTATCAGACCTAACGCTTTGGGAAAATTTCGCCAATTGTTGGGTAGCGTCGCCAAGCATCCAGCCATGTTGTTTTATTTAGATAATTGGCTCAATACTGCCCCCAACAGCCCTGGAGTTCGCGGACAATTTAACGGGCTAAATGAAAACTACGCCCGCGAATTGATGGAATTACACACTTTAGGAGTCGATGGTGGCTATACTCAAAAAGATGTGGTGGCCTTGGCTCAGATCTTGACGGGCTGGGGATTGGAGCGGCCGAAGCGCCGCATGGCAGCGAACGCACCACCGCCACCACCCCCAACAGATAACAACGGTTTCTTCTTTGACCCCGATCGACACGATTTTAGCGATAAAGTGTTTTTGGGCAAGACCATCAAAGGTAGCGGTATAGCTGAAGGGGAAGAAGTTTTAGATCTTTTAGCCCGCCATCCGTCAACCGCGCGTCATATTAGTTATAAGCTGGCTCAATACTTTGTCAGCGATCGCCCCCCTGCACCTTTAGTCGCCAAGCTAGCTAAAACTTTTCAAGAAAAAGATGGCGACATCAAAGCGATACTCAACACTTTATTCTCATCTGAGGAGTTTCTGAGTCCGAAAAACTACAACGCTAAGTTTAAGACTCCCTACCAATACGTAATTTCCATGGTTCGGGCTACCGATACCGAAATCCCTAACTTCCACCAATTCAATGGTTTTTTGACTCAGATGGGAATGCCAGTTTACGGTCATCGAGAACCCGACGGATACAAAAATACCGAAGATGCTTGGTTAAACCCAGATGCTTTGCTGCGCCGGATCGAGTTTGCTACTAGATTGGGCAATCGGCAATTCGGTAAATCTAAGCCTCTAGATGTCGGGCAACTCAGTAACACCCTCGGTAACAATTTCTCCAATCGCACCAGAGAAGTCGTAGCTAGCAGCCCCCCTAAAATGCAGCTAGTGCTGATGTTGGGCAGCCCTGAGTTTATGAAACGTTGAAGAGGGCATGGGGCATAGGGCATGGGGCATGGGGCATAGCCACATATCATTTATTCTGCTTAGGTAACTTAGCAAACTTTTTCTATTAGCGATCGACTCTAGGTGAGGACATATGATAAATCGACGCAAATTTCTACAACAAATCAGTTTGACTTCTGGGGCGGCAATCGTCGCTATTGGTAGCCACGGTTGGATTGCCAAAAGCGTTAACGGCCAAACCAATCGCCAGCGAACGATCGTTATCTTTTTACGGGGCGGGGCTGATGGCTTGAATATAGTTGTTCCCTATGGAGAAAGTGCTTACTACGACTACCGCCCCCAAATCGCTATTGCCCCACCTGGAGATTCCCAAGGGGCGCTAGAATTAGACGATCGCTTTGGCTTGAACCCAGCTTTAGCGGCTTTAATGCCGTTGTGGCAGCAAGGTAGTTTGGCCTTCGTCCATGCCTGCGGTTATCCAGAGGCTACCCAGTCGCACTTCGATGCTCAAAAATATATGGAAGTCGGTAGCACTAATATTCGCCGCAGCCTCGATGGGTGGATGAATCGGCTGCTGTCGGAACTATCAACTCCAGCCCCTACCAAAGCCGTCGGCTTAGGAGCGACTATGCCTCGCATTCTGTCGGGACGAATGCCTGTAGCCCTACTGCCGCTGGGTAGAAATCCTCAACGTCCTTCGCCGATCGATCGCCCGCAAATTTCCTCGCTGTTCGATCGCCTTTATACGGGTAACGATTCCATCAGCAAAGCCTATCAGCAAGGACGAGTAGCCAGAGAGCAACTGTTGAGAGATCTCGAAGAAGAAGCGATGGCGGCTGACAACGGTGCGCCTCCACCTAAAGGTTTTGCTGTCGATGCCCGCAAGATGGCCCGCATTATGGTGAAAGACCCTAGCACCCAACTCGGTTTTTTAGACTTAGGTGGCTGGGATACTCACGTCAATCAAGGAAAGCATGAAGGTCAGCTAGGCAGAAACTTAAAATCTTTAGGAGAAGGTTTAGCTGTTTTAGTCCAAGAGTTAGGCGATATTTATTCTCAAACGGCGATCGTCGTCATGTCGGAATTCGGTCGCACCGCCCGCGAAAATGGCAACGGCGGTACAGATCACGGCAGCGGTAACGTCATGTGGTTGTTGGGCGGCAGTCTTAAAGGGCGCAAAGTTTATGGTGAATGGCCTGGTTTATCAGAATCTCAGCTATTAGGCGGTCGATACCTCAAAGTGACTACCGATTATCGCGACGTACTGGCCAGCGTCCTCACCCAGCACATGGAACTCAATCCAGAAAAGTTAAGTGCGGTCTTGCCCGGTTATTCTTCCAGTAGCAAAATGGTGTTGTTCTGAGGGAGATGGGGAGATGGGGAGATGGGGAGAAAATTAACAACTGACAACTGACAACTGACAACTGACTTCTAAATCCTATCTCGATCGCGGTCTTCCTAAAGTGGTGATGTAGAGAACTGCTTCGTTGGTGGGGATGCCCAAGACTTCGTTGACTCGATCGTCAAAAAAGCCCCCAATTCCACTGACACCCAAATCGAGCCGGATCGCAGCTAAGTTGAGTCTTTGCCCCAAATGACCCGCATCTAAGTGTAAGTAACGGTAAACGCGATCGCCATATTTAGCTACGGCTGTTTCCAAATCGGCCGTATGGAACAGCACGGCCCCAGCATCTCGACCCAGATCTTGCCCCAAACACAAGTAATGTAATTCTCGCCTAAAATTCTTAAACCGAATTTGCCGCAATTCTTGAGCCTTGGGAGCGTAATAATAACACCCTTCTTCTAAACCCATGACTCCAGAAACGGCAATAAAGGTTTCGATCGGGTTTAAATCGCCATAATCTGGGGCCCCATCTAAACCCTGTTCGACGTAGTGCTGGGGTTGATAGGTGAAATCTAGTAAGGCTTTGAGTTCTTCTAAAGTCAGATCGGCACCGCTGTAAGCGCGGGTAGAACGGCGGTTGAGAATGGTAGTTTCTAGCCCTTCGAGATTTTCTCCCCAATCGATCGGGGGCGAGACAGTAGAAACTTTCAAACAAAAGGGAAAGTTATACTTATCCTCTACCGATGTTTCCTTGCCCTCTTCAGTTGGTGGAGGCGGTTGTTCGACGATCTGAGTAACTTGATGAAAATATTTCAGCAGTTCTCCATCGGGAATTTGGGGATAATCGTTAGTGACAGTAGAAGATAAGGCGGTGATGCCTGGGGGTAAATTCTGCTCGATCTCTCGTAAATCTGCTAAAGGAATGACTGCGATCGCTCCTTCTTGTTGGGAATCTAGATAAAGTAACCGATCGACTGCTTCATCTAAAAATCCGGCGATGAGGTGGGGACGAAAATCGTTCATCGCCGCTGCTAGTTCGATATTGCCCAGCAAATGGCCCGTATCTAGAAAAATGCGTCGATAAGCTCGATCTTGATAGCGCCAAGCCGATCGATAGAAAATAGCTGTAGTAATTATCGCTATTTGGGTACTTTCTAGCACCGGATGCCAAAAACAAGCCGTTTGCAATGTTTGCCAAACTTCATTCGACCAAAAATGAATCAGAGAATGAGTTTTCGGCTGATAGTTATACAGTCCCGGCGGTAAGAGAGGCGTACCGCGAGAGATCAGATAAACTTCTGCTGGATACAATCCCCCCGCTGAAGGTGCGGCCCGCAGATACAGATCGTTGCCCATCATCGTTGGCAGTCTAGCTGTCAAGCCATAACTGCACAGCAGCAACCGCGATAGCCGCTCCCACCACTGGTTGTCAGGGGAGGAGTCGAGCAGATCTTCGTCTTTGAGGTAAGGTTTGAGATCGAAAGAAGTGCCAATTTTGTATTCTTTAAACGGCTCTGGTTGCGTTGCCCAATCTAGTCCCTGACTTTTAGAGGCGATCGTTTCTGGATCGTATTTGGTACGCTCGTGGTAATGCTGAGCCATTGATACTCGCGGTTGTGCCATAAAACAGCAGTCCAGAATCCAAAAGGAGAAAAAGTACGGCAGGCAAAACTCTTTTGGTTCGATCTAGTTTCTCTTTACATCTGGCTCGCGATCCAGGAGGCGAGATCGTCGATCTTAACCACCCCTAATTGTAGACTGTCAAATCGAAGATTTTGGCAAGCATCTCAGTCCGAGCGGTCGCTTCCTTCGGAGTATAATCAACAGCAAGCGATCGAATATACTGCGATCGAGTCCCGATCGCTCCTACAGAAATATATGCAGATCGATATCGAGTCGAACGAAGAATACGAACCTGTCAGCCGACTATAAATCTGTTGTTAAATTAGCAAGCCGAGACAAACAGCTATGAAAACTAACAATATTAACTTATCAACGGAGCGAGTCAAGCAATTTTGCGATCGCTGGCAGATTACTGAATTTGCTCTCTTTGGTTCTGTTCTACGAGATGATTTTCGGCCGGAGAGTGATATTGATGTCTTAGTCACCTTTTCTCCAGAGGCACATCACACCTTACTCGATCTAGTACGCATGGAAAACGAACTCAAGGAAATCTACCAACGAGATGTAGATTTAGTCAGCCGCAGAGGAATCGAGCAAAGTCTTAACTATCTGCGTCGCCATGAGATTTTGTCTTCGGCTCAGGTAATTTATGCAGCGTGATATTCAATTTTTGTTAGATATGCTAGAGTCAGCAAAATTAGCGACTCGCTATGTTGCAGAAAAGTCTAAAAATGATTTTCTCTCAGATAGGCAATTGCAAGATGCTGTCATCAGAAGACTCGGTATTATCGGAGAAGCATCTCGTCGAATCTCAGAAACAACTCGTCAAAGTATCCCCACTATTCCTTGGGTTGAAATTAGCGGAATGCGAAATCGCTTAATTCATGAATATGACGATTTGGATCTGGATATTGTTTGGGAGACTGTCAAAATTAGTCTTCCTATTACGATCGACGAACTCGAAAAAATTCTAACTATCTAACCCTTTTAAGTGCAAAAACTCTCGCGCCACATCTTCAATTTTCTGCGCTTCAACATCTACTTTGTAGTTCATTCGACGCATCTCTGTCTCAGAGATCGATCGCCCTAATTGGTTAAAAGCTTGGCGCAGTTCTGGGTGCTTTTTCAGAGTTTGTTGTCGAACTATAGGCACGGCTTCATAAGGAGGAAAGTATTTTTTATCGTCTTGGAGAACTACTAATTTGAGTTTTTCAATTAGTCCGTTAGTAGAATCGCCAGCGATCGCATCTACTTTTTTATCTGCCAAAGCTTGGTACGTCAACCCTAAATCCATGACTTTGGGAGGCTGGGAAAACTTCAAGTCGTAGGTTTTAGCTAAGCCGGAAAATCCATCTTCGCGCTTGATAAATTCGTAGCCAAATCCAGCTTGCCATTGCGGAGTATATTTGGCAGCTTGGGAAATAGTTTTGAGGTTGAAGCGTTGGGCATCTTCACCTCTAATAATAAAGGCAAAAGTATTATTGAAACCTAAAGGTTCGGTGACTTCCAAGTTGAATTGGCGCTCGTATTTCTGTTTGACTTGCTGATAAACTAGCTGCGGATCGTTAATCGGTTTTTGTTTGAGAATGCTAGTAAAAGCAGTACCCGTGTATTCGACATAAGCATCGATTTGACCCGCTTGCAAAGCTTGATGGCAGATAAATGTGCCGCTTAAATTTAGCTTGCGATCGACTTTTAATCCGGTTTTATTTTCTAGATGCTGGGCTAAAAGTTCTCCTAAAATTAGTTGTTCGGTAAAGTTTTTCGAGCCGATAACGATACGATCGACTGGAGGACGGGCGATCGCTACAATTAAAACCGACAGGACGATCGGTAATGCCAAAATACCTATTTGCCAACTGGGTTTATTGGTTTGGAAGCCGCTAATCCAAGCAAGCAGTTTACCTCTTTTACCTTCTCTGAAACTCAAGCTGTTTTCGATCGCTCCTAAGATCGCATCTGCTACGATCGCCATGAGCGCCGCTGGCACTGCTCCAGCTAAAATTAGCTGCGGATCGACAGTCGAGATCCCCTGAAAGATAAAGTCTCCCAACCCACCAGCGCCGATAGCAGCGGCAATAGTTGCCAAACCGATCGCAATTACGGTAGCTACCCGCGTGCCAGCAAAGATAAAGCCCAGTGCTAGAGGAATTTCGACTTGCAATAATAGCTGTCTGTCTGTCATCCCCATCCCCTTACCGACTTCGCGAATCGCCGGATCGATGCTGGCAATACCAGTGTAGGTATTGCGGATAATCGGCAGTAGGGAATATAAAGTTAAAGCGACGATCGCTGGTGTCGAACCGATTCCTCCTATACCTGGAACGGGAATGAGAAAGCCAAACAATGCCAAACTAGGAATAGTTTGCATGATATTGGCAAATCCCAATATTGGCTGGCGGAGTCGAGGTTGGCGGGTAATTAAAATCCCCAAGGGAATTCCCACCAGAATCGCGATGCTAATGGAAATGCCCACTAAAACCAAGTGTTCTCCTGTACGCCAGAGAATATCTGAGCCATATCGCACTAAGAAAAAGTCACTCCAGTTCATCAGCGGTCATTTAGGAGGGGTCGATCTTAAGCGTATCGCACCTCTTTCCAAACCCTAGAAGTGGTTGAGGTGAGGGGCTATAGTCGCCAGTAGCGTTACTACCGTCTAGCATACGCACTCATCGGCTCTTCGATCAGCCGGATGTAAAGATGCTTGAAGGTAGATTTCAGCACTCGCGGCAGTCCGAAATCTATGGGCATTAAGTTGTCGGGTAATTTCCAGTCATCTACTTTTAGTTCGCTGGGCGATAAATGCGGAAAGGAAATCTCTGCCAGTGCAGGACACAACCCCAAGCGTTCGGCAGCGGCAATGGTGGGGATCGATCGCGGCTCGACTTGCAGGATTTCTACGAGCGATCGATCTAAGGCAAAAACATTGGCTGATGCCCCTAAAATTCCCAGATCGCGAGGTTCGCCGCCGCTAGGACCGTTGCCTTCATGGCCGACAATGCCATCGATAATGGTCAAATCTGGGTTAACGGCGCGGGCGGTTTCCACCAGCATTTCGCCAAATCTATTGCTGTCTTTTCCTGCTTCCATGTGCCACCAGGCTTTCATCTTGCCTGGGACGCAACCAAACAAGTTTTTTACGCCTAACGTAATGGTTAACTGGGCGTGAGATTTAACTTTAGGGAGGTTGATGACGACATCAGCTTCCATCGACTCTTTACTGAGCAGCAAATGGTTGAATCCATTGCTGGCAGTTTGATATCTTTGCCCGTGAAATTCCACGATGGGCAAATCGAGTTCTGCCATCAAAGGTAGATAGCCGTTAGCCTTGGCGACTCCCTTAGCACTGCCAAAAGCCGGACTATCTCCTAAAAAAGGTTGGCCTCCAGCTTCTTTGACCAGTCGGGCAACAGCATAAACTAAATTTGGGTCGGTAATGCAAGCTTTACCGGGACGACCGCCAGTGAGTAAATTGGGTTTGAGAAGGACGCGATCGCCTTTTTTGACAATCGATTCGATTCCTCCTAATAGCTCTAATAAAACTTGCAAGGACGATCGCAAGGCATCGCGATCGTAGGAATTGGCACGAATTAAACTGACTGTAATCGGGTTCATTTTTAACCTAGCTCCAAAGTAGTAACCCCAAAGATCCGATCGACATCAACCCTTGGCGTTCTGCCACAATACATCCGAATGCAGGTAAAGACGGGTTGCAAGTCATATTGCCGAATGAGAAAGCCGATGGCTGGGTTAATATCGGGAATATCGAGGAAGACTGGTTGCGGCCTGGCATGACTCATTAAAGCTTGAAAAATACATTCAGCAATTTCGCGATTATCGGCAAACAACGGGCCGACTTTGTAGCCGCGATCGCAAGGACGAAGCACCCCGTAGCCTTTTAACCTACCACTATCTAGTACGCCATAGGCCGCCCCACCTTCGACCCCGATCCAGGGTGAGAGAAACCGAGGGCGGCTAGCTGGAAACAGTTCGGCATCATAACGGATGACTTCGGTTAAAGGGATGTTTTTGAGGGGAACTACTTCAGTAGGAAGAGTTTGGTAGTTAGCGGTTTCACCCACATGACGAACGTGCTGATAAGCTGAAGCAAAACCACTTTTTTGGTAGGTCGCTTCCCTCTCTACCACGCTGTCTAAACCGATGCTGCGTCCCTCTGAATCCAATCTGGCGGTTAACTGCTGCCAAGCCGCTTGCCAAATTTGTTTGCCGTATCCCCGTCCTCGCCATTCTGGTTTGACGATATACAGTCCGATAAAAGCAAAAGTCGAATCGTAACAAACAGCAGAGATGCAACCAATTGGCTCGCCATTAACTTCTCCGATCGCAAATCCGGTAGGATCGGCAGCATAGAAAGCTCTGGCATCGTGCAATCCAGGATTCCAGCCCTCTGCTGCTGCCCACTTGAGGGCAAGCTGCAAATCTTTGGGCTGCATTTGGCGGATGTTGAAGGGATCGATCGTCATCAAGAGTCAAAAGTTGAAAGTCGTAGGGGCGCAAAGCATTCATGCGCGTCAACTTAAAGGTCAAAAGCTTCATCCGTCAGGGGTTGAAAACCCCTGCCTCACAGCTAAAGTCCTCTAATGGCAGTTAAAAAAATAATTGGGTAATTCTTGTGGGATAGCCCAGAGGGCTGTCCCACAAGATGCCTGCCCCACAATTACCGAATTTAATTCTTAACCTTCATAAGAGGACTCAATGACCTCTAGGAAATTTAGTCTTTAGTCCATTTTAATGGACTTGAGCTATTAGCCAGGGGTTTTGAACCCCTGGCGGGGATGGCTGAAATCTAGGATGCAGAAACCGTTGTAACCCTAACTTGACACTAATGAAAGCTGTTCCGTAGCTCTGTCGAAGGATTGCGCCCGTACAAAAGTCAAAAGCTCATTTGAAATCAGTTGGGTGGGTGATGTTGGTGCCAGTGATGGGCAATATCCAGGCGGCGACACAACCAGACGCGAACGCGACTTTGCACGTAATCGAGAAATTTAGCCAGCGCCATCGCCCGCCCCGGTCTGCCGACCAAACGACAATGCAAACCAACACTCATCATTTTCGGCGATCTCTCGCCTTCTGCATAGAGCAGATCGAAAGCATCGCGCAAGTAGGTAAAAAATTGCTCGCCGGAATTGAATCCTTGGGGAGTAGCAAAGCGCATATCGTTGTTATCCAGGGTATAGGGAATAATCAGATGGGGCTTGCCGTAGTCAAAATTCCAATAAGGTAGATCGTCAGCATAACTATCGGCATCGTACAGGAATCCACCTTCTTCGACAACTAAACGGCGGGTGTGGGAACTGATGCGCCCCGTATACCAGCCCAAGGGACGGGAGCCTGTAACTTCAGTATGAATGGCGATCGCTTGGTGCAAATGTTCTCGTTCTCGATCGGCAGAGAAATATTGATAATCGATCCAGCGATAGCCGTGACTGGCAATTTCCCACTCGGCTTCCAGCATTGCCGCTACTGCTTCCCGATGGCGCGACAAGGCCATAGCCACCCCATAGACGGTGACGGGAATCTGACGTTCGGTAAACAGGCGATACAATCGCCAAAATCCCGCTCTAGAGCCATATTCGTAGCACGATTCCACATTCAGATTTCGCAATCCGTAAACTGGCATCGCGCCCACGATTTCTGAAAGAAAGGTTTCCGAGGTGGTGTCGCCGTGTAAAATGCAGTTTTCGCCGCCTTCTTCGTAATTGATGACAAATTGGACGGCGACGCGAGCGTTATCCGGCCATTTGGCATCGGGAACAGATCTGCCGTAGCCTATCAAATCTCTAGGGTAAGTCATCAATAAATCAAATCCCGGCGATTAAAGTCCTGCGTTGCTAGCGAAGTTGATTTCCTACTTTACCGATTGCTGCGAGTTAGGGCCGTTACCCTTTCGGCTTCAGAAATAACTCCTTCGCCTTCAATTGCTTCGATCGGCGGTTCGATCTCGAATTTGAGAATATTGGCTGACTTGATAAAAATAGTTTCATCTAGAGTCTTAATCGTCCACCATTCTTGGTTGATGAAGTGTCGAATCTCTTGACGAACTTCTGCGGTAGTAGTCCCTAATTTAAACAGGTTGTAAGCGTGAAAACTCTCTGTTTCACCGTTGATATAGTGAAAGGTAATTTTCCAGACATTTACTGTTTCATCTTGAGCGTGCATTAAAAACACTCCTATGTAGAAATAATGCTCATTTTTTCTAAATTCAGCACTTGTCCCAGTTCTTCAGGACTCATTAGCCCTCGTTCCAAGACGATTTGCCGTAAAGACTTACCAGTTTCTAAAGATTCTTTAGCTACAGCCGCAGCGTTTAGATAGCCGATATGAGGATTGAGAGCCGTAACCAGTGCCAGAGAGCCTTCAGCATATGCCAAACAGCGATCGCTCTTGGCGGTAATTCCTGCCAAGCACTGGTGAGTGAGGGCGGCGATGGCATTACCCAAAATTTCGATGCTGTGGATGAGGTTGTAGGCAATTAGGGGCATCATCACGTTTAGTTCTAATTGTCCGGCTTGGGCGGCCAGAGCGATCGCGCTGTCGTAACCCATAACCTGAAAGCATACCATTGAAGTCATCTCTGCCATTACGGGGTTGTACTTACCCGGCATAATTGACGAGCCAGGTTGCACTGGAGGCAGTTGAATTTCCTTCAACCCAGTTTTGGGACCCGAATCCATCAATCGCAGATCGTGAGAGATTTTGACACAATCTTGAGCTATATTCCGTAAAGCACCAGAAACATTCACAAACGGGGCCATACTTTGCATGGCTGCCATCAGGTGAGAGGTTGGTTTGAGGGGTTGGTTAATTAGTTGAGATAAAATTTCGATCGCTCTGGTGCGATATTGAGGATGAGTATTCAAACCAGTACCAGCAGCACTTCCCCCCAAACCCAGCACCATTAAGTCTCCAGCGGCAGTTTGCAGGCGATCGCGGTGTGCTTGCAAGATTTCTGCCCAAGCCCCAAAAGTGTCCCCCAACCTCACGGGAACGGCATCCTGCATATGAGTTCTGCCAGATTTTATGACATCTTGGAATTCGGTAGCTTTGGTTTTTAAGGTCGCGATCGCTGCGTCTAAAGCTGGGTATAGCGTCCTCTCTAAAGCCAACAAGCCGCCGATCCGAATCGCCGTAGGAATGACATCGTTGGTAGATTGTCCGTAGTTTACATGGTCGTTGGGATTCACCCGCTGGTAGTTTCCTTTTTCATCTCCGAGAATTTCTAGCGCCCGATTGGCCAGCACCTCATTGAGGTTCATGTGATGGGAAGTACCAGCACCAGCTTGGTAGACATCGACGATAAATTGCTCGCGCAATCTGCCAGCTAAGATTTCATCGGCAGCTTGGACGATCGCGTTAGCGATATCTTGGGGAATGCAGCCTAACTCGCCGTTAGCGATCGCGGTGGCTTTCTTAATTAATACGCCAGCATCGACATAGGTAGGTAACGGCTTAAGTCCGCTAATGGGAAAATTTTCTGTAGCCCGCAGGGTTTGAATGCCGTAATAAGCATCGGCTGGGATTTGTCTTTCTCCCATTGAATCTCGTTCGGTGCGAGTTTTTTGACTCATGAGTAACAAAATATAGATTTCATAGCAGTTTCCACAGACTTGTGGGATAGCCCTCTGGGCTGTCCTACTCCGAATGTAGTTCGCTCGATCGAGAATTGCTGCGATCGACAGATTATATGTCGTAATTTCTATATAGTAGGGTGGGTTCGATCGGCAGACAACTATTTGGCGTTAAAATTAAGACAGATGCCAAAAAAATATGAAATATGTCCTCGTCAGCACAGCTACTAGATATTTTGGGAATTGGCGATTCGATCGGTATAGCCTCAACTACCAAGGAGGCTGAATTAGTTCGTCAGGGATTGCCGATCGAATCTTTTAAACGAGTAGCTAGTTATTACCAACTATCTGATGCCGAGATGTCAAAGATGGTAGGAACTTCGGTGCGCACTCTCGTCAGACATCAGAAAGAACAAAAGCCCTTGAATGCCACTTGGTCGGATCGATTGTACCGACTAGCACGCATCGCCGCCCAAGCCCAGACAGTATTCGAGCAGCCCCAAACGGCGATTAATTGGCTCAAAAGACCCAATCGAGCATTGGAAGGTCATGCGCCCGTCGATTTACTCGATACCGATGCTGGAACGCAGCAGGTAGCCGAATTACTCGATCGCATTGAGTATGGAGTTTACAGTTGAGTTTGCGTTTGTGGCGAATCTGCAAGCGCAAATACGCACCTACAGCTTTTAGTGGAGAAGGAGCAAATCGGGTTGGCGGACGCTGGAATTCTCCTGGTCATAGAATCGTCTATACCTCTGCTACGCTCTCGTTGGCAGCATTGGAAACTTTTGTCCATATGGAAGTAGAGGACATGGGAACCATGTTGGCTTACGTGCGTGCAGATGTGCCAACAGAGGTGAAAATTGACCGTTTAGAAATATCTCAATTGCCCTCAAATTGGCGACAGATTCCCGCGCCAAGTGCTTTAGCAGACATTGGAAATAGATGGTTTACCTCTGGGAAAACAGCAATTTTGGCTGTACCCTCAGCCATTATGCCGATTGAGTATAACTATCTGGTTAACCCATCTCATCCAGACTTTGCTAAGTTTATTTTAGAATCGCCACAAGCATTGGAGTTAGATCCAAGGCTGTGGAAAACTGACTGATGTAGTTCGCCACGAACGCCCGAACTACTTTTTCACTCAATCTCTGGACGCTAACCCCGGTAATATGAGCAAAGGCACGCTATTCGACAAAGTTTGGGACTTACACACCGTCAAGATTTTACCTTCGGGTCAAACCCAGCTATTTATCGGCTTACACTTAATTCATGAAGTTACCAGTCCTCAAGCTTTTGCTATGCTGCGCGATCGAGGACTGAAGGTATTGCATCCAGAACGCACGGTAGCCACCGTCGATCACATCGTTCCGACAGACAACCAAGCGCGTCCTTTTGCCGACGAACTGGCAGAAGAGATGATGCAAGCGCTAGAAAATAATGCCAAAGATTGCGGCATTCGGTTTTATAACATCGGTTCTGGGAAACAAGGCATCGTCCACGTCATCGCCCCAGAACAGGGTTTGACCCAGCCAGGAATGACGATCGCTTGCGGCGACTCCCACACCTCGACTCATGGGGCCTTTGGCGCGATCGCTTTTGGCATCGGTACATCTCAAGTCAGAGACGTGCTAGCTTCTCAAACTCTCGCCCTCTCCAAGCTGAAAGTCCGCAAAATTGAAGTTAACGGCACTCTCGCCCCTGGAGTTTATGCCAAAGATGTTATCTTGCACGTCATTCGCCAACTAGGGGTTAAAGGTGGAGTGGGGTACGCCTACGAATTCGCTGGCACGACTTTTGAGGCGATGTCGATGGAAGAAAGAATGACAGTTTGCAATATGTCGATCGAAGGTGGGGCGCGGTGCGGCTACATCAACCCCGACGAAGTGACTTTTGCCTACCTCAAAAACAGAGATTTTGCTCCTAAAGATGCAGACTGGGATAAAGCCGTTGCCTGGTGGCAGAGTATCCGCAGCGATGCCGATGCCGTTTATGACGATGTAGCCACCTTTGATGCCAGCGACATCGAACCGACCGTGACTTGGGGAATTACTCCAGGTCAAGGCATGGGGGTGAGCGAATTGATTCCTACCTTAGAGACTTTACCGGAAAGCGAAAGAGCGATCGCCCAAGAAGCATATCAGTACATGGCTCTAAATCCGGGAACGCCCATTAAAGGCACGAAAATCGATGTCTGTTTCATCGGTAGCTGCACCAACGGCCGCCTCAGCGACTTGCGAGAAGCAGCGAAATACGCCGAAGGCAAGCAAGTAGCTACGGGAGTTAAAGCTTTTGTCGTTCCAGGTTCGGAACGAGTCAAACAGGAAGCGGAAGCTGAAGGCTTAGATCGAATTTTCCAGCAAGCCGGATTTGAGTGGCGAGAACCTGGATGTTCGATGTGTCTGGCAATGAACCCCGATAAACTCCAAGGTCGCCAGATGAGTGCTTCTTCCTCTAACCGCAACTTCAAAGGTCGTCAGGGTTCGTCCACCGGACGCACGCTATTAATGAGTCCAGCCATGGTGGTGGCTGCCGCCGTCAAAGGCGAAGTAGCAGACGTGCGCGAGTTGCTTTGAAGAAGTAATAGGTAATAAGTGAAAACTCTTGTAGGGTAGGCTTCCAGCCTGCCCTATGGACAGCCGAGACGGCTATCCCACAAGAAAAAGACACTAGCTCATTATTTTATCTTTCACTTTGGGCAGTAAATTAACTTCACAGGATGGCATTAATGAGTCAAATTGAAACAATTTCAGGGCGAGGTATCCCACTAGTTGGTGCTGATATCGATACCGATCGCATTATTCCAGCTAGGTTTTTGCGTTCCATCACCTTTGAAGGCTTAGGACAACAAGTATTTGTTGACGATCGCACTCAAGCTAACGGGCAACATTCTTTCGATTTACCCCAATATCAAGGGGCCAAGATCTTAGTAGTTAATGGTAACTTCGGTTGCGGTTCTTCCAGAGAACACGCCCCCCAAGCAATTATTAAATGGGGAATTCAAGCGATCGTCGGCGAGAGTTTTGCGGAAATATTTTTGGGCAATTGCTCTGCTAATGGCATTCCCTGCGTTACCGCTGCCCCAGAAACAGTCAAACAATTGCAAACTTGGTTGCAGGAAAATCCCCAAAAAGCGATCGATCTAGATTTAGCCGCCATGGAAGTGCGATGGGGCGATTCGAGTGCGGCGATTTATATGGGTGAAGGCCCCAGGCAAATGTTACTCACCGGAACTTGGGATACCTGCGGACAATTATTGCAAAATCGCGATCGCATTGAGTCTACCGCTTCCCAATTGCCTTATCTGGCGTGGAGCCATTAATACAAATTCGGTTAGCGCATAATCCGGGTTTGCCCTCACCCCCGTCCCCTATTGTGTAGAGACGTAGCATGCTACGTCTGTAGCCTGGGAGAGGGGTGCCCGTCAGGGCGGGGTGAGGGCTGGCAGCAATTGCTGGCAGAGTTGGCGAAAATGCTCTCCCCGCTGCTCGAAATTCTCGTACTGGTCGAAACTAGCGCAAGCCGGAGAAAGCAACACGACGCGAGCATTATATTGTTGCGCCAACACAGTACCTCTGGAAACGGCATTTTCCATAGTTTCTACAATTTCGTAATTGTCGTAACCTACCTCTTGCAACCTCTGGGCAAAAGCACTGGCCGCCTTACCGATTAACAACACCGCTGCTGCCTTGGCTCGAATAGTTTGCAACCATCCAGTATCGTCGCCTTCTTTGGCCTCACCACCAGCAATTAAAATCGCCGGACTGTCAACCGAACTCAATCCCACTTGCGCGGCATCGTAGTTAGTCGCTTTACTGTCGTTAATAAATTCAATTCCTGCTAGCGTGCAGATCCGCTCTAAGCGATGGGGCACGCCAGGAAAGCGATCGATCCCTTGGAAAATAGCTTCTTTGTCGATTCCAGCTAACCTGGCTGTTGCCACTGCCATTAACAGGTTTTGCTGATTGTGTTCTCCAGGCATCTTTAAAGTTGTAGCTGGTAAAATTGGCTCGCCTTGCATCACTACCCAGCCGTTTTCGATATACGCTCCTAAATCTGGGTTGCCCAAAAGATGCTCTTGACCTCGAATGCTCGTCCAGCAGGCATTTTGCCAATTTTCTTTACCCATTTGATGCAGATACGCATCATCGCCGTTGAAGATCTGGGAGCGCGATCGCTCTAACAGCTTGGCCTTAATCTGGTAATAGTTATCTAAGGTATAGTGGCGGCTGAGGTGATCGGGGGTAAAGGTCGTCCACACGCCAATTTGAGGCGCGAGGGAAGTAGAAGATTCGATTTGATAGCTGCTAATTTCGGCAATTACCCAATCCGGGGGTTTCTCGGCTAATGCCAGTTCGCAAGCAGCGTAGCCGATGTTGCCGCAGGCAGGGGCATGAAACCCAGCAGCTTGAAAAATGGCGGCAATTAAAGCTGTGGTAGTAGTTTTGCCGTTAGTGCCAGTAATTGCCACCCAAGGGCAAGATTGCAGATAGCGCCAGGCCAATTCCATTTCGCCAATCGTTTCGATCCCCATGTTGCGGGCATCGACTAAAGCTGGCAAATCCCAGCGCACGCCAGGGGAAACGACTATTAATTGCACAGATGGTGTCGGCACGAAAGCTCGATCCAATTCCACTGCAATCCCTTCGCGGGCCAGTTCTTGTTGCTGTTGTTGCAGGCTCTCTGAGGATTGGCGATCGCTAATAATGACATCCCATCCCTCCCTTTGCAACAGCTTAGCCGCGACAATTCCAGATTTTCCCAAACCAATTACACGAGCATGAGCCATAGCGATCGGACTGAACTTCTTGAGTTAAGTAATCCTTATTTAACCACTCGCTTGTAGAGAGAACAAGAGGAAGACAGGACTTCAGGAAAATAGGGCAATAGCTGTAGATTGGGTGAAAGGCAGGAAACCCAACTAATACTCAATCCGGTTACGCGGGCGTAATTATGTAGCGATCGACAAATTGGCGCTAACGCATCCCGTCAGTTCATTCGCAGGACTTACACGCTACTCTTTTGAACTCCGTCATTAGCTATTTTGTCATTTTTTTTACAATTCTTGACAGGCCGATCTCAGTAAGCTGTTATTACCCTCCGATTGCTTCAGCTAACCGCCCTGTAGTGGCGGTTTTTTATTGGCAGAGGAGCTTGAGTTCGTTTTTCATTACACACTCTACAGTAAATTCCCTATTTGCAAGTGCTAAAGTTATTTGCCCAAGAATGACAAAAGAGAGTAGAATCAGCCAAATTACGGATCCATTAACGAAATACTTAAGTATATTATATTTAGATGTTTTTTCAGGGCGTTCTACTTTGTCTGTCATGACTATTGACGATATGTTGCAGAGCAACAGGCTACCCAACGCACTCAAAAGTAGATACCTATTTCCCGGTAAAACCTGGAAAAACAATAAAACTATCTCGTACTTGGAGGTGCCCAACTATTAGCCTTGCGATGGATAACAAAAGTATCGATCGACAGGCAAATATAAATTAGCTTGTGCGATCTAGTTGACGTAGAACGTTGGAAGTCTGTAAACTCCTGATGTTAATCTTTTTTTAAACTGGCTCCGTATATACTTCGCTTCCTCTAAATAGTAAAATGGCGTGGTATCTCTGGCCGTCGGGGATCGCTACCTAGATTTAGCAGCTAACGCCATTGAGAAAGCCAGTTAACTTCTGTAAGATAGCTGCTTTGGATATTAAGCGTCATCACTAAATAATGATGCAGGTATTGTTCATTTGCCACATCTGTTTTGGCAATCGGCAGGCTATACAAAGCGGAAGAACGAAATCAAGCCGAAATCTAGTTAGAGCGTGAGGTAAAGAAAAAATATGACGAACTATCGACTATTCAAAGTTCCCATTTTTGCATCGATTCTATTAGTAGAAATATTGGGCAGTTCCTTGGCTCCAGCCGTAGCAGCTAGCTTGAATTTGGGTAACACCCCGATAAACTGCGAAGAATCTCCAACGAGCAACCAACCGAGAGACAAAGATATCGATAAATTTCTCCCCAAACCCGCAGAGCAGACATCGGTAGGTGCTGGAGAATCAAATGCCCCTGGAGGTGGAGAAGACTCAGCCCCAGAGCAACCAAATATATTGGCAGCAAATACTGACGCTTCAGAAACCGCTCCCGATCCCCTCGCTCAGATCCCGCCAAACGCCATCGCTCAAGGTGAAGCGTGCGAGTTGGTAGAGGGACAAGTCTGCGGTACGGGCGGGGAACTCTGCGACATTGCAGGTCCTCCCGCAGTAGGCAGTCCGCTAGTGGCAGGAGCAGCAGGATTCCCGTTGGCGGCGTTACTTCCTCTGGCAGGAGTACCATTTCTCTTCGGTGACGGTGGCGGCGGTGGTGGTAATAACCCTCCTGGCCCGGGTCCGGGTCCAGGCCCAGAACCAATTCCCGAACCATCAACGATATTTGGTTCTGCGATAGCTTTGGGTTTGGTATTAGGGATGAAGAAAAAATCTAAGCGATCGAAAAAAGAGCGATCGAATGATAAAACCCAAGAAGATTAGATTGGGTTAGCTGACAACAGTAAATCTTTTTCGAGGTAGGGACTTATGTTTTTAAAACCGACAACTCTAGTAACAGGTACGATTTTATCGGTCGTATTTTGCGGGTTAGCCACATCATCAGCCATGGCTCGTCCGAGTAGCGATGCCAACAGGCATGGCGTTTTAGTGAGCCAAGACACGGTAGATCCGACTGACGCACCATCAAACAACTCTCAAGCTGCCACTCCCCCAAAAATGAGGATTGTTGGCGTAGTTAAGAGTTACAACAATAACACTCTAGAACTCCGAGACGTTAGTGGTGCCAGTCAACCTTACACCGTCGATCCTAGTGCCGTTGGTTCGCTCAATCTGCGTCCGGGAACGATGGTTGCCGTAGATGCCAACCAAGAGGGACAAGTCCAATCGGTCGAGATGGCAGAAGTCGATCGAACTTACACTGGTGTGGTTAGAGAGATTAACCAGGAAAACGTCACTTTAGAGCTACCCGACGGTCAAACAACTACTACCGTTATCTCTCCAGAAACGCGGTCTCGCATGGGTATAACTACTGGAACACCTTTGAATCTAACAACCTTCCGGGATACTACCGCTACTAAGGTCTGTATCGGTCAAAGACCTGCACCCGTGGTCGAAGCACCACCAGCACTGCCTAGTGGTGGTGTAGAGCAACCTTTGCCAGAACCACCACCAGTATTACCGCCAACTCCTTCTGCTTTGTGGTAGGTTTTAAGCTTACAGTTGTAGCCTAATTCGTGCTCCTCGTGTAGAAAATTGAAAATAACAGCGTCCATCACGGACGCTGTTATTTTATTTGTAAAGTTAGATGGACAGGCTACGCCAACGCAGTTGAGATTGAGGCAGCAAATTATGCTGGCACCCTAAACCCTTTTTTCTACTTGGAATAACGTCGCAGGCGTGGGAATGTTGGTAGTTCGATCGCTGACCAAGATTTGATCTTTTTGGCCGGTCGTAAGGGGCGAACTAGAGGAGAAGGCCAATTGGAGGTAGAAAGATCGGTGTCTTCAGGCAATGGAGTTTCATCTTCCTCCTCATCTGCTAAGGAATCAGCTAGCTGGAGATCGCTTTCATCGGCTAAATCATCAGATTCAGCAACTTCCTCGGCGATCGCTAACTCTAAGTCCTCTGGGAGTAATTCACCGATATCTAACTCGCTCTCTAGAACTAAGTTGGCATTGCAGTTATCTCCTGCCTCGATCGCAGGGGAATTATCGCTAGATTCGTCCAACAATTCTAATACTGATGTTAGATCGGCTAGCAATTGGGGCGATATTTCTTCTTCTAGTCCTTCTGAGAGCGATAAAACTGAGTTGTGGTTATCTAGTGCTGGCGCGGGCAGAGATCGTTCCTCGGTGGCGTTTGCTGGGGCTTCGGTAATTTCTGCGTTCGTCTCTACTGGCTCGCCTAGATGCCAAGGATCTTCATTAGCAGGGCTTTGTAACTCGATCGATTCTGTTGCTGGTGCGGGTCTAGAATCTCTAGGTTCCAACTGAGTCGATCGCAGTTGGGGTATCCCGGCGGCATCGATCTTGATGGTGTTCGCCCCTAATTTTGCCGCTGGTAAGGGTGGTGCTTGCGGTTCTGGAGGTGAAGAAAAACTAGCAGTCTGCGGCTGTAACTCTGGGGGAGATTCTATCGGCTCTCGATATTTGCCTTCTGGCGCGTCCAAGCATTTTTCTAAAGCAGCTTTGAATTGCAAAGTTTGGCGTTGCTGCCTTTGGAGGCGGTTTTGCAAATCTTGACAGGTATTTTCAGCTTGCAACATCCGATGAGATTGCTCGTTATACTGCTGCTGGATCAGAGCGCATTCCCGTTCTAGATGGGCAACTCGTTCTTGAGAGGTTTCTAATTGATTCGATAAAGTTTCGATTAAAACTTGCTGGCGTTGGCTGGCTTGATGCGAAGATTCTAACTCGCTAAATAGCCGCTCGATTTGGTCTTCAGAAACTTTAAGCATTTCTCGGTGCTGGGCCAGCAGAGTTTCTTGCGATTGCGATCGCGCTTGTTGCAGTTGCAACTCTTCCTGACACCCCCTCAAGGCTTGTTCCAATTGCACTACATGGTCTAGCAATAACCGATTGCGTTGCAGCAATTTCTGCGTCGGTTCCAACCGTTCCGCCTCTTCCATCGGTTGAGGAGAGGTTTTCTCTTTCGTCTGTGCCGCTTCAGTAGCTTCGTTGAGGGCAGCAGTTTCGGGGAGAGATTGGTGATTTGAGGTGTCGGCTTCGCTCATAGTTCTTGACTCAACACGGCGTGTGGGAGGGGAGGGAGAGGGAGATGGGGAGATGAGGTGAGGGAAAAATCGCAATTTAGTCAAACATGGTATTACACATTTGAGCTTTCAGAAATAAGGACTCAAAACTTAACATTTAGTCCTTAATGCTTAACACTTAACACTTAACACTCCACACTTTATAACGATGTTGTTAATAACTCTTTATGGATGGCGGTTCGATCTCTTAAAAAATGCAAGCGATCGCTGCTTAAGGGGTTGCCGTTAGCGTAATGTTCGATCCAAGCTTGAGATATTTGGTGAGATTCGGCTGGCAGTCGATCTAGCTCCCATCCAGGAATGTCTAGTTCTGCCATTAGCTGGCTGACTTTGGGATCGTAGCTGAGGGCGAAGCACCGACATTCTTGAGCGGCTGCCATAATCAAGCTGTGGTAGCGCATCCCGATCGCCATTTCTACTCCCTGAAACAATCCTTTTAATTCTCTGGGATCTTCTAGGCAGATAATCTGGTTGGGCGCGTTCAAGTGGGGTTGAATTGCTTGAGCGATGGCCAGATCTCGATCGACTTGAAAGGGTACGAGTAAGATACAGGTTTGGGTAGCTTTTTGAAAGTCGGCTAAGGCACGAGTCAAGCAATCGAGTCGTTCGGGGGTCAACAAGCGGTGCGATCGCAATGCTACTGCTACTCTAGGAGCGGGCAAATCCCACAGTCCTTTGACGGGTTTGGCGGTTAACCCCCAAACTAAATCTGGGGCGAGGGCCGCTGGAATTTGCCATTCAGCTAAGATGGCGGCTGAGGCAGCATCCCGGACGCTAACCGCCGTACAGTTAGCTAAGGCTCTTCGAGCTAACCAACGACTGAAAGGACGCTGCAACGGGCCTATTCCTTGGGCTAGGGCAATGGTTTTTAACCCCAAACTCTGAGCTAATCCCATCAAACCCGTGTAGTAGATCGGGTTGCGCATACTAGTGGCATCTTGGATTAAACTGCCACCGCCCAAAATTAAGGCATTCGATCGCTGCAACGCAGACATCACTTGGAAAGCATTCATTCGATCGCCAGCTTCTACCCCATAGCGATCGTAGGTTTCTTTGGGGTTCCCAGATAGAACGATCGGTTTGACATTAGCTGGCAATATTTCCAGGAGCGATGCCAGCAGGGCTTCATCGCCGCCGTTGCCTTTGCCGTAGTATCCACACAAAACTGCTTTAATTTCTCCCATGCTCAAAACTTTAGCAGCTTAACGTTAAAATTCAGAAGAGTACAGGCAAGTCGGGGAAGATCGGATCGCTATGGTTCAAGCAATACCAGAACTTTTAGACTTTGACGAATTCATCGCTTGGCATCCAGATGACGGGCGGATCTTTGAACTAATTTTAGGAGTTCCTCAAGAATTGAATCCCACAGGACCGCATGAAAAACTGGCAGGATTCTTGACGTATCGGTTAAATGATTGCATTTATTTGAACCACAAACCTTACTTCATTCCTAGAACTGCCACGCTCAAACCTTACCGAGACAAGACAGGCTACAAGCCAGATATTGTGGTGTTAGACGATCGCGAGATGCCTAACGAACCCCGCTGGGAAAAAGCTTCAACCATTCTCAACGGGCGATCGACACCTTTAGTTATAGAGTTTGCTTCTACCAACTGGCGAGACGATTACGGCATGAAGTTAACCGATTATGAATTAATGGGGGTTTTGGAATATTGGATAGTCGATTATCGAGGGTTAGCAGCGGCTCGCCTCATTGGCAGTCCGAAACAGCCGACTATTAGCGTCTATTACCTAGTTGATGGAGAATATCAACTAAGCCAGTTTCGCTATTCAGAACGAGTCGTTTCTCACATTCTGCCAGAATTGGAATTAACAGCAGAACAAATTTTTCAGGGAATTGTATAGTGTTTTAGCTGAGTTTTTGTTGGTAATCTCGGACGAATCGATCGAATTTAATTGCTCGTCTACCAGTAGTTTCAAAAACTGTATCGGTCACGAGTGGCTGTCCTTCGCTGGCTATTTGCCAAGATGCGACTATGGCTTCAGCGTACCACTGTGGCAAACCAGATTGAAGTAGGGTTTGCTTAAAATCGTCTGGCGCAACATCGATATAGGTAATTTTTTTAGCATAAGCAGATAGCTTTTCGGCAATAGCTGACAGCGAAAGCATTTCTGAGCCTGTGACGTTATAGGTTTTACTATCGCGATCGCCTGTCGTTAAAACCCGATGGGCAACTCGTGCCAAATCGCGAATATCCACTGGGGCAGTTTTGGCATCTTTCATCGGTAAAGATAGAGTTCCTCGCGTTTTTATTTCGCGGGCAAACCACAAGAAGTTTTGCATGAAAGAATTCGATCGCAAGATGGTAAAGGGCGTACCCAATTGCTGGAGATAATCTTCGGCGATCGCGTGTTGCTGAAAAAAATGACACGCCGAGCTACGATTGGCTTTGGCAGTAGATAGTTTGACGATTCGATCGACTCCAGCGCGTTTGGCGGCCTCAAACAGTCGAATCTCTTGTTCGGCCTGACTCAGGGTATTGGGTGGAATAGAAATGAGGCGATTGCATCCACACAATGCTACATCTAAGTCTTGTGGTCGATCGAGATCTCCTACAATCACTGAAATTCCTAACAAACTTAGGCTGGCTGCTTCAGGAGTTCTTACCAGTAACCTAACTTGTATATTATTTTGCCAGAGCAACTCAACTAGTTGGCTGCCAACTCTTCCAGTCGCACCTGTCACCAAAATCATGACTTTAGCGATCGCCAGTGAGCATATAAAAAGAGAACTGCTAGCAAACAATAACCTGCTGCCCAACTACTGCCAGTTGCCCAACCAAAATTGATGACGGTATCGGCTAGCGTCCAGCGATAACTGTGCATTAATCCAATCCAAGATAGCAAAGCTGCTGCCAAAGACCAGAAAGCTGCTCGATCGAATTTTTGCTCGATAATGAAGACGGTAATTGCTGCTAGTATCATCGCCGAAAAAATAAATCCTTGTTCCAGGGCAAAAGCTCCATCGATAAAATGATTGTTGGCCTGAAATTGCTTGACTAAATCTGGTTGAAAAGGATTTGTTGGGGTTCCCAAACCTGCGACTCGTAAGGCATTTTTAGTTAAAATCGCACCCCAAGCTGCGATCGCTGGTAGCAACCCGACGACGACAGCGGGGGCGTGATACTGCGGGGTGGCGGTAAAGGCTTGAGCGACAATGATAATGCCGATCCACAAGACGATCGCCATGCCAGCATCGATCGGAACTAAGTAGGCTAGCAGCGCCACTGTGCCACTCAAACACAGCAAACACATTACTATCCCGTTCAGGAAGGAATATCCTACCCTAGCGCCCAGAGCCTTCCAACCGGGATGGCCGATATAGATCGTAGTGGGAAAACAAGAACCGCAGATTGCCGCTACCATCGTTCCCACGCCATTAACCGCCAAACAGGGGGCCGCCGGATAGCGATCGCCAGCCGCTTCTGCACTTTCTAAATTTTGCAAGCTGCCAATGAGGTTGAATAAACCCATGGGCAAGATAATGCTGAAGTAGTCAAATAAAACGGTTCGCGATCGCCAGAGATCTCCCAGCCAAAAGCCGGGGAAGTGAAAACCAATCGGTTTTAACGCAGCATCGAATCTGACGGCATCCCAACTAACTAAACCCGTAGTCCAAGCCAGGACGATCCCTAAAGAAACGGCTAACAAACCGCCAGGAATGCCAAATTTAACTCGCCCGAAATAGGCCAACAATATTACTCCTAACGGCACTAATCCCACCACCGGATTGGCAAAAGTCCGAAATAAAAAGTCGATCGCAATGAAGGTTAGGGCAATTCCTCCCAAGGTGGAAAGCAAGGCAGCGCGAGGAGCGATTCGCCGCAACATATCTGCTACCCAAGCCCCGCCGAATTCAATCAATCCCGATCCCAGACAAGCAACTAAACCCGCTTGCCAAGCAATTTCGGCTGCTTGTTCGGGAGATTTACCTCCAGCGATCGCCAGCAGTTTGACTGGTAGCATTACCAAAAAAATATAGGCAAACAAACTAACAGTATTGATGCCATAAGGTAAAGCAGTAAAATCGTCTCTTCCGTGTTTTTTTCCTTGTTGGTAAGCCAACCAACTGTAATAAAAATTGCCCACGACCAAACTCAAGGCAATTCCCGGTAAAATCCGACCGTAAATTATGGTTTGAGGGAATCCCAGCAGACCTTGGCAAAGATTAACGATCAGCAGGATTTGAATAAAATTATCGAGGGCTAGCCCGAACAATCCATCTATATCTCGGCGGACAAACCAACGAGGAGTAGCAGCAGTTTCCATTCAACCTCAATTAGCAGATTAGATGCTAGCGCCTCTTAACCGTTGGCAGCAGGAAACATAACGGCAACAATTTGAGCAGCTAAAAATGCCAATCCCACACCGCAAATTACTAACCCAGCCGAGCGAAATTTAGCTGAAGCTTGTCCTGCGATTGCTGGTTTGAGAATAGTAGCTTTTGCCACCCAGAAGACAGAAAGAGACACGAGCAATTGAATGACTGTAAAGCCCATTAGATATGCGAGCAGCGGACTCATTTCCGCTCCAAAGATAGACTCGCCATAGACATAGCCGTGAAATAACCCTGCTAGCCCCGACAAAGCCGCGATCGCGCTAGAATTTGGCCGATTTTTGACTGCCAGCAAGATCCCAAAGACCAAGATCGAACCGGAGACAAACAACTCAACTCCTGGAACGCTGACATTTGCTAAGTGCGCTCCCGTACCCAGCATGGCCGCTAGAACAAACGAAACTGGAATTAAAATTCCTCGTCGTTCGATCGCGGCCAGCAACCCGACAGCAACGATAAAAGCAAAATGATCTATACCGATCAGAGGATGGCCAAGCCCGAAGAGGAAACCCTGGAAAAAATTAGCTGGAAGTCCACCACCCATGGGATGGTGAGCCACTGCTGGAGTTGCCGCTAGCAACCAAACACCGACAAGGGCGATCGATATTCTTACTGGCTGAAAAACTTTACTAGAGTCGAATCTATTCACTCTCTGTACCTCGCAGATCTAAAAATTAGGTGAATCATCGGCGGGCATCCTGACTTAACAATTCAAATTGCTTCACAGTTGCGGGACAGCGTTGGACTTACACCAAACTTTCCCCATTACTTCTGGCGGCTGCTCTCCGACAGAACCGACGAAATCAGCATATCACGCTTATGGATGCTAGCTGCCAACGGGCATTCGTTGCGGTTCGCCTAACATGACTACAGAACAAGTCAGTTGTTGGACTAATTGGTTGGTCACATCCCCAATAGCTAAGCCAGCGGCCGTTCTTTGGGGCCGAAAACGCAAGATTACTAAGTCATAAGAACGAGCAGCAGTGGCGATCGCTTTGACGACATCTTCGTGAGGGAGAACTTGAATCTCTAACTTCCCTTCGGGCATCCACTTGGCGGCTAGAGCGGCTAGTTGGGCGCGATCGCTCTCGATTTGAGCCGCAGAAGTACCGCGATCGCTAACTTGCATTAATGTCACTCGTGCCTGGTTGGTTTCTGCCAGAATTTTGGCAAACCGCACTGGTCCTAACTCTTCACTAGTAGGATTGTCGATCGGTATTAAGATGCGCTGGATTTTTAACGGGGAATCCAGGAGGCGCGTCACCGCTACCGGACAGTGAGACGACCACAGCACGTTATCGATCGCATTACCAAACAACCGCGCCCGCAATCCCGTCCGGTTTCCCCAACCCATAATAATCAAACTGGCTTTTTGTTCGCGACTGGCACGGGTAATGGCTTGGCCAAAGTCATCGTCAATTCGCAGCAAAGGTTCGGCTTCTACGGCCAATTTTTGACTGAGTTGAGTAGCAATATGGAGCAATCTTTCACCTCGATCGAATGCAGCTTCCAATTGAGGAGCATCCATCTGAGTGTGAGCTTTGACTACCGATAGAGGCACGATTCGCCCCGCTTCATGACGCACCAGCAACGCCGCCATCTCAATCAGATGCCTTTCAGTCCGAGGATTGTAAACCGGGACGATCGCCGTAAAGCGATCGGGGGCGATGGTTGTCGGCTGCCCTTCCAGAGTCAAATCGTCCTCTAAGCTAGTTTCTGGTACTTTTAATCCAGGTGCGACTCGACTGGTAATCAAAGGGCCTAAAGTTGATGTCACCAGCATCAAGACGATGACGCTATTCAATACTCCTTCCGTCAGCAATCCCTCGCGATAGCCTACTAACGTTGCGGCTAAGGTAGCAGCTACCTGGGGCATAGACAGCGACCACATGGTCAACATTTCCCGGCGATTGTAGCGGTAAATCCAGGCAGCAAAGAACGCCGCCAGAAATTTACTGGCGATTAAACCGACGACGATCGCCATCATCAGCCAGAAAGAGGTGATGCTTTTAATAAAAGCAGGCAGATCGATCAGCAAACCCATATCGACAAAGAAAATGGGAATGAACAAGACGCTACCGACAAAGAGTACCTTTTCTTTAACGGGGCCTTCTCCCACTACGTCATTTACCGCCAATCCAGCGAGGAACGCCCCGACAATTTTTTCGACTCCAATTGCTTGCGCTCCCACCGCTGCCACAAAAACCGCCAGCAGGACGAATAAAAACTGATTGCCCTCGTTATTACCATTGCGCCGGAAGTATTGTTTTCCCGCCCAATCGAAGCCAAACAGAACGATCGCGGAGTAGACGAACAATGAGGCGAAGAGAGAAAACAGCTTGACGATCGTAAAGTTGCCCTGATGGATGCCGACGCAAATTGCTAAGACTAAAAGAGCGCCAATATCGGTAAAAATAGTAGCCCCGATCGTGACCACCACTGCTTCGTTGCCGATGACACCCAGACGGCTGATAATTGGATATGCCAGCAGCGTATGGGAAGCGAACAAAGAACCGATCAAAATCGAAGCGTTCCAGTCAAAGCCAAAGATCCGACCGACGGCCGTGCCGAAAATCATCGGCACCATAAAGGTAAAAGAGCCAAAACCGATCGATTTATTCTTGGTTTTGCGGAACTGAGCCAGATCGATTTCTAACCCAGCGACAAACATCAGGTAAACCACCCCGATGTCCGATAGCAGTTCCATGGTGGCCGATTTGGTTTGCAAGACGTGTAACCCGTTGTCGCCAAGTAACACTCCGGCTGCGAGCAAACCTACTAATCCTGGCAGTTTCAGGCGCTCGAAGATTGGAGGTACGGCTAAGATTACCACCAGCAAAATGACAAACGGAACGATCGGTTCCTTAGCTAGAACTTCCATCAAATGCTGCATAATTTCTTGTCCCTCCTGGATAAAAACTTTAGAAAGCGAGAAGGGGACAAATCAAAAGTAAAGACAAGGTGAATCGCGTCTCTACATCCGAACTCCTTTCCTGGCGTGGCAATTTAGCTGCCCAGACGATCGCTAGAAATGCAGTTGGCTCAAAATGTACCTCAAGCGATCGTAGTCATCTTTGAGGATAACGCTTAAGGTGCGTCCGGCTTGAATCAGCCAATCTCGATCGGCTTGGCGTAATTGGTAAATTTCCCTAATATTAGCAGCAATCAAAGACTCGATCGGTGCGCCCATTACCTGCAAGAGCGATCGCAAAAAATCTAACTGCTCGCTAAAGCGAATAATTTCTCCCTGCTGGCAGCGATAAACTGCTTGATGAATTTGCGGCGGACGGGGCGGTAAATACTGGTAAATTTTTCCCCCTCCTGCCTCTGCTTCCCCTGCTCCCTTGCCTCCCCTGCCTCTCCTGCTCCCCTGCTCCCCCTCTCCCTCTCTCCCTGGTTCGGGGGAGATAAACCCAACGATTATTGCCCGAAACTCGGTTTTCAGCATGGCAAAAATTTGGGGTTGTTGCTCTCGCAATTCTTGGAGCGACAGCCCTAATGCTCTGGCGCGGTGAACTGAATCTATGGGGCTAGTAGTTGCATGGTAAACTACTGCCATAATTTGATTGCCCGATTCTTCATCTAAGGCCTTTACCCAACTGCCAAACGGAGGCATAACCGGAAAATTCAAGTCTTCCGGTTCGAGGCATTGAGCCAAAAACTCGGTAGTTGCCGTTTCGATGACTTCAGCAATGCGATCGGGATCTCGATCGCTAGCTGCAAATTGGGGCAGGGGAAGGCGCATGGATTAAAAGTGTTGAGTGTTGAGTGTTGAGTGTTGAGTGAGAAGAAATAGGATTTAGCTCAACACTACAAGCCCAGGGTAAAACAGCGAATAGCAACTAGCAACTAGCAGCCCCACCCAACACCTTTCTCGATCGCCACGCCAGGTTATTTGGCCTTTTTCTTTCCGGCTGTAATATCGACCGCTTCTAACTCTGCCAAGCGGAAGGTCACGAGTTTGTCCCAGTTTCCGCCCTCAAATAGTACCGCTGCCTTGCCATCAGTAACTCGTTGCACCAGCCCTTGAAAGCCGTAGTAGATATCGTTGATATTTGTGACTCGAACTGCTGAACCTGGCAAAATCATGGCTTATTAATTGAGATTGACTTCTATCTAGCTTAATACTAGAACAGGATTGGAGGCAAATTGGGCGCTTCAACTGCACTATATTTTAGGGGTATCGCGCTCTATCGTCAGGTCATTTTGCCCGAAGAATAAATATGGCAAGGTACACCCCAGTCAATCGAAACCTCAGAGAGCAACTCAAATTCACGATCGAACGATCTTTGGCTAAATCTCAGATTCCTGGGGCTGCGATCGCAATCTGGAGGAGCGGTCGGGCTTTTCTAGAAATCAGCGTTGGTTATAGAGACAAAGAGCGCAAAATCCCAATGCCCGCAGATGCTAATTTTTACATCTATAGCATTACTAAAACTTTAATAGCAACGGCATCGCTATACCTGGTTAGCGAGGGACTGCTCGAACTAGATGCACCCATAAAAACCTACGTGACAGATTTTCCTCTAGATGATGCTGTCACCCTTCGCCAACTGTTAAGTCATACCAGTGGATTACCAGATTACGGCGCAGTGCCCGCCTCTTTTGAAGCGGTCAAAGCCAATCCTAGCTCTCCTTGGTCAACAGAAGCCTTTCTCGACCTTGCCCGAACTCAAGGACTACAATTTCCGCCAGGTACGGGATGGGCGTATTCAAATATCGGCTATCTGTTAGTCAAAATTATTCTTGAAAGAACGAGTGGTTTATCGATCGAGAAGCTCTTAAATAAAGTTATTTTCAGCCCGCTGGGTTTGAAAAAAACCTTTGTACCAACAACTTTAGAGGATGTCGATCGACTCACGCCGGGATATACCACTTTTTTTAATGGAAATGAACTGCAAGATATGAGCCGCTCTTATCATCCAGGATGGGTTGCACATAGCGTTGCGATCTCAACTGCGCCAGAACTGGCAAAACTTGTAGATGGGCTGTTTCATGGGAAGATCCTTAAGCTGTCGCTGGTCGATCGAATGTGTTATCCCATTCATCATCTGGGAAAGCATCCGTTGTTTGAAAATTTAGGATGTGGGCTGGGACTGTTTGTAGATACTGAGTCTCCTTATAAAAAAGTTGCAGGGCATACAGGCGAGGGACCGGGATATTCAGTAGCTGCATTTCACTTTTCCAGCCTAGCCGGACCCAACGCGACGATCGCAGCACTGGTGAATCGAGATAAACACGACTGTGGATTAGCTTTGGTGTATAAGATAGCTCGAACGATTACCGAATGCTAACAGAGCGATAATCGCTAGTAGCAATTTCCTGCCCTATCAGAGCAGCCATATAGATTTTGCGTAGTTCCTGCTTCTGACGATAGGCGAGCAAGGTGATGCTTGCGTTCGAGGATTACTCGGCGTTGGCGACGAATATCTGTCTCTACCGTTGCAATCAGTTCATCCAATGCCAACGTGAAAAGCTCAAGCTGGCGATTGCTCTCTCGCAAACGCTCTATACTTCGCCTTCTAGTTTCTGGATCGGGGATTTTTCGCTCTTGAGTCATGTTAAGTCCCAATTGCTTTTAATTTCTCGAACACTGGCAGCAACCGCATCTATAGCTAGCTCTCCTTGTTCGAGCGTCTGTGCTAACAAATTTAGCATAGCGGCAGGAGCTAGAGGTTGAAATTCTAGAATCCTTAGCAGAAGAGTATGAAGACGAGAGTAAGGCATTGTTAATCTTTCTCTAGCATTTTGTAGTTCTTCCAATTCAACTATAGTTTCTGCTGTTTCACCATATTGTTCGTTCAGCTTCCATTCTGCGGCTGAGGCTTCCTCAATTCCCACTGCTAGCTGTCGCTGAAGGCTGAAAATAGTTGTTAACATCTCATCCGATAGCTTCATAAGCGTTAATTTCAAGTCAGTAAAATTGTTTCTAAAGCTTTTAAAAGTTGCCGATTTTCTGCCTCAGAACGCACGGCAATAAAGTTAGGCGGACAGAAACTACAAACGCTGAAGCAACTCGTCGTACTTTGCGTGCGTGCCAATCCAAAACCAGTAAATGCGATCGCCTTCCAACAAGTCGAGAACTCGATAGTCTAAGCTCACACGAACCGAATAAATTGGTTGACGTTGGCTAACTTGTTTGAACTGAAGACTATTGTGATAAGGATCTGAGCGCCAGAGAGCATAAGCTTTGGCAGCTTGCTCTCGAACTGATGCAGGAAGCTCGTCAAGTTTTTTACGAAATGCTTTTGTAACGCTCGATTTCATGACTCAGACCGAGCAGGAAAAACTTCATCTAGAGGAGCAAGATCGCCAGCAGCAATTTCCTCCTTTACCAGAGCAGCCATCCGATCCCACTGCTCGTCCGTCGTAGATTCAAACTGAGTTTTCCATACTCGATCGTCTTCTAACTCAGCCAGAAGACGAGCAGCGAGTCCTTCGGAAAGCTTTGCTAACGCATCCTCTTCGTCAGCAGGTAAAGTTTTCAACTGAGCGATCGCGCGTTCTAGCAATTCCGTCATCTTTACATTCCTCTTTTGAGAGTAGTTGCTTATGAACTCATACTATAAGATCGACGAAAGATTCTTTTAACCGCTCGATCGCTTCGCTTTTGTAGGAAATCTAGCTCTAATGCAACAACCTCGGTTTGGGGCGCTAACGATTTCTAGTTGTCCTCCTAAAGCTGTTACTCGCTCTTCCATTCCTTGAAGTCCAAAACCAGTTTTTTGTTGGTTAACTTCAAAACCTTTACCATTATCTTCCAAGCTAAAAAGCAGTTCGGTAGCAGTGGTTTGAATCTGAATTTTTACCGCTGTGGCTTCGGCATACTTGCAGATGTTAGTCAATCCTTCTTGCAGTAACCGATATACTGCCCGATTAACCAGAGTAGATGAGGGAAACGATCGCTCGATGTGGCTCTCTGGTAAGATGCCACTAGTAGAATGAAACTCTTCAATCAGGTTGGCGATCGCGCTCTCAAATAATTCTCCGGCAAAAGGATCGGAGCGAATAGCCGCCACCGATTGCCGCACCGCTGCTAAAGCATCAGAGCCGAGTCTTTTTGCTTGTAACAAGAATTTGTGAGCCTCGTTTGGATCTTTCTGCCACAGACTAATCGCGGCTCCGATTTGAACGTTCAGCGCCACCAAAGAGTGTCCTAAAGAGTCGTGGATGTCGCGAGCGATGCGATTGCGCTCTTCTACGGCCGTCATTTCTTCTAGTTTTTGATTGAGCGATCGCTGTTGTTCTAATGCTTGCTGCAAGGATAAATTTCGCTCTTGCAGTTCGGCTTGCAATTTGCCCAAACGCAACTGAGTTTCGATCCGCACCAAAACTTCTTCTGCCTGAAATGGCTTGGTGATATAGTCTACTCCCCCGACGGCAAAAGCTTTGACTTTATCGATCGCTTCGCTATAGGCACTCAAGAAAATTACCGGAATTTCCTCAGTTTTGGAATGAGCTTTCAACTGCTGGCAAACTTCATAGCCATTCATTCCTGGCAGATTGATGTCGAGCAAAATCAAATCTGGCGGTTGGGCTTGGGAACCCATTAAGGCAGCAGAACCCGTAGTGACACCTCTAACGTCATATCCTTGTTCGCTTAACATCGCTGATAACAACCGCAAGTTATCGAGCCGATCGTCAACGATTAAAATGTCACCAGCAGAAGAGCGATCGCTATTCATATGGATGATTTGCACTTGTCTCTTTGACATCCTCCCCCAGTAAGCTCCTAACGTTGCTATAGTGGGGAATTCCAACTCTCACGAAATGGATTGTCTGTTTCTTAGATTCTTAACTAGACGCTTTGTGACCATTAGCCCCCGTCATACCAAATCCGATTTTCATACTATCCATTCAACCCTCACCCCCTTCGGCAGAGCTTCAGGGCAGCGCCCAACCCCTCTCCCACCTCAAAGAAGCCTTCTCTTACGAGGAGAGGGAAAAGGAAGTTTCTGTTATCTGAGGGGAGCCGGAGGCTCCTTTGAGATCAAGACGGTTTTGTAAACCGGATTTGGTATCAGACCATCTCCACAGACATTTTCTCAGACGATTTGCCCAACCGCCTTTAATCCTCAGTTTCTAATTTGTAGCAATTTAAGCTGACGCTGTAGGACTTTTAGGAATCGAGGTCGTTATATTTTAGCCTACATGAGATGCAAGTGTGTGTAGAAATCTAAAAAGGCTAACATATATTTGTTGGTTGTCAAAAATTCACCTCACCGTTAACCTCCTATCGTCGGTTTAACGGGATTCCTCTTTTTGCCTTTTAGATAGATCGAGCGATCTGGAACTTATGGTTGTCGGTTCAGACGATAGAGCAGCCATAAAGAAGCGATCGTGCCAACAAAGTGGGCGGCAATAATATGGGTGTTACCCAATACCACAAAAATGTCTAGAGGTTGAATTAGTTCTCTAAGGTTAAATGACGGATTGAACACTGACTCCGGCCGGAAAAGAGATTTTCCCAGAAGAGTGCCAGCGATCGCCTCTGCCCCTATAATAGCCAGGCCCATTCCCACCAAGCTCACCATTAACCCAAATCGGAGAATTTTAATTGTCTCTGCCTTTTTCGGCCGGAGATTGGGATTAGATTCTTGTAGTTTGCGAGCCAGACGGGTGTAACGGAAAGCTTGATAAGCGCTAAAATACAGGGCTAAAAGGCTCAAAAATGCCAAAAAGGCTCCTCCCCCAGTCCCCGGATTGTTCGCTGTTTGAGGGTTGTTGGCACCTATTCGACTGAGGACGATGGCAAATCCTAAAATCAGGCTAGCAATTACTCCTATAACTAACTGCACCCAAAAACTAATCCACCCCGTTAGGCGAATATTTTGAGCGATTTGCTTCAGGTTTGCAGGAATAGAAAGGCGATCTGGTGTCTCTGACATAAAAAAAGTTTAAAAATTTTAAATCCGGCAGAAGAAATCACGGAAGTCTGGATAAACAACGTCTAAAATTGATGGTATCGCGCCATTGTATTGTCAGGTAATGCCTTTCTACTTTTCTGGCGCTACATCTGGTTCGCTGGTAATTGATAATTGTCGGTAATTGTCCCAACGATTACTATTAAACATTAGCAATTACCCATTACTCATTCACGTACGAGGGATCTGGCGGTAATTTTAATGAAATTTGAGGATATCTATCAGTTTTTTAGCAATCCACCTCCTTTTTATCTCAACAAGGAGCTAGCAGTCTGTTACGTCCTGGCTGTTTTGTCAGAAGGCGAATCCTACGGTACAGAACTAATCGAGCGGTTGGAGAAAGAATCTTCTACTTATCGCTTGTCTGATACTGTACTTTATAGCGCGCTGAAGTTTTTGGAAGATTCAGGGACGATTGCTGGTTACTGGAAAAAAGTTGAAGGACGCGGGCGACCGCGCCGAATGTACCAAATCAAACCTGCTTGGCAAGAACGAGCCACCGAACTTGCTAATCTTTGGTACGGATACGTCAAAGAGCGAGTAGGCGTTAGACAATAGCAGGTAAGAGGGCAGGAGTTCAGGAGTCAGAAGTCAGAAGTCAGAAGTCAGGAGTTCATTTCCCTGCTGCTTTCCCTGCTTTCTCTCCCCCTTTCTCCCTCTCCTCCCCCTCTCCCTCTCATCCCCCTCTCATTCTTGTGCATACTACAGTTCTCTCTTCAACTTTTTTGCTGACGTTGGTGATGATAGTGGGTTTGTTTTTCTTTATTCGCGCTTCCACCAAAGAGCGATCGCAAGAAGTCAAACTGCTGTCGGAACAACCGGAAGAACTGCTGCTAACTCAATTGCAGCAATACTTCGATCGCCGGGCCTATCGCCCTGTAGCCGCAGACGAAGGGACCCAGCAGATTGTCTTTGAAGGGTTGGTTCGCCCTAGCTGGTTTCTGACGATCTTTTTGACCTTGCTGGCAGCGTGCGGCCTCTTCTGTCTGGCAATCGTTTTATCGGTGCTGTTCCCGCAAATCGGAGTGTTTTTTGTGGGATTAGTTCTCGCGGCCCCAGCAGCGGGAATTTTTTACTGGCGAACGGCAGGCCGAGTAGAGCAAGTATCTCTGAAGGTAGAAACCGTTCTCGATCGAGAAAACAGCAGCCAAAATCTGATTACGGTTACTGGTCATCGCGACGAATTAGAGTTCTTACAAGAGTCTCTAAAGTTAACAGCTAGCAAATAAGCTGCCACACATCGATCTAACCCACAACGGGATTGGGTTTCCCAGTGAATCAATGAAAGTCAATCTAGAGGAACTGCGAAAGATCGCAGAAATACGTGAGTGGGAAAATTTGGCTCGCGGCTGGCAAGAAAAGATCGAGTCAGCGATCGTTCCTGGTAATATTCCTAGCGCGATCGTCTATCCCGATACCTCAAAAAAGCTGGCTGAAGTCATGGCGCTTGCCCACAATCGAGGTTATCGCGTCCTCCCGTGCGGTGGAGGCACTAAACTAGGCTGGGGAGGCTTGGCTGATGAGATCGACCTAGTTATTAGTATCGAACGGCTTAATCGTCTCATAGAACACGCGATCGGCGACTTAACTGTCACGGTAGAAGCGGGGATGAAGTTTGCCGAACTGCAAAAGGTTTTAGCGACTGCCCATCAATTTCTGGCTCTCGATCCGCCTTACCCAGAAAGTGCCACTGTTGGGGGAATTATCTCTACAGCTTCGGCTGGTTCTCTCAGACAGCGTTACGGTGGGGTGCGAGATATGCTGTTGGGGATTTCCTTCGTCCGGGCGGATGGGGAAGTTGCCAAGGCTGGGGGACGAGTGGTAAAAAATGTGGCTGGCTACGACTTGATGAAGCTATTTACGGGTGCTTATGGCACTCTGGGTATCCTCTCGCGAGTAACGCTGCGAGTATATCCCCTGCCAGCGGCATCAAGGACTGTGGTTTTGAGTGGAGAACCCGAGGCCGTGGCTGCTGCTGTTAAAACTCTCTTAGCCTCTACTATGACACCGACAGCGATCGATCTGCTGTCGAAAGAGCTAGTAGAGCGCTTAGGTTTAGGCCGAGGAATAGGCTGTGTCGTTCGCTTCCAAACTATACCGGAAAGCTTAACAGAGCAAGTCAATCGGCTCGTTGAGATCGGGCAAAAACTAGGTTTGGTGCAGGCAATTTTTGCTGATGCCGATGAAACCGAGTTATGGCAAAAATTAAAGGAAAAAACTAGCGATCCCACTGCAATTCTATGTAAGGTTGGGGTCAAACCAGCCCAGGCTTTAGAAGCTCTAAACGCTGGCTCAGGAATTGGCTTAATTCATGCTGGAAGCGGTTTGGGATGCTTGGAATTTCAAGATCCAGCAAGTTTGTTGAAGATGCGCCAAATTTGCGAAGATGCGGGCGGATTTCTCTCGGTTTTGACCGCCCCAGCTACGGTAAAACAACAACTCGATGTCTGGGGATATAACGGCAATGCGATCGCTTTGATGCAGAAAATCAAACAGCAATTCGATCCCCAAAATCTTCTCAGCCCAAATCGCTTTGTCGGTGGAAATTAAAATTCGATCGCGTTATCGACCAGATTTAAACTAGAGTTTGCTCTGAAGAGATCGCTCTTTGCCATAAACAATTCGGATAGCATCTGGGTTGATTCCTGCCTCCATCAAGCTCTCAATTCGATCGTCAAAATCGTTAGTATCCAAAAGAGAACCTAGCTGACGCTGCTCGTGGTGGAGTAAGGCATGGATTTCTATCCCTAGACTAGTAGGCAAATAGGCTAATTCAGGAGTGAATCCCAGTTCTTTAGCCAGTTCCCACACCTTACCGGGATCTGCCATAGCTAGATCGATAGATAGATATATTTCTCCTGGATGAGGAATTCTGGGCAATTGTTTGATGTTAGGGACGATCGTTGTTTGCATCTGTTGAACCTCCTACCTCCGATCTGAACCAACAAACAAAAGTGTAGTTCCCCGAACGATTGGGGTTCTTAGTTTTTTGAGTAACATTTAATACTTCTGTCAATTCAGTGTTATCAGCAATATTCTGACACCTTTGTCTGGCTATCGTCAGGTTAGCAGCAAAAACTTCCTGCTCCCATTCCTCCATTCCCGCTTCTGGATCTAGCAACATCGATCGTCTTTGTACTGTAAGAATGCAGAGCTACTTTCTCTTGGCGACTGAAAACGTGTTTGCAAACTGGGTTGGGTATGAGATGTTCTCATGGGCAATAAAATACGGATATCTTCGTCTTCAGGAAGCTCGTCAACATAAAAAATAAATTCTTCTCTATAAATTAGGCCAAGGGGAATTGAGTAGTAAGCGATCGCGATCGACATATCAGAGATGACGTGGAGCGATACTAGTTCTGGTTTCCAGAGATAGCAGTGTCCGTGAGGAATAAAGACTCTTACTGCTAAAAGATTGGGAACGTCCAAGTCGGAGAATGGGGCATGGGCATTGGCAGGACTTACAGGAAAAGGAGCAGAGCTTTCCTCATTCATGGGTGGGATGTAGCGGAAAGCACTTTTTAGTGCAGTCTTATGATTTATATGCTATCATAAAAGTAGTTAGAATACTACTATGATAGTTTTTGAATTTAAGGCATACGGCAAGCCATACCAGTTTCAAGCCATAGATGAAGCGATTAGAACTACTCAGTTTATTCGCAACCAGGCTATTCGTGTTTGGATGGATGGTTTAGCTAAGTCTTGGATTGAGCTATCGAGGTTTTGTGCTGTCTGGGCTAAAGAATTTCCTTTTGCCAACAAACTTAATTCCATGGCTCGTCAAGCTGCGGCCGAACGAGCCTGGGCAAGTATCAATCGGTTTTATGAAAATTGCCAGCGCCAAGTATTGGGGAAGAAAGGGTTTCCGGCTTTTCAAAAAGATTGTCGCTCGGTTGAGTATAAAACATCAGGATGGCGATTAGCCGATGACCGCAAATCAATAACTTTCACCGATAAAATCGGAATTGGCAGATTAAAAATCAAAGGCACTCGTGACCTGAATTTTTATCAGCCAGACCAGATTAAACGGGTGAGATTGGTGAAACGCGCTGATGGCTACTACGTTCAATTTTGTCTCCAAGTAGATCGAGAGGAAGTAATCGAACCAACACACCGAACTATTGGTTTAGATGTGGGCTTGGAGTCTTTCTACACCGATTCACTGGGAAACAAAGTTGAAAATCCCCGTTTCTACCGGACTGGCGAGAAGAAAATGAAACGCGCTCAACGTTTAGTTTCTCGCCAGGTAAAAGGCTCTAGCAATCGACGGGCAGCTAAAGTTAAGTTAGGAAAGGTTCACCTCAAAATAAGTAGACAACGTAAAGACCACGCTGTGAAATTGGCGCGGTGCGTAATCACATCTAACGATGTTGTCGTCTATGAAGATTTGCGGATATCGAACCTAGTTAAAAACCACTGTCTGGCTAAGTCAATCAACGACGCTGGATGGTATCAATTTCGAGTTTGGTTAGAGTATTTTGGTAAGGTTTTTGGGCGGATAACTATTGCTGTCAACCCTGCCTATACGTCCCAAGAATGCTCTAACTGTGGTGTTGTGGTTAAGAAATCCTTGTCTACTCGCACTCATGTTTGTCAATGTGGGTGTAAATTAGATCGCGACCACAATGCCGGAATCAATATCCTTAACTCAGGGTTAGGTACTGTAGGGCATACAGGAACCTTTGCACTAGATGCAAGCAACGCTTGGGGAGAATCAACCTCTACTTTGGCTGAAGCAATTCTGTCAAAGCAAGTTGGCTCGTAGAACCAAGAATCCCACGGTTTTAGCGCAGCGTAACCGTGGGAGTGTCAAGGACTAGAAATAACTATAGCTACCGGAATAGTAAAGTGAAACTGACTACCGCGATCTTTCCCTAAAGATTTTGCCCAAATTTTTCCTCCTAATCTTTCGACGATCCGACGGCAAATTACTAGCCCCAAGCCAGTACCGCCCACACTGCGCTGGAGAAAACCTTCTTCTTGATAAAAACGCTCAAAAATTGCTTCTAACCGATTTGGCTCGATTCCTCGTCCGGTATCGGTAATAATCACTTCTACCATCCGATTTTTAGGAGAGTTCTCTACAGGATCGGGATCGATCGCTCTAGCAGAGATGGTAACTTTACCGCTAGCAGGGGTAAACTTACCAGCGTTATCTAACAGTTTTTTTAATATTTCGATTAACCCCTCACCGTCGGCTTGAACTAAAGGCAAGCGATCGGGTAAATCGAGAGTAATTTTGGGTAATCTATCTAGCAATTGATTGGCTTGCCAGCGACCGATCGCTAAATCTAGAAACTCTGACAGGGAAGTTGGCTCTGGCTGCCAGCTTATCAAACCGCTTTCTAAGCGCGAGAGCAACAAAAAATCTTGTACTAATTGTCGCAGGCGTTCTAGATCTCCCAAGGCGGTTTGGAGCATAATTTGCTGCGAATCTAGCGGCATTTGTAAATCGCTAGCTAAACTTTCCAAACACACTTGAATGGTAGAGAGAGGAGTTCTTAACTCGTGTCCGACGATCGCGATGAGGTTACTTTGAGTGCGTTCTAGATCTGCCAGTTGTTGGTTGAGGTTTTTTACGCCAGTATAAGCTTGAGCCTGCATGAGCGCCACTCCAGCTTGAGCAGCAATAGCTTCTACTAAGCCGATATCAGTCTCGTTCCACAGGCGAGCCTCAGCATGGTGTATTTCCAGCATTCCCAGCCAAGTTTCTCGATAGCGAATTGGTACTAATAAAAACGATCGAATCTGGTAATGTAACAATTGAGCCTTTAAATCGAGATCGACTTGCAAGCCTAAATCTCGCTCCACATCAGCTACAGCGATCGCTCGATTTTGAGTTAAGACCTTTTGAAATAAGGGATGGGTAGCTAGCGACCAAATTTCTCCTTGCAAAGCAGGCAGTCCGAACGCTACCGACTCGTACTCGATCGGTACCGCTGGAGCGGTAGGATGAAAGCGATAGAGCAAGCAACGACAAGAGTTATACACCTGGCCCAATTCTTTGGCGGTAATCCCCAGTACCTCTTCGGGATTTAAAGAACTGCGAATTGTGGTGGCAATGGAATTAATTAAGCGTTCTCTAAGTTCCTGAGAAGCGATCGCTCGATAGGCTTTTTGCAACTTATATTGACTGGCTTGCAGATATGTCACCAATCTGGCAGTAAACAGCCTAAAGTCAATCGATGTCAGTTGCCTAGCAGAAGATCTAGCCCTAATTGGGCGGTTTAAACCATACTGCTGCTTGGTTTCCTCGATCTTGGCAGATAAATCCGGTCGATAGATCGAGATCTCCTCTAGCAACAACTTCGCAGCTTGCAGGCTGACTTGGCGATCGAAAGTCCAAATTCCTTGAAATTGTCTTCCCTGTTCTAGCTGTGTCGGATCGATAGGGGAACTATACTCTTGACAAATCATGCAGGCGGCATAATTCTGGCCGATAATTACTAAATGCCACTCGTGTGCCAAAGGATCGTCGGGAGCCAGAGGAATTGTTGTCTCAGTAACTAAGTCTGAAGCTAGAGCGGGATCTAGCACCCCTAACAAATAAAGTCGATCGGTATGCTGGGCAATCTTTTGATAGCGGCGGATATCTTGATGATAAAATTGTTGCTTATCAAAATTAACAATGACTAGAGGCTGGTCTGTCCCAGCTAACACTAAGTCTTCCATGGCGCGAGACAGAGCCATTAAGGAAGCTTTGAAATAAATTTGGGCGCGTAAATGCGGCAGAGTTTGGCGTAAGCTCTGCAACAAAGATGTTGATAACCTCATCAGAATTTAGAATGCAGGAGTTTAGAAGTTTAGAAGTTTAATAACTTCCTACTCCCCACAGCATTGTTAGTAATAGGTTTTCTGTTTTTGACTTTTGTACGGATGCGAGATCTTGCGTCTCTAAGTTTTCTTTGGCTAAGCACTCAGTTCTAGTTCCCGGATGTTTTCGACAGGGAGTTTAGTTTGACCCCAATCGACTCCGGTTAAATCTGCTTCTGCGAGATTGGCTTGGCGTATATCTGCTCTTGGCAATAAAGCTTTGACCAGATTTGCCCGATATAAATCTGCATATCTGAGTTTGGCACCTGTCAGATTAGCCCTAGATAAATTGGCTCCTACCAAGTTGGCACCGCTCAGGTCGGCATAGCGCAAATCTGCCCCCGTTAAGTTAGCACCGCTCAAGTCGGCATAGCGCAAATCTGCTAACCGTAAGTCAGCTTTACTCAAACAGGCTTGATGTAAATCGGCGTTATTCATAGCCGCACGGATGGCGTTGGCTTTGCTTAAGTTAGCTCCGATTAAGAAAGCTCCTTGAAAATTAGTTCTCCACAAATTTGCTTCTACCAGAGTGGCTTCGATCGAGTTAGACCTGCGTAAGTTACTTACTGATAGGTTGGCTCTAGTCAGGTTTGCCTGACTCAGACTGACACCTACTAAGCAAACCTCGTTCAGGTTAGCTGCTTCCAAGCTGGCTCGATCGAAATTCCGCTCTCCTCGCGCGTAAAGCCGAAGAAGTTGGTCAGTATCCATCAAAGTTGCTCTCCACCTCTAAATTGATATACGGCATTTCTTAATTCGGTCGGTAATATTATGTAAATTATTGTAACAAATTATGAACACTTGTAACTATCGAGTTAGTTATGTGGTATTTAATCCTAACTATCTAACTGATAAATAATACTTATGTTGTTCGATCTTAGTTTTGTTGCCGGATATGCTGGAACATTTCGATCGGGGCACACCGAGAAAGTAATTGGCATCTTCGTTATGGAATGGCGATCTTTTCGCTTGTAGATTTAAATACTTCTTCTCTTTAAATATTCGCTAAAGATATGAAAACAGTTTTTGGCTGTGGGTTATTCTGCTTGTCGTTGCAACTCTTACAAGTTACAGCAACTAGCGTACAGTCCGCGCCACCTCAAAGTTTTGCCCAATGGTGTCAGCGCAAAAATTCTGTCCCTGCGGCGACTAGACAGACGATCGAGGTATTGCTGAAAAAAGCGACAACAAATAACTGTAAATTAGCAGATTCTAGACTTCGATCTGGTACTCTCCTCGATCTCAATGACAGCGAAATTAGCGATCTCACGCCGCTGGCTAGTTTGAATAATTTAATTTATCTCTGGCTCGGTAACAACAAAATTAGCGATCTGACACCGTTAGCGAGTTTGAGTAATTTATCCGAACTTCATCTCACTAACAATCGCATCAGCGATCTCAGGCCAGTAGCAGGATTAACTAAGGTGAGTGTTGTCTATCTCAGCCACAATCAGATTAGCGATTTACGACCGCTTGCCAGCTTGAGCAATGTGTACTACATCACATTGGATAACAATCAGATTAGCGACCTCACGCCGCTGGCTAGCATGAGGAGGTTGAGTACCATCTATCTAGAAAAAAATCGCATCAGCGATGTCAAACCCCTAGTAGCATTAAGCGGAACCTTGCGAGAACTCAATCTCAACGACAACCAGATTAGGGATTTACGACCGCTGGCAGCCTTACGTAAATTAGAACAGCTTCACGCACGTAACAATCCACTCTCTGACAAAACTTGTCCGATCCAACGTCCTCCTACTTTTACTATTTTTGATGCTTATTCTGTCTGTAGATTTGATTAGACCGCGATTTTAGTTGTAACCACCGAGTCAACGAAAAAACCCCAGCTTGCGGCTGAGGCTTAAATAACAGAGAGATTGAAGAGATTCCTAAATGAAGGCTTTGAAAGATTAGCTAATAGCAAAGGTAATGAAAAACAAGGCGCTGACAAACGCAACCGCTAGTGCCCCTTGAAGTGCATACCGACGCTGTTCGGTTGGGGTAGGATAATCGGCTACGTAAACTTTAGGTTCGATAGCAAAGTTATCTAATTTTCCTTGGTCGTCAACGATGTAGCTCACAGTGCTTTTTCCTTACGCGGTTTCTATGTAAATAAATGTAACAGCATTTTTCGCAAAATGCAACGTTTTGTTAAGGCAATTTTTAATAAATGTTAACTAGACTATTTATAAGTAATGCTTAACAAGGCTTTATTCCTTATGCAATAAGGCTTTCTGCGATTGAGAGCAAGTAGCGATCGCAATTTTTATGAGAAAGATTGTTACAAAAGTAAACATTGCGTTATATTTTTGGTAAATGTCCCTCTAGAAGAGGAGAGAGGCTAAGATGCTAGAGCAATTAACTCGCTTTTTAGGCGAAGAAATGGGGATACCAGCAGCAGAGATTGCGATTGCCCAGCGTTTCTTAGAGAAAAATACTCAGCAGCATCCCGAACGCAACTCATATTTGTTACCAATGGTTCTGTGGCAGTACGGGCTGTTAACCTTAGAACAACTCGATCGACTTTTCGATTGGCTTGAGAGAGCTTAATAGAGAGAGGAGAAGGGAGACACGGCGAGGGGAGAAGTAGAGAATAGCCTATGCCCCATGCCCTATGCCCTATGCCCCATGCCCCATAAACTTCTATGAAATACTTCCTTACAGGTGCCACAGGCTTTATTGGCAAACGAGTAGCACAACAATTGGTGCAAGCGAACCATGAAGTTATCGCTATAGTTCGCAACCCAGCCAAAGCCAAAGAATTAGCTGATTTGGGCGTGACCTTGCATTCAGGGGATATCACCAACAAAGAGAGTATGCGCCTTCCCATGCAGGGAGTAGATGGCATCTTTCACATTGCTGGGTGGTACAAAATTGGTGCATCTGCTCAAGCCAAGGCCCAAGGAGAACAAATTAATGTTCTTGGCACTAGGAACGTACTGGAGATGATGCAAGAGTTACAAATCCCTAAAGGAGTTTACACCAGCACTTTAGCGGTGTTCTCAGATACGGGCGGTAGGTTAGTGGATGAGACTTATCGTTTCAACGGAGAACACTTAAGCAAGTACGATCGCACTAAATGGGTAGCTCATTACGAAGTCGCCGACCCAATGATAGCAGCGGGTTTACCCCTAGTTATCGTGCAACCGGGATTGGTTTACGGGCCGGGAGATACTAGCAACGCCCACACTACATTCGTGCAATACTTGCAGCGCCAGTTACCTACGATCCCCAGCCAAACGGCTTACAGTTGGGCGCACGTTGACGATATTGCTCGCGCCCACATCTTAGCAATGGAAAAAGGCCAGCCAGGAGAAAGTTACATTATTGGAGGCCCGACGCATACCTTAGTTTCTGCCTTGGAAATTGCCGAAGAAATTACAGGTATCCCAGCACCTCGGATGAAAGCGCCGCCAGCGATGATAAAAGCGATGTCATCGTTAATGGGAGTAATCGGAAAAATTGCCCCGCTGCCAGAAATGTACGATCCAGAACTTTTGCGAATTTTAGCCGGAGTGACCTATATTGGCGATAATTCTAAAGCTAAACGCGAACTGGGGTACGAGCCGCGATCGCTTAAAGCAGGATTGACTGAAACTTTACAATACGAAATGAAATTGCTAGGGATGCGATCCTAAGTAGGTAGGCTTTCATTAATGATAAAGTTCGAGCCGGAGCATAGGGCATAGATATATATAGCGGTTCTCGATTTGATGCGATACACTTCGACCTCTCCCCAAACCCCTCCCCTACGAGGGAGGGGCTTTCCCCCCCTTCCCACCTCTCCCTGCCCTCTCCTGAGAGGCTACCGTGTATACATAAATCCCCCAAAGCTTGGCTAGACGGGCTTGCCCTCATCCCCCAGCCCCTTCTCCCAAGCTTGGGAGAAGGGGAGAACGTGGAACTTTGGTCTTTCTTCCCCCTCTCCCACTGTTGGGAGAGGGGGATTGAGGGGGTGAGGGCGAGATGTGTATACACCGTAGCCTGAGAGGAGAGGGTAAAGGAAGTTTCTTTTGGTTGGAAGGGGGGTAGGGGGGTTAGGTCTGTATTCCACTAATTTGAGAAACGCTATATCATTTATTCTGCTTAGTTACCGATCCTGGTCTTTGGATAACCTTTTCTATTACTCGCCGCTTGGCTTTTGGATCGATCGCAATCAGCCGAACGTAATCGTTTGGGCGCTCTGCTAAAAAGCTTTCAACCTCAGCAATTACTTCTGGCGCTTGGTTCGCGGAGATCGTCGGATAGGTTTTCCAAGCCCCCATGCGAAAGTGGCGATCGTCTGCATATTCTAGAGCTAGGCGGTAGCCATTTTGGAGGATATCTTGTAACTGCTGTAAACCTTCTGAAGATAATCGATCGAAAGTGGGTTTAGCATTACCTGGTGTCACCTCACCCCATTCGATAGACTCGCGGCTGCGCCCGTCCTCTCTCCGATTCCTCCCTACTTCCCTGTTTAACGGAGGAGTGGGAGAAGAGTGCCCGTTAGGCTGGGGTGAGGGCTGGTTTTCAAAATTGGATTGACGCTCGGCATTTGTGTCTTCTGAAGAAATAGAGAAACGAATCGGGTTGTATTGTTCTACTAAACGCGATCGATACACTTGTTCCTGTTCTTGCACCATCGAGTTACCGAACTCAATTAAGTGCGACAAGCTGAAATCGGGTGGTTTAAACTCAGGGAGTCGATCGCTACTATTAACTACTCGCATCGATACCCGTTCCAATCCGACTCGATCGATGAATTGGCGAATTTGTTCGTCGTAAAGACGCGATCGCAAAGCACTAAAGAAATCCACTGGGCGATCGCTAAAAGTATCGACTAGCTGTTCGATTTCTCTTGGAGACAGTTTATCTGGCTCAAAAATTCCCCCGACGATTCCTATTTTCTCTTCGCGATTTGGTTCCCAGTAGAATTTTTCCATCCGACCATCGCGAATTAAAGGGGCGTACAGCGTTGAAAAGTCGTTGCCCGTAACGATAATCGGGACGCGGTGTAGAGGGGTAGCGTCGTAACTTCCAGGAAGTTGCACGTCGGTAGGACGATCGGCAATATTCATCAACGTGCCATTCACCAACTGCGTATTGACGGTATATTGAGTGCCTTTATCGAATCGTCCAGCCCCAGCATCTAAATCGTCGATCTTCAGTACGCACATCTTACCCCTGACTTTGATTAACTCAGCCGCTTCTCGATATCGCAACCGAATCAACCGCGCCGGATCGCCAGCATCGGGGCTTTCCAACTCTCCGGCCGACATTTGAATCGCTTCAATTCCCATCTGCTGGAAGATTAACTCGCATTGAAACGACTTTCCTTCGCCTTTGTGGCCGTGAATTCCCAAAATCAGGGGAACTCTGACTCCAGGAAGGTCGAGAAAATTCTTAGTGATGTGAACTGCGACTTTATCGAGAAAACGAGGAGAAATGTAGTAGGACATAGTGAGTGCGGAATTCGGAATTCGGAATTCGGAGTTTAGAAGTTGGGAAGGGTTTTGCCAAAAATGCTGGGGACATCTCCATCTAATTTTATTCAAACCGGGCTGAGCCTGCCGAAGCTGATGCCTTAGTTAAGCTGACGATCTCTTCAAACGCACAGCGATCGCTCAGATCGGTTAAGCCGTTAGCTAGTTGGATATGTGACTGGGGAATTTGGGCGATCAGATTTAGAATCTGCTTGGCGTTGACTCTAATTGCAGCTTGATGCAATTGTGCGATCCAGTCGGCAGGCATTGCCGTTAAATCGCTAGGAGTAAGAAGTCGCTGAGTTACTTCGGCAACGTCGAGCGCTAATTCTGGCTCTGGGGCGTAAAGATAGCGAACCCCCAAATACTGGGACATTTTTTCCAAGATCGTCTCTGTCCGAAATGGCTTTCTCACGAAGTCGTCGCAACCAGCAGCGAGCGCTACTGCCCGTTCTTCCTCAAAAACACTTCCGGTTAAGGCGACGATCGCGGTTTTGCCATGTGGGGAATTCTCTCGTTCTAGAAGGCGAATCTCCCTAGCAGCAGCATATCCATCTAAGATGGGCAAGCGCAAATCCATCCAGATCAGGTGAGGCGACCAAGTTTGGTAGATGGCGATCGCTTCTTCTCCATTGGTGGCTACTCGCACTTCAAAACCGATGGGTTCGAGTAAATCGACTAAAAGCTGAGAGTTTTCTAATTTGTCCTCAACCACTAAAATTCGATAGTTTGGTTGTTCGACTTCTAAACCGACAACTTGGCGAGCGCTCCTTCGGGCAGGAATTTCTGCTGCTGTTGCCGCAGGGGCGAGAATTTGAAACCGAAAAATCGTTCCCGATCCCAACTTGCTTTCGACCTCAATTTCTCCTCCCATCAGTTCGACGAATTTACGACTAATCGCCAAACCCAATCCAGTTCCAGATTGAGAGTTGCGACCGACTTCAGCTTGGACGAAAGGTTCAAATATGCGATCGAGTTCCTCAACTGCCATCCCCAGTCCTGTGTCTTCCACCTCGAAAATGAGAGGGGGCGAAGAGGGCGGAGAGGGCGGAGAAATAAGTTCTTCCTTGTCTCCTTGTCTTACCCGCAAACTGACGCATCCGGCTGGAGTGAATTTAATGGCGTTGCCTAATAGATTTAGTAATACTTGGCGCAGCTTGCTTTCGTCCGTGCGGATATATTGGGGTAGATCGCTATCTCGTGTAAATCTTAGTTGCAAACCTTTGGCTTCGGCTTTAACTGCTAGCATTTCGTGCAGTCCGTCCAACATGGCGTAGAGATCGAAGTTGTTTTCGTTGAGCGTAATTCTGCCAGCCTCGATCTTGGACATTTCTAAGACATCGTTAATCAACCCCAATAGGTGTTCGCCACCGCGAGCGATCGCCTCTAAATAGCCTTGCTGTTGGGAATTGAGCGAGCCAGTGCGCCCCATTAGTTGGCTGAAGCCTAAGATAACGTTGAGTGGAGTTCGCAATTCGTGGCTCATGTGAGAGAGAAACTGACTTTTAGCACTGTTGGCCACTTCGGCAGCGGCTAAAGCTTGTTGCAGCGCGGCTTCGGCTTCGTGGCGATCGGTGATGTCAGCAATTATCCCTTCCAAACAGTTCTCGGCTGGGTGCAACCGACCGGAGAATAACCCCCAGAACAAACTGCGATCGCGTCTTTGAAATTGCGTCTCAAAGTTGTGAATTTCGGGTTGAGTTTGCAAGATACCTAGAACTCGCTGGCGATCGCTCGGCTCGGCATATAGATCGAGCGTGCGCTTTTGGCCGATTATCTCTGCGGGGGAATCGTAACCAAACATTTCAGCACAACGCTGGTTAACGTCTAAAATCGAACCATCTTCTATCCGAACGCGGAATATTCCTACTTGCGAGTTTTCAAAAATGTGGCGAAACTTGGTTTCGCTCCGACGGATGGCAATTTCAGAATTCCGCAACTTGAGGATAATCGAGGCGGCGATACCAATTACCAATACTGTAGATAGCAGATAGAGCCAGAACCGATACCAGTTAGCCGTGCTAAGTGCCTGCTGGTAGGAGCGATTGTAAGCTGCAACCAATGCTTGAGAGCGATCGCTGATTGGTAGCTTCATCAGCTTATTAACCAACTCGTCCAGTTGAGGCAAAGTTTTGAGGATAATCTCGCTGTGGGCGATCGCATTCCTTAGCTGGGCGCTTTCAGCTTTCGAGCTAGGAGTGGCGAGAATTTGCTGCACCTGGCGATCGATTTGGGGAAGTAATTGGCGATCGCTAGGCGAGAGGTTGAGCAGCAAAATTTTTTGTAATAAGGCGAGCAAACGGTTGGCTAAAGCTGGAGGGGTTGTTTTGTTTTCGACTAAATCGGTAATCGCGATCGGCAAATAAGCCAGGGAGTTTTTGAGAATGGCATTTTGCGACTGAAATCGTTCGATCGACTTGGCTTTAGTTTGCCAAATCGATTCTGAATCTTGAATTAATGCGAGCAATCTTTGCCGATCTGTTATGGCAACAAATGTAGGGGTTTGCTTTAAGCTAGCTTGAATTCTTTTGAGTTCTTGTAGCTCTCTAACAATTGGATCGTAGTAAGTTAAAAGTCCTTGTCTCGCCTGCAAAATATTTTGGTTGATGCGAGCGTCGAGTTCCTGCATCCGCTGCAATTGGTTAAGATAGCGACTGTGTTGGTGGAGATCGATCGCCCCTGATTTTACCCATAGCAGCAAAAACAACCCTACAATCCCAGTAGGAATTACATAATCGGTCAGCCAGGAAATCGTTTTTTTTGTCATTGGCAATCGATCGATGAAAATTTAACCCTTTACTCTGGCAAAAAGTCAGAATTCAGAGTTTCTTCTAAGGTAAAGGGAGAATCGAGCGGAAATGTGTCGATCGACAACTCAGTCTCCAGAGATGCTCTTTTTCTAGCTTTGTTATAGCAGTTGGCAAAAACTTCTTGAATGTATGTTTTCAAGCTAGGGCTATCTGCCAGAGATATATCTATGCGATCGCGATGTTCGCCAATCGAACCCAACCAGCTACCAGTACGTTTTTCTGGCTGGTACTTATACTTAAGCAAGTGGAGTATAATAATAATAAGATTGCTTTGAATTGCGTGTTTTTCACTCCTGCCAATGCTTTCGATTTCCTCGATTAAATTTGGAATATCTACCTCATGAAGTAAGCGATCGTGTAGGAGTTTGGCAGTTTCTTCCAGCCACAGATAGTAATCTTTTTGGTAAAGAGTTGAGTTCATAAATTAGATAGGAGCAAATTTTAGATCGAGTAGAAACTTTGATAAAATTATAGCTGTTAGCCGCAACTAAGAAATCGGTAAAGCTAGCGCCTACATTAACTAGGCTTCTCTCCCGTGAGAGTGCCGAGGAATTGAGCGATTAGATCGATTTGATTTTGAGAAAGCGATCGCCCTAATTGATACTTTGCCATCACCGCGATCGCCTCTGGCAAAGTTTTGGCCGTCCCGTCGTGAAAATAAGGGGCAGTAAGAGCCACGTTCCGCAAGCTAGGAACTCGAAATACAAACCGATCGGCCGGATCTTGAGTGACGTTGAAGCGTCCTAAATCCTCTGGGATAACGTTACCGCGATCGGCAAAATAGTCTCCTAAAACTCCAAAGCGTTGAAACATATTACCGCCAACATTTATCCCCTGATGGCAACTGATGCAACCGTAGGCTTGAAATAGTTGATATCCGGTATATTCTGCGGGCGTTAATGCTTGTTTGTCACCCCGTAAGAATCGATCGAAACGGGAATTAGGAGTAGAAAGAGATTCTTCATAAGTGACGATTGCATCTTGCAGATTGGCTTTATTTAATCCATCTGCATAAAGTTTGGTAAATGCCCGAACGTACTCTGGAATTTGTTGAAGTTTTGGGATTAATATTGACCATTCGACCCCCATTCTTTCGGGATTTAGTAACAAGGCATCGAGTTGATCCGTAAGATTTTCAAACTCACCGTTCCAATTCAACCAAAAATTGAATCCGACATTAAACACGGTTGGCGTATTAACTTCTCCAAGCGTTCCATTAGCTCCGATCGAATGCGATCGCCCATCAGCACCACCTCGATCGAACTGATGGCAACTGACGCAAGCAATGCGATTATTTCCAGATAGACGCACATCTTCAAATAGTTGTTTGCCTAATACCACCTTATTGCCATCGAGAGCGATTGCCAAAGGAATTGGTTGAATCGGTTCTTTCACCCGGCTGACATCTTCTAACTGAGAAGCGATACGTTGCTTCGCAACAGGCTGTGCCAACGGCACAGAGATTTCAGCAGGGCGATCCGGTTGCCAGAAAATAGCCAATAAAATAGCTACAAAAATTAATATTACTAAATATAGCGATCGAACAATTCGGCGATTTCCAGTAAATAAATTCATCAGTGTCGTCCGTTATTACTTATTACTTATTACTTAATATGTTCGATCGCCACCATCAAAGCCTCTAACATCACATCATAGCTGCGATCGCAAGATCTCTCTAAAGTCATCAGTCCGGCTCGTTCGAGGGCGATGAATCCATAAATAGCGGCATTTAGCATCCGCATCGCATCTATAAGTTGAGTATCGTTGAGTTCGTAAGCATTCAAGGCTTGGCGCAAAAAGTTAAGACATTCTTGGATAATGGCAGCAGCTTCCGGTTCGCTAGGCAAGAGTTGAACCTGCATCATCACTTCATAACGTCCAGGATAAGTTTTAGCAAAGTTGCGGGTGAAATGCCCCAATTGTTTGAGCAAATCTGAAGTAATGGTTTTTTCGGCAATAGTGGTTTGACATTTAGTTAAATATTGCCGCCAAAGTTCGATCGCGGTGGCTTTTTGCAAGGCAGCACCACTTTCTAGATGCTTGTAAATTGCTGGGGGTGTAATTCCCAAGAATCGCGCTACCCGACTAACTCCAAGGGCAGATGCACCTTCTCGATCGATGCACTCAATCGCCGCAGCGATCGCATCCTGTTTGGTTAATGAATTTTCTTTTGTCGGACGGCCCATGATTACAAATAATTATGTAATTTGTAGGTTGAGTTGAGCGCCAGCGAAACCCAACAACGATTCAGGGAGAGCCAGAATGACAGAGATCGAACTACGTTCTCCAACGGCTAACGAGCTTCCGCTGATGAGGCAACTATATAACGATATGTATGAGGCGATCGCAGCACCAGCACCTCCTGAAGACTGGGTTGCCAACGTCCACAAACAATCGATGTCGCGAGAGCGAACGTATTGGTTTGCTTTCTGGAATGGCGACATCGTTGGATTTGTCGATTTCAAAGTCATGTCGTTTCATCCTGCTTCCCAGGAAAAGTTTGCCAGAATCTTCGATTTGTATGTCGCACCCAAGTTTCAGCGACAGGGTTACGGAACTCAACTAGCTCGCAGAGCCATTGCTGCTGCCACAGAACAAGGGGCAAGAGCGATCGAACTGAACGTGCTACCTAACAACCAGATTGCTCTCCAGTTTTGGCAAAGTCTCGGTTTCAATCTTCATCTCTATTGCTTGCAAATGTCAGTATAGCGATCGCCTTCAGGTAAATAGTTAACGCTTTTAACTAAAAGTTAATATAATTAACTTTATCCAACCTGAGATTCCCACGAACGAGGTGCAGTTCAGCTATGAGCGACACAAACAACTCTGACGATCGGAAAAAAGTGGTTTCAAACCTCCCCCTTCAAGAAGAATTATCAAAAAACCCTTCTGAATTACAAGCTTTGCCCTCTCAAGGCGAAGCCAATCCAAAATCCAAGCTTCGACCCTTCGGCAAGCTCAGGGCATCGCAAGCTCAGCTACCAATCCAAAATCCAAAATCGAATGACTTGGTTTTCTTGCCTGCCTATCAACTGGCTCAAACAATTCGCGATCGCAACGTTTCTGCGGTTGAAGTTCTCGAAGCACACCTGGCTCAAATCGCCAAATATAACTCCCAACTCAATGCCATTTGCACGCTGGATGAAGAAAATGCCCGCATCAGAGCCAAGCAAGCCGATGAAGCCTTAGTTAGAGGAGAATCTTGGGGAGCATTGCACGGCGTTCCCGTCACGATTAAAGACATTTTTGCAACTGCCGGATTGCGCACTACCGCAGGCTACATTCCCCTCAAAGACTATATTCCTCAACAGGATGCTACAGCAGTGGCAAGATTGCGATCGGCCGGAGCCATTATCATCGCCAAAACCAACATGGCAGAACTGGCTGGCGATTATCAAAGTACGAATTCTCTGTTTCCACGAGTCAATAATCCTTGGAATCTCGACTGTACGGCGGGTGGTAGTTCTGGAGGTAGCGCCGCTGCCGTGGCTGCCGGACTTTCACCTTTAGATTTAGGTAACGACATTGCAGGTTCCGTGCGTCAACCCGCTCATTTCTGCGGCGTGTACGGCTTGAAGCCAACAGATCGCCGGATTTCCACCGCTGGCATGATTCCAGAAACCCCAGGAATGCCCTATAGTCTCCGGCAAATGATGACTGTGGGTTGCTTTGCTCGATCGCTCTTTGACATCGAATTGTGTTTTTCGCTAATTGCTGGTGCAGATTTACGTCGCCCCGACGTGCCACCAGTTCCCCTCGATTCCCCCGCTGGTAAGTCGTTACAAGAGCTCAAACTTGCTTGGAGCGATGAATGGGCGGAGGTTCCCGTCAGTAGCGAAATTCGAGCCGCAATGGGTGCGATCGCGCAAAAACTATCTTTAGCAGGCGTGCAAATCGATCGCTGGCTGCCCCCAAACTTCGATCTATCATATGAATTCGCTAAATGTTTGCTACAGATAGTGCGTCACGAATAAATTGCCATCCCGTCAAAGAAGCGATCGCTTCTGAAGTCAAATCATTCAAAATTTTAGCTAAACTAGTTCTCAAATGCTCTA
>JAHHHA010000011.1 GCA_019359615.1 Cyanosarcina radialis HA8281-LM2
TGACCTCCGATTCGTTCTCCTCTCCTGCTGCTGTCAGTTAGTCCTGTCTTCATTCCCTGTCTATCTCTCCACAGTAGATGATTGTTGTTGTTCTCATTCTTTCCTCTATTTAATGAATTCTCCCTACCTTTTGAAGGGGGGCTAGGGGGGATCTAATGCAGGGACTCCAAGTTTTCCCACAGATATGTATACACGGTAGGTGTCACGCCGAAGTCTTGTCGAACGGGGATGAAGGCAAACCAATTCTGGCTCTGTCGAACTCAGTTGTTTTTACTCGTCATCCTCGTAATCGTCATCTTCGTATTCATCATCTTCTTCTAGATCTTCTACATCCTCATCAAAATCCATCTCTCCTTCATCATCTAAGAACGGCGAAGGGAAGCCTGAAGACTTAGAAGTAGCCTTGCGAGTCAGATTAGGTTTTTCTTCTAGGTCGGAGTAAGGCTCGTCACTGCTACCATTACCTTTACCAGGCCAACCAGCTAAACCAGAAGGTTCGTCCAGACTGTAGTTGCGGGCAGTGCGATCGTCTAAAACCATATCTAGAGGATCGTCGGTCGCATTCGGTGGCACGTCTCCATAAGGATAAACGCCGCTGCCTGCCATCATGCTTTGATCGAAATCTGCGGCAGCCGCCAGACTGGCATCTTCATAGGCGTTAAACCCGGTTCCGGCTGGAATCAACCGACCGATGATCACGTTTTCCTTCAAGCCCCGCAGCCAGTCGGATTTGCCCTCGATCGCGGCTTCGGTTAACACGCGGGTAGTCTCTTGGAAGCTAGCCGCCGAAATAAAGCTGTCGGTATTCAAAGATGCCTTGGTAATGCCCAACAGCACTGGAGTATATTCGGCTGGCGCCCCGCCAGTAATTGCCATCGCTTCGTTTACCTGCTCGACTTGGCGCAACTCTACCAACTCCCCTGGCAGCATGGTGGTATCGCCGCCATCGTCTATCCGGACTTTGGAGGTCATTTGCCGCACGATCGTCTCGATGTGCTTGTCGGAAATATCGATCCCTTGAGACTGATAAACCGACTGCACTTCGTTGACCAGAAAAGCTTGGGCGTGTTGCAGGGCCTCTTTGGCTGAGTCGTACACTCCTTTGGTTTCTCGGTGCAACTCAAACCAGGTTTCGAGAATTTCGTGCGGGTTAGCCAAGCCATCGGTTAGGGGTTCGGCTGGCTGGACTTCCTGACCGTCCAGGACGATCGCGTTTTGTCCGGGGCCTAAAGGATAATCGGTCACTAAGCCATCGGGGGAGACAACTTTGATTTCGATCACTTCCTCTTCACCGTAGATTTCCGATACCGTCCCGCCCCGCCGAGCTAAGATACAGGCTTCTTTGGGCTTCCTGGCCTCTAAGAGTTCCTCGATTCTAGGCAACCCTTGGATGATGTCTCCAGTTTTGGCCCGCTCGAACACCAGTAGCACCAAGTTATCACCCCGCTGGACCAAATCGCCATCGTCGATGTGCAAAATCGCACCGCCCGAAACGCGATAGGGACGAGCTAGGCGGAGAGTGACTGAGAAGCCTGGGGCTAGAGCCTCTTTATCTCCTTTTTTCTTGCTTTCTCCATCCTCGATCGCGACCACTTGACCGGATTCGGGGGTTATAACTCCAGGAGCGATTTCGCTGCCAGCCACGACTAACTGCCCTGGCTTCACCGTAGGCTTGTGAGATGAGGTACTGACCGTTATGCGGTCGGCATCGCGGACTACGAGAATCCGACGAATGGCTTCGACTCCTTCGCGAATGCCTCGCACTTCCCCAGCTTCTTTACACTGAATTTCCGTCCGGGCTACCACCGCCCCAGCCGAAATCTGCATCCCGTCAGTCACTAGTACCTGAGTTTGGGTGTTGCCACCCAAAGGATCGGCAGCGGAATCTTTGCGGACTACCAAAGATTCGAGAATTACCAGTTGCAAGCGATCGATCTCTGGATCGCCATCGGGATCGGGAACTAACTCGATATCGGCAGCTAGTTGAGAATCGATCGTTTCCATATCCATCTCTAACACCAACTGCGTCCGCAGTAACTCGACTCCCTCCACCGATTTGAGCCGTTCTCCATCTTTATATGGCAAGCGCTGCACCGCTCGCAGTTGGATCTTGGTACCCCCGGCTTCGTTAATCGATGCCTGGGAAGGCACGGCAGGCTCGTCGGGAACGTGATATTCGATCACCGGCCGCACTAAATAAGCCGGACCTTCAGGAGTTTCGACGTACTCGACGTACTTGAGCTCGTCTACTGGTGGCAGTCCTGGAATGGTTTCTGCCCCAGGATAAACCAGCACGCCTTCAGAGGGCGGTTCTCCTTCGATATCGATTTGGATCAATTCCCCAGGCTTGATGGCAATTTCCCTTAAAATGTCGTTCTTCTGGATCGCTTCAACAATGCCGCTGGTCTGACAGAAAATATCTTTAACTACTTCCGTGCCAGCTTCGACGTATTGACCGTCTTCGACATTGAGCAGGGAAATGTCTTTATTGACTTCGTGGCATTCTTCGGGAATCCACAACAAGGTGCCACCTTTGACCACCTCGTAGCCCTGCTTGACTTTACGGGTGCGCTGCACCTCCACCCCGACGTATTTAAGCATTCCACCCGTAGCCGTGCGATAGCGATCGTCGATCAATTCCGCTACGGCAGCGTGATTTTGCACTTTGGTTCCGGGAGCCGCTAGCAGCGAAAACCGCCGATTGTCAGTGGTGTGAATCACGTAATGCTCTTTACCAGCAGAGCTTTCTCCCCGAACTTCGGCTCGATCGAGCAACACCGAGGCGGTGATGATGTCGATTTCTCGCTCGGATCGCAAGCGCACGACACCGCCGTTAGCTGTCATCAGCTTGGTTTCGGCCATGACGCTGCCGACTTCCACTCGGTCGCCATTTTTCACCACTGGTTCGGCGGCGGTCGGCAAGTTGTACACTTCTCCCGATAGCACCCAAATCAGACCCCCCCGCTGAGCGATGCGGGTGGTGTTGCCTTGCCTGTCGGTTTTTTCTTCCGGCACCAGGTCGGCAAATAACGCTTCTCCAGCGATTGCTGTGGCCACGTCTTTAACTGCCTTTTCGGTCGCGCGACGGGCTTTGGCGGCTCCTTCTTCAGCCAGCAATTGGTCGGCTTTGACGCTTTGTCCGTCTTTTACCAATAGGGAGGAACCAGCAGCGATCGGGATCTTGACCGCGCTGCCGCCTTTAGCGGGCTTGATGGAGATATCCCCAGCCGTGTCTGCCTGTTCTCTTTCTTCCCCGTGGCGGGTTCTAATGGTGCGGGTGCGCAGTTTGCCCAACGACATTACGCCGTCAAATGGAGCCTTGACTTGACGAGAGACTTCTCCGGTAAACACGCCTCCAGTGTGGAACGTCCGCATGGTTAGCTGAGTACCCGGTTCCCCGATCGACTGAGCCGCAATGATCCCGACGGCTTCTCCCATATCTACCAGGTGTCCGTGAGCCAGACTCCAGCCGTAGCACAACTGACAAACACTCCGGGCCGCTTCGCAAGTTAAGGGCGATCGCACTACTACCGACTCCACCCCAGAGTTGACGATCTCCTTGATGACCGGATCGGAGATATCTTGGTTGCGCTCGGCCACGATTTCCCCAGTTTGGGGATGCACGACATCTTCAGCTAGCACCCGACCGAGGAGACGATCGCCCAGAGCGATCAGGATGCGCTCGCCATCTTTCATCGGCACTACCCGCACCCCTCTGGTCGTACCGCAATCGATTTCCCGCACGATCACGTCTTGAGCCACGTCTACTAGACGGCGAGTCAAATATCCCGAATCTGCGGTGCGCAATGCCGTATCTACCAGTCCTTTGCGGGCCCCGTAGGAGGAGATGATGTATTCCGTTACCGTCAGCCCTTCGCGGAAGTTGGTCTTGATCGGCAAGTCGATGATTTTCCCTTGGGGATCTGCCATCAGTCCGCGCATTCCGACTAACTGACGGACTTGCTCCATGCTGCCCCGCGCCCCAGAAAAAGCCATCATGTAGACTGAGTTCAGGGGGTCGGTAGCTTCAAAATGGCGTACTACCTCATCCTTGAGGGCTTGAGAGGTACTGTTCCAGGTATCGATAACTTTTTGGAATCGTTCGACTTCCGTGATTTCCCCTCGCGCGAACCGAGTTTCTGTAGCCCGAATTTCGCCTTCTGCTGCATCGAGCATCGATCGCTTGGCGGGCGGTACTTTTAGGTCGTCAACTCCGATCGAAATCCCGGCTTTAGTGGCATAGCGAAAGCCTAAATCTTTGAGCAGGTCGGCCATATGGGCCGTCCGGGCGCTCCCGTGCTTGCTGTAGGCCCAAGATACGAGTTTTTTCAACTGGTTCTTGCCCACCACTCGGTTGTAAAAAACCATGTCTTTTGTCATTTGTTCCTCGTCCTTTGTTTTTTTGTCAGTTGTCAGTTGTTAGAGCCTTAAACAATAGAGATCTGGCGAAAATCCAACTTTTGGATATATAACGCAGATAAACAGCAGATAAATGCAGATGAACGCAGATGAATCCGATAATTTATCGACTTATGCCAGAAGTATCTTCACTACTAACTATTGACCGTTGACTAACTTACTAGTGCTTCTTGAATCGTTTGGTTGTAAATCGCTCTACCGGGTGTGGTGCGAATGTATTGGGAGATCGTTTCTCCTGCTGCATCTAGGCGGAGGCGGCGGTGTTTGTAAAGCTGCATCACCGTACCGTCTCCGAGTTCTTCGGTTTGCAGCAGTTTGTCGTCTGCTTTTTCCGTTTCTACCGGACCTAAGTAGCGCACCCAAACGTAGTCGTGCAAGCCAATTTGTTCGTGCTGGTAGGCTTGGATGACATCTTCGAGGTTGCCGAAGAAGCGATCGCTCGTCTTCGCAGCGGGGTTGTCGGCTGTGAGGTAGTAGCAGCCCAAAACCATATCTTGGCTGGGAGCAACGATCGGCCGGCCCGTGGCTGGTGAGAGGATATTATGGCAAGCCAGCATCAGCAGTCTCGCTTCTGCCTGAGATTCCAAAGATAAGGGCACGTGAACTGCCATTTGGTCGCCATCGAAGTCAGCGTTAAACGCCGGACAAACTAAAGGATGTAACTGAATAGCTCGACCATCGACTAATATGGGTTCAAATGCTTGAATCCCCAGTCGGTGCAAGGTGGGAGCGCGGTTGAGCAATACCGGGTGTCCGGAAATTACTTCGTCTAATACATCCCAGACGCTCGGATCGCTGCGTTGGATCAGCTTTTTGGCAGCTTTGATATTATTCACCAAACCGCTGCGGATCAGGCGGTGAATGACAAAGGGTTGAAACAGTTCGATCGCCATTTCTCTGGGCAACCCGCACTGGTGAATTTTCAGCTTCGGCCCGACCACGATCACGCTCCGGCCGGAGTAGTCCACCCGTTTGCCTAGCAGGTTTTGCCGGAAGCGACCTTGTTTGCCCTCAATAATGTCTGAGAGGGACTTCAGCGGGCGGTTGTTAGCGCCTACTACCGTTCGTCCGCGCCTGCCGTTGTCGATCAAAGCGTCTACCGCTTCTTGGAGCATCCGCTTCTCGTTGCGAACGATGATTTCTGGAGCCAGGATTTCTTGCAACCTGGCCAGGCGGTTGTTGCGGTTGATCACCCGGCGATACAAGTCGTTGAGGTCGGAGGTGGCAAACCGTCCGCCATCTAGCTGCACCATCGGGCGCAGGTCGGGCGGGATTACTGGAATTACTGACAGCACCATCCACTCTGGATCGCTGCCTGTGGCGATAAAGTTGTCGATCAACCGCAAGCGTTTGATCAGCTTGGCCCGCTTTTGACCTTTAGCAACGGCAATTTCTTCCCGCAGTTTTTCGGCTTCGATTTCTAAACCGCGCCTAGTGTCGCCATTTTTATCTACGCCTTCTTTGTCGAGATCGCGCAATAAAACTTGCAAGGCTTCAGCCCCAATTCCCACTTCAATGCCTTCGAGTTGAGAATCTTCGCTGTAAAGTTGCTCTTCGATCTCCAACCACTGATCTTCGGTCAGCAGTTGCTTGTAAGAGAGGCGATCGTCATTTCCTGGATCTAGCACCACATAAGCATTGAAGTAGACTATTTGCTCGACATCTCGCAGCGGCATATCCAGCAGAATGCTCAAGTAACTGGGAATGCCCTTGAGATACCAAACGTGAACTACTGGGGCTGCCAGCTTGATGTAGCCCATCCGGTGGCGGCGCACCCGCGATTCGGTAACTTCCACACCGCAGCGTTCGCAGACGATACCCCGGTGTCGCACCCGCTTGTATTTACCGCAATGGCACTCCCAATCCTTCGACGGGCCAAAAATGCGCTCGCAAAACAGGCCGTCCATTTCGGGTTTGAGCGTCCGATAGTTGATCGTTTCTGGTTTGGTAACTTCCCCTACTACTTGACCGTTCGGCAGGGTTCTTTCGCCCCATATCCGAACCTTTTCTGGCGATGCCAGACCGATTTTTACGTAGTCAAACCGCTGTTCTAGCTGAGGTCTCATCTTGGTAAGTGTGGAGTGTGGAGTGTGGAGTGTGAAGTGGGGAGAGAGGAGTTCATAAGTTCAGGAGTTCAGGAGTTGAAGAAGTAAGAAGTGTCGAGTGTGAAGTGAAGAACGCTCCCCATCTCCCCATCTCCCCCTCTCCCCCTACTCCTGTAGTCCCATGCCCTATGCCCTATGCCCCAATTTAAAATTCCTCTTCTTCGAGATCTTCGGCAGTCAAGGATTCATAAGTAGGCCGAGAAGGTGTCCGGCGATAACCTGGGACTTCCATCATCAAATCGACTTCGACATCCCGACTGATACCGTCTTCGTTGGTTTCGACTTTGTGGACGGCGATATCGAGTCCGAGAGACTGGAGTTCCCGCATCAGCACTTTGAAAGATTCGGGAGTTCCCGGTCTGGGGATGGATTTGCCTTTGACGATCGCATTTAAAGCCTCGTTTCGTCCCTGCATATCGTCGGATTTCACCGTCAGCAGTTCTTGGAGGGTGTAAGCTGCCCCGAAAGCTTCTAGCGCCCAGACTTCCATTTCTCCAAATCGCTGACCGCCTTGTTGTGCTTTTCCGCCCAAAGGTTGCTGGGTGACTAACGAGTAAGGTCCGGTAGAGCGAGCGTGGATCTTGTCGTCTACCAGGTGGACTAGCTTCAGCATATAAGCCATGCCTACGGTAATCGGGCGATCGAATGGTTCCCCAGTGCGCCCGTCGTAGACTTGGACTTTGCCAGCGTGTTCTGGGTCGAACAGCCAGTCTTTACCCGTTTTTCCGGCAGCAGATTTCAACAGCCCGTGTACCGTACTGCGAGAGGCTTCTTGCCCGTACATTTCATCGAACGGTGTCAGTTTAAACCTCGCTCCGATGTTGGCACCAGCCCAGCCCAGCAAGCACTCGAATACTTGACCGACGTTCATCCGGCTGGGTACGCCTAGAGGGTTTAAGACGATATCGACAGGCGTGCCATCTGGCAAGTAGGGCATATCTTCGGCTGGCAAAATTCGGGAAATAATCCCTTTATTGCCGTGCCGACCTGCCATTTTGTCCCCGACTTGAATTTTCCGCTTCTGGGCGACGTAGACCCGTACCACCATATTGGCTCCTGGGGGCAATTCGTCGCCTTGCTCGCGGGTAAACACCCGCACGTCAACTACCCGGCCTTTTTCGCCGTTAGGCACTCGCAGGGAGTTATCGCGCACGTCTCTGGCTTTTTCGCCGAAGATCGCCCTCAAGAGTTTTTCTTCCGGGGGTTGGTCGGATTCGCCTTTAGGAGTGACTTTGCCGACGAGAATGTCTCCCGCCTCTACCCAGGCACCTTTACGGATGATGCCGGTTTCGTCGAGTTGGCGCAAAGCTTCTTCCCCGACGTTAGGAATTTCGCGAGTGATTTCTTCGGGTCCTAACTTGGTTTGCCGCGCTTCGATTTCAAATTTCTCGATGTGGATGCTGGTGTAAACGTCGTCCCGTACCAGGCGTTCGCTGATCAAGATCGCATCTTCGTAGTTGTAGCCTTCCCAAGGCATATAGGCTACTAGGATGTTTTGTCCCAAAGCGATTTCGCCGCCTTCGGTGGCCGAACCATCGGCTAGCACCTGGCCCAATTCTACGCGATCGCCTTCAAATACTAGCGGTCTTTGGTTCAAGCAGGTATCTTGGTTCGATCGCTGGTATTTTTGCAGTTGATACTCGATTTCCTTGGCTCTGCCAGATGAAAGCTTGAGTTCGTCTTCTTCTACTTCCGTCCTGACCCGAATCTTGGTGGCATCGACATAAGTAACTTCCCCAGTGGCTTTGGCCACGATTACCATCCCAGAGTCGCGAGCGGCTTGGGCTTCTAGACCCGTTCCTACCAAAGGCCGTCGGGGTTGTAGTAGCGGTACTGCCTGCCGTTGCATATTAGATCCCATCAGGGCGCGGTTAGCATCGTCGTGTTCCAAAAAGGGAATCAAAGATGTTGCCACCGAGATGATTTGCACTGGGGAAACGGCTACGTAGTCCACCTGGTCTGGAGTCGTCGTAGCAAATTCTTTGCGATAGCGCACCGACACCAAATCCCCCAGGATATTATACTCTTCGTCGATGGGAATGTCGCCAGCGGCTACCCGCAAGTCGTCTTCTTCATCGGCGGTCATATACCTGGCCTGCTCCTTAATAATGCGGCCGTTCTTGACGGGCCAGAAAGGAGTTTCGATAAAGCCGTATGAATTCACGCGGGCGTGAGTTGCCAAAGAGCCGATCAAACCAGCGTTAGGTCCTTCAGGCGTTTCGATGGGACAAATCCGACCGTAGTGAGAGGTATGAATATCTCGAACGGCAAATCCCGCCCGTTCTCGCGTTAAGCCACCAGGGCCGAGGGCGCTGAGTCGGCGTTTGTGAGTCAGTTCGGCTAGCGGATTGGTTTGATCCATGAACTGCGATAGCTGGGAGGAGCCAAAAAACTCTTTGATCGCCGCTACCAAAGGTTTCGGGTTGACTAGGCTTGCTGGGGTAAGAGATTCGGAATCCGAAACGGTCATCCGCTCTTTAATAATCCGCTCTAAGCGGTTTAAACCTACTCTCACTTGGTTTTGTAGCAACTCTCCCACCGATCGCACGCGGCGATTTCCCAGGTGGTCGATATCGTCCTCGCCGCCAATGTCAAACTCTAAGTTGATCAGGTAGTCGATCGCGGACAAAATATCTTGAGGGGTCAGCACCCGCACCGTATCTGGCGCGGTTAATCGCAGCTTGCGATTGAGCTTGTAACGTCCCACCCGGCCGAGGTCGTAGCGCTTGGGATCGCGGAAGCGAGATTCCAGCAGCATTTGTCCGCCTGTAACTGTAGGCGGTTCGCCGGGGCGCAGCTTTTTATAGAGTTCCAGCAATGCTTCTTCTTCGCTGGGGTTGCCCTCTTTATCGAGAGTTTTTTGATAGTATTCCGGATGGCGCAGCCCGTCTAAGATTTCGCTATCGCTTAAGCCCAAAGCTTTCAGTAGCACTTGAGCCGACAGTTTGCGGGTTTTATCAATTCGCACCCAAACGATATCGTTTTTGTCGGTTTCAAACTTCAGCCAAGCGCCGCGATTGGGGATCAAGCTGGCGCTGTAGGTCCGCCGTCCGTTTTTATCGACTTCCGATTTGTAGTAAACTCCTGGAGAGCGCACGATCTGGTTGACGATTACCCGTTCGGCCCCGTTAATGATAAACGTACCGCGATCGGTCATCAACGGCAGGTCGCCAATGAAGACTTCTTGCTCTTTGATCTCCCCAGTTTCTTTATTGATCAAGCGCGTGGGGACGTACATTTGGACAGCATAGGTCGCGTCCCGGCGTTTGGCCTCATCCACGTCGTACTTGGGGCGCTTGAGTTTGTAGTCTTTGCCTTCAAAGTACAACTCCAGTTTCCCCGTATAGTCGGTAATCGGAGAAAAGCTGTTGAGTTCTTCAATCAAGCCTTCTTCCAAAAACCAGCGGAAACTGGAACGTTGAATTTCTATCAGGTCAGGCAAAATATAAGCAGGTTGATTCTGGGTTTGAGTGCTCATGCGTCTCCCGATCCACTAAAAGCCAATGTGCTGCTGATGGTTGGCTCGGCCCTCTCTGGTGAGAGGTTGGCACAGCCAACTGCAAATAGCTAACTGCCTTCGCAAACGATTGTGGCAGCTAGCTAGAAGTTATTAATTTCAAACGAGGGGTTGCAAGTACAAGTTCTTGGACTGAACGATTTAAAAAATTGCTTGCTTAGAAGGAAGAATGTAGAAGTTCAGGAGTTCAGAAGAATATTGAACTCGCTAGCGCGCAGCGTTTCCGCAGGAATACTTCTCCATTTTTGAACTTTTTTCAAAATCTGAGGGTTTTCGGCATGGATGAGGGTTTGGTAGTTGCAACTTGTAAGCAGTAGGTCTGGTCTGGAATTTCTATAGTACCTCTTCTTAGTCTATTCTGGCGCAATTTTCTAAAAATGGAGAGAGGGAGGATAGGGGGGAGATGGGGAGATGGGGAGATGGGGAGATGGGGAGAAAATTAACTACTGACAATTGACAAATTTTGAACTCCCGAACTCCTAAACTTCTAAATTGAAGAGTTGACAGGCATTTTGGGTAGTTTGGGCAGCTAGAGCTTCTAGCGATTCATTTCGCAATCGAGCTACGTATTCTGCTACGTGACGAACGTAGGCGGGTTCGTTGCGCTTGCCTCGTTTGGGAACGGGAGCCAGAAAGGGGCAATCGGTTTCGATCAACAGGCGATCGCTCGGTACGATTCTAGCCGATTCCTGAATTTGGGTGGCATTTTTAAAGGTCACGACCCCGCTAAAGCTGATGTAAAACCCCAAATCTAAGAACCATTGGGTTTCTTCCGGCGTTCCTCCCCAACAGTGCATGACACCGCGTAGGGGTGAGGGGGAGATGGGGTGAGGGGGAGATGGGGTGAGGGTAAACTCTTGCAATAGCTCTCGCAATGTAGCCGCTGCGTCTCGGCAGTGGATGATTACAGGTAGATTAAGTTGGCGAGCTATTTCTAATTGAGCTAGCAAAACTTCTTTTTGCTGCTCTTGATTCTCAGCTTTATAAAAGTCTAGCCCTGTTTCTCCAATCGCCACGACTTTGGCATCAGAACGCGCCAAGTCCAAGATCTCGGCGGCGGTTCCATCCGTCCATTTGTGAGCATCTAGGGGGTGCAATCCTACTGCCAAAGACAATTCGGGAAATCGATCGGCTAGCGATCGCATTCCCGGAAACTCTGATGGCTCGACGCAGGAATGCACCAGTCGCACTACCTCATTTTCTTGCCATCGCTCTCTTACTGCCTCCAGATCTGACTCGAAGACATCGAAGTTGATATGGACGTGGGTGTCGATTAGTTGCACGAGAATTTTAGGAGTTCAGAAGTTCAGGAGTTCAGGAGTACAGAAGTGAGTGAGAGACGAAGACAGTAAAATTCTTGTGTTCGCCCTCTCGCACTCCCCGCTCTCTTCGCCCTTTTTAACCTCTCCTCTACGAAGCTTCAGCTTGAGCTTGCAGTTTCTTCAGGGCTTGAGCTAGGCGAGATTTCTTATGAGCGCCATTATTGCGATGTAATACTCCCCGCTTTACGGCCCGATCGATCTTGCTGTAAGCCGCCGACATCCGAGTTTGCACTTCTTGCATCCCTTCGGTGTTAGGGTTAGCCGCATAAGTTTGTAGAGCCGCAAAATAGTTTTTCATCAGCGTCTTGACGGCTGATTTATAAGCCTTATTACGGAGCCGATTGCGTTCGGCAATTTGAGCGCGTTTGAGCGCAGACTTGTTATTAGCCACAGTTCGGTATTTAGAACGACAAAAGGTTTGAGGAACAAATTTAAAATATCCCAGACTGATTAATATAACATCTATTGCCAGACGCGAGCTATTGCGCCTTCCAGAAAAATCCACGTTAAGCTAGAGGTGTGTCGATCGTTCTCGATACCTACCGTAGCGAGGAAACTAGCCCACATCGTTCGTTGTCGATCGCGCCTTGAACTTTGTAGACTTGCTAGCAGCTAGCTGCTTTCTACCTTTGAACCTCCCAAGCTCTATCCTAGAGCCATCGATCGGAGGTGATAACACCTAGTCCCCAGTCTCTTCTCTTTAAACTCTCAAGATAGGCATTCCGAATTCCATGCTGCGAATTATTACTCAGCACTCTGAAGCCCAAACCGAACTGCGGCGAATTAGCGATCGCACCCATGACGATCAAATTTTTAATAAAGAGTCAACGGTTCGGGAAATTTTACAGACTGTCAAGCGCCAGGGGGATAAAGCCCTGTTGCACTATACGGAGGAGTTTGACGGGCAATCTCTTACCCTAGAACAGTTGCGCGTTAGCGGCTCGGAGTTAGATGCTGCCTACCAACAGGTATCTAAAGAGTTACTCGATGCGATCGGTTTAGCCAAAAAAAATATTGAGGCGTTTCACCGCCAGCGGGTGCCGAAATCTTGGGTGCAGTTTGGCGAGAATGACGTGGTTTTAGGAAAACGTTACACCCCTGTAGATAAAGCTGGGTTGTACGTCCCTGGAGGGCGGGCGGCTTATCCCAGCACGGTGTTGATGAATGCGATTCCGGCGAAAGTGGCAGGTGTTCCCCGAATAGTAATGGTGACTCCACCAGGCCCCGATAAAGCGATTAATGCTGCCGTTTTGGTAGCGGCGCAAGAGGCAGGAGTTGAGGAAATTTATCGAGTGGGTGGGGCGCAAGCGATCGCGGCTTTAGCTTACGGTACGGAGACGATCCCGAAGGTAGACGTAATTACCGGACCGGGTAACATTTACGTCACCTTGGCTAAAAAGCTAGTTTACGGGACCGTAGGGATTGACTCTCTAGCCGGGCCCTCAGAAGTGCTGATTATTGCTGATGCCCATGCCAATCCGGTTTACGTGGCGACGGATATGTTAGCCCAGGCAGAACACGATCCGATGGCAGCAGCAATCTTGGTGACAACAGATATGAACTTGGCACAGCAAGTGCAGGCAGAGGTAGACAAGCAACTGCGGAACCATCCCCGGAAGCTGCTGACGGAAAAAGCGATCGCTCACTACGGATTGATCGCGATCGTAGACTCTTTAGAAGCAGCGGCCGAACTCTCGAACGAATTTGCCCCTGAACATTTGGAATTAGAAATCGCCGAACCTTGGGATTTAATCGAAAAAATTCGCCATGCGGGAGCGATTTTCTTAGGTAGTTCCACTCCCGAAGCTGTAGGAGACTACCTGGCAGGACCGAATCACACCCTACCTACCTCCGGGGCGGCTCGTTATGCTTCCGCTTTAGGGGTAGAAACTTTTATGAAGCACTCCAGCGTGATTCAGTATTCCCCTGTAGCCTTGGAAAAAGTAGCCGATGCGATCGTCGCTCTTGCAGAAGCTGAAGGTTTGGCTTCCCATGCTGACTCGATTCGGGTGAGAACTAATTAGAAGTTCAGAAGTCAGAAGTCAGAAGTCAGGAGTTAAGAATGCTCTCCCCATCTCCCTCTCTTCCTTCTCCCCTCTCTCTCCCAGGAAAGTTGTATGATAACTGGGTATAGAAGGAGGCTGGGCGGTGCTAAAAACTATTCTGGTGGCTCTTGACGAATCAGATCTATCGGGGCGATTGCTTCAAAGTTTGCAGCAGCTACAACTCCAACCAACCAGCAAAATCATTCTCTGTCACGTGATTTCCGCCGCTGGATCGGAATTAGAAGTAGTAGCAGATCTGCCTCATGCTTATTCAGAAGATTTGCCTTATCGACATATCGAGAAGCAACTGCAATGCTATCAATCGGAACTACCTTGCGAAAGCGAACTAGAAATTGTCGCGGGCGATCCGGCAGAAGAAATTATCCGTCTAGCTCACATTCACGCTTGCGATCTGATCGCTATAGGCAGTCGCGGTCTGAAGGGCATGAAGCGCATTCTGTCGGGTTCGGTTAGCAGCCAAGTAGTAGCTGATGCTCCCTGTTCGGTGTTCGTGGTGAAAGTGGGATAGAACTATTAAACTTCGCTAGCTGTAGGGCCGCTCTCGCTTGGCAGGATGGCTCCTTGCAAGTGGGCATGACTGAGATTAGTCTCGCTGAGATTGGCGTTGGTTAAGTTGGCATTAATGAAGTTGGTTTCGGTTAAATTTGCTCCACTCAAAGTTGCATTTGTGAGATTGGAATGACTCAAATTCGTTCTGGTCAAATTGGCCTTGGTTAAGTTTGCTCCACTAAGGTTGATGCCGCGCAGGTTCATATTCTTCAGATTGGCTGCCATCAGGTTGAGATTGGTAAAATCTCTTTGTCCTGCCTGATATCGACTTAAGAATTCTTTGGTATTCATAGAGTTGTGTGGAGCAAGCGAATAGATATGGACTGAAAGTGCGATCGCTTAAGATCGATAGCAATTATTCTGCTTATTAGCAATTGTTGGGGTTAATAGCGACGAGAACGCCCTTTCTTCCGCTGCTTGTGCTTGGCAATCTCTTTGCGCTTGCGTTTTTGAATGGGGGTTTCAAAATGACGGTGCTTCTTGATATCTGAGAAAATTCCGGCTTTGGAAACTTGTCGCTTGAATCGCCGTAAGACTGACTCAATTCCTTCATTTTCACCAGGAATTACTTGGCTCATCCGATCTCCTGATTAGTTTGCTGGGTAACGCCAACTCTCAAGAGTTGTGTTACATCAAATCCGGTTTTAAAACCCTCAAATCGGTGTCCTCACCCCTTCCCCTCTCCAGTAAAAAAACTTCCTTTACCCTCTTCTTGTAAGCTACAGTGTATACATATCTCTGGAAACCTTGGAGGCTCTGCATTAGATCCCCCTAGCCCCTTAAAAAAAAGGTGGGAAGTCCTCAAAGTCCCCTGTATACACCGTAGCCTTGAATGAGAGGGGAGCCGGAGGCATCTTTGAGGGCCGGCAAGGTAGCTATCATAACCGGATTTGGTATGACATCTCTCTTTTGGAGACGTATTGGCGCTACATCTATAAATCTACCCGTCAATAAAATAGGGCAGACTCTTCGTCTGCCCTCAAGAGTTTATGGTGAGAACGATCGCTCTCTATAGCTTCTATAGCTTAGTAGCGTCGAGAAGAGCCGCCTTTGTTGCCCCAGTTCCCACCACCTCTGGAAGGGCCTCTTTCTTCGCGAGGCTTGGCTTTGTTAACTTTGAGGTCGCGACCCATCCATTCAGCCCCGTCGAGGGCTTCAATGGCGGCGGCTTCCTCAGCTTCTGTTCCCATTTCTACAAAGGCAAAACCCCGCACGCGGCCGGTTTCTCGGTCTGTAGGTAGTTGAACTCGATTAACCACACCATATTCAGCGAAGACTTGCTTTAGATCGTCTTCTCTAACTTCGTAGGATAGGTTGCCAACATAGATCGACATAGATTAGCTCCGAATCAAAATAGTAGGACGAGTTAGATTCGGAGAGACATTTATACAATGTGTTACACAACCGAAAATAATACTCATCCGCCATATTATCACAAGTTAAAAAAATCGTTGTTATATAGCTAGAATCAATTTAAGAACAATTATTAAAGAATGTAAACAAGAAAGGGTGCGCCAACAGTTCTATGAGCAAAGATAAGTTACACGTAGCAGTCATTGGGGCTGGAATTGGCGGTTTGACAGCAGCAGCGTTACTGGCGAAGAGGGGTTATTGCGTCTCAGTGTTCGATAGAGCGCTGGTGCCAGGGGGATGTGCTTCTACTTTTAAGCGCCGAGGATTTACGTTTGATGTCGGTGCGACTCAAGTAGCTGGGTTAGAACCAGGTGGGATTCACCATAGGATTTTTGAGGAACTAGAAGTTAACCTGCCAGAGGCGACACCTTGCGATCCGGCTTGTGCGGTGTATTTGCCAGGAGAAACCGAACCGATAACCGTTTGGCGCGATCCCAAGCGATGGCAAGCGGAGCGAGAGCGTCAGTTTCCCAGTAGCGAACCTTTTTGGCAGTTGCTAGCGAAGTTATTTGAGGTGAGTTGGGAATTTCAATCGCGCAATCCAGTGTTGCCACCTGCTAACTTATGGGATTTGTGGCAGTTGGTGTCGGCGGTACGTCCGAATACTTTGATTACTTTGCCTTATACATTTTCGACGGTGGGAGATGCTCTGCGGTGGTACAAATTAGATGATAACGATCGCTTAAGAACTTTTCTCGATTTGCAACTGAAACTCTATTCTCAGGTAGATGCAGAAGAAACAGCACTGCTGTATGCAGCTACGGCTTTGAGCGTATCTCAATCGCCTCAAGGTTTGTTTCACCTTAAAGGTAGTATGCAGGTGTTGAGCGATCGCTTGGTGACAGCTTTGGAAAAATATGGCGGCCAAATATTCATGCGCCATGCAGTCGATCGGATTGTATATGAAGAACGTTCCAACTCTCTAAGGGCTACTGGCGTGGTAGTTCGCAACCATAATACGGGCGAAGTTTGGACGCAATCGGCAGACAGGGTAGTGGCTAATGTCACCGTGCAAAATCTGGTGCAGTTGCTGAAAGCAGAGGGAGAGGGGGAGAGAGGGAGAGAGGGCGGAGAGGGCGAAGAGAGTGAAAAGGAAATTCTTAACTCAAAACTCTCTTTTCACTCCACACTCAACACTCCACACTTAACACTTCCAAAGCTCCGCGCTTTCGGTCGTCGGGTAGATAAGTTGCCGTCTGGTTCTGGGGCTTTTGTCATTTATTTAGGGGTTGACGAACGGGCGATTCCCGCTGGATGTCCGCCGCACTTGCAATTTCTTTACGACAGCGATGGGCCGATAGGAGAGAATAACTCTTTGTTTGTTTCTGTCAGTCACCCTGGAGATGGTCGCGCCCCGGCTGGTAAAGCGACAATTATTGCTTCTTCTTTCACCGATACTAGGCTTTGGTGGCAGAAAGGGAACGACCGCGCTCTGAAACAAGAGTATACCGAAACGGCGATCGCCCGTCTATCGTCATACTTCCACCTCACGCCAGAAACTATCTTGCACGTAGAGGCTGCTACTCCTCGGACTTTTGCTCGGTTTACAGCTAGAGATCGAGGTGTTGTAGGCGGTATCGGCCAGAGGATTTCGACTTTCGGCCCTTTTGGTTTTGCCAATCGGACTCCTGTTAGCGGTCTGTGGTTAGTCGGAGATTCTACCCATCCTGGAGAAGGTACGGCTGGTGTGAGTTACTCGGCGCTGACTGTCGTGCGGCAAATTGAGGCTCAATCGTAATGTTTTGGTTTAATTTTTTAGGGTTGGGTTTTGCTTTGGTGTTGGGTTTCGCAGAGCTATACCCAACCTACAACGATCGATCGCCTCATGATTCTTCGGTATTGGTATTTCTCATTTTTAATAGCTCGATAATTTCATAATCGGGGGTTTTACCGCCTGTAATTCGTTCAAAATTGCTAATATTATCGGAGTTTTCAAAGTAGTTAGGCTCGACAGCCAAAACAGCGGCGGCGTAACTTTCCATACACTTTTGTTCTAAAACCGCAGCCTCTAACGAGACTAAACGCGATACAGGCAAGTTGTACGAATTTACTATTTCTCCGCTTTCATTCAGGAAACAGCCAGCAAGTTTAAGAGCCTTAACTATATTTCTTGCTATGTGCTTTGATACTTGCAAAGTTTCTGCTAATTTATCTTTGATTTGATTGATTGTTAGAGGCTCGTTGAAGCTGCTCAATAATTTAATTAACTTTTCGATCGCCACTTGGCGGTATTCTGGTGCGGGTCTGAGGGCTTTTCGATTCAACAAAGCCAATAAGTTGCTAATTTCTAATGCAGCAGAGCGATCGCTTTCTCGATTATTGGCTGAATTCGACGATATTGATGGGTCGATCTGGTTATTTTCTTGCTTCTCTGACAAATCCAAGACTCGATCGATTAACTCGATAAAGTTATTAATGTTGGCTACACTTATATCCCATAAATTGGTATAGTCTACCGTCTGAGCGTCCGTAAGATCTAAAATCACCATGAACGATCTTTCTTTCGGAATTCCTAGTTTTTTGCGATACTCGCTATATTTTTTTAAATATAAGTTGTAATCTTGTCCTGCTTTACACTCGATCCAAAGAGGTTCGTTGTCAATTAGAAATAATAAATCTAACTCAAAGTCTCTTTGAGTATCAAATTTACCTTGAATTCCTCGGCAAGCATAATAGTTATCAATATTGCGCTCTAATAGCAAATTGCAGATTTTTTTATAAACAAACCTCTCGAACCATTCACCTTGTAAAAAATTAGTCATTTTGGGATTGGTTTGAGGAGCGGCTGAAATCTCTTTCGTTTGAGAAGAATAACGATAATAAGACAGAAAAGACGAACTATTTAACAGCGTACAAAAACTAGTGCAGACTCTAATATCTTCGGCACTGCTTTCAGCTAATCTGAACCAAAATCTGCTGCCATCTTGAAGATGATATTTAAGTTTTTTATAAAACGATTTTAAACTCGGATATCCTTCGCCAAGTGACATGGATATCCGATCTAACAAAGGGTCTACAGCTTCGGTTTGACGATAGCTTTCAATGTTGATATTTTTGTTTTTAGCCTTGAACCAGTCAACTACTTGAGAGATATTATCCGATCGAACTTCAGATTCACCTTCTATAGCTGGTGCGATCTCTGCATCGAGGTTGCTGAAAACAGATGCAGGATTTTCTGTAACTTGCTGCCGATCGGCTCGATTTTTTAAAGTAGCTAATTCAGTTTTGTTTTCTTCAATTTGTCCGGTCAATATTTTTAATTTAGAACTCAATTCGCTTTCATTTCGATCGATTTTGCTTTTTAAACCTTTTAGCTCGGATTTGAAATCAGCTTGACTGCGATCGATCTTACCTTTTAAAGCGATGAGTTCAAATTTGGTTTCTCCCTGCATATCGCCTAGCTTGCCCAGTAAATCGACTAGCTGTTCGCTAACAGGAAATTGCCGATCGCGTTTCTTACTGAGGATAGTTCCGCCTACCATTCCGGCCGTTCCCCCAGCGATTGCGCCCCCAGCCGCCGCTACCATGGAATTACCAGAAGCGATCGCGACCGATGCCAATCCCCCAATCAATACCGTACTGCTACCCCAAATCAACCGCTGCCGATCTTGCATGGTTAACTCCTTCGATCGAACCTCAACAGTGAAGGAGGACGAGAGCATTACTAGAAATCAACTCCGAATTCCGAACTCCGAATTCCGAACTCAGATCGTCCGCCTTACTTTGTAGTCACGTAATGATTTCTAAGTTTATGCAAAAATCTGTAGCGATCGCTAAATTGTTAAGTATTTACACCCAAGCGTTTAAACATGGCGGCGCGGGCTTGCATGGCTAAGGAGTCGTCTAAGGGGGTTAATTCTACAGGGGTTTGATACTTTTGGGTGAGAGCGGTTTGAATCAGCCAATCTGCCAGAAAGGGATTTTTGGGCAGCAGCGGGCCGTGAGAGTAGGTAGCGATCGCGTGGCGGTAAAATGCCCCTTCCATCCCATCTTCACCATTGTTGCCATACCCTTTAACTACTCGCCCCAAGGGTTCGACTTTGCCCAAGTAAGTGCGGCCGCCATGATTTTCAAACCCGACTATTAAAGGTACTTTACCGAGCATTTTTTTCAGATCTCGCGCTAGCTGGGAGGCGGTGACTTCAAACACCACATTGCCGATACACCGACGGGCATCAAATCCAGGATGCTTGCTGACCAAATCTAACAATCCTAAGCCGTCAATGCGCTGACCGAGGGCGGGTTCGTAGTAATGTCCTAATAGTTGGGGAGAACCGCAGGTAAATACTCCTGGAGTGCCAGATTCGATTTTCTCCCTGATGGCTTCAGCTTTGGCCCCTCGCAAATCGCGCATGACGATTTCTTGTTGCCGATCTTGGGCACCGCCGCCGACGATGATATCTACTTGTCGGATATTCTCGATCGAGGCTTGTTGGTCGAGGGGAACGATTTGAGTTTGATAGCCGCGCCACTCGGCCCGTTTTTGCAAGCAAATCGTGTTGCCGCGATCGCCGTAGGTACTCATTAAAGTAGGATATAGCCAGCCGATAGTTAGTTGTTGGTTGTCTGCGGTCATTGGTTGTGCGTCGATCGACTAGCAGATTATACCTGCAACCCAAATATTTCAGCGATCGAATTTGCCAGCCATTAAATGGTCAGAGACGCAGCAGTGCTACGTCTCTACATCGTTACAGCCAAATTTTAGCGCCGCGATCGCTTTTCTCGCTCTAATTGGCGACGATTGCGCCACTCTACCGCCGTCAAGTAAAAGATGCCTCCAGTCACTGCTACTAACAGGACGGCAGCACTGATAAACAGCCCGTTCAGAATGGTAGTTTCCACAAAACCCCGCTAAAAACCGTTGCGACCCCAAATGACCATCGAAATCGACCAAGTGAATAGAACTAGTAGCGAAACCCAACCGAGTGTCAAAATATCCATAGATTTGCGTCCCAAAAACTTTACTAGAGCGCTTTAGCGCCGATCGTAAATTCAATTTTAGCTTTTAATGCAGTCGGAATTCTGCCAACTGGGCTTGACCGTACATCATATTTCGATCGATCGCCGACAAAACTTTGTTGTTAGCCCGTTCGGAATCGAGGCACTGACACACCAAATCAGCCACGTCAGCCCGATTAATCGACCCTGCAACTCGAAAATCTTCTGTTAGGACTCCATTGCCCGTAGCTGGTTCCGATTTAAGTCCTCCGGGCCTGACGATCGTATAAGTCAAACCGCTAGCAATCAGATGTTCCTCGGCTTTTTCTTTTTCCGCCAAAACCGCTCCGAGGGTTTCTAATACTTGAGGAGATAAGGCCGCCACGCTATCGCCAGCCCCGATCGAGGATACTAAAATAAACTTGTTCGCGCCAGCTTTAACCGCAGCGTCGATCAGATTCTTGTTGCCCAGATAATCTGCTCGTTCGCCATTCCAGGGCAAGCCGCCAATGGTGCTGATGACAGCAGCTATTGGTTCTTCACTTAGCATCGCCTCCTCGATCTCGGCAATATGAAGAGCATCTCCGATCGCGACTTGAATCCCCATCGCCTCTAAATCGGCACGGGCGGTTTCCGTCCTCAGAAGTGCTTTGACCGGACGGTTTTGTTTGGTCAGTTGCAAAGCAATTTGCTGACCTACGCCTCGACTGGCACCAGCGAGAAAAATGTATGGTGTATCCGTCATTTTTAGTTTTTCAGCTTTGAAGTCTACCGTACTTGCTATTTTAAATTAATATTATCGCAAAGCGATCGAGGAACTTTTAACAGCAAACACGAGTTATTGCTATAGCTTTATAATTAGAACAAAGATTTTTACATTTCTTTCTATAATTCATAAACTAGCAATATTTTTTACTCATTAAATACCTCCATAGGCTCTAAATCGAGTTGCAGTATAATAAATATTTCAAGTTAATTATCGAAGACATTTAACGATCTATATACTTCTCCTATTCGAGAGCGAATAAGAGGTGTTTTCGATTCGTTAATCGAGCATCAGATAACCCTAATAAACTCGATGTAAAAGAAACGGGCAACGGAAACAGTTACTTCTTTTTCCTATTCCTCTTGGCAGTTTTTTACATTATCGTTGCTAATTCTTTAGAAATAGTGTAGCTGTTTCCTCTATATCTGAAGAGATATACTTCTGCTAACTTCTCTATGTCTATAGATAGATATGCTCAGAGAATATTCTACATATCCTTGGCTTTAGGACTTTTACGCAAAGATGCTACAAGTATGAGGCTATAGATAACTTTAGCCCTACAGATGGCGTATTATCCGTCAAGTTATGCAAGTCCTGGTTTGATTAGTTGTCCGATCGATGCTCGGTTTCAAAGCATCTGTTGAAAGTTATAAAACTAGACAAGGAAATTAACGCCGATGAGCGATCGCAACTTCGACGAAAAAGTGAAGCGAAGAAATCATCTCAATTTTTTCTTCAAGAGCAAGTTACTAACAGTTTTACTAGGTAAAATCCGACAGAAGCTATCGCCAACTGGCAAAAAATTAGCAAAGTTGTATCGCCCTCGATCGAGGCAAGTACCTGCAACTAGAGGTGTAGCGATCGCCCTCTTAGCTGCTGTTATCGTATTAACTGGAAATCTGGTTTCTGCCCAAGTGGGAGTCGAACCACCCGCCCCCATGGGATCGCTAAAGAAAGTTAAGGTGCCAGAACCGAGCAATCTAGCAGCATTTATCAAAGACAAAAATAAGGCGATTCAATTAGGAAAAGCCCTGTTTTGGGATATGCAAGTCGGTAGTGACGGAGTTACCGCCTGCGCTAGCTGCCATTTTCATGCTGGCACCGATAGCCGTTCCAAGAACCAGTTACATCCAGGGGCAGACCGAATTGTCAACCGGGGGCTGAACTCTCAGCTAACGGCAGCCGATTATCCCTTTCACAAACTTGCCGACCCCAATAACCGTTTTTCGACAGTGCTATCGGATAGCAACGACGTGACAGGTTCTCAGGGAGTTTTTCTCGCTAAATTCAACGGGATTACGCCAGGTAATTCAGCCGATAACACCTCACCTCTCGCCGATCTGCTCTTCAACATCAATGGCACTAACGTGCGTCAAGTCACAGGTCGCAACGCCCCCACCACGGTCAATGCTGTATTCAACTTCCGCAACTTTTGGGACGGGCGAGCGCAGAATATTTTCAACGGTCTAAATCCCTTTGGTTTGAGAGATCCCAATGCCACCATTTATCGGGCCCCTAAAAGAAGGGTACTGCAAGCGGTCAAGGTGAAGATAGACAATGCCTCGCTGGCCTCGCAAGCTGTAGGACCGCCCCTGAGTACGGTGGAGGAATCGGCTGTAGGTCGCACATTTCCAGATATCGGCAAGAAATTCAATCAACGGATCTCCAATCGGGCTAAAAAACTGCGGGCATTGGTGCCTTTACGACAACAGCTTGTGGCTCGCGACGACAGCGTGCTGGGGGAATTGGCCAGGTCGGAGGCGAACAAACCCAAGACTGGTTTGAAAAGGAGTTACGAATGGTTGATTAAACGAGCGTTCAAAAACGAATGGTGGAATTCGATCGTCTTGATTAACGTCGATAGCAACGGTAACTTAACCTTTACCAGCGACAAACTCCCCAAACCTGAAACTAGCGAAGAATTCGATTCCGTTCCCATTTTGTCGCCCTCAGAACTCGAAGGCAACCAATATACCTTGATGGACTTCAACTTCCCGTTGTTTATGGGACTATCGGTGCAATTGTACGAGTCTACCTTAGTGTCTGACAATGCCCCGATCGATCGCTATTTTGACGGTACGGGCAACTTAACAGAGTCCCAATCGCGCGGTAAAGATCTGTTTGATGGCAAAGCCAAGTGTACTGCCTGTCATGAGGGACCCTTATTTACCGATGCTGCCGTTGATAACGTCAAAGAAGAACGTTTGGAGCGCATGACTATGGGCGATGGCGGTCAAGCAATTTACGACCATGGCTTTTACAACATTGGCGTGCGGCCGACAGGGGAAGATTTGGGCGTAGGTGGCAAGGACCCATCTGGCAATCCGCTATCAGAATCTCGCTTGGCACAGCAAGGCAAGTTCGATCGACTTCTAGGAGAAAAACCTAATATTTCAGTCGATGCCAACGAACGCATAGCAGCCGATGGAGCCTTTAAAACACCAATACTGCGGAATGTCGAACTGACTGCTCCTTATTTCCACAACGGCGGGCAAGCTACCCTGGAACAAGTAGTCGAGTTCTACAACCGAGGTGGAGACTTCCACGAGCAAAATCTGGCTGACTTAGACCCGAATATCCAGAATTTGAACTTAAACCCGCTGGAAGAGGCCGATTTAGTAGCTTTCATGAAAGCACTAACAGACGATCGCGTCAAATTCGAGCGAGCGCCGTTCGACCACCCGCAACTGTTGATACCGAACGGTCATCCAGGAGGGCCGACAGGCGTGGAAATCGGGCCTAATGGCACGGCTAAAGATAGCTTCCTAGAAATCCCTGCGGTTGGGAAAAAAGGAAGTGATGGACTTCCTACTTTCCTCTCGCTCGCAGACTAGCAGGGGTTAATAGGCTTCTTGCAGAAGTAGGGGAAAGAGGCGTTTTTCCCTTTCCCCTATATTTTTTTTAAAAGCCTGGTTCTCCAGGCTTTTTCTTTGCTAAAATTGCGTCCCGAATTGCTTGGGCGGTAGCTGGTGCGAGTAAAATGCCGTTGCGATAGTGACCTGTAGCCAATAGAACATTGCGATAGCCAGCTAAGGGACGAACAATCGGTGCTGGTTCGTTAGTAGGACGAGGGCGCAAACCCGACCAAGTTTTAACGATCGAGGCCGATGCTAAAGAGGGACAAAGGGCGATCGCTTTTTGCCTGACTCGTTCTAAGCAATTAGAGTCAGGGATAACTTCCTTAGCATCTGGAGGAAATTCGACGGTGGCCCCTACCCAATAGTCCATCGGTAGACCTAATCTCCCGTATCGATCCCCCCCTACCCCCCTTGAAAAGGGGGGAGAATTGCCCCCCTCTCCTTGCAGGAGAGGGGCTGGGGGTGAGGTCAGCGGGACGATATGGACATCATCAGCCGTAATTACTGGCTGAAAATCAAGATGTCCTAGAGGATGTGGCGATCGCAACTGCAAAGCTTGTCCTAATACGGGTTGGATCTCGACAGGTGCTTGTAAAAACTCCGTTATCTGAGTAGAACCCAAGCCAGCAGCAATTATCAACCAATCGCAATCGATTTTTCCCGCTGTGGTTTGAATTCGATCGCAGATCGCCTCATGAGAGTTGCTATCTGGAGCCAAGTTAGACCAAAACGGCTCTACAGATACCCCAAATTTAAACCTGACACCGTTTCGTTCGGCAGCATCGATTAAAGCTAGCGTTAAGGCTGTTGGATCGACTTGTCGATCTTGAGGAGAATAGACAGCCGCGATCGCATTTTGACAGTCAATTTGAGGACACCTGGATTTAATTTCGGCTGCATCCCAAATTTCCAGTCGGAAGCCTTGGGATTGACGAATTTTTGCTAATTTTTCCCAACTAACTAAATCCTCTTCTTCATTGCCAGATCCGGGTTGAGGAAAGAGTAACTTGAGAATTCCCTGCTGGTTGAAAGGAATTTTTCTGTTAGTAACTGCTTCTAACTCTGGAATCAAAGTTTCATATCGTTGCAGGCTAGCCTGCCGCATTTGCCAAGCCCTGCCCTTGACTTTGTGGCTAATCGCCCCCATCAACACGCCCAAAGCCGCAGAGGTAGCACCTCGAACTGGCGGTTGTCGATCTAAGACTGTCAGCGACAGCCCTGGAACCAAACTGAGTTCGTAAGCGATCGTCGCTCCAATTATTCCACAGCCGATCGTTACTACTTGAGTCATTGGAAGGGAGGGAGAGATGGGGAGATAGGGATATGGGGAGAGCAGAGGGAAACTCCGAACTATGCCCTATGCCCCATGCCCTATGCCCTATGCTGTAGGTACTAGATTTAGATATTCGTCAACATCTTTGAGCAACTTGTTATAGTTGCCGATCGCTAACTCGTAATTACCAGCTTTAGCGGCGGAATCGATGCTGACTAAGCGCTCGAATACTTCTCTAGATTCTTTCAAGGCAGCGGTTTTGGTGTTGGGGAAGAAATCGCCTGCCAAAGTATTCATCTGCGATCGCAAGTCGCCTAAAGGACCGTGGATAAAGGAGATGACATCATTCCACTTGCGCTTTTCAATTAAAGTTTTTAGTTCCGCTAGGCGATCGCGCCCAGCCATAATTCCACTAGCAGATTGCTGAATTTGCTCTAACTGAGCGGCGCTATAAGTTAGAGGCTTGGCTGTGGGGCCGCTACAGCTAACGACAAATACTGCAATTAATGCCAAAAGCCATGCTAGAACAGAGCGGTGACGTACCATAATTAGATTTTTTCAATTTGATAATTAACTTGCCCCTGTTATTTTATCGGAGCGGGGGAAGCAGGGGAAGAGAGGGGAGAGGGGGAGAAGGAAGAGATGGGAAAAAATCTTAACTTTCTAGATTACTTCGCGATTGAGAAACGACGTTATAGCATCGCTAACTTTTTCCGACCAGTGTTCTTGGGGATAGTGCGCAGCATCTTGTAGTTTTATCAGTTCGGCTTTGGGCATCGAGTTGGCTAGATTTTGGGCTTGAGTAAATGGCAGCCAGGGATCTTTCATTCCCCAAACTAACAAAGTTGGTTGTTGCCAGTTTTTCAATCCAGATGCAATTTCTGCCATTGACGACTGGAGTTGCAGGTTTTGCAACGTTGCTAGCAGGCTGCGCCCGGCCTCCGAACTTTTGAGGAAGGGACGGCGGTAAACATCTAGATCTTTGTCCGATATTCGATAGCGGCTACCTCCCTCTAGAGTGCGATCGATTAACAGCGGATCTTGGGTGAAGATATTGCCTAGTAGGGGCAGTCCTAGTTGCTGCAACTTCCAAGGCAGCTTAGCTGTTGGCGATACTGGGGCATTGAGAATTACGAGGCGATCGATCTCGGCTGGATGCCGCAAAGCATATTGAATTCCTACAGATCCCAAAAATCCCTGGATTACTAAAGAAAAGCGATCGAGTTCCAACGCTCGAACGAACTCGGCTAAAGCGCTCATAAAAGCATCGGGCGTATAAGCAAACTCTTTTTTGTCTGGCTTGGCTGAAAACCCGCTGCCGATCCAATCGGGGGCGATCGCTCTGAAACCTTTTTCTGCTAGGGTCGGCATTATTACCGTCCATGTGTAACTTTGGGAAGGTACGCCATGCAGCAGTAGCACCGATGGGCGATCGTCATTACTGCTAGATTTAGCTTCTCGATAGAACCATTCCAGCGTCCCAACCTTTATTGAATCTTCTGTGAGTGACACCGATCGAATCCCTTATATTTCCTGATGGGAAGAGCTTACTGCTGTAGTCGATCGCTTGGCAAGTCAGTTGTTGTTCGATCGATTTGAGTAACATAAAGGAAGACATAGCACTATAAGGTTTCAACTCTGAATGCTAGCCAATCTACTTCACAAGATGAGACAGATTATTTGCTCTCTACCAAAGCCAATCGCCAACTCTTGATGACCGCAATTCACAACATCGAAACCAGTACGAACTCGGTCAGTTTTATTGCCGAGCGATGGAATGAAGAATATAACGTTCGTTCCTGAAGCATTTGAACGATTGAACGACTGGGCGGCAGAAGAATGGAGTAGATGGATGATGCCAAAAAACCAGGAATACGAGCAACTGTGGGATTTACAAACATGGTTGCGAATTTCCTCACCGACTTACTTACCAGTAAAAAATCAATGCGATCGCTAAATGATTCCCAATTAGGATTACAACCCCCTTGCTTTGCTTGGAAATATCCTGAAATTAAAGGAAATCCCCCTCAAGGTAGAAAAGGACATTCTGCAATTCGATTTCAAAGCTACATGATTGTTTTTGCTGGGGAAGATAACGAAACGAAAAAAACTCTCAACGACGTTCATCTACTCAACCTCGAATCTTGGACTTGGGAAAAACCGCAAGTATCGGGTGAAATTCCCACTAGTAGAAGTTTTCATATTGCTGTATTGCATAGAGAAGAAATGGTGGTGTGGGGAGGATATGAAGAACAGATAGAGGGAGGATATCTTTGCAACGATACTGCTGTTTATATTCTCAATCTAAAAACTTGGCATTGGTCGCGAATTATTCCCCATGGAACTCCCCCAGTCGCTCGTTCTCATCATAGTGCAGTCTTATTTCAAGATAAATTATTTATTGATGGTGGCTATTATGATTGGTACTTTTCATTTGATGACCTTCATCTTCTCGATTTAAGTACGATGTCTTGGTTGACACTAGAAGTCAGGAGCCGTTCGGGTTCTGGTTCTGGTGGATTGGTAGTTCATGGCAATACATTAGTCAAGTTTCTCGGCGATGCTGGCTACGAAGGATTCTGCTCGGATATTTTAACTTTAGATTTGACTGAGTTAGATTCTACAGATCTAAGTAAATTGCAATGGCAGAAAGCTGAATTTGCAGAAAAAATCGAAAATTATGGAAGTAAAAATATTTATAGTTTATCGAATAGTGAAATTAATGAAGATGAAGACTGTGAGGATGAAGATATTGATTATTTCTTTTATCCAGGGCGAACTGTTTGCGGCTATGGGAAATTTGACAATAATCTAGTTATTTTTGGAGGAGTAGCTGCCCAAGATGGGATTAGTCATGCTACAATTGGCAATTTACTTTTACTAAATTTACCTAAGACTGAATCAGCTACTAATGAAATTTATCGTGCCATTATTCCTGAAGTTAATGGCAAATTTCCTGCTCCTAGAAATGGACATTCAACAATACAAGTCGATCGTCAAATAATTGTTTTTGGCGGCTTCTGGTTTGACGCTCCTGGTGGAATTCCTGATTATGATAATGACGTATATATTTTGGAAGCGATCTCTAAGTTTGATACCGAGTAACCTGTGGGGTCAAAGCTAACCAGATGAATTTCTCCCCTCTGAGGCTGGGCTAATTGGCGTTTGGCTGCCACCCTTCTTCCTCAAGCGCAAACCAATCATCGGCGAGTTGGCGATCGCTCGGATACAAAAAACTGAAAATAAATAGTTATAATTGCCTAAAATCCTCAAGGAGTGTCGCTTTGTGAACGCAGCAGAACAAGCCACTAATATTGCCCTTGCTAGCAAGATTGCTGCGGTTGTCAATCTTTTCAAATTGGAATTCCCAGATGTGCGGGTAGATTTGAAACCGTGGGTAAACGATGCAGATACTAGAGAATTGGTCGATCCCGATTCGATCGACATCGGGTTTCACTTTCCTGGCTGGAGTAGAAAGTTTCAGAGTCGCAGCATTTTAGTCCAAATCCGATTTTACGAAGATCCTTTAGATGCTTCGTTGCGAAGAGCCATCGGAGTGGAAGCGGCAGGATTCGACCATAGCGGCAAGCGGTGGCGATTTTCTACTGTCGAACAGTGGCAGTTTGTCGGCGATTCTCAGCCAAGTTCTGAAGTGGGCGACAAGCTCAAGCATTTCTGTAGACAGGTATTTGACTTGTTTAATGTAGAGACTAGGGCGTAATCGTGGGAACGATCGGTTTGATTTCGGCGTTAAGGGTAACGAAGTACAGTTCGATGTTCAGTTTGGGATAGCGATCGCGAATTGCTCGATAAGCTCGATTTAAATAATCAGCATGAACTTTTTGTTCTCGATCGCGATCTTGGTTTAACTTGGGGTCAATTTTATCAGCATAAGCGCTGCAATCTTGATGATCGAAAATCATCACTTTTTGAATGCGATGCAGTCGATAAGATAAATCTAACTGATCCCAAAAAGCTTGAGAATCTGCTGGATGAGGTAGTCCATTTATCGCTAAAGAAGCTCCTGCTAAAGCAGTTAAGTCATATTGATTGCTGAGGTTTTGTAGAGATAAAAAGTATCGTTCTGCTTCCAGAACGTCAGAATCGATGCAGCTTAAAACTAAAGCTTTAGTCGTTTTTTCTGCTCTAGCAGGCGCAGCAAACGACAAAATCGCGGTCGAAAGTCCTCCAGCTAAAATCGACTGGAGAAAACGGCGACGATTGATTTCACAACAATGCTTCATGGTTGATGCCTAAACAAAATCGATCGCCCAGATTGTTCCTAGACCGATGCCCGATGCCCGATGTCCCATTCTCACTGCTTGGGATGCTGGACGAAGAAATCCCAAATAGCTTGGGTAGCATCAAGATCGCGAGAAAGATTTTTGTCAGCTTTAATCCTGGGGTTAACTATCAGTCCAGGCCAGCCATGTCCCCCACCTTCAATAGCATATAGCATTACTCCCGTACCGCGCTGACACCCCGAATAAGTCTGACTTTGGACGCGCGTACCGTCATTGGGATCGACATCTGGCAATTGCTGGGTTTCGGGTTGGGCAGAACACCCATTTAACTTCACCCAGCTAGCGATCGCTGAATTTACAGATATCACTTTGCCGCCTTTTTTGCCATCGACTGCACCACCTTCCCACTTGACTATTGGATCGGCCGTACCGTGAATTTCTAAGATCGAGATGGGTTGTTGCTTGCCAAAGAGAGGAGCAATCGGTTGTTTGGTCTTGGGAGCGATGGGAATGCTACCAGCCACCGAAGCGATCGCGGCAATTTTGGGAGATAATTCGGCTGCTAACCGATAAGCTAACATTCCGCCATTCGAGTGTCCGGCGATGTAAACCCGCTGGCGATCGATGTTGTAATATCTTTGCAAGTAAAAAATTAAGCTAGCAATAAACTGCACGTCATTGACGTTTTGGGTTTTACCGTGCTTTTTAGGTTGACGGCCATCATTCCAACGACGATCGATGCCGTTGGGATAAACTACGATAAAACCTTCTTTGTCAGCCAACAAGCTAAAGCCAGTTTTTTCTGCCATCGCCCGGCCCGTAGCGCCGCTGCCGTGTAAAACAATGACTAACGGCACGGGTTTTTTCGGATCGTAAGATGGCGGTACGTGCAAGAAAAAACTCCGCTGCCATCTGCCAACTCGCAGCGATCCTCGATCGGTTGCTGGTGTCAAAGGTGCTTGCCGAGGTGTAGTTTTTCCCATGACTTGATGGGGTAAAGCTAGCACGATGGCGATCGCAGTCGAACACCAAGTAAGCAGGAATTTACCGAGTTGCAATGAGGTTTTCCTTTGTTAGAGCGATGATTTTTTAATAGCGCTTGTAGGTTGAGATCGTTGGCATAGCCCATGTTTGGCACGTATCCCCCCTACAGCTACGGAAAGTATACACCCACATTTAACAGGAATCGAAATTATTCGCTCGATTCAGGTGGCGATCCGAGCTATTTAAACAGATTTTTGGTTGTCAGCTAGATAAACGCTGGTAGAGTAAACCAAGCAGACACCAGAGCGATCGGCCCGCGTTTGATATAACTCTTGGAGATTAGAGATTAACCGATCGCGGGCTACACCCGTGCGGGGAAGATAAGACGTACTATCAGCCCTACCGATCAATCCCGATAAATCTAATTCTTGCCGATAGGGAAAGTCGGATTGACGCAGATGGCTGAAGTAAGGACTGAGAAGGGTGGCATCCAAAGAGAGGGTGCGAGACTCAGCCGGATGGGAGTTTGAGGCTACCCGGACTAACTGACTGTAGGCAGCGGTGAATTCGTCTCGGCGATCGCGGTTGTTCCATACTAAAGCCAATCGCCCGCCAGGTTTGAGAATCCGGTGAAATTCCTCTAGTGTCGGGGTGGGATCGAACCAGTGAAAAGCTTGAAAGCAAGTTACCAAATCGACTGAGGAGTCGGGGAGGTGAGTTTGTTCGGCCGTCCCAGCTTGAAAGTTTATCAGGGGATGGGGAGTTGCAGCTTCTCGCATTCCCTCGTTCGGTTCGATCGCGATTACTCGTACTCCCGCTGCGGCTAGCAATCGCGAGGATATGCCCGTACCAGCGCCGATATCGGCGGCTATTAGTTGCGCTGGGTCGCCCAATCCTTCTAAAATGGTGGCGATCGCCTCTAGTGGGTAACTAGGTCGAGATTTGGCGTAATCGGTGGCGCGATCGGTAAAGCGATCGCACGGGTTCATTTTGTAGAGTGGGGTTGATTCGTTGTTGGTTGGCGGCATTCTAAATCCTCTACATTCTGAACTCCTGAACTCCTGAACTTCTAACTTCTAACTGCTAATTTTCATCCCAGAAGTCTCCCAAAGCTGCTAGCTGGTAGCGGTATTCAATCCGATTTATCCAATCTTCTGGCCAGGCACCCATTCCCAGATATGCTCCGGCAAAAGCACCTGTCAAGGCAGCTAGAGAGTCAGAATCTCCCGCTGTGACGACGGCGCGACGAATGGCCGCGATCGCATCTTCGGGAAATAACAGGAAGCATAACAAGCTAGTCGCTAAGGCTTCTTCGGCAATCCAGCCTTCACCCGTAGCGAGACAAGGATCGGCATGGCGATCGGGTTTTACTAGGGCATCATTGAGGCGATCGAGGGCCAGCATACATTCATCCCAGCCGCGAGCGATGAATTCTTCGGGAGTGTTAATTGCAGGACGTTCCCACAAAGAACCCAACCAGTCGGCATGATAAATCGATCGCTGAGAGCGGGCATACTCGTAAAGTCGGTGTGGGAGTTGTTGAGGATTGCCCCCGGCTGCTAGATCGGCGATCGCTAAGGCAGTTAAATCGGAGGCGGCGAGGGCGGTAGGATGGCCGTGGGTGAGGGCGGCTTGAAATTGCGCGATCGCTCCTCGCGTGGCTTCAGTTACGCCATCTTTGCCTAAAGGCAACAAACCTACGGGAGCAACTCGCATATTAGCTCCACAACCTTTGGAGTTGGCCATGGTTGCCTGTTGCCAAGGCATATCTTTTGCGAGGTTGGCACAACCGATCAAACAGGTTCTACCGGGGGCGCGGTTGTTTTCTGGACTATTTAACCAAGTGACGAAACCATTTCTCAATGGTGCTTCTAAACTAGCTGGAGTGTAAGGGCGTTGAGCTACCATCAAGGCTTCACCTACTGCCAAAGTCATCTGAGTATCGTCAGTGACAATCGCGGGATTGCCTACAGGTTCTCGCGGGCCGTCTGGTGGGAAAAGTCGCAGAATTCCTTCCAAGCTGAGGAATTCGGTTTCCGCACCGAGGGCATCACCGAGGGCAAGGCCGAATAAACATCCAGAGGCACGACGCATGGGAGAGGGGGGAGAGGGGAGATGGGGAGATGGGGAGATGGGGAGATGGGGAGATGGGGAGATGGGGAGATGGGGAGATGGGGAGATGGGGAGATGGGGAGATGGGGAGAGAGAGGAGAGGGCGAGGGCGAGAGAAAAGGAAATTCTTAACTCAAAACTCTCTTTTCACTCAACACTCAACACTCAACACTTAACACTTCCAAAGTTCCTGAACTTCTTAATTATCGTCTAGCAACACCATCTTGACGAGCGGCGCGTTGAACGGCAGCGGCTACGGTGGTTGATACTCGCTGGTCGAAAACTGAGGGGATGATGTATTCAGGGCTGAGATCGACTGGATTGACTAGAGAAGCGATCGCGCTGGCGGCTTCTAAATACATATTGGTAGTAATGACATTCGCCCGACAATCTAAAGCACCGCGAAATACTCCCGGAAAGGCGAGGACGTTGTTAATTTGATTGGGATAGTCGCTGCGTCCGGTGGCAATGACAGCCACGTCGTTGCCAACTAATTCTGGCTGTACTTCTGGGACGGGATTGGCCATGGCAAATACGATCGGATCTTTGGCCATCGAGCGTACCATGTCTGGGGTGACTAACCCAGGACCGCTGACTCCGATAAAAATATCAGCACCCACGAAGGCATCCGCTAGCAAGCCAGATTTAGTCGAGGCGAATTGACGCTTTTGCTCGGTGAGATCTAAGCGATCGCTCGATACAATCCCTTTGGTGTCGCACAGTAAGATCTCAGTAGCACCAGCTTTTTGCAGCAAGTGAGCGATCGCAATCCCAGCGGCACCAGCCCCATTAATGATAATTCGCACTGACTCTAGGGATTTTTTGACTAATTTGAGGGCGTTTATTAAAGCGGCGAGAGTAACTATCGCCGTGCCGTGTTGGTCGTCGTGAAATACCGGAATATCTAACTCTTGCCGCAGTCTCGATTCCACTTCAAAGCAGCGAGGGGCGCTAATATCTTCTAAGTTCACGCCGCCGAATGCTGGGGCAATGTTGACGACGGTGCGCACGATTTCATCTGGATCTTGGCTTTGCAAGCAGATGGGAAAAGCATCAATCCCAGCAAATTCTTTAAATAACATGGCTTTGCCTTCCATCACTGGCAAGGAAGCTGCCGCCCCCAAGTTACCCAATCCTAAAACGGCACTGCCATCGGTGACGATCGCGACTGTATTGCTTTTGATCGTGAGGTTGTAAACTTGTTCTGGCTCTTGAGCGATCGCCTGACAAACTCTTCCCACTCCAGGGGTATAAGCCATGGCCAAATCGCCGTAGTTGTTAATCGAAATGCGGCTTTTAATGGCAATTTTACCGCCGCGATGCAAGTTGAAGGTGCGATCGTAGACATCGAGAACTTTGATATCTGGCAGCGCCTTGATTACTTGCACGATTTGTTCGGCGTGTTCGGTGCTGGCTGCCTCTACAGTGAGATCGCGAGTGGAAACTTTTCGCGTTTGCTCGATTAAATCGATTTGTCCTAAGTTGCCTCCCAAAGCCGCGATCGCTTGGGTTACTCCAGCTAGCATCCCCGATCGATTGGGAAGTTGCAAGCGCATGGTGAGACTGAAAGAGGAACTGGGGGTGATTTCTACCATCAGTGTTGTTTTGCCCTGCCAAACCCTAGAATTTAACGATTCTATCTTTTAACAGGTAAGCAAAATTAAATATCTAGGTCAAGGTCAGGGAACGGAGATATAAGGAACGAACCACATAGACGAGCCAGCGGCTTCCCGCAGGGTAGGCACAAAGGACACAAAGAAATCTGAACCTATTGGCGGTGCAGGTTTTGAGCCGCGATAAATGACAAACCATTCTCGGTCAAGGCTTTGGCCGTAGCGTTGGCGGCATCGAATTTGTCCAAGAAGTTCAATGTTAGGTGTTCCCAATCACCAGCGGCGATAATTTCCTGTTTGTCGCGGAAGTAATCGAGAATATCCGAAGGATGCGATCGCGTCTGCTCGACTTTTGGATTTCCGCCCTCGTGTTTGGCCGAAATATTGGGGATGCGATCGCCTATTTCTAGCAATTCCTGGCGGCGATCGTATGGCTGTCTGACGATGCTTTTCCAGGTATTAGTGATGTGGTGTTCAAACCGGACGATATTTTCTAAATCGAGTGCTTGCCGAAATTGGCTGGTAATCTCGATCGTCTCGTTGTTGACCGAATTGCTCCAGTTAAACCCAACTAAAGGCGAACTACCATCATCCCTAGAAAATAGTTTGGCAGTCAATAAAGTCCACAAGGCTGAATAGGGGTTGTCGTTCCCCATAAAAACTGAGATTTTGAACTCAATATCGATGCCGAGACGGTGCAGAAGATAACCTAACATCACCGTTCCGGGATTGAGATTCAATACCTGCCGAATGCCGTAGTTAGTGTAGTAGTACAGGTACTCGTCCAGCCATTGCAGAGCGTGAGTATTGGGTTGCCCGACACCGCCAAAGTAGCCAGTCAGGGTTTCCGTTCCTCCTAAATGCACGTTGGAACCATCTGTGCCTTTAGTATCGAGGGTTTCCACTAGGCTCGCACCGATAATTTGCATCGCCGCTGCCACTGCTGGTAAATCGCCATCGGCTTCCTGTTCTTTCATTTTCCGCACCCTAATCCAGCGTCCCGGCATGATGGATTGTTGGGCGATCGCTCTTTTGGCTGCTGCTATTATCCAGGGGAAATATTGACAGGCACTAATTTCTAAAGTGACGGCAAAATCGTCATTAAATATGAATTTATCGGTTTTATCTCCCAATACTTGCTGGCGATAATCGCTAATACTAATAAAAGCTCCTTCCTCGATTCGATCTTTGAGCCAGTGTAGATCGGTTAAATATTCCGATCGAGTTTTTTCTACTTGCTTTATCAGAGACGAGAACTCCATTGCTTGTTTGGCTTTGGTATTGATTTCCTCTGGCGTGCCGTACTTGGCAACCACATTGAGAAAATCGTCGATCGCTCGCATATTTGGAGCCATCAAAACCGCGTTAATCGCCTCTAACTTGTTAGGTGAAATTTTTAATCTTTCTCGTAAATTCTCCATCATGGCAATCGACTCCTAGAAATTTTTTTAACAATCGGTTTGGAAGCATCTGTGTTTATCTGTGTGCATCTGTGGTTTTTATTATTTCAATTTCAATTAGGCGAGGTTGGTATGACAGGACGGGTTCGATCGCATCGTTAATGGTTGGGGGGATAACAGGGCTGAGGTTATCGGTGTGGCAGGGCGGGTTTGATTTGACATTAACTGTGAGCGGCAAACATAACTGGCAAAACCCGCCCCTACGGGCGGATGACTCCGTACTTTTTCCCAACCTGCGTAAACGCATCAATACATTTGTCGAGATGTTCTTGGGTATGGGCAGCAGATACTTGGACGCGAATTCTGGCTTGGCCTTGAGGAACCACGGGATAGCTAAAACCGATCGCATATATCCCCTCATCCAACAAATCCCGTGCCATATCCTGGGCTAACTGAGCCTCATAGAGCATAATCGGCACGATCGGGTGAATGCCAGGTTTGATTTCAAAACCCCTATCGCTCATGGCAGTGCGGAAGTAGCGAGCATTCGCCATCAACCGTTCCCGTAATTCGGCGGTGCGATCGAGCAAATCCAAAACTTTGATGCTGGTATAAGCGATCGCGGGTGCGAGAGTGTTAGAAAACAGATAAGGACGCGATCGCTGTCTGAGCAAGTCAATAATTACTTTGCGTCCGCTGGTAAAGCCACCAGATGCCCCCCCTAAAGCTTTTCCCAAGGTGCTAGTAATCAAATCCACTCGCCCCATCACCCCACAATGTTCGATCGAACCGCGTCCGGTGGTCCCTAAAACGCCAGTAGCATGACTGTCATCGACCATAACCAAAGCATCATAGCGATCGGCTAGGTCGCAAATTGTCTCCAATTTGGCAATATCGCCATCCATACTGAAGACTCCATCAGTGGCAATCAGGCGGATTTTGGCAGGTTGTGACTCTTGCAATACCCGTTGCAACTCCTGCATATCGCTGTGAGCGAACCGATACCGCTTAGCTTTGCACAACCGAACGCCGTCGATGATGCTGGCATGGTTGAGAGCATCGCTGATGACGGCACAATCGGCATCTAAAATAGTTTCAAACAGTCCAGCATTGGCATCAAAACAAGAGCTATAAAGAATGGTGTCTTCAGTTCCAAGAAATTCTGAAATTTTGGCTTCCAGTTCTTGGTGAATTGTTTGCGTCCCGCAAATGAAACGTACCGACGACAGCCCAAAGCCATATTTGGCGACTCCTTGTTGCGCCGCTGCAATTAGATCGGGATGGTTAGATAGACCTAAATAGTTGTTAGCGCAGAAGTTAATCGCCTGTTTGCCTCCCTGGATTTCAATCTCTGCACCTTGGGGAGAAGTTAAAATCCGCTCCTGTTTTTCCAAACCAGATTGGCGAATATCGTCGAGAATCGATCGAAAAATAGCTGTATGTTTGATATTCATAATTAGGAGTTCAGCAGTTTAGTTATAGGGGCGAAGCATTATTTTGGATATATAACGCAGATGAACGACGGATGAACGCAGATAAACGCAGATAAACGCAGATGCTTTTGATGAGTTATCAACTTGTGCGAGAGATCTATATTTTTTTGACTTTTGACTTTTGACTTTTGATTTGGCTCAACATATCCCGGACGATCGCTTGCAAGTCGTATTTATGCTGCCATCCCCAATCGTTTCTAGCTGAGGAATCGTCGATCGTCGAGGGCCAGGAATCGGCGATCGCTTGCCGAAAATCGGGGGCATACTCGCAGGTAAAATCTGGCAAGTGTTGTTGAATTTCTGCTACCAGTTCGGCGGCCGAGAAACTCACCGCTGTCAGGTTGTAGCTAGTGCGAATTTTAATTCCTGCCTCGTCTGCTGCCATCAGTTGTAAAATTGCGGCGATCGCATCTGGCATATACATCATCGGCAAGCGGGTATCTGGACGCACGAAACAGGTATAACTGCCGTGTTTGATGGCTTCGTAAAATATTTCTACAGCGAAATCGGTGGTTCCACCTCCAGGTAAGGTGTTGTAACTAATAATTCCTGGCAGTCGCAGGCTGCGGACATCGACTCCAAATCGTTGGGCGTAATAGTTACACAACAACTCTCCAGTTACTTTAGTAATTCCATACATGGTGGATGGATCTTCTACAGCGATCTGGGGGGTATCTAATTTGGGGGTATGGGGGCCAAAGACGGCTATGGAACTCGGCCAAAACACCTTTAATTGATGAGATTTGGCTACTTCTAGAACGTTCTTCAGCCCGTTAACATTCACATCCCAACACAGATCGGGATTTTGTTCGCCCTTGGCTGATAGTAAACTAGCTAAGTGATAGATTGTACCTACCTGATACTGTTTGACAATTTCTTCTAGTCGCTGTCGATCGCTGACATCCAAAACTTCATAGGAAAGAGACTCTATATTTGGGGCAGCGCTGCGACTGCTTTCAATTACCTGTTTGTTTCCGTAGCGTCGGCGTAATTCCACGACTAGATCGCTACCGATCTGTCCTCTAGAACCTGTCACTAAGATCGTATTATTCATAATTGCCAATAAAAACTTCACCTCACAGATGTTTCGTGAGGTCGATCGATGTAATAACTCGTGCGCAATAGAAGATTTAACTAGTAGATGAATGCAAAATAAATTTGAATTCTTGCACTCCTACACTTGCTAGCAGTATGTTTTCTTCATAGTCCGCGCAGGCAGACTTAATTTGTGTAGCTGCTACTTGAGTCGCTAAGAAATAAAAGGGGCGAGCGATTCAGGTTTACTGTTAGCAATTCCCTTTTACCTATAGCTATATCCCTGGAGCAGATTGACAATTTTCACGCTCCAATCGACCGAGTTATAGGATAAAAGCTATATATCAATTCTATATAGATTTTTTCTAGGTTGCCAGGAGGTTATAGAAGTTTGTGTAATTAAAAGTAACATTAGGCAAGCTAACTAATAGGGTATCCTTGCCGCTCGGCGACCCAAGTTATAGATTTGTCTGCACTAGTTCTCAATTAGCTGGGGATCGCTGCTAACTAGCTAAGAAACTTAAATTAGCTACAAAGTTGATTAATTCCCGATCGGCAAAATACGAATTCCATAATTAAGCTATTTGTAGCACGAGGATCCCCCACACTCGACCAGTGAATAGATTCTATCCCTGCGTTGGCAAATACCTCTACCCAGTCAGGAGATAAATTCATATCGATTAGGATTCTCATGCGGAGACGAGCGGAACTTCAACCTCTTCAACTCGCCAAGCTGCATATGCCAAAGCTTCATAAATGTCGGCTAGTTCTAGATAAGGATATGCTTGAAGAATTTCTGCTGGCGTGCGTCCCGATGCCATTAGCCCGACAATCGTACCAACCGTAACTCGCATTCCTCTAATGCAGGGTTTACCACCCATTATTTCTGGATTGAAGGTGATTCTACTCAGTTGTTTCATAAAATATCAAAATGCCGTTTGATTTGAAGAAACTCTTCATCGAACTCTTCGTCCAAACCCATAATCAATTCCAACTCCGCCTCCAAGTCAAACTTTTGAACCCAGCTTGACTTCCTATAGCCTACCAAGTTGTAAAGCATCTGGGTGACGGTTCGGTTATGGTAGCGCAACTTTTTAACCAAGTCGGGACGGACACATTGCATAACAGCATAAATATTAGCAGCGTCTAATACGGTCAATCCTTTCGATTTTGGGTTGGCGATAACGGTGGTGTAGATATTTTGGTCTAGAGCGATCGCCTTTTCAATTGTAGAGAAATTAACCTTCAACCAAGCAGCTAAACTACGAATTGTTAAGTAAATGTTTCCTGTCGAACGTTCAATCCAAACAACAACATCTCCTTGTTGGCGGTTTTCATAGGCAGGAGTTTTGGTTTCTGGGACTGGTGGGAGCATGATTTCGCTTCGATCTCTACACCCTTAACTTACCCACACATCCCTCAAAAGCGATCGACAGCTAGCGGCATCCAATTAAAAGGAGAATGCAGAACTATCGTCATCTAATAACAATTTTTTCCCAAAGCTCTGGGAACTCGATCGCCATTTAGCAAGTCCGATCGATTTATACAGAGATGCGATTAGATTAATTCTCTAAAACCTAGCCACGCAGGTAAGCGGTGTCCAACCTATTACCTATTACTTATTACTTATTACTTGACTTAAGATGCGCCTGCACTTTTTCAGCAAATTGTCGCTATTTTTAATTATTCTTACTCTTCCTTACTTCTTGCCGCCTGCCAAATCGATTTTGTGTCCGATGGTAGCCTGGGGTTCGAGTTATTTGGGCAGAGATGGATACAGCGGCGATCCGGGACGCGATGGCAGGGATGGTAGAAGCGGCGAAGATCGAACCGTGTTTGCTGATGGCTCTAGGATCGATCTCGATCTATCGGGACAAGATGGCTTAGATGGAGAGGATGGAGAAAATGGCGACGATGGCTATTGTCACAGCTACTACAACTACGAACATCTCGATCGCAATATTGATGCTGCTGACGGCGGCAACGGCGGTCGTGGAGGTCAAGGAGGTCAGGGAGGTAATGGTGGTTCGTTAACCGTCTACTATACCAATCTCGCAGACTTGAGAAAAATCTCCGTCCGTGCTGCTGGCGGCACAGGCGGACGCGGCGGACGCGGCGGTAGGGGCGGACGGGCTTGCCGTTGCGATCGACATACGTGGGAAGTCAAGACTTGCACTGGCGATCCGGGCACTCCTAACTACAAATGCAAAACCCGCCATTTTCGTTGCCAAGATGGTAGCAAGGGCTACAAGGGGGCTAGCGGGCAAGATGCTAGTCAAGGCAACTTGGGAACCTTGACCTTAATTAATCGCAGCGAAGCTTTGGCACCAGTTACGCCCACTGTTACCGCCCCGCTATCAGAGCTAACCCAAAAGACTTTTACACTCTCTAATAACCAATGGAAAACCAATAATGGCGCAGCTTCTTTACTAGCATCCGGTTCAGTAATTGCAGACACGTATCGGGAATTTGTGGGGCGAATTGAAGTGCCTTTTCAGTTAGTTTGGAACGAGACGCGATCGCTAAGCGATTTTGCTGGTGAAACTGCGATCGTTAATCTGACAGACGACAAACAAGTAAATATTTCTTTTCCTGGCGATATTTTGGTTCAAAGTAATAAATTACAAGAGCAGGGAGTAACCAAATTTGCGATCGATCGCGTCATCTCGAAACAGGAAGCCACTCAGCTAAAAGTTACAGGACTATCTGCTAATGGCTCGAATCTACAATTAAATTTAGTCGATGTAGCTAGTAAATCCGATTTGGTTTCGACCGATTTTAAAATTAAGTATCGATCGCCAAAACCAAACCCGCGCCACCGATTTGATAATTACGCCGCTGGCTATGGCACCAGGTATGAGGGCAATATTCCAGCTACGTTAGTTACACGGCAGGGTCAGAATTTTGCGATCGCGATCGGTAAATTGCCCATCTGGTACGAATTTACCCAACCAGGAATGCCCGTCGATATTAGCTTAGTCGTAACTCGCTCTTTAGGCGATCGATCTGTCTCCCAGGAAATTAATTGGAAAGGAACGATATCAGATTGAGATGAAATTCTTATGGGGCAGGCATCTTGCTTGCGTGGGACAGCCGAGACGGCTATCCCACAACTCATCAGGAGTTACTCGATCGATTTTAGTTTGTTGGTTGTGTCTGGAGTCAGAGTTTAAGTTTAAAATATCTTCGAGGATAAATCTAATAATTTAGCTGTATGGCAAGCGAACAGGCTAAATCTAACGAGCCGCACGACCAATTTATCAAACAATTTATACCTGTAGTATTGAAAAATTTGTTTGAGAGTCAAACCAGCGTATCCGTTCGCTTATCTGAAGAACTAGCGATCGATGTTTTGTGTACGGCAATTAAGCACGATGGCAAAATAGAAATAGATGATTCATTAGGGTTGCTCGGTCGCTTAGTAGCAATTCACTCAACGATTATCATCGAGCATTATAGTGGCTATTTAGATTTAGAAGACATCGATTCTTGTATTTTGCGTAGTGGACTATATTGGGAGTTGAATAAATCCAAGTCCGATAATTCTCGGAAGATTAGAGCCACCAAAAATTCAGTAACAAATCCTACGCCCTTACATTTCGATCGCCCCTTTACTTGGATTTTGACTGCCAAGTGTGGTGAAAACTCCTTCAAAAGATGGAACGCCATTCCATATCCAGAATATGGAGCGCACGTATATCGATTAGCTGCTCCCGGTTTATCAATGGGGATAGTCGATATTGAATCTTTGCCTTATAACCCTGACACGATGCTACTAAAAATGTTAGGTAAAGCCAACAGCGCCAAGCAGGCCTTTGCTGATATCCTCAAGCTAGATCCCAAGCTAGAATTGAGAAACGATATTATAGAAGTGTCGCTTAAGCACTGCATATATTTAGAAGAAGTTAAATCGGAATTAACCCAGGAGGCTCTGAGTTTTATGACTTATCTCAAAGAAGTGGAAGAAGCATATCAAGCATGGGTCAAAAAAAGACAAGCCGAAGGCAAGATTGTGGGTTTTGAGGAAGGTAAAATTGAAGGCATTCGCGAAGGTAAAATCGAAGGCATTCGCGAAGGTAAAATCGAAGGCATTCGCGAAGGTAAAGTCGAAGGCATTCGCGAAGGTAAAGTCGAAGGCATTCGCGAAGGTAAAGTCGAAGGCGTTCGGGAAGGAATGATTAGAGCAGCAACTAAGATAGTACGCGGTAAGTTTGGAGTCGAGGCTCTGACACCAGAGATAAGCGATCGAATTACCGGATTGAGCGATCGACAACTCGATGAATTCACCTCAAAAATTTTTGATTGGCAACAGCCGAGCGAAATGGTAGCTTGGTTAGAAAATTGCCAATCTTGATAATAAAAAATCGCGCACTTTTGGCTAAGCGATCGCCCCTTCGTAAACCCCTTGGGACTAGATTGCTCAACTCCAGCGAGCGCGGGTACCAGGTGACATTTAGTTTCACAGAAACCCAACTGTAATTCACCTGGTACCCGAACGATCGCACAGTCAAGAGCAGGCTAGTGATGCGTGTCTTAACTAAGCGCGAGGACGGCGATCCACCGCCCAAATTGCAAGGCTTTGACCGACTCAGCCATGCGCGATTTATTGACTCTGCCGAGCGTGTTGCATTCGCAACGCCAGAATGTGCTCGCAAGGGCCTTTGTACAGCTTGTTTTGCTGGTGCCAGTTGCAGGTACATTCTGCTTGAATTATACGCTCGTCGGTATCGACCGTCAAAGACGGATTGAAGGTTTTATCTCGATCGCTTACACTACCAGCGATAACTAACACCCCAGCCGGATCGCCCGTAACCGAAGTTACCCGCACGGCATTTTGACTCAAGAACTGGGTAGCACTGGCTTCGCGATCGTTGGCAAACCGCAATCGTTCGATCGGCAAAGGTTCCTGACTCAATTCTCGGACCCGGTAAACTTGCTTGTTCAAGTCATAAATTGCCCTGCCAGCTTGGGTGTAAGCCCCTAGAGCGCCCAGAACAGCCGCTCGACTTAAATTCAGACGTTGAGCCAGACGATCGGGGGTTTCTAGCCAATTTTCCCGCAGCGCCTCAAAAACGAGCTTTTGCGTCCACTCATCCACATCAGCGCGGGGGGCCATCAAATCGAAGTTACCAGCTTGCGCCCAGTCGTTAGCCGTCCATCCCGATAAGCCTAGAGTGAAGGACATATCACCTAAATCGGCGACGTAGAAGGATGGCATCCCAGTACCGAGGAGATGAACGGTGAATTTTTTAGCGATCGGGATCAGGCGTTCTAAGATGTGGAGGCGACGGCGACCCCAAACCCGAATTTCTTGGGGTTGGGAACCAGTATAAACAGAACGCCAGCAGACAACCTCAGTTCCCCAAGGGTCGAACACCACCCGCACGGGTTCTCCAGGATGGAGAAGGTAGCGCATACTGCGCGGGCCTTTCTTCTCTTTATGGCGGCGCAGAATCAAACACAAATTGTGGATATCCATCGGATGCAAGTCAAATTTAGTCGCTGGTAATGACATCGCCGAACTGACTTGCAAAAAACCTCTTACCCAGCTATCGGGCAGATCGATTTTAACTTCTTTGTAAGCTTCTTCATTAGTAGTTTGCACTTCAAATCCCGACGGATCGACTTGCAATTGGGTACTCTTGTAACTGCGAATTTTTTGAAATTCATCGTAAAGAGCCGCTGAATAATCTACATTAGTAGTACCGCAAGCAAACTCATTAATATTTTTGAAGACTTCGTAACTAGCACCCAATCGTCCGTAGCTCGATTCATCGACGCTGAAGCACTCAAAAAATACTTCATCTGGATGAACGGTAATTACCGGATCGAAGACAAAATAGAAATCTAATTGCTTTTCCCAAACAAACCTTTGGAAGCGCCCTCTGGCATCGTAGTAGGGTTTTAATCTTTGATAGCTGCGATCGTATAAACTGCTGAGTTCTGCTTGTAGTTCTTTGATTCTGCCAGCAACTTCTTGACGTTGGGCTGCTACTAGCATCCAGTCAATCTCTTCTTGTTTGGCTCGCCATTCTTTATAAGCAGTTTTATCTTTAGGTTGAAATCTTAAGTCAGAAACGACAACATCGTGCAGGGCACTAATTGCCTCTCTAAACGCCACATTTTGCCGCAATTCACCCACAAAGTAAGTAGGCGGGCGCTTTAGATCGGGAGAGAAAGACATTTGGGTATTGCCACTTCTTTCTTGAACTGCCGTGCTGCCTTGGTAAGTATAGTTAAATTCCATATTTAACCTCTCATTAATTCTGTTAGTTTAAGTAAAGCGCATAGGTTTGGTAGGGGCGCAATACATTCATAGGTGTCAACTTAAAGCTAAAGCCGTTTTGTGGTATCGACTTCAGCTATCTCCGCCAGGGGTTCAAAACCCCTGGCTAATAGCTCAAGTCCATTGAAATGGACTAAAGAATTAATTATCCAGAGATCTTCTAGTCCTCTTTAGAGGATTTTAACTTTGAGACAGGGGTTTAAAACCCTGTCGGGGCAAGCTTTTGACCGTTAATTTGACGCGCATGAATACATTGCGCTGCTACCAGATGGGTTGTCTGTGCGTAATTCCTGCTTTATCAATTTTGTATTCTGTTCTCATATTCTAATCGCGGGAGAGGAGAAAACGAATGTCTATATTTTGGGGCTACAGGCGAATAGCGATCGCCCTTGTTTCTAGTTTGATGTCTGCATCTGTAACTTGCCAGCAGGCATCGGCAGCTTTTATCAGGCCAGTTCGCAGCCCAAGGGTGATGGTGGTTTCGGCTCATCCCTTGGCGAGCGAGGCGGGGCTATCGGTCTTGCGTCGAGGGGGCAATGCTGTAGATGCAGCGGTAGCAACGGCCATGGCGATTTCTGTAGTCGAGCCGTTTTCAGCCGGAATTGGTGGCGGCGGTTTTTTACTGCTTTACTTAACGCCAACTAAGGAGATGAAAGCCTTAGATTTCCGAGAACGCGCCCCTCGGAAAGCGACGCGGGATATGTATTTAGATCGGGCTGGCAAAGTCAGACCGAATGCCAGCATTGACGGTCGGCTATCGGTGGCAGTACCTGGAACTGTAGCTGGACTGTACGAGTTGCACAGGCGCTACGGCAAGCTCAAATGGGAACAAGTAGTTCGGCCAGCGGTCGTTCTAGCGCGAGATGGCTTTCCGGTAAACGATCGCTTTGTCGCTTACTCCAAACAACGCCAACAACCACTGGCTGCCAATCCAGCCGCTAGGCAAATTTTTCTCAAAGACGGCAAACCTTATGCCGTCGGAGATCTGTTGGTGCAAAAGGATTTAGCGGCAACTTTAGCAAGCATCGCCCGAAATCCTCGCAGCTTTTACGAAGGGAAAATCGGCCAGGCCATCGCCCGCGATATGGCGCAAAATGGTGGACTGATTACTCTAGAAGATCTTAAAGCGTATAAACCCACTTGGCGATCGCCTCTTTGCGGCCCGTTCCGCCAATACCGGGTTTGCTCGATGCCACCACCTTCTTCTGGTGGCGTTCACTTGTTGCAGATGTTGCAAATTATCGGCGATGTCGATTTAAAATCTCTGGGATGGCATCACCCAGATGCCCTGCACCTGATGGTAGAAGCGATGAAAATTGCTTATGCCGATCGCTCTTATTATTTAGGAGATCCCGATTTTGTCAAAGTTCCTGTAGCCGCACTCGTCAGTTCGGCTTATGCTGCCAAAAGACGAGAAGAAATCTCGCCCTCCAAAGCGCGACCCTCTAGCGAAGTCAAGCCGATCGATCGAGAAATTTTAGAACGGCTAGAAAGAAGTCAGAAGTCAGAAGTCAGAAGTCAGAAGTTCAAAATTCTGTCATCTCCCCCTCTCCCCCTCTCTCCTGACGAATCGCCCGATACCACCCATCTCACGGTGGTGGATGTCCAGCGAAACGTGGTCAGCTTGACTTTTACGATTAACTATCGCTTTGGTTCTGGTGTTGTCGCCCCTGGAACCGGGATTTTGCTCAACGACGAAATGGACGATTTTGCGATCGCTCCTGGTGTCCCCAACGTCTTTGGTTTAGTGGGAGGAGAGGCTAACGCGATCGCTCCTAAGAAAATTCCGCTCTCTAGCATGACCCCTACCATTTTGACCGAAAAAGACCGCTTTCGTTTAGCCACGGGCGCACCTGGGGGCAGCACGATTATCACCACCGTATTGCAAATTATCCTTAACGTGGCGATTTACGATATGGATGCCGGGGCGGCGGTTTCTGCTGGCAGGTTGCACCATCAGTGGCTACCAGAAAAGTTGCGCGTCGAACCGTGGGCCTTCGAGCCAGCAACTCTAGAAGATTTGCGCCGTCGCGGTCATGAAATCGAACAGCAGCCTGAGTGGGGTAACGCCAATATTGTTATCCAACAGCCCGATGGCTCCTTAGAAGGCGCAGCCGATCCTCGCGGCGAAGGAGCCGCTCTGGGATTTTAAAACATTGCGAAACCCAACCTTTTATCTTGAGCAGTAGGGGCGCAATCCATTCATTGGTGTCAAGTTAACGATCGAAACCTTCATCCGTCAGGGGTTGAAAACCCCTGCCTCAAAGCTAAAGTCCTCTAAAGAGGACTAGCTAGTCGTCCCTGAAAAACCAGACGGTTTTTCAGGGACGTAGTGCGAGCATCTCGATCGCGTGTGGCTCGCGATCGAGATGTTTGCGCTAACGCGCACGCTACGCGTACCGTCAGGTCGTCCGCAGGACTTACGCGCTCCCGTTGATTGAGGTGACTTCGATCGGATTTGAGATCGCCAGATCTGGCAGGAGCTTGAGCGTTTTCTGGCAATTTCACACCAGGGATTGAAGCCTGGAAATCCCGCTCTGACAAGTCTAGTTCAGTTTTTCAGGGACGACTAGCTATAGTCACGCTTAGTCCATTTTAATGGACTTGTGCTATTAGCCAGGGGTTTTGAACCCCTGGCGGTTGGTGCTGAAGATCGAGGCCCAACAACGGCTTTAGCCTTAAATTGATACCAATGAATGCATTGCGCCCCTACCCAGAATATGTTGCAACAAAAAAGCAAAATGGTATCAAAAGCCAAAAAAATTTGGCTCAACCTCAAATAGCAGACCGATATCGTCTTCCTTTGAGAGACTTAATTGAACCGAATAACTTCTTCTACTCGCTCTAAATGAGAAGTATCTCCATTTAGTTCTAGCCCCCATAGTGATTCTTGGCGCACGACTTTAATCAAACAACATAGAGAAGCTTTCAGGTCGCCTTCGCCCAGACCTGGTACTAATCCCATAGTTGCACCCCAAACTGAAGCCCCGTGGCCGACTAACAGAATATCTTCCGCAAACTCGTCGGCTAGCATCTTGGCCGTGTTGCCAGCACGTTCTATCACCTGTTCCTTGGTTTCAGGATACTGGGCGATCGATCTGGAAATATAGCTCGGATCGACTCTGGGAAACAACTCTGTTAAAGCCGCCATTGACAATTTTTCTGGCATCGCTGTCATCCAAGCTGGATTCAGCCACTCGCTCAAGCCAGATTCCAGTTTCACGGGCAAATCTAAAACTTCTGCTACTGCGTTAGCCGTTTGCACGGTGCGCAAAAAAGGAGAAGCAAAAATATGGGCGATCTTTTCTCCCCGCAGGCGATTGGCTAGTTGCTGCGCTTGCACCATCCCATCGTCAGATAGGGGCGGATCGTAACGTCGTTCGGCGGTCAGGAACCAATCGGGGTTAACAAAGTCAAGACGGTTAGCGTGTCTGGCAATCCAAACTGTTTGGGTCATGTTATCTCAGGAGTATGCGCCGAGCGCAGGCTGCGCCAACAGAAATTTAAGCTTCGGCTACGCTCAGCTTGAAGGAGTTCAGGAGTTCGGCTATAGGGAAGCAATTTTGCTCGCAAGGATTTTTGTAACTTTTGTTTCTATTGCCACCTTCGCTGGGTACTCTCCAATAGTACAGAGCAAATCAATAAGGCTTTCGATCGCTAATGTTACAATCCTTGAGTAAAAGTTACACAACTTAATTATAGTAGCACCCGCTCTAGCTGATTTCACTTCAGCCTTCTGATAACTAACTTCCCAGCTAACTTCGATTCATCTCTTTACCCAGTGCTATGAAGACTGCTCAAACTTCTACTGATACCGTCCGTGCTTATCTGCGAGAAATTGGTCGCGTCCCGCTGCTAACCCACGAGCAGGAAATCTTGTATGGGAAGCAAGTGCAACGTTTGGCTGCTTTAAACGAGTTGAAAGCATCTTTAGAGAAAAAGCTCGGCTCCGAACCTAGTTTTTCTCAATGGGCGCAAGCTTCTGAGGTAGAAGAGAGCCAATTGCGGCAAGAGATCGCCCAAGGCGAAATTGCCAAGCGCAAAATGGTAGAGGCCAACTTGCGGTTAGTAGTAGCGATCGCCAAAAAATATATCAAGCGCAACATGGATTTACTGGACTTGATCCAGGAAGGAACGATCGGGATGCAGCGGGGTGTTGAAAAATTCGACCCCACTAAAGGTTATCGGTTTTCTACCTACGCCTACTGGTGGATTCGGCAAGCAATTACCCGCGCGATCGCCGAAAAAGGTCGTACGATTCGCCTGCCCATCCATATCACCGAAAAACTCAATAAAATTAAGAAAGCTCAACGTCAGATCGCTCAACGGTTGGGACGTGCCGCTACTGTAGTCGAACTGGCAGAAGAACTAGACTTAACCCCCGATCAAGTAAGAGAGTACCTCGAACGCGCCAGACAGCCAATTTCTCTGGAGCTACGGGTGGGAGATCATCAAGACACGGAACTAGGAGAGTTATTAGAAGATACAGGAATTTCTCCTGAAGGCTTTGTTTCTCTTTCCTCGTTGCAAAAAGATATAGCAAGGCTGATGGCAGATCTAACACCCCAACAACGGGAAATATTAACTCTGCGCTTTGGGCTGGCAGACGGCCAACCTTTAACCTTGACCAAAATAGGCGATCGCCTCAACCTCAGTCGGGAACGAGTCAGGCAAATCGAACGCGATGCGCTCTCAAAGCTGCGCAAGCGCAAAGCTGATGTCAAAGAATATTTGGCGAGTTAAATTGGCATCAGGACTTACACGCGGCCCTCATCCCCCAGCCCCTTCTCCCCAGGGAGAAGGGGAGCAAAAGGGAAAAACGAGTAAAGAAGGAAAGGAATTGCTAATTGCTAATTCCGAATTCTGGCTGTCGAAGTCCCTCTAACCAAAAGAAACTTCCTTTTCCCTCTCCTTGTAGGAGAGGGCAGGGTGAGGGCGAGAGAGGTGGCGGGAAAACTCGCCCGATCGGTTCGGTTTCGATCGCCTGTGGTTCGAGTTTCAAATTGTTAAATTAGTTAATAGAAGACCAGAATGAGGAAAAAGTACAAATCTTCCTAGATATGTGCTCAAATCGAGCGAGAACGCTATAAATCCATGTCAGGCTGAGGGCAATTACTAAGAGGTAAAGATGAACAATACATCAAATCAAAGTTCGGAGTTTTTCCAAGGCGATACAGAATCTCCTAACTTGCTGTGGCAATACGTCCAATCTATGACTCCAGAGACGATGGGCCACTTATCTAAACCGATGTCGTCTGACGTTTTTCAGGTGATGGAACGCAACATCATCGGGATGTTGGGCAATCTTCCAGGAGAACATTTTGGGGTCACGGTGACGACTAGTAGAGAAAATTTAGGGCGGCTGTTGGCTTCAGCCATGATGAGCGGCTACTTTATCCGTAATGCCGAGCAGCGCCTAGCTTTGGAAAGGTCGTGGGAAAATAGCGAGGCCGATCCTTCAGACGATCGTAGTTAGAAATGCCCCTGGGCGATCTATCTTTAAAGGAGCAATAGCGATCGCCTGTTTTTAACTATGTCTCTCGGTGATGTATCAGATTTAGAAGTAGAAAATTCTCAACAAATTCCCCGCCTGAACCTTCCTAACATGCTCCGATTGGGATTGTTCCAAGTGGGGTTGGGAATGATGTCGGTTTTAGTCTTTGGAGTTCTCAACCGGGTACTGATTAAAGAGTTGGGCGTGCCCGCCACCATGGCCACAATTATTCTGGCCACGACTCTGTTTGTCGCTCCGGCTCGCGTTTGGTTTGGGCTGCTGTCCGATACCAAACCTCTGTGGGGATATCATCGCACTGGCTACGTCTGGATTGGGGCTGCGGCTCTGGCGATTTTGTCAATTCTATCGGTGCAAGTAATGTGGCAAGTAGGTGGCAGCTTGCAGACCAATGGCTGGAGTTTGACCACCTACAGTTGGATGGGTTTCCTGGCTCTGATGTTCGGGCTATACGGTTTAGCTGTCGGACTCGGTTCGATCTCCTTTGCTACCCTGCTAGTAGACGTTTCCGATGAAGACGATCGCTCTAAGCTGGTAGGAATTGACTGGGCGATGCTGATCGGGGGTACGATCGTCGGCGCGGCGACAATTGGGATCTTGCTGAAAAGATTGCCGCCCAATCCATCTTTAGAAGTGCTACGGCCAGCCATTAATACTCTGTTTGCGGTGATGCCCGCGATCGTCTTTGGGTTAGCTTTGCTGGCCACCTGGGGAGTTGAAAAAAAGTATTCTCGCTATCAAAATCGCTCCACCTTGGTAAATCGGGAAGAAAAAATCACTTTAAGAAAAGCTTGGCAAATCTTAACTGCTAGCCGTCAGACGCGGATATTTTTTACTTTTCTGCTGCTGATGACGATGGGTTTATTCATGCAAGACTCGATCATGGAACCTTTTGGCGGTAGGGTTTTCAATTTGGGCGTGGGCGAAACAGCTTCCTTAAACATCCCGTGGGGAACTGGAACGTTAATCGGCATTCTGGTTTCTGGGTTTTTGGTAGTTCCCCGTTTGGGAAAGCGTCAAACTACCAAGATCGGTTGTTTATTAGTCGCAGCTTCCCTAGTTTGGGTAATTTTGTCAGGATTTACCCATAACACCGCAGTTTTGTTGACAGCCCTGTTGTTCTTCGGTCTGTTTTCTGGAGTGTTAACATCAGGAGCTATTACTTTGATGTTAGATCTGACAGCAGCAGAAACCGCTGGCACGTTTATCGGGGCCTGGGGATTGTCGCAGGCGCTAGCCAGAGGGATAGCTAACGTCTTGGGAGGAGTCGTTTTAGATGTCAACACCAAACTATTCGGACTGGGGCAAATCGATCCGAATGCTGCTTGCGAATCTTTAGCACCCAATCTTTGTACTAATTTGACGCTGGCCTACGGATTAGTGTTTGTGCTGCAAGCGGTTTGTATGCTAATATCCATCAGGTTTTTGCAGCAAGTGAACGTCCAAGAATTTCGCACTAATGCTAAAGCCGCGATCGCTACTGTGATAGAAAATGAATTAGATTAGCCCTTCGATCGCAATTCTCAATCGAGCGAACTATATTTGGAGTGGGATAGCCCTCTGGACTATCCCACAAGAAGTTTATTCTCAACCATGGGGTTTTCATAATTCATAATTCAGATGACCGATTTTTGGAAAACAATTCTCGATTTTGCTCAAACTACAACCGAACGAATTGGCGTTCAATTGTTAAAAGATTTTGGGCACGTATCGGCTTCAAACAAAGCTGATGGCACTTTGGTAACGCAAGCCGATAAGTGGGCAGATGGAGAATTGCATCGAGCGATCGCTAACACTTTTCCATCCCACGGTATCTTAAGCGAAGAAGCAGAACATCTTTTTCCAGCTAATGAGTGGTGTTGGATCGTCGATCCTTTAGATGGAACTACTAACTTTGCACGGGGCATTCCTTTGTGGGGCATCTCAATCGGATTGCTGTATCGAGGTATCCCTGTTTTTGGTTACGTCCATTTTCCCCCTATACAGCAATCTTTCCATGGCTTTTGGGATAGTTCGTCTCAGCTAGATGTGCCGACTGGTGCATTTTTAAACGGTCAGCCGATTCGCATCAGCGAAGATGCACCCAGTAACAATCACTTTTTCAGTTTGTGCGCTCGCAGCACTTCAATAATTCAGCCTGGTTTCCCCTGTAAAATTCGGATGCTGGGGGTGGCTACTTACAACTTTCTCATGGTTGGTTGCGGGGCGGCGATCGGGGGCGTGGAAGCTACACCAAAAATTTGGGATTTAGCCGCTGTTTACTCGATCGTGCAAGCGGCTGGTGCGGTTTGGATATCGTTAGAATCGGCCCCGATTTTTCCCCTCAAAGTTGGCGAAAATTACGGACAGCGATCGTTACCTACTTTAGTCGTCAGTCGTCAAGAATTAGTATCGGTGTTTGAACCTTGGGTACAACCTTTAAGAAAGTAGACCTCTGGCAAAAATCTAAACTTTGGATGTATAACGCAGATAAACGCTGATAATTATGATGAGTTATCAACTTATGCTAGAGGTTCTGTCTTGAAGTCTGGGCAGGCGGACTTTGACTGTATAGCCGCGTTCGCGTAGCGTCTCCGCAGGAGTTATTCATTCGTCAGGCGAAAATAATCTTTCTAGATTTGATACGATCGCCAATAATTGCGAATTGTCAATTGCGAATTGCGAATTGTGCTTATTGCCAATCAACTTGCGATCGCTCTTGCAATACTTGCTGGTAAACGGCCTCAGTTTGTCGCGCCAACTTTGCCCAATTAAATCGACGTTCTAGATCTTCATAGGCATTATCGATCAACCACTGGGCGTAGCCTGGATTTTTCAATACTTCCAAAATCCCCCAAGCGAGCGAACTAGGAGCGTTCGTCCAAGTGACAATTCCAGTTTTGGTGTGTTGTACGACTTCTGGCAACCCTCCAGTATCGGAAACGACTACCGGAACGCGGGCGGCAAAACTTTCTAAGGCAACGATGCCAAAGGGTTCGTAGAGACTGGGAAAGACCGCACAATCGGCTACCGTCTGAAACTTATTCAAGTCTTCGTCAGACATGAAGCCAGTGAAAAAACATTGACTCCAAATTCCTAAATCCCAGGCTTGACGCTTTAAATGGTCGGTATTGCCGCCGCCAATCAAGACAAATTTGACCCGACCTCCCATGTCCCACAACACTTTAGGAGCCGCATTCAACAGGACAGAAACTCCTTTTTCGTAAGACATCCGCCCGACATAGTAGACGATCTTTTCACCATCTTCAGCGAAGTGACGGCGGAAGCTGGCAGCATCGAAATCTTGCCAGCGGGGTTTCTTTTCCGCGCGAATGCCGTTATAAATTACGTCGGTTTTGTGCCAAGGACTTTCTAATGCCCGTTCGATCTCCCGGCGCATATAGTCAGTACAGACAATTACCCGCCAAGCGTTATAAGCCAACTGCTTTTCTTTGCCGCTAATGTAAAAGTGGTCGTCGTTATATAAACCGTTGTAACGACCGAATTCAGTAGCGTGGATGGTGGCTATCACAGGGATTTTAAACAAATGTTTGAGAGCGATCGCACAATCTGCCACTAACCAATCGTGGGCATGAATCAGATCGAACGGGCCTTCTTCTTGGATCAGCTTTCCTCCATGTCGCCCCATGCTCTCGTTCATATTTCCTACCCAGTGGAAGAAGTTGTGGCTGTAACCAACTCCTATCCGGTGGACGTGAATTCCCTCTACTATCTCGTATAGGGGGGCCTGACCGAATTCCAGCGTGATTAAATGAACTTCATGTCCCAGCTTGACAACTTCTGGATATAACTCCGCGACATGACGGGCAATCCCGCCCACAATTCGAGGTGGAAATTCCCAACTCAGTACCAAAATCTTCATCAGTCCCTAGCGCCCCAGAATTCACAAATCTATAAATTTTTACATATTTCTCAAATTTTAGCTGTTTCTTTTAGTTAGATTTTAGATCTGCGATCGACGGCTCAGCCTCTAGGAGCGATCGCCCTTGACTGTCGGCGGAGGAATCCGGCTATTCTGGAGAAAACTCGTCAGACCTAAGCTCGATCGAACTTCTAGCCGATGATTGACCACGACCGCCTCTTCAAAGAACTACTCTCTACCTTTTTCCTGGAATTCATCGAGCTATTTTTTTCTGAAGTGATAGCGTATCTCGAACCCGATTCCGTCACTTTTTTGGATAAGGAGATATTTACCGATGTGACGGCGGGAGAACGCCACGAAACCGATTTAGTCGTACAAGCACAGTTTCGAGGGCGATCGTCTTTTTTCCTGATTCACCTAGAGAATCAATCGGAATCGAGAGGTAACTTTAGCCAGAGGATGTTTACCTATTTTGCCAGGTTACATGAGAAATTTGCTCTTCCCGTCTATCCGATCGCGGTTTTTTCCTACGATGAACCTCAAAAAGCTGCTGCTAGTAACTATCAAATTGAGTTCCCCGATTGGAAGGTACTAGAATTTAATTATCGTGCAGTTCAACTCAATCGACTCAATTGGCGAGATTTCTTGAACCAACGCAATCCTCTAGCTTCGGCATTGATGGCCAAGATGAAAATTGCCCCTCAAGAGCGTCCGCAAGTCAAAGCTGAATGTCTCCGCCTGCTAGTCACCTTAAAGCTAGATCCAGCCAGAATGCAGTTGATATCGGGGTTTGTGGATACATATTTAAGATTAACCGAATCAGAGGTAAAAGTATTTGAATCAGAACTCAGTACAATTGAACCAAAGGAGAGAGAAGAAGTGATGCAAATAGTAACTAGTTGGATGGAACAAGGTATCGAGCAGGGGCAAAAGGAAGGTCAGATTAAACTAGTTTTACGAATGCTGTCGGTGAAATTTGGCTCTTTGGACTCAGAAATGGAGGCACAGATTCGCAGCTTAGAAATCGATCGATTAGAAGATTTGGGAGTAGCATTGTTGAACTTTCAGCATATGGAAGATTTAACTAAGTGGTTGCAAAATTTGACATAGCCAGGACTTACGCCTAGTACGATATTTCCAACCGGATTTGGCATAAGTCTCGATCGGGCTAAGAATTAACCTTGCTCTTCAGGAGGTTAAACGGTTAGCTTTAAGATCGGACTGTCGCTTACCTACTCTTATGAGCTACTGCCTCAACCTCAACTGTCAGAAACCCCAGAATGCAGCTAACACGACATTTTGCCAAAGTTGCGGCACAAAACTACTTTTGCGAGAACGTTACCGCGCTATCAAAACGATCGGACAGGGTGGATTTGGGAAAACTTACTTAGCCGTAGATGAAGACAAACCATCTAAGCCTGCGTGTGTCATCAAACAGTTTTACCCTCAAGCCCAAGGAACTGACAACGCCCAGAAAGCGGCTGAACTCTTTGCCCAAGAAGCAGTTCGCCTCGATGACTTGGGCAAACACCCTCAAATTCCCGAATTGCTGGCGCACTTTACCCAAGACGATCGCCAGTATTTAGTGCAGCAATTCATCGAAGGAGAAAACCTGGTCCAAAGCTTAAAAACCGAAGGCACTTTTAACGAAGCCAGAATTCGCCATTTATTAACTAATTTATTACCAGTTTTAGAGTTTATTCACTCCCATCAGGTCATTCATCGGGATATCAAACCAGAGAATATTATTAAAAGCCGGAACGAGCAATTAGTATTAGTAGATTTTGGCGCAGCTAAATACGCTACGGGAACGGCTTTAATGAAAACCGGAACCGTAATTGGTACGGCGGAATATATTGCCCCAGAACAAACTAGAGGAAAAGCCGTTTTCGCCAGTGATTTATATAGCTTGGGCGTAACTTGCATTCATTGACTCACTGATATCTCACCATTTGAATTGTTTGATGTCGCTGAAGATGACTGGGGATGGCGACAGTTTTTAGTCGATAACCCTGTCAGCGACGAACTGGGTCGAGTTCTCGATAAGACGATTGCCAATGCTACTAAGCGGCGCTATCAGTCAGTTGATGAAGTATTAACTGACTTGAACCAGGCAAATGTCAAGACGTTGCCATCTAATGTTTCTACACTACCTAAATCGGCAGCCAAAAATATCGTCATCTCCACACCAAATCCCGTCAAACCAAGCCCTCAAAAATTACCTTTACAAACTTTTGAGTTTGAGGTGGTGATATTAGATGCACGAGGGAAGATAATCGATAAAAGTCGGAGACGAGCCGAATACTTGACGGAAAATTTAGGTGGGCGCATAATTTTAGAAATGGTGAAGATTCGTGGTGGCACATTTATGATGGGTTCGCCAGATAATGAGGAGGGAAAAAATGACGATGAAAGTCCGCAGCATCGAGTAACTGTAGGCCCGTTTTTTATGGGCAAATATCCCATTACTCAAGAACAATACGAAATAGTAATGGGTAACAATCCATCTCATTGGAAAGGCAAGAAACAACCAGTAGAACAAGTTTTCTGGCATGATGCCAATGAGTTTTGTCAAAAGCTATCTCAAATAACTGGTAAAACCTATCGCCTACCGAGTGAAGCCGAATGGGAATATGCCTGTCGTGCGGGAACAACTACACCCTTTCACTTTGGGGAAACAATCACCACAGATGTAGCCAACTACTACGGGAATGATACATACGGCTCAGCCCCAAAAGGCGTATTTCGCGAACAAACAACCGATGTAGGTAGTTTTCCCCCTAATGCTTTTGGGTTATACGATCTGCACGGCAACGTCTGTGAATGGTGTGCCGATCCTGGCCATGCAAATTACAATGATGCGCCCTCTGATGGCAGCGTTTGGGGATCTGGAGGACATAATGAACTCTGGATGCTGCGCGGAGGTTCAGGGGGCCATAGTCCTAGGTATTGCCGTAGCGCGACTCGTCTCATTCACGAGCCGGACAAAAGGAGGAGGAGCTTCGGTTTTCGCGTTCTCTGTTCCTCAGCGCAGACTCATTAGCCTTTTATTCTCTTTCCCTTTTCCACTGTGAATTGCCAAAATTTAGTTTTTTCGAGCCATGCTATCTAACAAATGTTTTTTCGCCGGATTAGCAAACGTGAAGTTCAAGCAGTTATAGCCTATGGAGAAGTAATTGAAGAAAACCTTGATGATACCCCGTTTCCTAGCTATGTTTTACTTGATTTTGTCGAAGGTAAGCCCATTCATGTAGTTTTTTCTTACGATGAATCTACAGATACAGGTTACGTTGTAACTGCTTATATACCAGAGCGGAATTTGTGGTCAGATAATTTTAGGACGAGGAAATAAATTTATGAAATGTGTAATTTGTAAACATGGTAATACCAAACCTGGTTTGGCAACTGTTACTTTAGAGCGAGATAATTGCTTGGTCATTTTCAAGAAAGTCCCAGCCGAAGTTTGCGATAACTGTGGTGAATATTACTTGAGCGATATAGCCACCGAACAGTTATTACAGCAAGCGGAAACAGCAGTCAATAATGGTGCTGAGGTAGAAATTATTAGGTATGCGGCTTAGGTTGCTATCAGATGAAAATCCCAGCGATCGCGCTCTGGCTCCCCTCAGATAACAGAAACTTCCTTTACCCTCTCCTCGTAGGAGAGGGCTTCTTTGAGGTGGGAGAGGGGTTGGGGGTGAGGGCAGCAATTGGGGGCATGAGAACCAGCTTTGGTATTATCGGTGTGGCAGGGCGGGTTTGAATTAAATTAGATGGCTATGCCGCCAGCATTTTGGGCAAAACCCGCCCCTACGAATGGTTGTGGGATGCCCCATGCCCTATTCCCTATGCCCTTCTCGTTCGACCTCAGCAACGTGCAGCAGCGTCTTCAGCACCGAATCGGGATTCAAGCTAATCGAGTCGATTCCCTGTTCGACCAAGAATTGGGCAAATTCAGGATAATCGCTCGGTGCTTGCCCGCAGATACCGATTTTACGACCGTTTTCTTTGGCAGTCGCGATCGCCATTTTCACCATGCGCTTCACCGCTGGGTGGCGTTCGTCAAAAATATGCGCCACTAACGCCGAATCTCGGTCTAAACCTAGAGTAAGCTGAGTCAGGTCGTTAGAGCCGATCGAAAATCCATCGAACACTTGACTGAATTCATCGGCCAAAATGACGTTGCTGGGCAACTCGCACATGACGTAGACTTGCAAGCCATTTTTACCCCGTTCTAAACCGTTCTGCGCCATCTCTGCCAGCACTTTCCGACCTTCATCAGGGGTGCGACAGAAGGGAATCATCGGGATAACATTCGTCAAACCCATTTGCTCGCGCACTCGTTCTATCGCTCGACATTCCAGAGCAAAAGCTGCCCGATAGCGATCGTCGTAATAGCGAGAAGCCCCCCGCCAGCCCAACATCGGGTTTTCTTCTTTGGGTTCAAACTGCTGTCCGCCTAAGAGATTGGCGTACTCGTTGGTTTTAAAGTCGCTCATCCTCACTACTACTGGATTCGGGTAGAAAGCCGCCGCCAGTCTGCCGACTCCTTGGGCTAACTTATCGACAAAATACTGGGGTTTGTCGTCGTAAAGTCCGGTCAATTGCTCGATTTTGGCTTTGAGGGTTTCATCTTCTAAGCTATCGAAATGAATTAACGCTAAGGGGTGAACCTTGATGTGATTGGCAATGATAAACTCTAACCGCGCCAATCCGACTCCATCGTTGGGAATCGCCGAGAGTTTAAAAGCTTCTTCAGGATTGCCGACGTTCATCATGATTTTGGTGCGGGGGCGCGGCAAGTCTGCCAGGGTTACTTCCTTGATTTCGTAGGGCAACAACCCAGCATAAACTAAGCCCTCATCTCCTTCGGCGCAAGAAACAGTGATTTCTTGCCCTGTTTTCAAGACATCTGTAGCATTATCGCAACCGACGATCGCCGGAATTCCCATTTCTCTGGCGATAATGGCGGCGTGGCACGTCCTGCCGCCTTGGTTGGTAACGATCGCGCTAGCTTTTTTCATGATCGGTTCCCAGTCGGGGTCGGTTCTATTGGTAACTAAAACTTCTCCTGGCTGGAATAAATCGATTTTGCTGACATCGACGATTACTCGCGCTTTGCCTTGCCCGATCGCTTCTCCTACGGCACGTCCCCTGACTAATACAGACGCGCCATGGCGCGTCTCTACATCGCCTTGCAGGTGATAGGTGCGTAATATCTGTTGGCTTTTTTGCGATTGCACCGTTTCGGGACGCGCCTGGACGATAAATAGTTCGCCCGTAATCCCATCTTTAGCCCATTCGATATCCATCGGGGTGTAAACCCCTCGCACTTGACTGTAGTGGTCTTCGATCGTGCAAGCCCACCGAGACAGTTGTAAAATCTCATCTTCACTCAGGGCGAATGCCTGTTGTTCGCCTAAAGGCACTCTTTCTTGCTTGGTAACTTTGCAGCCGCCGAGATCGCAAACTAATCTGAATTCTTTCGTGCCTAACCGCTTATCTAAAATGGGGCGAAATCCCGTTTTTAAAGTTGGTTTAAACACCAAGTATTCATCGGGATTGACTGCCCCTTGAACGATATTTTCTCCCAGTCCGTAAGCCGCCGTTACTAATACTGCATCTTTAAATCCAGTTTCCGTGTCGATCGAAAACATCACTCCCGATGAGGCTAAATCGGAACGCACCATCGCTTGCACTCCCACCGACAGGGCGACATCGAAGTGGTCGAACCCTTTGATCTGGCGATAGGAAATGGCGCGATCGGTAAATAAGGAGGCAAAGCATTTATGACAAGCCGCTAACACACCCTTATCTGTTTGGACGTTGAGGAAAGTTTCTTGCTGTCCGGCAAAGCTGGCATCCGGTAAGTCTTCCGCCGTGGCGCTAGAACGAACGGCGACAAACAGATCTTCCCCGTAGCGATCGCACAAAGCTTCATAAGATTCTGTAATTGCTTTCCGTAATTCCGCCGGAAATGGCGTATGAATAATCAGCGATCGCGCTTTTTGTCCCCGTTGTCTTAAGTTGTTAACATCTTCAACATCCAGGTCAGCAAATAGGTGGCGCAGTTCGGCTTCGATCCCTGCTGCTTGAATAAAATAGCGATAAGCATAAGCTGTGGTAGCAAATCCGTTAGGGACGTTTACGCCCTTAGAGGTGAGTTGCTGAATCATTTCTCCTAGAGAAGCATTTTTGCCACCTACTAGGGGAATATCGTCAATTCCGACTTCATCGAGCCATAAAGTCAGCGATCGCTCTTTGGCGATTTGGGAAGTGTGATAGTGGGTTTTAGCTGTGGAAATCATATTTTTTTCTTCTATTCTGTCTTCAGTCTACCCACGGCTAACCCGATCTGCCATCTCCCCCACGATCTTGTAATTTTTTGTTAGCTTATCTAGCAGCTACTACTAAGGGATCAAGTAAAAAGACTCAAGCAAGTACCTAAAAATGACAAAAAACCTATCCATTTCTATATCGTTAATTTTAAGTTTCGTGCTATTTTCTAGTGTTGCTTCTGCCGAAGAAGGAACGAAAAAAGACCATCCCATAGACCGAACTTTAGAAATATGCCTTCAGAAAGATTTCACTACAGCGGGAATGGTGGAGTGTATCGGCCGAGCCTATGAAATGTGGGATCGAGAGTTAAATAGAGCCTACAACGCCTTGAATCGCCAACTGGATGCCAAAGGGAAAGCATCTCTCAAAAAAGCTCAGCTAGCTTGGTTGAAATATCGAGATGCCGAATTCGAGCTTTTAGATCGCATCTACTCCGGCTTGCAAGGAACAATTTATATCCCAGCTAGAGCTTCTAACCGCTTAGATATAGTTAGAGTCAGGGCCTTGGAGTTGAACCAGTATTTAGAGCTTCTGCAACAAAATCAGTAGGCACGCTGCCTACCCTACAAGAATTTACTGCACTCAATTGAGAACTGCGATCGAGGAGGCGATCTCCGTCTCATCAGCCTCTAACAATAGAGGAAAGAGCGGCAAAGAGAATTGTGCCTGATGCCCGATGCCCTATGCCCGATGCCCTATGCCCACTCCAATTTTTTGCCAAGCCAATTTCGCGGCTCCAACTATTCCGGCTCGATTGCCTAACTGCGCTCGTAAAAGTTGTAATCCCTGGCGAGAAGTTGGCATGACTCGACGCTCGATTTCGGCTAAAGCGGCAGGAAAGAAAAATTCGGTACTAGCACCGATCCCGCCACCGATGATAATTGCTTCTGGTGTTAGTACGTAAATCAGACTGGCCAACCCCGCTCCGAGGTAGCGTCCGTATCTTTGCCAAAAATCTAAGGCATTGCAATCGCCAGCTTTGGCTAATTCCCATAATTCATCTGGTTCTTTCCCGGTCATGCGGCGAATGGCTCCCACCGAGAGATATTGCTCCAAAGAACCTTGATTGCCGCTATTGCAGGGCGGGCCGTCGGGGTTCAAAGTAATCAATCCTAACTCGCCAGCGGCACCGCGATCGCCATTAAATAGTTTGCCATCGAGAAAGATCGCACCCCCCACCCCAGTACCGAGCGTCAGCATAATTAAATTGCGAAACTGACTGCCAACTCCCAGCCAAACTTCTCCCATACCAGCGCAGTTGGCATCGTTATCCAGCATAGTTGGGATACTAGTTTTTGCTTCTAGCCAATCGGCTAGCGGAACTTCGTGCCAGCCAGGTAAGTTAATTGCCACTTTAGCGATTCGCCCCTCGATATCCACAGGCCCCGGCGTTCCCACGCCAATCGCAGCGATTTGCTTCACGTCCGCTGCCAGAGTTGATATTCCTAAGAGCATGGCATCGAGTACGGCTTCAGGTAAGGCTGGTTGGGGTGTTGCTAAACTGAAAGACTGCAAGCAAGTCCCATCTTTGAGGAAACGCCCTAACTTAATTGCGGTTCCTCCTAAATCGATGCCAATTACTTCTAGATCGCCCACAGTTGTCAGTTTAATTTAGTTGTAGCTGTCGATCCATTTGAGTAAACCACACTTCGATAAAATTCTTCAAGAGCAGTTACGCAAGTTTTGTCGTCGTAGAGGCGGTGATGGTTATTGGCGATTTGCTGTTTAATCTGATTTCTCCACTCTCGATCTATCCCCAGACGCACGGCGATTTCAATATATTCAGCTTCATATCGATAAATCTTTGATAATCCATGATATTGAGAGAATTTAGAAGTTTAGAAGAATCCTCTCCCTTGTTTTTTCTGTCTCTGTTAACCCTTTGCTACTGATTTTCTTTGCGCGATCGCGGATCGATTAACTCACTCAATCCTTCACCCAACAGAGACAAGCCAACTACCATCAAGGTTAGCGCCAAACCAGGAAATAGAGTCGTCCACCAAAAAGTTCCTTCTTCCCCAGTCACCGGATTGAGATCGAGTTGCAAATCGCTCAAAGCATCTTTTAAACTGCGCCCCCATTCTGGAGTGTCTTCTGGCAAACCGAGTCCGAGAAATCCCAAACCGCTGAGAGTTAAAATTGCATCGGCAGCATTGAGGGTAAACAAAACGGGAACGTTCTGAATGACGTTGAGAAACAGATAGCGCCACAAAACTCTACCCGTAGAAGCTCCCATCGCCTGTGCTGCTTCGATAAATACTTCATTCTTGACGCTAGCAGTGTGATTGCGTACCACTCGATAATACTTGGCAATATAGGGAATGCTAACGGCGATCGCAGCATTAAAAACTCCCCGTCCGACGACAAAGGCTAGCGTCATCGATAGCAGCAGCCTGGGTAGGGTATAGATCGCATCCATCAAAAATAGCAGCACTTGGTCTACTCTACCGCCCAAGTAACCGCTCACCATCCCTAAAGGAACCCCAACAATCAGGCTCAAGACTGTAGCCATCAATACCACTTGCAAGGCAGCTTGAGAGCCAAATACGGTACGAGAGAAAACATCGTAACCCTCGCTAGTGGTACCAAACCAATGCTCGCCAGAAGGTGGCTGTAGCCGAGGATTGCTGAGCGACTCTAGGGGGTTTTGCAACCATCCCCAAGATTGCATGACAGGGGCAAAAATCGCGATCGCAACGAAGATTACCGTAATCAATAGCCCAATTACCAATAGCACGATTGAGAGACTGGGAGACTGAGAAAATCGAAAAATCCGGGGTAGCGATTTTTTAAGGGTAGTCATCTGAATTATAAATTATGAATTATGAATTATAAAAGCCCCATAGATAAATCTATAGCGATTTTTTTGCCCACCGCTGTAAAGCCTGCCTGCGCAGGCTAATTATATTACGGCAAATCGACTAGATCTGATAAGTATTTAGGTAAGGGCGATCGCTCTGATTTTATTTTGCTGTTTGTTGCTTCAGGGACTCCAGTAAACGTTTACCCTGTTCTCGTCGGTAAATATTGATGGGATTTTGACGATTTTCAGCTTCTCCTTGGGCAATTAATTCATCCAGTAATACGATTTGAGCTACGATTTGAGCGTCAAACATCAGGCAAATTTCACGCATTCTGGCAACCGATCGCGCCCTGGTTTCTGGATCGGGTATTCTCGGTTGGTTGTTCATGGTAGGTTCCTGTGGTGAAGTTAGCGATCGCCATAGTGATAGCGACCTTGTAAAAACTCAATGCGATCGTCAGTCACTATATAAACAATACGATCTGCTTGGGTTAGACGGCGCGACCAAATATTGGCATCTTGATATTTCAAAGGTTCTGGCTTACCAATTCCTTCAAACGGGCTGCGTCTAATCTCTTCTACAAAAGACAAAAGGCGTAGCGCCATTTTCCGGTCTGTCTCCACCCAATAGGTCAAATCTTCCAAAAAACGGCGATCGAAAACTATGATTCGGTCAGCTTTTGGTGTAGATGGGTTTGGGGTTGTTTCAGGATCTTCACGCTGGGATTTTTTCTTCTTCACCAAGTCCAAACTCCTGGCGCAATTCCTCTATGGTTTGAGGTTGGTTGGTTCCAGCTTTAGCGCGTTGCAGCGCATCTAATAGGCGTGTAGCATTTTCGTGAGACTGGAAGAGGTAGACGGTTTCTAGCAAACTGTTTAGTTCCGATGTCAAAATCACAGATACACTTTCAGCGCCTTCACGAACGATTTCTATGGGTTGCTCGGATGAGGTGACGGCATCATAGATTTTGGCAAAGTTGTTACAAGCATCCGTGTAAGTAACCGAATTATCCACCTTTCTTATGCCTCAATTCAGGTTTCACTCTCTACGATATTAACTAACAATGCCAATAATTGCGATCGCTCTCTACCCTCCATACCAAAAGCGATCGCCTGATTCTCTCTCTTCACAACTGCGATCGCTCGGTTTTTTCTTATGATTCGATCGCCCGATCGAGGTTGCTAATTCGATCGTATCTTTACGATTGCGAATTCATTTGCTGTCGCAAAATTTCGAGATTTTGCCGTGTTGTTATTGTATTGGGATGGTTGGCTCCCAATTGCTGTTCGTATATCTCCAGCGAACGGAGATAGAGAGGTTGCGCTTCCCCGTAGCGCCCTTGCAAGTGGTAGAGTAATGCCAGGTTGTTGAGACTAGTCGCCACATCGGGATGGTTGGTTCTCAATTGCTGTTGACGGATCTCCAGCGAACGGAGATAGAGAGGTTCGGCTTCCCCGTAGCGCCCTTGCAAGCGGTAAAGTTCTGCCAGATTGTTGAGACTGGCTGCCACGTTGGGATGGTTGGCTCCCAATTGCTGTTCCCAGATCTCCAGGGAACGGAGATAGAAAGGCTTGGCTTCCCCGTAGCGCCCTTGCAAGCGGTAAAGTTCTGCCAGATTGTTGAGACCAGTTGCTACGTTGGGATGGTTGGTTCCCAATCGCTGTTGGCGGATCTCCAGGGAACGGAGATACAGAGGTTCGGCTTCCTCGTAACGCCCTTGCACGCGGTAAAGTTCTGCCAAATTGTTAAGGCTTTGTGCCACGTCGGGATGGTTGGCTCCCAATCGCTGTTGGCGGATCTCCAAGGAACGGAGATAGAGGGGTTCGGCTTCCTCGTAGCGCCCTTGCGAGCGGTAAAGTAATGCCAGATTGTTAAGGCTTTGTGCCACGTCGGGATGGTTGGCTCCCAATTGTTGTTCCCAGATCTCCAGGGAACGGAGATAGAGGGGTTCGGCTTCCTCGTAGCGCCCTTGCGAGCGGTAAAGTAATGCCAGGTTGTTGAGACTAGTCGCCACATCGGGATGGTTGGCTCCCAATTGTTGTTCGCGGATCTCCAGGGAACGGAGATAGAGGGGTTCGGCTTCCTCGTAGCGCCCTTGCGATTCGTAAAGTCCTGCCAGATTGTTAAGGCTTTGTGCCACGTCGGGATGGTTGGCTCCCAATTGTTGTTCGCAGATCTCCAGGGAACGGAGATAGAGGGGTTCGGCTTCCCCGTAGCGCCCTTGCGATTCGTAAAGTGTTGCTAGATTGTTGAGACTAGCTGCCACGTCGGGATGGTTGGCTCCCAATTGCTGTTCGCGGATCTCCAGGGAACGGAGATAGAGGGGTTCGGCTTCCTCGTAACGCCCTTGCAAGCGGTAAAGTCCTGCCAGGTTGTTGAGACTGTCTGCCACTAGGCGATCGTCTTGTCCGAAACGAGTTTGGGTAGCATTCAAGCATTCCCGATACCAGGGTTCTGCTTGTTGATAAAGTCCCTGACCTTTATAAAAACGTGCAACTCCCACTAATGCCCAAATCAGGTCTTCATCGCTGAGATAGTCGATTTGGGTGGTGGCGATCTCTTGTAGGTGAGGCACTATAGGCTTAAATTTCTCGATCTCCTGCCGCAATGGAGTAGAAGGCATCTGGCGTGCGGCTTTTGCCATCACCGTACATACCGCCTGTTTGATATCGGTAGCGGTTTCTGTCTCCTCCAGCTTGGCGAGGAAAAACTCTCGGATTAGGGGATGGAGTTGGTAAAAAACTGCTTCCACTTTCTGCAATTTCTGCAATAAATGTAACTTCAGCAGTCCTTCATCCCGTAGATCTTCCAGTGTTTCGCTATCCGCGCTAGCCCAACATTGCTCGACTAGATTCCAGTGAATCGGTGCTAGGGCAAACAGACTCAGCAATTGTCCCAACTGCTGTGCCTGTGCATCCAATTCCTGCCAACTCAACTCAAACGCGGCTGCGACTCCCAGCTTGGCAGTCATGTCTGACTCTGCCTTCACCAAGGCCCGTGCTGCTAATTTCTGCTGTTCTAACCGTTGCCGCATCTGTGCCAGCGAAAGATCCGGTTTTCGTGCAAGATACCGCCCCACGAGTTCCAATCCCAAGGGCAAATAACCCAACCACTCGCACAACTTTTGGGCATCATCTAATTGCGAATCTATTCGCTCGGCAGTCACTAGCGATCGCAATAAATCCAGCCCCGATCGCTCGTCCAACACATCCAGCGGTAAAGTAAGAATGCCAGCCCCTAACTGCGATCGCGTCGTCAGCAGCACCTTAAACCGCCGATCCAACCCTAACAAATAACGATCGATCTCCTTGTAATCGCTGACATCATCAAACACCAGCAATACGTCGCCTTCTCGCCAATGCTGCCAGCAATAAGCCACCCGTTCTGAAAGCGTTTCCAACTGTTCTGGCAGATTCAACCCCAAGAGCGATCGAGCAAAACCGACAATCTGAAGTCCCACATCTTCAACTGCCCGCACCCAGCACACTCCACCCTCATATGTTTTGCGATCGTAGTGAGTCCAGGCGTACTGCAAAGCCAGTTCTGTTTTGCCAATGCCACCCATCCCTCGTACTGCTGTCACCGCAATGCGATCGGACTGTTGCAACTGTTCGTGCAGTCGTTCCAAGTCTTTTTCCCGCCCGACGAACTCAACTACACTACTAGGGCGAAGGTTTTTAGGAATCCCAGTAGAAGGTGTTGCCTGTTGCGGGTAGTAGTGACGATGCTCTCCGCCCAGAAAATTAGTATTGTCTTTCCCTGTCTGGGTTTGGAAGTTCGTCCCTCCATAGTTGCTCTGGCTCATGTTCCGTACTCGCTAGCAACTACTTTTGACCGTGGTGATGCTCTCCGCCCAGAAAATTAGTATTATCCTGACCTGTTTTCGTTTGGTAGTTTGTCCCCCCATAGTTGGTTTGATTCATGCTGCTGTTGTCTTGAATCTGCTCTAGGTTAATCTCGTTAGCGATCGCCCGAATTTCTGCGGCAAAATCTGGGTAATCTTCCATCGCCACATCAAGATTTTTGGTAATAGTATTCAAGGCAGTGCGATCGCCCTCTTCTACCTTTACCAACGCTTCATCTAGGTTCAACGACTTGCCCCGCAATCTCGCCACAATCTTTTTACGGAGTTCGTCCATTTTGGCGATCGCAGTTTCGGTAAACTTCTCCCCCAGCTTGCCCATCCCCGACTCTAGAAACTTGTTGAAAGCCAGAGTAGCGATCGCGCTAGCTGTAATGGCGGTTGCTGGGTCTACCATTAGTTGTTATCCTTCAAGCTAGAAAAATTCTGCTAATCCCAGTTTACAGGCTCTCTCAATGACTTGTCTCTAAGAGTTTTAGAGAGCGATCGCCTGATATTAAATCCGGTCGATCGGTCATAATTAACGTAGAAACCCGTCATTCCTGGGGTGTTGGGTTTCACTCCTTACCCTGCGGGAAGGCTACGCCTACAACCCAACCTACAATCTTCTTCTTGCTCCCTCTCCCGTGGGAGAGGGCTGGGGTGAGGGCTATCCCCTACATTCCCATAATCTCGTAGCCCGCATCGACATAGAGAATCTGTCCGGTAATCCCGCTGGCTAAATCGCTGCACAAGAAAGCTGCTGCATTACCTACTTCTAATTGAGTCACCGTCCGCTTTAGTGGGGCCACTTCCTCAACGTGGTGGATCATATCGAGAATGCCACCAACCGCCGAAGATGCCAGAGTGCGAATCGGCCCGGCTGAAATCGCATTTACCCGAATATTGTGCGATCCCAGTTCTGCTGCTAAATAACGCACGCTCATTTCTAGGGCAGCTTTTGCCACTCCCATGACGTTATAGTTGGGAATTACTTTCACTCCACCCAAATATGTCAGCGTGACAATGCTACCGCCCTCAGCCATCAAAGGTTTGGCAGCGGCGGCTAGTTGCGTCAAAGAGTAGGCGCTGATTTCTAAAGCTTGAGTAAATCCGGCTCTGGAAGTCTGGCTGAAATCGCCAGTTAAATCTTCTTTATTGGCAAAAGCCAGACAGTGAATCAGGATATCTATTTTGCCCCATTTATCGGCTACCGTTTTAAAAGCCGCCTCAATTTGAGCGTCATCTTGAACGTTACAGGGCACAAAGATACTCGGCTGCAAAGGCTCTACCAGTTCGGCCACCTTTTTTTCAAATCGGCCTTTATCATCTGGTAAGTAAGTTATACCTAGATTGGCTCCCGCTTGGTGAAGTTGTTGGGCAATTCCCCAGGCGATCGAGCGATTGTTGGCAATTCCCGTAACTAGGGCGTTTTTTCCGGTTAAATTTAGCATAATGTCTTATTATAAAGGCAACAGCGATCCGCAAATATCGACCGATCTACTCTTATATTTAAGTACGCGAGCAAAATAAAAGATATATGGCTTTGCCTATGTTCTAATAAAAATTTGCGATTCTTATCGGTTCAAAGTTGTGAAAGTAAATTGGCAGCAGGAGATTTTGTATCAAATCGCACAAAAAACTAACTGAAATTAATGATTAAGTTTTCAAAGCTAGAGTAGGCAATTATTCTGAGTTCCTACAGCAAGCAATTGTAATTAGCCGATCGGCACTTAAAGTTACGAGCGTGAAAGTAATCGATTATGGTCGCAGTGCAAGATAAACCCCTAGCATCTGTATTTCGTCAAATGGGTGGTGGGGCGTTTCCCCCCGTAGTAGAAACTTTCGATCGCGGCAAAACAATTTTCTTCCCAGGAGATCCGGCAGAACGGGTTTATTTCTTGGTTAAAGGGGCAGTAAAGTTATCTAGGGTCTACGAAGCTGGAGAAGAAATTACTGTAGCCCTATTGCGAGAAAATAGCGTTTTTGGAGTGCTATCGCTAATTACAGGCAATCGTTCTGACAGGTTTTACCACGCTGTCGCTTTTACCCCGGTAGAGTTGCTCTCAGTACCTATAGATCACTTCGAGCAAGCTTTAAAACAAAATTCCGAATTGTCGTGGTTGATGCTGCGCGGACTCTCTTCGCGGATTTTGGAAACCGAGATGATGATCGAAACCCTGGCGCACCGCGATATGGGTTCGAGATTGGTCAGTTTTTTGCTGATTTTGTGCCGAGATTTTGGTACGCCAACTAACAACGGCATCACCATCGATCTCAAATTGTCCCATCAAGCGATCGCCGAAGCGATCGGTTCTACTAGAGTGACAGTAACTCGATTGCTAGGTGACTTGCGGGAACAGGAAATGATTTCGATTCATAAAAAGAAAATCACGGTTCATAACCCCGTGGCCTTGAGCCAGCAGTTTACCTAAAGGTTTTGAGTGCAGAGTTAGTAATTACTACTTATAATTAACTAATTTTGGTTAGAAACTTCAAGGATGAGATAACCTAGAGTTACACAGCAAGTACCAGGCAATGACCAGTGGTTACATCCTGATTTTGGCAATTTTGGTGTTAGGGGGTGTCATTGCAGCGTCAGGCGATCGGATTGGCACGCGCGTTGGCAAGGCCCGATTGACGCTGTTTAGTTTGCGTCCCCGCCAAACGGCGACTTTGGTAACAATTCTGACTGGATGCTTAATTGCTGCTTCCACTTTAGGCATTCTGTTTGCCGCTAGCGAACAGTTGCGTACTGGAGTATTCGATCTCAACCGGATTCAAAGAAAACTTTCTAGCACTCGCGAAGATCTAACTGAAGCCATCGAGCAAAAAAATGAAATCGAAAGCGAGTTAGTTAAAGTCAGAAGCGAGCAATCTGACGCTCAGAAACGCCTGCAATCGATCGAGACGTACTTAAAAATAGCGATCGCCAAACAAACGGCTACGGCTGCTCAACTGAAGAATACTCAACAGCAATTCCAAGTAGTTTTGCAGCAAAAAACTAAGTTAGGTAATGAGATCGAGCAACTGCAAACCGATCGCCAAGAATTAATTAAGCAACGAGAACTAGTCAAACAGCAAGTCGGTCAACTGAACGTTGAAGTCTCTCAATTGGGCGATCAAATCGCTCAACTCAGAGCGCAAGAAACTCAATTGAACGCTCAAGTCGCTCAACTCAAAGGACAAATTAATCTGCGCGATCGAGAAATTTCTAGACGCAACTCAACCATTGCCGAACGCGACAAATTTATCGTTCAACTGCAAGAGCAAGAAAAACGATTGAACGCACAAAAAAATCAGTTAAGAAAGGAAATTGTCGAGCGAGAAGCTCGTCGAGAACAATTAGAAAATCAACTTCAAGGCAAAGAAACTCTATTGACCGAACGGCAGTCCCAACTTAAAGAACTAGAGAAAAAACTGGCTCAACGGGATGGAGATCTCAAAGAACGAGAAGCCCAAATCCAAATATTAGATCGCCAAAGACAACAGCTAGAGGCTCAATTAAAAGAACGCGATCGCCAACTCAAACAACTAGAGGCCCAACTCAAGTTGCGAGAGCAAAGATTATCTTTCTTAGAACAAGAAGTTAAAAGCCTAGAAACAGATTACCAATCTCTCCGTCAAGGAAATGTCGCCGTTTTGCGCAATCAAGTTTTAGCCGCTGGAGTGCTGCAAATTGTCGAGCCATCAGCCGCCCCAAAAGCGATCGATCAACTGCTGAGCCAAGCCAATCGCCAAACCATTAAAGTCACCAGACTGGATGGAAAAACGGCAAATCAAAGAGTAGTCCAAATTACTCAAGCAGATGTAGAGCGAGTCCTCGACGAGATTAAAGATGGTCGAGAATACTTCGTGCGCATTATTTCAGCAGGCAACTACCTAGTCGGAGAAACTGAAGTCCAAGTGTTCGCTGATGCCGTAGTCAATCAAGACATTTTCTCCAAAGGAGAAGTTTTGGCTCAAACATCTGCCGATCCGACCACTATGAGCCAGCAGGAAGTCCGCAACCGGATAAATCAGTTACTTGCATCTGCCCAGTTAGCATCGTCTCGTGCGGGCATGATTGGCGATACCATGCAAATCGGCAACGGTAATATCACCAACTTGCTGAATTTCCTCCAGAAGTTGAGGGAATACAACCAACCCGTCGATATTCAAGCTGTGGTAGCAGAAGATATCAAAACCTCTGGACCTTTGAAACTAAAGTTACTAGCCACTAGTAACGGTAAAGTTCTTTTCAGTACCTAATGGTGGCAAGCTAACTAAAAATATGAAAGCAGTCTTGATGACAGCCGCTGGCAATCCTGAAGTATTGCAACTTCAAGAAGTTCCAGAACCTACCATTCAAAAAGATACAGAAATCCTCGTTCGCCTCCATGCGGCCGGAGTTAACCCTATAGATACTAAATTGCGGCAGCGGGGCACGTTCTACCCAGAAAAAATGCCTGCCATTTTAGGCTGTGATGGGGCTGGTGAAGTGGTAGCCGTGGGTAATAGCGTCCGACGGTTTCGAGAGGGCGATCGCGTTTACTTCTGTCAAGGCGGATTGGGCGACAGAACTGGAAATTATGCCGAATATACGGTGGTAGACGAACGATTTGTAGCTCGCAAACCAGAATCCCTCTCGTTTGCCGAAGCAGCGGCGGCCCCTTTAGTTCTGATTACTGCCTGGGAAGCTTTATACGATCGCGGCCGCTTGGAAGCCGGACGCAAAGTTCTCATTCATGCTGGCGCAGGGGGTGTCGGCCACGTAGCCATTCAGCTAGCCAAACTTCAGGGGGCTGAAGTTTGTACGACTGTCAGTTCGGCTCAAAAAGCTGATTTCGTTCGGCAGTTGGGGGCAGACTATCCGATCTTTTACCAGCAAACCGACTTTGCTGCCGCCGCTCTGGCATGGAGTCAAGGGGAAGGAGTCGATCTAGCTTTTGACACGGTAGGCGGTGAAACTTTCAGTCAAACTTTTTCAGCCGTGCGAGTATATGGCGATCTCGTTACCATCCTCGAACCCGACGCTAATACTAGCTGGAAAATTGCCAGGAATCGCAACCTCAGAATTAGCTTTGAACTGATGTTGACTCCGATGTTACAAGGCATCGCGGCCGAACAACAAGCTCAAGCCAAGATCTTGGAGCAATGCGCCCGCTTAATCGATGAGGGCAAACTTAAAATCAATCTGAGCCACACCTTCCCACTCGCAGAAGCAGCCACCGCCCATCAATTGTTGGCATCTGGTTCGATCGGTGGCAAAATCGCTCTAGATATCGCTCGATCGTAGAAGGATCGAAGCGTGTTGGATCTAATTTCCTCCCCAATGTATGTTTTTAGTTCTACCGAGGCCGCGGCTAAGCCATTAGCGCAGTCCCGCAGTTTGTTACGTGCCATCAAGCCGTTATGCCATTGGATCTTCAGCACTGTTCGATCGTCTATTGCCACCTCGAAACTCTGGATATCCTCCATTCCTCCCAAGGCAGCTTCCAGTGTCGGTACGGCAAAAGCGATCGTGCCGTATTTATCGTCAGGCATTGCCTCATGCCAGTGTTTCTATACAGAAATCTTCGATCGTACCCATGATTTTTAAGTGAGTAAGCAAAATCTTTGTCCTTGTGAGCAATTGGTTGTGAATACTGACGCTTACCCGGACTGATATCAAATCCGGTTCTCATACCATCCATTGCTGCCCTCACCCCCAACCCCTCTCCCGTGGGAGAGGGGAGCCGGAGGCTCCTTGAGGTCAAGACGGTTTTGTAAACCGGATTTGGTATGATACCAGTTTTCTCTAATCCTTTCCCATCCTAGATGTTTCTACGAATTTGTGTTATAATAATAAATCGTGCAGAAGGACGCATAGCTCAGTTGGTTAGAGCACTACGTTGACATCGTAGGGGTCACTGGTTCGAGTCCAGTTGTGTCCATCAGGTTTATCCCAAGAATAACTTATAAGCTGGGTTATGGCTTTCATCCCAATAGCGATAGCCTAGAGTATCGAGAAATGCCTGCCATGCTTCCATCTCTTGAGGTGGAACTTGTATCCCCACGACAATGCGTCCGTAGTCTGCGCCGTTGTTGCGATAGTGAAAGACGCTGATATTCCAGTTAGGACTCAGGGAACTGACAAACTTCATCAATGCCCCAGGACGTTCGGGAAATTCAAATCGGTAGAATAATTCGTGATGGGCCAGCAGCGATCGCCCGCCGACCATGTGCCGCAGGTGCAATTTCGTCAGTTCGTCGTCGGTTAAGTCAATGGTGGTGAAACCGCAAGTTTCAAAGGTTTCGGCTAATTTAGCAGCATCGGCGCGGTTTTCAATTTGCAAGCCCACAAAAATATGGGCCTCTTTTTCGTCGGCAATCCGATAGCTAAATTCAGTCAGGTTGCGTTTGCCCAAACATTCACAAAACTGACGCAAGCTGCCGGGTCGTTCGGGAATAGTGACGGCAAAGATGGCTTCGCGGCGTTCCCCGAATTCCGCTCGTTCGGCCACAAACCGCAGGCGATCGAAGTTCATATTCGCACCAGAAGCAATAGCAATTAAGGTTTGTCCCTCGATTTGCTCCCGTTCGACGTAGGCTTTAGCCCCAGCGATCGCAATTGCTCCCGCTGGTTCTAAAATCGATCGAGTATCTGCAAACACGTCCTTAATGGCGGCACAGGTAGCATCTGTATCTACCAAAATAATTTCATCGACGTACTGCTGGCACAACCAGAAGGTTTCTTCTCCAACTTCCCTAACTGCCACGCCATCGGCAAATAAACCCACCTGAGACAGCCGCACTCGTTTTCCGGCTTTGAGCGATCGGTGCATGGCATCAGCATCTACTGGTTCCACCCCGATAATTTTAATTTCCGGCCGGATGCGTTTGACGTAGGCAGCAATTCCTGAAATTAAGCCCCCACCCCCAATCGCGACAAAGATGGCATGGATCGGCTGCTGGCATTGCCGTAAAATCTCCATCCCGATTGTTCCCTGTCCGGCAATCACATATGGATCGTCAAAGGGATGAATAAAAGTTAAACCTTTTTCCGCCGATAGCTGACGGGCGTGGGCATAGGCATCATCATAAGTATCTCCATGCAAAATCACCTCGCCCCCACGCGCTTTGACGGCCTCAATCTTGACTTGGGGAGTAGTAATCGGCATGACGATGAGCGATCGCGTCCCCAACTTAGCCGCACTCAAGGCTACTCCTTGGGCGTGGTTGCCCGCTGAGGCGGCAATTACTCCCTGCGTTAGTAAATCTGGCGGCAGATGCGCCATTTTGTTGTAAGCGCCCCGTAACTTAAAAGAGAAGACGGGCTGCATATCTTCTCGTTTGAGGAGAAGATGATTGTTGAGCCTAGCAGATAAACTTGAGGCGAATTCTAAAGGCGATTCTTGAGCTACATCGTAGACGCGGGCAGTGAGGATTTGTACCAGGTAGTCGCAGTACATGGGGTTTAGTGGCGAACCAATGCCAGATAGAGATTAATTTTACTGCTAGTTGAGTTCAAAAAAACGTTCGCTACCAAAACACCGCTAAAGCGATTTCAAGTATTCGATCGGAGCCACCTTCTGCTCGGTTGAAAGAGCCGTACCGAACGAGTGTCCGCCGTTGCCTTTACCTGGCTCGCGGGTGTCGTAAACAAAGGAGCCGCTGCCCTTTAAGCCGACGAGCTTGGGATCTAACTCAGTTCCTCCAGTTTTGAAAGTAGTGGGGCGCTGCTCCGGCGCAGACAGTAGATCTGAAAGCGTCGGGATCGAACCGTTGTGCAAGTAAGGGGATGAGGCAAAAATCCCTTCTAATGGAGATGCCCAATAGACTGCCCCGCTCTTCTCCCATGAATCTTTTTCCGACCCGCTGTAGCCTTCTTCCTGCGCCAGCCCGAATTGGTTCGGTCTGCCTTGGGAATCGTGTTTCGCATAATTGGCGGCTACATCTTTGTCAAATTTCTTCGTTAGCTGTGCTTCACGAAGTTGCAGCATTTTATTAGCCAGATTTAGCAGTTCGGTGGCGCGTTGCTCCCCATGTTCCTTAAATTGTTGGTAAGCCACGGGGTCAGTTCCTACGTCGTAAGCCAGACGCTTTTTAACTTTGATGCCCAGCGAGTTCGGTGGCTCGTAGCTTTGGACGTGACACTGGGCGCAATTCTCGGCAAACAGCAATTTGCCCCGATCGATCGATTGGCGATCGAGTCGTCCCAAAACATTTTCCGGCCACTTGGGCGGCCGCAGCCGATCGAGCGAATCTTCAATTTGTTCGATATTATCGAAGTCGATCGATGCCAGAAATACCTTCTCTTTCAGAGCGCTAATCATCTTCGGCGGGCGCACCGCTGAGGACGAGACCGACTGAATCCAGTCTCGCGCCCCTGGATGGTGAATTTGGGCGAACCACTGCACCCAGTTATCGTCAGCAGCAAACCACATTGGTGGGTAATTGACAGCCCCTTCAAGCCCAACGCGGAAAGGCGCTTTCTTGCTCGGTGGCATTATCCCTTTCTGCACCAGCCACCCCACCAGACCGACTTTGTTGTAATTGCCTAACGTCAGGGCGTTGAGATTCCCAGGGCCGAAGTCCGCTGGTGGAATCTGCATCCGATCGAAGATCGCTCTGGTGAGGAAGTGATTGTTGAGCCTGGTAGATAAATTAGAGGCAGATTCTAAAAGCGATTCTTGAGCTACATCGCAGACGCGGGCCGTGAAAACTTGTACCAGGTAGTCGCAGTACATGGAGGTTAAGGGCGATCGAATGCCCGATCGAGGGTCGCATTTAATGTCATCGTCGCATAAAGCTTGCGTCTTTTCAGTTGGGTAGTTGTCAAAAGCAGGCAGAAGTTGTAAGGCAGTGGTTCGACAAGCTCACCAACCGGGCAAAAGGAAACAGGATTGCCAGTCAAGCAAAAAAATTCTAGCTAAAATTTTATTGAGAGTATCAGATCTTGAGGGAAAAAGTTTTTGTCAGAAGTTCGACACCGAGAGAAGTCGAGGTGTTAATTTTTGGCTTTTATTTATGGTTTCGAGTATTTAACTTGGGAAAATTTTCCTGATTACCTATTACCAGATCGATATCTGAAGTTGAATATTGACGAAACCCGACCCAGAAAGCTAAATATAGTCAAAAGAAACAGGCGAGAGAGGCAGAGAACTTATGGAACTGGCTACTACCTTGACTGGTCAAACAGTCCAAAACGCAGTTAGAGAGGTAGGTATCAACCCGAATTATTGGTATGCGATCGGATGGGCTAACGAGCTTAAAACGGGTGAAGTCATGAGTGCAGTCGTTTGGCAGCAGGCGATCGTCATTTACCGAGATCTCCAGGGTCAACTCCATGCTTTGGAAGATGCTTGCCCTCACAAGGGGGTGGCCTTACACGAAGGTAAAGTTCAAGGCTGTCACTTGGCTTGTGCCTATCATGGTTGGGAATTTAACGGTGAAGGTAATTGCGTCAATATTCCCTATTTGCCTAAAACTCAAAAGCTGCCCCGCGCCCAAGCTCGCGCTTATCCCATCCAGGAAAAATACAGCATTATCTGGGTTTTCCCTGGCGATCCTGCCGCCGCCACCTCTATCGCTCTACCGGATATTCCTGAATTCGATCGACCTGAATGGTTGATGGTTCCCGTATCTGCCCGCTTCCGCGCCCATTTTTCCATTTGCAATGAGAATTCGATGGATGTTTTCCATGGTTTTCTCCATCAAGGCTTGCAGGGGTGGTTCGATCCCATCCTCAGCGGTCTTGAGGAAACGGAAAGATCGGTCTGTGCCGAATATCAAGTTTCTTACCGAGGTCGTCTGGCAAAATTTTTAGGCTTGAGCGAGAGCGCCGATCGCGTCACTACCCTACCTATCTCCGTTCGATATCATTACCCTCATTATTCTACGTCGCTACAAGGAGTCTCGTCTCTTTACTTAATGCGATTACCTGTAGGTCCGGTTGAAAGCAGATCTTTTGCCTTATTCTTTTTTAAAGTTCGTCTGCCCCAATGGTTGCTCGGACCGATTAAACCAATACTTGCTTCTATTATTCAGCGATTTGTCTTGCTGAAGTTTTTGGCTCAAGATATTGAGATGATCGAAAGCGAACAGCAAACCTATCTAGCCACCCCCCAGCGCCGCTACGTGGAAATTAACCCGGCGATTATAGCGCTTCAGCGGTTAATTGTCCGACAGTACGAGCAATTTGTGCAACAATCAAAATCTAGTTACTCGCAAGTCGATGGGAACCAGAATTGAGAAAAATCGATCTGTCAGTTGGAAGGGATCGCTGCTATCCGGGCCTCAAAAGGGCAGAAAATTCTTGGCAGCGATCGCTTGAGGGCAAGAAATGAGATGCAGGACAAATTAGGGACATTCCTGGTAAAGTCTCTATTTAGCAGCTACTAACCCAAATCGAATCTACGGTTGAGCTTAAAAGCGCCAGGTAAAGGTGAGAGGAGTAAATTTGTGCAAGTCGTTAAAGATTACGTCCAGCGTTGGTATGAAAGCGGTCTAGATCCGGACGAGTATGTTTGCCTGCAAAAGCAGGGGAATTTAGTCGAGATCGAAGAGATGGCAACTGGCGATCGCCGAACGGTTTTGAGTTTTTGCTCGAACGATGTCTTAGGGCTAGTTCAAGAAGAGGCAGTCAAACAAGCTGCGATTAATGCCATCCTCGATTATGGCACTTCTAATAGTTCTTGTTCGGTGCTGAGCGGGCGAATTAATTTGCACCAAGAGCTAGAAGACGAGATTTCTGCTTTTAAACATCTACCTCACACCCAGTTATTTCTTAACGCTTGGATGGCGATGCAAGCCTTGATGGATGCCTTCTGTCACCTGGCGATTCCCGTCCCAGGATTTCAGCATACCAGAGAGACTCTAATCCTCACCGATGTTCTCAACCACGGCTGTATTGTCTCGGCAGTCGTCAACGCTGGCACTCGTTCTGGTAAGGTGTTCGGCCACAGTCCCCGCGTCCGAGTGAAAGCTTATCGCCATTGCGATGTGGAAGATTTGGCTCGCAAGCTATATCGCTATGCCAGACCGGACGATCGCATTTTGGTGGTTTCTGATGCCGTGTTCTCGATGGATGGCGATATCGCTCCTCTACCGCAAATGCTTGACGTGCTGCAAAATTATGAAGGCAGCGTGTTAGTGATGGATGAAGCCCATGCTAGCGGTGCCATCGGCCCGACGGGAAGAGGGATTTACGAACATTTTGGGCTGTTACCCTCTGATGCGATCGAACGGGGTATAGTCCCGCTGATTATGACTACTTTCTCGAAGTTTGCGGCCTCTGCTGGCGCGGCGATTAGCTCTCACGTTGCCGAACTCAAACCTTTGCTCAACGTTTCTCCTACCTCTATTGGCACGATTTCTTTATCTCCACCCTTGGCAGCAGCGGCTTTAGAAAGCATCCGTCAAGTCCGCCAGCGACCAGAATTAGTCAGAAAATTGCAAGAAAATACTAAGTATCTGCGATCGCGTTTAGCCGACAACGATTTTGATGTCATTGGCGAAACTAACGTCATTCCAGTTATTTTGCCTTCAGATATCAATCCTAAAATTTTTGGCAGAGAACTGATGGAACATCACGGCATTTGGGTGTCGCCGATTTGGTTTATCGCTAAACCCCGAATTCGGATGACGGCTAATGCCCTCCATACTAAAGAAGAGATGGATCGTTTAGTGGCTGGGATGGTAGCGACTCGCAATTCTTTATACAAACAAACGATTAGTGCTTAGGAAGCATAAAAATTAATCGGCATAGATGAGGTTAACCTGACAATTGCGCAGTAGTACCATTACGATCGAGTAATGTCTCTACCATTTAAAACCACTCCAACCCTCTACGATCGAGATTTTGCTGCTTGGGCAGAGCGGCAAGCATTGTTGTTGAATCAAACAAAATTTAGAGGTGCTACCTGGCGAGTTGAAATAATTAAAAACCGAAGATGCTGCAAGCAAATTCTTCAAGATTCTCCTAACGTTAAACCCTACTTAGAGGAAGTATTTGCTCAATGCTATCGAGATGCTGTAGAACAAGCTAGTGCTGAAACTGAATTGCCTGTAGATACGTTTCCGATTGAATGTCCTTATCCGCTGACGGAGGTTCTTCAGTCTGGATTTTTGCCGCAGGATGAGAGTGAGGAAGAGGAGTAGAATTAAAGCGTAGGGGCGGTTTTAGCCAAGATATTGACTTTGTAACAATCTAGCTGAATTCAAATCCGCCCGATCGTCACCGAGATTTTTGTCTGATTTCTGGTTTTTTAACGCAAAGGTACGCAAAGGTGAACGCAAAGGTACGCAGAGATTTTGAGATTCAAGCTGTCACCTCTCCTCAAGAGGGCGAGATGTTTTTGAATGTGCCTGGGTTGGTGTATGCTAACGATCCTCATTGGGTGCCGCCAATTCGTAGCAGCGTGGCTAAGCAATTTGCTCCTAGCAATCCTTTTTTTCAGTATGGCAAGCTGCAACAGTTTATTGCTATTTCAACGGCGAATCCCCAGCAAGCAGTGGGGCGCGTGGTGGCGGCGGTAAATCAACGCCTGATCGATCGAGAAAATCAAAATATCGGGCTGTTTGGTTTTTTTGAGTGCATTCCCGATTTTGAAATTGCTCAGGCTTTATTAGAAACGGCTTGCGAGTGGCTGCGATCGCATGGGATGACTATAGCACGCGGTCCTATAGATCTTTCGACTCACAATAATTGCTTGTTTCTAGTTGATGGCTTCGATTCGCCGCCGATGGTGATGATGCCGTACAATCCTGCTTATTACCCAGAGTTTATGGAGCGGGATGGTTGGCATAAAGCTAAGGATGCTTATGCTTATAACTTTCCTTTAGATAAACCCCTATCGCCAGAATTTGAAAAAGGCTATCGGATTGCCTGTAAATCTGGGGTAACTTTCCGCCCGCTTCATATTAAAGGGAAAGAATTTGAGGAAGATTGCATTAGTTTATATAATTTATTTACTAAGGCTTTTGCTAATAATTGGAGTTCGACACCTCGCACTCAAGAAGAATTTTTAGAAGAAGCTAAAGAACTGCAAAGTTTAGTCGATCCAGATGTTTTTCCCGTAGCCGAATACAACGGCGAAATGATTGGTTTTTGGATGGGATTGCCAGATTATAATATTCCGTTGAAGCACGTTGACGGCAAATTAAGCTGGCTGGGAATTATTAAGTTTTTGTGGTATCGCCGTCAGATCGATCGAGGTCGAGTAATTGCCATTTGTTCGCTGCCAGAATATCGGCGAAAAATGGTACCTCTAGCTTTAATTTATTTAGGAATGCAAGGTGGAATTAAAAAAGGTAAGCCTTATAAACGAGCGGAACTATCCTGGGTATATGAAGATAACTTTCCTTCTCGGAAACTGATCGAAGCGTCTGGTGGTGAAATCTATAAAACTTACAGAATCTACGAGAAAGAGCTATCAGTGTAACTAGAAGGACGACAAGCAGCGTGTTAGATTAGTCGAATAGACACCTTAAGGGGATTGCAAATCATGACTTTCAAGGATGTAGTGGAGGCGATTAAAAGTCTTTCCACTGAAGAAAAGCAAGAAATTCAACTTTTACCTCAGCACGATCTCCGTGAAGAACGCCGCAAAGAAATATATCAAAATTTTAGAACGGCACAGGTAGAGCAACAAAAAGGTCAACTAAAATTTTCCTCCCAAATTGACGAACTGCAACGCCAAATAGAAGAAATATATGAGTGACGGCGATATGTGCTTCGCCCACGCTACGCGATCGCAGCAGCACAATCGGCAATTTATCTGCCAGAGAAGATCGACAAATTTGCCAATCTAGAACTTCAAAGAGAAAGAGAAATGGTGTACTATTACCTCTTTCCCCGATCGCTAAGTACCACCATGGAAGCATTGAAAGGACGAGATTTGCTTAGCTTGGCAGATTTGAGCGTAGATGAGATTCAAGAGTTATTGCAGTTAGCCAGTCAGATGAAAGCTGGGGCGGTAAATCTGCGTTGCGAAAAAGTCTTAGGGCTTTTGTTCTATAAAGCTTCTACCAGGACTCGCGTTAGCTTTTCGGTAGCGATGTACCAATTAGGCGGGCAAGTAATCGATCTCAATCCCGATGTTACTCAAGTCAGTCGAGGGGAACCCTTAGCAGATACAGCGCGGGTGCTAGATCGATATCTCGATATCATGGCCATTCGGACTTTTAAGCAGCAAGATTTAGAAGCTTTTGCCCATTATGCCCGCATTCCAGTTATTAATGCCCTCAGCGATCTAGAACATCCCTGTCAAGTATTGGCAGATTTATTAACTATTCGAGAGTGCTTTGGTACTCTTGAAGGAGTAACTTTAACTTATTTGGGCGATGGCAATAATGTGGCTCATTCGCTGTTATTGGGTTGTGCTTTGATGGGGATGAACGTCAGAATCGCTACCCCACCGGAATATCAGCCAGATAAGGGAATTGTCGATCGAGCCAAAGCCATCGCCGCTGGCAAAACCGAAGTCGCGATCGCTAACGATCCTAAAGCCGCCGTCAAAGGAGCATCCGTCCTTTATACTGACGTTTGGGCCAGTATGGGACAAGAATCTTCTGCTGATACCCGCATTCCGGTTTTTCAACCTTACCAAGTTAACGAACAGCTATTAGATAGCGCCGAACCTAACGCTATTGTCCTCCATTGTTTGCCAGCCCACCGAGGCGAAGAAATTACCGACGGGGCAATTGAAGGGATGCGATCGCGCGTTTGGGATCAGGCAGAAAATCGAATGCACGTCCAGAAGGCTTTGCTGGCCAGCTTGTTGGGAGCAGGTTGAGGGAGAGAGGAAGATGGGGAGATGGGGAGATGGGGAGATGGGGAGATGGGGAGATGGGGAGACAATGAGGAATTATTCACTTCACACTTAACACTTAACACTTCCTAAACTCCTAAATTCTCAAAAATAGTACTTCTGTTCTATAAATTAATACATAATGAGTACAAGAGTTCTAAATTGCACCAACTCATTATTATTTATGGAAATCCTGACAGAAGCCCAACAACAACTTTACGATTGGCTGGTAGATTATATCCGCCAACACCAACACGCCCCTTCAATTAGGCAAATGATGCGGGCCATGAATTTGAAATCGCCAGCCCCAGTACAAAGTCGTCTGGAACATCTCAAAGCGAAAGGATATATCGAATGGGAAGAAGGACAAGCCCGGACGATTAGGATTTTACATTCCGAAGCTAGTGGCTTACCCATACTAGGAGCGATCGCTGCTGGCGGATTGGTGGAACCATTTACTGATGTCAAAGAACAGTTAGATCTGTCTGGTTTCTTCGATCGATCTAATTGTTTTGGCTTGCGGGTAGTAGGAGATAGCATGATCGACGACTTTATTACCGAAGGCGATGTAGCGATCGTGCAACCAATCCAAGAACCTTCAAATTTGAAAAATGGTACTATTGTCGCCGCCCGCGTTGAGGGACACGGTACGACATTGAAGCGTTTCTATCGCAGCGGCGAGCAGGTGATGCTCAAACCAGCTAATCCTAAGTACAAACCGATCGAAGTCTCTGCCACTCAAGTGCAGGTGCAAGGAGTGTTGGTAGGTGTTTGGCGCGGTTATTTTCACCGTTGAGATCGGAAGTAAAGCCTTAGCCACGATGTAAAACTCTGCAAAAGCTGGCTCTTTCTTGTGGGAAAATCGGTCAAATATCGAGTAAGTAAGTATCAGCAGTCAGACATCATAAATCGAGTTAATCTGTAGGGGCGGGTTTAGCCCAAAATGCTTGCTGCACGAGGGTTTAATTGCCAGCAAAACCCGCCCTAACCTCACCAATATTTTTGTCTGCCTACTTAGGTGTGGATTGAGATAGTTAGTAGTTGAGTGCTGCGATCGATTAACAGTTCAGACATTTTCTGTTAAATTTTCCCCATCTACTTAACCTGAGTTCGGTTTAAGCAAAAGTCTGTAGTCCGTGCCTGGTGGAGTTATTGTGCGATCGCTTCCTGCCCCCAGTTACGGCTTGTTCATAATTAAGTCTATTTATTGAGAAAATTCTCGATAATCTAGCTTATTGACAGACGCTCTCTGGGGATAGAGATGGCGAACAACGGAAAATCAATACTTCCCAAGATTTCTTATCCCGAACTCAGGTTACTTACAATTTCCCTCAATCAGGAGCAAGTTTTCAGTCGTGCAAGACCTTAAATCGCTAATGCAAGTTTTTAAGAGCCGAAAGATGGCAGTTTTACTGCTACTCGGATTCTCATCTGGCTTGCCGTTGTTCTTAACCAGCAGAACCTTACAACTGTGGTTCCAGGATTCTGGAGTTGATATTGGCATCATCACCCTGTTTGGGTTGATGAGTTTGCCCTATTCGTTGAAATTTCTGTGGTCGCCATTAGTCGATCGATTTGCGCCACCTTTACCTTTTCTTGGCTCGCAACGCGGTTGGCTAATCTTAACTCAACTAGGTTTAGTATTAGCCATTATTGCTATGGCATTACAAAAACCTTCTACCAACGTGCAGGTGCTAAATATCTTGGCAATAACCGCTTTTGTGACGGCGTTTTTAAGTGCCAGTCAAGATATTGTTGGTGATGCTTATCGTACTGATGTTTTAAACCCATTAGAATTAGAAACAGGCGCATCTCTTTGGGTGCTGGGCTACCGCGTATCATTGTTTATCGCTGGCTCCTTAGCTTTAGCTTTAGCAGATTTGATTCCTTGGAATGCGGTCTATTTCCTCATGGCTGCTTTTATGGCAGTGGGAATAATTGCCACTTTACTAGCACCAGAACCAAAATTTGATAACGTTGCGAGAAACACCTCTCCTCCTTCTTTCAAAGATGTATTTTTTCTGGTAGCGATCGTACTAGGAATTGGCGGATTACTTTGGTGGGTGATAACCGATCCATGCTCGGATAAAACCTTACATCCTCCTGGTAATGAATGTTCGACCTATCAAACTCATTTATTTGGATTTTATTGGATTTTGGCAGCTTTGTTAATCGGGTGGGTTTCTATTGCTTTTTGGTCGCCAAAACGGTCTTTGAACGAGCGATCGCCAAATAGTTCGTCTCAATCTTTACTAGATGTAGCTATTCTGCCGCTGCAAGAATTTTCTCAACGATTTGGCATCGTTCAAAGCAGCATCATTTTAGTTTTTATCTTGCTGTATAAGCTGGGAGATGCCCTAGTCTTAGCTACTGGCAACATATTTTTGAGGCAGATTAAGTTCACTAAAACTGAATTGGCAGCCTATCAGTTAATGGGTTTAATCGCCACTACAGTAGGTGTACTAGTTGGCGGACTGATTATGACCAAAATCGGTAAAAATCGTGCCCTATGGATATTTGGTGTACTGCAACTAGTCAGCAACTTTGGTTATTACCTATTAGCCCTCACTGGCAAAAACTATTCGATGTTAGTAGTGGCAATTAATATCGAAAACTTTTGTGGGGGGTTAGTTACAGTGGTAACAGTTGCCTATTTGATGAGCCTTTGCAGCCATCACTTCACCACCACTCAGTTTGCTCTGTTTTCGAGCTTAATAGCTATCAGTCGAGATGTTCTCTCTGCCCCTGCTGGCGATTTAGCAAAAGCTACAGGTTGGCCTTCATTCTTTTTAATCACTGTAGCCGCAGCTATACCTGGATTGCTGCTGTTGCCGATCGTCGCTCCTTGGAATGCTCCCCGAACTCAGCCTCCCGCACTAGTGGAATAGTAAATGCAGCTATAGGTTGGGTTGAGCACGAGCGAAACCCAACAACCCCAATTGTACGCCTCTGTTTCCGAATTACCTCTATGGCAATCGCTCCAGCTTTAATCTGGAGTTGGTTTCCGCTCCCATACTGCAAAGAGAGATACAGCCCTTACAGGTTCGATCGTCTGGTTGGGAAAGCGTTACAGGTTAGCCCCATGTCCAGTCTAGAGGAACTTTTCTGCTCTGTAGATGATTTCTGCCAAATTTTTGAACCACTTTGGCATCAAAAACTTTTAGGAGATGGCATCAAACACCGTCGTCGTCCTCGCCAACTGAGATTGAGTGAAATCATGACCATCCTGATTGCTTTTCATCTATCGAAACGATTATTGACCAACTCAAAAATATCTCTCAGATTGAGCATTCACGGCATCGCTCTCCAGCCAATTTTCTGGTGAATTTGGTCTGCGGGCTGATTGCTTATTGTCATCAGCCCAAGAAGCCTTCTCTCCATCTCAATGAGTTTTTTCTACCTTCGGCTTAACCCGAACTCAGGTTAAATTATCAAAGTGATAGAAAAAATACGGGCTTTATTTCTAGATTATCTTTACAGAACGACCCAGTTGAGGAGCAGCGATCGCTACTAATCCATAAACTAATATCCCCGACTGCTGTAAAATCTGGGCAGCAGAACGCGCAGTAGCTCCGGTAGTATAAATGTCGTCGAGTAATAAGACTGGAGATCCTGGAGGGCGATCGATCTTAAAGGCATTAGCTAAGTTCTGTTCTCGTTGGGCGATCGATAAACCAAATTGGGCTTCGGTCGAACGAACTCGCTGTAACCCTTTTGACTGCAAGCGCAAACCAGTAAAGTTGCAAAAACTCCGTGCTAGCAGTTCGGCCTGATTGTAGCCCCGCTGCTGGAGCTTGCTGCCGTGGAGTGGAATTGGAACCACAGTTAATTTGGGAGTTTTAGCCGCAATCTTCGATTTCAGCCAAGCTTCTCCCATCCAGCGGCCTAGAGGTTGGGCTAATTGGGGTTGATTTTCATATTTTAAAGCCGCGATCGCACGTTTCAATGCACCCGTATAGTTTCCCCAAGCAAAAGCTGGTATTTCTCCTTGCCAGAGTTGAGAGGGATTAGTTAGTTGGCAGTCGAGGAGTTGTCTTTGGCAGTATTGACAGAGTTCGGTTTCAGTCGGACGCTGGCAAAGCGGGCAGTTGGATTGGAGAAATAAATCGAGGAAACTTTTGAAGCCGTTCCACATTTTGATACAGCACTGAGGCAATTCAGTCCTCTTTAGAGGACTTTCGCTATGAGATAGGGGTTTTGAACCCCTGGCGGATGGAGCTTTTGACCGTTAAGTTGACGCTATAATGTGTTGCCCCCTACCCATGGCATATTATCCATCGATTTGCGTAAGTCCTGCGATATTACTCACCACAGTTCCAACTTCAATGCGGGATTATTGGCCCAGCGATCGCCTACGTGAGTGTAGATTGATGTAGTGCGCGGATCGCTGTGTCCTAACAAATCTTGAACTTGCCGCAAGTCAGCACCATTCCTTAAAGCTAGCGTTCCCGCCGTGTGACGCAGGCTGTGGGCAGATATGGTACGCCCCGGACGGTGCTTCAGTTCGCTTTTCAGTAGATATCGATCGACTATTTGCCTGATTCCTCGACGACTGAGACGCTGCCCGTAACTTCGACGATCTAAGGCAATAAATAACGGACTGGTTGGTTTTAACTTTTCTCCCTCCGCCTTCCTCGCTGCCAGATATTCCATCAGAATTTCTGCCAGTTTGGGGGTGAGGGGTACTAGGCGAATATGCCGTTTTCCTTCTACCCTGATGCCAATGTTGTTACCCTGCTGGACGATATCGGCGATGTTGGTGCGGTGCATCTCGACAGTACGGGTGCCTTCTAAAGTCATAATCGCCAGCAAAGCGCGATCGCGCTTCGATGCTAAAGTTGCTTCTGGAGCGATCGCAGCCAGTAAATCTCGGGCCTCTTCCCGTTCCAAAAAGGTAATTCTCTCTGCCGGATCGCGTTTTTCTCTGGGAGGTTTGATACCCGTAGCCGGGTTAACCGCAATCAACCCTTTTGCGATCGCAGCTTCATAAAACCGCCGGACGGCAGAAAGTTTCAAAGCGATCGTTGCTGCCTTGTATTTTTTGGTTTCTACCATCCAGCGGCGATATTCCTTAATTTCGTGGCGAGTAACGCGGGCCGGATTAATGCCAGCTATTTGACACCAACTGAGATACTGCTGAATTTGGCTCGAATAGGTAGAAATGGTATCGGCTGCTGCATCTCCGTTGGCAACATCAATATTGAGAAAATCGGCAAAGGCAACTAGCAAATCGTCCGTCCCGATTTCTTGTAGTTGATGGGGGGAAATAACCTCTAAAGATGCTGTCTCTGGCATAACACCATTTCCATGTAATCGCGATCGACCTAACCGTTGTAGAGATGTAGCAGTGCTACGTTTCTACAATTTGCCCGTCAGTTTAGTGCCTGTAGACGATCGATGTCCAGCCACCATTCATAATTCGTCATTCGGGATGCCCAATCGGGATGATACCGATAATTACCCTTATGGGAATCAAGAATTATCCCCTAATAGTCGGGGTTCGAGGGATCGGGCAGCAAAGTCGCGGGTTTTTGATTTTTCCACATGATGCCCAAGGTGACTTGCTTCATAATCCAGTACAACGCCGCCAATACCAGAAAAGTAATAGCAGTTACTACAAGCGGAAACTTACCCATTAGCTCGTTAGCGCTATCGAGCAATGCCCCAGGTCTGGTAAAAAGATACCAACTATTGAGTCGCAAAAATCGTCCCAAAAAAATGCCGATCGCACTGAGAAAATGCAACAGTAATTCAATCCCTAGAACCCATTTTCCCCGTCCTTGGCGTTGCAAGTAATCGCCGAGATAAATTAAAGATAAAACATAGGCTTCAAAGCCAACGAACATGAATAGTAGGTAAAGAGGTACGATCGCTAAAGTGATAATCCAAATCGAAGGGAATGTCTGGATATCTTCAACTAGATGAATGATATCGGTTAAGACGTAAGGCGCATTGGGCAAAAATAAGATAAATATCAGAAACCCAAACCACCACAGCAGGGAACGAGATCCCTTTCCCGACCACAATCTGATATCGAGAACCATCAAAACTATCGTCAGAGCGATCGATCCGACAATGTAGAACAGGTCTAATCCTAAGTAAGACTGGCGCAAACTAGCCAGCAGTAGTTGCAGTTTGATTAAATTAGCACGATGCAACCCTAGGACTAAAGTTATGCCTAACAAAATGCCAGTCCCCCAACGCAGCATAGGCGATCGCGGCCTATCAAACAACCAAAAGCTCAAAAATAAAGGGACCAAGGCTAAAAATAAGTTCCAACCCATCCAGCCGCTATTGGCTTGCCAGATCTGCCAAGCTTCGCCCGTCCAGGCAATCAGTGTATCGATCATAAATGTCTATCGGTGGAATCAACCCTAAACACAACGCGGTTAAACTCTTGAAACCACCAGTATAACTACCTTAACTGCTGACCTCCCACTATCTAAGCTGGTTCTATGGGAGCCATGGTTAAACCCGCTCGCAATAGCTGTTGGTGATAGAGTTCGGCTTGCTCTTGAGGACCGACCCAGACGATCGCTTGTCCTTCATAATGAACTTGGTTAGTCAATTCCCAAGCGCGATCGCTCGTCATTCCTGGAATATACTTCACCAAGCAGTCGTGGACGTGTTCAAAAGTATTGAAATCATCGTTGAGGACGATTACCTTGTAGTTGGGATAAGGCTGTTGCGTAACAACAGCAGAGCGTTCTGGTGTGACAGTAGGTGCAGCAGACATAAGTAGGGAGCATGGGTCATGGGTCATGGGGCATAGGGCATTACTTTGTGAACTACCCACACTAAATCGAAGCGATTATAGTGTGGGCTTCTAACATCACGGGGGAATGCCTCAGAACAGACTTGCGCCCCTTCATTGGTCTTACTTCCCCTCCGTTAGCAGAGACGGCTATTCCATCCGTCTTTATGATTCTGATGCCTTCTGCTCTAATATTTGTTGCAGCATTACTGTCCCTGTCGTGATGAGTACCACAATTGGGACAAGTCCACTCTCTAATATCAAGTGGCAACTTATCGACTTGGTAATAACAATTAGAGCAAAGCTTGGAACTAGGGAACCATCGGTCAATCTCAACTAACTTGCCACCTTTTCGCTCTAATTTATAGGCAAGCAAATTAGTAAAAGTTCCCCATCCGGCATCAGATATTGCCTTAGCCAGGTTGCGATCGCGTACCATGCCTTTGACATGAAGATTTTCTACTACGACAACTTGGTTTTCATTGACGATCTTTCGGGAAAGCTTATGCAGAAAATCTTGGCGTGAATTACTGACACGTCCATACACTCTAGCTACTAATCTTTTGTACTTATTTCTGGTTTTACTTCCTTTTTGTTTCTTAGCTAATTTTTGTTGTTTGCGCTTCAGGTTTTTCTCGTGTTTGGCAAAATGCCTAGGATTGTCATATTTGGATATTTTACCCGTGCCATTACTGGTGATAGCAAAATGTGTCAAGCCTAGGTCAATTCCTATCACTTTACCCTCTGTTGAACTTTTTGGATTATCACCCTCAACTTCACTCAGAATAGATGCAAAATACTTTCCTGATGGCTCAAGACTTACCGTAACAGTCTTGATTGCTCCTTCAATCTCTCTGTGCAACTTGGCTTTAATCTTTCCGACTTTACCCGGAAAATGGACTAAACCAGTAGACGTTCTGACATTTTGAGGATACTGAACTGACTGTTTTTCATGCCTTGATTTAAAGCGCGGAAACCTTGCACGTCCGGCAAAGAAGTTTTTATAGGCTGTTGTCAAGTTAAGCGTAGTCGCCTGTAAAACTTGGCTGTAACATTCTGATAGCCACTCTGTACCTTCGGTCTTTTTGAGCAAGGGCAAGAAGGCGTTAAGTGCTGACTGTCCTAAACTTTTTCCTGTCTCTTTGTAAGTTTCAATTGATTTATTGAGAGCATAATTCCACCACCAACGAGCGCAACCGAAGTGTTGAGCTAGTAGTTGCTGCTGCTCCAATGTTGGATAAAGTCTAACTTTGATAGCCTTGTGTAGCACTAATCTTTTCTCCTTACTGGATTATACACTTTCCAGTAACAGCATCGGGAAGATTTGAAAAACGCAGGAGATCCCTTGTTTTTGCCTTTCATCCCGCCGCTAAATCGAAGCGATTATAGCGGGGGACTTCCCGGCGACAGAGTTAACCTCAGTCGGCGACTGGGGTTTTTTGTTGATTTTTAGTTCATTTGCCAGCGTCTAAGTATCTTTGCCACATTTGCTGATAAGCTTTCTCCATTTCGCGGGTAAACTGTTTGGCATTCCATAAAGGCGACGTTTGCCGCGAAGCTTTGAGTTTTCCAGCTACGTGATGTCGCAAAGCTTCATCTTTACCCAGGCGCGCGCCCCACTCGATATATTCTTCATCTGTCCAAGCAATGCCTTCTGTAATTCCGGCATTCATCATAAAGGTATAGCTATTGCGCGCCGCAAATTGCTGTCCCACTTTAGTTACTAAAGGAACCCCCATCCATAAAGTTTCTAAAGTTGTAGTTGCCCCATTGTAAGGGAAAGTATCTAAAATCACATCGGCAATAGTTAAATTAGCTCGATGGGTAAATTCATTTAGATCTCTAGGAAGAAATTTTAATCTTTGCAGATCGACACCAACTTCTTCTGCCATATGAGTAAAAAATTCCTGAGTTTTTAAATTATCTGCCAGTCCTTTAATTAGAAAATAACTATTAGGAACTTCTTTAATAATTTGCATTTGCAATCTAACTGTATCTGGATGGCGTTTATAGCCTGTTTGGGCGCTGAGATAAACGATCGCAGCGCTAGGAATTTCTAGATCTTCGCGGCGTAAAGTTGGGATACCTACCTCGAATCCATCTACAGCCAAATACGTTTGTGGCAATCGCCAAATATTTTCCTGGTAATACTCTTGAGCATTTTCTGGCAAAACATATGGATCGGCAATGTAATGATCGATCGCTGGCAAACCAGAAGCGTCCCATCCCAACCAAGTCACTTGCACTGGTGCGGGCTTCATCGCCATAACTTCGCAAGTACACTCTAAAGTAATGCTATCGAGATCGACTAAAATATCTATTTCATCCTGATGGATTTGCCCGGCAATTGTTCGGTAATCTGGCGGCAAGCTGTAGGTGACATCCACCCGATCTCTAAACCAATTTTGGGTAAATTTATCTTCTAGATTCTGATTGACACAGTAAAGGGTAGTAGGAAACGCTTCTCGATCGTGATGTTGAAACAACCAACGGCTCAACCAACCTACAGAATGAGAGCGCAGCGTGTGAGCAATGTAGCCGATTTTTAAAGGTCTAGATTGTGTTGCTGGCGTAGACCGAGCAAAGTTTAACGAAGCTGGGGCTAAAGAGCGCAAATTATTTTGAAATAGTTGGCTGACTTGATTGCGAAACCATCGATTTTTTTGCAAATCGTCTTGCAGATAAGGTAAGAAAAAAGGAGAAATGAGTAAAGAAATATTAGAACCTCTGTCCAATTTTTCAGGCGGCTCCTGAATCATCTGTAACATTAGCGATTCTTGACGTTGGATGTATTCCTCTGCTTCCAGCCAAGAACCAGCACTGAAAATAGCACGAAGTATAAGATAATTACCCAATATTTTCCGTTCGATAGTTTGGCAATTTTTATAGAATTCTTTGGCAGTGCTAATTCCTTTTTGGTGCTCGCCTGAGTTTGTATAAAAACACGATAAATCGTGCAAAACTCCCGAATTAGATGGCTGTAAATCGAGGCAAACCTCGGCTATTTTAGCAGCGAACGCTGGCTGGTGATACTGAGAAGAAATTTTGACGGCGATCGGCATCACACTAGCATTAAAAGCTTTGGGATCTCGGACGTGTGGCAAACAGGATTGAAGGAAAGCTAAAGTTTCTTCAGTTCTGAATTCCAGAATTTTTGTAAGAACTTGCAAAATTAGCTCGAAATCTACTTCCTCTGACGAACTTTGTTCCAAGATTTCTATGACTTGCCAATCTTTGACTAATCCCCACTCGAATATATTTAGATTAAATGACAGCAATAGTAAATGTAAGATATTATTAACTTGGTGCGGGTCTATTTCTTTTAAATGTTGTCGAACAGCCCAAGCAGTTTGGTAATTATTTAAATTTGTTTGTCGTCGGGCCTCGGCATCGAGAATTTGACTGAATTCAGCGGCGCGTCGATCTGCCTCTTCTTCTTCTATCTGAGACATTCCTAGAAGCCATGTAGTTTGAGCTTCTTCTTCATAACTTTGCAAAAGATAGCTTAAACCCAAATGCCAATAATGAGCCACGACATGGGATTCGTTTTCAATAGCTTGCTCGTAGAAATTAGCTACTTTATGGTAATTACCAGCTAATAAAAACTCTTGGACTTCTGGTTGCCAGGTTATAGTTTCAGTATTTGGCATTGATAGTGAAAATACTTGCGATAGTGTAAAAATCTACTCCTCTAATTTTAGGATACCGATCGGAGTAGAAGTTAAAAATTTCAATTTTTCCTAGTACGCTTAAGTGCCGCCCTAATGACTGTCATATCAAATCTAGTTTTTTAAAACTTTGCATCCAGCCCTTATCCCTTCTCTGCTCCCAAGCTTGGGAAAGGGAAGCCGCAGGCGGGGTGAAGGCAAACCAAGTTTTGCTAAACTAATTTTGGCTCGAGGTTAAGATTTCATCGCCCAAACCAAAAAACTATAGGGCAGGCAAAATGCCTACCCTATAATTTAGTATTGAAGGTGTCCTAGCTCAACTGATAGCCAGGTCTACAATTAAGGCTCAACTGGAGTGGTTGCACCAGTACATACAGGAGCAACTGTACCGCCAACAGTAGGTAGCGCGGGAGCGGTTGTTCCTGGCGTAGTGGCTTCGCATATAATGCTGCTCATTACAGGCTGGTTAGCAGTGTTGTTATAGCGGGTAACGCCACCAGAGTAGCCTTTGAGAGCGGTATCCCTAGCAGTAGCTGCGATTTGAAACTGGTCGGGAGAGGTAGTAACTGAAGTCAGTCCGTAGCTATAGTTGCTAGTAGCAGCAGTAGCAGTGTCACCAGTGATGGTACCGAGAGCTAACTGGTCAAAGTTAGTGGCGAAGAATTTGTTCTCAGCCCGATAGGAAGTTTGGGTCTTGTTAACAGAGCTAACGTTTTGCTTGGCTTCAGACTGTTTGCCCTTGGCGGTTTGGTTGAGGAAGGTGGGTAGAGCAATAGCAGCCAAAATCCCGATGATGATGATTACAACCAACAGTTCGATTAAGGTGAAGCCTTTTTCAGATTTCTTTTGGTTCAGGTGTTGTAGGAATTTGGCTTTCAGTTCGGTTTTCATTTATCTGTCTCCTTGTGGGGTTATTTGTTGTGTTGTTTTACTGCTGTGCTTAACTTACCCACCCTCGATCGCTTTCATATCACCCCTAGCAAAATTTTTTTCAAATTCCTGAAACGCAGATGGGCAGGGGGATGGGGGGATGGGGAGATGGGGAGACAAAGAACGATGTAGAGATTTGGTAGTGTAATGTCTCTCGATCGCATCTTGGTGTCATCTGGTTTTTGCTGGAGCGATCGCTATACCCTTAAACTAGTTGTATTCAAGGTTTACCACTTCTCGCCCACCAGCCCAAGGTTGCGGCTAAGACGGCAGAAATAACGATGACAGCGATTTGTCTCCAGTTTTTGAGTTCCCCAACCTTTTCTGCTAAGTCAGAGATTTTGTTAATTGATGGTTTCCACTCTTCTAGGCGAACTTCAATTTTTCCCAGGTTAGCTTCTAACTTGGTTTGACCTATTTCTAAGACTTTAACTTTTTCTTCTAGAGAGTCAAACCGATTTTCTAGCTTGTCAAAGCGACTATCGATCGCATTAAAGCGGCTATTTATTAGTTCCTTCAGTTCTTTGATATCTCTATCAGTCGATGCGGCCATCTGCTATCCTCCGAGTGGCTGACGGGGTGACAAACAAGGTAAAAGCTAGGGGATTCTTTTATTATCGGCCAAGTCTCTGCCCTCAAAAGAAGTGTTTGAACCTGTAGGGGCGCAAAGCATTCATTGGTATCAACTTAAGGCTAGATCCATTGTTGGGCCTCGATCTTTAGCGCCAACCGCCAGGGGTTCAAAACCCCACAGCTTAAGCACAAGTCCATTGAAATGGACTAAGGAACTAAATTTACCAGAGATCGTTGAGTCCTCTTCAGAGGACTTTAGCTATGAGGCAGGGGTTTTCAACCCCTGACGGATGAAGGCTTTGACCATTAACTTGACGCGCATGAAAGCATTGCGCCCCTACTCAGGCATATCATCCCTCGATCGGCGTAAGGTCTGTGCAAAATTAGGTTATACTAAATTAAGTGTAGTCGTTATGAGTTTGATTTAGAAAAGTCTATGGCTAACCCAACTGTGGAAAATCTGGTAATTATCGGTTCTGGGCCCGCTGGATATACTGCTGCGATTTATGCCGGACGGGCTAACCTCAAACCTGTCGTGTTTGAAGGCTTTCAAGCTGGCGGACTACCAGGCGGACAGCTAATGACTACCACCGAGGTCGAAAATTTCCCTGGCTTTCCCGAAGGCATCACCGGGCCGGAATTAATGGAGCGCAGCAAGGCCCAGGCAGAACGCTGGGGAGCCGAGTTATTTACTGAAGATGTTATATCGGTTGACCTCAGAGTGCGGCCCTTCATCGTGCGATCGGAGGAACGAGAAGTCAAAACTCACAGTATTATTATCGCCACTGGAGCCACAGCTAAAAGATTGAGATTGCCCAGCGAAACCCAGTATTGGAGTCGCGGGATCTCTGCTTGCGCGATTTGCGATGGTGCTACCCCAATTTTCCACAATGCCGAACTAGCCGTAGTTGGAGGAGGCGATTCGGCCGCTGAAGAAGCGATTTATCTGACTAAGTATGGCTCCCACGTTCACCTGCTGGTACGGAGCGATCGCATGAGAGCTAGTAAAGCCATGCAAGATCGAGTATTGAGCAATCCTAAAATTACGGTTCACTGGCATACTCAGCCAGTAGATGTTTTTGGTGAAAGCGATCGCCTGAGTGGGGTGAAAATCCAAAATACTCAAACTGGCGAACTGGGAGAAATCCAGGTCAAAGGATTATTTTACGCGATCGGTCACACTCCCAATACCTCTTTATTTCAAGGGCAACTGGAACTAGATGAAGTCGGCTACATCGTCACTAAACCCGGTTCGGTAGAAACCAGCGTTGAGGGCGTGTTTGCGGCTGGAGACGTGCAAGACCATGAATTTCGGCAAGCAGTAACAGCAGCGGGGACTGGTTGTATGGCCGCGCTGCTGGCAGAAAGGTGGTTATCAGCCGAAGGACTGCTGCAAGAATTCCATCAAAAGGCGGTGGAACAAACTGCAACTCCAGAAACGGCGAAGAAAACCGAAGCCGAACAACAAGCCGAGTTTAGCCTCGAAGCTACTCGCCATGCAGGTAGTTACGCTTTGCGGAAATTATTTCATGAAAGCGATCGCTTGTTGATGGTGAAATACGCCTCCCCGCAATGCGGTCCTTGTCACACTCTCAAGCCGATCCTCAATAAGGTAGTAGACGAATTCGACGGGCAAATCCACTTTATCGAAATCGATATCGAACAAGATCCAGATATTGCCGAGAATGCTGGGGTAACGGGAACGCCCACCATCCAGTTGTTTAAGAGCAAGGAGTTGCTTACCGAACTCAAGGGTGTCAAGCCTAAAAGTCACTACCGCGAACTAATTGCCAGCAATTTGTCAACATAACTATGACAGCAGTTGGCATTTACATAAACTTGTGGGATAGCCCTCTGGGCTGTCCCTGGGGCAGGCAGGATGGCATAGGTGTCAAGTTAAGGCATCAGCCCAAATGTCAAGAGCTTGGGCGAGGTGATGTCGCTGTCGTTTACGTTGCTGTTTAACTAATCCAAAGGAGCGTTGATGCTCCACCAGAAAGGGAATCAGTTCTACAGTGGCATCCCGGCCCTTGGCACGAGCATAATAATACAGACTGCGGAACACCATTTCTACAGAAATACGTTCCAACGGTTGCTATAAAGCTAGTCGAACCATTCAAAACCGAAAAAAACCAAGTCGATTACTAGTAGTCCCCCAACTGGTAGCAGCAACAGCAACTCTTGCCACCAGGACGTTTCCGACTGCTGTGGGTCTTCATCGTACCCGGCCCACACCGGACGATGAGTGAAGACTTCCACCACCATCATCATTTTGCCCGCCAACGGATTTGTTAGTTGCTCCTGTAATTGTCCTCAGTGCCTCTGTAGTCGTTCTCAGGTTGAACCGTCAGTGAGACAAAATGCCGTAATTCCGATGTTCCTCGCCGTTTGTGGGGTTTACTCATCGGCTGTTTAACTCCGCTACTGATGTCAGCTTATCTGTTGTGCTTACCCCCCCTTGACTTTTGTTCTCTTCTCTTAACTTGATACCTATGGCATCTTGCCTGCCCGCAGGGGGGCAACCGATCTGACTCACGGTTCGCTCAATTGAAAAGTGTCTAGGGAAATAAATTAAACCAAAGCCAGTTAACATAAGCATTAGAGCCACCTTAGTCAGCCTAGTCAGGAACGCAAGAAGGCAGAAGGTAGATAGAGGGAGAAACTTTCATGAGAGTTAAAATTAGTTGCTGGAGGGGATTGAGAGCAGTAATTTCGGTGGAGCCATCGCGGTGAACATAGAGAGTAATCCCACGAAAAGCTGCTAACAATCGTTCGGTGGTTGGTCGCTGGGTAGTACGTTGAGGATTGCCATCATAGAGGCCAGCAATCGACTTGTTGGCTGTCGCCAACTGACGGCGAACGACAAACTCCATCAGAGTAAAAACTTGCAGGGCAATGGTCAACAAAAACATCAAGCCTCGAAGAGCGCAGCCTCTTTGCCAGGACGGTCAGCGAGTTTTTTTAAGGCCAGTTCGGCTTTGTGCAGGCGGTCGAAAAGTCCTTGAAGTTGACGGTTTCGCAGAGCATAAGAACAAACCGCCAACCATCTTTCGGAGCAGCGATGCCACTGCTGTTGTTCGATGTCAAACCACAGACTGCCCAAAGGCACTTCAAATCCGCAACCAATCGGCTCGTCGGTGGCCTCGGCATCATCAGAGATGATTTCTCTAGCTGTGGTTGGTGGACTAACTATCCAATCGGATAAGATTTTCGGGCGAGGTTGATTCATCGCTAGAGGAAAGCAGTAAATCCCTCCTTCGCGGTCAATCATCGCCCGATTGGCCAAACTGGAAGCTTGACAATCAGCCAGGAACAAAAAGTTTTTATGACCGATAATTGCTCCCAAATGTCTCCAGGTAGGAAGGTAATGGGATTCGTCCGTGCCAAAACCCGCTAAAGTCGCTCCTCCTAAAGGTAAAACTAAGGGGTCTAAAGTCGCCAGCATTTGACGATATTGCACCAAGTCAGGGCGGCGGTCTTGGCTATAGCCAAAATTTAGTAAAGATTCCCTATCGCTCTGCTCTGGCGGCTGATGATAAACCGAAAAGGTGCGATGATGACTTGCTACCCACGGTTCGACAGCACAGAGTCGATGGTCAGATTGGCTAATCATATAGGTTAACAGCAAGATTGCTATGTGGCGGTGGTAGCTCTTGGTCAATTAATTTTTCGCTCTCCATTTGTTGGAGCCAATGGATAATGATGGGCAGGTCGTCGGCTCTTTCTGACTCAGTGGCGCTCAATTTCGGGGTCTCTCTAATCTCTTCAATCCTTACTCAGCTTACACTTGAGGCGCTTTATCTGCTTCATTGGATTCCTTTATTTCAAATTCTGGAAACCCGTGGTCTGGAAGTACGGTTGGTCAACGCTCACTTAGTCAAAACCGTACCAGGCCGCAAGAGTGATGTCCTTGATTGCCAATGGCTGCAAAAGCTGCATAGCTATGGATTATTGTCAGGTTCCTTTCGTCCTGAAGACCAGGTTTGTGTCTTGCGGAGCTATATCCGACAACGGGAACGCTTGACCCAAAGTGCGAGCGTTCATATTCAGCGAAGGCAAAAAGCCTTAACCGAAATGAACCTGCAACTCCATCGAGTGGTGAGCGATCTTACCGGAGTCACGGGGATGGCGATTATTCGAGCTATTGTCTCCGGGGAACGTGACAGAGAGCGTCTGGCGGCCTTGAAAGATCCTCGTGCCAAACGGAGTACTCAGGAAATAGCTGCGGCACTGGAGGGAGATTACCGCGCCGAGCATTTGTTTGTCCTGATGCAGGAGTTGCATCTCTATGATGTCTATCAGCAGCAAATTGAGCAATGCGACCGACAAATAGAGCAGTGTTTGTCAGAGTTTGAAAGTCAAAATCACCAACCCCTGCCACCGCGACCGAAAGGCAAAAAGCCTAGTCGTCATGCTCCGAAATTCGATTTGCGCTCTCATCTCTATCGCATTAGTGGAGTAGACTTTACTCAAATCGATGGCTTGGAAGCACTGACCGTTCAGACTATTCTTTCGGAAGTCGGTCTCGATCCAACTCGGTTTCCCACAGTTAAGCACTTCACTTCTTGGCTGGGAATTTGCCCAGGCAGTCGAATTAGTGGCGGCAAAGTTCTCAGTGCCAAAACTCGCCCAGTAGTCAATCGAGCCGCCAATGCCTTTCGGATTGCTGCCCAATCTTTGACTCACAGCCGGACGGCTTTGGGTGCTTTCTATCGCCGCCTCCGTCATCGAGCGGGTGCGCCCAAAGCCATTACCGCAACTGCTCACAAGTTGGCACGCATTTTTTATCGCTTATGGAGGACGGGGGAAGATTATGTCGATCTGGGAGTCGATGCTTACGAGCAACAATATCAACAACGGGTGCTGAAAAATCTCAAGCAACGAGCTAAACAGATGGGTTTCGATCTCGTCCCTGAGACAAGTCCAAGTTAAGTTTCTTAGAAGTGAAGGCACTGACGATTATCGATCGACTCATCGAGAGCGAACCTCCCATATTCCACCGCAATCAGCTTCAGTCGCGTCAAATTTTTCATACCTGGCTTCCCGGTCGTGCTGGCTTGACTCCCGAACTTGAGGTGATACCTCATCGGTATTGGGAAGAACACCCGATTACCCAACATATGCCCTTGACTTTATATGGAGCTTATAAAATCTCAGATTTCATCAGTCAGCAAGCATTGCATCGGTTAGAGGGAATTTATCAGCAATTCTTCCAAGTGATGGGCTTGGAAGACGTGATGTGTATCTTTTTACCGCCTACCAGTCCTGAGAATTGGAACGAGCTTGTCGAGAAGGATGTGGTTATCGGTAGCATGACGCTGACTCGCAGCCAACGCAACTTTACCGAACGCGATCGCCTGATTCTCAACCTGTTCCGCCCCCATCTGTTTCAAGCTTATGAGAACGCTCGACGCTTCGGACGAGTAGAGCAAAATCTGACTCAACTGCATCAAGACCTCGATCGCTTGGGGTTAATTATTCTGAATATATCGGGGCAGATCGAGTTAATTACATCTGTTGCCATTCAATACTTGCAAACCTATTTTCCTGACTCAGCTAATCTTCGCTACCTACCAGATTATCTTTCGGCTTGGGTCAAACATCAAATTTCTGTAGAAACTCCAACTCGTTTGCCGCTGCGAATCGAACAAGATGGCAAGCAATTGGTAATTAGCTTAACCCTGGAACCAAATAAAAATCGATTTGCCATGGCACGCAAACACTTAAAGAGTATTTTTGGAAAATTAGGACTGCAAAGTTCGACAGCAGCGATCGCCGATCGTGCGATCGTCTAAACTAGCAAGGTAGACTCTTCAGTAGCCTATGTCTGAGCCTTTAATCGAACTCAAGGGAGTATCTAAATCCTTTGGCAGCAATGTCATCTTGGATGGTGTCGATCTCAATATTTATCCTGGGGAAGCCCTGGCAATCATCGGTCCGTCTGGAACTGGTAAATCAACGATTCTGCGGATAATAGCTGGCTTGCTAGCCCCAGATGCTGGAGAGATTTACATCCAAGGACAGCAACGTCAAGGTTTAATCGAGGATGCCGAAGACCCGATTTTCATCGGGATGGTTTTTCAGCAGGCAGCTTTATTCGACTCCTTAACCGTCGAGGAAAACGTCGGTTTTATGCTGCTCGAACGTTCCAAAATGTCGCGCCGCAAAATTCGCCAACTGGTGGAACAAAGGCTAGAAATGGTAGGTTTGCCAGGAGTAAGCGATCGCTATCCGGCCGAGTTATCTGGGGGGATGCGCAAACGAGTAAGTTTTGCCAGGGCGATCATGTCCAATCCCGATAATCCCAGAGATACCCCCGAAGTCTTGCTCTACGACGAGCCTACTGCTGGACTCGATCCGATCGCCTCAACCGTAATTGAAGATTTAGTCCGCCATTTGCAGCAAATTGATGGCGGCTGTGGCACTTACGTCATGGTGACTCATCAAGACAGTACCATTCGCCGCACGGCCGATCGAGTGATTTTTCTCTATCAAGGTAAAGTGCAATGGGAAGGACAGATCGGCGACATCGATTCGACAGATAATGCTTTGGTGCGCCAGTTTTTCAGTGCTTCTCTCACCGGGCCGATCCAGATGGTTACTTAGAGCCAGTAAGGTATAGTAGACAAGTCAAAAGTCAAAAGTCAAAAATTAAGAGATCGGGAGACAAGGGGACAAGAGTAAAATACTAACTTCTAAACTCCTAAACTCCTAAACTTCTAAATTCTTAGGAGAAAAATATGCGATCGCGAACTGTGAGAGAAGGCTCTGTCGGCTTGTTAATCCTGCTGGGAATAGCTGTATTTGGCGGCATTGCCTTATGGCTGCGGGGGTTTATGCCTGGAAGTCGCAGCTACAAATTTGTCGCTAACTTTCCCGATACGGTGGGGATGCAATCTGGGGCACCAGTTCGCTATCGCGGAGTTCAGGTGGGGAGAATTACCGATATTACCGCTGGTTCCAACGGGGTAGCCGTCACGATCGAAATTATTAAAGCCGATCTGGCAATTCCTCGCAACCCGACGATTGAAGCCAACCAATCCGGTTTGATCGGCGAGACTTCGATCGATATCAGACCGCCAAAAATTAGGAACGAGAGGGGAGAGAATATAGAGATAGTCTTACCGACAGATCTGGCAACTAAACCGCTTGATGCTAACTGCGAATCGGCTAATTTAATTATTTGTAACAACGACGTTACTGTCGGTCAAAAGGGGGTCAACTTATACGACCTCTTAACTGCAACTACCAGGCTTTCTGAAGCTTATAGCAGTCCGGAATTTAAGGCTAATTTGAATGCTGCGACTAGAAATAGTGCCGAAGCCGCCAAAGAAATTGGTAATCTCAGCCGCGAATTTACTTTGTTGGGTAGATCTCTCAGACAAGAACTGAGAACCTTCTCAAATACGGCAGTTTCCCTTTCTGATTCAGCCAGTCGCACGTCAGAAGAAGTGGGGTTAATGGCCAATCAAATCGCTAATACCGCCGATAAATTTGGCGATACAGCCGATCGAATTAATGAAACTATTGGTGATTTTGGCGGCACGACAACGCAGATTAATCAAACTTTTAATAAGTTTGGCACCACAGCCGATCGACTCAATCAAACTATCGATCGCTTTGGCGGGAGAACCGACGAAATTGTCGCTACTATTAACAAGTTCGGTCAAACAGCCGATAAGTTCAATCTGCTGGCTACCAATCTCAACAGCTTAGTAGGAGACAACAAAGCTACATTAACTGCTACTTTGAGTAATTTCAGTGAAGCGAGCAAGCAGTTAGGCGAAACATTGAGTACGTTAAAACCGATGCTGGCTAAAGTCGATGCCGCGTTGAGCGAGGTAAACCCTGGAGAAATCGTGCGTAACTTAGAAGCTGTGACTGCCAATGCCGCTCAAATTTCTAATAACTTAAAAGATCTTTCTGCTAATCTCAACGATCCGAAGAATTTAGTGACGCTACAACAAACTCTAGATTCAGCGCGAGCTACATTTGAAAATACCCAAAAAATTACTGCCGATCTCGACGATCTTACGGGCGATCCGGCTTTCCGAGACAACCTCAAAAATCTAGTTAATGGACTCGGCAAATTAGTTTCTTCTACCGAGCAACTACAGGAGCAAGTTCAGACAGCCCAAGCCCTGGAACCAATAACTTCTACCAGCGATCGACAAACTCTCACCTTTCCCTTAGATACCACATTCACCCCATCGGCAAGTTTGGAATCAACAGAGTTTAGATTTTAGCCACAACACAAAGTCGATCTTGTCCTCTATCTTTAGTAGTGAATAGAGCCAGCCACCTTCTCTGCCTTTTGCCAGATAAAGTCATCTCAGGCATCGACTAAGGTGTAATAGAAACCAGCAGAGAACTATAAGCATTCAATCTCACCCACTGCTTAATTGCTATCTCTGCAAACATGGTTGTCACCTCAGAATCATGACTCCTTCTCTCGCTGTTGTTTGAAGATAGATGAGAGAAGGATGATTTTTTTAAGAGGTAAACAACTAGGCCTGTTCCCAAATTTGGCGAACAGTACCGGGCAGAAATTCGGCAATTTCTTGAATTCGCTCCGACGATAGTTCATCTTTGGTGGCCGAGAACACAGCTTTGACTATTTCCTCTGGTTGAGACTGAGGCGGTAAGCCTGCTTCCTGTTGGACGCGGAACAAAAAAGTCGTGTCTTTAATTTCAAGGGTGGGACGAATGCGGCTGAGGAAATGCACGATCGGATTGGTGTCTTTCCACAGATCTTCGACTTCAGTTGCCAGCGGCGTAGCTGTATAAAGAGTTTTATCCTCGTTTTCTGCCATCAGGGGTGAATGCAATTCCTCACTCACGCGATCGACTGCTTCATTGCTCATCATGTCGCGCATGGTCCGAAAAACGACTTCGGTAATATCTCTAGCATCGTAGAGATCGGCAAGGTTGCCTTTTACCATCACTTTTTCTAAAAACGAACGGTGTTCGTCCGCTAGAAGCAATCGCTTATCTTCAACTTCGGTAGGATCGATTTCTGGAATTCTAGGGTCATCAACTTTATCTGGCATAATTTTTACCCGTGCTTTCTATCTAAATTGCACCTTCTATCCGGCATCCATTCAAACTTTGGTAGTTTTGAAAGGAAGGCTTTCAAAAGTTAGGCACTGTAAATAACCTTGCACCAGTCGAAAAAGCCTAGCATTACCCCAAGGTTTGATATGGAGGTAGCCAAAAGTCGGAGTATGCTGCCTTAACACTGAAAACCTATATTTTTATAAAAAGTACGGCTATCTGGCGTACTATAATATGATGGTATACCTAAATAAGACAGTATACGTAAAGCCAATAATTTTGCAGCTATGAAAATAAGCACGGAGTCAAAAACAGCCGATCGAGTTAGAAAAAATGCCCGATTAGAAGCTCGCGTCACAGCAGAACAAAAACAACTGATGGAAAGGGCTGCTAGTTTGCGCGGACAGAATTTGACTGAATTCATGGTGGCAGTTTTAACTGAAGCCGCTACACAAATCATTAAAGATGGCGAATTGCTAGAATTAACCGCTCGCGATCGCCAAGCCTTTGCAGAAGCTTTATTGAATCCTCCTTCTTCAAGCGATCGAGCTTATGCTGATGCCGAATGGTATCGGCAAACGATCGGTAAGTCTCTGGTATAAGTTAGATCGGATTAGTGTTGCATCCAGAAGCAGTTAATTTTTCTATAGAACTACTCGAAAAACATCACGAGCGAGCGGGTTTTCGCTGTGGCAACGAACAACTCGATCGCTACTTGCATTCTATAGCCAGTCAAGATCGACAGAGAAATATTGCAATTCCTTACATTATCTTCGATCGCGAACGTCAAAGAATAATTGGCTACTATACTCTATCGATGAGCGGAATAAATCTCGAATATTTACCTCAAAAAATTGCCAAAAAATTACCAAAATACCCAATAGTTGGCGTAATTTTAATTGGCAGATTAGCGGTGGATTGCGATTACAGGGGATATGGTTGGGGGAAACTGTTGATAATGGATGCTTTATCCAAAAGTCTTGCAGTTAGTAAAACGACTGGTTGTTTTGCTGTAGTAGTTGATGCGATCGATGATGAAGCAGTGAGGTTTTACCAAAGATTTGAGTTTCAAAATTTCCCAGATCGTCCGTATAAGCTATTCCGTACTATGAGCAATATTGCTCAAACATTTAGCAACAACTAAATTTTATAAATTCTGCCAGACCTGGCAGAGCGGTTTGCGTTTAAGAGCCGCAGAAGAACTTCCTCGATCGCCCTACCGCCAAATCCAGGCCGCTTCGAGATCGTCTCCGCAACGTTGAGATATGTTACGGCGCAGATGCCGCTGGTTATATACTAAGAACCATCGACCTAATTAAGTTAGCAAGCAAAATTAAAAACCTGGTTGCCCAAAGACTGAATGTTGTAGCGTTATCCGATGGTGGGGAAAAAGTTGATGACCGATCGGCAAACAGTGTTAATCGTCGATGACAGCCCCGAAGATCGGGAAATTTATCGTCACTACTTGCTGCAAGACCGGGAACGCCATTACACCATCTGGGAAGAAGGTATGGGAGCTAGAGGTTTGGCACTGTGCCAAAAACTAGATCCTGACTGCATTTTGCTAGATTATGCCTTACCCGACATGGATGGACTAGAATTCCTGGCGGCACTCAAAAATGGTATGGGAAATTCCCAGCCAGCAGTAATAATGCTGACCGGACAAGGGGACGAAAAAGTCGCAGTTCGAGCGATTAAAAATGGCGCTCAAGACTATTTAGTTAAAGACCAGACCACATTTGAAAGCTTGTCTCTTACCGTCTCGACAGCGATCGCTAACGTCCAATTGCGGCAACAACTCCAACGCGCTCAGGAGAGTTTGCGATCGAGCCAATTATTTCTGCAATCTCTAGCCGATGCCACGCCGGGGTTTTTGTATCTCTACGACTTGGTAGAGCAGCGAAACGTCTATACCAACGATCGCATCACTCAATTGCTAGGTTACACCCCCGCTGCCATTCAAGTCATGGGGAAGGAGCTATTCCTTAACATCATGCACCCAGAAGATCTGGCGCGAATTCCGGTCCTGCTGCAACGGTTTGAGGTGGCTAAAGATGGTGAATTCCTCGAAACCGAGTACCGCCTGCGCCGCTCTGATGGCGAATGGCGCTGGTTCTTCGATCGCTCGGTAGTATTTAGCCGAAATCCCGATGGTTCGGTCCGTCAGGTTTTGGGAACGGCCCTGGACGTTACCGAACGCCAGCAAGCCCAAGAACGACTGCGACGAGAAGCCGAGCGATCGCAACTTTTAGCTGAGATTTCCCAGCAGATTTGGCAATCGCTCAATCTCCCAGAAATTTTAGGCACGGTCGTCGAGGGGGTGCGACACTGGTTGCAAACAGATCGAGTCATAGTTTTTCAATTAGAGTCAGATTTAAATAGCGGTACAGTTGTTAGAGAGTCGGTAGGCTCTGGATGGACGCGAATTTTGTCAACCACTCTCACCGATCCTTGCTTGAGCAAAAGCTATGTCGAAACCTACAGGCGGGGGCTAGCTACAACTAAAACTGATATTTACACCGCTGGTATCGATCCATGTCACCTCGAACTGCTAGCTAAGTTGCAAGTTCGAGCTAATTTGGTAGTGCCAATTTTGCAAAATGAGTTGCTATGGGGATTGCTGATCGCCCATCATTGCTCGGCCCCAAGAGAATGGCAGCCAGAAGAAATCGACCTCCTGCGGCAGTTAGCCACTCAGGTAGGAATTGCCATCCAGCAAACATCGCTGTTAGAGAAATTACAAATCGAACTCGGCCAGCGCCAGGAGATGGAAAAAGCCTTGCGTCTGAGTAACGATCGATTTCGACAGGCCGCCAGAGCGGTTAACTGCCTGATTTACGACTGGGATGTAGAAAGCGATACCGTCATCAGAACCGAAGGATTATCTAAAGTTGTAGGCTATTCTCTAGCCGAAGCAGAACCTACAGGTGCTTGGTGGCGACAACTGATCCATCCCGACGATCTGGCGCAGATTATGGAGAATTTTGACTCGACACTGCAAAATAAATACAGCTTAGAAGGCGATCGCTACTTGACTGAATACCGAGTCCGTCACAAACAGGGTCACTATCTCTGGGTGCAAGATCGGGGCTTAGCCACGCGCGATGCCGAAGGACGCTTGAGCAGAATAGTCGGCAGTACGTGGGATATCACGGAACGCAAACAAGCCGAAGAAAGCTTGCGTCAAAGCGAGGAAAGTTTCCGCCTGCTGGCCGAAAATATGCCGCAAATGGTATGGACAACCTTACCCGATGGCAAGTGCAATTACTGGAACGAGCAGTTGTGCGACTTTACTGGATTGAGGCTCGAACAAGCGCGAGATTTTAAGTGGTTGTCGATCTTGCATCCCGATGACGTAGAATCCTGTCTGGATGCTTGGATGAAAGCCGTTGTTAGCGGACAACCTTTTGAAGCTGAAATCCGCTACCGCACCAAGACCGGAGACTATCGATGGGTGCTAAGTCGCGCTCTGCCTTTAAAAGACGAGCGCGGGCAAATCGTCAAGTGGTTGGGCACGAGTACGGATATAGACGATCGCAAGCAGTTTGAAAAAGAGCGATCGCGCTTGCTCGAACGAGAACGCCTGGCCCGCTCCGAAGCCGAAGCTGCCAATCGAGCTAAAGACGAATTTGTGGCTGTAGTATCTCACGAGTTACGTACGCCCCTAAATGCGATTATGGGTTGGGCGAAGATCCTGCGAACTCGCCGCCTAGATGAAGCGAAGACGGCTCAAGCCTTAGAAACGATCGAACGCAACGTCAAAGATCAAGCCAAATTGATCGAAGACTTGTTGGATATCTCGCGGCTGATTCGGGGCAAGCTGGAGTTACAAAGCAGGCAATTGAATCTAGCAGCACTAATTAAGGTAGCTGTTGAAACTGCCCTGCCGTCTGCCCAGGCCAAGAGTATTTCCCTAGAGTCTGTGGGTGATGAAGCTCAAATGTCGATTTGGGGCGATGCCACTCGCTTGCAGCAGATTTTGGGCAATCTCTTAACCAACGCGATCAAGTTTACCCCTGAAGGAGGACGGGTAGAAGTGCGGCTAGAGCGAGTCGAGGGAGAGGGGGAGAGAGGGAGAGAGGGCGAAGAGAGAGCGGTTATATCTGCGAACAGATCTGTGGCTCGGATATCTGTTAGCGATACCGGACAAGGTATTAAGCCAGAATTTTTACCTCGAATATTCGATCGCTACTCTCAAGAGAATGGGATAAAGAAGCATCAGGGTTTAGGCTTGGGCTTGGCGATCGCCCGCTCTTTGGTAGAACTGCACCAGGGCCAGATTTCTGCTTTTAGCGCTGGAGAAGGCCGGGGTGCAACTTTTACCATCCTGTTACCAATTAAAGAGTAAATTTGCGCTTAACCAAAAGTTCAAAGGAGATAAAGCTTATGTGGGAGAAGCCACGATCGCCGATCGCGATTAAGCGGCTTCAAGGTGATGCCGATACAACTTTGAGACTGGGAGCAGAATAAATAGAGATAAACACCGCATCTTCCGAGCCATGATTGACGGCCCCGTGAACCTCCGATGGTTCGGCAACATCGATCTGTCCGGCAGAAATAATTTTCTTTTCTCCGTTGCCCAGATAATAAGTTAATTCTCCCCGTACCACGATCCAGGTATCTTGCCCGTCAGGATGAGTGTGGGCTGGCACTTGCTGTCCCGGCCGTACTCCCCACACGGCAATACTGGAATGTTCGGTGATGGCTATTTCGGTAACGATCGCCTTTGACTCAGAAAATTGCACCAACTTTTCCACATCAAATAACCGCTGGCGGTCGGATAGCAAGGTATTGGTCATTGTCATCTCCAGATATTTAACTTTAGCGATCGCTATTAAATTACCGTCTTTAGTCAGTTTTAATTGTTGTCACCGCCACAGATCTAGAACCCATACCTACAAGAATTGTTGGAGATGTCTATTGCTAAAATATTGAATAAGCATTGTCACCCCAAAAACAATGACAGCGATCGCCCTTAACTTATCTCCAGAACTGGAACAAAAACTGCGACTTGAAGCTGCCAAAGCCGGAATCGATCTCGATCGCTACATCGTCAATACTCTTGAAGAACGCCTTCTGAGCCACTCCACCCTCAAAAAAGCAACTGAAGCTGACCTGCTGCAACAAATCAATATCGGCTTCTCAGCAGAAACTTGGGAGCAATATCATCACCTCATCGCCAAACGTCATGCTGAAACCCTCAGCCCTGAAGAACGCGAAGACCTGATTTACCTGAGCGATCGCCTCGAAAAACTCAATGTTATTCGGATTCAAGCCCTCATCCAACTCGCTAACCTCCGAAATCAACCCTTGAGCGATCTGATGCCAACTCTGGGGATCGGTCCGAATCCCGAAGTTCTCGATTATGCCTGAGTTTCGCCTCACTCAGCAACAACGAGAGGGAGGAGAGGGGGGCAGAGGGGAAAATTAACTTCTGAACTCCTGAACTCCTAAACTTCTAAACTTCTAAACTTCTAAACTTCTGCCTCCTTTCATCATTCATCATTCAAAGTGGGCTACATTCTGGCACTAGACTTAGGAACTACAGGCAATCGTGCCTTTCTGTTCGATCGCTCCGGTCGAACAGTCGGTCGAGCTTACCGAGAACTGACGCAGTATTATCCTCAACCGGGCTGGTGGGAACACGATGCTGAAGAAATTTGGCAAGCTACTGTCTGGGCGATGCAAACCGCGATCGCTACTGCCCAGATCGAGCCGAAGGAAATTGTCGCCATCGGTTTGACCGTGCAGCGAGAAACCTGCCTGCTGTGGGATCGAAATACCGGAAAACCCTTGCACCGCGCCATCGTGTGGCAAGACCGACGCACTGCCGATCGTTGCGCTCAATTGCAACAGCAAGGTTATAGCGCAGAGATTTACCAGCGTACCGGACTGCCGATCGATCCCTACTTCTCAGCTACCAAACTCGCTTGGTTACTAGAACACCTGCCAGGAATCGATCTAAAACAGGTATTAGCTGGCACGATCGACAGTTGGATTTTGTGGAAACTAACAGGGGGAGAAGTTCACGCTACCGACCACAGCAACGCCAGCCGCACCATGCTGTCTCACCTCACCGATTGCCAGTGGGATGCTTACTTACTAGATTTGTTTGAAATTCCCCGTCACTTGCTTCCGCAGATCCAACCGAGTTTCGGAAAGTTCGGGGTGACGCAGGCGAGTTTGCTGGGAGCAGAAATTCCCATTACTGCGATTCTGGGAGATCAGCAAGCATCTCTATTCGGTCATGGTTGCGATCGTCCGGGGTTGATGAAATGCACCTACGGAACTGGTTCGTTTTTGGTAGCCCACACTGGCTCGCGGGCGGTGCTATCTTGTCCTCAATTGATTTCCACCATCGCCTGGACGCAAACCAACCCTAGCAGCACGTTAGAAGTCGGCTATGCCTTGGAAGGTAGTATGTTTACAACAGGCGCTTGCATCCAATGGTTGCGGGACGGATTGAAGTTGATTTCGACCGCAGCAGAAACCGAAGAGATCGCCCAGCAAGCGGCCGATAATGGGGGCGTTTATTTCGTCCCTGCTTTTAGCGGACTGGGCGCACCCCACTGGGATTTGAACGCTCGCGGGGCTTTTTTCGGTCTGACGGCTGGGGTGGAGCGATCGCATTTGGTGCGATCGGTGTTAGAGTCGATTGCCTATCAAGTGAAAGAAGTAGTCCAAGCTGTCAGCGAGTGCAGCGGCACTGGGGGCGAGCAGTTAAAGGTTGATGGTGGAGCTTCCCAAAATAATTTCTTGATGCAATTCCAGGCCGATCTATTGAGAATTCCCGTCGAACGTCCGGCAATGGCCGATACTACCGTCTGGGGAATTGCTATGGCGGCCGGTCTGGCTGCGGGTTTTTGGGATAATTACGAGGCCTTGGTGCAGAGCCGTCAGCGGGATTGCTCGTTCGAGCCTGGTGCGGGTAGCAAAACCGCAGTGAGCAACTTTGCTACTTGGCAGCAGGCAGTAGGTAGAGCCAAAAATTGGCTCTAGTACCGCTACGCGGAAGTCATATCAAATCCGGATTTTAAAAGCTCCGAATCCAGCCCTCACCCCCGTCCCCTCTCCCAAGCTTGGGAGAGGGGTGCCCGCTAGGGCGGCGCTATTTTTGAAAAAGGGGATTAGCCGTGTCGCTCTCAAATTGGCTGTTAAGTTCTTCTAGATTCAGGCGATCGTAACGTTCAAAAGGCTGATGAATCCAGGGGTTATCGGGCAAGTAATCTACATAGTAATCGGGGGCGATCGCCGAACAAGCTTTGTACCAAATTACCGCCGTGCGAATTTCTTGGATGTCATGACCGTAATGCTGCTGCAACCAAGGAATTGCCTCTCGCAGAGTAATACCAGAATCGACTAGATCGTCAGCTATAAGCACGCGACTGCCCAGTTTTTCGGCAGTCATGGTCAGATCGCGGGCAAATTTGAGGTGTCCCCGCGTGCGTTCTCCTTTTCCCCCGTAAGAAGAGGCCGCTAAGATCGCCAGCGGCTGCCGGTAAATTCGCGACAGCAAATCGCCAACTCTCAACCCACCTCTAGCCAGACAAACGATCTGGTTGAATTCCCAATGCGACTGATAAATTTTCGCAGCTAACTGTTCGATTTTGTGGTGGTACTCTGCCCACGAGATGTAAAGGTCTGACATGGAAGATTAAATGTATACTATCTGGCTTGAGAAGCTGTACGATACTCAACACGCCCCGATTAGCGATCGGAAAAAACTAGACACACCAACAGATCTAGCACTTGAGATCTGACCTACTTAGATGTATTACTAGACATTCTAAACTCCTCTCAGGGTAAAGCATTTGGTAATAAACTTTTAAGTCTAACCGATATGTTATCGCCCAAATGCTTTGCCCCTACAACTTCTAAACTCCTTAAATAATGAGTCATAACAACTGGGAAGATATAGCTCCTGACGAACCAGAAAAGCTGAACTTGAGTACCAAACTTGCTTACGGTGCTGGGGATTTAGGAACAGCCATCACTGCCAACTTAGGCACTTTTTTACTATCGCCTTTTCTCACTGATGTCGCTGGTTTGAGGCCGGGGTTAGCGGGTTGGACGCAGTTAATCGGCAAAGTTTGGGATGCAGTCAACGATCCGATGGTAGGGGTGCTGAGCGATCGCACTACCAGCCGTTGGGGACGGCGTTACCCCTGGATGCTGCTTGGGGCAGTTCCCTTGGGGCTTTTCTTTTTTTTACAGTGGATCGTTCCTCGCTTTAGCGGTCACGAGGCTACCAATCAGTGGGGACTGTTTTGGTACTACACCATTATTTCGATCCTGTTTAATACTTTCTACACCATAGTTAACGTTCCGTATACTGCTCTCACGCCCGAACTAACTCAAGACTATAACGAACGCACTAGCCTCAACAGCTTTCGATTTGCTTTCTCGATCGCGGGTAGCATTCTCTCAACCCTCGTGGCGTTCCTGTTTTTTGCTCGGTTTCCCAACGATAAAGGTCAAGCTTATTTTTGGATCGCCATTATTTGTACAGTGGTGTCGGTATTGCCAGTCTATTGGTGCTATTGGGGAACGCGATCGCGCCTTGCATCTGTATCCTACCAACGTCCAGAAGCTGAAACTTCCGTATCCATACCTTTCCTGCAACAGTTAAAAATTGCTTTCAGCAATCGGCCTTTCTTAATCGTCACTGGAATTTATCTGTGTTCTTGGTTGAGTTTGCAGCTAACAGGGGCAATTATTCCCTATTTTGTCGAGAGATATATGCGCTTGACCACTAAAGAGACAGCTTTAGTCATCTTGGCAGTTCAAGGAACGGCTTTCATCATGCTCTTTGTTTGGAGTGCCATTAGCCACAGAGTCGGCAAAAAAGCTGTTTACTTTATGGGCATGAGTCTGTGGATAATCGTCCAAGCCGGACTGTTTTTTTTACGTCCCCAGGATGTTGGTTTAATGTACTTCTTAGCCGTCTTAGCTGGTTTTGGGGTTTCCACTGCCTATCTGATTCCTTGGTCGATGCTACCGGATGTTATCGAACTCGACGAACTCAGAACCGGACAGCGCCGCGAAGGAATTTTCTATAGTTTTATGGTCTTTTTGCAAAAAATTTGTTTGGGGATTGCTGTCACCTTGGTACTGCAAAGCTTGGGACGGCTGGGATATCAACCCACTTTAGAAAAACAAAACGAAGCCGTCTTGCTGGCAATTCGGATTTTCCTCGGTCCTTTACCCGCTGTTGCTTTGATCGGCGGGATGGTTTTAACTTATTTGTATCCCATCACCCGCGAGTTCCATGCCGAAATTTTGCTGAGGTTAAGAGAAAAGCGATCGCAAGGTTAAGTAATAGGTAAGAAGTCAACAACCCCGCCCGCAAGGTTATTTGTTAGCGATCGCAAGAGCCAGAAACGATGAAGATGATGTAGGCTCGATGCCATGGACCTTAACTGCTAGCGAGATCGACAGCTTTACAAATTGGAATCTAAAACTCCTTAGTTTCGAGGATTATATAGATAGTGAGAACCCACCCGTCAGAAGATTTAGAGCTTATTTTCAAAAAACACGAACCATAAATCATTAACCGTCAACATTACTATGCAACAATTTCTTTTTGTTACCGATCTAGATAACACCCTAGTAGGTGATGACGCTGCTTTAAAAGAACTTAATAGCAGGCTCGATCGACACCGCCAAGAACAAGCAACCAAAATAGTTTACGCTACGGGCCGTTCTCCCACCCTGTATCACCAACTAAGTCAAGAAAAGCAATTGCTACCTCCTGATGCCCTGATTGCCTCAGTGGGTACAGAAATTTACCTCAACGGCCATGAGACTCCCGATCCGCAGTGGACGGAACGATTAGCCCAAAAATGGGATCGAGATTTAGTCACATCTATTGCCGCCCATTTTGCCGATCTCGTCCTGCAACCAGAAACCGAACAACGCCCGTTTAAAGTTAGCTATTATCTCAGCGAAGAAGTAGCGGTTGAAGTGCTACCGCGATTGGAATTGCTGCTAAAAGAGCGCGAGCTAGATGTTAAGTTGATTTATAGTGGGGGTCAAGACCTCGATATTTTACCCCAGTTGGGCGATAAAGGCTTAGCCGTTAAGTTTTTACAACAATGTTGGGAAATAGATCCAGTGCAAACAGTAGTTTGTGGCGATTCTGGAAATGATATTTCTTTATTTAGCGTCGGAGAAGAACGAGGGATTATTGTCGGTAATGCCAGACCGGAATTACGCTTGTGGCACGATATTAACCCCGCATCTAGTCGCTATTTAGCTAATAGTAATTACGCCCAAGGAATTATAGAAGGTTTGATGTATTTTGGTTTTCTGATTTGAAGTCAAATTGTCAATCTTCCGCGATCCGCTTATAATTTCCCCATCACCAAATTTTGTAGGTCTATGTCTGCTGAAACTAACTTAAATTCTCAATCGACTGCTGGTGCTGATGCTATTGATATCGCGATCGCTAAAGGCATAGATTTTGATGGTTTGCCCATTCCGACTGCCAAACTAGAACTTTATCAACAGGTAATGGCGCTAGAGGCTAACAGACAGCGCAGCGGCGTATCTAACACCATGCGATCGCGCATCGTCCGCATTGGAGCCAAACACATTCCCCAAGAGGAACTCGATCGAAAGCTAGTAGATGCCGGATTTGCGCCTCTGAAAGATAAAGAAATTGCCTTCTTTTATGGTGATAAGTAGCGATACATGATAATGCACAGGCTCACGCCAACGAAATTTTTGGCTGACACTCTTCACCCCTTTAGACTTGGGGTGCATACACGAGTTATCGGTTATGCCATTTGACATCCAGATCCCCTAAATCCCCATCATGGGATTTTGTCAAGTGGAAGAGACAAAACTCTGTAGAGGTGCAACAGCGCTCCTCCAGTTGTGGAATTGGTGGTGGGCTAAGGGAGCAATTGAGTTCGATGGGGGGATGTTCAAAAGACTGCTGGCAGACCAACTCCAATGATGCCTCAACGACCAGTCATTCGTAGTCATCCTCGTAACGGTGCTACTGCTTTCTTATTCGCTCTCATCAGAGGCTGCGCCACTCAAACTAAAACGTCGATTCCTTGCTTTACCAGTTCCCGGTGCAACACCAACCCTGAAAACCCGGCTTCATAAACGCTGTGAATGATTCCTCCTGGGAAATACTTCCGCAATTGCTGAGCTAACTGGGCGGGGTTGGCAATTGTACTCCACTTTTTCATCATTGTTTGACGACTCGGGCCACGACCGTGTAAGTGCGTTTATGAACATCAATGCCTACGTAAATTGGTTCGCCGTCATAAGATGGAATCGGTGTGGTGTTTTTCATGCAATCCTCCAGTGCTTGAGTTTGGTCACTTTAGAGTAAAATGCACCCTACAGTTTATACCTCTATAATTTGCACTTCTTGGCAAAATTCCTGCCAGTCTGTTGCCACTTTTTGACTGTACTCATGGGCGTATGCCATGACTTCTTTACACCACCAATCTTGCTTGGCAAAGTCAATTAATTCATCTGCAATAGCGGAACCCTGACGGCCGCTGCTGCGCAGTTGAGCCGAAGCCACAATTTGTCCGAATGTCTGCATTAACTGCGTCAATTCTTTATCTTTCAACTCGCGTTCGGCAGACAATTCGATTTTATCCTCTGTGGGCTGATATTCGCGAATAATGTAAGATTTTCCGTCGATCGCTACAGTGTTGAGTAAAGCCATGGAAATTGCTTGCATTCGTTTTTGAATGGTGACAACTCTTTCAGCTTGGTTTTGCCAGCGGGGTTGTTTGCACTCTACATATTTTGCCAAAGAAGACTCTGTGGCTGCTTTGAGGTCGAGAATATAATTGCGATCGGGCGAACCTTTGCCTTCTACTAGCACCATATATCGCTCTAAACCCAAGCTGCCCGTTCCGGCGATCCGCCAAGCGATATCAATGACTCGAAAAAATTCTGGTTCTGGTTGCTGGCTGGCAAATTTTTCTATACAGAACTTAATTTTTTCTTTGGTTGCTTCTGAAACCGGACGAGTTTTGTTTTCTTTAATGAGAATTTGGCGCTGTTTGCCATCGAGCACGGTTCGTTTCTCTAAAAATTCTTCGCGATCGATCTTGCGGGCTTCATCCAATAGATTTTTCACTAACCCTTCAGCAATCTCCCGTTCTACCCAACGAGCCTTCCCGGCAATTAAATTATTAGCGTAAGCCGTTAAAAATATCTCGCCGAGCGATCGCGCTAGCTCGACATCGTTATTATTGCTAGGAAAGGCCAGAAAAATACTAGTTACTAAGCGAGCGATCTCCCAAGTACAAGGAGCTAAAATTGCTTCATCGAAGTCGTTGAGATCGAAATAAGTTAATCGATTATCGCCTTTATAACTGCCAAAATTTTCTAGATGTAGATCTCCGCAAATCCAACTTTTAGGAGCGGAATTGAGTGCAGAATGATTGGGGAAATCTTCGTAGAACAAATGGCAGCTACCCCGGAAGAATACAAAAGGATCGACCTGCATTTTCTGGAACTTAAGTCGCAGCAATTCTGGATCGCGATCGCGATTAAATTTTTGGATGCGTTTGACTAATTTAGAACTTGTCATTTAGAATATACGACTTCATTAATCGTTTTTTGTCAATCGTCAGTGGTCAACGTTCAATAGTCAATGGTCGATATCCAACAACTGACAACTAACAACTGACAACTCTTTTAAAACTGCCGTAAAAAGCGCAAATCGCTAGCGTACAGCCGCCGAATATCGTCGATTTGATGCAACACTTGAGCGATCCGTTCTACGCCAAAACCAGCAGCAAAACCCGTATAAACTTCTGGATCGTAACCCACTTTTTTCAGGACGTTAGGATCTACCATACCGCAGCCCATAACTTCTAACCAACGCCCCCGCCACTGCAAATCTACTTCAGCCGATGGCTCGGTAAAGGGGAAATAGCTAGCGCGGAAACGGACGGGCAATTCTTCCCCAAACATCTCCTCTAAAAAGATCTCGATCGTCCCTTTGAGGTCGGTAAATGTCAGTCCTTCATCGATCGCCAAAATTTCGATCTGATGGAAGACAGCAGCATGGGTAGCATCGACTTCATCGCGCCGATAGCAACGTCCTGGGGCCACGATCCGAATCGGCGGTTCGTTGGCTTCCATGTAGCGAATTTGTACCGAAGAAGTATGGGTGCGCAGCAAGTTACCATCTGGCAGGTAAAACGTATCCTGCATATCCCTAGCTGGATGGTCGGGGGGAGTATTGAGGGCCTCGAAGTTGTAGTAGTCGGTTTCCATTTCCGGGCCGGTGGCGACGGTATAGCCCAAACCGACGAAAATATCGATCGCCCGGTCGATCGTACTATTAATCGGATGTACTCGCCCGATCGGTCGGTAAACTCCGGGCATGGTAACATCGAGAGTTTCCGAGGCTAACTGGGTCTGAATTTGCGCTTGCTGCAAATCTTGACGCTTGCGCTCGAACTGCTCTTGGATCGCTACTTTAGCTTCATTGATTAAAGCGCCAATCCGGGGGCGATCGCTAGCAGATAATTGCCCCATACTCCTCGATACCTGAGATAGCTGGCTTTTCTTGCCCAGGTAGGTAACTTTGAGTTCGTCTAGACTAGCAAGAGTATCAACCGCAGCGATCGCGCTGCTAGCTTCTTGTTTCAGTTTGGCGACTTCTGCCTCTAGATCCTCAAGCAAAATGGTCATTTCTTATTTATCCTCGGTCATTTGTCATCGGTCATCGGTCATCTGTAATATCAATGACTGACGACGGTCCCAGACTACTATTGTAATTACACAAACTGCTGATATGAAACTGTTGATCGGTAACGATGATGGCATCTTCGCCTTGGGGGTTCGGACTTTAGCTAATACGCTAGCGGCCATCGGCCATGAAGTTTATGTAGTTTGTCCCGATCGAGAGCGCTCGGCTACGGGTCATAGTTTGACGCTGCACGATCCCATCCGCGCTGAGGTAGTGGAGTCGATCTTTCATCCAGCGGTCAAAGCTTGGTCTTGTTCGGGAACGCCTTCCGATTGTATCAAGCTAGCTTTAGGTGCTTTGCTCGATCGCCCGCCCGATTTCGTCCTTTCTGGCATCAATCAAGGAGCCAATTTAGGTACCGATATCCTCTACTCCGGTACTGTCTCAGCGGCCATGGAAGGGGTAATTGAAGGCATTCCCAGCATCGCCATCAGTTTGACCAGTTTTACCTGCAAGGAGTTTCAACCCGCTGCTAATTTTGCCCAAAAATTGCTCGATCGCTTGGGCGCGAATCCCCTACCCGAACCGATATTACTAAACGCTAACGTCCCGCCAGTCCCGCAAGCAGAAATTGCTGGGGTTGCCATTACTCGCCAAGGAATCCGCCGTTATTTTGATATTTTTCAAAAACGGGTCGATCCGAGAGGAAAAACTTATTATTGGTTGGCTGGCGAAGCTTTGCAAGATTTGGAACAGCCAGAAGAACTGCATCTGCCACCAGAAATCCCCACCGACGTTCAAGCAATTCAAGCCAATTACATTACCATCACCCCTTTACAATACAATCTTACTTCTGCGGTTGGGGTATATGCTTTGCAAGATTGGGGATTAAGTAGCTTAAAGTTTTGACTTTTGACTTGGTAGCTGAGCCTGCGATGCCCTGAACTTGTCGAAGGGCCGAAGCTTGGCTTTTGACTTATTAATGACTTCAGCAACTTCTAGATCGATATTTTTGGCAAGTGCCTGCATCAATATGCCAGCATATTCCCGCGCAATAATCTCTAAGGTAAAGTGCGACATTAAGTAACTGCGACCCGCTTTACCCATTCGATCGCACAAGTCGGGATCTTGAGCTAGTTGGCGAATAAACTCAGCTAGACTGTGGGCATCGCCATTATCAACGGTAGTACCGCACTTGGCATCCTCTAACAGTTCGCACAGATAAGAATGGGGTTCGCAAATAGCCGCGATCGGCCGTCCGGCTGCTAAGGCTCCGTAAAGCTTACTAGGAGCTACTAATCCTTCGATTCCAGCACTAATACTGACTAGCGATAAGTCGCCTGCTGTTAAAGAATAAGGCAAATTCTCTTTATCTTGATAAGGTAAGAATCGGCAATTTTGTAATTCCCACTCTTGCACTTTAGCTTGGCAAATTTTGCACTTAGCGCCATTACCTACAAATACAAACTCGATCGGCTCGTTTTGCAAGATTTTAGCTGCTTCCATTACGGTTTCTAGATCGTGACAGCGCCCCAAGTTGCCAGAATATAGAACTGTAAACCGTTCGATCGAGTCAAATTGTCGAGCGAACCAATTATCTTCTTTAGCAATCGGAACGATTAAGTCAGGATCTGCCCAGTTATGAATGACATCAATTTTATTAGATATTTCTGGACATTTAGCTATTATTCGTTCTTTCATGGTCGAGCTTAAAACAATTACACTTTTAGCTCTTTTCCAATTCAATTTATTAATAAAATCCCAAAGTTTTACTACCCAGTGATGAGGCGAAACTACGTTTAACTCTACGGCAATATCAGGATAAATATCGTATAAAAGGCAAACGTAAGGCAGCTTAAACAAGAGATTAGCTAATAATCCAATTACTGGTAAAAAAGGAGGGGCTGTAGTTACCAATAAAACATCGCCACGGTTTCTTTTTTTAAGTAAATGGATTCCAGCACGCAAGCAAAACAAAAAACCGCTCACTGCTTTGCCGCGAATTCGCTGATGCCACATTCTAGCAACCCGCGATCGCTTGATCTTCAACCTTTCTAAAATTTCCACTGCTGGAGCAGATTGTTTTTGAAAGGCATAGCCTGGTTGTCCAGTAAAAACTTTTACATCTAAACCTAATTCCGACAACTTTTTCGCTAGCTCTTCAATTAACTGTCCCGTAGCCGCGTAATCAGGAGGATAAAATTGAGTAATTATCGATAACTTAACACCTTTTTTACCTCCTATATTCTCGATTCTCATACCACTACGCTCCTCACTGAAAACATCGATCTAAGTTGGCAAGATTATTTCTCACTTGGATGAGAAAAATTAAGATAGATCCAAGTATTGATACTTGCTATTTGTGACAAACGAGCAAATACCAACAGCCAATAATTCCCCTAATTTTTTTTGCACTCTAAAAGATCCGCTATAAACTTTTAAAATTACATATAACTGTCTCTATCCACTTTAAGGAAATTGCCATTCAAGCAAAAGCATTAATCTTATTTAAATTTATGCAGACATTATCTGATATTTCTTCTTAGTTTTCAAGCTCTCGATTGGTTAAGTTTAACAGCAAACGGTCATGAAGAAGCTCAAACACCTCATCGAGTAGGCGATCGCAGGTTTATTATCTTTTATGGCTTTAGTTAGAGAATAAATATTGGGCTGGTTTTCCTAGATTTTAACTCTGGGAAAGCCAGGAGACGATCGCCACCTCGCCCAATTGCAAATATCATTTTCCCACGATTGCTAAACACGCTGATGACGATCGATAAAGTTAATAATAATTCGTGGATAGTAGCTAATGAATGATAGAATAATACGCTCTCTATAATGACCCCAGCAATTTCATTGCGATCGCAGCCAACTTGGAGGTGTTGCAGTAGCGAGCGGGATTTAACTGTTGTTATTTAAGGTTGAAGATCGGCAGCTAGCGACCCTCTATAGCTTTCAGCACCGCTTGGGGTGAGAGCTTATCTTTAAACCAGATGACTAGAGCGGGGGTATTGCTAACGTTGACTCCTGCCTTTTCCAAGTTCAAACGCTCTGAAATCGCCAAAATCAAGTTATCACATCCCGACTGCCGGACTTGATAAAATTTCTTTTGCAAGTATTCCGGTCGCCAGTAGCCGACGATCTCTAGCAAGAAAGAACGACCGTCGGGATGAACGAGGCGAAAATCGGGAATCATGACGCTACCTGGAATTGGAATTAAATCGACTTCTCGCTCTAGCGCCCAATCGGTTTTCAATGCCTCCCAGCGGCTAGCAAAAGAGGCTTCGAGCATACTGTCGTAAGTTTTACTGGGTGGATAGTGAGTTACCAAGCCGCACTCGGAGTTCAAGCTAAACTGTCCGGCTTTCATCGTTCCGGTGTAAAAATCTCGCAGTTGCAAGGTGGCGCTTAGACTCCATTTAGTGACGTGCAACAGTGCTGGCAGGAATTTAGCGATCGCTAATCCATAGCGGGTACTAGGCTTAAATAAGCTGACCGGACCGTCAATACTAATCGTAAATCCGCGATCGGCATCGCCCTCGATGTAAGCCATCAGTCCGAAAAACTTCAGATAGCGAAATAGAAGTTTGTACTCGCCAGGAACGTTGCGATGGGCATTGAGCGCGATCTGACTGGCGCGATAAAATATGCCCTGAACTTGAGACAAGTTATAACGATGCAGCAAGGCTTGAGGCGTAGGGGGATCGAACTGGGTGAGAATGCGATTTTCCTGCAAATCGGCATACAAACCAGTCCGAATGTGAACGGGCAATACCTCCCGTCCCAATTCCTGGCTCAAAGTCCCAGCCAAAGCTGTCAAAACTTTCTCGGAACTTTGGGCGCTAGGAACAGATAGAGCCGCCAAGCTGTAGACCCGCTGGCGCAATGCTTGAGGTTCTAGCGGGCTGATAATTTCAAATTTACTGAAAGAGTCACCTTTTAATAGGTGTGCCAGTCCTCGTTTGAGGCGATAGTCAGGGCTATCGCCTTCGAGTTCCAGCAACCTCCGATCGAGATTTGCTTGCGTCTGGCCCGTACTTTCTTGAAAACAATCGATCGCATCGCAGGCCATAGCCAAATAGCGATCGCTAAGCGCTAACCTTTTCGGGGCGATCGTTTCTCCGGAATGTCTGTGGATCAGTAACTCGCTTGGCAGCATTAGGGGGAGAGTTCGGAGTTTGGAGGTCAAATACAAATGACTGCTAACAATTGACTATAATGAATTTCTAGCAGCAATTCATAAAACTTAAAGCTTAGTTATGGCACTGATTACCACTGGCAAACCTTTTATCCGTGACTTAGAAAAATCGGGTGCCTTGGCACTCTATGTCCCATTAGAAGGTGGATTTGAAGGGCGCTACGAACGACGGTTAAGGGCTGCCGGGTATGTCACCTTAAAGATGCTGGCCAGAGGTTTAGGGGATTTAGCGATGTATTTGACTGGGGTTCATGGCGTGCGTCCCCCCCACTTAGGCAAGAAAACCATCGGCCGCGAAGCTGCTGTTGGCTACACTTACTACGTGCCCCCGATCTTAAGTTACCATCTCGAACAATTGCCGCCCAAAGCCAAAGGGCTAGTGTTGTGGGTGGTAGACGGGCAAGTATTTTCTCGTCAAGAACGAGAGTTCCTGGCCTCTTTGCCCAAGCAAGATCCGCGAGTGAAAGTAGCTGTGGAGATGGGAGGCGATCGCGTCTTCCGCTGGACTCAACTGTAATCGATCTCGACATGGGGTAATTTTTTCTAGGTTACTTTTAGCTCGCCCCAATTACCCCAAACTTACCCCAATAATCGAGCTAAACTTGGTGGAATTTTCCCCTGAAGTTCAGAGTTCAAGAGAATGTTTAAAGCTCTCACTCCTCAACTTATCTAGTGTCACAACTCTCAAACCACGCTATCGAGTCCGCGTTTACGAACGAGGTGCAGCAGCTTGAGGGCAGCCCCAGTAGGTTTTTTCTGACCGATTTCCCACTTCTGAACCGTTGAGACGCTGGTATTCAGCACGGCGGCAAATACGGCTTGACTGACCTTGGATTCCTCGCGAATTTGCTCGATCTCCTCCGGCTCTAGTGGCGGTACTGGCGGCAAACAAATCTGGTCGAATTCCCGCATCGTGACCTTAGAGATCGCCCCAGCGTCATACAATCCCTTGGCGGTTTCGCGAACGGCTTCAAGAATCAGTGATTTGGTCTGACGCATCGTAATTTACCTCAATCAATTCCCCAGCACTTTTAGCTTTTTCTATCGCTTCTAACGTGAGAGACAAAAGTTCTGAAGCTAACTTTTTCAAGGCTTCCTCTTCATCTTTGTCAATGTTGCTGCGTTCGTTTTTGGCAAAGCCATACACAAAAATCCACCGCGAGCCTTTGTTGGTGGCGACCAGGGTGCGAAAGCCGCCTCGTTTCCCCATACCTGGACGCGCTATCCGCTTTTTCAGCAAACCGCCCCCTAGCATCGGCATCGTAAAGTCCGGCTACCATCTCATCCACTGCCAGTAATTAAGCCACTGTCCAAAATTGCCTTTTCACATCTCTGGCATTCCCAGATAAACCAAAGTTCTAAAGCAGATTGGTTGACTTGTAACTGCTTAAAACGGGGATAAAGTTCATTTGCTAGATCTAGAACTGCTTTTGAAAGCCTTGCTGAGGCAAGATAAACATTTTCGACTTCAGAGAGATTGATATCCTGTGGTTTACTCTCTAGAAGTAACCAACGTAACAACTGAAGGTAGATAACGTGACAGCCTATATAATTTAAAATTGCACCTTTTTCCTCAAGAGTTCCTGGAACGAAACAGTTCTTTCCCAGAATTATTTCTGGTTGCATCAACAAATGCAACAAGTAATCATCTATCGTTAGATTTCCGGCACTAATTCGTTCCCTTGCAGCTAGTAATTCTTCTTGGCTCTCAATGCCAACTTCTTCCATAAAATCCGCCCAGATTGGGGGATGAGTGGATTTATTCCCCCCAATCAAAATATTTAGGTCGTCGTAAATTTTAGGATCGATATAATCAATTTTTTTGTCTTCCATAGTTACAACTCAGGAATAGAAATTTCTCGTTTCTGAGCAGCATAATGGTCGTAGATAGTTTTGGCAGAGTTACCGACCAGCGGAGCTATATCTTTGGCATCTATACCCGCTTCCAAAGCCATAGTGATAAAACTATGTCTGGAATTATCGCTGAAACCCTTAGTTTATCTAGCTTTTTGTTTAACGCGCCCTGAAGGACTCGAACCCTCGACATCCGGTTTTGGAGACCGACGTTCTACCAACTGAACTAAGAGCGCAAACTTGAAGGCACCGGATAAATCCGACTTCCTCAAGATCTAGTTTAACTCATTACTGGCTGAGATAGCCGCATCGAGATTGCCCGATCGCTTCTAGATTTCTCGATCGAAGCGTTGTTTGACGCGGGTAGCCTTGCCGACGCGATCTCGGAGATAATAAAGTTTTGCCCGTCGCACTTTACCGCGACGAATAATTTTAATGCTATCAACTCTAGGCGAATGGACTAGGAACACCCTTTCTACGCCTACGCCTTGAAAGATCCGACGGACGGTAATCGTAGCATTAATACCCTCGCGCCGCTTGGCGATTACCACGCCTTCATAAGGCTGTATCCTCTCTTTATTGCCTTCCTGGATTTTCACCCCGACTTTTACGGTGTCACCCACATGGATAACAGGCAGATTAGTTTTTAGTTGTTCCGCCTCGATCGAGCGGATGATTTCCCAAGCTTTCATTGGCTTCTCTAAAAGTCACAGTCTTTTATCATAACTCAAATAGAACGCACGATCGAGTAGAGATGTTAGAGTGAAAAAGATACTCGTGCCGACTTGCCCGATCCAGATGCCCTCACCGTTTCCAGGCATGGACCCCTATCTGGAGCAGCCTGCCTTCTGGTCTTCATTTAATAGCAGATTTATTGTGGCGATTGCTGATGCGATCGAACCGCAACTGTCTTCCCAATATTACGTAGAAGTTGAAACTCGAACTTATCAAAGCTATGACAGCGACGAGAGCTTGCTAATTGGCATTCCAGATGCAGTGGTGTTTTCGAGTCAAGCCCATCCTGAAAACTCAGAGCAAATACAGGCTGAGAAGCCGTCAGTTGCCACTGAGCCTCGCCCCCAACCAGTCAGCATCCCCATGCCGATAGCAGTTACCGAACGCTACCTAGAAGTGCGGGAGATGGTAACGGATAGAGCGATCGCGGCGATCGAACTGTTGTCGCCCAAGAACAAGCAAACTGGAGAGGGTCGCCTAGCTTATGAGAAAAAACGCCGAGCCATACTCAGTAGTGCCACGCATTTGGTGGAACTTGATTTGTTGCGTCGAGGTGAACCGATGCCGATCTTGGGAGTTAGTGCTGCTACCTGTTATCGAATTTTAGTTAGCCGCAGCCATCAGCGCCCCAGAGCCGATCTCTTTGGTATTGCCCTGCAACAACCGCTCCCTAGTTTCCCTATTCCTTTGAAACCAAACGATCGAGAGCCGCTCGTCCATTTGCAGGAGATCTTTAATGGGGTGTACGATCGCGCTCGCTATACCAGCAGAATCGATTATCGCCAACCAGTGCCACCACCAGCACTGTTACCAACTGACCGAAATTGGGTTGAGGGATTATTAGCGCCGTTCCGAAGCAGGCAAGAAGACAAGAGTTAACAATCGATCGGTCCAAATACAGTAGGGGCGTAATGCATTACGCCCCTACTAACGCGCTATTGGGTTTTTACTACCCAGTCATACCTAGAACTTAAAGGTAGTACGAATGACACCTTGATAGATATCGTCGTTGTTACTGTTGTGTTCGGGGTTGAGAATGACAATAATCCCTGGAGTAATTTCGATATTGTCAGTGAGGCGATAGCGATAAAAGCCCTCAATGTGGAACGAGGTATCGCTATCTTCGCGATCTGTAGTCAGAACGCCGTTAAACACTCTGCCATCAAAATCGCTGCTGGTGACTTTTGGTGGGATGCCAAAGACAAAGCCTAACAGGTTGCCTTTTTTACCCAAGTCAGGAAAGCCCAAGGTGACAGCAAAGTTGAACAGATCGGCACTAGCGCCATCGACTGCCTCTTCCGCATCTTCAACGCGAGCGTTGGTGAAACCGACCCAACCGCCCAAGTTAACTTGCGGGGTGATGCGGAAATTAGCTTCTAAACCGAAATGATCGGCTGAGGTATCGACTGTATTGCCAAAAGGTCGCTGAGCGAAACCGCTACCAGTCGAACCCGTAAGATCGACGCTACCTGCTGGGTTAAAGGAGCGCACGTAGGTCAAGCCCAAGCCAATAGCATCTGAGGGTTTGATATTCAATTGGGCCAGAGCCGCATAAGAGCCATTGAACAAACCCCCTACTCCGGGAGAAACTGCATCAGGATCGTTTGCTTGGTTGCCAGGTGTGGCATAAGCTAAAGATACGCCAATAGCATCGGTAAATTTGTAGTTCAGACCTACCCCAGCGCCATCGCGACTTTGGCGATAAATGGGACTGAAGCGACCGAACCGAGAAAGCGCCCCGCTAGAACCAGGTTCAAATAAAGGGCTAAAACTCTCTAAGGTGTCGTTCCACTCCATCCCAGTAGCTTCAACGAAGAGGGTACCTTGAGAACCCAAGGGAGTGCGATATTGCAGTCGGCCGAGGACGACATCGTTCTGGTTGTCGCCGTCATATCCGACGCGAGCCATATTGGTGCCGCCTTCGTCTAGGTCGCGATAGAAAACATTACTCGTTGGGGTATTGCGGGCTTGCAGGCGAGTTCGCAAGCGGTCTTGACCCGTGAAGCTGGTGTCCAAGTTTAACCGCACCCGATCGCTGAATATCCCTGGAGAGTTACGATCGTCGATCGTGTCAATATATGAAAATATAACTTCTCCAGCCAGCTTAGTAGTAGTGGAGAATTGATGAGCTTCTAAGAAGGAAACCCGACCTTCGAGGTTATCTACCCGACCGTTTAAGGCACTTAATTCGGTACGAAACTCTTCTACTAACCGTTGCAGGGCTTCAAAGTCTTCTTTAGTGACGAACTTCTCCCCTTGGGCTTCGATTAAGGCTTCGATTTGCCGCAAGCAAGCGTTCAACCCAGCAGCAAATTCATAACGCGATAATGAACGCTGACCGCGATAAGTGCCATCGGGATAACCTACCAAACAACCGTATCTCTGCACTACCCGGTCTAAAGCTTCATATGCCCAGTCGGTCGGTTGCACGTCTCGAAACTGCGAGGCGTTAGTGATTTGCCCCATAGGGTTATCGCTACTGCTGGGATTGCCGTCGTTGGTGTAGCGCTCGATTTGCTCCAAGTTCTCGGTGTTCGCTGGAGCCGCTGGAGCCGGATCGGTTGTAGTCGTTTGAGAGACTAGCGTTGGTTGACGATTCTCTGGCCCGGCTGGGACAATTGCGGATCGGTTGGAAGAATCCCCTAAAGCGATCGATTCTTGACTTTGACCCGCTGTTACTGAGAGTTGAGTAGTTGGAGCAGCTAGGGTACTGCTAGCTAGCATTAATGATGTACCGAACAAAGCCGGACACGCTTTCAGCGCGTTCCAAAGCAATTTGGACATAGTTATCGTTTCCTCACACCTAATTGGATTTAGCTTTAGTAAGCTTTCCAGCGTTATTCTCACTAGATTATCTTTCTCTACGAAAGTGGTAATTTACCTTAACCTAGTGTTGATTATATTTACTTATACCATTTACCCAAAAGAATGCAATAGATACCTCTTTTAATACTTACTTTTGCTATTTAATTATTTGTCACAAACATTTTTAGATTTGGTATTAAAAGTCACAATTTTGGATCGCGATCGAAAAAAGGAGAGACGCTGACAGGCAACGTCTCTCCTCGTGTGAGGATGATTCTGAATCCGAACTAAGCTAAGCTGCTTTAGTTCTGGGAGCGATCGCCGAGCTAGAACTTAAAGGTAGTACGAATGACACCTTGATAGATATCGTCGTTGTTACTGTTGTGTTCCGGGTTGAGAATGACGATGATCCCTGGAGTAATTTCGATATTGTCGGTGAGGCGATAGCGATAAAAGCCCTCAATATGGAACGAGGTATCGCTATCTTCGCGATCTGTAGTCAGAACGCCGTTAAACACTCTGCCATCAAAATCGCTGCTGGTGACTTTTGGTGGGATGCCAAAGACAAAGCCTAACAGGTTGCCTTTTTTGCCCAAGTCAGGAAAGCCCAAGGTGACAGCAAAGTTGAACAGGTCGGCATTAGCACCATCGACTGCCTCTTCCGCATCTTCAACGCGAGCGTTGGTGAAACCGACCCACCCTCCTAAGTTAACTTTAGGGGTGATGCGGAAATTAGCTTGTAGACCGAAGTGATCGGCGGCGGTATCGACTCCATTGCCAAAAGGTCGCCGCGCAAAGCCGCTGCCAGTCGAACCCGTGAGATCGACACTACCTGCTGGGTTGAAGGAGCGCACGTAGGTCAAGCCCAAGCCAATAGCATCGGAGGGTTTGATATTCAATTGAGCTAGAGCCGCATAAGAACCGTTGAACAGCCCTCCAGCCGCAGGATCGTTAGCATCAGCCGCCGCATAAGCTACAGACACACCGATAGCATCGGTAAATTTATAGTTCAGAGCCACCCCAGCCCCATCGCCTTGGCGATAAATGGGGTTAAAACGCCCAAACCGAGAGATAGCACCACCGCCAGAAGATTCAAATAAAGGGCTGAAGCTTTCTAGGGTGTCGTTCCACTCCAAGCCAGTAGCTTCGATAAAGATTTTACCTTGCGAACCTAGAGGAGCAGAATATTGCAAGCGGCTCAGTTCGACATCGTTGCCATTGTCCCCATCAAATCCAGCCCGAGCCATGTTGGTGCCGCCTTCTTCCAGGTCGCGATAGAAAACTGTGGTATTAGGGGTATTGCGGGCTTGCAGGCGAGTTCGCAGTCGGTCTTTGCCCGTAAAGCTAGTATCGAAGTTTAACCGCACCCGATCGCTGAATATCCCTGGAGAGTTACGATCGTCGATCGTGTCAATGTAAGAAAATATGACTTCTCCAGCCAGCTTAGTAGTAGTGGAGAATTGATGAGCTTCTAAGAAGGAAACCCGACCTTCGAGGTTATCTACCCGACCGTTTAAGGCACTTAATTCGGTACGAAACTCTTCTACTAACCGTTGCAGGGCTTCAAAGTCTTCTTTAGTGACGAACTTCTCCCCTTGGGCTTCGATTAAGGCTTCGATTTGCCGCAAGCAAGCGTTCAACCCAGCAGCAAATTCATAACGCGATAATGAACGCTGACCGCGATAAGTGCCATCGGGATAACCTACCAAACAACCGTATCTCTGCACTACCCGGTCTAAGGCTTCATACGCCCAGTCGGTCGGTTGTACGTCTCGAAACTGTGAGGCGTTAGTGATTTGCCCCATAGGGTTATCGCTACTGCTGGGGTTGCCGTCGTTGGTGTAGCGCTCGATTTGCTCCAAGTTCTCGGTGTTCGCTGGGGCCGCTGGAGCCGGAGTAGTTTCAACTGGAGCAGTTGTGGGAGCCGGATCTGATGGAGCAGTTTGAGCTAGTAAACTTGGCTCTGCTTTGTCTGCAACGATCGAATTAGCGATCGCTAGCGTTTTTTCATTTGCCCTGGTTGGCAAAGTCGGTTGGGTAGTTGTCGCCCAACTGCCGCTAGTGAGTATCAACGATGCACCCAATGCGATCGGACACGCTTCTAGCGCTCTCCAAAGTAGTTTTGACATTTCTATACCTCACACCTAATATTGAACCGAAGCTCATACAGCTTGTAGATGAATTTGATGGTTTTACTCCACAAGAGTTGAGTCCCTAGCGCTCGACAAACTGCTGTAAACCCATAGAGATTTAGTAGCTCAAGACCGCTATTTCACTCTCACCTACGGAAAGCAAGAACTTTGCCAATCTTATAGTTATAAGTTGAGGAACCAGTAATCGTTAGGTAATAGCCAGGTTAAGGTATACCAAGCATCAAGCGCTTCAGTTAAAGCGATTATTCCCGGCTAGTATAAACGCTAAAAATAAATTTTTCTCGCTCAAACTCGTCGTCCGGTGACGATATATGCTACTCTCTGACCGATATTCGTAGCATGATCTGCCATTCTTTCTAAATGACGAATTACTAACGCTAACAACAAGATTGGTTCTACTACACCTTTAATATCTCGTTGATGGGCTAAGGTAAGATAAATCTCTTCATAAGCAGTATCTACAGTATTATCTAGCTGCTTGACTTGCAATCCAGCTTCGGCATTTAAATTGACTAATGCCGCTAAACTCGATGCCAGCATCGCTTGAGCGTGATGAGACATCAACTCGATTTGGGGCATACAAGGATGTGGTGGATAAGAAAAGTTTTTGAGGGCAATTTCTGCTAAATCTTTAGAGTAATCGCCAATTCGCTCTAGATCTCGCACTAGCTGCATTAAAGCGCTTACCAGCCGCAAATCTTGGGCAACAGGTGATTTGAGGGTCATAATTGCGGCACAATCGAGTTCGATTTGGCGATAAAACCGATCGATCTGTTTATCTTGTAAGGCAATGGCTCTAGCTGCTGCTAGATCGCGATCGAATAGAGCCTGATGTGCCAGATGAAACGAGTTTTCTACCAAAGCACCCATCCGCAAGACATCTCGCTCTAGAGACTTGGTTTCCTTCTGTAGTTGAGTTTGTTTTGGAGCCGAAGAGTAAGATTCCACCGCAGTCATACTGAAGGATAAAACAACTACAAGATATTAGGATGCCAATACTGCCGATCTTGTGAGGGAAGAGTTTTAGTCGATCTAGATCTCAACCTGAAGCGCAGATTCTAAAGTTTTTTGGCGTGGTTCCGGTACTTTTACGAAACAGGGTGGTGAGGTGACTTTGATTTTTAAAACCGCACATCAAGGCGATATCGACGATCGCCAAGTCTTTCTGCTTCAGTAACCGTTTCGATCGCTCGATCCGTTCGTGCAAAACGTATTGATGCGGTGAAATTTCTAGCGATCGCTTAAACAACCGACAGAAATAATACTGGCTCATCCCGACAATCGCTGCCAGATCGGCCAGTCGAAGATCTCGATCTAAATGGGCTTGGATGTAGTCTAGCACTTGGGTCAATAGGTTTCGACAGTTTTTGGAGTTCCTCCGCTAACCAACTTAGCGCAAGAATCTGAAAAAAGGGCAAAAACTGAAAAGAAATCTCACACCAATAGTCCCACAAGCCCAGAGAAGCGATCGCAAGAAAGAAAAAGTTAAAATTAGCTTACGTCTGGGCAAACAAAACTATGTCTGAAGCAGTACGATACGTGACCGATCGGCAAGGAAAGAGAGTTGGAGTCTTGCTAGACTTAGAAACCTATCATCGCTTGGCTAATGTGGCCGGATCTGATGAAGAGATGTTGACAGGTTTAAGTTTGGCGGAGCTACAGGCATTGGCAAACAGCCATCTGTCCCCAGTCGAACAGACCCAACTGAGCGAGCTACTCGCTCAAAACGCTGAGGAACGGCTACCTGCTGATGACACAGCAACGCTCGATCGCCTTTTGGCAGAAGTTGACAGCCTAAATATCCTCAAAACTAGAGCTAGGTACACCCTGAAGCAGCTTTACGGAGTTTAAATGTCAGGTGAGCGTTTACAGGGCGAACATCCTCCTCTTTTCTCTCAATCTTAAGAACAAGCGACCCGAAACCCGATCGCGAAATACCAATAGTCAGACAAACCCCGGCCGCGATCGCTAGAACGACAATTTCTCGGATGGTTGCCAGAGGAACCGCCCCGCAGCACTCGATATTTAGGGTGGCCGTCTCGTTCCCAAACCTTGCCATCGGTCGGCGCACCTTGGTAATTATCGTGCCAGGGATCGGCGCACCATTCCCAGACGTTGCCGTGTACGTCGTATAACCCAAAAGCGTTAGGAGAAAACGTGCCTACAGGGGTGGTTTCTCGTCGATAAAGTCCTTTAGAACCAGAAGCGTAAGTCCGAGTGGCATCGTAGTTGGCCAATTCGGCAGTAATCGTCTCGCCAAAGTGGAAAGGCGTAGTCGTGCCAGCACGGGCGGCGTATTCCCACTCAGCTTCGCTCGGCAAGCGATAGGGTTTTCCGGTTTTTTGCGCCAGCCGCTGGCAAAATTCGCTAGCTTCGTGCCAGGAAATCTGCTCTACAGGCCGATGAGCGCCTTTGAAATGAGACGGATTGGTCTGCATGATCGCTTCCCATTGTTTTTGGGTAACGAGAAACTTGCCGATAAAGAAAGACGAGATCGCCACTGAGTGTTGCGGGTGTTCGCTCTCAAATCTCCCTTCCTCATTACCAGGCGAACCCATCTGGAAGTTGCCGCTAGGAATGCAGGCCATCTCCAACGTTACTCCCCCGCCTAACTCTTCAGTAAAATACTGACCTTGGCACGATCGAGTGTTGACGGTTTTACCCCTAGTATTGACCGTCACTACTTCAAAATCCCGAACTGCTAATTTTTGAGCGTTGGCGATCGCAGTTGGCTGAAGTAATCGATCGATCCCTGACACCACCACAGGCTGCACCAACGCCTCGGTTTTTTCTGCATTCCTAATCGCCAAGCTGCCACCCACAGCCGAAGGACTGACTCCATCGCTAAAATTGAGGGCTGCCAACACTTCTTCTGCCGATTGATAGCGATCTTTCACCAACTCTGGCAACAGGTTATTCAATACTTGCTGTAATTGCAAACTCAGATTTTTTCCTTGGGGTAATTCCTGCCACAACCAGCAACCAGAGATCGGATGGTAAAACTCATCGGGAGTATCAGGTGGGGGCGAGCATCCAGTCAACAAGCGAATGCAGGTGACACCCAAACTGTAGAGATCGCTAGCTGGATAGACAAAACCTCGCATTTGTTCTAGAGGGGCATATCTGGGTTTTCCAAAGCGCGATCGCGTTTGGGCGATGGCAAAGTCAACTAAAACCAGATTCCCTTTATTTCCACCGCTGGCAGACGATGGGGTAGAAGTGCGGATAATTTTTTCTGGCTGAATGTCTCCGTGAATTACTTGGCGCTGGTGAATAAATTGCAGCACTGGCAACAGGTCGTTCAACAGTTCGCGAATTTTCGATTCGCTAAAATTCCCTTGCTGTTCTAACTCATCCTGTAAAGTTAGCCCGGAAACGAAATTCGAGACTGAGTACAAGCAATTATCGGCTTCAAAATAATCGATTAAATTGGCAATCTGAGGGTGTCGTTCTAGTTGCAGCAGCCTTTCAGCTTCTTGACCGAATTCAATTTTAGTTTGCTCCCATAATTCTCGATCGCTATAGATTCCTGGCAGCGGGGCAAATTGTTCGATCGCGCATTTCCCAAACCCGACTTCTAAGTCTTCCGCCAAATAAGTTCTAGTAAACCTACTTTTTCCTAAAGAACTAATGACGCGATAGCGATCGTTCAGCAAAACGATCGCCTGACCGCAATTTTGACAAAACTCTCTTCCAGGTGGATTTTGAGGCTCCCAGCAATAAGGGTTGAAGCAGTAGCTCATGGAGTCAGAAGTTCAGAAGTTCAGGAGTTCAGAATGCAGAGACGCGAGATCTCGCGTCTGTACAGAAGTGTGGAGTTGAGGAAGTGAGAAGTGTGGAGTGCTTTCAGAAGTGTGGAGTGTTAAGTGTTGAGTGTTGAGTTAAGAATGCTCCCCTGCTCCCCCTGCCTCCCCTGCCTCCCCTGCTCCCTCTTCGCCCTCTTCGCCCTCTTCGCCCTCTTCGCCCTCTCGCCCCTCTCTCCTCATCACTTTTTCTTCGGTGTCGATCGATCGGCCGCAGGTTTTACAGGTTTTGATTTTACTGCTGGTTGGGCGCGGTGTTGTCGCTCTGCTAGATCGAGCAATTCTGGAACGGTGACGAATTCATAACCTCGTTTTTTGAGATTGGCGATGATATAGGGCAGCGCTTTAACTGTAGCAGAGCGATCGCCGCCGCCATCGTGCATCAGGGCAATGCCTCCCGGTCCGGCTTGGCTGGTAATATTGTTAACCAGCGCGTGGGCTGAAAGACGCTTCCAGTCGTTGGAGTCGGCCGACCACATGACAACGGCATAATTTTTGCCTTTGGCATAACCAGCCGGGCCGTTACCGAGAAACCCACCAGGCGGTCTAAATAAATCGGTTTTCATCCCAGTAATTTTGTAAATCAAGGCGGTGGTATCGTCAATTTCGCGAGCCGCCCCAGGACCAGAAAACTTGCGGTAGCTGTGACTCCAGGTATGATTGGCGATCGCATGACCTTCAGCTACTATTCTCTGTCCCACTTGGGGATAAGCTTTCAAGTTCCTGCCAATAATAAAGAACGTCCCTTTAACCTTATTTCTCTTCAGTATGTCTAATATCTGGGCTGTAGTGTGCAACTGCGGCCCGTCGTCAAAGGTCAAGGCAAAGACTTTGCGATTATCTTTGAGCTTGACCTCCTTAAAAATTTTTCCTTGAAATCGCTTGGGACTCGGCCAATTCAACATTTGGCTTTCAATTTCTTGCTCCCACTGGCCGATCGTCTGGCTCAGTCCGGGATTGGTTTGCCAGCTAGCAGGGTTTTCGATATCTACAGAGGAGTCAGTATTCGTTCTCTGGATCTGTTGGTTCGTCGATGGAGAAATCGTCTGACCGAACAGCCCGTTGAGGGGCAAAAGCCTACTGGCGATCGCAGTACCGACAACTGTAGACAAAATTAAAATAGCGGTTTGCGGCCAAACAACCTGGAGACGCTTAAGCATATATTAAGAACTTATTAATTTTTCCTCACTCTAAGGACTGATATCAAAAAAGTCACTAAGGAAAATATTACAGTCCGCTGGTGAGGATGAAAAGCAGTATTTTGAGGAAAGAAGTTCAGGAGGTTAGGAAGTGTTAAGTGTGGAGTGTTGAGTGTGGAGTTAAAAATTCTCCCCATCTCCCCATCCCCCTCTCTCCCTCTCGTCACTTCGGAGTAGGGGGTTTCGGGAGTTTTGAGGCTTTGAGTTCTTTATCGGCGATTTCTAGCAATTCAGGTACGGTAACGAATTGATAGCCTTGACTGCGCAAGTCGGCGATGATTTGGGGTAAAGCTTGCACTGTATGAGAGCGATCGCCGCCGCCATCGTGCAGCAATAACATTCCCCCCGGTTTGGCATCTTTGAGCACGTTGCGAACTAAAGTTGGCACCGAGGGACGCGAGTAGTCTTTCGAGTCGGCCGACCACATAGCCACCAAATACTTTTGCTTTTTAGCCTGGTGAGCTAGGCCATTGTTCAAAACTCCACCAGGAGGACGAAAGAGATAGGTTCTAAATCCTGTAGTTTTGTGAAGTAAGGCGGCTGTTTTCTCGATTTCGCTGGCAGCAGTAGCGGGGGAGTGCGCGTGATACCAATGATGCCAGGTGTGATTGCCGAGGGCGTGACCTTCTGCTACGACTTGCTGGGCGATCTGGGGATAATTTTGCAGCGGTTGCCCCACCATGAAAAACGTCGCTTTAATGTTATTTTTCTTCAGGATGGCGAGGATTTTTCCGGTAGTCACCGGCCAGGGGCCATCGTCGAAAGTGAGGGCAATCAGCTTTCTCTGGCTGGGAAGTTGAATCTCTTTGAGGGTTTGCCCTTGAAACCTAGCTGGCACGGCAAATGTGAAAAGATCTGTTCGGGCTTCTTGCTCCCATTTGGCAAGTACCTGAGTTATTTTTCGATCGGGTAAAGCCTCGATCGCCGTTGCTTCTGGGGTTGTCGATTTCGGGGCAGTCAGCCATAAATTCTTCGATAGCACCCAGCTAGCCCCTACAGCGCCCAGGGCAAATATCCCGCTGGCAATCGCGATCGGATTTAATCTTCTTTGGTTTTTAGCAAATAAGTGTTTCTTGTCTTTGACAAACAGGTAACGCTTGGCCACGCCCGCTTTCCTCTAAATATTTATAAGCCTATTTAGTCATCAATTAGCGCCTGCGAGCAAGGGTTGAAAGTGACATCCTCTCTCGATGAAATCGGGAAGCTCTCCTAACCTCGCGATTAGGCTTTTCCTGGTTATTTCCCTTACAGGTTTTGCACCACTTATCTAGAGCAGCCCCATAACTTACTCCCCGACAGACCGATTGCCCAGGCAGTTTCCATTCCCCCTAGTCCAAATGCCTGTAAGCTTGGAGCTAACCCAAATACTTGCTCTTGAAGGATTTTTCTCGATCGAAACTCGCCTTGCTCGTGCGATTTGGTTTATATATCAATAAATATCGTATTATATAAACTCAAAATTTAGTGTTATTGTTGCAGCTATTTAATGAAAATCTCTATTTTAATGAGAGAAGCTATTGCCGCGATCGGGTAAATTTTCGTCAATTTTTTTGAAGTTTTTGATGATATAAACTAACAATTCGCTCGATAACTTCAGGAATAGTTAAATTATCGGTGATGATTTCGATCGCATCTGCCGCTTTTCTTAAAGGCGCTACCGCACGGGTACTATCGCGCAGGTCCCTGGCCTCAATATCTGCTTCTAGCTGCTCCAAACTAATATCCGTTTGCTGTTGTTTTAAATCTTGTTGGCGACGACGCGCTCTTTCGGCAATCGAGGCAGTTAAAAAGATTTTCACTTCGGCATCGGGAAAAACGTGGGTGCCAATATCTCGCCCTTCAGCTACCACGCCTCCTCGTTGCCCCAGACGGTGTTGGATCTTCACCAAGGCTTGACGCACAAAAGGTAAAGCGGCGATCGCCGATACTTTAGATGTCACCTCTAGCGTCCGAATCTCTTGGGTAACTTCTCTACCGTTAATCCAGACTGGCACTGGTGCTGGCGATTGCACTCCCAGGTCGAATTCAATTTGCGATCGACTGACTAATTCGGCAATTGCTGGTTCGTCATCCAGGGCAATTCCCGATTGCAATACCAGCCAGGTAACGGCGCGATACATCGCTCCAGTATCGAGATAATTCAGTCCTAAAACTTTGGCAACTTGACGGGCGACAGTCGATTTCCCCGCCCCTGCCGGGCCGTCGATGGCGACAATCGGCAGGCGATTTAGCAGCAGCACGTTATCGATTAAGCGAGTCGTACCGATCTTAGCTGCGCTCGCTAGCAATGCAGATTCATCAACTGCTTCCAATGATGCTAGAGTTTGGGGATGCACCAGTTCGACATACTCTACTCGTATGTCTGGAGCTAGAGATAGTTCGGCTTTGACGGCATTGAGTAGCTGGAGGCGATCGCGAATGCCCGTTTGAAACAACTTTTCTGCTCGCTGCAAGCTGCGATACAAGCTAGCCGCCTGTTGTTTTTGCTCGTCTGTAAGATACTGATTGCGAGAACTGCAAGCCAATCCAGAAGCTTCTCGCACTATCGGGCAACCAACAATTTGGGTCGGACAATTGAGATCTGCTGCTAGCTGGCGGATAATTGCCAACTGCTGGGCATCCTTCTGACCGAAATAAGCCCGTTCTGGCTGGACGATATTTAACAACTTAGTAACTATAGTCGCGACCCCCTGAAAGTGTCCGGGTCTAGACTGGCCGCACAAAACTGATGTCATCCCCTCTGGGGGCATCACCTGTGTAAGTGTGGAGTGTTGAGTGTTGAGTGTTGAGTGTTGTAGGAAGTGTGGAGTGTTGAGTGTTGAGTGTTGAGTGAAGAACGCTCCCCTGCTCCCCTGCTCCCCTGCTCCCTCTCTCCTGCTCTCCCCATCTCCCCATCTCCCCATCTCCCCCTCTCCTTGTTTGTCCTCACCGATGCCCATTTCTGCAACTGAAGGAGCAAAAATGGCATCAACTCCAGATTGGGCGCATAAGTCGCGATCGATCTTTAGTTGGCGCGGATATTTCCCCAAATCTTCCTGGGGGCCAAACTGTAGGGGATTAACGAAAATACTGACTACAACCAGGTCATTCTCTCGCTTTGCCCGTTCGATTAAGCTTAAATGACCGACGTGCAGAGCGCCCATAGTCGGGACAAAACCCACCGTTTTACCGAGTCGGTGGGTTTCTAAGTAGCAACGAATTCCAGCAATGGTGGTAAACAGGTGCAGCATTTGGGGGAGAGTGGGGGAGGGGGAGATGGGGAGAGGAGGAGAATTGTATTATGCCCCATGCCCTATGCCCCATGCCCCATACCTCTTCTTAGTCTAGAACTTCGAGCCGCACTGGAGCTACACCGCTGCCGATCATGCCCAAGGCTCTAGCCCCAGCCCTAGTCAGATCGATCACCCGGCCTCTGACAAAAGGACCGCGATCGTTAATTCTGACTACGATCGAACGATTATTTCTCAAGTTCGTTACTCGCACTCTCGTCCCAAAAGGCAAGCGCTTGTGGGCGGCTGTCAGCTTATTGTGGTTAATTCTTTCTCCATTAGCAGCAATGGTACCGCCATCATCTCCAGGACCGTACCAGGAAGCCATCCCCGTGCTCGTTGCACGAACTCTCGATGGTTTAGGGTTAGATGAAGAATTTGCCTGTGATGAAGGTTTGTTTGTTGCCGTGCGTCTCGCTTGGGGCGCACCGGGAATTGCTGCTAAAGGTGCGGCGTTACCCAGCAACCGTCGCAACCGATTAGTTGCTTGCAGGGCATCTTGAGCCGGATTTTTGGTGGTATCTGGCAGCCTGACGGCTTTGCCGTCCATTTCCACTAAAGTCTGGCGGTTAACTTGAATCGCGTAAATTTGGCGATCGCCATTCCAACTGGCAGTAATCTGGTTAGCATCTACGCCACCTTTGGCTAGCTGATTTATTTGGTTAGCAACGGCTGAAGCGTTTTCCTCGAAACCAGCCGCCCCTTTGGTGCCTGTAAAGGTCAAGACGGGAATACCGCGAACGTAGATGGTAGCGGCTGGAGAGCCTGCTAATTGATGAGTTTTAATTGTAGCTATAGCTGCCTCATCAACTGCATTCGCTGCGGGAGACGGAGATGTTTCCTCGGTATTCGCTGCGGGGGCAGGGGATGTTTCCTCGTTTACTGTTCCTGCTTCTTGGGCGTAACCTGTGATAGCGGAGCCGGGATTAGCAAGTAGCAGTCCAGCGAGTATTGCGAGCCAAAATTTTTGCTTCATTAGCATCTGGGGTGAAACGTCAGGGAGAATTTGAGTTTTGACTGAGAACCAGCGCTGCTCTTGTGGCAGATCGATTCTCATGCAACTCATACTCGTTACGTGTTCGCTTTGAATGCGAGCAACTGGAACACCCTATCACGAATGGGTAATAATACTAAACCGTAGTTATACGGAGTGCTGCCGCGAATTCCTTACCAGTTAAGTGAATGAGGCGATAAGTTTAAATAATTTATATATTTGTGTAGCTATACAGGCGTTTAGAAGTTTAAATGAGGAAAAATCAGGATTTGCCAGCCCTAGTCACCAAAATTTCTATAGTTTTGTTAAACTTGGGGCAGCAAGCGATCGCTTGCTATAAGTAATGCAATATTCATTCTTGGTGTGAAGATGAAAACGCAGCTTTTAAATCAACTAGGTCTAAAGTTTTTACCGATCTTAGGAGTTACTTTAGCTCTATTTCCTCTAACTGCCCTAGCCCAAACAGCCGATCCATCCTCGAACGATCAGTTTAAAAACCAGGCAGAAGAAAACCAGATTTTTGGCGGAGGTGATGGCGGTTTTAGCCTGTTAGAACTAATGCACCGTTCGCAAAGATCGGGTTCTTTAGACCAAGACGAATTATTCGGTCGGGAGGATTTCGATCGCGCTACCGATGATTTCCGCAATCAACAACGTCGAGCGATTGAAAATCAACAAAATCCAAATCCAACAACAAATTCGCAGCCGAATAACGCTACTCAAAAAAGCAATTAGACATCTCCAGAACTCAACTTCAAAGGCAGGCAGGATACCTAAATTTGAAAAGGCAGGCAGGATGCCTACCTTACAAGAATTGCTGGGGATGTCTAATAGATAGCTTGGGACTCACAATTGCGAACTGCGAATTGCGAATCGTTCAAACTAAATTAGGCACCTATAGCCGCTAAGACATCGCTGGCATGGGTGTCGGTTTTAACGCTGGAATCGACGTGAACGATCTTACCAGTACCATCGATCGCGTAGGTGACACGCTGGGCGTAGCCACTGCTGCCTTCGACATCATAGGCTTTGATGATAGTGCCATCGACATCTGCGAGTAAGGGAAAAGGCAGATTGTACTTTTCGGTGAACTTCTGGTGAGACTCTTCATCATCCTTGCTGACACCTAGCACCACAACGTCTTGACCTTGGTATCGGCTGTAGGCATCGCGAAAGCTACAAGCTTGTTTGGTACAGCCAGGAGTATCATCTTTGGGATAGAAGTAGAGGATAACTATTTTACCCGCAAAATCTGACAGCGAGACGGTGTTGCCGTTGGTGTCTTTGGCTGTAAAGGCTGGTGCGGTCGTACCTACTGTTAGAGGCATAAATCGCGTCTCCTGCTTCATTTATAATGGTTCAAGGTAATTTTACCTGGTTTTCCCGTAGCTGTGGATTTAGCCGCCTCAATGCAATACCCCGATCGAACTGTCAAACGGGCAGAAATGGCGCTGCGTTGTTCGCCCGTGCAATTACCTTTGTTGGCGGCCATGCGAGAGCAAAGCGTTCCCTTGAAAGCAATCGCCCTGCAATCTGGCGTAGAAAACGGTTATACCCAATATCCTTTCTCTGAGTTAGCCATAGAAAATGCTTTGGGATGGCTAATTGAAGTGGGCATTCTGCGCCGAGAAGTTGACGGGCAAGGAATTACTGACAGCTTTCGCCTCACTCCCTTGGGGAGACATTTAGTAGAGAAGTGGGAAAGTCAAGGGGGTAAGTTGCCTTCGCCATCGTTAGGCGATCGCTTCCAGAATGCGTTAACTCGTTGGTTTAGACTTTAGCGAGTAATTGCGCCCAAAAATCGCTCAAAAAATGGTGAATTTCTGGTTCGATCGGGGAATGTTAAAGAGAGTCAAGCAAATACATTAACTCGATCGAGAAATTTATATGGGTCCAATTATATTTATCGTCAGCGTCGTGCTGATTGTAGTTTTTATTGTCATCGATTCCTACAATCGACTCGTGACGCTCCGCAACCGCTATAAAAATGCTTACAAACAAATCGACGTGCAACTCCAGCGGCGCTACGATTTGATTCCTAACCTGGTAGAAACCGCTAAGGGCTATATGCAGCACGAACGGGAAACTTTATCAGCCGTGATTGCCGCCCGCAATGCTGCCCTTACCAGCAGCCGTCAAGCAGCTAGCAATCCTGGAGATCCGCGATCGATGCAGCAATTGGAAACAGCCGAAGCCGCACTGACGGGGGCATTAGGTCGCCTGTTGGTGGTTTCAGAAGCTTATCCAGATCTGAAAGCCGATCGCACTATGGCTAGTCTGATGGAAGAATTATCCTCTACCGAAAACCGGATTGCTTTTGCTCGTCAAGCTTTCAACGATGCTGTCACTCTCTATAACACCAAGCGCGAGGTGTTTCCCAGCAATATAATTGCCAATGCCTACAACTTCGGTGGGGCAGAATTACTTGAAGAAGCAGCACCCGAAGTCAAACAGGCTCTCCGCATTTCCTTCTAATACGAAATCCTCTTAGCAAAAGTCAGTTTGCCCTCACCCCCAACCCCTCTCCCAAGCTTGGGAGAGGGGAGCCGGAGGCGGGGTGAGGGCTGGATTGAGGGGTATGAGAACCGGTCCCGCAAGATGGCGGGACAGCCCAGAGGGCTACAGTTCGACAAGCTCACCGCAAGTCCCACAAGAATTAGCCAATTATTTTTTTAACTTCGATCGAGGAGGCAAACGTCTCTGAATTACGCTTTTTAAGCAGGATTTAGTGGGACGATCGCCGTTTTAAATCCTCATGCCAAACTTCTTATTTTTTATTCCCTAATTATGAAATTCTTCGAGCATCAGGATCGGGCGCGTCAGAATACTCAGCGCCTAGTCGTCCTTTACCTTCTATCTGTAGTTTCGATTATTTTTACCATCTACGGTGCAGTCTTATTAACTTCGTCGGCGATAGGATTCAAATCTTATCGGAGTAAAACCTACAGTCAATCATCTCCTCAATCGATCGCTGAGGTGTACGAAAATCCCAGTACCTCTAGAGCGGGAACTCGGCGGGGCCTCCGCGATCGTCCGATGGCCGAATCTACAACCGACATCGGAAGCTCTTACTCGACAGAAAATCCTCGCGGTTTCAGTTTGTGGCAAGCAGAATTGTTCTGGCTGTCAGTAACTTCTGCCATTTTGGTAATTGGGGGTGGAAGTTGCTTCAAGTTGATGCGCCTCAAACAGGGTGGGGGGAAGATCGCGCAACAGTTGGGCGGACGGTTATTGTTGCCAGAAACAGCCGTCATACCTGAAGAACAACAACTGTTGAATGTCGTCGAAGAAATGGCGATCGCCGCTAACATGAAAGTCCCCTGCGTTTACGTCCTCGATGCCGAACCGGGAATTAATGCTTTTGCGGCTGGATACACCACTCAAGATGCAGTTGTAGGAGTTACTCGCGGCTGTTTGGAACAACTCAACCGCGACGAACTGCAAGGAGTAATCGGTCACGAATTCAGCCATATTCTCAATGGCGATATGCGGCTCAATATTCGACTAATAGCGATGCTGCACGGAATTTTAATGGTCTATTTGACCGGGCGAATCGTGCTGGACTGGGGTTGCGATCGTCGCGGCTGGAATCGCACCACAGCATTAGGATTGCTGCTGATGGCGATCGGCATTTTAGGGTATTTGTGGGGGCGAATTATTCAAAGTGCGGTATCCCGTCAGCGAGAATTTCTGGCAGATGCCTCAGCTACTCAATTTACTCGCAATCCTGAAGGATTAGCCGGAGCATTGCGAAAGATTCAGGAAAATATCTATAACTCGCAGATCGATTCCCCCCGCGCTGTCGAAATGGGACATCTGTTTTTTGGGGATGCGGTCGGCATGAGTTGGCTGGGAGATTTAGTGGCTACGCATCCGCCCCTCAAGCAGCGCGTGCGCCGCCTAGAAGCTTATAGTGGCAGAGCTAAACGGAGTTCGCCCTCCTCGGCTAGCCGTCAAGCGTCGAGTCCAGGGTTATCCAATAATGCGATCGCCAGCGGGCCTGTAGCGACTGCTCCCGCCCCTGGTTGGTTAGCCCAAATTCCAGAAGTTTTACAAACGGCAATTCAAGAACCTCAAAGCGCGATCGCCTTAGTATACGCCCTCTCGATCGCCCCCGCTGAAAATCCCACGTCGCAGGCCGGACAGCTTAAGTGGTTGCGTCAAGAAGAATCTAAAGCGATCGTCGATACTATTGTTGGCTTTGCCGAAGAAATTACTGCTCTCAATCCCCGCCTGCAATTGCCGTTGCTAGATCTCACTCTGCCTGTTTTACGGCAAATTTCTAGCGAAGAATGCCAAAAACTATTTAAATGCTTGTCAGGGTTAGCAGCAGTCGATGAGAAATCTTTGCTGATGTTAGTGGTAGTCTGCGCGATTTTGCAGCATCACCTGCAACCTAGCGGCAATTCAACTGAAGAGTATGCCACTCTGGACTCGATCTGGAATGATTGCTTGCTGGTCTTCTCCTTGTTGGTAAAGACAGGACAAAAGAGTGCAGAAACTGCTACCTATACTTTTCGTTCCGGGCTAGATCGATTGCCAGGAGCTAGAGAACAGAAGTTTCCAGATGCTCCTGTGGCCTATGACTTCAGCAGTTTGCAGCACAGTTTCGATCGCTTGGGTAAAGCCTCAGCCAAATTGAAAATGGCGATCGCTGATGCTTGTTTTTCTATGGTCGTGTTGGATAGTCAAGTGACGCAACCAGAGGCCAATTTACTGTGGGCGATCGCTGTGACTTTAGATCGTCCCTTACCACCATTTTTGACCCGTCATATCAAATCCGGTTATTAAAAGATGGTTAAACAACTAGCAATCTATACCCATGGCTTGACCAAACGCTTCGACGATCGAATTGCGGTCCGCGAGGTTAATTTAAAAATTCCTTATGGCGAAGTGTACGGGTTAATCGGCCCCAATGGGGCCGGGAAAACCACCTTGATTAAACTGCTAGCCATGGCAGAAGAACCAACTCAAGGCAAAATTTGGATCTATGGCGATCGTCTAGTCCCCAATCAGCCAAACGATCGCGTCAAAGGGCGATTGGGCTACTTACCAGACGACTTTCCTCTCTATAACGATATGACCGTTTGGGAGTATTTAGAGTATTTTGCGAGGCTGTACGATTTACCGCCCTCGCGCCGCCATAAACGAGTGCGAGAAGTTTTAGAACTGGTTCGACTCACCGATAAGGAAACTAGCCTCACCGCAACTTTGTCTCGTGGGATGAAACAGCGATTGAGTCTGGCCCGAACCGTTCTCCACCGTCCTGTGATGTTGTTGCTGGACGAACCCGTATCGGGGTTAGATCCGGTGGCGCGACAACTGTTTCGAGACATCATTAAAACGCTACAAAAATCTCAAATTACCATTCTGATTTCCTCTCACATTCTGAGCGATTTAGCCGAACTGTGTACGTCGATCGGGATTATGGAACAGGGAAATTTAGTCTACAGCGGTCCTCTGAGCGAACTCTATGCCAGCGCGGGGCAGCAGCAAATTTTGGTAGCAGCCACAGGAGATTTGAACGTCCTGAAAGCTCAACTCAAAAGTAGCCCTGGTGTAGGAGCGATCGAAGAGTTACCCAATTCATCGCGATTGCGGGTTGATTTTTCCGGGACTTCAGACCAAGCGGCCGAGTTAATGCGATCGCTAATCAAAGCCGGGATTCCCATTACTGAATTCCAATGCACTCCAGGCGATCTCGAATCCATCTTTTTGAAATCGGGCCATCAAAAAACCTCATGAATTTCCAAACTCTAAAAGACTCGAACCCACAATTTCTCAGAGAATTCAAAAGTCGTTTCCAACCGATTTACATTACCATTATTGCGATCGCCTCAGTAGTGTTTCAAATCTGTCTTTTATTGTGGTTCTACAAGCAGCTACCAAATACGACTGGAAGTTCCCCTGGCATCGCTCGCTATGTGGCAATCTCCAGCTACGATGGCATTCCAGGTTACAGAGGTTCTATACATTACGCATTCGATGCCAATCGACATTATCTAATCGATTGGCGCACTTGGTGGTTTGATATTTTTCACGCTCTCACTTGGATGATGTTCTTGGTTTTGCCATTGGGAGGGAGTTTCTTACTATTGCAAGATATAAAGCGTGAAATTAGCCAAGGAACACTGCATTTGCTCCGTCTGAGCCGCCAATCGAGCCAACGGATTTTAATCGGCAAAATTCTAGGTGTGCCAATTATGCTCTATTTGGCGATCGCTACCCTTTTACCCGTCTACGCGATCGCGTTACTTTTTGCTCGATTATCGATAATTGCGATCGCAATTATCGCTTTGTTTTTTATTTCAGCTTGTGGCCTCCTATATAGCTATGCGTTGTTAGTATCGTTGACCCAAATTCCCTCACCCGGACAAGTCTTTATCGGGTTAAGCGGGATAATTCAAGGTGGGGGACTTTGGCTTTGGTCTTGGTGGGGAAGCCGAACTCATGCAGAACTTCACTATGCAGGTTATCAGGCATGGGAAAGGTTCTCTCATACCAGAGGTGAGATTAGGAACTTTACGCTAATTAGCTTGGCGCTGTTAGCGATTTCGGTGTGCGGAACCGCTTACGCCTGGTACTTCAGTCAAAAGGGGTTCTATGCGCCTACCTCAACCAGAGCAACCATCCTGAATTTCAAAATCCATGACTAAAATAAATCGATCGGCTCCAATTAATCTCTTGAACTATATTGGCGATCGCAACCCTCAGCTATGGCGCGAACTAAAACGGCAGTTCAAGCTCCGATATCTTGTCCGGATTATTTCAATTTCTGGAGCGCTACAATTCTGTTTGCTTTTGATTTTTCACTCTAAGCTGACGGCTCCGTTAAATCCGGGGGATTACTGCTTCACAAGCGCAGGCTGTGCGATCGATTGGCAAAGGTGGTGGCTGGATATATTTCGATTGCTCAACTGGGTTATAGCATTTCTCCTCATAGTTCCCAGCACTTATTTACTTGCTACAGATTTACAAACTGAAGAACGCCGCCATACGCTTGATGTTTTGCGATTAACACCGCAGCCAGTTCTCAAGCTTTTGATTGGCAAAATGTTGGGCGTGCCGATTTCGGCCTATTGTGCAGTAGCAACGTTCCTGCCACTTCATTGGATCGCAGCGAATGGAGCAGGGGTGTCTTGGGGATTTCGGTTGAGTTATTATTTAGCGATCGCCAACGGTGCGTATTTCTTTCTCTCGCTGGCTTTGTTTTTTGGCTTAATCAACAAAGCTTCGACTCCCAAAATCCAAGGAACGGCAACGATTTGGTTATTCGTTGGCTTAGTTGCGGCGATCGGTGTTCCTGCTTATCTCAGTTGGAATTTAGTTACAACTTGGAATGCCGATCCGATCTATTTCATCCAGCCCCCGCGTTCTGGTAATCTCCAACTGAATGCGAGCATAAGCTGGTTTTTTCTGCCCCTATCTGAGATACCATTGCTATCGCTAATCTTCATCTCTGTAACCGTGAGCCTATTTTTTCGATGGCTGTGGCAAATTTTATCTCGATGTTTCTATCGTATTGGAGATACGATCCTTCCCAAACAACAAAGCTACTGGTTTATTGGCTGCACTCAGATTTGGCTGCTGGGCTTTTTTATACCCTCAAGTTTTGAAAGTTTGTCTTCTCGGATCTACCTCTTTGGAGTTATTAGTTTTTTCAATTTATTGCTATTTCTATTTTCGATCGCTGCGTTGACCCCTCATCGGCAGGCTCTAATCGATTGGGCCCGCGATCGCTCGGTTTTCGTGCTTTCTTCCGATCTAATTCAAGAGTTAATCTCAGTCGATCGCGCTCCGGCTTTAGGTGCGATCGCGCTCAATCTCATCGTGGTTACTGTCATCCAATGGATATGGGTGTTTGGGGGATATTTCCTGGGATCGATCGCGCTAATTATGCAATTCAATCTAATTTTAATTTACGGTGCGATCGCGCAAAGCATTTTACTCTCAAAACATCCCAAACGTTCTTTATTTGCTAACCTTGCTGTTTTAAGTGCTATTTTGTTGCCTCTTATAGCATTGGTTGCCCTGTTTACAGTTCTGGGCGCTTCTGCTAATGGTATCAATAGCGTTTTATTGCTGTTTTCTCCATTGTTTTGGCTACCATTAGAGAGAGTTGGGAGCGGTATAATTTTCTTAGGGCTGCTAGGGCAATGGACAATTTTAGGTTGGCTCTGCTTCTCCTTTATTCAACGTCTTCAAGTAGAACTTCAAGATCGATCGCTTCCAGAATCTTTTAACTCGTTGGTTTAAACTTTAAGTAAAAGACAAATGCAGGCCCTAGTCGAACGCAGTGAAACCCAACACCAGCCTAGTCGATCGCCACCGCTAGAAGACATCAACAAATTGTATTTAACAGGACGATAGCGCCGTGACAGAATCTCCAAGGATGAACGATCTCTACCGCAAGGTGGCGATCTTAGAGAGAAGAGTTAACAAGCTCGAACATGGTATAGAGGAATTAGACAACGTTGTCGATCCAACTGGTTGGATCGCTGAAGCGTTCGATCGCACGAATGAAGATATAGAAGAAGTCAAACAAGAAGTTAAAGAGTGTAACCGCAAACTGGATATCATCTTGCGACACCTCACAGGGCTGAACCAAGAATAGCTTGGCAGAAATCCAACTTCTGAACTCCTGTAAAGACGCGAGATCTTGCGTCTTTAGATCTCCTGAACTTCTGAACTCCTTATTCCATGAAAGCAATTATGGTGGTGGGAACGACATCCCACGCAGGCAAATCGATGTTGTGTGCTGCTATTTGTCGGATTTTGGCGCGACGGGGTTGGCAGGTGACTCCGTTTAAGGGGCAGAACATGGCGCTGAATGCCTACGTGACTGCATCTGGTGGAGAAATTGGTTACGCGCAAGCAGTGCAGGCTTGGGCGGCGAAGATCGAACCGACAGTCGAGATGAATCCCATCTTGCTGAAGCCACAAGGGGATATGACTTCCCAGGTTATTATCCATGGCAACGCTGTCGGGAAAGTTGGTGCTGCCGATTATTACCAACAGTATTTCGATCGCGGTTGGCAGGCAATTCAAACCTCTTTACAACATCTATCGACCAAATTCGATTTAGTCGTGTGCGAAGGTGCGGGTAGTCCAGCGGAAATTAACCTCAAGCATCGCGATTTAACTAATATGCGGGTAGCCAAGTATTTAAATGCTGCCACGCTGCTAGTTGTAGATATCGATCGCGGTGGGGCTTTTGCTCATGTTGTCGGCACTTTAGAGTTATTAGAACCAGAAGAGAGGGCATTAATTAAAGGTATAGTCATCAATAAATTTAGAGGACAGCGATCGCTTTTAGATTCAGGCATAACTTGGTTAGAAAAACGCACGGGGATTCCAGTTTTGGGCGTGATTCCTTGGATCGAACAGGTGTTTCCGGCGGAAGATTCCCTCGATTTGTTGGATAGGCGATCGCGCAAAACAAATAGCGAAATTACGATCGGTATTATCCGTCTACCTCGCACTGCCAATTTTACCGATTTCGACCCCTTGGAAGCCGAGAACAGCGTTACACTGAAATACATTCATCCCAAGGAACCTCTAGGAAATCTAGATGCTGTCATTCTGCCAGGTTCTAAAACTACGATTTCCGATCTACTAGTGCTGCAAGAAACTGGTATGGCAACCGCAATTCAAAATTATGTGGCGGCTGGGGGCACTGTTTTAGGCATTTGCGGCGGTTTCCAAATGTTAGGCGAAAGAGCGATCGATCCAGATGGTATTGAAGGGCAAGCCGGAAGCTATAAAGGTTTGGAATTATTACCCATAGAAACCGTAATGACGGGAGAAAAGATTACTCGTCAGCGGTTAGTAACATCCAATTATCCTCATCCTGAATTACCCATAACTGGTTATGAAATCCATCAAGGGCGCACCAGGGAGAGATGGGGAGATGGGGAGATGGGGAGATGGGGAGATTATCAATATTTATTTGATGATGCTAGTTTGGGAATGGTGGATGTCAGGCGATCGGTTTGGGGAACTTATCTGCACGGAATTTTTGATAATGGCACTTGGCGGCGTAACTGGTTGAATCACCTCCGACAACGGCAAGGGCTTCAGCCTCTAACAACAGACGCTCCTAACTATCAAGAACAACGAGAGTCTTTGTTAGATTCATTAGCAGATACAATTGAAAATTACTTAGATTTAACTCCAGTATTGTAGGGATTAGCTAGAAATCCTTTACTGGGCAGAAGATTGGTAAGACAAATCGCCCAACTAGCTGTTAGGGTGAAGACGAACTAGTAGAGCCAAAAAAGTTAGGTATTGATGTCTAATTTAGAGAGGCTAGAAATAGCAGGTGTGCCGTTGCTGCTGCAATCGATGTATGAGCAAACTTAGAGCTTGGCCGAGAAGAAAATTAAGACACAGAATCGTCAAATTCATGTCGCTGATTCTAGCAGTAAATATAACTTTAGTTATAGGTTTGCTCTTCTATCTTTATTTCCCGCAACCTTTGCCACCAAAACCGTTGTCGTTTACGCTTATCGCTCATCGAGGAGTCAGTCAAACATTTCCTCTAGATAACGTTCAGAACGATACCTGCACGGCTAAAATCATCTATCCTCCAACGCATTACTTTCTGGAAAATACTATTCCCTCAATTCGGGAAGCCTTCAAGTATGGGGCCGATATCGTAGAAATTGACATTCATCCGACTACAGACAGTCAACTAGCCGTGTTTCACGATTGGACTATTGATTGCAGGACGAACGGTAGAGGAGTGACCCACGAGCAAAGCCTGAAAACTTTAAAAAAGCTCGATATCGGATACGGGTATACTGCTGATGGCGGCCAGACTTATCCATTTCGAGGTCGAGCGATCGGACTGATGCCAACATTTGATGAAATCGTACAGGAATTTCCCGATCGAAAATTTCTCGTTGACCAAAAAGATACTTTTGAAAAAACGATACAAATTCTGGCAAATTCTCTAAAAAAGTATCCTTCAGTACAGCGCCAAAATATCTACATTTTTTCGGTAGAAGAACTATATCAACTGTTAAAGCAAGAAGTTCCAGAGGTGCAGAAGATTTTTCCCACGCGCCAAGAAGCAAAAGATTGTATTTCTCAATATTTCACTATGCTTTTCTCTGGCAATCTTTCTCAATCTTGCAGTAAATATGCTTTGGCTATACCAATAAGCTACTTGAAATACGTTCCTGGCTGGCCGAGTTTGTTTCTTTCAAAAGCAAGACAGGCAAATTTGAAGATATACGCGATCGAGGTAGATACCACAAATGATTTAGAACGAGTTAAAGAACTGCCGATCGATGGGATTGTCACCAATCGGATTGAAATCATCGGTCCGCTCCTCAAAAGGTAAAATAGATTATAGGCATTATGGCTGGATTCCTTGGGTTTCCTCCCCTTCACCCAACCTACAGCTATTGCACGATGTTTGAGCTTCAACTGCGAGAGCCGATCGCTTTTTGATATGCTGGTCTTTCTGAGAGCCGCTGACAATAATTCAAAACAGCAGGGTAAGGACTCAAATCGAGATTCACCATCATCACCATATAACCTAGCGCCGAGCCAACCGCTACATCTACTACTCCAAATTCTTGCCCCATTAAAAATGGTTGCTGCTCCAAGATTCGATTTAAAGGAGTTAGTAACTTAGGAGTTGCTTTTTCTCTAGTAGCTTCCGAAAAAATCTCTGGTGCGAGAGTGGCATTAGCAAACAACACCCATTGGATAACTTCAGATTGCCATTCTACAGATTGGGGCATATTCCCGTATTTTTGCGCCAAATACACCAAAATTGCCCCCGATTCCGAGAGCTTAAAATCGCCATCAACAATGGCTGGCACTTTCCCCATCGGGTTGATGGCGAGAAAATCAGGCTGACGGTGAGCGCCTGCTTGCATATCCAACAAGACAAACTCGTAAGGGATACCTAGTTCTTCTAGATACCACTGGACAATTACTGCCCGACTGCGGACACCACCGTAGAGTTTTAACATAACTTAAGCCGTGAAGTAGCAGAATTGTCGATCGCTCATCGTTCGTTAGAAAAACTTAAAACTGATTTCTACAAACTACGAACCACGAGCTAATTCTAAAGGACTTGATGGGTGTAGGCGTGTTGTTTGACGTTATCGTCTTTGGTGACAACCCGGTTAGCATTGAGGACTCTTTTGCGCTCTGTGGAATAGTTCAAATCTTGGCGAACGGTGCCTACAGGGATATGAGCCTGAGCTTCTGGGCGAGTCTTATAAGTCCGAGCAGCGGCTATAGCTCTTGAGGTAAGTTCATCGCCAAACTGCGACTCTGCTGGAAACAACGATGGCATTTGCAGCGTCTCGGTAGCAAAGACCTCACCCAAAGTTGTGGCATAGGCTAGTTCGTAAGAAGTGGGAATTCCTTTCAGTAAAGCTTCCAGTGAGGCGGAAGGAATCGGTTCGACGATTTTGACTTCATGTACTTCACCATCTTCTTTGTAAAAACAGGTAGCTAAACCCAAAACCAAGTAATCATCTGCCGACACGTCAGGCGCATTAGGGAAAAGGGTTGCAGTGGTCATAGGATTTTTGGAGTTAGAGACGATCTGAGCTTATCCTACCAGGAATTGAGGAGAGGGCGAAGAGGGCGAGGAGGGCGAGAGCGCGAGAATTTTACTGTCTTCCTGACTCACTCGCTCCCTCCATCCATCACTCATACCAAATCCGATTTTCATACTATCCATTCAGCCCTCACCCCCAACCCCTCTCCCACGGGAGAGGGGAGCCGGAGGCTCCTTTGGGGGAAAGAGGATTTTGTAAACCGGATTTGGTATCACTCCTGAACTTCTGAACTCCTGAACTTCTGAACTTTTGCCTCCTGCCTCCTGTCTCTTTTATAAGTTCTGCCGGATTTTTACGGAGAGTTTGCGGAATGAAGGTGTTTGAGACTGTAGATCTACGGAAGACAGAAAGCCTTAGAAAAGGTTTGATATGAAAAGTAACGACATCGATTGCACTCGCTCCCTGGCAGTGACGGATCGATAAGTGACACAGATAAAGACCATTTAAAGATCGAGAACTTATAAAGTAATTTCACCGACTGTAGGTGCCATTGAGGAAAATATGAACGCTATTGCTTTTTTAAATCGTCAAACTCGCAAACCAAATCGGTACTGGACTATCCCTACCGCTGGCCGCCATCCTCAACGGCAACCTAAGCAATGGAAAACTCAATCTTCTAGCTATTTGCGCTCTTTGGTGAAGGTGAAGGTCAAACAGGGCGATTACTCTAGTGCGATCGCGATCTTGACGCAGCTAATCAAACGCCATCCTCACAGTGCTGCTGACTATAACAATCGCGGGCTGATTCATTTCCAAAGCGGTCAAACAGAATTGGCACTCGCTGACTACAACCAAGCTTTAGAACTCAATCCTAAGTTAGATAGTGCCTTCAACAACCGCGCCAATTATTACGCTTCTTTGGGGATGTGGAAAGAAGCATTAGCTGACTACGATATGGCGCTCGATTACAACCCCGCTAACGTACGGGCTTGGATCAACCAGGGCATCACTTTCCGTCAATTAGGACTCCACGAGCGGGCATTAGACAATTTCGAGTTTGCCTTGCTATTCGGACAACTCCCAGGTCAAATCTATGCCGAACGGGGACGCACCTATCACTTGCGGGGCGACTGGAACTGCGCGATCGCAGACTACAAGCGTGCCATTGCCCAACTCTCCCCATCTAGCGAAAACCAACGCCGCCAAAAAAGAATTGAATCCTGGATTGACGAACTTCTCAGACATTGTGCGTAGGGGCATGGGGCATAGGGCATAGGGCATGGGGCATAGGGCATAGATTATTCTCCCCTGCCTCCCCTGCATCTCCCCATCTCCCCATCTCCCTCCTCACTCCGAGGGTGGTTCCTCGCGGGATTTTTCTAGGTAAAAGACGTTCTTTTTATTCGGTTCTACTCGATCGGTTTGCTCTTGCATGACGCTGCGAGACTGTTGGGGATCGAAAGAACGACCTAATTTATCATTTAACCGCTTCAGCCGATTTTCGGTGCGCTGCACTTCGGTTTGAATTTCTTGCAACTTGGCTTGCTGGGAAAGAGCATATGGTGTTAATTGCATCAACGTGGCGATCGCTGCTGTTGAGAGCACGACATTAACAATTAACTTAGCCGTTATTTCTGCCGTTAGTCCTGGCGAGCGATGGGTATTCGCTCCTGGCAATGCCTGCACTGGCAAGCTTTGGTTCTCAACTGGTTGCAGGCGACGGGGTTTGGCAGGTTCGGGTTTAATGGCGTTCATATGTTTATAGCACTTTAATCTAGAGAATAAAAACTTGTTAGGCGATCCATTTGAAATAAGTTCACAATGGAGAAGTTCGGGAGAATTATTCTGAACTCCTGAACTTCTAGACTTCTGTATTCTTCTTGGTCAGATACATATCATATTTGCGAATAAAATGCAAATAGTGAAGAGTTATGAGTTTCGGGTTTGGAATTAATAATTTTTAACTCCAGACTCAACCCTCATAACTCTCAAACCTTTAGCTTTTAGAGGGCAGACTACTTAGACAATTCCACTGCTAGGCGGAAAGCCATGAAGCCAGCGTGCAGGGCGATGAATAAAGCTATATAAACTTGGAGATCGGAAATAGACATCGTTCGCTCTTTTCCTAAAGTTGAAGGTTTACATTTCAACAATTTCCTTTAAATTGACCCCGATCGAACTATCTTGTAACAAGATGCAACAAAAAAGCACCCTCGAAAAAGCACATTTTTAAGAACCATCGTTAATGCTAGACCGAATTCTCAACTCCCCTTTGACAGGAAATATCGAAACTCCTTTAGTGCTGCTGATCCTCGTAGCTTTAGAGGCGGTGCTGTCGGCAGATAATGCGATCGCCTTAGCAGCTATTGCTCAAGGCTTAGAAGACCCCAAGCTAGAACGTCGGGCCCTCAACTTTGGCTTGATCGCTGCCTACGTTCTCCGCATGACGTTGATTTTGACGGCTACTTGGGTGATTCAGTTTTGGCAATTTGAACTACTGGGGGCAGCTTATCTGCTGTGGTTGGTTTGGGAATACTTTACCTCCGATGAAGGAGAAGCGCACAAACATCACGGACCGCGTTTTACTTCTCTGTGGCAAGCCATTCCGCTAATTGCCGTCACCGATCTGGCATTTTCTCTAGATAGCGTTACTACTGCGATCGCGATTTCGCAGGAAACCTGGCTCGTTCTTACTGGTGCGACTGTCGGTGTATTGACGCTGCGGTTTATGGCAGGATTGTTTATTAAGTGGTTGGGTCAGTACGATCGCCTGCAAGATGCTGGCTACATCACCGTGGGAGTGGTAGGCATACGACTTTTTCTCAAAGCGATCGTTCCCGATCTAGTGCCGCCGGAATGGTTGATGATTGCTACGATCGCTTTGGTCTTTACTTGGGGATTTTCTCAACGCACTCTCGATGAGGGTAGTGGGGGAGCAGAGGAAGCAGGAGAGGCTGGGGAAGCAGAGGAGGGAGAAGGAGAGAGGGAGAGAGGGAGAGAGGGAGAGAGGGAGGAGAACATTCCTAACTCCACACTCCACACTTAACACTCAACACTTCCAACGCCCCTAAACTCCTGCCTTCTATTATTCGTATAGCCAAGGATTTAAAGTCGGTTGCCACCCTACGAGTTCTTCGGGTTTGAACCAAAGAGCGATCTCCCGCTGGGCTGTTTCTGGGGCATCAGAACCGTGAATCAGGTTGCGACCGATGCTCACTCCATAATCGCCCCGAATCGTTCCTGGCTCGGAAGTGAGAGGGTTGGTAGCGCCAATGATTTTTCTAGCAGATGCTACTACTCCTTCACCTTCCCACACCATCGCTACTACGGGGCCAGAAGTAATGAATTCTACTAAGCCAGCAAAAAACGGTTTGCCTTTATGGACATCGTAGTGCTGTTCGGCTAGCTCCCGACTGACCTGCATGAGCTTTAGTCCTACCAAGGTAAAACCTTTGCTTTCATAGCGCCGGATAATTTCGCCTACCAATCCGCGCTGTACGCCATCAGGCTTGACTGCAAGAAATGTCCGTTCCAAGTTTTTCTCCCGAAGTTTTAGAGGTGTTATTTAACCAGAATACAGGAGTTCAGGAGTTCAGAATACAGAAGGCAGAGGGCAGAAGGCAGGAGAGAGAAGAGAGTTAAATTCTCTCCCCTCCCCGCGTCCCCCCTCTCCTCTCTTCCCGTCCGTGCATATATTTATTGCTAATTGGTTATATGGAAGTCCCATCGCTGCTAATCTAAACCTATTTCCTCCCGCCTCCCGAACTCCGAACTCCGAACTCTCCATCATGGCTATACCTCCCCCACTACTGTTGGTAGAAGACGATTCAGCCGACGCTGTGGCGTTAGCAGAGATGTTGTCACAGAAAGACGATCGCTCGTGGGAAGTCCTTCGGGTTAAGCGTTTGAGCGAGGCGCTCGATCGGATCGAATCTTCACGATTTAGCGCCGTCTTGTTAGATCTTTCTTTGGCAGGCGATCGAGGATTAGATGCTATTGCTCGGATTAAGGCTGTCGCTCGATATTTGCCGATTGTCGTGCTGACAGAACTAGACGATCGAGAACTGGCACTGCAAGCAGTAGCCGCTGGAGCGCAAGATTATCTGATTAAAGGCTCCATTAACCCAGAAACGCTGTTGCGGGTAATTCGCTATGCGATCGAACGAGAAAGAATTCTCCAGCAATTGCAAGCTGAAATTTTAGAAAGAGAGCGATCGGAGCAAATTTTGCGTTCGATCGTCGAAGGCACGGCCTCAGTTACAGGCAAAGACTTTTTCCATTCTCTAGTTCGCTCTCTGGCTCAAGCCCTAGAAGCCCGCTATGCCTTCATTAGCGAATGTTTGGACTCGCCACCAACCAAGGTGCGAGCTTTTGCCTTTTGGCAAGGAAATAACTTTGGCGATAACTTCGAGTACAACTTGCACGGTTCTCCTTGCGAGCAAGTAATTAATAGCGGGCGCTGTCAATACTATCCCAGGCAAATACAATCCCTGTTTCCTGAAGAGGAAGGTTTGGTCGATTGGGAAGCTCAAAGCTATGCTGGAATTACTTTAAAAGATTCCAGCGGCAAAATTTTGGGGCATCTAGCCGTACTAGACGATCGCCCGATGGAGAACGAAGTTCGCACCCGATCGATCTTAGAGATTTTTGCGGCTAGGGCGGCGACTGAGATCGAGCGTCAACTGGCTGAGGAAGCTTTACAAATTTCGGAAGAAAAGTTTTCTAAAGCTTTTCGTTCTTCCCCCAATGCCATCACCCTAAGTACGCTGAAAGACGGCTGTTACATCGACATTAACGACAGTTGCCTCAAGATGCTGGGCTACAGCCGCGAAGAAATGCTCGGACGCAGCACCTTGGATTTGGGAATTTGGGCAAAGCCAGAAGATCGCGATCGCCTGACGCAACCGATCGAGGAGCGAGGGGCGGTTTCTAACTTAGAATTTCTCTTTCGCAAAAAGTCGGGAGAAGTTTTTCCAGGGCTGCTGTCAGCCGAGGTAATTCAACTAGAAGAGGAACCGTGTTTGTTAGCCGTCACGACTGACATCACCGCTCTCAAGCAAGCCGAAAAGATGTTAGAACGACTAGCAGAAATCGGCGAATTAGCAGCGACGATCGTTCATGAAGTGCGCAACCCTTTGACGACGGTGATGATGGGGTTAACTTCTCTGAAACGGGCTAAGTTGAGCGATCGCTTCTCCGAACATCTAGCTTTGGCTCTCGATGAAGCGGAGCGATTGCAACGGTTGTTAAACCAAATTCTCTTATATGCTAAACCTCAAAATCTCGATCGATCGCAATTCGATCTGTATAGTTCGACCTCAGAAACGATCGATTGTCTGAGAAGTCTGCCCTTGGCTATTGGCAAGAAATTAGAATTTATTTCTAGTGCGGTTCCGATCGAGGTTTCAGCCGACAAGGATAAGTTAAAGCAGGTAGTAATTAATTTGGTAACAAATGCTTTAGAAGCAGTAGATGCAGGTGAAGTAGTGACGGTCAAATTGCAGTTAGAAAGTGAAGATCGCCGCATTTATCTTGAGGTGCATAATGGTGGCGCTCCCATCCCTTCAGAGATTTTGCCCAAGCTAACTAAACCTTTCTTTACAACTAAACCTACCGGGAATGGTTTAGGGTTAGCGATCGTCAAGCGGATTGTCGAGGCTCACGGCGGCGAGTTACAGATAGAATCATCTGCTTTAGCTGGGACTACAGTAACAGTGGAATTGCCCGCTATTTCCTAGTTGATGCGTTGGCGCTAGCCTGTGCGCTAGCACGTATCGCAAAATTGATGATGGCTGAGAAATTAAAATCTGAAAACCTCTAACTTTACTGCGAGCGATCGACGCGAACCAACAACGATTTATAGAGTGCCCATATAACTAAAGTTATAAAAAGATGTCTGTCTTGTTTTCGAGCGACACTAGACATTTTTCAGATGCTTTTATTAATTGATAATTAATAACATATTGTTATCTCAATAAATGATTGAGTCATAACACAAATTACCAAAGGAGAAAATCATTATGGCTAGTACGCAAATTTACTTCGATAACGAGAGCGATCTTAATGTTGCTGTTGGTTTACTATACACTGCTGGGGGCGGATTTTTAGTTTCCACTAATACGGCCAATGAAAATCAACGAGTACCTTTACCTTGTGAATGGGTATGGTACGACGTACACGCTAGAGCCATAGGTAGCGACAAAGATATCGCTATCAAAGGTGGAGTATATGCCAATTCAACTGTTACTTTGAAGGGGGCAAATGGTAGTTATTATCTACAATAGATAGCTGGTTTATTAATGGTGTGGGGTGCGCAACCTACATCTTTTTACATACAACATACAAAGAGAGAGCGTATACCGTAGGGGTGCAATAGATTGCACCCCTACCCATGTGATACCAAATCTGGTTTACAAAACCCTCCTTCCCTCAAAGGAGCCTCCGGCTCCCCTCAGATAACAGAAACTTCCTTTTCCCTCTCCTCGTAGGCTACGGTGTATACATAAGTTATCGATCTGAAGTTCGGCCTTTTAGATCCCTCTAAATCCCCTTAAAAAGCGGATGCAAGCGCGGCGAGGTTCCCTCCGCATACAAGCGCACCAAGCAGCAGATGCAAGCGCGGCGAGGTTTCCATCTCCTAGCGGAGACGCTACGCGTACCGTCAGGTCGTCCGCAGGACTTACGCCATACAGCTTCACCAAGCAGGGGGACGAAGAGATCCGGTTCCCCCCTTTTGAAGGGGGGCTAGGGGGGATCTGCGAGGGTGTAGGCATCAAAACTAAAGATGTGTATACACGGTAGCCTCGTAGGAGAGGGCTTCTTTGAGGTGGGAGAGGGGTTGGGCGCTGCCCTGAAGCTCTGCCGAAGGGGGTGAGGGCAGCAATGGATAGTATGAAAATCGGATTTGGTATGAGAACGTATATCGATCTTCTTAAGTCTCGTTACACTGCACTTTCCATCTCTTGAGAGTATTCGCCATTTCTGGCAGCAGCATTACATCTCGCCCGATGCAGCAACGCTTTTTGGGCCTCTTTTATATTAGCCTCTTCGCCTTTCCATACCTCTAAGGCGGGTTGCTGGATCGCACGGGCATAAGAGAAGGTGACAGGCCAGGGCAAGATATCCTTAAAACGGACATTCATCGCATTTAAATGGGCGGAAGCTAATTCGTTGGTCTGCCCTCCCGATAGAAACGCTACACCTGCCACCGCCGCCGGAACGGTTCTTAGCAAACAAGTGACGGTGGCTTCTGCCACTACATCAACGCTAGCTTGCTGCGGGCAATCCTTGCCAGCAATCACCATGCTGGGTTTGAGAATCATCTGTTCTAAAACCACTCGTTGGGTATAAAGTCGATCGAATAATATATGCAGAGTTTTTTCGGTCGCCTCATAGCAACGCTCGATCGAATGGTCGCCATCCATTAACACCTCTGGTTCGACAATGGCTACTAATCCTCCTTCTTGGCACAAAGCGGCGTAGCGAGACAGGGCATGGGCATTAGCTTCCAAACAGCCCAGGCTGGGAATGTCCTTACCGATGGTAATTACAGCCCGCCATTTGGCAAATTTTGCCCCCATCTGGACGTATTCGGCAATGCGATCGCGCAATCCGTCTAAGCCCTCTGTCACCTTTTCTCCCGGATGCCCTGCTAGGTCTTTAGCGCCCGTATCTAGCTTAATCCCAGGAATAATCCCAGCATCGATCGCGACTTTAATTAAGGGCTTTCCATCTTCCGTCGTCTGACGGATGGTTTCATCAAATAAAATTGCACCGCTGATAAACTCCCCCAGTCTGGGAGCAGTCAGAATTAATTCTCGATACTCGCGACGCTTTTCTACTGTGGTGGGAATACCAACTTTTTCAAAGCGCTGGTTAGAAGTACCAGTGCTTTCATCCATCGCCAGGAGTCCCTTACCAGGAGCAACCATGGCTTTAGCGGTGTTTTCTAAGGTTTGTGCGTCCATAGTGAAACATCTTCCTCGCTAATTATGGGACAACGCTTGTGGCGCTCTTCTCATGGTAGGCGACGGTCTGGCGATCGATAATCTGTAATAGGTAATAGATTTTCTGCCAAATACACCTCTAGGGTGATGCCAGAAATTGACAATCGTACTGGTAGAATTTGAGCAATAAGGCGATACCTAAACGATTAGTTGCTGTTTTGTTGGTTAATAAAGCTAATTCCTTGGGCAGGAGCCTTCATTGTTCGATTCGGATGCAGGCAACGGGATGTTTGGGCCAAGCTGGAATTTATCGCTGCCGTCGATTACCCGCAAAACCGATCGAGTAATGCGATCGCCCAGAGTCTCTCCAGCCAAATCGCTCTTCCATTCGCATCGATCGTGGTTTTGGTCGCTCCTGGCAATCCTTACTAGCAGCATCGCTGTAGAACCACTCAACGCCCAAACGCCTGCACCTCCACCCAACTCAGATTCGCCCACCGCTCAAACTCCAGGAGTTCCTCCGCCCCAAGATGTTCTGCCGCTTCCCAGTCCGGCTCCTGCCCCACCAGCAACGCCTCCCGTACTGCCCCCATCAGAAGAATTACTCGCACCTCCCGCCTCCACTTCCCCAACTCCAGAACTAATGCCGGGGGAAATTCCTGGAACTGTAACCGTAGAACGCTTTGAAGTTGTTGGCAGCACCGCATTCAGTCCCGAAGAGTTAGCCGCCGTCACTCAACCTTTCACGGGGCGATCGATTTCCCTCTCCGAACTGTTCCAAGCGCGAACCGCCATCACCGAACTCTACCAACAACGGGGATACATTACCTCTGGCGCTTACATTCCTCCCCAAAAACTCCAGGGAGGAGTGGTGAAAATTCAGGTAGTAGAAGGCAGCTTGGCAGAGATTCGAGTTACAGGGACTCGACGGCTGAACCCCAACTACATCCGCAGCCGAATTGCTAGAGGTGGAGATCGACCTCTAAATCGCCAACGTCTGTTAGAGACGCTGCAATTATTGCAACTCAATCCCTTAATTGAAAACATTTCAGCCGAACTCTCGGCTGGCATCCGTCCGGGCGAGAGTTTGTTAGCCGTCAAAGTCACAGAAGCAGACACTACCAATCTTACAGTCGCTTTAGATAACGGGCGATCGCCTAGCGTCGGTACTTTCCGCCGCCGATTGCAGTTCGACGAAGCCAACTTCCTCGGACAAGGAGATGGCTTGAGCCTAGCCTATATCAATACCGATGGCAGCAATGCTTTAGAAGCCATTTACACCTTCCCCCTCAATCCCCAAAATGCTACCTTGGGTTTCAGCTATGCTACTTCTGCTGGCGATGTCATCGAACCGCCGTTTAACGAACTCGATATCAATTCCAATTCCCGTGCTTACGAACTGACTTTCCGCCAACCGCTGGTGCAAACCCCCACCGAAGAATTAGCGATCGGGTTGAGGGCTTCTCGCCAAGAAAGCGAAGCCTCGCTATTTGACGGGGCGATTCCCTTTCCGGTTTTGGGAGCAGATAATGAAGGGAGAACGCGGGTATCGGCTTTGCGGTTTTTTCAACAATGGACGAAGCGCGACAGCCGCCAAGTCATTGCCCTTCAGTCTCAGTTCAGCTTCGGACTGGATGCCTTCAACTCGACGATTAACAAATCTGCCCCCGATAGCCGCTTTTTTGCTTGGCGGGGACAAGGACAGTGGGTGCGATTGCTGGCTCCCGATACTCTGCTGTTAGTTGGCGCTGACGTGCAACTAGCAGATCGGGCGCTGGTGCCTGCGGAACAAATCGGTTTGGGCGGGTTGGACAGCGTTAGGGGTTATCGCCAAGACGTGCTGTTGACGGATAATGCCGCTTTCGCTTCGGCAGAGGTGCGGTTCCCGATTTTGCGAGTCTCTAAGGTTAAGGGGGTGTTGCAGCTTACCCCATTTGTGGATTTCGGCACTGCTTGGAACAATTTTGGCAGAGAAGATCCCGACCCGAACACCTTGGCATCGGTGGGTTTGGGTTTAAGGTGGCAGCAGGGCGATCGCTTCAGCGCCCAGATCGACTGGGGCATTCCGTTAATCTCAGTTGATGACACCGACCGAACTTGGCAAGAAAACGGCCTGTATTTTTCCTCGATCTACAGTCCTTTTTGAGGCTTTTGACCAACTTTCAAATCCAACTGAAAAAGCGATCGCCCCCCCTTTGAATTATGCTTTTGACTTGCCTTTCCATCCGCGCTTTAATGATGCTATTAGAACAAAACGACCAGTAGGGAGATCCACCGCTAAATCTAAAGTTGTAGCGGCGGCATTCTGGCCGGATTTTAGATCGGATCGGATAGAAAAATGCAAACGCTCTCAATTAATAACAAACAAAAGTTACAACTCTCGCCATTAAATATCCCCGAACGTCTACTTTTAGGTCCAGGGCCATCAAATGCCCACCCCACCGTTCTTCAAGCGATGAATACCCGACCAGTGGGGCATCTCGATCCGGCGTTTTTGGCGACGATGGACGAAATTCAATCGCTGCTGCGCTACGTCTGGCAGACGGAAAACCAAATGACAATTGCCGTCAGCGGTACGGGAACGGCAGCGATGGAAGCCACTATTGCCAATGCGGTCGAACCTGGCGATGTCGTCTTGGTAGGCGTGGCTGGATATTTTGGCAATCGGCTGGTAGATATGGCAGGGCGATATGGGGCTGAGGTCAAAACCATTAACAAACCTTGGGGGCAAGTTTTTACGATCGAAGAAATCCGTCAGGCAGTAAAAACCCACCGTCCGGCAATTTTAGCTCTGGTTCATGCTGAAACTTCTACAGGTGCGCGCCAACCGCTGGCAGGAGTGGGCAAACTGTGCCGCGAATTCGGTTGTTTGCTGTTAGTCGATACCGTCACCAGCTTAGGCGGCCTGCCGATATTTTTAGATGAGTGGGGGGTCGATTTAGCTTATAGTTGCAGCCAGAAAGGCTTGAGTTGTTCCCCAGGTGCTTCTCCATTCACCATGAGCCAGCGGGCGATGAAGAAGTTGCAGCAGCGTAAAACCAAGGTGGCAAACTGGTATCTAGATATCAACTTGCTGGGCAAGTATTGGGGAAAGGAACGGGTTTATCACCATACCGCCCCGATTAATCTCTACTATGGCTTGCGAGAGGCGTTGCGCTTGCTAGCGGAAGAGGGGATTGAAAACTCCTGGCAGCGCCACCAACAAAATGTGGACTATCTGTGGGAAAGGTTAGAAGAGTTGGGATTGACTATGCACGTCGAACGACACTTCCGTTTGCCGACTCTCACTACAGTCAGAATTCCAGAAGGAGTAGATGGCAAAGCGATCGCCCGGAAGTTGTTAGACGAATACGGGATTGAAATTGGCGGCGGCTTGGGAGAACTTGCAGGTAAAGTTTGGCGGATCGGACTGATGGGATTCAACAGTCGCCGAGAAAGCGTCGATCGATTGGTCGATGCCCTAAAGAAGGTTTTGCCTTAATAGGAGTTCAGGAGTTCAGAATATTTTGCAGACAACGAACCATTAACGATCGACCATGCTGAAACTTTATCACCAACCGATTTCTCCTAACTCTCGTCGGGTTTGGATTGCTTTAATCGAGAAAGGATTGCCGTTTGAAATGATTGTCATGAATTTAGATGGCGACCAATTCCAACCGGAATTTTTAGCTATTAGCCCGTTCCATCACATTCCGGCATTGGTAGACGGCGACTTTAGTTTGGTGGAATCTCAAGCAATTCTGGATTATCTGGAAGCCAAGTATCCCAATCCTCCCTTACTGCCTGAAGAGCCAAAAGCCTTGGGAATCGTGCAGATGGTACGGATGGCAACGGTAAACGAGTTAGCGCCAGCAATGAGTCCTTTAATCGGCGTGATGATGGGAATTAGTGCGCCAGAACCTGAAAAAATGGAGGCGGCCAAGCAAAAGTTAGCTGTGGTGTTGCAATTTTTCCAACGGCTGCTGAATGGAGGGCATTATTTTGGAGGCGATCGATTATCTTTGGCAGATATTACCGCTGGAGTGGCAGTTCCCTGGCTGCCTAAGTTGGGAATGCTCCTAGATGACTACCCGCAGATCCAAGCTTGGTGCGATCGCTTGCAACAGCGTCCGGCTTGGCAAACCACTCAGGCAACTCCAGAAATGCTCGAACAGATGAAAGCGACCATGCAAGCTCGGATGGCAAAGACGTACAAGTAAGTTGGGGCATAGGGCATAAATTCGGAGTTTGGAGTATGCGCCGAGCGCAGGCTGCGTCAACGGAGTTCGGAGTTGAAGAAGTGTGGAGTGTGGAGTTAAGAAATTCTTCCCTCTGGAGCGTTACGGAGCGCTTGCTGGTCTGGGGTGATAGCGCTCGAACACTTTTTACCACTTTTTGTCCAAACGCCCCGCGCCCAATTGCTGTATAGTGTTCTAGAAATTACTTACTTTTTACCACTTTTTCTTACTGACAAACATAAGTTGCCAGCATAACCTCTAAATTAAGGGTAAATTTTGTTCTGGTAGTGACGCACCAAATTGCTAAAGAAAATATTATCTAATAGCAGTTTGAATACTAGGCAGCAGGGGCGGACACTTACTTGCATAAATCTACGTCTGAGGGCGTATATCTAATAAGTAAGAGATCCAAGCCTTTCTACCGAGTCGTAATAGACATAGAGCCGCTAGAACTACCAGGGCCGCAAAATAGCTGAAAATATAGAGGGTTGTTATGCAAACTTTAACACAGGGATATAAGGAGCGCAGGCTAATGGCCAATTGGGCTGAAGAACAGGCGCAACAGTGGCGCGAACTGCTGGCAACTGATTCTCCTGGAACCAACCCAGCCACTAAAGAAACTATTATTCGCTGGCTGCTGGGAGAGGATTTAGGGCGTTATGAAACCGCAACTCCCGAACATCTAGTAATTGCTCGACAAGCAATGGATTACCGCTACCGGATTTTTCGACAACGCTACTTTAATTTGCCACCAGAGCGCTGCTATCGGAACTTGATTCAACGGCTGGGCAGTTTGGCGGTGTTGCGGAATAAAATTCGCACTTGGGTAGCTTTAAGCCGCGATCGCCAGCGGGCCGTGGTAGATGTGTTAGAAGAAGTAATCCAAGAATTACTCCACAGCGATCGCTACATCCAACAGCAAATCGCTTGGATTCACCAATGTACTGCCAACCCGCGCCTGCGGAACTCTTTGCTGCTGGCGACGGTAGAGGAGTATTGTTTGAGGCCGATTCGCTCTCAGCCGCTACTGGCTTATCGGTTTGTCAACTACTTGCGCCGTTCCCAGCGGGGCGGAATTACTCACGTTCCCGAAGGCGATTTAGTCAAGTTGGTTTCGGAAGAAATCAGCCCGGATGAAAGCGATGCGCCTTTGAGCTTGCTAGATAATAAAGCTGTTGACGACTATCAAGAAAGTCAGGCAGCGGAAGAACAGCAGGTGTTACGCCAAGAGGTGAAACAGGAATTTACCACTTATTTATTAGAAAACCTCGGGCCGGAAGCCCAAAAGTGGCTGCAACTTTACCTGCAAGGGAAATCGCAAGAAGCGATCGCTCAATCGTTGCAAAAAGATATCAAGTATATCTATCGGCTGCGGGAAAAAATTAGCTACCATGCAATTCGGGTGTTTGGATTAAAGACTAATTCCGAATTAGTGGCTAGCTGGTTGCAAACTTCTTTGCGAGAAAATAACTTGGGTTTGCCACCTTCGCAGTGGGATCGGTTTTTAGCTAGCCTCACGCCTGAAGAGAATCAGCTAGTAGAGAGGTTGAAAGCTGGCGAATCTATAGAAGCGATCGCGAAAGAGTTGAAACTGAAAACCAATCAAGTCATGAGCGATTGGAGCAAAATCTATTTAGCCGCTCTCGAATTGCGAGGTGCTTCTTGAGAAGGCATCGGGGAAACTTTTGACGGTTTAACCACTTCTCATCTTCGATCGAAATCTGGGGGAATAGCTCCAATTGTAAAATAAAGGATACAAGGCTATGCCTCATGCCCGCTCGGCTGAGCCTGCCGAAGCCCATGCTCTATGCCCCGGAGCGAACTTTATCATTTATTTTTCCTACTTACAATTGACAACGACGATCGAATTCGCTCGCTGCTTAAAACTGCGATCGAAACTTTGCAGACAATCGATCGCGTCTTGCTCTCTCAATAATTTCTTCAATCAGAGGTTTTGTTAATAAATGCCAACGGCTCTCCCGTACATAGGGTGATAAGCAAATCTTATTTAAATAAGCAAGCTAATAGCTTCTCTCGTAAAGAATCAAAGGTATTAAAGCCATAGCTTTGTCTAATAATCAATTTAATTTTATTGTTAA
>JAHHHA010000012.1 GCA_019359615.1 Cyanosarcina radialis HA8281-LM2
TCGATAGAAGATTTAGAATATTTGTTGCACCAGCTTTTAAATGAAGGAGGATTGATTATTAAGTGGGGACGAAAACTCAAAAACAAGGGCAATGCTATTATCACAGTTTAAATGTACAACAGCTTAAGAACCTCCATGGGTAACTCGGATTAGAGCGATGAAATATCATAGAAAGATCTGAAACTCAGCTTCTTACTAAAAAAAGTAACTTGAGATGATTAGAAAAGATGTAGTTTGGCAGCAAGCAGAACTCAGCCAAGTCTTTCTTGAAGGAGTGCGCGGAGCAATTCCATTAGCGAAAGAGCAAATTGCCGTTATGCTCAAAATTATGCAAATGGCTCGATCGCCTATAGAAAATTTTCTAGATTTAGGCTGCGGTGATGGCATTTTAGGTAGGGCAATTCTGAGTAAATATCCTGATGCTAAAGGGATATTTTTAGATTTTTCCGAACCGATGATTGAGGCAGCTAAAAGCAAGTTAGATCGAAGCGATCGCATAGAATTCATTATTGCTGACTTCGGACGGACAGAATGGGTCGAAGCACTTGCAGACAAATATCCGTTTGATGCGATCGTTTCGGGATTTGCCATTCACCACCAATCAGACGAGCGAAAGAAAGAAATCTATGCCGAAATTTATAACTTATTGAAGCCTGGAGGTATCTTTCTCAATTTAGAACACGTGGCTTCAGCATCACCATGGCTCGAAAAAGTATCGGATGAATTGTTTGTCGATTCTTTGTACGAATTTCATCAAACCAAGGGTAGCGAGCTATCTAAAGAGGCGATCGCCCATAGTTATTATCATCGTCCCGATAAAGCTGCTAATATCCTCGCCCCAGTCGAACTTCAATGCGATTGGCTTAGAGAGATCGGGTTTATTAACGTCGATTGCTATTTCAAAATATTTGAATTAGCTTTATTCGGAGGAATGCGAACGTGAAAATTCATCAAATACATAGTTGGCTCTATTTGTTAAATGCCACCATACTTTTAACACACCAAATAGATGCGGCTTACTGGCACGAATGGGAACTATTTCGTATGCCTGGAGGGCTTCAGCTATTCTTAATTCTCAATTTGCCAATTATGTTTTTGTTTCTCTACGGTCAGCAGGCGGTGGCATTACAGAGGAAATCCGGCATCGCTATTTCCTGGCTAGTAGTAGCCTGCGGTTTCTTCGCTATTGGCATTCACTCGTTTTTCCTGTCGCAAGGAGATGAAGCCTTCAGGCTGCCAGTTTCTTTGGGAATCCTCGTCGCTACGTTCCTTCTTTCTCTCGCGCAAGCGATCGCCCTAGTAATTCTACAGCGTACCATCCAAAGAGCGGGTTCGCTCGATCGAAATAGAGGACAATCTATCGCTAGCCCAAAGTAGCGCGATAAGAATTGGGGAATGCGATCGCCTACTATTAATTTAGAGAGCGAGTCACCCGAAAAGTTAAAAAATCTTCTTATGCTAGATTCTAGTTCTGTTTTAGAAGTCCTGCGGCCAGTGCAAGACCCCGAACTGCAAAAGAGTTTGGTGGAACTAAATATGATCCGTCAGGTCAAAATCGACGATGGCGTAGTTAGCTTTACCTTAGTGCTGACTACTCCCGCTTGTCCGTTACGAGAATTCATCGTCGATGACTGTCGCAAGGCCGTGCAGCAGTTGCCCGGTGTCAAGGAAGTTTTAGTCGATGTCACTGCCGAAACCCCGCAGCAGAAATCATTACCAGATCGTACTGGCATCGCTGGGGTGAAAAACATTGTCGCCGTCTCCAGCGGGAAAGGCGGTGTCGGTAAGAGTACGGTAGCCGTCAATGTCGCCGTTGCTTTAGCCCAGTTAGGTGCTAAAGTTGGTTTGCTCGATGCCGATATCTACGGCCCTAACGCCCCCAATATGTTGGGACTAGCAGATGCCCAAATTATGGTGCAACAAGGCGAAAAGGGAGAAGTTTTAGAACCAGCATTTAACTACGGTGTCAAACTGGTATCGATGGCATTTTTAATCGATATCGACCAGCCAGTAATTTGGCGTGGCCCGATGCTTAATGGCGTGATTCGCCAGTTTCTCTACCAAGTGCAATGGGGCGATTTAGATTATTTAATCGTCGATCTACCGCCGGGAACTGGGGACGCTCAATTAACCTTAATTCAAGCCGTACCGATGGCTGGGGCCGTAATCGTCACTACTCCCCAAACCGTGGCTTTATTGGATGCCCGCAAGGGATTGAGAATGTTCCAACAATTGGGAGTACCTGTTTTGGGACTAGTTGAGAACATGAGTTATTTTATTCCCCCGGATATGAGCGATCGCCAGTACGACATTTTTGGCTCTGGTGGCGGCGAAAAAGCTTCCCAAGAACTAGGCGTACCCTTAATCGGTTGCGTTCCTCTAGAAATTTCCTTAAGGCAAGGCGGCGATACCGGAGTCCCGATAGTCGCAGCCGAACCAGAATCGGCTTCTGCCCAAGCCCTAATTGCGATCGCTAAAAGCATTGCCGCTAAAGTCTCAGTCGCCGCTCTAGCCTAAGCTTTGGAAGTGTTAAGTGTTGAGTGTTGAGTGTTGAGTGTTGAGTGTTGAGTGTTGAGTGTTGAGTGTTGAGTGTTGAGTGTTGAGTGTGAAGTTAATAAGGTTTCCCTCTCGCCCTCTCGCCCTCTCGCCCTCTCGCTCTCCCCATCTCCCCATCTCCCCATCTCCCCTGCCTCCCCTGCTCCTCATCTCCCCATCTCCCCTGCCTCCCCTGCTCCTCATCTCCCCATCTCCCGCCAACGCTACTCAAAATCGTTATGAGTATGATATAGTTGTAACAGATCGTAAAGAACCGATCGCCCAGCAACAGGCTGAAAGCCCAGCTTGAGTGCAACTAAATAAAAGCCCAATCTTGGAGGAGTATCGACCCTATGACTAACGCCCCAGAATGTCTGCGAGTGGGACAATCTGCCCCTGAATTTACGGCAACAGCAGTGGTAGATCAAGAATTTAAGACGATTAAATTATCTGACTACCGGGGTAAGTACGTAGTGCTATTTTTCTACCCCTTGGACTTCACCTTTGTTTGTCCCACTGAAATCACAGCCTTTAGCGATCGCCATCAAGAATTCTCAGCCATCAACACCGAGATTCTAGGAGTGTCGGTAGATAGCGAGTTCTCTCACTTAGCTTGGATTCAAACCGATCGCAAATCAGGTGGCGTTGGCGACCTCAATTACCCTCTGGTTTCTGATATTAAGAAAGAAATCAGCAGCGCTTACAACGTGCTAGATCCAGATGCGGGTATTGCTTTAAGAGGTTTGTTTATCATCGATAAAGAAGGCATCATTCAGCACGCGACGATCAATAACTTAGCTTTTGGTCGTAACGTTGACGAAACCATGCGAACTCTCAAGGCGATTCAATACGTTCAGTCTCATCCAGACGAAGTTTGTCCCGCAGGTTGGCAACCAGGCGATCAAACCATGGTGCCCGATCCAGTTAAATCCAAAGTTTTCTTTGCGGCTGTTTAACCAAAAAACAGCTAAATTGGTGCGTTACGACGGATTGTTGAATTAAAGACTGTCGCCGTCTAACGCACCCTATTGGATCGACACATCCCAAGCGGTGCAATAGCTGTAGGTTGGGTTGACGGCAGGAAACCCAACGAACCCAACCATAAGCCCATCAAAGCGCATTCGCGCAGCGTCACGCACCACCACCTTTTGAAATTCTCAATTTTTTCGATCGCAAACATGGTTTCTACCAACTTTACTGGCTTATTCAATCAGCGCTTTTTAAATAACTTCGTACCAATTCCTGCTACCAATAATCTCAGTTTAGGCAGAATTCCTCCAGATTTTGAACTTCCAGATATAACCAGCGATCGCCTAGTTAAGCTATCTAGCTATAGAGGCGTTAAACCAGTTCTTGTGGACTTCACTCGCATCTTTACCGAACACCAGTATTGCCCGTTGTGTTATCCTCACATTCAAGCTTTGAATGACAGCTACGAACAATTTGTGGCTAAAGGTGTAGAAGTTTTAATGATTACTAGCACCGATAAGCAGCAAAGTCAAAAAGTGGTTAAAGATTTAGGCTTAAAAATGCCATTATTGAGCGATCCTAGCTGCTTCTCGTTTCGGGCATATCATGTCGGTCAAGCATTAGGTGCGCCTCTTCCGGCTCAATTTCTCCTCGATCGAGAAGGAAAAATTCGATACAAACACTTATTTTCCTTCTTATCTCCCAACGCTGAGATTGAAACCCTGCTTAAAATTTTAGAGGAGATCTAACTCATATCAAATCCGATCGATCGGCCATAATTAATGTAGGACCTAGTAACCCAACGTTCAACGTTCATGGGGTGTTGGGTTTCCTAGCGTCAACCCAACCTACAAACTAAAAATCCAGAATTTAGAAATCTGAGGGATTTTAAATTCTGGATTTTAAATTGTATGGGGCGCTAGCCCTTAAGGTTGAACCTTTTAGCATCTATTTCTGTTTACCTGTAGCGGCGCATCTCTTGGGGAGACGCTGCGCGATCGCTATCGACCGAGAAATGCGGTAATATTCGCGATCGCTCTTGCCCTGGCGCTAGTTACGGCCATGGTTGCACTGGTTCGTCAGTACCGTCGCCACCAACGCCAATCCCAGTTTCAAAGATATCGGCGTTATTGAGTTGCAAGCCAGCCATCGAGGCCCCATAAGTATCGCTGTCGAAAATCTTGGCATTGGCTAAATTTACGCCATCGAGATTGGTATCTCGCAGTTCGGTGTTGATCGCTAATGCTAGGGTTAGATCTGCACCTGCCATATTAGCCCCTGTCAGGTCAGCACCTTCGAGATTTGCTCCCGTGAGGTTTGCTCCTCGCAGATTGGCTTCTCGCAAGTCAGCACCGATTAAATGAGCATCGGTTAAATTGGCACCTTGGAGATCGCATTGAGCGCATTCTCCAGTGGTCAATAGCTGTTCTAAATGTTTGGGGTTAGCACTTTGACCTGGAGCAGCCAAAAGTAGCGGAGCTAACAAAGTTAGGGCGGCTATTAGCCTCAATCTAGTCATAATTCCCTCTTTTTCTATCGAATTGTTTGCCGTTCTCTTCCTCCACCTTTAATTATGTCACTAAACTCGGTATGTAGATGATTAAATTTTGTTAGTCAAGCAATGTTGGTGCTAGAAAGTAGGGCGACAGCACGTATAGCTCGAACCCACATCAAGTCTGCAAACAGAGTAGGTAATAATAACTATGACAGCTAATGTAGTAGAAATCCTTTCATCTGAAGAATTACGCCGCACGATCGCTCGTTTGGCCTCTCAAATAGTGGAAAAGTCGAGAAATTTATCGCAAGTGGTGCTGTTAGGAATTTACACTAGGGGTGTAACTTTAGCAGAGTTGCTAGCTCGTCAAATTGAGAGCCTCGAGCGAGTACGAGTTCCCGTAGGGGCGCTAGATATTACCTTTTATCGCGACGACCTCGATCTCGTGGGCGTGCGGACACCAGCTAAAACCGAGATTCCCTTCGATATTACGGGAAAAATCGTCATTTTAGTGGATGATGTAATCTACAAAGGGCGTACTATTCGGGCCGCGTTAAATGCAGTTTTGGAATATGGCAGACCGGAAGCCATCTGGTTAGCCGTACTGCTCGATCGAGGGCATCGAGAATTGCCGATTCATCCCGATTTTGTCGGCAAACAGCTACCTACGGCCAATGAAGAACAGGTTAAGGTTTATCTCCAAGATATAGACGGGCGCGACAGCGTGGAATTAATCAGAAAAACCGAAAGTTGAGCTTCGACAGTTCCAGTAGGGAACTTTAGATAATAAGTTTGTGTATTAAGTTGAGAACCAAGAGTGAATGTATCTTCAGGGGAACAAGCAAAAACCCAAGTTCGTAAAGCCGATCACATTAGAATTTGTCTGGAGGAAGACGTTCAATTCGATCGCACCACCAATGGCTTCGATCGCTACCGATTTACCCACTGCTGTTTGCCAGAACTCAACCTCAATGAAATCGATCTCTCCACTACATTTCTTAACAAAACATTGGGGTCGCCGTTGTTGATTTCTTCGATGACTGGGGGGACGGAACAAGCGCAAACGATTAACTACCGTTTAGCAGAGGTCGCCCAGAATTACCAAATCGCTATGGGTGTGGGTTCTCAGCGAGTCGTAGTGGAAAAACCAGAAGTTGCTAAGACATTTGCCGTCCGCTCTGTGGCCCCCGATATTCTCTTGTTTGCCAACCTCGGTGCCGTGCAACTCAACTACAATTACGGTTTAGGTGAATGCTTGCAAATAGTTGAATTATTAGAGGCAGATGCTTTAATTTTGCATCTCAATCCTTTGCAAGAGTGCATTCAACCGCAAGGAGATACTAACTTTCGGGGATTGCTCGATAAGATCGCCTTGTTGTGCGATCGAATGCCAGTACCAGTAATCGTCAAGGAAGTCGGTAACGGCATTTCGGCCCCGATGGCGCAGAAATTGATCGCCGCTGGCGTAGCCGCAATCGATGTGGCGGGTGCTGGCGGTACTTCTTGGGCTAAGGTAGAAAGCGAACGAGCCGAAAATCCTCAACAAAAACGCTTGGGAGAAACTTTTGCCGAGTGGGGCATCCCGACGACAGAGTGCATTACCAGCATTCGGTCCGTCTCTCCCAGTATCCCTTTAATTGCCTCTGGAGGGCTGCGTAACGGCTTAGAAGCTGCCAAAGCGATCGCTCTAGGAGCCGATTTAGCTGGTTTGGCATGGCCGTTTCTCCAAGCTGCCAACGAATCGGAGGAGGCGCTGCACGAGTTAATGCGATCGCTCCTGGCAGAAATCGCCACAGTCTTGTTTTGCACTGGCAATGCCACCCTATTCGATTTCAAACATTCACATTGTTTGCAACGAGTAAGATAGGAGATGGGGAGATGGGGAGATGGGGAGATGGGGGGATGGGGAGAGCGAGAGGGCGAGAGGGCGAGAGGGAAACCTTATTAACTTCACACTCAACACTTCACACTCCATACTCAACACTTAACACTTCCAAAGCTTCTGAACTCCTGAACTCCTGAACTTCTCAGATAACACTTAACACTATAGAAAATGCGCGATTTTTTTAAACAAACTTTTGCTAGCTTAATTGGCTCTCTGGTGGGACTGTTTATTTTTTTCGGATTGGGAACTTTTGGATTGATCTTTTTGCTGATTGCCGCCACATCTAAAGATGAAGGTCCCAGAGTTAAACAATCATCGGTACTAGTTTTCGATCTCTCGCTCAACATCGCAGATAGCAATCCTTCTTCTAGCACGGCAGAAGCAATTAGCGAGGCATTCTCAGGCGATACTAGCGAAACGATCGCTCTGCGGCAAGTGTTAGATGCTATAGATCGAGCCAGCAAAGATAATCGGATTGCAGCGATATTTTTAGATGGGACTGGAAACCAGGCAGGCCGAGGTAATGGCTTGGCAACGCTCAAGGAAGTGCGATCGGCATTAGAGAGATTTAAAGCATCTGGCAAGAAAGTTATTGCCTACGATGTTGCTTTAGAAAAACGAGAATATTATCTCAGTTCGGTAGCAGATACGATTATTATCAATCCGATGGGGGGAATGGAAATCAACGGTTTGCGCTCCGAACCGATGTTCCTTACAGGTGCGCTACAAAAATATGGGATTGGCGTTCAAGTAATTCGAGTAGGTAAGTATAAAGCCGCCGTAGAACCATTCATCTTGGACAAATTAAGCCCGGAAAACAAACAACAAACTCAGGCATTGCTTAACGATTTGTGGAGCGAATTTAAAACTACCACAGCGAAAAGCCGCAAATTGAATCCTCAGCAAATTCAAACGTTAGCAGACCAACAAGCGGTTTTATCGGCAACTGAGGCCAAAACCAATCGCTTAGTAGATAAAGTCGCTTACTCCGACGAAGTAACAACCGAACTGCAACAGTTAAGCCGCAGTACCGATGAGGATGGTTCGTTCCCGAAAATTAGCTTGACTGAATACGCCAGTCTCGAACAACAAGATACGACCGATAGCTCTTCTCGCTCTGCTCGCCCGCAAATTGCTGTAGTCTATGCTGAAGGCGAAATCGTCGATGGCGAAGGTAGTACCAGAGAAGTAGGAGGCGATCGTTTTGCCAAAAAATTGCGCCAGTTGCGCTTAGATCCAAATGTCAAGGCGATAGTTTTGCGAGTCAACAGTCCTGGAGGCAGTGCTTTAGCCTCAGATGTCATCCAGCGGGAAGTCAGGCTGACGCAGGAAAAGAAACCAGTCATTGTTTCGATGGGAGATGTCGCCGCTTCTGGTGGTTATTGGATTGCGACTTATAGCGATCGCATTTTTGCCGAATCTGGTACGATTACAGGTTCGATCGGAGTTTTCGGTTTGCTGTTGAACGTCCAAAAAATTGCTAATAACAATGGCATTACTTGGGATGTAGTGAAAACTTCCCGATTTGCTGACTCGACTACTGTGACTCGCCCTAAAACTCCTCAAGAACTAGAGATTTATCAAAAGCTAGTCAACCAAACTTACGACCAATTTCTCACCAAAGTAGCCCAATCGCGAAAATTGTCGAAGCAAAAGGTAGAAGAAATCGCTCAAGGACGAGTTTGGTCCGGCCAGCAAGCCTTGAAGTTGGGATTAGTTGATGAAATTGGCGGTTTGAATCAAGCGATTCTTTATGCGGCTAAAAAGGCAGATTTGGGTAGCGATTGGCAATTAAAGGAATATCCACCCGTGCGCTCTCTAGAAGAACAAATTTTGCAACAGCTTTTAGGTGGAGAAACAGCGGCTAAACAGAAAACGCCAGATATTCTCACAGCAGAATTCCTCAAGCTTCAGCAAGATCTAGGCGCTCTCAAAACCATGAACGACCCGATGGGAATCTACGTGCGCTTGCCCTTCAATTTGCGGATCGATTAATAGAAATCTCCATCAATTAAATGCAAAGGCAGGCAGGATGCCTACCTTACAAGAATCTTTGGAGATGCCTAATGATTTGTAATGAACGACAGTACCTTGTTACTAAGGCTCAAATCCGAAAATTCGAGCTAGCAATAGCCGAACTGAGCAGTAAGACACCACCAGATGATGAAAACCAAAAACTTCGCCATCAGGTACATCTAGATGCGCTCAATAGCCAATTGGAAGAAATGCTTGAAGAGGTAGAAGAATACGAAAACCTGAAAGAGGGTAAGATAGAGCGGCTGCAATTAGATGATTTCCAACAATTGCCAGAGGCGCTAATTAAAGCGCGAATCGTTCGGGGACTAACTCAAGAACAGCTAGCCGATCGATTGGGAGTTAAGCCGCAGCAAGTTCAACGCGATGAAGCCAACAAATATGCTAGTGCGAGTTTTAGCAAAATTTTAGAAGTTCAACGCGCTCTCAATATTGACATCAAAGAAGAAGTGATTTTCAAATGAGGCAACACATTTTGTGTAGGTACATCCTAAACTTCTAAAAACTTTGTTCTCGCTTGATTGTTTTTTTGCAGTTGTTGCTCGATCGCTTCCCAATCTTTTTGTTCGATGCGATCGATAAACCAATCGAGATTTTGACGATATTGATAGAGCGATCGCAGTAATTCCGCCCGATTGTATTTGGCCATCATTGCCCCTAGTTGAGGATTTCCGCCTCCAACTCGACTGGTATCTCTAAAACCGGAACTGGCTAATTTTTGGGCTAGTTCTAAACTTTCTCGATCGGTTTGGCAGGCAGCAATTAAACTACCGCTGACCATCACTGGCAAATGAGAAATCCAAGCGACGGCGCGATCGTGGGCTTCTGGCGAACAACGATAGAGTTTTGCCCCTAGCGATCGCACGATTTCTTCAACTACTAAAATTGCTTCATTTGGGGTAGTTTCAACAGGAGTAATGACGTAGGGTTTATCGACAAATAGATTTCTTTCGGCTACTTCTAAACCACTTTCTGCTTTACCTGCCATCGGGTGTCCGCCGACAAAGTTACGCCAGAGTTCGGGAGCGATGCGATCGACTATTTCTTTTTTTACCGAACCGACATCGGTAATAATTACTTTTTCGGAAACGCCACATTCTTTAATTTTTTTTATTTCTGGTTCGATCTTATCGATCGGAGTACAAATAAAAATAATTTCGGCATCTTTTAAAATTTCTACATTCACGCTCCCAGCATCGATCGTTTGTAACTCTTTAGCTCTCTGCCAGGTTTGCTCTTGCCGAGATACACCCAGGATATGATGATCGAGCGATCGCAAATCTAAACCTAGCGAACCGCCGATTAAACCTAGCCCAACAATCCCAATATTCATGTTTAGAGTTTCTAATAACTTGGAAACGCAAGCGATCTATAGTCGCTTGCGTCTCCTGCTCTCATCATCAGAATGATGAATTATGAATGATAAATGAAAAAGAAAATGATATATATCTCGACCATCGCAGGCAAAAACACAGCAATAATTCCATTTTTTAGAACTATTCCTCGCTCGATATGGTCAGTTCGTAATTCATAATTCACCCTTCATCATTCATCATTCATTGAGAATCTTTTCCGGCAATCTGCGATGTTAGTTTTTTGACTTCTTGTTGCAACTCTTCTCGGTTAGAAGCTTGCAGCAAATAGCGCCTTACAAACCAAATAGTGTAACCAATTCCGATTAATTCAAAAGTTGGCGATAGTAAGGGAAGCTCGTTAATTGCCGTTAAGATTGCTAATGTGATTTTTAGGCTGACGAACCCCGCCAAAATCAAACCGACAGTAATTAACGGACGGCGATTAGAAGAGATAAATTTACTAATGTAGTCGGGAAGTTCTGCCAGAATCTGGGAGACTAATTTACCTCGTTGCTGCCATTGTTCGGCGGTCGAATCGACAGTTGGTAGTTTGATTAAGCTGCCAGGGCTATCTGGGGGCATATCTAAAATTATCCTTTCAGGTATCGGAGAACTAATTTCATTGTATTCAATTGGTCGAGGTGTGCCGTTCATTTTTTGCATCCTCCTGGGAAGCTGGCTGCATTTGACAAGAAGACGGAGTAGAGACGTAAGATCTCGCGCCTCTACAACTCTTGCCTGTAACTTTTGCCGATTTTAGCAGACTGTTTGCTAAAGTCTACACCAGCATCAAAATTCCTTCGCTTTTTGGTGCTGCCGTTGAGTTGGAGGCTAATTGCTCGCTGTAGACCTCGCAGGAGTTGTTGGGGCTTTCAATCAGTTTGACTTTGTAGAGTTGAGCGCCTAGTTCCCGAATCGGCTGTTCCAAGAGATGGCAGATATGGATGGCGATGTGTTCGGCGGTAGGAATGACCTCGGCAAAGTAGGGAATGTCTTTATTGAGGAAGGTATGATCGAATGGCTCGACGACATACTCTTCAACTGCTTGATGCAAAGTCACTAGGTTAACGATCATTCCGGTGCGGGGATCGATTTCTCCTTTGACGGTGACTTCTAAGTGGTAATTATGTCCGTGGCCGTTGGCGCGGGCGCATTTACCATAAATCTTGAAGTTGTCCTCGTCGCTCAGTTGGGGGTGAGCCAGCCGATGGGCAGCGCTGAAGTGAGTGCCAATAGTGAGATATGCTTCCATGCCATTTCCTAAATAATCAGCCCAGAGTTCGGGATTTTCAAACAGTTGAATTTTGACTAGAGGTAAGTGGGGAGAGAGCCGCTGCCAAATGACGCGGGCAATATTTTCGGTAGTGGGCAACGTCTCTTGAAATTCCGGCCACGCATCGTTGAGATAGGAAAAATCTAGTTGGCTAGTGACTTCCCTAGAAATCGCCTGTTTGACTTCAGACAAATTCTGCACCATCCCATAATCGTCTAGTTCGCCTAGCAAAGAGACAAACAGGACGTAGTTATGTCCGTGTCCGGGAAAACGAGCGTTCTGCCCGAACTGCCGAAAATTCTCGTCTTCGCTCCATTCTGGCAACCAGTAGCGATGGCTGGCTGCAAACTGGGCGCGACGGTTGATAACGCATTTCATGTAAAGTTACGTAAACTAACGCTGTTTCTAGGATAGATCGATCGCTGCTCGATCGCTACTCGCGGTCAATCCTCGGCCTTCGATCTGCCGAAAATTCTGAAGCCATAAATTAAAATGAGGGTTAAACTTCCCATTTCGATTGTAAAATCAGCCCCAGTTTCAATATTCATCCGAAAACTTGTGGAACCAAGCGAGGAACAATATCTCATCGTTAATGCTTTAGAAACATTGGGATTTCTCGATTATCAGTTATACGATCGAGATACAGGAAACTGGTACATAGAAACACCAAGTAGCAATTTACCTAGAGCAGCAATTACCCAAAGTGGCGAAATTTATCCCAGCGAATGGGTGCAAAACTATGACCCCAATTAACCCTCTCAAACAACAGCAATCCCAGCGAATGGGAGAATTAGCAAAAATCGCACGCCAACGATACCTAGATGCTGGGGGCGATCCTCAGCGCTCGGCTAATGGTGATGAATGGCTGACTGACGCAGAAAAGCAAGAATATTTGACCTTAGCACGACAGATTTTTGCTGAAGAATATATTGACAATTACCTGAAAAGAAATGGGACCTGGCGAGAACGATTAGCCGCCATGAAACAGACAAATAGGCGATCGTCGGAGTCCTTTTAGTCTCAACTATGATTGCATAGAGTAGCGGCGTGGTGGCGGATGTGATCTTCGATAAAGGTAGCGATAAAGTAATAACTATGGTCGTAACCCTCTTGCATTCGCAGGGTTAAAGGTTGTCCGACTTCGGCGCAAGCTTGCTGGAATAATTCTGGTTGTAACTGTTCTACCAAAAAGCGATCGCTCGTTCCTTGGTCGATTAAAATTGGGCGGGGAAATGGTGAGGTGCGAACTAACTCGGTAGCATCGTACAACCGCCAAGCTTCTTTGTCTGAACCTAAGTAATTACTCAAGGCTTTTTGTCCCCAAGGACAGCGCATCGGGGCGACAATGGGAGCAAAAGCAGAAACCGAGAGATAGCGATTGGGGTTTCTCAAAGCACATACTAGCGCCCCGTGTCCCCCCATGGAATGACCGAAAATACCTTGTTTCTCTGTTACAGCGGGGAAATGTTGGGCGATTAAAGCTGGTAATTCATCCACTACGTAACTATACATCTGGTAGTGCGATCGCCAGGGTTCTGCTGTGGCATTTACATAAAAACCTGCCCCCGTACCTAAATCGCCTTCATCATCTTCACCAGGCGTTCCAGTGTTACGAGGACTTGTATCTGGTACGACTAGCATTAAGCCATACTCGGCCGCATATTTTTGGACCCCAGCCTTGATAATAAAGTTTTCTTCGGTGCAGGTTAAACCAGAGAGAAAATAGAGAACGGGAACTGGTTTGGATGCAGCTTGAGGAGGCTGGTAGACGGCGAACCGCATTTGAGCGTTACAAGTTGCCGAGAAGTGACTGTAGAAGCCTACAGTACCGTCAAAACAGCGATACTGACTAATTGAGTTTGGGGAAACGGACATAGTTCTTACATCGCTTGCATAATTTTTGGGGTTTGTCTCAAAAGAACATATAGACCAGATCGCGGAGGGAAATCGACCTTGAATCTAGATTGGTTCTATACCTTCCCCGTATTGGGGGACTATTATCGCATTCAATGGCAAATCGATGGGCAAGTACAACGCCATCTCGATCTGCTGCGACATCGCCCAGAATTGGAGACTCCGGATCGATTATTGGAATTTTTACTCAGGAACATTATCGATCGTTCCAGCAGTAAGATCGCCAGCCAAGAGCGACTGAGTGGAGTTCGAGACTTACCCGCAGACTCTCAATGCAAGCTGTGTTACGCTTCGCCGCTTTCTAGGCAAGATAAGGGATCGCCTCCAACCGAGAACTGCGATATATGTGGTTTTTGCATCAGTCATTTAGTGGCCTTTTTGTGCAGGTTTTGCGAGCCAGCAGCCAAGAAACTAGCGCGAGATTTGCAACTTTGGGGTCAACTGAGCGATCCTGCTACATATTTCTCAGAACTTTTCCAGATTGCTTTGGGAATAGCCAGCCACCCTCAAGTATTTTTCCAATCCTTCAATCTTCAGCGATTAGACTCCTTAGAGGGTTACATTCATACGCGGATGAGGGGGATAGTGCGTAAAGCCATAGCCAAAATGCCCAGCATGAGTACCTTTGGTCTGAGTAACTTGGGTTTGGCGGCTAGAAGCTCTCCCAAAGAGGTAAATGAATCGTTGGCACATTTGGCAATCGCCGAATCTCAAAGATGTGAGTTTATGGTGCTGCACCAATGTCTTCAGGAAGTCAGACAGGCTTCTAATGTAGGGGTAAATGAATTTGAACGGCAGCATTTTCAACAGATTGCCGAGCTTTACGAACGGCGAGTGATATCAAATCCGATTTTCATCCCACCCATTCAGCCCTCACCCCCAACCCCTCTCCCAAGCTTGGGAGAGGGGAGCCGGAAGTTCATTGAGGTCAAGAAGGTTTTGGAAACCGGATTTAGTATGGGTTCGTCTGAATCTTTGACTGCTGTGCGAGTAGAAGAACTTCTCAGAGAGATTGGTAATGCTATTAGGAAATATCGCGATCGCTCTGTTAGCTCTATAGATAAACCCTGTTTTGATGGAGAAAATAGCGCCACCTCTTGTTTGTGGATCGATCGCCTCGAAGATCCTGGCTCTACTTTAGATACTAGTAGCCTGCAAATACAAGAATTTGATGAATATCTCGAACGAGGGGTAAACGAACTAGAGAAAACCCTGCATCAAATTCCCTTATTAATGCACGTTTGTCAGCTAAATGAAAATCAAATTGCTACAGAATTAAATTGCAGTCAATCTACCGTCAATCGTCGTTATTGGAGTATATTAAAAACCCTGATGCTTTACTTGCAAAAGCAAAAATATTGGCAGATACAATCCCTGAAGCAGCTACTAGAAAATCTAAGTGCTGAAAACATCAAACAGATAAAAAAGATTGCAAAAGAAATTTTAGAGTCGCACTATCAAAGAGTAATCGATCGCTTTTTTCAAGCATCGATCGAGGAGCTTGCTACTAGCATATCTATGACGGAACAGCCAGATGAATTCAGGCGATCGCTCGTCCAACAACTGACCGAAAAAATTCAAGAATATATCGCTCTACCTTTAAAGCCTAACGGTGCAGCTTCAGACAAAATTACTTGGTTGGTTGACAGCCGATTAGAAAATTGGTCGTAATATTTACACTTAAGGAGAAAATCATGAAATTGAGCCTGACAGCCTTAAAAAATTTGCTTTCCGAACATATTTGGTTAGAATTTTCGGAAGCCGATCGAGAACGAGCTAAATCGGCAACCCAGAATTATTCTAATGAAACCGGACGTAACAATGCCTTTATCGATCGGTTGTGTTTGAATGCCTTGACTGCTTGGATGCAAGATAACTTGGAATTAGAAGATAGTCCAAGCGTATTTCCCGACGAGGCCAGTTTAGCCTCGATTTGGGAAGTGGTAAATGGCACGGCGATCGACTTAGGTAGCAAACGAATAGTTTTAATCCCCAGCGATGCTATCGATACAGAAGAGTTAGCCGTACCCCAAGAATGGGTGGATATTCCTAATTGGGCAGCCGATTATTATTTACCTGTGCGAGTAGATTTAGATAATCGATATCTCCATATTTGGGGATTTGTTTCGCGTCAGACATTAAAAGCTAAAAGCAATTACGAACCAATTTATCGCAGCTATCATTTAGATAGATATTACCTCATTGAAGATCTAGATGTGCTGTGGACTTCTCTGGATCTTTGCGACGAAAAAGGGAACGTAGAGAAGTTGCCAACCCTATCAAATATTGAAGCGAAAGATTTGATTGAGAAACTGAGTAAACCTTCTCCTTATTCGCCACGTTTGGATGCGAAGTTTGAACAATGGGGGGCATTATTAAACGATCGCCGTTGGTTGCAAGAACTATACGAACGGAGACTATCTCTGGCGATTCCCACATTTTCTAATCGCTTAGTTCAACTCAGTAGTTGGTTAGATGGTGCGATCCAAACTGGTTGGCAAAATATTGAAGAGTTGTTGAGTATTAAGCCTTTAACTCCAGAATTTCGAGGTAAAACTGTAAAGGGAATCCAATTAGAAACATCAGAACAAATTCAAAAAGCGATCGCGCAGTTATACAACAGTCAAACTGAGGTAGCTTTTCCTGCAAATCTCAAAAGTGAAGAGGCTTTAGTTCATTTATTACAAAACACTAATAATGAAACTATTCGTTGGCAAGCAGCGGAATATTTGTGGGCGCTCGATCCTCATCATCCAGGAATTCCAGCTAGGAGAGTGAGGAATTTAGGGGTACAGCTTAAAGGAAACTCAGTCGCTTTAATGGTAGGAGTAATGCGTAAACCTAATCGCCAAGTCGCGGTATTATTACGAGCATATCCCATGGGCGATCGCAATTACGTACCACCTGGGCTGCAATTGACTGGATTAGATGACAATGGGACTCCCATTCCTAGATTGGAAGCCGTAGCTAGGAAGGAACCGCTAGATGAGTGCATTCAGTTATATTTTAGTGCTGATGTAGGCGATCGATTTGGGGTACGCGTTGCTTTAGAAAATGCGACGATCGCAGAACATTTTATGGTTTGAATCTTCAATCAACGGAGCATAAACATGATCGACATTAATTGGAGTAAAAATAGACGTAAAAAAGTTATTTTTGAGATTAACGACAAAGGCAGTTTCGAGCAAGGTTTCGCAGTGAAACTCTTAATTAAAGATGAAGATAGCGGTAAGCTTCTAGCTAAAACTGAAGGTAATCTCTCTCCTACAATTGAAATTTTAGAACTCTATCAGCAATGGCAAAATCATTATCTCTCCTGGGGCAAAACATACCGATGGTGGGGAAGACAGATTGAAATTCCAGAAGAAATCATTACCAATATCTCCACTATAGATGAATGTCAAAGTGCGGCTATAGCTCTAGCAAAAGGTTTGAATAAATGGCTCAAGCAGTCTGACTTAAACAAGATCGAACACACCTTATTAATGACAGTAAATCCTACCGATCTGGTTGCTGTTGAGTCTGTGCGTTTCATTCTCCAAACTCAAAGAATTGAATTACAGCGTCTTCCTTGGCACGAGTGGCATTTTTTACAAGAGAATTACTCAAACGCTGAAATGGCTCTAAGTATAAGCGAGATCCCGCACAAACAACTTCCCACGCGACAAGTTAGAGTTCTAGCCATCTTGGGTAGCGATGAAAACATTGATATTGTAACTGACTTAAATTCTCTCAACAAACACCTAAAACAAGTAGAGATCGATGTCATCAGAAACGAACATGATGCTCCATTGACTCGTAGCAAACTTAAGAATAAGTTGCGAAATTTAGTACAAAAGCAAAATTTAGATGTGATATTTTTTGCTGGACACTCTTCTTCCACTTTCTCTGAAGAATCGCTAGATATTCACCAGGTATCAACCGATTTACCCGTCAAGATTTGGATTAGCAAGGAAGAATATTTCTCCCCTCTGGATGAAGGATTCAAAAACATTTTCAAGCAAGCAGTTAAAAAAGGCTTGAAGCTAGCGATCTTTAATTCCTGCGATGGTTTGGGATTAGCAAGACAGCTAGCAGACTTACAGATTCCTCACATGGTTGTCTTCAAAGAACCCGTACATGACAAAGTAGCCCAAGCTTTTTTAGAGGAATTTTTGCAAAAATTTGCTACAGGTAGCCCCTTGCATTTAGCTGTTAATGAATCTCGCCAGTGGCTACAAGATGAATTAGAAGAAAATTCTCCTGGAGCCTCATATTTACCAGCCGTTTTTGTTAATCCTGAAGAACCACCATTTACCCTCAAAAGGTTTTCCATGCCTAAAATACCTCCGATAGTATATGTAGTTTTGGGTGTTACCGCTCTAGGTTTAGGTTGGAATTTAGTAAGCCATCCTAAAAAAAATAGTGCATTACCTGGTGTTATGGTATCAGCTTGCGATCGACCAGGAGAACAAGACAATCCCTATTTTAGCTGCGGCGAAAATATACTATTAAAAGATCCCAATAAACAGCCTTTGGATGAAAAGAAAAATGGCACAGCAGCATTTGCGAGAGGCGATTACAAAGGAGCAATAAACTTTCTACAACAAGCATGGAATAAAGAGAAGGACCCCGAAACGCTTATTTACCTGAATAATGCGAGAATTGCTAATGAGAAAAATGTTAGAACTATAGCTGTAGCTATTCCTGCTTCAAACACTCCTATTTTGGTACCAACAAGTTTACTGAAAGGAGTTGCGGATCGACAAGATAATTGGAATAATAACAAAGAAAATCCTTGGAAACTCCGCGTTACGATCGTAGACGATGGTAATGATGAAATTCAAGGACAGGAAGTAGCTCAAGAAATTGTAAAGCGTACTGAGATTCTGGTGGTTCAAGGACACTATAGCTCGCAAGTCACCATCCCAAATAAAGATATTTATCAGCAAAATAAAGTAGTGTCTATTAGTTCCACGGCGACGGCTGCTCAATTAACGTCTGGAGGAAACGATAATTTTTTCTTGAGAGTTGGATCTGTAAATCGATATGCTGGCGATGATGTGGCAGATTATGTGGCTAAAAATCACAAGAAAATTGCTATATTTTATACTCCAGAAGATCCATTCAGTAAATCAATAACTGGAGAACTGGAAACACATTTAAAAGGCGGAGTAGTAATAGTTAAGAAGTTTAACTTATCGCAGCATCCAGCCCAGGCAAAAAGTGAAATTGAACAGGCAAGGAAACTGGGAGCTACAGCTTTGATAGTGTTTCCTGGTGCTTACACTGCCAGGTACGAACAAGATCATGTATTAAAATTAGTCGAACAAAATAATGGTCAACAAGTAATAATTGGAAATGAAGCTATATATGACAGCCATCTGTTAAAGCTAGGATTGCCAGCACTGAGTAAAATGGTCATTACTATTCCTTGGCATCCATTAGATAACAAGAATAAAAATCCACAATTGCTAAGCAAAGTGCCTGATTGGTGGGGATCTAAGAGTAATCTAAACTGGCGAATTATCTTATCTGCTGATGCCACAAAAGTTATTCTTACAGCTTTATCTAACTCAGAACCAGATCGAGTTAAAATCCAGCAAGTTTTAGTTAATCCTAACTTTAAAACTGAAGGGATAACTGGCGACATTGGTTTTGACGGAAGTAGCGATCGCCAGCAAAGAATAAACGTTCTAGTACAACCAGATTGCGATCTTGAGTCTAAGACTTGTTCTGGAGTTAAACCTATTTCCAACAACTAATAATTAATCCGGTTCATATTTAGTTTCCAAGAGAGTGGAGATTTAAGCTTTCTACAATTAACTATATATCTAGAACCAGAATAGTGCATTTTCTTTTCACTCTATCCCAATAAGATACTAAGTAGGTTAATAGGGTAAGAGAAATGAAACAACTAATTCATTGGTTAATTGGTGAAGGCAAATTCAAACTCTTCATATATTGGTTGATTGGCGAAAAAGCTGGATTTGCCTTAGTAGGCATTTGGAATTGGTTGTGGGGAATTCCGGTAGAATCGGGTGGCAAGATTGCGGTAGAAGTGGCAGAAGAGTCTCTCGAAGCCATGCAAAGAACCGTGACACAACTAACTGAATCTGTAGCCACAGTTGTAGCAGCTTATCAGAAAGCACAACAGAAATATGCCGATCGATTGCAGGAGTTCAAACAGGCAGAAAATCAAGCATTATTTGCCCATCAACGAGGGAATGAAGAAGCTGCCAGATTAGCAATGAGTCGGGCAATTGCGATCGAACGCTTGCTTCCAAAAATTGCCGAACAAGTAGCTCAAGCTGAAAAAGTTGTAATTGCCTCTAAAGAAAAACTATATCGAGAACGAGAGAAATTAGAAGCTTATAAAACCGAGATGCAAAATCTCAAAGCTTTAGCAGAAATCAACGAAGCATTAGCTGCGATCGCCCAGATTGATAGTAGTTTAAACCTCGATTCAGCCCAGAATCAATTTGAGAACGCCCAATCAGCGGTTGAAGGGCGTTATCTGCAAGTCAATGCCCGTGCAGAACTTTCAGAAAGCCACGTTGAAAAGCTGCAAACCGATCTCGATCGCTTGACGCTTGACGAAGAAATTTCTCGTCGGTTGGCTCAATTGGACGTTGGAAAAAGCTAGAAAAGGTTATTTTTTAACGTCAAACCAACCAGAGATTTAATAAATTCATCTCTCTACATCTGTGTTTATCTGTGTACCCTTCGGGAAGCCGCTAGCGCGTCTACATCTGTGGATAAAAAACTAAAACAATTATGACTCAACACCATTCAACGAAAAAGAAAAAAAGCTAGCCTGCAAACAGTCAGGTTTTTAACACCGACGCAAACGAGTCAATAGCAAAACAATTTCATCGATCGCTTGACGGCTAGTAGCAGCAGGTTGGTTGGATTGGTTGACAATAATGCTAAAAACTAACGGTTGATAATTAGGCGGATTCACGTAGCCAGATAAAGAGACTACACCCGTCATAGTTCCAGTTTTTGCTCGAACAATATCTTGGGCCGAAGTATTAACAAAGCGCCGTTTTAAACTACCGCTAATTCCAGCTAAGGGAAGAGATTCTCGATAAATTTTGGCATGGGGCGATCGCGTCATGGCCTTTAAAGTTTGCACCAACGCATCCGGACTGATAAAATTGTGTCGAGATAGTCCAGAACCATCTACTAAAATGTAGCTTTGAGGATCGACACCCAATTGAGTTAATGTTTGCTTGAGATTCGCTAAACCCAAATCGACGGTATTTTTTTGATAGGCAGTATTGGTTTTGCGATCGCTAACACCAATAGTTTTTAACAGCACTTCCGCATAGAGATTATTGCTGTTTTGATTTACTTCTTGCAATAGCTCGGATAATGGGGGAGATTCAACCGCTGCGACTTCTGGTTGGTTATAGTTCTCTTTGCTAGATACTATGCGAGCGTTTGTAACTCGAATTTGTTGCGATGAGAAAGCTAAGCGTAAGTGTTGTAAAAAATAATTAGCTGGGTCGAGAACTGCTAAAGATAAAGATTCTGGTTCGCCGTCAAGTGGGATCTGACCTGTAATCTGCAAGGTAGATTTACCCAACACGCCAGCAGCCTCTACAGTCCTCTCTGAGCCTGCTGCGGCCGTCGTGGAATCATTTTTGACCTGTCTGGCGATCGCCTCTACAGGGTCGCCCCAAGCCAATTTAAGCGGGCTACCTACGGCTTGAGGAGATAGGGTGAGTTCGACCGCGTTTTGATTCAAAATCAAGCTGTTGACTGCCGTGCCGTAGTAGAACTGCACGTCTTCCCATTCCCAGCTAGGATCGACGACTGCACCCTGGAAATAGCCATCGTCTACGACTAACTGCTGGATCTGAGTATAGCCTTGACGCTTGAGTTGTTGGGCTAAATCGAGCAATTGAGCCTCCGTCAAACTCGGATCGCCTCTCCCTACCACCCGCAAAGATTTAATATTGGGATCTTTACTGGTGTTATAAATCGAAGTGCGAATCCGAAAATCGGGACTTAGCTTGGTTAAGGCGGCGGCTGTCGTCAGGAGTTTGGTATTCGAGGCAGGAATAAAGTAACCGGATCGCTCTCGGCTGTAAAGGGGATTATTAGAAGATAGAGGTTCGATTAAAATCCCCCAGCGGGCGCGTTGAAACTGAGGGCGTTGGGCAATTGCATCAATGGCCGTTCCTAATTGCACCGGACAAATCGCCGCTGGAGGTGGGGCGGTAGTTGCAGGGGTAGATGACTGGGCGAAAACTGATTTGAGCGTTATTAGTGGGGTAGCGATACTCGCTAACGCGAACGCTGGCGCGAACGAAAGTAATAAACCACCAATTCCCTTACTAGTTGCCTCTATTTGTGGAAATTGCAAAGATCGTCCTCCAAGAATACCATCTGCGATCGAGCTATTTTATGCTAGATTTGCCTGCGATCGCTATTCATCACAGGTAGCTTTCGATCGCGATCTCTGCCAATCGCCTAAGCGGTGGCAACTTCATTCAAGGGCAGGCAGGATGCCTACCCGACAAGAATTGTTGGAGATCTCTAATGGTAATATCCGACAATTCCTTCACCTTTAAGAGCAGCAAACTCCAGCCACTTTTGAATGGCTTTGAGTTCCTCTGTTTTCTCAGGGAATGCTGCCAAAGGCTCGACGCTAGCCGCCACTCTTTCAGCACTCCAGTAACCGTACAGAGGAAAATCATCCGGTGTAGGAAAGCTTACTGGCAAATAACAATTCAGCAGTTTAAACATCTCCACAGTAGCTCCGGTTTCCGATAGATTAGCGCCGACCTCTTCTACCAAAAAGTCATAGCTGGCAGGATAAAACAAGTTATTATCCAGAAACTTCCCAAAGAACTCAACGATATATTTAAAACCGTAGGCATAAAGCACGCGATCGAGATTTCTTTCATCCCCTATAATTAGATCGCGAATAGCCAAGAAGACCGAAGGCTCGCCCCTGTCGTTAGAATAACCAAGCTGTTGGTTAGTTGAAGCAATATCGTTTTTAAATCGACCTGATATAGCCCGTCTCAAGGAATCATCTCCCGAACCGCACGATTCCTTCAACTTGTCGATATTAACCGAGTAAGCCATCAATCCATAACTCATACTCAGATCCCTCCTGTCAAAGCTTCTGAATTCAAAACTCCGTTCGCGCAGCGTTTCCGTAGGAAATACTCGGAATTCCGAACTCAAAATCGATCTTTCATCCCTCGCAGTCTAGCAAAAGTCTGAATCGGATCTTGACTGTTAACGGCAGCTTGGAGTTCTGGCATATCCCAACGCAGAAAAGGATTGGTTTGCTTTTCGATGCCAATTGTTGAAGGAATGGTAGATTGATGGCGATCGCGACTGGCTTTTACTTGGGCAAAACGAGTTTTTAAATTTTGATTTTGCGGATCTACAGTCAGATCGAACTGAAGGTTTTTGAGCGTATATTCATGAGCGCACCAGACGCGAGTTGAATCTGGCAATCTTCGCAATTTACTCAGCGAATTCACCATTTGAGCGGGAGTACCTTCAAACAATCTGCCGCAGCCGCCAGCAAACAAGGTATCGCCGCAGAATAAATCTCCAGGTTCTCCCTCGGAAGCGGGCGGAAAGTAATAGGCGATATGGGCGCGAGTATGCCCTGGAATGAAGAGGATTTCGGCGGTGCGATCGCCAAAAGCAACGCGATCGCCTTCTTGTAAAAACACCCGCTGTCCTGGAATTCTACCTTCATCTTCTGCCCCACCATAAACCCAGACATCGGGAAATTCTTGGATCAGTTGCCGATTTCCACCGATATGATCGTGGTGATGATGAGTATTAAAAATTGCTACTAATTTAGCTCCAATTGCCTGAAGTTGTCGCAGCACTGGTTTAGCTTCGGCCGGATCGACGACGGCGGCAATCTTTTGACCTGAATCTGTTAGCAAAAAGATGTAGTTGTCAGAAAGGGCTGGAATTAAAGTTACTTGCATAAGAGTTTAAATATGGAGTTTTTCAAATATAGCCAGTCTATTTGATTGGTGAACAGCCCTCACCCCCAACCCCTCTCCCACCTCACCCTGCCCTCTCCTACGAGGAGAGGGAAATGGAAGTTTCTTTTTACTGGAGAGGGGAGTATGAAACATAGCAACTCATTTAAACTCGCTATAGATGAGCTACAGTATTTCTCTTGTGGGCTAGGCTTCCAGCCTGTCCCAGCGAGCGGCTGTTAGCAAAAGATCGCTGATGCTTAACTAGTCTAGGCTCTATGATAGTTAAAAAGTTATAGGGAAAGGATCGGTATCGTTAATGAAGCCAACTATTTTAGTTACAGGGGGTGCAGGGTATATTGGCTCCCATGCAGTGCTAGCCCTAAAGCAGGCAGGCTATCGGGTAGTCATTCTCGATAACTTGGTTTACGGGCATCAAGACTTGGTGGAGAAGGTTTTACAAGTAGAACTTATTGTAGGAGATACGATCGATCGCCCTTTACTCGATCGCCTGTTTGCCAGCCATAAAATTGATGCGGTCATGCACTTTGCCGCCTATGCTTACGTAGGCGAGTCGGTAGAGGAGCCAGCTAAGTATTACCACAACAACGTCGTCGGTACTTTAACGCTCTTAGAGGCCATGCTAGCAGCCGGAGTGAAGAAATTTGTCTTTTCTTCTACCTGCGCTACCTATGGAGTCCCTAAAACCGTTCCCATCCCTGAAGATCATCCTCAAGAGCCGATCAATCCCTATGGTGCGACTAAGTTGATGGTAGAACGGATGTTGGCTGATTTCGATCTGGCCTACGATTTTAAGTCGGTTTGCTTTCGCTATTTCAACGCCGCTGGTGCCGATCCTCAAGGGTTGCTGGGTGAAGATCACTCGCCCGAAACTCATTTAATCCCCTTGGTGCTAATGGCAGCTTTGGGCAAACGAGATTCGGTTTCGATTTATGGCACCGACTACCCTACGCCAGATGGGACTTGCATTCGAGACTACATCCACGTTACCGATCTGGCTGAAGCCCACATTTTAGGATTGGAGTACCTGTTGCAAGGCGGCGATACCACGATTTTCAATTTGGGTAATGGCAATGGCTTTTCGGTGAAGGAAGTCATCGATACGGCTAGAGAGGTGACGGGTAAAGAGATAAAAGCCGTAGAAACCGATCGCCGCCCTGGAGATCCCCCAATGTTAGTTGGCAGTAGCGATCGCGCCAGACAAATCTTGGGGTGGAATCCCCAATATGCCAATTTGAAGGATATTGTTACCCACGCTTGGCATTGGCATCAAAAACGACATTAGGATCTCGGCGGTTGAAATCGTAGGTTGGGTTGTAGGCGCAGCCTTAAGGCAGGGTACGCAGTGAAACCCAACTAAATCTCATATAAGTTTCTAAGAGTAAGAAATTGGCAATCCCAATCGATCGCTCAATTCGGTAGCCAGCCAATAGAGTTCTTCCGATGTCAGCGGATGATTCATAAACAGTTCGTATTTTCCTTTTTTAGTTATAATAATTAAATTCGATCTCATTTCGAGGTGGCAAAGATCCGCTCTTGGCGACGGGCGACTATATGGCCATTTTATTCCTAGCAACTCATTAGTCACAGAAATTTTCTCGCGATCGATCTGCAATCTAATTTGCCGAAATAAACCCCATAAGATTAATCTTAGCAAGAAAGCTGCTAGGCCTAGATCTAAGAAAATTAAAATAATTTCATTATAAGTAATAGACCAGTGAATTATCCAGAACAACAGCGGGGTAACAAATGAAATCAGAGCGATCGCGCCAAATCCTAAACCTTCTGGTGGAATTAAAATTTCGAGTAAATCGGCTTTTTTGGTTAATAGGACTTCGCTACCTGCTGGTTGCTTCACCACTGGTACTAGTTGAGGTCTAGGTTGAGGATTTTGTAGGGCTTCTAATGCCTGACTAGCCGAACTCAACCGTTTCTCTAAACTCGGTTCTGTCATCCACTCTAACCAACTAATAAAATCTCGATCGATAGATCTTCCTGTCAATATTTGCCGAAATTGAATCCGAAAGTCTTGCTGGGGTAGTTCTGTCGGATGCAAGCCAGTAATTACATAGATTAATGTGGCTCCCAAGCTATACAAATCGGAAGCCGGAGTCGTGCGTCCGCCAAATTGTTCTGGGGGCATATATCCATAAGTACCGACAACCGTAATCGTTCCTCCTTCCTTAGCCGCTAGAGTTTGCACGGAACCGAAATCAACTAAATAAACTTGACCGATACTATTACCAGAACGCTCTGTCAGCAAGATATTACTTGGTTTAATATCTCGGTGAATTACAGGTGGTTGTCTCCTTTGAAGATAAATCAAAATTTCTAACAACAATTTGGCTAATTCTTTAACTTCTTCATTGCTAAAAGTCCGTCCGGATTTCAGATGTTCTTCTAAAGATTTACCTGCAATATAACTTTGAACTAGAGCGAAACTTTTATGGTGAGGTTCGTCGATCTCTAGGTAATCGACATAGCAGGGAATTGCCGGGTGAGAAAGTGCTTGTAGGGTTTGAGCTTCGCGTTCAAATAACTTGAGGTGTTGCCACTCAAAATCTTCGCTCAAAAGTAGCAGCTTGACGACAACTAATTCTTGAGTTTCTAAATTGCGAGCTAGCAGCGTTTCTCTTCCTACTCTTTCTCCCAATCGTTGCAGAACTTGATAGCGTCCTCCTATCAGTTCGGGAAATGATTCATTTAAGGCGCGATCGATCGTCATTGAACCTCTGGTAAAATCAAACTTTTATTAGATTCTATTTGCTGGATTACAGAAGTTTATTCTCTGGTTTGTTCTTCGTACCAGCGAGCAATATTTTTGTTAGCTAACATCATCGATAATCCAGCAATAATGGCGATCGGGGTTCCCAGTAATAAATAACTAATAAATTCCAAAAAATAAGTTACGAAGTAAGTTTTAAAGAACAAAATCATCATCATTATTTCTACGATCGCAAAACCGCAGATAAAACCTGCAAGTTTGACGCTACGCCGATATCGACGTATATCTTTGAGAGGGAAGAAGTGCCAGTAAGTCAAAAGACCGATCGCTAAACCATTAAAGAAACCGACGACGATCCCAGCGGCACCGCCAATTAACGCACCGCCGAAGGTTCCATAAATCGGAAAAATACTGGTACCAAAAAGCGTCCCGAATATGCCTCCAGTTAAGATTCCCATGCCGCTACTGCTGGCAATAGTATGAGAAAATAGCTTTTCTGTGGTCATTTGCTTCCACTTTACTGGCAGCGAATTGTTATGTGTTTTTCCTAAAGCTTCTAAAGCAGTTGCAGCCGACGTACAGCGTCGATCGAGAGATGGTTCTGTCAGCCATTTCAACCAATCGATGAAATCTCGATCGAGCTTGCCCTGAATTATCTCTATATCTTCAAATTGAATGCATAAATCTTTTTGGGGTAAGTCGGCAGGATGAGATTTGGTCATCAGAGCGATCAGGGTGGCTCCTAAGCTGTAAAGATCGGAAGCAGGAACGGCACGCCCGCCAAATTGTTCTGGAGGCATATAACCGTAAGTCCCGACGACGGTGACTGTCTTGCCTTCCTTGCTGGCTAGCGTCTGCACGGAACCAAAATCTACGAGGTAAACCTGACCGACGTTGTTGCCGGAGCGATCGCCCAATAAAATATTGCTGGGCTTGAGATCGCGGTGAATGACTGGGGGATGGAAACTATGCAGATAAATCAGGATTTCTAACAGGGATTTGGCTAGCTGCTCGATCTCGCCTGCGCTAAAGGTGCGTCCCTCTGTCAGATACTCCTCTAAGGATTTAGCCTCGATGTAACTTTGGACCATGGTAAATCCTTTGCCCGATCGCGTCTCGATCTCGAATGAGTCTAAGTAACGGGGAATGGCAGGATGAGAAAGAGTTTTGAGCGTTTCTATCTCCCGTTCAAATAATTTAAAGTCTTCCCACAAGCTGCCGCCAAACGTCAGCAGTTTAATAATTACCAGTTGTTGAGTTTCTTTATCTCGCGCTAGCAGCGTTTGCCGTCCAGCCTTTTTCCCCAACCGCCGTTGGATTTCGTAGCGCCCGTGCAGCACCTCTTGAGGAACATCCGCCAATTCTCGCTCGGACATGAAGATCGCTCTCCTCATCTAACCTTATTCAGTTGTAGCCGATCGAAAAAGCGATCGCTAGACCGTGGCTCTTTGCTCCCTATCCGTTGAGATAGCGGTGAATGAATTGCACGGCGATTGCACCTTCACCGACACCAGATGCTACCCGCTTCACCGAACCGTGGCGCACGTCTCCGACGGCAAAAATTCCCGGAACGTTGGTTTCGAGTAAAAAGGGATCGCGATCGAGCGTCCATCCCTTGGGACGTTTGCTTTCGCGCATCAGATCGGGGCCTGTAAGGATAAAAGCATTGGCATCGCGTTCTACTACGCCATCGAGCCAATCGGTGCGGGGACTGGCACCGATAAAGATAAACAGCGATGTTGCTGGAACTGTTTCTGTTTCCCCCGTTTTAATATCCGATAAGGCGATCGCTTCTAAGTTTTTCTCGCCTTTGACTTCAACAACTTGAGTATAGGGACGCACTGCAATATTCGGCGTAGATTCAATTTGATCGATCAAGTATTGCGACATACTTTTAGTCAGGGATTCTCCGCGAACCAGCATCGTCACTTGCCGAGCGTATTTCGAGAAATACATCGCAGCTTGTCCGGCTGAGTTTGCCCCTCCAACCAGATAGACATCCTCATCCTTACATGAAAGGGCTTCGGTCATGGCCGCCCCGTAGTACACCCCAGCCCCAGATAATCTTTCCATTCCTGGGACATCGAGTTGACGATAGGAAACCCCCGTGGCAATTAACAATACGTGACAGCTAATTTCGCTGCCATCTGCTAATCGCACCATATGATAGGGAGGTTGCGGTCTTATGCCTACAACTTCTTGGGGCGACAAAATTTCCACGCCAAATCTTCGAGCTTGGGTGACGGCGCGGCGGGCTAAGTCAACGCCGCTCAAACCTACTGGAAAGCCGAGATAGTTCTCAATTCGCGAACTCGAACCAGCCTGTCCGCCCGGTGCTTCGCGTTCGATCGCTACGGTACTGAGTCCTTCAGAAGCCCCATAAACTGCTGCGGCTAATCCAGCGGGGCCGCTACCGACGATCGCTAAGTCATAAAATTGCTGTTGGGCCCGTGTAGTCAGTCCGATTTTTTCAGCTATCTGAAGATTTGATGGTTTGCTCAGTTGAGATCCATCGGGAAATAGCACCAACGGCAAATCCTGGCGACAATTTAACTGGGCATACGACACCAGCTTTTGCGCTTCAGGATTGAGTTCGATATCGAGCCACTGATACGGTAATTGATTGCGGGCTAGAAAATCTTTGACTTGATGGGATAATGGCGACCAACGACTGCCAATAACCCGAATTCCTTCAAATGGGGGCCGAAATGAGGCCAGCCAGTCATCGAGCAGATCGTCTAAAACCGGATACAATCGTTCTTCTGGCGGATTCCAGGGTTTGAGCAGGTAGTAATCGATTTGGGTGGTGTTAATCGCCTGAATTGCTGCCTCCGTGTCGGCATAAGCGGTCAGCAGCGCCCGTTTGGCTTGCGGGAAAATTCCCAACGCTTGCTCTAAAAACTCCACGCCGCTCATGTTGGGCATTCGCTGATCGACGAGGAACAGCGCCACCGATTCGTTACGCAACTTGAGTTGCTCGATCGCTTCGATCGCACTGGTTCCAGAATCAGCCCGCACGATCCGAAAGCGATCGCCATACTGCTGTCGCAAGTCCCGCGCGATCGCTTGCAAGACTTCTGGATCGTCGTCAACCGTGAGGATCGCAGGTTTCGCCATAAGGAAAGATTAGCTCGAATGCTATAGTTTACTTTAACTTTTTCAAGAAAAAACCTGTCATCAGTGAGGTTCTGCAAGGACTTATCTTGCCCTCACCCCCTCAATCCCCCTCTCCCGACCTCACCCCCAGCCCCTCTCCTGCAAGGAGAGGGGAGAGAGGCGATTGAAAAAATTGGAATTACAGAATTAGATTTAAATCCCCAAATTCATGCCACAAATAGCCGTCTCGTACAGCCCGATCGTAGCTATCTCTAATTACATCTGCTGGTAAGAAAGCGGTAAGCAAATCTAAGTGACTGGCTTCTGGTTCGTGCAGTCCGGTTAGCAACCCATCGACAGCCCTAAGTCGATAATTAGCGTTAACGTGCAGCCGAGTATAGCCGTGTCCCGCTCGTATTCTACCTCGATCGTCAACACTCGACTCTAACGCTCGAACTACAGTTGTCCCAACAGCGATCGCTCGTCCTCCGGCGGCATGGGTGCGGTCGATCTTTTCAGCCGCTGCTTCACTAATCGAGTATTCCTCTTCCGAGGCAGGATGTTGGGCATCGAGTTTGTCATCTAGGTAAGAAGAAAGCCCGGTATGCAGGACGATTTGAGTAGTTTCGATGCCCCGTCGCTTTAAATCGAATAACCGCTGCCAAGTAAAAGCCCGACCCGCCGACGGCATCTCGGCCGATCCTGGTTCTTTAGCATAAACGGTTTGGTAAGCATCTAATTCCCACTCTGCCGATACGTACTCATAGCGGATCGGCTGTCCCAAGCGATACAGCGAGTCTAAAAATTCGGTCCCAGATTGAGAAAAGCGAAGTTGCCAGAGCCTGGGAATAAGAGGATCGCGATCGCCTACTACTGCTGTCAAACCCGATCCGAATTGCAGTTGCATTCCACTTTGCAACCCGCAGGCAAACAATTCTCCTTGCTGGCACAACAGCAATGCCAACCAAAGATCGTCTGGTAAGTGGTGCGCCAACCGGATTTGCAACTGAGTTCCGGTTAACACCTCAGTTGCAGCCAGCACTGCTGGTAGAGTCCGGCTGGAATTGAACACCAATAGATCTCCAGGACGGAGAAAATCGCCCAAGCGATCGAACCGAGTATGTTTGACCTCAAACGTGTGGCGATCGATCGCCATCAACCGCACGCGATCGCGAGCAATACCCCGATATTCCGGCGGTTCTTTGGCAGAAAGTTCTTCGGGCAATGTAAAAGAAAATGGTGCAGACATTTGGGAAGAATATAGGAGTTCAGGAGTTCAGAATGTAGATTTGCATAAATCTTGTGGGATAGCCCTCTGGGCTGTCCCCGTGAGACAGTTTTTAGGAAATAGATTAGGCGATCGCTGCCTCGGCTGCTTCAACGTCATCGACCTCCTCCGGCTGTGCTTGAAAACGTTGTCCGTTTACTGCCTGAGATTCATCCGATGCTAAGTAAATGAAGATCTCAGTTACGTCTTGCGGATCTGCCCATTGGCTCGGATCTTCATCTGGTTCGGCGGCCCGGTGCATAGCGGTGTTCATATTTCCTGGATCGACCCAGTTCACTCGCACGTTGCTGCCTTCCAGTTCCGCCGCCCAGGTTTGAGACAGTCCTTCTAACCCAAACTTGGAGATGCCATATGCTCCCCAACCTGGATAGCCAGTAACGCCCGCATCGCTGGTAACGTTGATTATCGAACCGCCGCGATCGACTATTGCAGGTAAGAACTTTTTAATCAGCAAAAACGGCGCAATCAAATTGGTGTTGAGAACTCTGTGAAATTCTGCTAACGGGTAATCGAGCAAGAAGGGCATCGGCGACAAACCGATGGTTGAAGCGTTGTTGACCAAAATATCGAGGCGACCTTGGAAGGCATCAAGGGTGGTAGCAACTACTCGCTCGATTTTTTGAGGTTGGGAAACATCTGCCGCGATCGCTAAGACTTGAGTTTGAGGTGCTGCTGCTTGGATGAGTTCGCGGGCTGCTTGCAATTGCTCTCGATGACGGGCGACGATCGCAATTCCTGCCGTTCCCTGTCGGGCGAAGACCAGTGCCAGTTGCAAGCCCAGTCCTTGAGATCCCCCAGTGATTAAGGCATATTTTCCGTCTAGTCGGCTCATAGACTAACTCCTAGACCGATCGATTTTAGGCGATCGAGTTCATAGCTTTTTTCTAAATCATAGTCGTTATGATTATGAGTTGTCAATTTTGCTATCTTAGGATTTATAGTGATTCTCAAATTGAATGGTGATTTCATAAACATTGCGAATTGCGAATTGATAATTGTTTTGGTCATTTAGCCGTGTTGTGCGTCAACGATTTACTCGAACTGGAATTATTTCAAAAACTGCCTAGAGCTAGATTAGAGTGGGTGTGCGATCGCGCCGAAGAAATCGAGCTAGCCAATAGCGAAATTTTGGTGCGAGAGGGAGATCTCGGTCGGGGGTTTTTTATTTTATCTTCCGGTCGCATGAGCATTACTCGTCTCAGCGAAGGGGTGGAAATGCCTATCGGGCAGCACGAAGCCCCCACCTTTTTTGGCGAAGTTCAAGTGCTGACCGACGAACCAGTGCCAGTCACGTTGCACGCCCTCAGCCCTTGTCGGTTGCATTTAATCTCTGGCGATGACTTCATCGAGTTGTTGCACGGGTGTCGCGAGTTCGAGCGAGCGATCTTTCAGGTCGTCGAGCGGCGATTGCGGGGGTTGGAATCTTTCATCCGCCAGCGGGAGAAGATGGCATCGCTGGGAACCTTGAGTGCGGGTTTGGCTCACGAATTGAACAATCCGGCCGCAGCGGTGGTTCGATCGCTGCAAAATGTCGTTCCTGCCTTGCTGGAACTGCAACGGATGAACCTAGTAGCCGGACGACACCAAGTTGATGAAGAACACACCCAGGAATGGCTGAAGGCACGGGATGATGGCTGCGATGCGATCGTGCGTCATCAGATCGATCCTCTAACTTTAAGCGATCGCGAAGAAGAATTGCTGGAATGGTTGGAAGATTACGGTGTCAAAGAAGCCTGGAAGCTGGCCGAGCCGCTGGCGGCTGCGGGCATCAAAATCGATACGCTAAACCAATTGATAGCTCGTTGGCGCGACGACACTACTGAAATGCGAGATCTAGGACTGCGTTGGCTAGCGCTTTCCTTTGATGTCATGTCGATGATTACCAGCGGGTTAAAAGGGGCCGAACGGATTTCCGATTTGGTGCGATCGATGAAATCCTACTCTTACATGGATCGAGGCGCTCAACAACTAATCGACATCCATGAAGGATTAGAAGATACCCTGCGGTTGTTTGCCTACAAGCTCAAACAGGGAATTGAAGTGCGACGTTCTTATTGCTGCGATCTGCCTAAGATTATGGCTTACGGCAGCGAACTCAATCAGGTGTGGACGAATTTAATCGATAACGCCATCGATGCGATCGCGACTTCAGGTGTAATTGAAATTGCGACCACTTGCGATCGCGACAATATTCGAGTTCAAATTACTGACTCTGGTGCGGGCATTCCGACTGAAATTCAATCTCGAATCTTCGAGGCGTTCTTTACTACCAAACCAGTCGGCAAAGGTTCGGGATTGGGTTTAGAAATGGTGCGGCGGATCGTCGAAAACCGCCATCGCGGAACTATATCGTTTACCTCAAACCCTGGAAAGACTACCTTCGTTGTTTGCTTGCCCTTCTCAGAACCAGAAGGATGACCCCAAAATTGGGTTGCTTTCCGTTAATTTACGATTGTTATAGTTGAGTATGGATCTTAAATAACGTGCAACGAATCGAAATCAAAAACTAGCGGAGAGGATTATGAAGACGCGCAAACTAGGCGATCGAGGACTGCTGGTTTCGGAATTGGGACTCGGCTGTATGGGGATGTCTGAGTTTTACGGTGCTAGAGACGAACGGGAATCGATCGAGACGATTCACCGGGCGCTGGATTTGGGCGTGACGTTGCTCGATACAGCAGATATGTACGGTCCGTTCGAGAACGAGCGGTTGGTAGGTCGGGCAATTCGAGATCGCCGCGCTAGCGTCGTTGTTGCCACCAAGTTTGGTAACGTGCGGGGCGAAGATGGCAGTTTTTTAGGAGTCAGCGGCAAACCAGATTACGTGCGGCAAGCCTGCGATGCTTCCCTCCAGCGTTTGGGCGTGGAGGTTATCGATCTCTACTATCAGCATCGGGTCGATCCTACAGTACCGATCGAAGAGACGATCGGGGCGATGGCAGAGTTAGTAAAACAGGGAAAAGTGCTGCATCTGGGGATGTCGGAGGCGAACCCCACCACCATTCGCCGCGCTCACAAGATTCATCCGATCGCAGCTTTACAGACAGAATATTCGCTGTGGAGTCGCGACCCAGAAGACGAGATTTTAGCTACCACCAGAGAGTTAGGCATTGGATTTGTGCCCTACAGTCCCCTCGGACGGGGCTTTCTCTCCGGCCAGATTACCAGCCCCAAAGATTTGGCTGAAGATGATTACCGCCGCCACTCGCCTCGATTTCAGGGCGAGAATTTCTCGAAAAATTTACAACTGGTAGAACGAGTAAAAGCGATCGCCGCCCAGAAAAATGTTACTCCCAGCCAACTCGCTTTAGCTTGGCTGCTAGCGCAGGGCGACGATATCGTGCCGATTCCAGGAACCCGACGGCAGAAAAACTTAGAAGAAAACATCGCTGCCACTGAAATTACTCTCACCCCCACCGAACTAGAGCAAATCGAAGCCATTGCCCCCAAAGGAGTTGCTAGCGGCGATCGCTACCCAGCCGCTCATATGAGCGCCGTCAACCGCTAAAACGTGAAGGATAAAACTAACATTAGCGTAACAAGGAATGACTCAAAAACTTCGATCGAGTGCTAGAATGACACCAGAGAATTAAAGATCGGTAGCAGCCTTTGTTTCTAGTATTAACGAGTTTTCGCGTTTTTCCTTTGACAGACTTCTCTCCGAAATTTCCCTCTCCACCTTCCTGAATTTTTGGAGATAATTTATGTCAATCTATGTAGGCAATCTGTCCTATGAAGTTACAGAAGCCGATTTAACTACTGTGTTTGCAGAGTATGGATCGGTCAAGCGAGTTCAGCTTCCCAGCGATCGCGAAACTGGTCGGCTGCGGGGGTTTGGTTTTGTCGAGATGGGTGCCGAATCGGAAGAAACAGCCGCCATTGAAGCCCTTGATGGTGCAGAGTGGATGGGTCGCGATCTCAAGGTCAATAAAGCCAAGCCTCGTGAGGAACGCGGTGGATCATCTGGTGGTGGACGCAGAAGTAACAACTTCGATCGTCGCTACTAAATAGTTTTCGCTCTCAAATTAAGGATGGCAGACCAGCAGTTTGCAGTCGGTCAGTCATCCGAGCGTTGAGTCTAGACCAGATTCAAAAAGGTTCAGGCAGAAATGTCTGAACCTTTTTTCGATCCCAGACATAAGGCTCAACCCGTGACAATGTGTTCTAGCGATCGTGGATCTTTCACTCGGATAGAAGCACTAAGAACTTCTAAACCTATTACGTTTCCGGCTTTGTCATAGTCCAAAATAATTCCCGATGAATCTTCATTGCTCTCCTCAATTGGGGCATCGTTCAGCACGATTCGTAGAATATCAGTTTCAGCGTCATACATTACTTTCATATATCTCTCCAATATCGGGCAATCTGGCTAGTTCGATTGAAGTGTACCCAATTGTCTAGACAAAAAATGTAACTAATTAAGATAGAAAGCTGTAAGCACAATTGCAGGACTCGTATTATCGGCTACGATCGCCCGTACCAAATATGTTTTACCATTCTCAAACAGAAATTGTGACTGATATGCCCTCTTGCCATCGCGATCCTCAACAATCTGCTGCGGATCGGACAAAACAGAGTCCAAAAATTCTCTCTGAATCCCCCGACGCTCTAGCTCTTCCTCAGCATGACGTGAAATATAAAAGCTCATGAATTGCACGCTCAGTCTATACTCAATTCTACGATGGCGACTTACAACGCAACTTCACGCTGGAAAGATAGGCTAAACCATACTTGCTGACATCAACTCGTCAGACATTTCAAAGTTAGCGGTGACGTTTTGCACGTCATCTAAGTTTTCTAAAGCATCGATGAGTTTGAGGAGCGATCGCGCTTGTTCTGGATCTGTCACTTCAACTGTATTTCCAGGGAGCCAACGCAGTTCTGACTCAGTAACTTTAAACCCTTTTGCCTGTAATGTTTGGCTGAGATTTTCTAGATTTACTACTTCAGTAAATACCTCAAACCCCTGAAAATCTTCTTCTGCGATCGGATCGTAATACTCAGTTTCACTTTCCACCGCCGCCTCTAACAGCTTGTCTTCATCTACTGCACCTTGCAGCCGACAAACGCCTTTTTGCTCGAACATCCAGCTAACGCAGCCAGTTTCGCCTAAATTGCCACCATTTTTACTAAAAGCTACTCGCAAATCGGCAGCGGTGCGGTTCCGATTGTCTGTCAGGGCTTCGATTAAAACGGCTACACCTCCAGGGCCGTAACCTTCATAGCGAATTGCTTCTAAGTTGGCGCTGTCGCCTTCGAGTTTGCCAGCACCTTTAGCTATAGCCCGTTCGATATTCTCATTGGGAATCCCCGCTGCTTTGGCCTTTTCGATCGCCGTGCGTAGCTGAAAATTCCCTTCTGGATCTGGTATACCGCTTCTAGCTGCAACAATAATTGCTCGCGAAATCTGAGTAAAAGCCTTACCTTTAACCGCATCTACTCTAGCTTTTTGGCGTTTAATATTAGCCCATTTACTATGTCCGGCCATACTGAAGAATACAGAAGTTCAGGAGTTCAGAAGTTTAGGAAGTGTTAAGTGTGGAGTGTTGAGTGTTGAGTGAAAAATTCTCCCCTGCCTCCCCATCTCTCTCTCATTTTACCGGGCATTTGGGCAAATCTTTACCGCCAGTTAGCAATTTCCCAAATTCGGTAGCTGTTAGGGGCTTACTAAATAAATATCCCTGCATGATATCGCTTTTATATTCGCAAACAAAAGCCAATTCCTCTTCCGTCTCTACCCCTTCACATACTACTTTTAAATTCAGGCTGTGCGCCATTTGAATTACCGACTTTGTGATCGTAGCATTCTTTTCATCTTGACTGATATTGCGCACGAAACTTTGGTCGATTTTTAAAATATCGAACGGTAATTGCTGAAGATAAGTCAAAGAAGAATATCCAGTGCCAAAATCATCAATAGAAATTTGAATGCCTAACTCTTTAAGCTCGTTAAATATCACCTTTGTCATTTTAGGATTTTGAACGATTATACTTTCAGTTAGCTCTAATTCTAAAAGTCGAGGGTCAAAATCAACCTCACTAATAATCTGCCTGATTTTTTCGCAGAGATTCGGTTGATTGAATTGATATCCCGATAAATTAACTGCTATTTGTAAATTGTCAAAACCTAATTGATGCCAGACCTTTGTTTGCAGGCAAGCAGTACGCAATACCCATTCACCAATCGGAACGATCAAACCAATTGATTCTGCTAAAGGTATAAAAGTGGCTGGAGAAATCGAACCTGCTTGAGGGTGATGCCAGCGCAATAAAGCTTCTGCACCCACGATTTTACCATTTTGCAAATCGACTTGAGGGTGGTAGTATACTTGCAATTCTTCTTGTTCCACTGCCGATCGCAAATCTGCTTCTAAGACTAAGGGATCGTAGTCAAGAACTTTCATTTCATAATTATAAAACTGATAGTTATTTCCGCCCTGATTTTTGGCCGCATACATAGCCGCATCGGCTTGTTTGATGAGGCTATTGATATTGTTGCTATTGGGCAGAGATAAAGCAATACCAATGCTAGCGTTAACAAAGATTTGATAGCCTTCGATCGCAAACGGTTGTCTGATAATATCTAAAAGCAGGTTAGCAAACTTAGCTACATCTTGATGGCGATCGATAGTTGTTAGTACCATCGCAAAGCGATCGCCGTTCAAGCGAGCAATTATGTCATTGTCGCAGACGCAATCTTTTAACCTTTCTGCTACAGCTTTAAGTAACAAATCGCCGAACGAAGCTCCCATGTTACTATTAATGCGGCTAAAACCGTCTAAGCCGATACATAATAGCGGCACTTGTTGGTGAGCCTGCCTTGACAAATCTAATACTTGTCGAAGCTGTTCTCTTAAGAAACTGAGATTTGGTAAGTTAGTTAAACTATCGTAGTTAATTAAAAAATTTAGAGTTTTTTGTGCTTGACCGATCGCCGTAATATAGTGTTCTTGAATCGAGGCTCGTTTGCGAATTTGAGTGGCGATCGCTTGCAGTAACTCGGTTTTAGTAAATGGTTTAGTTAAATAATCATCTGCTCCTAAATTCATCCCTTTACGAATATCTGCTTTAGTCGCTTTACTAGTAAGAAAAATAAAGGGAATTGTGGCAGTTAACGGCTCTCTTCTTAATTCCTTAAGTACCTGATATCCATCTAATTCAGGCATCATTACATCGCAAATAATTAGATCGGGCAGTCGCTCTTTAGCTAACTGCAAACCTATCTGTCCATTTTCGGCATCAATTACATCAAAGTCTTCATTGTTCAACAGTTTTATTAAGCTAGTGCGAATAATATTATCGTCTTCAATTACTAAAACTTTTTTCATTTGATTGGCTTGTAAAAATTTTAATAAAGCTGCTAATCGTTAAGGCGATCGCTAGCTTTAATACGAGATAATTGTTCAGGCTGTGGATGTTGCTAGATAGCGTTTAGTAAATTTCTATACTATTTCGCAATTTTGGCTATACTATAGCGATATTATGAAGTCATAAAGAGTCTTAGTGTTATATTATAAAAGTTTAGGTTTAATTTCATCAGCAATTATACTGAAACTTTGACTAGCTCCAGCGATCGCTTACGTTAAAATACTGAGCGATCGAATTCACCTGCAATTCTTAATCAAAGATTGCGAACTGCGAATTGCGAATTGTAAATTGTTTTGACTACTTACTGCCTGTAAAAGTAATACCTCGAATAAAATAGCGATTGAAAAAGGCATAAATGGCTAGCGGTGGTAAAGTAAACACCATAGATGCAGCCATAATATAATTCCAATACGTGATGTATTGTCCCTTGAATTTATTTAAACCCAGAGGAAGAGTAAACAGTTCTTCATCAAAAGAGATTACTAAGGGAGTTAAGAAGTTATTCCAAGAAGCCATAAAAATAAAGATTGCTTGCGCGGCTAAAGCAGGTTTAGCTAAAGGTAAAACTACTTGCCAAAAAGTTTCCCTCGAATTCAATCCATCTAAGGCGGCAGCTTCTTCTAATTCTTTAGGGAAATTCAGGAAAAATTGTCGCATCATAAAAATAAAGGTAGCATTTACTACGTTGGGTATAATTAAACCCTGATAAGAATTTAACCATCCCAGAGATTTCAAGATTAAAAAATTAGGAATTAAGGTAATTTGTCCGGGAATCATTAAAACTGCCAAAATTATCAAAAACCAAAATTTATTACCTGGAAATCGCATTCTAGCTAAAGCGTAACCAGCCATAGAATTAAATAAGATATTAAAGCCCGTAACGAAAATAGCCACCACGATACTATTGAGCAACCATCGACCGAACAAAGGCTCTTTAAAAAAAATTTCTTTGTAGTTATCTAAAGTAAAACTGTGTGGAATAAAATTTAAGCCAGTAGCAGAAATTTCTGCTAAAGATTTAAAAGAAGCAGATAATGCCCACAAAAAAGGAATAACTGTAACGATCGCATACAAGCAGAGAATGATATAGAGAATTATTTTGAGGTTAAAAGATTTTCGTATGTAGTTCATGACCCATAAACTAAAGTCGCTAACAATCTAATCTAAACTATTAGTCTGAAAAAGTTGACGTTGAATGAGAGTAAAGATCGTAATGGCGATCGCCAACATCAACGCTAGCGCAGCCGCATATCCTAAATCTAAACTTTTAAATACGTATTGATATATTAAGAGAACCACTGTTAAAGTTGAATTGTTAGGTCCTCCAGAACCGGATGAGAATATATAAGATTGATCGAATAATTGAAACGTGCCGATCGTCCCCATCACTGCAATAAAGAAAGTCACGGGTTTGAGCAAAGGCAAGGTGATATGAGTAAATTGCTTCCATTTGCTAATGCCATCAATGGTAGCAGCTTCATACAAACTTACAGGAATATCTTGCAATGCTGCCAAATAAACCACCATGAAAAATGGTGCTGTTGACCAAATATTCATTAACATAATCGATTTGAGAGCCACTGCCGGATCTCCAATCCAATTATAAGTAGGTAGTCCAATTCGAGACAGAATGCCGTTGAGCAAACCGTTGGAATTGTAAATCCACATAAAAATTAAAGTTAATACGGCTGAAGAAGTCACAGTTGGCAAAAAGAAGATAACTCGAAACCAGTTTTTGCCTCTAATTTGTGAATTTAAAATAACGGCTAAACTTAAAGCTAAGATAGTTTGAGCGGGAACTACAATTGCCACGTATTCTACTGTATTTTTCAGAGCGATCCATACGCGATCGTCCCTAGCTATGCGCAGGAAATTTCTGAAGCCAGTAAATTCATAGCTAATTTCACCTAAAATTTGAACTCGATGAAAAGCTAGAAAAATAGCATAACCCAGCGGCAAAATTAGAAAAGTACCTATAACCAAAATGGCAGGCATCATAAAATAGTATGCCGATCCGGCTTCTCTCACATCGCGGCGCTGCAAAAATTGTTTGGCGATCGAGCATAAATATTCTCTACCATTTAATAGCCATTTATATTGCTCTGCGTCCATCTGTTTGAATGATGAATAATAAATTTAGCAAGCCTAAAGCGGTGCGTGACGACGGATTGTTGAACTAAAGTTATAGCAAGGTCTATCGCCGTCTAACGCACCCTACTTTAATGCTTCATTTTAGGTTGCTTGCTCCTTTTTGTGTTAACTGGGCATAAGTCTCGATCGCATTAGCTACGAGTAGCTTCTAGAAGGCGAGAGAAGTAAAATTTAGTTCCGATCGTCGTTTGCCTTTGAACTTTCAAACCATGACTTTCGAGAATTTTGATGATATCTTTAGCGCGATGTTGATAAGCGCGAGTCGCTTTACTGGCACCAGGGAAGAAACTACCGATTTTCTTGAGAATCGTTAACATACAGGTTTTGGGCGCAAAACTCAAAATCAACCGCGATTCGGCTAGAGAAGCGAGGTGAGCGATCATCTCGGCCGCTTGTTCTTGGGGGTAATGAATCAGTACGTCCAGGCAAATAACCGTATGAGCGCGATCGCTCAAACTCTCTAAATCTTGTACCGTAAAGTTGGGGTTCTCGTTGTTGCCTAAAGCGGCTGCGGCTCTTTGCTTGGCTTCCGACACCATTTTTTCGGAAATATCGCTAGCTCTAACCTTAGCACCTGCTTTGGCCAGCGGGATGCTCAGACTGCCCACCCCGCAGCCAGCATCGCAGATGGTTAAATCAGCCAAGTTGCCATCGGCTGTCAACCAACTAATAACCGTATCGACCGTTTGCTGATGTCCCGTGCGGATATCTAACTGCACTTTGTTGACTTCGCCATCGCCATAAATCCGCTGCCAGCGGTCAAATCCCGTGGAATTAAAATAGTCTTGAACTATGGCTTTATCGTCTGTAGCATTCATAAATTTGCTTGAATTCCCAATTGCTGACCACCTTTATCACAATATCAGTAAGCCGTGCGGCGTTTAACTTGCAGATTCAGCTTAAGGGTAATTATTTGGGTGTTCAATTGGTAATCCCTCACTTGCTGCGGCTGCGTTCAACTCGTTATCTGCCGACACCAACGTTAGAGGAGGTAAGTTGTTAGATATGCAAATGGCGTTGACTGCACAAGCTGCCGATAGTTGAATCGCGTCATAACCTCTTAAGCCATAGGTTTCAGCCAAAATTATCCCACGGCTGATTACGTTTTCTGTAATTTGAACTATTCGATAGTCTGTTTGCAAATCGTTTTTAAGTTGACTGCATACCAGCATTGCATCTGCGGTGCTGATACTTCCACCACGGGATCGTCGGACGATCGCTGCTACAATTTCAACGCTAGCAATGGCGGCAATAAACACTTCATTGTTTAAAGCTAAGTCGAATAGTCCCAACACCCATGCCGCTCCAGTTTCGCTGATGTAACGTTTGACTAAGGCACTACTATCTAAAAAGTAGACTGCCATCTAGCGTCGTTCCTCTATCAGTGTTTCAGATACAGGTTTTCCCTCGACCTGAATCAACCGTCGTTCGGTTAGTCGATCCTCGGTAGATCGCTCGATCTTTCTGACCAAGCCAGAATTTAGCAGCGATCTATGAAACGCTGTTCTTTCGGGATCTTCTTCTTGGCTAATCAGATATTTCTGAATAACTTGGTTAAGCTGCTGTAGTTCATTTAATTCAAGTGTTTTAATCCGATCGAGTATTTCGTTAAGAATTGCTTGAGCCATAAATTGCTGATTTAGATAGGGAATAGCTGCTTGAAGCCGAAGAGACATTTGGAGGTAGAGCGATCGCTCTACCTCCCATTTTAAATGACAGCTATTGCTTGTAGATGCGATCGAATTAAGATCTTTCTGTCAGCCGAGTCAGCACTTGATTCGATCGCTCGACGAAAGATTTCATGCCTTCCGCATCAAACCCTTTTTGATTCATCAGCGCCAGATCGTAGACGTGCTGGCAAATCAGGTTAACCAGTTGCCCGCTGGGAGATTCGCCTTCACCTTGAATGATGCTTCCCTGACTCAAGTTGGCCAAATTTTGAATCAATGGGTGGGCCGTATTTACTACTAAGATATGATCTTCAGGAAACTCGGCCATTTGCTGTTGCATCATAGCAGTCATATCCCGCATCCGCCGGACAAACTCCGGCAGTAGTACCATAGCAGGCGGCGTTCCTTGGGGATCTTCAGATTTTAACGCTTCCGTGCGCACGTTTACCCTCGGTTTGTTGAGGGCTTTTTCAAATATCTCTTTGATTTGTTCGCTGCGAGTTTTATTAGTTTGAGGATCGACGATTTCCCCAGCTTTATCTTTGTCGAGGAGAGTTTCATCTAAATCGGCATCGACACGAGCAAACTTAACATCAGGATATTCTTGTTCCAAAAAGTTGATGAAGTGAGTATCGATAAAGGAGTCCATAAATAGGACTTCCAAATCCTGACTTTTGTGCAGTTGCACGTAGGGCGCTTGAGTACCTTCATCAGTACAGTAGAACACCCGATTTTCGTGTTTCTCTTTATTGCGTTCTAGGTATTCTTTTAAAGTGGTGTAATTGGTCTTATTGTTTGAGCTTTCCTCGTCAGATTTCGCTCCATCAGCAGGGGTAACATCTTGCCAAACATCGTCATTTTCAGCTTTTACCTGAACCTCTGGAGTTTCAGAACCCTCTACTTCTTTGCTCTTTTGCGCCCCTATTTCTAACTCTTTGGTGGTGCGATAAATAACGATGTCTTCAACTTGCTTTTTAAACTTCTCGTCGTTCAAAGCGCCAAATTTAACAAAGGTGCTGATATCTTGCCAGCAGTTGATATATGCTTCGCGACTGTCGTTATAAAGTTCTTTGAGTCGATCGCCTACTTTTTTGGCAATATAATCGGCAATCCGGCGCACCGTGCGATTATTCGTTAAGGAACTGCGAGAGACGTTTAGCGGAATATCAGTGCTGTCAATTACTCCCCGCAATGGTAAAAGAAACTTGGGAATAATTTCTTCGCAGCGATCGCTCACAAATACCTGATTGCAAAACAGTTTTGCTTGTCCTTTAGTAACATCAACGTCGGGTCTTAATTTAGGAAAAAACAGAATGCCGTTGAGGATAAAAGGATAATCTGTATTCAAATGCACCCACAACAGCGGTTCTTCTTGGAAGGGATAAAGGTAGCGGTAAAACTCTAGATAATCTTCTTTCTTCAAGTTTTGCGGCGATTCCTTCCAAAGAGCCTTTTGTTGGTTGATGACTTCCCCTTCTAATTTGATGGGGAAGGGCATGAAATCGCAGTAAGTTTTGATTAACTGCCGCACCCTGGCTGATTCTATGTATTCTAATTCTTCTTCTTGAAGGGTGAGAGTAACTGTAGTACCGCGCTGAGTTCTTGCAGATTCTTCCAAATTAAATTCTGGCGAACCATCGCACGACCAATGAACTGCTTCTGCTCCTTCTTGATATGAAAGAGTATCTATTTCTACTTTGGTAGCTACCATAAAGGTAGAATAGAAACCCAAACCAAAATGTCCGATAATTTCGCGATCGCTTTCGGTTTTATATTTCTGAATAAACTCTTCGGCACTGGAGAAAGCCACTTGGTTGATGTATTTTTTTACCTCATCGGCAGTCATGCCGATGCCGTTATCGGAAATTGAAAGAGTTTTGAGGTTTTTGTCGATCGAAATGTTAATTTCTGGCTCACCAATCTCGCCAGTATTTTCTCCAGACAAAGACACCATTTTGAGTTTTTGAATGGCATCTACGCCGTTAGAAATTAATTCCCGCAAAAAGATTTCGTGATCGGTGTAGAGAGACTTTTTGATGATGGGAAAGATATTTTCGGTGTGGATGGTAATCGTGCCTTGTTCTCGCATATGTCCTTGTGGTTGAATCGTTAAAAGTGTAGAGTAACTCGACCATAATATCCCTACTATTATCGAGTTTTTACCGGAATATTTCAACTAATGCACCGCCAGACGCAACCGGAAGCTTACCTGTGGGCGATCGCTCCCCACAAGAGGCAAAATACCTGCCCCACAATAAATTTTATATTTGCGCGAGAAGCGATCGCGTTGGGCGATAACATAATCTAGATCTTCTAACTCCACAAATAGGATGTCGCCAATAACCCTAAATCAAAAGATTTCAGTTCCCGAAGACGTGCTGGTACAAGTGCTTGATGGGGAATCAGTGCTGCTGAACCTGCAAAACGAGCAGTATTATGGCTTGGATGATATCGGCACCAGAATGTGGGAAGTGCTGGCAGAAAGCCAATCGATCGAGGAAGCATATCGAGTATTATTAGCTGAATATCAGGTGGAACCAGAGCAGTTACGCCAAGATTTACAGGTCTTGCTCGAAAAATTGGTAGAACATGGGTTGGTCGAACTTAGTAATCCGTAAAGGATATAGCTTTTGGCAATTGCCGGGGAGCGATCGCCTATTATTGGTCCAAGCTTTGCTATTAATCCCCTTAGTAGCTATATCCCTCAAAGTTTTGGGATTTCAACGCACCCAAAGCCTTCTAACTCGCCTTGCCCCTCCATCGATCGCCGCTAGCCCAGATGTCGAGCGCTTTCCTCAAATTCGGACGACAGCCCGCATGGTGAAGATCGCCGTGCGGTATAACTCCCCGTGGAACAACTGCCTGAAACAGTCTTTGGTGCTGTGGTGGCTGTTGCGCCGCCAAGGAATCGATAGCGAATTGCGGATCGGTGTCAAACAAGCAGGGGGCAAGTTGGAAGCCCATGCTTGGGTAGAATACGACGGCCAGGTGTTGAACGATTCTTCAGACGTGCGATCGCGGTTTACCATGTTCGATCGAGCGATCGAGGTCATTAACAAGTCAAAAGTCAACGCTTCGACAAGCTCAGCGTCCAGTCAAAAGTCAAAAGCTGTTTAAAAGGAGGAAGCTTGCACTCCCACCGAAAACTTTTCCCTTAAACAGGGAGGTTTGTACCAACTTGGCTTCGATTTATGAGTGGAATTGTCGGCATTATTAACTTAGACGGAAGACCTGTCGATCGCGAATTATTGGCGCGGTTGACCGCTTTTATGACTTTTCGCGGCCCCGATGCCCAAAGCATTTGGATCGATGGCGATCGCGGCGCTAGTGGTTTGACCTCACCCCCAGCCGACCTCTCCCCCTTCGGCAAGCTCAGGGCAGCGCCCGGCCCCTCTCCTTGCACGAGAGGGGAGAGTCTTGTCCCCCCCTTCCCTTGCAGGGAAGGGGGGCTAGGGGGGTTAGGTCATATCGGCTTCGGTCATACCCTACTGGAAACAACTTTTGAATCGGCTTGGGAACATCAACCCTGTAGTCTAGATGGTGAGGTCTGGATTACTGCTGATGCCCGCATAGACGGACGTGCCGACTTAATTGCCAAATTGTCGATCGCCGGGGATGCGTCAGAGAAAGTCACAGATGTAGAACTGATTCTCCATGCTTATCGGGTTTGGGGCGCAGACTGCGTAGAACATCTCATTGGAGATTTTGCTTTTGCGATTTGGGACGGACGCAAACAACAGTTATTTTGCGCCCGCGACCAACTTGGCATCAAGCAGTTTTACTACGCCCAAGTCGGCAATACTCTGTTATTTAGCAATACCCTAAACTGCTTGCGACTGCATCCAGCGGTGTCCGATCGACTCAACGATCGCGCCATCGCCGATTTTCTCTTATTTGACTACAATTACCACCTCGATACCACTTTTGCCGATATTAAGCGTTTGCCTGCGGGGCACACTCTCATCTATTCCGATGCCGGCGTGCGCTGTCAGCGTTACTGGACTTTACCCGTTAAAGAACCCATTCGCTACCAAAAGGCAGAAGACTATGTAGAAAACTTCAAAGAGATCTTCTCTTTGGCAGTAAGCGATCGCTTGCGTCAAGAAAAAGTTGCCATCTGGATGAGTGGCGGGCTAGATTCCACTAGTATTGCAGCTACAGCCCTAGAGTTAAAAGCGCAAAAATCTCTGCCTTTAGATCTGCAAGCTTTCTGCACCGTCTACGATCGCCTGATTCCCGATCGAGAACGCTATTACTCAGGCATAGCGGCTGAAGCTTTAGGCATTCCGATTCACTACACCGTAGGAGACGACTATCAACTCTTCGAGCGCTGGGATACACCAGAACTGCGTCGTCCCGAACCCACTCACAATCCGATATTAGCTACTGCTGTCGATAAATCCCAGCAGGTAGCAGCCCACAGTCGGGTGGTGCTATACGGGCAAGGAGCAGATGAAGTCTTATATCCGTCTAAAATTGCGGACATCTGCAAAACTATGCCCTTCAACTACCTAATCGCCGATATCGGCGATTGTCTCTTTACCCATCGGATACGCCCTCCCATTGGAATTGGAGTGAAAGCGCTTTGGCAAAGATGGCTCGATCGGATGCGCCAAGAGACTAATTTACCTTTACTCCCAGCTTGGCTGAATGAATCCTTTGCCCAGCGGCTGAATTTACGCGAACGCTGGCAACAGATAATGGAAGACGAACCACCTTTAATTCATCCTTCTCATCCCAAAGGCTATGAAAGAGCGATCGCTCCAATCTGGGCATCGGTTTTTGAACGCTCAGATCCAGGCGTGACCGGGATGCCCCAGGAAGTAAGACTGCCATTTCTCGACCTGCGCTTAATCGATTACGTGCTGGCTATTCCTCCCTGGCCTTGGTGCATCCAAAAAGAAATGTTACGAACAGCCATGGAGGGGAAGTTACCAGAAGTTATCTGCCGTCGTCCTAAGACTCCGTTGGCGGGCGATCCTGTCAGTGTCTTGCTATCTCAAAGCAGTAGTAAGTGGCAAGAATTAGCGGCTACTCCAGAATTATGCGAGTATGTGACGCTCGACTCAGCTTGGAGAGATGCGATCGCCTGTAAGGGTCGATCTTGGGCGGCTTGGTCGGCTTTGCGCCCCCACAGTCTCAATTACTGGTTAAAATCGGCTCGAAATCTTTCCTGTTAGATAAACTCGCTCTCTGCTGACATAATTCTATAAGTAAGCTATAATCCTGTAGTTGCTCTATGAGGAGTAGAATCATGTCCGACAATATACCAAAGCCTACAAGCAAGCCATATCATGCGCCAAATTTTACCGTCTACGGTAGCGTTAGCGAACTCACTAATAACATAGGTGCGGCGGGTAAGGTTGCTGATGGCGGCGTAGCACCTACCGACAAAACAGCTTAATAATCTAGGTACTTTTAGACGATCGGCGATCGCTTAAGCTGTCTAAACCACCGACGGCGATCGCTTACCCTAACATTAGTTCGAGATAAGGCAATTAATGGCAGCGTTCGGAGTTCGGCTTGTCCCAAACTCGGTTTGCGCTGGCTAAAAAAGTTAATCTCATCGCTAGAGCCTTGCATCGATCGAAAATTACGTCGAAACCCCACCTATAGCGATCGCCGTTCCTTACTCTTGGCTAACGCAATTGCCTTAGCTGTAACTTCAATTCAACCATCTCTTGCAGGAACAACATTTTAGGCTAGACGCGCCACGTCTGAGTCGCGTTAGTCATAACAAATCGATCGAAGCAAAACTTATCAGTTTTTAACGATCGGGAATCTAGTGGCAGCGGACAAAGTGCGATATATCTGATAAGTGTTTTGCGATACGTGCTACGCACTAGTCAACGCGCCACCATTTTTATGTCATTTACTTATTCAGTTTTTGGGTTAAGGCTAGATTCTAACTGCGCCATTCCAGGATTAGTCGGGTTAGCAACTACAACTAGCCCAGAGGTAAAAGTTTGGTTCGATGTCGTTCCCCCGTGGCTGGAAAAACTGCTGAACGCACCCCAGGAAAGCTGGTATGATAGCCCATTCCGAGGGGAGTATGGCGAACCGCTCCTGCGAACTTGGAAACTAGCTGACGATCGGCACTTGCGACTGTTGTATCGCGATGGTACTCAATTCGTCGTCGATCTACAAGGTACTGAAATTTGGGCTACTTGGCCGGATAATCTCACCTTAGAAGATACTGCCACTTATCTTCTGGGCCCGGTTTTAGGATTTGTGTTGCGCTTGCGGGGAGTGACGTGCTTGCACGCCAGCGCGGTGGTAGTAGAAAATCGGGCGATCGCTTTATTAGGCGTGGCTGGTGCGGGGAAATCTACGACAGCGGCGGCTTTTGCCAAAATGGGCGATCCGGTACTATCTGACGATGTAGTGGCGCTAGTAGATGAAGGCAATAGCTTTCTCGTACAGCCTGCTTACCCTCGTATCCGCCTGTGGTCGAAGTCAGTAGATACTCTGTATAATGCCCCAGATGCCCTACCTCGCATCGTTCCGACTCATCCAACTTGGGATAAGCGCTATCTCGATTTAACTCAAAAAGGATATTATTTCCAACAGCAGCCTCTACCCCTAGCTGCGATTTACGTTTTGTCAGAACGGTGCGATCGCCCAGATGCACCTTTAGTAGAGCAGATGACAGCCCATACTAAGTTAATGACTTTAGTAGCTAACACTTACACCAACTATTTATTAGATAAATCTAGGCGGGCGCAGGAATTTGAGGTCTTGCAACGGCTTTTGCTTCGCGTTCCCATTCAACGGCTGATTCCTCATAGCGATCCAGTTTATTTACCCAAGCTTTGCGAGACAATTATTACCGATTTTCAGAGTTTGAATTTTTGTTATTAGAACGATCGAAGATGACAAAGACCTATAGTATCTCTGGTTATGGCAAAATGATTGCCGATCGCGATCGCATGGATGCTTACGTTCGGGCGTTGCAGCAAGCCGTAAAACCTGGTTGTGTAGTTTTAGATATCGGTACGGGGACGGGAATTTTTGCCCTGCTAGCCTGCAAATTTGGAGCTAGGAGAGTATACGCGATCGAGCCTAGCGATGCAATCCAGGTGGGGAAAGAAACGGCGGCGGCTAACGGTTATAGCGATCGCATTGAGTTTATTCAAGACTTATCTACCAAAATTAGCCTTCCAGAACTGGCTGATGTCATTATCTCGGATCTGCGGGGCATTCTGCCGTGCTTTCAACACCATATCCCCGCCATTAAAGATGCCCGATGTCGTCTCTTAGCGCCCGGTGGAGTACCGATCCCTCAAAGCGATACCTTATGGGCCACAGTAGTCTCAGCCCCAGAGTTGTATGCCAAACACAGCAGCATTTGGGATAGCAAGCCCTATGGTTTCGATATGCAGGCTGCCAAGCAGCGAGAAATTAATACTTGGGGTAAGGGCAATGTCACGCCAGAGCAATTCCTCACCGAACCGCGATCGTGGGCAACTTTAGATTACACCACGATCGAAAATCCTAATATCAAAGCCGAGTTAACTTGGAATGTCGATCGAACTGGCATCGCCCACGGCATTAGCGTCTGGTTTGATGCTACTCTAGCTCCTGGTATTTACTTTTCTAATGCTCCTGGAAAACCCGAATTAGTCTATGGTAGAGCCTTTTTTCCCTTATCCGATCCGATCGACTTAGAACCTGGCGATACGATATCTATTACCTTGCAAGCAAACCTGGTAGTTGATGACTACGTTTGGAGTTGGAAAACCCGCGCGATCGATAAGTCAGGAAAAATCAAAGCCAACTTCCGGCAATCTACCTTTTTCGGTACGCCCATCTCGCCAGAGCATTTGCGGAAATTAGTGGCTTAAGGTGCTGGTTTGAAACATCGAGTCCAGATCTGGCAAAATTTGCGACGGGCGATAGAATTAGTCTGGCGCAGCGCCCCTGGGTGGACTGTTATCAGTTTGCTGCTGTTGATAGTTCAAGGTTTTTTGCCTCTGGTATCTCTCTATCTGATGAAACTGCTAGTCGATGGCGTGACAGCCGGGATAGCAGCCACCGACAAAGCCGCAGCTTTCAGAGAGGTATTTTGGCTGGTGATTATAGCTGGAGGAGTTACCTTATTAGGCGATTTATGTCGCGCTTGGGCGACATTTGCTAGCACCGCTCAATCGGAACTAGTGAAAGATTACGTTCACGATCTACTACACGCCAAGTCAATTGAAGTCGATCTTGAATATTACGAAAACGCCCAATATTACAACTCCCTGCACCTCGCTCAACAAGAAGCCTCCTATCGTCCTCCCCAAATTCTTTTGAGTTTGGTGCAAGTGGCGCAAAACGGAATTTCCTTGTTAGCCATAGCGGGACTACTGTTTGCACTTCACTGGGCGATTGCTTCGATCTTATTTGTGGCTGTAATTCCTGGGTTGTTAGCGCGACTGAAATATACGGGTAAATTCTTCCACCGTCAAAGAGGTTGGACTCACAAAGAGCGCATTGCTTATTACTTTCATGGGTTGCTAACCCACGACACTTATGCCAAAGAATTGCGATTGTTTGACTTAGGTTCGCTATTTCGATCGCGGTTTCAAAATTTACGCGGGCAAATCCGCCAAGAAAAACTCTCTTTAGCCAAGCAACGTTCGATTACCGAGTTAATCGGTCAAGCTAGCGGTACGATCGCGGTATTTGTCGCTTGTGGGTTTATTTCTTTCCAAACCTTGGCAGGAGCCATCACCTTGGGAGGGTTGGTAATGTATTATCAAGCCTTTCAACGCGGCCAGGGATTTTTGCGAGAACTGCTGCTGAATGTGGTGACTCTGTATGAAAATAGCTTATTTCTGTCTAATCTCTACGAATTTCTGGATTTAGAACCTGCCGTTCCCGAACCTTTACACCCTCAAGCCGTTCCCCAACCTGTAAAATTTGGCATTGAGTTCCACCAAGTCGAGTTTCGCTACCCCAAGAGCGAACGGGAACTGCTCTCAGACATCAACTTGACGATTAAAGCTGGCGAAACTGTCGCTTTAGTAGGGGAAAATGGGGCAGGAAAAACCACTTTGATCAAACTTTTGTGTCGGCTTTACGACCCTTCTAGCGGCAAAATTACTATAGATGGCATCGATCTACGCCACTTCAAGACTACAGACTGGCGGCGAGAAATTAGCGTCGTCTTTCAAGATTACGTGCGCTACAATCTGACAGCGCAGGAGAATATTGGTTTGGGCAATCTTGAGATGTTGACCGATCGCGATCGCATTATAGCCGCAGCCGAACAAGCTGGAGCCGATCGAGCGATTTCCAAGCTTCCCTACCGCTATGACACCACTTTGGGGAAGCAGTTTGAACAGGGTGAAGAACTAAGCATCGGGGAATGGCAAAAGGTAGCTATAGCCAGAGCCTTTTTACGCCAAGCTCAAATTATTATCTTAGACGAGCCAACTAGTGCTTTAGATGCCAAATCTGAATACGAAGTGTTCGATCGATTTCGTCAACTGACGCAAGGGCGAACTGCAATTTTAATTAGCCATCGGCTGTCAACAGTCAGGTTAGCCGATCGCATTTTGGTGTTAAAAAATGGCAAGATCGTTGAAAATGGCTCTCACGATGAACTATTAAAGCAAGGTGGTACTTATGCTCGCTTATTTAAAATTCAGGCTCAATATTACGAATGAGGAGTTCAGAATGCAGGAGTTCAGGAGTTCAGAATGACTGAAATTGCCGCTGAGAAACATCAGCTAGAAATGGAATTGCTGCTGTGTTGCGCCCGCACTGAAATCGATCGTCAATGCCGCGATCGCATTCAGCATATAGCGCAGCAAAATATTGATTGGGATTACTTGTTAAAACTTACTGCATGGCATCAAGTTACTCCTTTGTTATTCTGGCAATTGCAAAACACTCGTGCAGAAATTATTCCTCAAAAGGTGCTAGAAGAACTTCGCAGTGCCTCTAAGGCTAATGCCAAGAGAAATTTTGGGCTGACTGGGGAATTGCTAAATCTTCTCCGGCTTTTCGACAAAAATGCTATTCCGATAATGCCGTTTAAAGGACCGGCTCTAGCAGAAGTCGCTTACAAAAACTCAACGCTGAGAGAATTCTTGGATTTAGATATTTTAATTCCAGCAGAATTCGTTCCTCAAGCTAGGAAACTACTAATTTCTCAAGGATATGAACCTCAGTTCGATCTAGCAGATACTCAGGAATTGATTTATACTAAACTGCGTCACGAGCATATGTTTTGGCACGAAGGCAAACAAATTGCGCTCGACGTTCATTGGTCTTTATTTCCTTTAAACTTCTCTTTTTCTGACGATCAAAATCTCACCTGGAAACACCAAACTAAAATTCAATTGAGTGGCAAATCGGTTGAAACTCTATCGGCTGAGAGTTTACTTTTATTTCTTTGTTTTCACGGTTGCAAGCATAATTGGTCGCGGTTAAAGTCGATTTGCGACTTAGCCGAACTGATTCGCAGCCAACCAGAAATCGATTGGAATTGGATTTTATCGGAAGCCCAGAGACTAGGAATCGAGCGGATGCTGCTGCTAGGTCTTTATTTATGCCAGCATCTGCTCGACACACCACTTCCAGATCTACTCGATCGACAAGTAGAATCTAATTTACCAATTAAATCTTTGGCATCTGAAGTAGAACGACTGCTTTTTATAGTGCCAGAGCGAGCCGATAGCTTGCCAAAAAACAATATTTACTTAAAAACTATGGAATCTGGCAAAGACAAAATTTGGTATTATTTCAATCTCATATTTACTCCCACCCCTTTGGAATGGCAAATAATTCCTCTGCCAAAGTGGTTATTTCCCCTGTATTATCTGATTCGACCGATTCGCCTGACAATTAAACACAGTCTAGGACATGAGTTATAGCGAGACGATCGCCGATCGATCGGATTCTATCTCTAAATCTTGTAAGAATTTATAGCGATCGAACGCGCAATCTTGCCCTAAGAAATACACGATCTTTTCCGCATCGCATTCAGCATTTTGCAAGCAGGTGGAAGCACCTGGAGAAGGAGTGATATTAAATAAGATACGATCTCCAATAATTTTGGCTTCTCCTAAATCGAGAGTTTTGGTTTTTAAATTAACTATTTGAGGTCTAATGCCTCCATAGCCTTTAGCAAATTTTAGCTGCTTAAATTTGATGCTAGGAACAATTTTTCGCACTTCTTGCAGAAATAAGGCTTTCCCGATCGCCGGAATATCGTAAACTAAATTTCTTAACATATATCTCCAGATAGCTGGATCGGAAAGGATTTTAAAGAAGCTTTGAAAGGCTGCTAAACTCAAGCCAGCAGTTTGAAAATATTCCGCAACAGTAGCGTAATTACCTCTCTCTAGCATCAAGATGGCTTTAGCTGTAGGACCGAATCTAGTTTGAGAGCGATCGCGAACTTCCGGATCGCCATGAATAGCGGCAAAAGGTATTTTTTTGAGTTGCATGGTATAAACTTTACCGTTTAAAACTCCAGGTGCCAGATAAAAGTTGCCAGCAACGCTCAACAAGGCAAAATCTTTTCCGTATCCCAAAGATTTTGCTAGCAATAAACTATGAGCGCCAGCCATAACTGCCACTACCTTAGCTGCGATCGCTTCTCCTTCGGTTTCAATGTGGTATATATCTCCATCTTTTTCGATCTTCTTGACCTTTGTGCCCATCATCAAGTCAATAGTTTTTTCTGGCTGCGATCGCGATTGCTCCAAAAATAATTCTGAAAGCTTCTGAAAGTCGATCGTATAACCTTCATCGGTGAATAAGGCATTCACATCTTCACCCGGATCTCTGCCTGTTAAAATATTGGGTTCGATCGCTTGAATTTCTTCTCTTTCGATTAACTTTAACTTAGGAAATAGTTGTTTGAATTGTTGATATCTATTTCTTAATTCTTCAGTTTCTTCTCGACCTACAGCCAACACCATTTTATTGTATTTGCTGTAGCTCTGCTGTTGCAGGTCATTTTTCAATAAAAAGTTTCGCACCATAGAGGCAGCCCGATCGACCTTCTCAGCTTTTTCTAAAGTGTAGTTAGTTTCTATATCGCCAAAATGAAGGGTTTGGCTATTGCTATTTTTATGAGAATTAACCAGCGCTACTTCTCGATTTTTTTCAATTAAAACTATTTTATTGATATTGGTATAATTGCTCAATGTATATAATAAACTAGTGCCAGAAATCCCCGCTCCGACAATCGCCACATCGTATTTTTTTATTTCTGATGACATAGGATCTCCAAAATCTAAACGATCGCCCGTTGCTATGTTTAAATTCTAGCTTTTAGAAATATCTTATGTGGTAGCGATCGATTTTTCTGTAAATATAGCTCCCATCCATCGGCAATCGGCTTATAGGATTGCTCTCCAGGCTGACTTGTGGGATAGCTCTCTGGGCTGTCCCTAAGAATGTAGTTCGATAATGGCTACGAAAAGCAATTGAAGGCGATCGCTCGTCGATCCGATGTTAGGCTGGATGCTGAGAGAAATTTTCTTGCCAAGCACCACAGACATCAAACTCGTTAAGAACAATAGATATCTTAAGTAAATCCGCGAAATCGGGAACATCTGGCAGATCGAGGCTGTCAGTAAGCTAGCTAGACTCGATTTCAGTTTTATTGGAAAATGGTATAAATTGCTACATTTAGCTCTACACTTCCATTGCGATCCCTATGCTTTCTGATTTAGAGTTATTTCAAGCACTGGTCGCCAAAGATCCCTCTGCGTTAGCGGCACTTTACGATTGCTATGGAGATTTGATGTATAGTTTAGCCTTGAGAATCTTGGGAAATCGGCAAGAAGCAGAGGATCTAATCCAAGAGATATTTTTAAGCATATGGAAGCAGTGTAATTACAACCCAGCGCGGGGATCTTTGAGGAGCTTTTTAATGATTCTAGTGCGATCGCGGGCGATCGATCGATTGAGAGCGCAAAAAACCGTCTCGAAGACTATACAGCAGCAACAAAAAGAAAGCGATCGATTTGCCTCTAATTCTTTAGAGGAAGCAGCGACAGACGAGATCTCAGAGCGAGTGCGAAATGCTTTAGCGCAATTGCCCGAAAAACAGCGTCGAGCGCTAGAATTGGCTTATTATGAAGGGCTGAGTCAGTCGGAAATCTCTCAACGCTTGGATGCACCATTAGGTACGGTTAAAAGCTGGTTTCGTTTGAGCTTTGCCAAGATGAGGCAAACTTTGCAAGATTTGATTTAAGTATTGAAAAAGCCTGCTGGAAAATGCCAATCTCAAAAGTCCATAACTTCCTTACTGCATAATAATTTGGTGATCCAAATTCAGTCTGGTTGCGTACTTAATATAGCGACTCTAGCAGCTACCCCGCTTCTCGTGCGAGAATTAAGTCGATCGAGTAGCGATCGCCCCGCCAGCCATCGTTTGCCACCTAACAGGCAGACTCTATACTTCATATTGCCATTAAGCTCTATTTTCAAAAAATTCTTATGCTAAAAGATCTCAGCGGATAAATCTTATGTCTGAACCTACAGTTCCCGATCGAATAGAAGAATTAATGGCAGGCTACGTCCTCAATCTCCTTTCTCCAGAAGAGGCTGAGGAATTAAAGCAATATCTACAGCAAAACCCCCAACTGGTTCGGCAAATCGCTCGGTCGCAGGAACTGATGGCCCTCATCGGGTATGCACCTGCCAGGGTAGCGGCTCCCGCAAGTCTGCGTTCCAAGATTCTGGCAGAGGCTCGATCTGTAGCTCCCGCACCTAACCTAAGAAAAATATTCATTTTCCCTTTTTCCTGGCAGCAAGTAGCAATGGGTGCAATCGCCGTGTTAGCTCTGGCTTTGGGCATCAATAATTACTACCTGCAACAAAAACTGGCAACTACTCAGGAAAGGCTTCAGGCTTTACAAGGACCGGACACGCAACTGTTTGCACTTAAAGGAACTGCGGTTGCCCCTAATGCTTCTGGTAGCATCGTGCTAGATTTAGAAGCAGGTAGAGCCGTGTTAGCCCTGCAAAATCTCCCTCGCTTACCCGCAGGACAGCACTATCATATGTGGGCGATGGTAGGCGATAAGCAAATTCGATGTGGCAGATTCAACAGCAATGAAGACAAGCGAGTTGTCGAGGCCATTCCGATTCCGATAGATGAATATACTGCTCCCGTTTCGACTTTGCTCGTCACCAAAGAATCTGCCGACAACCCTAGCCATCCCAGTCAAGATGTAGTCATGCAAGTAATTTCTTGAAGGAGAGGGCGGAGATGGGGAGATGGGGAGCAGGAGAGAGGGAGCAGGAGAGAGGGAGCAGGAGAGAGGGAGCAGGGGAGCGTTCTTCACTCAACACTCAACACTCAACACTCAACACTTCCTACAACACTCAACACTTCTTGAAGGATTGGGGGTAATTGCCGCAAAATTTTACCTTGGGCGCGATCGACTGCGACTAATGTTACTTTAGCCGTAAGGTAGAGGCGATCGCCCTCTGGAGATTGAATTTGGTAATCCCAATTGAGTCGCACTCCTTTCGTTTGCACCATCCGCGTTCTCACTACTGCTGACATTCCCATGCTCAGGGCGCGATGGTAGCGGATTGAAAGTTCGACTACAGGCAATTCGCACCCCAAAGCTACTAATCGGGCATAATCGAGTCCTAGAGAGCGCAAGTATTCTACTCGCGCTTCTTCCATCCAGACAATATAGGAACCATGCCAAACGTAGCCAGCGTAATCGGTATGGTTCGGATGAACCCTGATATGGTATTCAAACCAGTTTTCTGGTGTTAATGGGGTAGACATAATAAGCAAGTCAAAAGTCAAAAGTCAAAAGTCAAAAGTCAAAATGAGTCACTGCTGGCTTTTCCCTTACCTTCTGCTCCTGTTCGATCGCAGTCGAAACTGAGAGAAGTGTTATAACCAAGTAGAAGTGGATGAGGTGGGCAGCTTGCATATGAAATTTAACTATCGATTACCAGCGGCGCTGCTAGGAATATCTATCGTCATCGGACAAATATCAGTAGCTGCGGCTTTTTCATCTCCAAGGACAAACCAAATCGATCGAGAACTTACCAGTTCGATCCCCACTGAAAATCTAAAAAACCTGAGTTCTCCAGAAATTATTCAGCCCGAAAGTAACTATACCTCGATCGATTCGCTAGTTGCTCAAGCCTCTAAAGCCGATGAATTTTTACGTCAAGGGACGCAGAAGCTAGATCGACAAGATTATCGAGGAGCGATCGCCGATTTTACCCAAGCCATTAAAGTCGATCCCAATAATGCTTTAGCTTACACCGCTAGAGGGATTTCGCGTTTGAGGATTAAAGACGATCGAGGCGCGATCGAAGATTTTACAGAGGCGGTGCGACTAAATCCTAACGATGCTTTAGCATACACCGTTCGAGGAGAAGCTTATTCTAACCTAGAACAACACGCGACCGCGCTGGAAGACTACAACCGAGCTATTAGTCTCGATCCTAAATACGGCTATGCTTACTATCGGCGCGGAGTGACCCATCTAGAATTAAAAAACGATCGAGGGGCGCTAGAAGATTTGAATGAAGCGATTCGTCTGGAACCTGATTATGCTAAAGCCTACCTTTTTCGAGGGCTGACCCGTTATATCCTCAAAGACAGAGAAGGCGGATTGGCCGATTTGCGACAAGCTGCAACTTTAGCTGAAAAACAAGGACTTACGGATATATATCAAGAAGCCCAAAATGCCATCTCTCAGTTAGAAGGGAAGTGAGTAAAGCAATTGTTCAGTTGTCAATTCGCAATTCGCAATTATTACATGAAATCTGCTTAGCAAAAGCTGGTTTGCTCTCAGCACTCCGAATTCTAAACTCCAAACTCCGAGTTCTTGCCTATGCTATTTTTCCAGATCGGTCAACTGTGCGCTTTGTCGTTGGGGATTGTTTTACTTTGCTCTTCATCTGTAGGCGTTCAAAGTCTACCTAACTCTGCTCCATTAGCAGAAAGAGAGAATATTGCCTCTGTGGAGCGATCGCAGATCTTATCTGAACTAGTCAAAGCCGATGTCGTTTACTTAGGAGAAATTCACGATCGCGCTGAAGACCATCAGGCGCAACTAGAAATTATTCAGCACCTCCATCGCCGTCGCGGTCGGGTAGCTATTGCTATGGAGATGTTTCAACGCCCCTATCAAGATAGTCTCAACCGCTATTTAGCAGGAGAAATAACCGAAGAGCAACTGTTGGAGGAAACTGAATACCAAAAACGCTGGGGCTTTCCTTGGGAATATTATGCTCCTATTCTCCGGTATGCTAAAGAGAATCGATTACCAGTGCTAGCCCTCAATACTCCAACCGAAGTCTCGCGCCAGGTGACTCGTGGAGGTTTAGAAAGCCTGACACCCGACCAGCGGCGGTTCATTCCCCCAGATAATGAGATCGATACAGATAACGCTGAGTATCGAAAAATCGTTTTGGAAGCCTTTAAGCAACATCAAGCCGGATCTCATGGTTCTAGCCCTAACTTAGAGCGATTTTTCTTAGTTCAAGTGCTTTGGGACGAAACCATGGCAGAAGCGATCGCTAACTTTATTAAAACTCAACCCGACTATCAGGTAGTCGTTTTAGCCGGATCGGGTCATATCATTTATGGATACGGTATTCCCAGTCGGGTAGCGCGGCGTTTGAGCGATCGCAAATTGTTGCAGCGATCGGTTTTGCTCAGTCCGAATTCAGATACATTCGATCGCGATGGTAAAGTCGCAGATTTCCTGTGGAACTATAAATAATACCAAATCCGGTTTCCAAGACCCTCTTGACCTCTCCCCGACTCCGGCTCTCCTCCTTACAGATGTATGTTTTTTAAAATTGGCTCTGTGAGCGATGAGTAGACGACGAAAACCATGGCTTTTCTTCCCCTGCTCCCCCTGCATCCCCGGCTCCAGAACCACCCCAAATCTCAAAAACATACCCTTGAAAGCGGCTCCCCTCTCCCTTGGGAGAGGGGTTGGGGGTGAGGGCAGCAATGGATGGCATGAGAACCGGATTCGATATCACAGATTTATCTGCGATCGCAGGGCTTCAAACCAGCTAAAGTGCAAGTGTCCTATGGCGACAAAATCCATGACGGCGTGCATCGCCACGATCGCCCAAACGGCTCGATATCTCCACAGCAGCCACATCCACGCTAGAGAGGCAACGGCTAGTAATGGCACGATTACGGGGGCGACAAATTTATGGGGAGGCAAGACAGCCAGCCAAAAGAAACGATGAATTAATCCTGAAAAAATGAAGATAGTAATATATCCAGTAATAAAAATTATTTTCAAATTTTTAGGAGCATATAGACTGCCCAGATAGCAACCTAGCAAGAACCAAAATATAAACATCAATTGTTCTAAAATACCATTTAAAAAAACAAACAATATTAGGTCTGAAATTTGGTAAGAGCCAGCGGCAAATTTATCTGTAAATAAAATATAGGCGATAGCTGCTAAGAGAGTTAGCAACCACCCCAGAATTAAAGAGATAGTGTATCCTTTTCTTCGACCGACTAAAGCTGAATGATGATGGAGCAATCCATCGATCAAACTCCAATTAGTAATGACGGCAATACCAGCGATCGCGCAAAACAGCCAATAAATCCAAATACCAGTCTCAACAGTCATCGAAAACTCCTGGGAAGGAACTAATTTTTCCCAAGGTCATTGATTCCTCTTATGAAGGTTAAGAATTAAATCCGGTAATTGTGGGGTGGGATCTTGCCCACCATTTTGCGGGGCAGCCCAGAGGGCTACAGTTCGACAAGACTTCGGCGTGACACTTCGACCCTTCGGCAGAGCTTCAGGGCAGCGCAAGCTCAGTGCGGAGACGCTCAGTCGAACGCTCACCGCAAGTCCCACAAGAATTACCCAATTATTTTTTTAACTTCCATTAGAGAACTGTAACTTTGAGACAGGGGTTTTGAACCCCTGTCGGGGCGAAGCTCTAGACCTTTAAGTTGAGGCGCATGAATGCTGTTCCGTAGCTCTGCCGAAGGATTGCGCCCTTACCCATGTATCTAAATCCCTGATTTAATAAAGCCCGCGAGGGATTTCTGGCACTTCTGGAACTGGTGGCTCTACCACAGGAGGTGGTTCTGGTACGGGCGCGGGAGGGATGGGAGCCGTATAAGCTGGGGTGGGGATACCGCTGTTGAGCAATAACGAACTGTTGTAAGGGTTCGCCAAATCGGGAGTGCGAAGGTATGGATCGCTAATCGCCTGCTGATTGAAAAATTCTCGGTACAGAATCTCAGTGGTTTTGGCATCTCTTTCGATTTCGCCATCGGGGAAACCACGGAAATTCAAGATAAACTCGATCTGCCTGCCTATAGAGGAGTTTTCGTAAAGATCTCCAGATCGATTGAAGAAAGCCCGATCGAACGCTTCAGGAATAGTCTCGATCGCATCGTTGGAGGTCCGCCGAGGCACTGTCTGAGCCATTACCCCAGAAGCCAGTACGCTAGAAGCGGTAGCTGCCAGAACTATTGCATGAATCAAGTTTTTCAGAACCATATTCGATCGCTCCTCACATCAACTTCTTCTTAAGATAGTTCCCATACTATCTGATATTTTAACTAGAGTTATTATTTTGCTCCCATGACGATCGACGAAAGTACAACTCAAGCGAAATCGACAGTTCCAATTGCTACGGCCGATTTAACCGACTTGCGAGCGATGCTCTTAGATTTATTTGCCGCGATCGCATATCGAGAAGGAGAATTCGTGCTTTCTTCAGGGCAGCGCAGTTCTTATTACATTAACGGCAAACCAGTAACGCTTCATCCCCAAGGAGCCTTAGCCGTGGGACGCTTGCTGTTATCTAAACTACCACCAGATACCCAAGCAGTAGCCGGATTGACTTTAGGAGCCGATCCGATCGTCACGGCGGTTAGCGTCGTCTCTGCTTATGAAAATCGACCTGTAATGGCGCTAATTATTCGCAAAGAAGCTAAAGGACACGGAACCAGGGCATACATCGAAGGCCCGAATCTGCCTGAAGGAGCCAAAGTAGTGGTTTTAGAAGACGTGGTAACAACCGGACAGTCAGCGATGAAAGCAGTAGATCGTCTCAGAGCCGCAGGCTATCGCGTTGAAGAGGTAATCGCCTTAGTAGACAGACAGCAAGGCGGGGCAGAACTTTACCATGCAGCAGGGTTAAAGTTTCAGGCAGTATTTGCGATCGAGGAGATCCAAAACCGTTGGGGGGAGATGGGAGAAAGAGGATGAGAGGGGGAGATGGGGAGAAAACTAACTCCTGACTTCTGACTTCTGACTTCTGACTTCTGACTTCTGAACTCCTTCATAAATGAAGCCTTATCAAAAGATTCCTATAGTCGAATGCGGCGAACCGCTGGTGTCAATTCCGGTGGAACGCTTCGCTATTGCTTCTCCCCATCCCTATCAAAAGTTAGGAGCGCCCTATGGGGAGCGATCGCCTTATTATCTCCGCCAAAGCGTCCTCAATAGTTTGCTCGAAGTGCAATCTAATCTAGAACTGCATCGCCCAAGGTGGCGGATTCAAATCTTTGATGCTTATCGTCCGGTGTCAGTTCAGGAATTTATGGTGGAATATACTTTTGCCGAATTGCTTCAGACTCAAGGCTTAAACCCAGATCGATTAACGGATGCTCGACGACAAGAAATTTGGGAACGGGTTTATCAATTTTGGGCCCCGCCTTCCCTCGATCCTGCCACTCCGCCCCCCCACAGTACCGGGGCGGCTGTAGATATCACCTTGGTAGATGAAACCGGGCAAGCACTAGATATGGGGACGGCCATCGACGAAATCTCGCCTGCTTCGCACCCCGATTACTTTGCCAATGTTACCTCACCCTTAGAACGGCAATATCGCGATCGACGGCAGTTATTGCAAGACATCATGTTTGCGGCTGGATTCGGTCAGCATCCAAATGAATGGTGGCATTTCTGCCTGGGAGATCAAATGTGGGCTTGGCTGAGCGATCGAGATGTCGCCCGCTACGGTAGAGTCGTTTAGCTTCTAGGACGGTAAATCTCACGTTGTTTTCTCTAAATCCTTTGTGTTAATCTTAGTCAGACCGATCGGTTTGTAACGTAGATGTCGAGAGCTACAGAAACCAAAACGCGGATTATCGAGCAAGCGGCGACCTTGTTTAACCAGAAAGGCTATGCAGGGTCTTCGATGTCAGATTTAATGCGCGTTACCGGGTTGCAAAAAGGCGGCATCTACAACCACTTCCAAAGCAAAGACGAAATCGCTTTAGAAGCATTCGATTTTGCGGTCAATTGTATGCAGCAAAAATTTATGGGTGCTTTAAAAGGAAAACGTCATGCCGTAGAGCGATTGATGGCGATCTTTAGCGTCTACGAACAAATGGCTGACGATCCGCTGCTTCAGGGTGGTTGTCCCATTCTCAATACCGCCGTAGAGAGCGATGACACTCATCCTGCCTTGCGCCAACGAGCGCAACTAGCGATGGATGGGTGGCGAAGTGTAATCCAACGCATTGTCAATAAGGGCATCCAGCGGGGAGAATTGCACTCAACAGTCGATCCCGATACTGTAGCAACGATTTCGATCGCTACGATTGAAGGTGCAGTCATGCTCGGCAAACTTTATGGCGATCCTATCTATGTAGAGAGAGCGTTAAATCATCTCAAAAATTACGTTCAAAACCAACTAGCAACCCCAAGTTAAATTTTTTTGCTCTTTGACAGACCGATCGGTCTGCTGTCGTTATTTGGTAGAAAATTCCCATGTTAAAACTTTACTACGCCCGTCCTTCAGCTTATGCCCGTCCCGTATGGCTAGCCTTGGTAGAAAAGCAACTTAATTTTGAGTTGGTTCCAGTCGATCTCAGTGGCGAACAATTTGAACCGGAATATTTGGCCGTCAATCCCTTCAGTCACGTCCCAGTTTTGTTTGATGGCGATTTCCGAGTCATCGAATCTCTGGCCATTCTCGATTATCTCGAAGCACGCTACCCGGAGCGCTCCTTGCTGCCAAAAGATGCGATCGCTTTGGCTAAAGTGAGAATGGTACAACTAGTGACGCTCAATGAGTTACTGTCAGCCGTGTTCAAACTGCTCGTTAGCCAAGAGAACTCGATCGAGTTAGAATACGGTCGGCTGCGAGCGACGAATGCATTGAATTTTTTAGAAAATCTGTTGGGCGATTCGCCCTACTTTGCTGGCGAGACGCTGACGCTGGCAGAGATCGTGGCTGGAACGCTGGTTTATCGAATGCCGGATCTGGGAATCGATCTAACCGATTATCCCAGATTAAACGTTTGGTCTGAGAAATTATTGTCGCGTCCAACCTGGCAGCAGATCGAACTCAGTTCGGAAGAGTGGGGTAAGTACAAACGGGCGATTCGAGTCTTTCCCAAAATTTGGGATCGTCGTCGCCGTCAGCGCATTGAGGCTCTATCTGAGAAATAAACGCACGAAAATCCTTACAAAACGGTCTATAGGCGAACTATCTGAAGCTACCTAAATGCTTTAAACTGCTGTAGACGATCGAGCAACCAGCCCTAGAGATGATATCAAATCCGCTTAACAAAGGTTGGGAAAGCCCTCACCCCCAACCCCTCTCCCTTGGGAGAGGGGAGCCGGAGGCGGGGTGAGGGGTGGGTTCATGGTTTTAAAAACCGGATTTTGTATGATTTCCAACTGTCTCGATCGCAAACCTCTACTCGTTCTTTCAGTTACCTATGGTCAACGATAGCGAATACTTTCGACAAACTGAAGCCACTCGCGTCAGGATACTAAGCGAAGCACTTCCTTACATCCAGCAATTTGCGGGTCGTACTGTAGTCGTAAAATACGGCGGTGCGGCGATGAAAGAAAGCAATTTGAAAGATAAAGTCATCCGCGATATCGTCTTTCTCTCTTGTGTGGGGATTAGACCTGTAGTGGTACACGGCGGCGGCCCAGAAATTAACAGTTGGCTGGATAAATTAGGAATCGAACCTCAATTTAAGAATGGCTTGCGAGTCACCGATGCCGCCACCATGGATGTAGTCGAAATGGTGCTGGTCGGTCGAGTGAATAAAGAAATCGTCTCTTTAATCAACCAAGCTGGAGGTGCAGCGGTAGGACTGTGCGGCAAGGATGGCAATTTGATTAAAGCGCGTCCAGAGGGTAGGGAAGGAATCGGTTTTGTGGGTGAAGTCAATAGCGTTGATATCAAGCTGTTGAAATCTTTAGTCAATAATGGCTACATTCCGGTAGTATCGAGCGTGGCTGCCGACGATACAGGTCAAGCATATAACATCAATGCCGATACAGTTGCCGGAGAACTAGCAGCAGCTTTGGAAGCCGAAAAATTGATTTTGCTGACCGATACGGTGGGGATATTGAAAGATTACAAAGATCCATCCACCATCATATACAAACTAGATATTCGGCAAGCACGAGAACTGATGGACAGCGGCGTAGTTGGTGGTGGGATGATTCCTAAAGTTAATTGTTGCGTGCGATCGCTCGCTCAAGGAGTAAAAGCCGCCCATATTATTGACGGTCGAATTCCTCACGCGCTGCTATTAGAAATCTTCACTAATGACGGCATCGGTTCGATGATCGTAGCTTCAGAATTTAACAAGAATAAAGGAGTTAAAAAAATCCAAATGTAGAGACGTAGCAGTGCTACGTCTCTACAGGATGTTGTCCGTAAAATGGCAGTGCTTCCGACCATAGCGATCGCTTTCCTTGTTGCCAATCTAAATTAGCTAGTTCCAGAACGCTAGTTACCGATGCACCCAATCCTTCTCCAGCCGGAAGATTAATTAACTCGTAGGTCCTCGGCCAGCTTTCTAGTTGTTCTTGCCATTGTTCTGGAGAAAGGACGCGATCGCTAAGCAAACAGTTCAGTTGACAATTATCTGGCAATTGCTCGTAGATGGCGGCAAATAATTGACCTCTTTGGGCAGGCATTTGAACGGCTACAGTTGCCTTTTGTCCTTCTCTTTCTCGGAGGTGCGATCGGGCTGCTGCTGCTAAGGTGGAAATAGCAAATAAGGGAATATCTAGTTGTTGGGCTAGCGTTCTAGCAGTCACGACACCAATGCGAGTGCCCGTGAAACTGCCCGGCCCTTTTGCTACTGCAATCCAACCTAAATCCGCCCATGTTTGAGGTTGGATAAATTCGGCTAGATATTGATGTAAATAGAGAGATAAATCTCGTCCTAAATTCCAATTAGAAAAGCGAGAATCTCCAGAAAAGTTGCTTAAGGCTAAACCCAATTCTGGGCTACTAGTATGAATTGCTAAACCGTATTCGATCGCGAACATTAATGAAGATAGGTAAATTCAAATGGGAGAGAAGCTAAAATGACACATTATGGTGGGGTTAGTTGGGTTTCCTGCCGTCAACCCAACCTACAGTTATTGCACTTCATTATTCATCCTTCATTCGTTGCCAAATTTTAACTGTTTTGTCATAACTACCGCTAACTAGGGTTTCTCCATCAGGACTAAAGGCCACAGAAGTTACACCTTTGATATGCCCAGTCAGAGTATGCAGAAGTTCTCCTGTCTTGACATCCCATAACTTGATAGTTTTATCTCTTCCTCCTCCACTGGCGAGAATTTGACCATCAGGACTGACGGCTACAGACTCAATTCCGCCCATCCAACCCGAATGTCCGGTAAGAGAAAAGATTTCTGCACCAGTGTTAACATCCCAGAACTTGAGGAAGTTATCAAAAGTGCCACCAATTAGCATCTGACCGTCAGGGGTAAAAACTAATGACTGCACCCAGTTATTGGCAGCACGAGTAATTATTTCTTTGCCTGTACTGACATTCCACAGTTTAGCGGTATTGTCGCAACTGCCACTAGCCAAAACTTGACCGTCAGGGCTAAAAGCTACTGCTTGTATCCAACCTGAATGGCCGTTAAGAGTGCCAATTTCTTGTCCAGTGGCTAAATGCCATAACTTAATAGTATTGTCATCGCTACCACTAGCTAATATTTGACCGTCTGGACTAATAGCCACAGAAGTTAAGCTCTTGAAATGCCCAGAAAAAGTATAAATTTCAGTTCTAGTTTTTAAGTTCCAATATTTAATTTTTTTGTCATCGCTACTACTAACCAGAGTCTCGCCATGAGGATTAAAAGCCACAGCGCGAATAAAGTTAGTATGTCCGGCTAGAGTAAACATTTCTTGTCCAGTATTCAAATCCCATAACTTAATCTTGTAATCTTCACTGCCGCTGGCTAACATCTGTCCGTCAGGACTAATGGCAACGCTGCGAACTCCAGCAAACATTCCGAAATGCCCAGTTAAAGTTTGCACGCATTGCCAGTTTGCGTTTTTCGGTTGGGATTTGGTAACAACAGATCGCGGTGAAGAAATTTGAGGTGTAGCAGGTTTTATAGATGCTTTTGAAACTGGCGATCGATTTAAATCTTGCAGGATCTCCGAGGCAGATTGATAGCGACGGTTAATCGCATTTTCTAGCATTCGATCGAGAATTTGACCTAGATGCTGACTGATGGGTTGAGTTAAATAGTCTCGCCACACCCAAGTTCCTTCATTCACAGAGTATAAATCGAACGGTTCGATCGCGGTCAACAAGTGAATGCAAGTGACTCCTAAACTATAGATATCGCTGGCAAAAGTGGCTTTACCTATAGCTTGTTCCGGTGCTACAAAGCCAGCAGAACCGATTACAGTTCCGGTTCTGGCCAAAGCAGTACCAGTTGCAAACTTAGCCGCACCGAAATCGACTAACACTAATTGATTATCGGCTCGACGGCGAATGATATTTTCGGGTTTGAGATCGCGATGAATAACTTGATGTTGATGGACGAATTGCAACAAGGGCAGTAGATCGTTTAATAGTTGGCGAATTTGAGTTTCGTTGAAAGCACCTCGTTCTGACAATTCTGCGGCTAAATTTTGCCCGTCGATAAATTCTTGCACCAAATACTGGCGGCGATCGCAGGTACAATATGCCAGCAAGCTAGGAATCTGGGGATGGTTGCCCAACTCATCTAACCGCACGGCTTCTTGTTGAAACAACTCTGCGGCTTTCTCAAAACTGTTGGTTCCTTGAGCTTGAGGGAAAAACTGCTTGATGACGCACAAAGGTTTAGATGGTTTAAACTCATCCACGGCTAAAAAGGTTCTGCCAAAGCCGCCTTTGCCAATGAGTTTGAGGGCCCGATAGCGATCGCTCAAGAGCAATTTGCTACCGCATCGAATGCAAAATCGAGCATCCTTGGGATTTTGAGGTTTCTGGCAGGCAGGATTAAGGCAATAGCTCATAATTTGAATTATGAATTATGAATTATGAAGGGTGAAAGGTGAAAGACGAGGGGTGTACTATTTTTCCTTGCCTGCATCACGGTTGAATCGATCGCTTGCGTGAATCAAAGATTTGCCCTCATCCCCCGACCCCTTCTCCCTAGGGAGAAGGGGAGAGAGTTTCAAAGTCCCTCTCCCGTGGGAGAGGGATTTAGGGTGAGGGCAAAGATTCGTGCCGGAGGTCTAATTCTTTGAGTTTAACCTTTACCAAAAACCCTTTTAACGCTGCTCCAAACCAGATCTGGTCGAACTAAGGTGTTGGCACAAATCATCCCAGAAATCGTCACCGCTGGAACCCCAATTCCTGGCATGGTGCTATCTCCGACCCGATATAACCCCCGAATCGGGGTATGACAGCTAGGAAGCATTTCTTTCCCCGCTGCTAGCGCCGGACCGTAGGTTCCTCGATCGCGTCGCAGAAAATAAGCATGAGTCAATGGCGTACCAATTAATTCCAGCGTCACTCGCTCTCTGATATCGGGAATTACTTTTTCTAAAGCTTGATACAAAGATTGCGTTAGCGAAGCTCCTCTGAAAGAGGCTCGCTCTTGCTTTTTTTGTTGGTATCCCACATCTTTCTGCCACCCTTCATAGGGTTCTAAAGTATAAGCGTGAACTACATGATGTCCTGGAGGAGCTAATTTGTTATCCCAAACCGAAGGAATCGAAATCATGCAAGTGTTTCCCGGTACGGTTAAATCCACATCGGCATCGCGCACCACTACATGATGTCCGGTTAATCCTTCTAATCCATCAGCTTTAATGCCCAAATGGAGGTGCATAAAGCTATCGACTGCGGGCGTTTTTAAAGCTGCTTGTCGGTAATTTGGAGGTAGATCTTCTGGACGCAATAATTGACCGTAGGTATCCCAAATGGTGGCATTAGAGATAACTGTAGGGGCTTCGATCGTCTCCCCAGAGCGCAACTCGACCCCCACTACCGCCCCCGATTTCACCAAAATGCGATCGACATGGGCGTTTAACCGCAATTGGCCTCCCCACCGCTTCAATCCTTTAACGAGGGCAGATACGATCGCTCCACTACCGCCTACAGGATATTCTGCCCCCGCACGGGCGCGTTCTCCTAGCACGAATGCTACTTCGGGCGCTACCGTTCCACGGGCCTTTAATCCCGATAGCAAAAAGCATTCTAAGTCAATCAATCGGCGCACCCAAGGATCTTTTACTTCTCGATCCATTATCTGACCGACCGAACTGTTAATAATAGGCAGTTGGGGCAACAACTTAATTAAGCTGGGAAGGTAGCGAGATAATAAAACTGGCACTAACTGCCAATCGGCTCTCAAGGCTAGAGAGGGAATCTCTTTGAGGCGATCGTAGAGAGCTAACAATTGCCGCTCGAACCGTTCGAGTTCTTTGGCTCCCGTGGGGGTAATTTGGGCTACAGCTTGGCGATACCGCAAAAGATCGGCGCAAGCGGGAAAAGTTACGTCGGGAAAATGATAGTGTCCGATCGGGTCGTAAGGAATTACTTCTAGCGATTCTCCCAAGACATCTAACACTTGCTTGAGGGGATTAAAACTCTGATGCTGAGGACCTAACCCAGAATAAAACGAAGGCCCCGAATCGAAGTGAAACCCCCGTTTAGTGAAGCTATGGGCTGCCCCACCTGGGATGGAATGGCTTTCTAAAATCAGCACTCGCTGGCCGTAAACAGCTAATAAGGCTCCGGCAGTCAGACCGCCAATCCCGCTGCCAATAATTACTACATCGATCGGTTCGTTACTCACTGCTAACTTTGAGCAAAACAATTGTCAATTCGCAATTCGCAATTCGCAGTTCGCAATTATTGATTGCAATTGCAAATTGCTTTGAACGTCAAAGCTGGCATTTTAGCTCATTCTCGCTCTGACCGGGATAAAGTGACTAACAAGAATGTCAACTCCTGATGGTGTTTTGAAGCCTCGATCGCTTCTACAACTGATAATAATTCTTGGAAATCGTCAACCGCTTTCCTTATCAGGGAGTGCCAGCAAGCTCCATATCCAACCCCTCCATTTATTTTGGGCCAAAGCTTTTACCGATCGTATTTGATATCGAATCCGGTTAAACACCCATAATAAGATCGATTGTATATCGTAGGTTGGGTTGTAGGCGTAGCCTTAAGGCAGGGTACGGAGTGAAACCCAACACCCCAGGAGTGTTGGGTTTCGCTATCGCTCAGGCTCAGACAGTCAATAAAAAAGCCCTCACTTGAGAGGGAGCTAGAAAGGTAATCGTTGCTGCCGAAGATGCGGCTAGGACTAAAAATGCACCGGGAGGGGCGATCGCCACTCGACCCTTACTACCGCACCCGATTCCACCAAAATGCGATCGACATGAGCGTTTAAGCGCAATTGACCTCCCCACTCCTGGAATCCTCTGACGAGGGTAGCCACGATCGCTCCACTATCGAGATCTCATATATCGCCTGTTGAAGCGTACTCAACTTAAATAGCGTACTGAAAATGCGACAAATTCACTGAACCGTTGGATCTTGAGTTACCGGAACCAAGCGATAAAGCATTCCTCCATTTGCAGCCTCAACAATTGGCTTATTGAGCTTAGCTTGCGAGGCCGAGGGAATATCGGTGGATTGCTGGATTGTTGTAACTGTGTTTTGAACGGCCTCGATCGTCGTTTTTATCGTGTCATTCACACCCTCAGTTGTATTTTTGACGGTGCTGGCCGTCGTTTCTACAGTATCAGTCAATTCGTTAGCCGCACTCTTCACCGTGCTGCCAACATCTTTAACCGTTTCATTCACGCCCACAGCCACACTCTTAACGGCAGTGCCAACTTCTTTTACCGTTTCGCTGACGCTAGATGCTGCTCCTTTGACTGAGTTTCCGACTCCTTTAACAGTTCGATTCACTCGCTCGACGGTACTCTTGTTGGTCAAAGCACCTGCAATTCCACCTAAAGCTGCTCCAATTAAGATGCCGATCGTGACTTTCAAAACTCCATTTTGAGTAGAATTCTCCGTCTCAGCCTCGGCCTCATTGATTCGATCGACAGGCTCGTCAATGCTCGTTTCGTCTGAAGTTAATGTCTGATTGCTTTGGTACACAATAACGATCTCCTTGGTTGCAGGATAACTGAATATTTTCGGAGCGATAAATTGAAAGCATCCACCTTCTGCAATACATTCAGTCAGGATGTTCGAGGTAGACGTAGAATTTATCTTTGGTCTACGCCTACCTGATGAAATCAAGATTCTCAAGCCACTTTCGCTCTCAGCAATGTTTCTGAGATTCTAAATACTGATGTTTCACCACTCTAAGCCATCGCTCTTAGTAGTTGTTTGGGTCGTCATTCATGACCGCCACAATCAGCATTTCTTCCTCGGTTGAAACTGAGTTTGCGCCCTGAATGTTAGCTGCGTCAAAAGGCTGCTCCTGCATATCTTGTTGGATTGAGTCGCTGGCTTCATTCACTGACTGCTTCGTTTTCTCAGCCGCATTTTTTACCGAATCCGTGGTGTTTTCGATCGCTTGCCCCACACCTCTAACTGCACTCTGAACTCCATTAGCACCGCCAGCGACAACTTGCTGCGCTCCGTCTGCAATATTTTGTGTTGCTTCCGAAGCCCCGCCGACAACGGCGTAGCCTACCCCTTCACCCAAACTCTTAGCGGCCTCACCCACTCCTTTGGCAGTTTCTCCTAAACCTTGGCCGATAGTCCCCAAAGCTTTGCCGACACCGTTGAAAGCATGGTTGAAGCCTTGAGAAACTCGCTTGCCCGCTAAAGCGCCAATCGTTGCACCAACCAATCCTCCAATTAAAGCCCTAGAAAGCATCGGATTCATTCCCCCGCTGCTGGGCTGAGAGTCAGATGATTTAGGTGAAGTTTTGACAGCAGTAGCAGATTGAGAACCCGGTTGCGAACCCATACCCACAGTCTCATCTGTTAAAGGGTTGTAGGCTCCCTTTGATGCCTGACTCGCGGATGGGGCATCATAGATTTGGCTATCGCCGGAAATTTGTTGTGGACTTTGATTAACCATGTTTTGCTCCTTAAATAAGGTGTCTTGGTGAATGCTTGAGATGCTTAAATTCTGCTAATTGGCTTGCTATTTCAAGTTATTAATTGCTCGTAAAGATTCACTCCCCCTTAAGTAACACCACAACAATTCCAAAGGATCGTTTGAGTGGGTGAGACTTCGCTATACTTTTAACTACACCGATCCAAATCGATCGAATTTATTGTTGAAATCAAAAAATTATTGCTTAGACAAAGAGGTGTGAAGAGCGATTAACACCTTATCGACTCATTCCCATCCACATTCACCGCTGCTCTGCCCTCTTGCTCCTCGCGTCCCATATTTCTGCTTCTCTCTCCTCGTCCCTAGTGACTTCATTTTCGATCTGGCTATTAAGTACGGTTTTCGCTACAATAGTTATTGTGGAAGGTTCTACTGTCAAAAGTAAGAAAGCTTCCCCTCTAGAGGTAAAGACTTAGGTTGATGCTAGGATGTCGATCGCCTACTTACATCGAGTTGGCGAACGAGATCGAAGCAGAAACCAGACCGAATTCACAGGCTCAAAGCCTTTGTGGTGTGTGTAAGTGTACTGAGTGTAAGCTAGAGGTAATTCCTGCGTGATTGCTGTCTCAATGCGTCCAGTTCAGCGCGACTGGAGTACGATTAGCTTCGCTTCTACCCTCTTTCTTCGCCCGATATTGGATCTGCTCCTAGCAAAGATTCCCGGCGAATGGCAGGCAGATTTAAGACTGGGATTGCAAGAAGCATTGGTCAATGCTGCCAAACACGGCAATCAACTCGATCCCAGCAAGACAGTTGTAGTGCGTTTCTCGATCGAAAAAGGTCAGTATTCCTGGGTAATATCGGACCAAGGTACGGGGTTTTCTCCCCCAGCGTGCGAGTGTCATACCGAGCTATCCGAAGACATTCCTCCTGAAGAGTCGGAAAGAGGTCGAGGCTTGTGTTTGTTGCATCAAATCTTCGATCGGGTTGACTGGAATCCAGAAGGTACGGAGTTGCGTCTCTGCAAGCAGTCCAAAAATCGCTTCTTGAGGCAGTCGATATTTCGATCGACCGATGACCGATAAGGCCATTAGAATCGCAGCCCTCAAAATTCTTGAGGTTCTCGCTACTACTCCATTTGCCGAATGCCATCCATTGACCCGCGAGTTTGCTAGCGTACCTGCTCGACCTGGGATCTATGCCTTTCGACACCAACATCAAGGCATTCTGTATATTGGAAAATCGTTCGATGTCAGACAGCGGTTGCGGGGCGGTCATAAGGCACTAGGTTGGGCATTCATCGATCGCCTCGAACCCGATGAAGTTAGAATTGCAGTGGTGAAATTGGGCTACCAATTATGGTTGCAATCCCTGGAAATTGAAGCACTGATGATTCAGACAGCCAGACCACGCTACAACGTTCGTATCCGGCAAGAGGAATGAACTCCTATGCAAACGACAACAGAGCATCTTTCATCAGTCGCCGCTCAATCCTTCCTAGAAGCTCTCCCCGATAAGATTAAAGCAGCGCTGCTCGCATATGCAGCAGAGATTGAATATCCAGTAGAAGCCGTTCTAGAAATGGCGATCGCAGGCTTCCTCGATCCAGACTCGCTGAACTTCGTAGATTGCCAGCCGCTATCTGCCACAGACAGAGAAAGAAATTAGACTGAGTTCATCATCGCTCGGAACGTCAATTTGATAAGGCGATCGCAAAACCATCTGGGTGATGAAAGTCGGCTTGCACCCCAGGATGAGTTAGCGCCCAATAGCTAATGTCGCCATTTTTGCTTTTGATAACAGTAGAAATCGCAATTTGTAAGTTAGTCTCAGGGGAGACGATCGGATCTAGATTCAGTTTTAGATCTAGCAGGAAAGCATTCGATCGCGTCTGCACGCTAAAAGGCAGCAATTCAAAAGCCATTTCTTCTTCCATCCCTGCTCGATAAGAGGCAAAGCGATAAACATTCCAATCTCCAGCGGGTGAAAGGTTAAACTCCCAATATTGAGAAGAATTTGGCGTAGCGATAAAAAACTCAAAACAGGTTTCTTCCCAAAGTTCGTGTTTGCGGGCTGGTCGTGCTGAGGGTGAAGCGATCGCAATTTCTGCTAACGTGCCAACAAGTTGATATGCGATCGTTAGGGTATTAGAGTGCCTAGCGATCTTTCCCGCAATCTCGATATCGGGTAGGGGACTAGATCCAGGGAATGGTTGAAGAGAAAAACTTCGATCGTTCATTTTGCTTATCTTACCTTGAGTCCAAAGAAACCCAACATTCCTGAGACGTTGGGTTTCACTCCGTACCCTGCCTTAAGGCTACGCCTACAATCCAACCTACGATTAAATATGGCGATATCGGCTATAATCGAAACCATTCACCGGAATAGAGCGGGAGCGCTTCCTCCGCCACTTGAAAGGTGGCGGAGGAAGCGCGAAAAAGAGCGACTTTAGTCGCAGTCAATTCTTTAGACATCAGCACCTCACAAGTGATATAATCATGGGATGAAGCAAACTCTAACTCTGGTATGTAAGCTTCAACCAACGCCAGAACAAGCTTTTAGCATTGAGGCAATACTTCAAGCGTTTGCGGATGGATGCAACTTTGCCAACGAAACTGTCAAGCCTAAAGTGACAAACAAAGTAGTCATTCAGGCAGAAGTTTACGAGCAATTGCGTCAAAAGTTTGGATTGAGCGCCAATCAGGCAGTCAGAGTTTGTGCCAGAGTTGCTGCTAATCGCAAAACAGCAAAATTGCCAAACAAGCCAGTTAAAACATTCAAGCCAACCAGTGCTGATTATGATGCTCGAATCTTTGCTTTCCGAGAAAAAGATTGGTCGGTGAGTTTGACTTTGCTGGGTGGTCGAGAACACATCAAACTTGATGTTGCTAACTACCAAAAAGGCAAACTGGCTGGGAGAAAGCCAACTTCTGCAACATTGTGTAAACACCAAGATGGCAGATACTACATCAATATTCAATTGAGCGATGAAACGCCAGAGCCAATCAAATCTAATAACGTAATTGGAGTTGATTTTGGTAGGCGTGACATCGCCGTAACTTCTCAAGGGGAAAAATGGGACGGGAAAACAATTCAGGAAACTAGAGACAAGTTCTCTGCTGTGAGAGCTTCGCTTCAGAAAAGAGTCTCGAAAGGCACAAGAACGACACGCCGCAGGGTGCGTAATATCTTGAAACGGCTGTCGGGAAGAGAGCGACGCTATCAATCTTGGTTGAACCATAACATCAGCAAAAACCTCATTGAAACCGCTAAAACACAAAATGCTGTGGTGGCGATTGAAGATTTGACTGGCATTCGAGAAAGAACTAATCAAAAACCTCGCAACAAAACTGAGCGTAGGCGTTCTAACAGTTGGGCTTTTCATCAACTTCGCTTCTTTTTGGAATACAAAGGAAAGCGAGAAGGCGTTGAAGTTATTGCGGTCAATCCCGATTATACCAGTCAAACTTGCCACGCTTGCAACCATATTGGATTGCGAAGTGACAAGCGATTTAAGTGTGGTAATTGCGGTTGGCATGGTGACGCTGATTTAAACGGTGCAATCAATATTTCAAAACTTGGGGCAGTGTTTGTAAGCCTGCCTGGAGGCTCGAATTTAAGTTGTTCTTTAAACCGCGATGATTCAGGGCTGCTAAAAGACTCCTTAAGGTTGTGCGTGGGCGAAAGCCCCCGTGCTTCAGCAGGGGGTTAGCTTACCAGCCAGATTTGATTCTCGACTTCCCTACAGAGACATCGATCGCAAAACTGTTGCTACCCGAACTCGAACGCCCCTCAGTTATGACGATTACCCTCGCCAGATTCACCGTTGCAGAATACCATCATCTGGTGGAAACGGGTGTATTTGAGGGCCGCGCTGTCGAGTTATTAGAGGGATTTATTGTCGAAATGGCTCCAGAAGGTCCGGGACACTCAGACTCGATCCGAGAATCCGCCGATTGGCTGTGGGCGAACTTGCACGACAGGGCAAAAGTCAGCGAAGCTCATCCCGTCACTCTGCCCCAAAGCGAGCCAGAACCGGATATTGCCCTCGTCGTCAACCAACGATACCGCGATCGCCATCCCTCCGTCCCAGATATTTTTCTGCTGGTTGAAGTAGCTAACTCATCCCTAGAAAAAGACCTTAACGAGAAAATGAGAGCCTATGCCAGTGCTGGAATTCCAGAATACTGGTTAGTCGATTTACTCAACCAGCGAGTAATTGTCATGCGCCAGCCCCAAGGCGATCGCTATCGGCTTAGCCAGGAATATACCACGGGCACGATTTCTCCGCTTCAGTTTCCCGATGTCAACGTTCCAGTTACCCTGCTCTTGGGCATAGAAAATTAAGGTAGCCATATCGTTGAGACGATATGGCTATTACAGATCGCAAACAATGTTGCGAATAGCTTGTTCCTGCGCTTCAATGCTCTCGGTGAGCTTAAATTGGACGATCGCTCGGCACAAATTATGTTCTGGGTATGCGACCTTAAAATAGACGTTGCCATCTAAATAGTCGGTAAAAAACCTCAATCCCAACTCAAAAGCGATCAGACGGATGGCATCGTAGAGATATTCGCAATCGCGATCGGTCAGAAACTCTCTAGCTACTGCCAAATAGCCCTGCAAAACTGCTTGGGCTAAATCGGGTTCAAACCGCACGTTCTCCCAATCTTGAGTTTCTTCTCCCAAAGGATTGCAGCCCGATCGCAAGCAGTCGCCAATATCGTAATGCACTAATCCTGGCTTCACGGTGTCTAAGTCAATCATGCCGATCGCTTGTTTGGTGGTAGAGTCGATCGTCACGTTGTTAATCTTGGGATCGCCGTGCATTAACCGCAGCGGTAGCTTACCTGCGGCTTTGGCATCTTCGAGAACGTGCGCCCAAGCTTGGCGAGCGTCGATAAATTGCCTGCAATAATTTACTTCTGGCGATGGGCAGATCTGGTTTTTTGCCAGCACTTGTTGATAGTGCTGCAAGTAGTTGGGGGTGATGTGAAATCCTTCTAAGGTGTCAGCTAGCCTGTTTGGGGGCAGATCGCTCATCAGGTTGTGGAACATTCCCAACGCATAGCCGACTTCTTGGGCGTGTTCTAGATTTTGGATGGTATCAAAACACTGGGAATTTTCAATAAAGCTAATTGCCCGCCAGCACAAACCGTCGGGATCGAGCCAACGATCGCAGCCATCTTGGGTCAGCAATACTCGCGGCACTTCCCAGCGGCGACCGGAATCGAGAGGACAACGTTCTAGGCGATCGCGAACGTGCTGGGTGAAAATACACATATTCCGCATCACCAATTGCGGCTGTCGAAACACCTCCGTATTGATCCGTTGCAGAACGAAGTGCTTTTCTGCTGCTGAATCCAAAGTCACTAAAAAGGTGTCATTGATATTGCCGTTCCCAAAAGCTTGGATGCTAACGAGTTGGCCTTGTGGTTTGAATTGGTCTGCAACGGTTACAAGCTTGTCCAAGGTTTTGCCTCTTCCTTTTAGCTGCGATCGATGGCTTATAGCTTAAACCAAAAGTGCCAAATTCACGCCGACGATAATTATTAAAAGTTTTTTTATAAGTCCCGCTATACGTGGTTTGCCCTCATCCCCCAGCCCCTTCTCCCCAGGGAGAAGGGGAGCCGGAGTCCAGCCAGTTCCCAGTTCAGTCGCCATCAATTCTCCATGGCCAATGCAGGTAGTTAAAGTCCCTCTCCCGTGGGAGAGGGATTTAGGGTGAGGGCGAGATGTGTGTACACCGTAGCCTCATAGGAGAGGGAAAAGGAAGTTGATTTTTACTGGAGAGGGGGATTGAGGGGGTAAGGGCTGGAAAGTGAATCAAATAGACTGGCTATATTTATCTAGAGTTGCAGTTTAGCCCGCTGGTATCGGAAATTTCTCGATTGGCGGTTATTTGGGCCTTCTGCATAGCCGATCGCAAAGATTGTTCGCCCAGCAGGGCGCTAATAAATTGATTGTTAAAGTTAGCGTTAACTATCGGTAGGTTCTCATCTGTTTGCCAAACAGTGCCGTATTCTACTCCTTTAACAAAAGCAGCTTGCTGAGGACTTCGATCGTAATTCAAATCTGCTAAAACCGATCTACGACTCGGAAAAGCTATTCCTCCTTTAGCCCAAGATTTCATCCCTTGCTTGCCAGTTAAATATGAAATTAATTGCCACGCTGCTGCTTTATTTTTAGCTTTTTTATTCATGACGTAAGCCACCGTATAAATCATGGTTCCAGGTTTGCCATTAATTGTAGGAACCTCAGTAGTGGCAAAATCGAGTTGCGAAAAGTCTTTTTGAATAAAGGGAATCAACCAAGGTCCTTCTATTGCCATGGCGACTTTACCTCCAGCAAACATATCGGTTCCCGAACTAGCACCTACTTCTGAAGGTTGCGCGGCCGATTTATCTTGGCGATATTGATTAATAATTAACTCCAATCCTTTACTGCTTTCTTCAGTAGCAAAGGCAGCACACCCCTGGCGATCGCTTAATTTCCCCCCAAAGGCTTTCAACATAAAATATTGCCTAGCTAGTTCGGGCGCAATCCCCAATCCATACGTATCGATTCTACCATCTCGATCTCGATCGACCGTCAGTTTTTTGGAATAGTCGGTCAGTTCGTTCCAAGTAGTTGGAGGTTTGGTTAGATCGGCTTCTCGAAAATATTTTTTGTTATAAAACAGCACCAAGGGGGAAAAATCTTTTGGCAATCCATAGATGCGATCGCTAGACCGAAAAGCATTTAGCAATATTGGTTGAAAATCTCGAACGTCGAATTCAGGAGTAATATAAGAATCTAGTGGTTCTAAAACGTTATTTTTTATTAATAAGGGCGCTTCAAACGCATCTAAGTAAAACACATCGGGGGCGGCATCACCAATCAACCTAGTTTTGATGACATCCATATATTGCTCGTTAATAGTTTCATATTTCACGTTGATTTGAGGATGTTTGGCTTCAAATTCTTGAATGACTTGTTTTAATAACTCCTGTTCGCTCGGACTGCTTTGCCAACCGCTGAGCTTGACCGTAACGGTTTTCTCTTCATTGCTAGCTCCACAACTAGTTAGAGATATAATAATGGGCAGCAACCCGATAAAAATTTTGCCTAGTAATAATTTGCCTGGGCGATTAAAATTGCGGTTATACAAACAAAGTCCACCTGCGCGGACTGGAGGAAAACCTGGAGATTTAAACCGGATTTGAGATAATCTAGTAAATATCCGCTCGATCGTATCTAAATTAGAATAGTTAATCATGTCTATTTTATGGCGTGCATTTAAAAGTTTTTGGAGTCACTTTAGCCGCTGGCTAGTATTAGGAATCTGCTTGCTTTCGCTAGTGGGATGTCAATCTTTAACTGGTAGTTCTCCCAAGCCTGGTGCGATTCATTTGACCTTCTGGCAAGGAGTAAACCCACCCCCCAATCGGGATGTCTTACAAAAATTGGTAGATAAGTTTAATCGAGAACATCCTAACATCGAAGTCGAATCGCTGTACGTCGGCCAACCGGAACAACAGCTACCCAAGATTTTAGCGGCAGTGGTCGGGAATGCTCCACCAGATTTATTGTGGTTTAATGCCACAATTACCGGACAACTAGTAGAACTAGGGGCAATTAGACCGTTAGAAGATTGGCTGGATGCTGCACCCGTTAAAGCCGAAATTATGCCCGCATTGTTTGAGTCAATGCAATATCAAGACCATACTTGGTCGGTGCCATTTAGCACTAATAATACGGCTATTTTTTATCGTCCGAGTTTGTTTGCGGCCGCCGGAATTGAGAAGTTGCCCGAAACTTGGGAAGAGTTGCGGCAAACCGCCCGTCAGCTAACGAAAGATACCAATGGCGACGGCCGGATAGATCGTCATGGCATATTTTTACCTCTAGGAAAAGGAGAATTTGCCGTGTTTATCTGGCTGCCATTTATGTGGAGCGGTGGTGGCGAGTTAGTCAGCGATGACGGTCAAAAGCCAGCTTTAGTCAATGAAGGTTCGATCGCGGCTTTGCAATTTTGGCGCGATTTACTCGATGATGGTTCTGCCAAACTATCGTTACCCGAACGGGGTTTTGAGACTGACGACTTTTTAGCTGGCAAAGCCGCCATGATGGTCACAGGCCCCTGGACGCTAGGCCAAATGCAATCGACCAAAGTAGATTTTGGGGTATTTCCGATGCCAGCGGGCCAGCAACGCGCGACAGCGATTGGTGGCGAAAGCCTGTTTGTCTTCAACAGTACCCCAGAAAGAGAACAGGCCGCGATGGCGTTTGCCGAGTACGTTTTGAGCGAGGAGTTTCAAACCGAATGGGCAATAGGTACCGGATATTTACCAGTGAATCTCAAAGCGGCTAAAAGCGAAAAGTATCAAAAATTTATTGACTCTCAACCAGCGCTGCTAGTGTTCTTAGACCAAGCCCAAAATGGCAGAACCCGTCCGATATTTCCTGGGTATAGCCGCCTATCCGACAGTTTGGGCAGAGCAATAGAATCCGTCTTGCTGGGCAAAAGCACTCCAACTCAAGCCCTAAAAACCGCCCAAGAACGATTAGATTTAATCGGTAATTAGGGCATAGGGCATGGGGCATAGGTGATAGGACACAGGGTATGGGGTTATCCGCCCTCTTCGCGCACTCTTGCCAACGGCAGCCTCAGTAAGATTACCACTCAGGTATCGATCGAGTTGACATAATTATGTAGTTTTACCGAGCCATATTTTTAATTAATGGGGAATGATGAACATAGCTTTATCCATCCCCACGTTATATGAAAGATTCTAGTTTATCTATCGAGCTACTTTTAAAACGCCTGAAGAATAACACAGAAGTTCATGCTGGTTATCCTTTCAACTTAAAATTTGATTACCAACACCTACTGCCCCTTTTAGAGTATGCAGTGATTAATTTGGGCGACCCATTTATTGATGGTAATTATAGAATCAGTTCCAAAGACTTTGAACGAGAAGTTATCGATTTCTTTGCCAAACTCTATGATTTGCCAGGGGACGATACTTGGGGCTATGTCACTGCTGGCGGTACAGAAGGCAATCTTTATGGTTTGCTGTTGGCGCGAGAATTATATCCTAATGGCATTCTTTACGGTTCTGAAGATTGTCACTATTCTATTGGCAAAGCAGCTAGAATGTTTCGCTTACCATTCGTGCAAGTTAAATCGCAAAGCAACGGCGAAATAGATTATTCGGCTCTGCATCAAGTTCTATCTACCAATAAAAACCCGCCCGCCATTATTAATCTGAATGTGGGGACAACGATTAAAGGAGCAGTGGACAATATTGAGAAAGTAGTCGATATTTTGGAAGACCTGAAGATCAAAAGATTCCACATCCATGTCGATGGCGCTCTAGCAGGAATGTTTGTCCCTTATATGTCAGGGGCTACACCTATTGACTTTACTCGCTATCCCATCGGCTCTTTAGCCATCAGCGGACATAAGTTTATCGGCACTCCTATTCCTTGTGGAGTAGTTTTAGCCCGCAAACATCAGGTACAGTCTTTTGATGTCGAATATATTGGCTCTACCGATACCACCATTATGGGCAGTCGAAATGGTATAACTCCCGTGCTACTTTGGGATGCGATTCAACGGAGGCAACATCAGTTTGCTGATGAAGTGCAGCAATGCCGTCAAAATGCTGAATATCTTTGGAGTCAAATTACCGCTGCTGGTAAATTTGCTCTGCTCAATCCCTGTTCGACTACTGTAGTTTTCGATCGCCCCAGCAAGGCCATCGAGCATCGCTGGCAACTAGCTTGTTATAACAAGATCGCTCATATCATCGTCATGCAAAATCATACGCGAGCCTTGTTAGATCGATTTATCCAGGAGTCAGAAATAGCCGCCGTTAATTGCGGAGCCTGCAATTAAGTAAGGATAAAGAAGTTGAAACAATAAATTAGATAACATATATTGCAGATCGGAGAGGTCTATGCAGATAAATACAGGTTTAGTTGGCTACGAAAAAGTGCCCAAAAGCTATACCAGTCAGCGGCGATTAGAAGGAAAAGCTAATTCTTGGCTGTTATGGAGTTTGGGTGTTGGGGCTGTGATTGGAGGTGAATTTTTTGGTTGGAATGGTGGTTTAGCATCTGGCGGTTTTGGGGGATTAGCGATCGCTACTATTTTGATGGCGCTGATGTACATCTGCATGGTTTATAGTATCGCCGAAATGTCTGCTAGCTTACCTCATGCTGGTGGTTTCTACTCCTTTACTCGCAGTGCCTTCGGCCCGTTAGCGGGCTTTATTTGCGGCATTACTCTCATTATTGAATATGTCCTCACTGTAGCCACCACCGTCGTTAGTTTGAGTGACTATCTCAACCCACTGGTTCCTGGCGTACCAAACTGGGCGATTTGGCTGTTTGCCTACGCCATCTTTGTGGCAATTAATATCTGGGGGATGGGGCCGACTTTAAACGTCAGTCTCTACTTGTGCCTAGCTGCCATTTTGATGTTATGTATCTTTTTTGTAACGACGCTAGGAGCCGGAACCTTCCATCCAGAACTGCTGTTCAACATTCCCCCTACCGAAGGTAACTCCATCTGGCTGCCCTTTGGTTGGCAAGGCGTGTTTGCTGCCATTCCCTATGCCATTTGGTTCTACTTAGCAATCGAGCAATTGCCTATGGCCGCCGAGGAAACCCATAACGTTCCTCAAAATATGCCCAAAGGATTGATATGGGGGATCTTCACTTTGATCGTCCTCTCGCTGCTAGTTTTAGTGCTGAACTCAGGTGTTGGCGGCGGCGCTTTAGAAATGGGTAAAACGCTAACACCCTTGGGCGACGGTCTGGAAGTGTATTATCGCACCAGTAATGCCATCAATATTGTCTTGCTCTGCGGCATCATCTCGACTTTTCATAGCATTACCTACGCTTACGGCAGAGCCATTTTTGCTCTTTCCCGTGCTGGCTATATTCCCCGGTGGATTTCGGTGACGGGAAAAACTAATACCCCGTACAGAGCATTAATTTTAGGAGCAATAATCGGACTTATCTGTGCGGTGCTGATTAGCGTAGTCGGTGGTGATGTGGGTAAAGTGCTGTTAAATATGTCAGTTTTTGGCGCAGTAATTTCTTACATCATGGTGATGTTCGGCTACATTAAGTTAAAACTCGATCGTCCTCAATTACCGAGGCCTTACCAAAGTCCTTTAGGCTTAGGGGGAGCCATAGTCGGTGCCTTATTAGCAGTTTTTGCTCTGTTTGCTTGTATGTCTATCCCTGCTTACCAACCGGGCATTATCGGAATTGCAGTGGTGTTGCTTGCTGCTACTGTTTATTTCTGGTTCTACAGCAGGCATAAGTTAGTCGCTCAGGCACCTGAAGAAAGAGCGGCACTGCTAGCTGAAAGACAAGGTTAACGAAGTCAGAAGTCAGAAGTCAGAAGTCAGAAGTCAGAAGTCAGAAGGAAAGTTTTTGTAACGGTGATTTATGCCCCGCTCCCAAAACTTTTCTCCTTCCTAGGGGAGGTTTTAGACCCCATTTCTTAGATAAACCAGATTTAGACGAATAAACGGATAATATGCCATTTGTAGGGGCGCAAAGCTTTGCGTCCCTATTATTTTGGTGTCCTCAGCCAATCCAAGTCACATCGTCGTCCTCGCGAGATTTCACCGAGGGTAGAGGCTTGGTAATCGGGATCTCTCGCTTGGGGGCAAGAGGTTGTTTGGTGGCGGGCGCTTTCTCCGATACCGCAGTTGCCGTTCTCGTTTGACCGACCTGAGACTCTTGGGGATTGACAGCTTGGCGTTCTGGTAAAACTACCCGATCCATCACAAACTCAATGGTTTGTTGCTTGACCCAACCGTGAGCGGCGACTATTTCGCCCAAGCGCAGCCCCGTGATTTCTTGATCGTTCAGCGCTACTTGAATTTGAGCCGGACTGACCAGACCAGCCTCAACCAAGTAAGCCCCTAAACGCTTTATTCCACTGCGGCGATGAGGGCCGTGTTGAGAAGAATAGTAATTATTTTGCAGGTTCATCATTTGAGGTGGAAGAGAGTTATCGGATTGACGCGCTTGCGGTCGAGCAAGCAGTTTTTGAAAGTTTTTTTGTTTTAATAGAGGCAGCCCTAGTGCAATCTATTTGGAAGTAACTTATCGGCAATGCCCTCAGTTGCTTTTTTTTGCTTTCGATCGCTGGGTTCCGGGCGCTATTCCTTTTTACTGGCTCTGGCTAGAGAATTTAGATCGTGGTTAACTATGTAACCATCATAATCAATCCCCAAAAGTTGATTCATAAATCTCAATAATAACCTTTCTGGGTCATTCAGACAATTGGTAAAGCGCCGAGCGGCCGTGAGAGTAGAAGATAGCTAGCGATCGAGGCAATGAGGATATGCAAAGTCTCGATTTTCCACCCTTTAGCTTAAGAGCGAACAGATATATGGAAGATTCTATTCGATCGGGGGGTTCGATTAGGGGTGAGTTCAGAGCCAGCAGTAATTGCGAATTGCTTTGACTGCGGCGTTCGTCTAGTCGTTCTTCCAGGCACGGATTGCCGCCCCAATCAATCCGATTTTAGGATTTAAAACTATCTGCACCGGAATACTTTCTAACAGCGGATTCATGCGGCCTTTATTAGTAAAAGCCTCTAAAAAACTACCTGCTTGCATCAATGGCAAAATCTTAGGAGCAATGCCACCAGCAATATAAAGACCGCCGTACGGTAAAAGCTGAAGAGCAAAGTTACCTGCTTGAGCGCCGTAAGCTGCGATAAATATTTCCATAGTTTTTTCGCACAGGCGATCGCTTTTTTCAACGGCAGCAGTGGCAATGGCAGCGGCTGGATCGACGGTGCGATCGTCTCGTTCCCAATTTCTGACCGTGCGGGCAATGGCTGGCGATTCTGCTTCTGAGGTGCGATCTCTTAAAAACTGGTAAATCGAGACAATTCCAGGACCGGAAACCACTCGTTCTACTGAAATTCGTTCGAGATCGTGTTTTTCTAAAAAGTATTGCAATAACTGGAATTCCAACTCAGAACGGGGGGCAAAATCGACGTGTCCGCCCTCAGAACTAAAAACTCCATAAGTATCGCCTTGCGGAATTAAATAACAGTGTCCCAATCCGGTACCAGCACCAATAATAGCAATGGGCGAACGCGCTTTTGGCTGTCCGGCTTGTAAAGTCAATAAATCCCCAGATTCTAAACCCAATACCCCGTAACCAACGGCAGCAAAGTCGTTAATTAAAGTCACTTTAGCGATGCCTAATTGCCGTTCTAATCTTCGGGCATCTAGCGCCCAGGTTAAGTTGGTGAGTTGGGCAGTATCCTTAACTACAGGCCCTGCGATCGCGAAGCACGCTTTTTCGGGCACAGGTGTTTTAGCTGTAGTGAGAAATTGCTGCACCATCGGTACTAAATCGGCAAAATCACCACTGGCGTAACGCTCTTCATCAAGAGTTTTCAGCATCGATTCTGACTCCGATACTTCCACCAATCGGAGAATTGTTTTAGTTCCACCAATATCGCCTGCTAGTAATAGCATGAGTTCAGAAGTTCAGAAGTTCAGAAGTTCAGGAGTTCAGGAGTCAGAAGGCAAGAATTCGGAATTCAGAATTAATTTTTGACACATTCGCTTCGCTCAGTGCAAGCTTTTGACTTTTGACTTGGTAGCTGAGCCTGCCGAAGCTTGACTTTTCTCCTACCTAGCTTCACTATAACAGTTGTCTTAATTCCTCTGGGGTGAGGTCGCGCCATTGTCCTGGTTGTAAATTTACTAGCTGTAGATGAGCGATCGCTACTCTTACCAACCTCAGCGTAGGAAATCCTACGGCGGCTGTCATCCGTCTGACTTGACGATTTTTGCCCTCCGTTAGAGATATTTCTAGCCATGCTGTGGGTACATTTTTCCTATATCTAATAGGGGGATTCCGTGGCGGTAAGGCAGGTTCTACTGGTAGTAGCTGCACTTTAGCAGGTTTGGTGCGATAGTTTTCGATTTCGATCCCAGTTCGCAAACGCTGCAAAGCTTCTTCGTCAGGGATGCGCTCTACCTGTACCCAATAAGTCTTTTGATGTCCAAACCGAGGATCGCTCAATCGATGTTGCGATCGCCCGTTATCAGTCAAGAGCAATAATCCTTCACTATCGGCATCTAAGCGCCCGACTGGGTAAACTTCAGTTATGGGAATATAGTCTTTGAGGGTGGGTTTTGATTCTCCTTGATTATTAGTGAACTGGCTCAAGACTCCGTAGGGCTTGTAGAACAAAATATATCGATCTAGCAGAACTGTATTCCTCCTTCCAGGCAATCGAGTCATGGGTATACAGACTACTCAATAATTGAAAAAGGATGGGTAGTCGTACAAGCATACAAGTGTAACAACGGATTGAAGAAGCCTTGGCAGAACGTAAAGATCGACAAGAACAAATTCAACAAATTGTAGTAACTGCTCGGCAAATGCGCGAGATTGAAGGGCGGGCGTTCGCTGCTGGAATGCCAGTGGCAGCCTTGATGGAAAAGGTAGCAGGTCTGATAACCCGTCGAATTGTAGAGACGTTTCGTGAAACGTCTCTAGATCGATCGCTTCGGCAACGGGTGGGTGTATTGGTCGGGCCGGGTCACAATGGTGGCGATGCGCTAGTAGTTGCCCGCGAATTGCATTTTCAAGGCTATGAGGTATCGATCTATCAACCGTTTTCTAAGTTGAAAGAATTAACCGAGCAACACGCTCGATATGCTGAAAGTTTGGGTATTACTAGTAGCGATCGCCTCGATTCTTTGCAAGAGTGCGATTTAATTATAGATGGACTATTTGGATTTGGGTTAGAGCGATCGCTTTCCGAATCAATTGCCACCGCCATTAACGAACTCAATCGCTGGCGGCAACCAATTATTAGTATCGATCTCCCTTCCGGTTTGCACACCGATACGGGCGAAGCTTTAGGAACTGCCGTTCGCGCTACCCACACATTCTGTTTGGGTTTGTGGAAACTGGCTTTTTTGCAAGATCCGGCGTTAGATTACATCGGCAAAGCTGAATTAATCGATTTCGATTTGCCCCTAGCAGATATCTGGGCAGTATTGGGCAATCCACCCTCGATGAGACGGGTGACTAAAGCCTATGCCCTGGCTCGATTACCTTTACCCCGGCCGCCAGTTACCCATAAATATCAACAAGGACACCTACTGCTGATTTGTGGCTCTCGTCGCTATGCTGGCGGGGCGATTTTGACCGGATTGGGAGCGAGGGCTAGCGGAGTGGGAATGCTGTCAATTGCCGTTCCTGAATCCCTCAAACCATTGTTGGTTGCCCAGTTACCAGAAGCTTTGATTATCGGTTGTCCCGAAACGGAGACAGGGGCTATTGCTCAGTTACCCGAACTTGAGTTAGACGATTATAGCGCGATCGCTTGCGGTCCGGGATTGACTCGCGATGCCATACCAGTCGTTCGAGAAGTGCTACAGAGTACGCGCCCCCTGATTCTTGATGCCGATGGCTTGAACGTCTTAGCTGAATTGGGAACCATCCCCACCTTATCCCAACGGCAAGAATTAACGGTGCTTACGCCCCATGCAGGTGAATTCAAACGCCTGTTTCCCGATTTAGCCGATCCGACTCAAGAACGAATCGGTAGCTTGCAAGCAGCAGCGCGACGCACGGGGGCAGTGGTGTTATTGAAAGGCGCGAGAACTGCGATCGCTTATCCTTCTGGTTTGGTGTCAACACCTCGACTTCGCTCGGTGTTGAAGCTGAGCGAAGTCGAAGCTTCAATTATTCCTGAAAGTACCCCAGCTTTAGCTCGTGGTGGCAGCGGCGACGTTCTCACGGGGCTAATGGGCGGATTAGTTGCCACTGCTAACTGCCGGAAGTTACCCATAGATGCAATGGTAGAAAGTGCCGCTTGGTGGCACGCCCAAGCTGGAATTCTAGCAGCTAAAGAAAGAACCGAATTAGGAGTAGATGCTTTTACCCTAACTCAGTACCTAATTCCAGCTTTAACTAGTTAGTCGAACGTTACAGGCGCGATCGCACCTAGCCAGACTTTAATATTGTGGGTAAATTGCTTGATTCTCGATTACAGCTATATTTTCTATTGTAAAATACTTAGTTTTTAAGACAACAACAGCACCCGGATCCGACTCGCTTTAACACTTCCTCCCATCTCGCATTCGTCGCAGAGTTGAACTGAAACTATCTCTTCAGTTTCATCGCTCCCTTGGAATCACTTGAGGAAATATAAGCCTTCTGATTGGGTGCTGCTATTGTTTTGGAATGAGACAGATGTTAAATTAGACAGCGTTTTTACCTCTTAAACTAAATGTACATTGCGCTGTAGCAATCTGTCAGAGAAGCTTGGTTGCTTCACCTATTAATCTATCACTGTCGATCGCCTAAATTACAGTTTGAAACTAAACTTTACTTTTACCGATAAGTAAATATACGATCGCTAGGCTTAAAGTCAGTTATAGACGGCATTTGGTGACGCGAAGATTTGTAAAGGTTTGTGGAATATTGAGGGTTAATGTTGAAGACTTAATTGAAAACAGGGATTTGCTGATGAGATGCTAGGCGTTGACGCTAGCCTGTGCGCTAGCACGTATTGCACCTTTCAGACCCGATTTGTGTTAAAACTTCGATCGATATGCAATGCCTCCCGCAGAGCGCCAGCAGTAGGAGGTCAAAAAAAATCAAAAGTCAAAAGTCAAAAGTTGATTGAAAGGAAGAAGCCTGAACTCCTCCCAAAAACTTTTCCCCTCAAAGGGGAGGCTTGAAACCCGTTGTTTTCGGTCAAGGTGATGGTAAATTATGGCATTAATCGTCCAAAAATACGGTGGTACTTCGGTTGGCTCGGTCGATCGCATTCAAGCAGTGGCCCAGCGCGTTTTTCAAACTGCCAAGGCAGGAAATTCTGTCGTGGTCGTGGTTTCGGCCATGGGCAAGACTACCGATAGTTTGGTCAAACTAGCCAAAGAAATCTCTGGCAATCCCAGTCGGCGGGAAATGGATATGCTGCTCTCTACGGGCGAACAAGTCTCGATCGCGCTTTTGAGCATGGCGTTGCAAGAATTAGGGCAACCAGCAGTTTCTCTAACTGGCGCTCAAGTGGGAATTGTCACCGAAGCCGAACATACTCGCGCTCGAATTTTGCATATCAAAACCGATCGCCTCCAGCAACACCTACAAAAGGGTGAAGTCGTTGTCGTAGCCGGATTTCAAGGGATCAGTAGCAGCAACTATCTAGAAATTACCACTTTAGGACGCGGTGGTTCGGATACTTCAGCCGTAGCTCTAGCAGCGGCTTTGCAGGCTGACTATTGCGAAATTTATACCGACGTGCCTGGAATCTTGACTGCCGATCCGCGCTTAGTTCCCGACGCTCAACTCATGGCGGAAATTAGCTGCGATGAAATGCTGGAACTAGCCAGCTTAGGGGCCAAAGTCTTGCATCCTCGCGCGGTGGAAATTGCCCGCAATTACGGCGTTCCTCTGGTAGTGCGCTCCAGTTGGACCGACGATCCCGGCACTCGCGTCACTTCGCCCGTGCTGAGAACCCGTTCCCTCGAAGATTTAGAAATTGCCAAACCAGTAGACTACGTAGAATTCGACACCGACCAAGCTAAAGTCGCTCTCCTGCGAGTTCCAGACCAACCGGGAGTTGCCGCCAGCTTGTTTGGCGAAATCGCCCATCAAGACATAGATGTAGACTTGATCGTTCAGTCGATTCACGAAGGCAATACCAACGATATTGCCTTTACCGTCTCTCAAAGCCTGCTCAAACGCTCTGAAGCTGTATCGGAAGCCTTCGTCCAGCGGGGCTACAACCCAGCTTTAAATGACAGTTCTTCCGCTCCAGAAACGATAGTCGATCGCGAAATCGCTAAAGTTAGCATTGCTGGGGCGGGCATGATCGGTCGTCCGGGGGTAGCAGCGATGATGTTTGCTACTTTAGCTAGTGCTGGGGTTAACATCCAAATGATCGCCACCTCCGAGATTAAAGTCAGTTGCGTCGTGGCCGAGCGAGATTGCGATCGCGCTCTGAAGTCTTTGTGTCAAGCTTTCGACATCCACGTTAGCCCGGTGCGGCTCAAACCAGCCCCAAATGAGTCAGTAGTCCGGGGAGTTGCCCTCGACATCAATCAAGCCCGCCTAGCCATTCGCCACGTCCCCGATCGTCCGGGAATGGCAGCCAAGTTATTCGGACTGCTAGCTAGGGAAAACATTAGCGTCGATACTATCATTCAGTCTCAACGCTGTCATATCGTCGATGGCGTTCCTACCCGCGATTTGGCCTGCACGGTGGCGCAAGCCGATGCCCAACACGCGCGGCAAGTTTTGGCAGCAGAGGCGGCCAAACTGGGTTTTAGCGATGTTTCAGTCGATGAAGCCATCGCCAAAGTCAGCGTCGTCGGTGCTGGCATGGAAGGACATCCGGGTGCGGCTGCCAAGATGTTTAAAGCCTTAGCCCAACACCAAATCAACATTCAGATGATTACCACCTCAGAAATTAAGATTAGTTGCGTAGTCGATCGATCGCAGGGAATTACCGCCTTACAAGCGATCCATCAAGCTTTCGGACTGGCGGGCAGCGAGAAAATTGAAGTGCCTGCTTAGGGGAGAGAGCGAGAGGGCGAGGAGGGCGAGAGATGAGTTCGGAGTTCGGAGTATGTCCTGCGGACAGGCTTCGCCAACGGAGTTCGGAGTTATTTTTAACTCAACACTCCACACTTCCTAAGCTTCACACTTCACACTTCCAAATCTCCCACTTCCACAATTTTCCATCTTCAGGATCGTCAATTTCTGATACTTTGTTCATTCCACACTTTTCTAAAACTCTGGCTGAGGCGTTATGCTCTGCTAGAGTGTGGGCGCAAACGCGATCGACTAACCCAGTAGCAAATGCGATCTCAATTAGCTGTCGCGCCGCCGATGTCGCCAACCCTCTGCCTTGATAGCTTGGAGCTACAGAATAGCCGATCTCGACAATGCCTTCTGAATCGGGTACTGATTTAAAGCCTCCTAAGCCCACTAAGGCTAGATCGGGACGAAAGAGAAATAGGTAAGGCAACCACGGATGCCAAATTCGCGAGGCTTGCATCTCGTCCCGCGAATACTCAAGCGCCCCTGGAAAAGGTAAAAACCCATCGACGACCCGAAATCCATAAGCTGTTAGAAAAGCATCTGCACCTGCAATTAACTTTTCGATGCGATCGAGAGAGCAAGGAACAATTTCTACCTCCATTGCCTAGACTTCCTCCCTTACCATAATTTTCTCGAACGACAACTTAAGTAACGCTAGTTAATGCTACTTCAATGGCGAATTTGGGAATACTTGATGTAGAACAGTCGCTTTGCTGACTAGCCAATCAAGCCATCTTACCTTGCGTACAGCCGATCTGCCCTTCTCAACTATAAGTAAGCTATGACCCATTTAACTCGCATATTTTCAATTTAAGAATCAAACCTGCAAATCCTCTCCCTTTCTCTCTTTCTGCCGTTCTTCGACTCGATTTTCACCAGCTTTTTTGACTTGTGACCGTCGATCTCCATTAACTAAGGATTTTGTCGTTAAATTATTTGCCCAGATCCTCCTCAGAGCGATCGAAGCACGTACTGCTCTAGTTTTTTGTCAGGATGTCAAATCGGTCGAGGCTGGATTTTCTGGATCTGCCGAGCGTTTCCCGTGCTACTAGGGGCAATAACAGCAAATCCTGAAAATTCCCGATAAAAGTAGGCCAAGCTAGCTGTCAAATGCGTTTGACGGCGATTTGCTGGCGCGATCGAGGTCGGGTTTACAGTTAGAGTAGATCTAGAGAGATCCTCATCAAGAGGAAGATTCTCCAAAGAAGACGCTACGCGAACGATTGCCAGCCCTATATTTTATCTTCCTCAAGCAAGCGATTAACTATAGACTCTATATTCTGTGTTTGCCGGAAAACCTGGTCTGAAAACACATTACACTTGTTAGCTAGTTTAAAAATCTTGCCTTGTTAAAAAAACTAAATTGTTCGACCAGAAAATCCTCGTGGCTAGAATGAAGTTAAATGAACCAAACTGCTGCTAAAACTAATGACTTGGAATTGAGAAATTCCACGATCTTAATAATTGATGATAACCCTACTTCTTTAGCGGTAACTGCTACCTATTTAGAAGAAAGTGGCTTTATAGTTTTGGTAGCCAAAGATGGCGAAAGTGGTTTGAAACAGGCAAATTATAACCCTCCTCATTTAATTTTACTGGATGTGGTTATGCCAGGAATCGACGGATTTGAAACTTGCCGTCGGTTAAAAGACTACGACACCACTAAAGATGTGCCTGTCATTTTTATGACTGGTTTAACAGATATAGAAGATAAAGTTAAAGGGTTTGAAGTTGGGGCAGTTGATTATGTCACTAAGCCGATTCAAAGAGGAGAACTATTAGCTCGAATTAATACCCATTTGCGGATGCAGGCATTGACTCAACAGTTGCAGCGAAAAAATCTAGAACTACAACAACAAGCCTTTGAGCTAAAAGTAGCTAAGGAAATGGCTGAATGTGCCTACATTCAACTTCAACGCCTTGCAGGATTAGATGGTTTGACGCAAATTGCCAATCGCCGCCGATTTGACGAGCATCTGGGGCAAGAGTGGCGGAGAATGGTACGAGATCAAACGCCTATATCCTTAATTTTGTGCGATATCGATTACTTTAAACCCTTTAACGACTACTACGGTCATCAGGCAGGAGACAATTGCTTGCGGCAGGTGGCTCAGACGATCGATCGCCTAGTTAAACGTCCGGCAGATTTAGCCGCCCGCTACGGTGGCGAAGAATTCGCGGTGACGCTACCGAATACAGGGGTTGAGGGAGCCGTTCAAGTAGCAGAATTAATTCGCTTTGAAATCGAACAACTCAAGATTCCCCACCATCGCTCTGACGTGAGCGGCTACGTTACTTTGAGCTTGGGCATTAGCAGTCAAGTTCCCGGTTATGAGTCGCGCTCTGAATCCCTGATCGCTGCTGCCGATAAAGCTTTATATACCGCCAAACAACAGGGACGCGATCGCTATTATTTAGCTTTGTGAAGCACGGGGAGATGGGGAGATGGGGAGATGGGGAGATGGGGAGCAGAGGGGAGAATTCTAAACTTCTAAACTCCTGAACTCCTTTGCTCCAATATCCTAGACTGGAAGTGGAAACACTTGAAAGCGCGGACACCAGCAAATGCAGGAGCAATTAAAGGCGGCTATTTCCCGTTACCAAAATTTGGTTGATTATTTGGAAATTCGCTTGGAACAAAGCGAGTCAACTTCAATTTCTTTTCGCGGCCCTCAATTAGATGCGGTCGATCGCTCTTTTACTCTAGCTGGCGGGATCCGGGCCTGTCACCGTGGCGGTTGGAGTTTTGTTAATTTCAACGGTTTGGCAGAGTTGGACGAGAGGATCGAGCAGGCGATTTCTCAAGCCAAATTGGTAGGCAAAGAAACCACGATCTTGGCAGAGGTAGAACCGATCGAAGACTACGTAGCAGTGGAATTAGGCGTAGATCCTCGCGGCGTTGCTTTAGAAGACAAGCGCCGCTTGCTCGAAAGCTATAACCGCCTGCTGTTGGAGTTCGATCCGCGCATTCAAACTACTTCTGTGAGTATGGGCGATCGCTTTGGCATTACCTACTTTGTGAATTCTACTGGCAGTTGCATCGCCCAAGAACGCTTAAATATCTCGGCGGGGTTTGGCGCTATAGCTAGAGGTGAGGGCGGACTGGTTCGTCAAGGATACGAATCTTTTCACTCTCGTTCCGATTACAACGAGTTAATCGGCATTGAAGGTCGAGTCAAAGGAGCCGCCGAACGCGCCATTAGGCAATTGGAGGCTAAATCGGTCAAAGGCGGTCAGTATACAGTGGTTTTAGATCCATATCTCGCTGGCGTATTCATTCACGAAGCTTTCGGACATCTTTCAGAGGCAGATTTTGTCTATGAAAACCCCAGAATGCAAGAGTTACTCACCCTCGGTAAGCCTGTCGCGATCGAGCAGTTGAACGTCATTGATGATGCCACTCTGCCAGGACTTCCAGGTTCGATAAAGTACGACGATGAAGGCGTACCCGCCCAGCGCAAGTATCTAATTAAAAATGGCGTTCTCAACCAACGCCTGCACAGCCGCGAAACCGCTGGCAAAATGCACGAAGCTCCCACGGGTAACGCTAGGGCGCTCAATGCTAACTATCCCCCGATCGTGCGGATGACTAATACTGGCATCGAACCAGGCGATCGCTCTTTTGCCGACACCATCGGCGATATCGATGAGGGAGTCTATGCCGTGCGGATGCTGGGAGGACAGACTAATGGCGAGATGTTTACCTTTTCGGCAGCAGAAGGCTACATGATTCGGAACGGCCAAATAGCCGAACCCGTAAGCGATGTAACGCTCACGGGCAATGTTTTTCAAACTCTGAAAGATATTGAAGCGATCGGCGATGATGCTGTATTTCTCAATGGTGGTTGCGGCAAGGGCGGACAAATGCCTTTACCCGTTAGCGTCGGCGGGCCTCACCTGCGAATCCGCAATGTAGTTGTCGGCGGTCGCTGATTGAAGAGAGGGAGAAAGGGGAGAAGGGGGAGGGAGGAGGTAATTTTACTTCTAAGGCTCCTCAACTCCACACTCCACACTTAACACTCACCACTTCCTAGTTGAGGTAGCTGGCTTCAGCTTCTAGTTGGCGAACTAGATTTTCGTTACCTTGAATTCTGGCAACTTCTAAACGGTGTTGTAGGTTCTTCCGCAGGTTGTCGCGGTGGACGGCAGCTACTTGTTTTAAGGTTTCTTGACGATTTTTGTTCATCATGGACTTTTTTCCCTTGTAGATCGATGTATATGTCTATTTCTTCCAACATAACACAGGAAGCAAATAAGTGGAAGTTAATGTATCTTCTGTTACAGAATTTTCACAAAATTTTAGATAATAAGTATACGGATTTTACTACCGATACGCAATCGCAGGTGCTGTAATTACGATCGAGTCGTCCGCAAGGCTTTGGCTAGCTCTAGGCTTTGATGTCGATCGTCTGGGATTTCAGGTACAAATCTAGAGGACGGATTTCACTACCAGGGTGGATGATGTCACGAGAAACGATCTGATGGAGGCCTGTAAAAATGTCGGAAAACTGGATTTGGCTCATACCCAACGATCCGCATTACGTTCCTCCGGCCGACACGCACGATCGAGCCAAAGCTTTGATGGAAGAATTCGCACCGGAAAGCGAGGAAATTAACCTGGAAGTGTACGAAAAGCCCGGATATTTCGGTCCAGGAGAAAATGGTGAAGGAGTCTACTGTCCGCTTTGTGGCGAAGATCTTGAAGAATGGTTAGACGAGTGGTTAGAAAGGGAAAAAGAATCGTATTGGTTAAATCCCGAAACCAAGATGCCATGTTGCCAGGAAACTATTTCTGTTTACAACCTAGATTTTTCTAGAAAAGCCGGATTTACTAGATTTCTGCTTGACGCTATGAGTCCCAACGTGCTTCCTTCAGAGCAGTTAGCCGAACTCGAAGCGTTGCTGGGATGCGAGCTAAATCAGATTTTAATCCGGATATAAGGTTAAAATTCAAGCAGGCGTTGGCGAAGCCTGTGCGTAGCACGTATCGCTTCGTCAAACCGTCGCGGCTAAGTTTCTACATCTGTCGTTTCGGGTTCCGCAGATGGCAAAAAGTCTGCTTGCAGAACTGCTTCAGGAGTAAAGGGAGACACTTCAGGAAAAGTGACGAGTGGCAGTTTGGTTTCAGTCGCCGCGTCTCTCCTAGCTTTGGCATAACAGAGATCGAATACTTCTCGATAGTAATTTTTCAGGCTAGGACTATCTTCTATAGCCAGTTCTATGCGGCGGCGGTGTTCGAGGATGCTAGAAATCCAACTATTGAGGGATTCTTGCTTTTGAGGCTGGTATTTATACTTCAGCAGATGCAGGAGCAAGATAATTAAATTGCTCTTGAGTGCCTGCTGTTGACTCTTGCCCAAATCTTCAATCTCCTCAGTTAAATTTTCAATATCTAACTCATGAAGTTTGCCAGCGCGTAACAAGGCAGCCGTTCGCTCTAGCCAAGCACAATAATCTCGATCGTAAAGAGTTTCTGTTGTCAAACTAGCCTTAGACATCAACCATCTCCTGGCGATTTCGATCGCTAATCCAATTTATCTACACTTTCTTTCATCTTACTGGTAGGGAACAAGTACCTGGACAAAACAAATAATTGTAACTGCGAATTGCGAATTGGAAATTGCGAATTGTCCTGACGTTAATCTAGAGCGTAGAGGATAGATGCAATTTTTCCAGAGATGGCAGAAGTTATTGGCAATCGCTATCCCCAAATGATTACCTTACTGAGCGATTTCGGCGAGAGCGATGTTTATGTAGGGGTGATGAAGGGTGTCATCGCTCGGATCGATCGAGCGATTTCGATTATCGATCTGACGCATCAGATTCCGCCACAAGATATTGCGGCTGCTAGATTTGCTTTGATGAATGCCTACCCATATTTCCCACCAGGGACGGTGCATATTGCCGTCGTCGATCCAGGAGTGGGGGGTAGCAGGCGGGGGGTAGCAGTAGAATTGGCTGGCGGTTATCTAGTCGGGCCGGATAATGGGTTATTTAGTGGAGTTTTGAGCCAATTTCCGGTTATAGCAGCGGTGGAACTTACTAACTCCAACTACTGGCGCACTCCCCAACCTAGCAATACTTTTCACGGCAGAGATATCTTTGCACCTGTAGGAGCGCATTTAGCGGGCGGGGTAAATCTATCGGAACTAGGAGATGCGATCGCACCATCTTCTTTAGTACAATTCCCTTTACCGTCATACAGTCTAACGAACGCGGGGGCGACTGGTTGCATTCAGTATGTCGATCGCTTTGGCAATTTAATTACAAATATCCCCGCTACCTTAGTAGAAGGCAAAAATTGGTCGGTAAGGGCAGGCAAACTGAATATCCCTAGTTGTAATATCTATAGCGATCGCCCTCTAGGTAGTCCTTTATCTTTAGTCGGCAGTCACGGCTGGGTAGAAATTGCCATTAATGGCGGTAATGCTAAGTCTCAATTAAATTTAGCTTGCTTGGATGTGGTGCAAGTTATCCTGGAGTTATAAAGTAGTCTGTCAAGTTAGAGGCGATCTGCCCTCACCCCAGCCCTCTCCCACGGGAGAGGGAGTAAGAAGGAGAGGGGAGAAAGAATCCGTTATTTAAAGCTGACAGACTCTTTAGTCCTCTTTAGAGGACTTTTGCTATGAGACAGGGGTTTTGAACCCCTGGCGGTTGTCGCCACCAAAACCTATAACGTCTTATGAATCGACTAGAACAGTTTGAACCCAAAGTTTATAAAGGACATTTTGGCGAGTATACGATTACGAAGAGCGATCGCACTGGGGTTAAAATCTATCGCGCTGGCTTGATGGTAGCAGCTTTAAGTTTTGCGATCGGCAGCACTCTGGTACTGACATTGGGGAATAACCCTACCGTTCTGTCAGCTTTAACTCCTCTATATGGAATTTTCTGTCTGGCATTGGGCGTGAGTTTGTTGACGATCCACATCTATTTAGAACCTCTACACCGCCTCCTACAATTATTTTGGGGTATAGGTGTAGCCGCAGCAGTTTTCCTCGCCGGACAAAGCAGCGAACCTTTAGCTTTGTTTGTTTACAATCGACCCTTAACTCTATTAGGGATTGGCTTTATTTTCGTGGCTTTGGTGGGAATTTATTTTAAAGAAGCTTTCTGTTTTAACCGCTTAGAAACTAAGTTACTGACACCTATAGTGCCAGTGCTATTAGTGGGACATTTGACAGGGATTTTGCCAGTCCAAACGGAAAGGATTTTACTAGCTGTATGGGCGGTTCTGTTTGCAATCTTTGCCATTCGTAAAGGTTTTCAAGATCTGCCATCAGATATCGGCGATAAGTCGGTTTTTGAGTATCTCCACCAACAGCGATCGCGTGCTAGAGCGTCGTAGGCGATCGCTCTTTGAACTTCAACTGATAATGCGAACCGTAAAATCATGTGGGGTACTAGTTTTTCGTTACGCCCCAGATCGGGAATTCCTGCTGATGAAGCACGTCGATCGCTTCGATCTGGCCAAAGGACATCTAATTGATGGTGAAACCGAATTGATGTGCGCCCTGCGAGAACTCAAAGAAGAGACAGGGATCGCACCTAATCATATCCAACTCGATACCGCATTCGGATACGAAACCACATATAGGACACCATACAAGCGATTTGGAGGCGAAGAAGTCGAGAAAACGCTAGTCGTTTTCATGGGTTATGTGACGCAAGATATTGACGTTATTGCACGCGAACACGGCGCTTACGAGTGGGTAGCCTGGAATCCACCACATCGCATCCAGGCTCAAACCATTGACCCTCTTTTATCTGCGATCGAGAAAGTATTAGTTTGAGCTTGGATATGGGCAGTTGGCAATCTTTACATCTCTACCGAGTCGATAGTTGTAGGCTATTGTAGAGTCAATCGGTTCGATCGCCAGGTGATTTATGAGTTGTCAAGATCTCAACAATCTGACTGCGGAAAACATGATTTCTAAAGCCACCTATCCAGCGTTTCGCTGCGAAGAGTGCATGAAAATTAATAGCCGCTGGGTACACCTACGCATTTGTCAAACTTGTGGAAAAATGCTCTGCTGCGACTCTTCCGAGCATCAACACGCTCGCCATCATTATGAAGCAACGGGTCATGCGGTAATTAGCTCGGCTGAATTGGGGGAACAGTGGTTGTGGTGTTTTGCCCACGAGCAGGGAAAGGAATATTGAAGCGATGCGGATTTCACCCATAGCAATCCATTCATGACTTGCGATCTAGCCGTCCCGGCTGTCCCACGGCAGGCAAGATGCCTGCGATCTAGAACTGCTATTAGATTCTCTTCTAAATTTGTTCGCCTAGTTTCCTCAAAGGGAGGTTTTTCATGGCAACTTCTGTTCCAGATACGCCCCTAGATACCATTTGGCCCGATTTGCCCCTAGCAGCTTGGCAGGATACATATGCTACGCTCCACCTGTGGACGCAGATCGTAGGTAAAATTCGATTGGCACTGGCTCCCAACCTCAACCATTGGTGGCATTCTACTCTATATGTAACGCCGCGCGGACTGACAACGGGTGCTATTCCTTACGCAACTCGTAACTTTCAAATTAGCTTTGACTTTCTCGAACATCAATTACAGATCGACACCAGCGACGGTATTACCAAAAGAATTGCCCTCGCTCCTCGCTCCGTGGCTGATTTTTATCGAGATGTAATGGACGCGCTGAGCGAGATGGGCATAAAAGTCCCAATTTGGACGATGCCGCAAGAAGTAGCAGAACCGATACCATTCGATCGCGACGATCGACATACGGCTTACGATCCAGAATACGCGCAGCGGTGTTGGCGAATTCTCGTGCAAGCAGACCGAGTGATGAGTGCGTTTCGATCGCGATTTATTGGCAAATCTAGCCCCGTACATTTCTTTTGGGGTAGCTTCGACCTGGCTGTGACTCGCTTCTCCGGTCGCCCTGCACCAGAGCATCCAGGTGGAATTCCTAATATGTCCGACTGGGTAACGCGAGAAGCCTATTCGCACGAAGTCAGTAGTTGCGGCTTTTGGCCGGGTGGCGGATCGATCGTGGAGCCAGTTTTTTACGCTTACGCTTACCCCGCACCCGAAGGGTTCCCAGATTACACCGTTCAACCTAAAGAGGCGTTCTATAGTTCTCAAATGCAAGAGTTTATCCTACCTTATGAAGCAGTAAGACAGGCTGACGATCCAGATGCAACACTCTTGGCATTTTTCCAAAGTACCTATGAAGCAGCAGCAAATTTAGGACATTGGGACCGGGCAGCACTGGAACGTCCCTTAGCCTTACAAAGCTAATAACAATTATTCGGCACGAAGGACGCAAAGAGGTATTACGGTTGGGTTCGTTGGGTTTCGCTGGCGCTCAACCCAACCTACGGCTATGAAATCAACAATGCAGCATCAACTTTCTTGGCAATACGATGAATTCAAGCAAGTCGGCAGGGACTACAACAGTCAAGCTGAGGTGGAGGTTTACGATTCGAGTCACGCCGATTTCCGTGATATTGCAGCCGAAAGCGAGCGCGTTCTAGACTTACTAAGAATCGAGACTACTGACACGCTAATCGATTTTGGAGCGGGTACTGGCATCTTTGCCATGCAAGCGGCACGCCGCTGTAGCCAAGTATATGCAGTTGATGTTTCTGAAACCATGCTCGATCTTGCTAGTGCCAAGGCGGTTCGAGCGGGCATATCGAATATTGAATTCCACCACGCCGGATTCTTGACTTACCAGCATTCAGGAGAGACTGTAGATGCGATCGTCACTACATTTGCTTTCCATCATTTACCGGATTTTTGGAAAGGAATTGCCATGAATCGGATGAATGAGATGCTGAAAACTGGCGGGCAACTTTACATCCACGACGTAATTATGGAAACCACCGACGCGCTGGCCAACATTAACGCGTTCATCCAAAAGCAAGAAGCCGCAGGAGGAGACTTTTTGCGGGAAGATGCTGAGGGACACTTTAGGGACGAGTATTCTACCTACGATTGGGTGATGGATGGTCTTTTGTGGCGATCGGGGTTTACGATCGAAAGCAAACAAATAGACGGTGGTGTTATCGGCACTTACCTATGCACTAAGAAGTAAACGCCATTTTATAGTTGGAGAATTATTATAAATGAAGCTTAAAGAGAGAAAAATAGTCAGCCAACGATCGCCTGCTAGAAGAAAAATCTGGCTGCGCCTCTTGGGAGCGTCAATCTTAGCAATTATTTTAACTTTATCTGTATTAGCTCAAGGTACTGCCCCAGAAAGTATTTTTCTCGATCTATCTTTAGAGTTTTTAGATAAATACGAACTGCCAAAAAGTAAGTTTAAAGATACTGTTGTTGGTGGGTTGTCGGGGATAGTATACGATCGAGAAGTAGATCGTTTCTATGCAATTTCCGACGATCGCAGACAACCAGGTTCGCCCAGGTTTTACACTCTGAAGCTAAATATCGATCGCAATACTTCAGGTCAGATCGACCTGCAAAAAGTAGAAATAGAAGATGTCAGTTTTTTGACCGATCCAGATGGCAATAATTTTGCTCCTGGAACTACAGATACAGAAAGCATTGCTTTAACTCCACAGCGATCGCTATTTGTCGCTAGCGAAGGTGACGCTAATAGAGATATCGATCCATTTGTCAAGGAATTCGATTTAAAAACTGGGCGACAGCTTCAAAGTTTACCTATTCCCAATCGCTACCTGCCCAACTTAACTGCGATTAATGGCAAGCAAGAAGTGGTTAGCGGCGTGCAGAATAACTTGGCATTTGAATCGCTAACTATTCCTCCAGGCGGCGATCCACTGCGGGTTTATACGGCGACAGAATCAGCTTTATTGCAAGACAAAGCCCCGGTAAAAACAACTCGTCATGGCAGCGAAACAGACTTAAAGGCAGGTCCGGAAAGCCGCGTATTGCACTATTTAATTAACAACGATGGCCCTCAACTAGTTGCTGAATATATTTATCAGTTAGAACCTCCTCCGGGAATTGCCATCAAACATGGGTTGGCAGAGTTATTATCTTTAGACCAAGAAGGTCACTTTCTGACTTTAGAGAGATCGCTTGGTCTATTAGGTTTTGACGTGCGAATTTTTCAAGCAGTAATTGGAGGGGCAACCGATACTTCTCAGATTTATAAGTTGAGCGATCGACCAGAAAAAATCGAACCGATGGCGAAACAGTTGGTTCTAGATTTAGACAAGCGAAGGATAGGAATAGATAATTTAGAAGGGATGACTCTCGGCCCGATTTTGCCAGATGGTTCTCAAAGTTTAGTAATGATTAGCGACGACAATTTTAGAAGAGAACAAAAAACTCAATTGCTCCTGTTCCGCTTGCGTGGCATCAGATCGACGACTAATTGAGATAGCGGCCAAACCATGTTAAGCAGCAGCTAACTTAGCAATTTCGATCTGGGCGTTAGCGATCGACTCTGCTAACTTGTGCCCCCCGTACTCATCGTTTTCGACATGAACGAAGGTGATATCCGTGATGCCCATAAACCCAAAAACAGTTATCAGGTAAGGGTCGTGATGATTCATTTTCTGGTTACGACCTCCACGATCGTATCCACCATCACCAGAAGCCGTAATGACAAATATTTTCTTGTTGTGGACGAGAGGTTTATAAGGCATTTGTGGGTCTTCAGGCTCAAATAACCACGTTCGCCCAACTCGAACGATCTGATCGATGTAGGCTTTGAATGTGCTTGGAACGCTGAAGTTATACATGGGAACGCCGATGACGTAGATATCGGCGGCTAAGAATTCGTCCACGAGTCGATCGCTGAGGCTAATCGCTGCCTGCAACTCAGGCGTGTGTTTTTCGGGGGGTGTAAATGCTGCCGCAATCCACGGTTCGTCCACATGAGGAACGGGATCGCGACCGAGATCTCGATAGGTGACAGTATCCCCAGGATGAGCTTGCTGCCATTGTTCGACAAACTCGCGGGTCAGGCGGCGAGAGTGAGAGCGCTCTCCGCGCGGACTAGAATCGAGGTGCAGTAAATGTGCCATAGCTGTAAATCTCCTGTTTATAGCAGCTTGCATTGGCATAGACTTGTGGGACAGCCCAGAGGGTTATCCCTGTGAAGCGGTGGTGGTAGTTGCCCGATCGTTTTTAAATGTAGATGCGTTTGAGATTCTCTAAATCAAACACTCTTTCAGCTTAGGCAAGTGCCGTCGGCTCAACTATCACATTCCTGGGGAACTATCAAAATTTTGGGATCGATTTTTCAGCCGATCGGCACTTATCCTCTAAAAGTGCCTAGAATCGGATCTAATGCTATTAGGCTTGTGTCATGCAGACGATCGCTACCTATCAGCCGGAAACGTATTACCCGCCCATTTTGTCGAGCCAAGATCGGGGTTGGAGCAATATTTTAGTCGAACAATTCCAATCTCCACCGGGTGAAGGAATGTGTCGTTACAGCGACGAACACGCGATTTGTCTGTCTCTCTCTCCGCGTCCCGTTCGCTTTCTGCAAATTAAGGGAGGCAGAACCTATAGCAGCCTGTACGGGAAAGGCGACATTTCCATTACGCCCGCCCAGATGCGTTTTTTTGCCCGTTGGGATAGCGACGATCGCTACTTGCAGATTCGCATTGCCTCTGGTTTTATTCAGCAAGTGGCGAGGGAGTCTCTGGCGATGAACCCCGATAGAATTGAATTAATCCCTGAATTTCGGACTCGCGATCCGCAAATTGAGTCTCTCGGTTTGTTGTTGCTCGCCGAGCTAAAACAGGAAAATGTGGGCGGCCAGCTTTACATCGAATCGCTAGCAAACGTGCTAGCAGTGCATTTACTCAGGCAATATGCGACTGCTGAACCTCGAATTTTTACCCATAAAGGCGGTTTACCAGAACATCAGCTTCAGCAAGTTTTAGACTATATCCACGCACATCTCGATCGAGATATTAAGCTAGACGATTTAGCCCGATTGCTGAATATCAGTCAATTTCATTTCATTTATTTGTTTAAACAGGCGATCGGCACATCCCCTTACCAATACCTCCTCCAGCAACGGGTAGAACGGGCAAAGCTGTTGTTAAAACAAACCGAGCGATCGATCGTGGAAATTGCTTTAGAGTGTGGGTTCAGCAGCCATAGCCATTTGAGCAAACAGTTTCGGCAACTTACAGGTATGACTCCGAAAGCATACAGAACGAATTGAACGATCGCGAACTGGCAAATTAGGAATGATACAAATCAAATCTAAAAGCTTAAACTATGTGGTGCTCCTGCGACGGATTGTTAGATCTCTGTCATAGCTAGGGTTATCGCCGTCTAACGCACCCTACCTTAATACACTAAATTAAGTTTCGCCTCTGCGATCGACAGATAAATGTTGAATCTTAGTAGGAAAAATTACATGGAAAAACCAGCGGCAGAGATGTAGCAACGCTACGCCTCTGCCTCTAGCTTTGCCGCCGAGAGAGCAACGCGCTGCCCGCGCTGTATGCGTAGCATCAGCGTCGGGAGATATCACATCTGTCTAATGGCTACTGCTTAATTGATGAGTCATCAGCCGAACTGCCCAGAGGCTTAACACCACACCGATGACTAGTCCTAGCCACGAACCCCAGAAGGGAACGGCAAATGTCCCCAGTTGAACCGACCAGTGGTTAACTAGCCTCACCAGATGCAACAGTGCCACTAAACCAAAAATTATGGCTGTAATTAGAAGATATGCTCTTTCTCTCATAGCTCAATCCTCCCTGTTGTTCTCGACCGTCATCGGCTTACCACTCCTACCCACATCCGAATCGCCAGCCGAGAGCATCTAACTCAAGTTTGTTGTTCTCCTCTTTGGATCTTAGAAGTTAATTGTGAGGAAATTGTGAACCGATTTATTCTCAAATCCGCCAGCCTTTTTCAACAAGTTTTAATTACTAGCTATTTCAGCTAATTCTAACCAGCGTTCGGTCGATCGTTCGATTTCTCGATCGAGATCTTGCAACTTTTCTGTCAATTCTTGCAATTTGGTATAGCCAGCGGGAGGCTGGTGGTAAATAGTATGTTCGATTTCGGCTTTCTCGGCTTCTAGTTCGGGAATTTTGGTTTCTAGAGTTTCTAATTCTCGCTTTTCCTTAGAGGAAAGCTTGCGAGGCTTGCCGTTATTTGCTGGGGTAGTAGCTTTGGGTTTTTGCGGCTCAGCTTTCGACTTAGATGGCTGAGTATTAGCCGTCTCTGCAATTTTTGCGGCTTCTGCTTGCTTGAAATCTAAATAGACGGCATAGTTACCAGGATACTGACGCACGTTGCCATCTGGTTCGATTTCAAAGATGGTGTTGACGGTGCGATCGAGAAAATAGCGATCGTGAGAAACTACGATCGCGCAACCATTAAAATCTTCTATATACTCTTCTAAAACCGCTAAAGTTTGCACGTCTAGGTCGTTCGTCGGTTCGTCGAGTAGTAAGACATTGGGGGTACTCATCAACACTCGCAACAGGAATAGGCGGCGCTTTTCTCCACCAGATAGCTTGTGAATGGGTGCATACTGCTGACTTCCAGGAAACAAGAATCTCTCTAACATTTGCGAGGCAGTAATTTGAGTACCATCAGCAATTTTGAGATATTCGCCTACTTCCTTGATATAGTTGATAACTCGCTGATTTTCGTTGAGTGCGGCAAGTAAAGGTTCTGAGTGTTGATCGAAATATCCCATGTGGATAGTCGAACCGATTTCGACAGTACCCGCATCCGGTTGTATCCGTTGAGTAATGATATCTAAAAGGGTAGATTTTCCCGCACCATTACCACCGATAATACCGATTCGATCTTCTGGATTAAAAGTGTAGGTAAAGTCTTTAATTAAAGTGCGTTCCTCATACCCTTTAGTAATCTGGTTCAGTTCGATTACTTTTTTGCCAATCCGCCGAGTAGGGTTAGAAATATCTACTTTCCCTTGAGTTTGTTTAAACTCCCGATCTTGCATTTCATGAATGCGATCGATCCTTGCTTTCTGTTTGGTACTGCGGGCTTTGGGGCCGCGTTTGAGCCATTCTAACTCTCGCCGCAATACCCCTTGATGCTTTTTCTGACTGCTAATTACAGATTCTTCGGCTAAAGCTTTCTTTTCTAAATAGTAGGAGTAGTTGCCGTCGTAGGTGTATAAATCGCCCCGATCGATTTCAATAATGCGGTTAGTAACTTTATCGAGGAAATAGCGATCGTGAGTAATTAAGAAAATTGCCCCGCGAAACCGATTCAGATAAGTTTGCAACCACTCCACAGAAAGGGCATCTAAATGGTTGGTAGGTTCGTCCATCAGTAATACGTCCGGTTCCGCCATTAACGCTGAGGCTAGAGCAATTCGCTTGCGATACCCTCCCGATAGAGTGCCGACTTGGGCATGAAAGTCGTGAATTCCTAACTTACTGAGGATAATTTTGGCATTAGTTTCTAATTCCCACGCCCCAGTTGCATCCATTTGTTGGATCAGCTTAGATAGACGAGACATGAGGCGATCGCTCTCTTCCCCTGTAGTATGGGCTAAGCGATCGGAAATATCTTCGTATTCCCTCACTAAAGCCATTTGTTCGCCACTATCAGCAAAAATCTGTTCTAAAACCGTCTTAGATTCATCTAGATCTGGCTGCTGGGGTAAATAAACGATCCTCGCCCCCGAATTAACCATAAGAGAACCAGAATCGATCGACTCTAAACCTGCAATTATCTTTAATAGGGTAGATTTGCCCGAACCATTTGTTCCAATTAATCCAACTTTATCGGTGGCATCAAGGCTAAAACTAGCATCTTTGAGAATTTCTTTGATGCCAAAGTCTTTTTTAACAGATTGTAGGGTGAAGATACTCATGAAGTCGCGACAGATGAAGTAAAATTATGGCCCGAGCTAACGAGCCAAACGATAGAAATCGAGAAATCGATCGACAGTTTAGAATTTTAAATCGTAGAGTCGATCGATTGGAATACGCCCAAATTTCGCCACAAGAGTTCTCAAGAGCAAAAGGCACAATTACGGTTTTCGGGGATTATCTGGGGACAAAGATCGATTTAGCTATAAGGTCGAAGTTTAGATCGAATGAACGATATTAATGCCTGCTAGCAGAATGTACGGTTTCGCAATTGGTAAATAGGATGGCAAGAATATATTTAGATACTAGCGCCTATAACCGTCCATTTGACGATCGAACCCAGCCGAAAATTTTTCTCGAATCCCAAGCTGTTGCCACAAATAGTTAATCGCAGTCAGTGAAAGAACTCCAGGAATTATAACCGCGTGGCGTAATTATCCAATCGGCATGAGTTCGAGAACTTTGATTGCCAATAATTACAGTAGTGAGCATATCAATTGGCAGATCGAGAAACTTTTCTAGAGTGGAGATCGCAATCTCCTCGTCAGATCGATAAGCGGAACGCACGATCGCTACAGGTGTCGATGGGTGACGATATTGGAGAAAAATTTGTTGGACGGTGACGATTTGCTGGGTGCGAGTTTGCGATCGCGGATTGTACAAAGCTGTGACAAAATCGGCTTGGGCGGCAGCAATTAAACGTTTTTCGATTACTTCCCAAGGGGTGAGCAAGTCGCTCAAACTAATAGCGCAGAAATCGTGCATCAAAGGCGCTCCCACTCTAGCCGCTGCTGCTTGCAGGGCAGTAATTCCAGGAAACACCTCGACACTGGGCGTTTTGCCATCCCAACCCGATCGCTGTAATTCTTCTAGCACCAATCCAGCCATCCCGTAAATCCCACAATCGCCAGAAGAAACTACAGCTACGGTTAAACCCCATTTTGCCAAAGCGATCGCTCTTTCTGCCCGTTGGCGTTCCTGCGTAATCGGCAAAGCCTCTACAATTTGTCCGGGACGCAACAAAGGAGAGATCAGATCGATATACAGAGAATAACCGATGACGGCATCAGCCGCCGTTATTGCCGTTTGAGCCGCCGGAGTCATTTGTTCTAATTTTCCCGGACCCGTACCCACCAGCCACAGAGAACCTTTGCGTCCAGTGTATTCTAGTTGAGATTGGGCGATCGCTACTGTCACAGCACCTTGACGATTTTGGATTTTAGATTTTGGATTTTGGATTAGTCGATCTTCGGTATCAAAGCAGAAAATTTGTTTGGATACCAGCAATCTCCCTTGTACGGGTTTTAGTGTTGGCGATCGATCTAATCCCAAATCGGCTTGCCAACACTCCTCTGCCCTCACCCCGCCTGCGGCACCCCTCTCCCACGGGAGAGGGGTTGGGAGTGAGGGCTGAATTTGGGATACATCCCCAGCGGCACAAATAGCGGCGGCTTCTGCCACGCTAGGAGTTCCCACTTCAGCTTCGACAACTGTTGAGGGGTTGGGAACTTCTACAGTTCGCAAAATTTCCGCTGGAAAAGTACGTAAATGCCAACAGCGTTCGCCACATAATTCTAATATCCCTGCTTCGTCAGCTTTGATATCTATGGTGGCAATACCTGCGATCGCATCTTCTGCCAAATCGTTTGCCTGACAAACTTGCTGAATTGCGGCTGCAATTAATTTCCTAGAAGTTCCGCGTTCGCAGCCCATGCCTACCCATAAAACTCTCGGATGCCACCGAACTTCAGGAATTGTGGAGTCTTGACTTTTGACTTTTGTACGGGCGCAATGCTTTGCGCCCCTACGACTTTTGACTTGTTGATGGCTAATCCAAACTCTCGCTTGAGGAGCGATTGCTTCTTCTGGAACCCCAAAATCGAAAGGGTGTGTTTCTGGTAAATGACTTTGCCATAAAGTCGAGCCAGCTTCTTGAATGACTCGTACTAGTTCTCCTCTAGCTATAGCTGCACTTACTTTCGTCCAATCGCCCGTACCGCGATTCCAACCAAAGGGAACGCCCAACACGTCAATTCCTGGCAATCCCAAACTAGCTGAAGCTCCTGTAATTACAGGCGTTGCTCCGATTTGTCTGGCGACTAATTGCGCTAAGCGATCGGCTTTTCCTTGATGCCCGCTGCACAGGCTAATGACAAACTTCCCCGCCTCATCCACTACAACTACGGCTGGATCGCAGGATTTGTCTTGTAACAAAGGTGCAATTAGCCTAATAACCGCGCCAGTAGCTAAGCAGAAAACCAAACTCTTACAGTCAGGCCAAATATTGGCTAAATGCTCTGATAGAGAACCGCTATAAGTTTGAACGCCCTCGATCTGGCTTAATGATTCTGACACCCAGAGGGTAGTAGCAGGCAATTGGTTGAGAGGTTGTAGTCTTTGAGCGCCCGTAGGGGTAGTAGCAATTAGGGCTAGAGGTTGAAAATCTGCAAACAACAATCGATCGAATCCCATTGATAGTAACCGATCCGATCCTATGCTATCAGGCGGACATCTAATTCTAGTATTTCTGCTACTTCCTGAGCGCTCAATCCTTTCTTTAGCAGTTTAGGAGCAATTTCTAACTTGCTATCTTTCTTGGCTTGTTGATAAAGTTCTGTATTCTTTAATTGCTCTAACTCTAAATCGTTTGATTCTTCCTCAAATAATTCTGGGCAATACTTTTTTAAGTCTCTGTCGAATTCTTCCTTAGTTACCTTGGCAAAATAATTCTCTAAGATTTCTAGCGATTTTTTTACATCTATCATGTAAACACCTCTTTAAATATCGAGTAGATAACACTCTTGAATCAAATTCGGATTTTTAATTACTATTTGCACGTGAGCTAGATCGAAGATTGCTGAATTAGGAAATATTTGCTTTCCTTCGACGAATACTGCTCTAATACCTGCTATTGCTTGCCCCTGACTGGATAGTAATTGAATAGTAAAGTTAAAAAATGCACAGTCTAGACGATGAGCTTTAGAGCGATCGGGGTTTTGTTTGGGTAAAGGTCGATCGGTTGATTCATACTGTTGTACGAATAAATTATATACGTTTTTTAACTGGGGAAACCAGTTGATGTCTAGTAAGTCTATACAATTTTCTAAACGAATAAGGGCACAAATGACAGCAGGATTTTCTGGATGTCGTTTCCTCGCCCATTCTCTAGCTCGAATTGGTGCATCTTGAAAAAAGTATACTCCTGTACCCAGCCAATCGTAGTCGTTGTCGCTGGATTGAAATCCATTCTTGAGAATACTTGCAGCTTGAGCTTGACTGGTTCCATGATAACCGTAGACTTCGATCGATTTTTTCATTAAGCGCCTTAGTAGCGATATTTGCCTACATTTTGAAAATTAGCAACAATTACCAAATCATTTTGTGTCGATCGACCAACTAAATGATAAAATTCCTCCACACCTCAAAGAGGTAATCGATCGCCTAGAAATTCAGTCGAACAACGCTGCTGATTTCAAACAATCGCTGGTAAACGCCCTCCTCTTGGTATCAAGAATCGCTCGATATCAATTAACTGTCTCAGCAGCTTTCATCGCACTCAAGGAGACATATATGAAGCGTTTAACCCTGACGGGTAGCTTGGGCTTATTATCAGCCCTACTGGTAGCCACACCAGGTTTAACTCAAGATGCCCAAGTCGAGCCATCAGCCCTGCTGCGCGAACCACCGTCAACTACATTCAACGTGGTTGCTACCAAGGGGAATTGCCCTAGCAGCGTCGGTTTATGGACGGGATCGCGCCCCTATGAAGGGGGGGCAGAAAATACAGCAATCGCCGATACTTCATCAATTGCCGGACGCGCGCGATCGGTCAGATCTGCCAAGAAGTTTGTAGTCTATCGAGCTAGATTGAACAAAGAATACGCCTCTTGTGTCGGTCATGCTAGTTCTCCAGAGTATCCCTCTTATAAGTTTACGTTTCGTCGGCAGCGAGTCTATTTCCGCGTCGATTTACCCCCAGGGACTCTGAACAGTCCGACCAAATTTACCTCTCGCAGCGTCCTGCTTTCCCGTCCTATGGTTAAATGGGCGATCGCTGACTAAATTTACAGGGGATAGGGCATAAAGCATGGGGCATAGTTTTTTGCCTCATGCCTTGCCCAAAGCAACATATCTTGGGTAGGGGCGCAATGATGAAGGTTAAGAATTAAATTTGGTAATTGTGGGGCGGGCCTCCTGCCTGTCGTCTTGTGGGATAGCCCTCTGGGCTGTCCCACAACAATTACTAGAAATTGCGAAATCTCCAGCCAGCGTCTTGAAGTATATAGGTATGCGTTTATACTTCAAAAATACTCTTATGCAAGGTTTTACTCGACTGGCGATGTCTGCGGGCTTGTTATCGGCGCTATTTGCCGCCACGCCAGGATTAGCCGAAAATTCTCCGCTTTCGCCAGGAACGATATTGCGCCAGCGATCGAATACTACTTTCACCGTCAAACGCCAAACTGGGTATTGTCCCAAGGTCGTGCGTCTGTGGACGGCATTTCGCAACTATGAGGGTGGGGGAGAATTTTTAGTCGTCGCTGATACCTTAGCGATCGCCGGACCTGCTAGGTTGGTATCTGCTAATAGAAAGGTGGCCGAATTTAAAGCGCCTCTGAAAAAAGCTTACAGATCTTGCGTCGGCAGAGCCAGTTCCGAGGAATATTCCGATTATCGGTTCGCCTTCCGCCACGGCCATGTTTATTTCCGCGTTCAACTGCCGCCAGATAGCCCCAGCACTCCCTCAGCGATCGATCGTCGCGGGATAATTGCTAGTCGTCCTTATGTCAGATGGTCGATCGCTGACTAATATACCTATATACGAACAAAGCCCCTCTCCAATAACAGAAACTTCCTTTACTCTCTCCTTCTAGGAGAGGGCAGGGTGAGGTGGAGAGGGGTTTGGGGTGAGGTCGAGCGATCGCAGATTAACCCGCAGCCGCAGCCGCTGGCACTTGTGGTTTTAACGATTTAGCCGTCAACCGCTCGTAAGTAGCTCGCATCTTCAAGCCAGCTAGCACTTGGAAGAACCCAGTACCGTTATTCGAGCCGGGATATTCCTTATGCTGGAGCAGCAAATGAGTCAATTCGCCGTAGTATTTGGTAGAAGTATTGCTCAAATGCCCTTCAATGTAGATGACTTCTTCCAGGTTGTCGAACTGACCGTCGATCTCTAAAACTGAGACATCGTGACCGTAATAAGAATCCGGACCGTAGAACAGCCTGATTCCCGGCCAAGAACACGTCAGCTTGCGACCGCAAGGAATCCAATCGATCGTCGAACCTTCGTCGAACAGGTAGACGGGTTCAAAACCTTCCACTCCGTCTTTTTGCAGCAAGCGCACCCGCAGGATTTTACCTTCCTTGTCCTCTATTAACTTGGTAGGTAATACCTGAATGACGAGATCGGCAAACTCCCGTTGCGGCTCGATGTAAGCGGTGAAATCGGGGCGGCGAGATTCGATCGCTGCTAGCACGTCTTCATAGCGATGGCCCCGTTCGGCCATATCTCGCTGGATTTTCCAGGCGATTTTTACTTCATCGCTGATGTCGAGATAAACGCTGAAATCTAGGAGCGATCGCACCCGCTGGTCGTGCAACGGATGAAGTCCTTCAACCACTACGATGTGGTTAGGCTCGACTTTTTCTGGGGGATCGATCTCGCCCGTTTCGTGGTTGTAAATTGGCTTGTTAATCGTTTGACCGCTTTTGAGCGCCTTAATTTGCTCGTACATCAGGTCAAAATTATTCGCCCTGGGGTCTAGGGCTGTAATTCCTGTTTCTTTTCTCTGTTTGCGATCTAGACAGTGATAATCGTCTAAACAAATTACCGTGACTAAATCTTCTCCAAATAAATCTGTCAATCGGCGCAAAAATGTAGACTTACCGCATCCTGAGTCTCCAGCAACCCCAATTAGCACCACCCGATCCAGCTGACTGGTCATAGCTTCCCTCTAACGTAAAACTTTTTCTCCAAAGGTTTTGCAGCAAGCTAAATTCTTAGCCTGTAAGTTACTCCCATGCTCTCAGGCAGACAGGGTTAACTGCTGCCCGTTAGGGAAAAACTCTTGCCAATTCTAGGCAAGTTAAGTATTTCTTACTAGAATTTAAACAAGATTTTACCAGAATGGGATCGCCCTATACAAGGCTGATTCGATGAAAATTGTCTTGCTCGGTTGAGAGGCAATATATTTATGCCTTTACAATATGCTAAGTTGAGTAGCCGCTGTTTTGGAAGAAAAAATTAAATTGCTCGCGATTGACATTCCCCCAGCCAATGATTAGCTAGACTGATAGGTAACAGGGGGTCGAGCTATTATTGCCGTTCTGGGTGGGCGTTCCCAACAACTGCGCCTCTACGCTTTAGGAGTATTTCTCTAACTGCCAAACTGGATCGAGGAGTCGGGCTGTCATATGCTGGAAAGGGAACGTTGCAGCAACGTCTCTTAATTGGGTTTGGAAATTATTGGATTAGAAATGTACAACTCAGGTGTAGCTGGTGCAACTGCCAATACTTTATCTGGCAGCCGCGTATTTATCTATGAAGTAGTCGGTTTGGGTCAGCCCTCGGTTGCCGACCAAAGCAACTACCCCGTTCGTAACAGTGGCAGTGTATTTATTACAGTGCCTTACAACCGGATGAACCAAGAAATGCAAAGAATTGCTCGCTTGGGCGGCAAAATTCTCAGCATCCGACCCCTGAATGCCAACAACCAACAAATGCAATCAGGAGCAGATAGCAGGCCTATGACTCAAATGCAGGCTGAATCAGTTCCGGCTCCGACCAAAGCCAAAACTGAAACTGATATCCCGGTTAACATTTACCGTCCTAATAATCCCTATATTGGGAAGTGCTTGCACAATGAAGAATTAGTGGGTGAAGGCGGGATTGGTACTGTGCGTCATCTGATCTTCGATATTTCTGGCGGCGATCTACGGTATCTCGAAGGTCAAAGTATCGGGATTATCCCCCCAGGAGTCGATAAAAACGGGAAACCGCAGAAACTCAGACTGTACTCGATCGCTTCTACCCGTCACGGCGACAGAGTGGATGACAAAACTGTTTCCCTTTGCGTCCGCCAGCTAGAGTACAAGCATCCAGAAACCGGAGAAATGGTTTATGGTGTCTGCTCTACCCATCTTTGTAACTTAGAAGTTGGGGCAGATGTCAAAATCACCGGCCCGACTGGTAAGGAAATGCTCTTGCCCACCGATCCAGATGCCACCGCGATCATGATGGCGACTGGGACGGGGATTGCTCCCTTTAGGGCTTACCTGTGGCGGATGTTCAAGGAAGCAGAAAAGCAAGCCAACCCAGACTATCAATTTAAAGGCTTGGCTTGGCTGATATTCGGTATTCCTACCTCACCCAACATCCTTTACAAGCAAGAGTTAGAGGAACTGCAAGGGCAGTATCCAGATAACTTCCGCTTGACTTACGCCATCAGCCGCGAACAGAAAAATGCCAAGGGCGGCAGGATGTACATCCAAGACCGAGTGGCAGAACACGCCGCCGAACTTTGGACTTTGATGCAAAAAGAGAAAACCCACACTTACATCTGCGGTTTGAAGGGGATGGAAGATGGGATCGATGAGGCTCTCTCGGCTGAAGCTGCTAAGCATGGAGTCGATTGGAAGGAATACCAACGGCAAATGAAACGGGCCGGACGCTGGCACGTGGAAACCTACTAGTCGTACAATTGTCAATTCGCAATTGTCAATTCGCAGTTCGCAATTAAAATAAAATTGTTAATTGCGAACTGGTAATTGCGAATTTCTTTGGCGATCGCTTAAAAAGGATTAAAAGAGTTTAAGTAATCGATTTCGCCAGTGAATAACTGAATTTCGTCTTCGTAAGTTTGTTGAATGCGATCGGTTATATATTCATAAACGGCATCGAGTTGATTGAGGTCGTCTTTGGGAACGGAAAACTCGTTACCGTAGGGAAAAACTGAAACGATAAAGGTATCGGCTTTTTTTCTAATCGTTAAAGGAAAGCTAATCCTTTGGCAGTCTGCGTTAGAAGGAGCGCCAGGATTTTCGTATAAGGTTAGTGCCGTTTCCAGATGTAAGTTAGCATCCTCATCTAAGTGCATCTCTCCAGTTTCGATCGGGCATTGAAAATAAAGGTTCATGCGATGAACTAGGAAATCGGCAAAATCTTGACAAGAATGACGGTAATCGCGAGATTGTTGGCGAGCAGTGGCGTAAAGCTGACATAGTTCCTCAAATTTAGACATAAATAATTCTATAAAGCGCCATTAATCCTAGCGTTAAAACCGTAAACCTCGCGACTGCCAGCGAGGGTGACTAAAGTAACTTCTCGTTCGTCTCCAGGTTCAAACCGAACGGCCGTGCCAGCGGGGATATCTAAACGCATTCCTTTGGCGGCTTCTCGATCGAATTCTAAAGCGGAATTGACTTCAAAAAAGTGGAAATGGGAGCCGACTTGAATCGGGCGATCGCCTGTATTTGCTACTGTTAACCTTATCGTCGGCCGCCCAGCATTGAGTTCGATTTCGCCTTCTTCAACTAGCATCTCTCCGGGAATCATGGGTTTGCTCCTTAAGGCTGGGTAATTGGGATGTGATTTGGTTGCGACTGCACTCGTTCGATCCAAGCTCGAATTGCTGGAAACTCGTTTAATTCAAAGTTTCCCTCTTCAGCGACATGAGTGTAGGCAAATAGGGCAATATCGGCAATGGTATAGCGATCGCCTACCAAAAATGGATGGTTAGCTAATCTTTGTTCCATTATCCCTAAAGCAGCATATCCTGGCGGTTGTTTCTGTTCTAGGGCATCTCGATGTCGTTCTGCCATGCCGTGGGTCAACCAAAAGCGAGAAGTGGCAATATAAGGCTCGTGACTGTATTGTTCAAAAAACAGCCATTCTATCACTTTAGCTCGCTGCCAGCGATCTTCAGGTAGGTAAGGCGTGCCTTCGCTCAGATATAACAAAATTGCATTCGATTCTGACAAAAACACGCCCGGTTCGATCTCTAAAATCGGAATTCTGCCATTGGGATTTTTGGCAAGAAATTCTGGGGTTCTAGTTTCTCCTTTGAGAATGTCGAGTTCGATGCGATCGAAAGGAATGCCTAATTGAGTTAGCAGTAAGCGCACTTTGTAACCATTTCCCGAAGGCAGAAAATCATATAGTCGATACATATTGTTGCTTATATAGGTCAATTTACGTTTAACGTCTGAGCGACTATTATTAAACCAGAACTGCTGCCATATCTCGAATTCGATCTGCCCAAGCTTGAGTTAAAGTTAAAATTTCCCTACGGCTAGAATCGTTCGCCCAAGTTTCTGACCATTGAAGGTGCCATCGAGATAATTGACGTTGTATTTGGGCAAGTTCAAAAGCACTGTCCACATCTAAATCGATCGCCGTCAGTTCTAAAAATCCTTTACTTTCCCGCAAGATTTCCAGGACAACATCGGCATTATTTATATCTAAACTAAGAGATGCCATCGGCAGAAAGTTCTCTGCTAATCGTTCGAGACGCACAGAGAGGCGATACGTGCTACGCACAGGCTACGCCAACGCACCGAAACTTAAGTTCTGCTGCACTCCAGTGATTCATCGGCAAATCTACATTTATTGAAAATGCGATAGTTACCCTCTGAGCTAAGCAACTTGCAATGGCTTTGTCGGGAGCATTCTGGGTTCTGGGAGTGGTTTATTATCTTCAGTTAAAATTTCCACCAAAGCCTCGATTACTTCTCGACCATTTTTAGCAGCTTCTTCGTAAGTTCTACCATGGGTATGAAATTCTTGCCAGGGAAACTCAGGCAAGTGGACTAAGAAAAGTCGATCTTCTTGCGACCATTGAATTACCATGCTGTAGTGGTAGCTCATTTTTCACCTTCCTCATTATTTTCATCTTCTAGTTTTTCCAGTTCTTCCAATTTTTGCAGCACCCGTTGAATAGCTTTTTCTAAATATGGTGGGGCATCATCACCATCTTTACCAGGGATGGTAAGGGGTTCTTCAGGCAGGAAAGGGTGTTTCCAATACGTATGGCTTCCTTTTCCTCGTTTTGATTGAAGAACATATCCAGCTTTTGTCACTATTGCTTTCAATTCTCTTACTTTTTTGGCATAACCGCTTCCTAGCGAATGGGATGATGAACGGTAACTAATTTAGTGCCATCAGGAAATGTAGCTTCTACCTGAACTTCATGTAACATTTCTGGTATGCCTTCCATTACCTGCTCTCGCGTCAAGAGAGTCGTACCATAATTCATCAAATCGGCAACAGTGCGTCCATCTCTCGCACCCTCTAAAATTGCTGCCGTAATATAAGCAACAGCTTCGGGATAGTTTAATTTTAGTCCTCGATCTTTACGTCTCTCTGCTAGCAATGCAGCCGTGAAAATTAGGAGTTTATCTTTTTCTTGAGGGGTAAGTTGCATCGATCGCTCCTTTTATTTGTGAAATTTTAAGAATGTATTGCAAATTTGAGGTATTTGAAATCTCAATTATTAGAAAAGGCTTTAAAATTCAATAAAAGCGTCATTATCATAGTAGAATTTTAGAGCGTTTAGAAGATCGAGCAGATCGATATCATCCTTCTGCGAGCTTGCATTACTAATAATGTCTTGTACAGCACCAATGCCAAGAGCATACTTTAAATTGCGAGCATCAATTAATTCTTGATTCGATAATTTATCTTCTTCATCCTCTACAATGGCGCAGTACATATTTAGATCCCAGGCTTTGCTCTTTGGCAAATACAAATAACCTTTACCACTGAAGTTTTCTACAATAGAGAGTAAATCTGAAAGATTTATGGCGTTCATCAGCTTACTACCTCCTAGCAGCCCAGACTTAAAGGCAGGCTGGAAGCCTATCCTACAAGAATGTACTTCACTCAATTGAGAAATGCTAGATCGCATTTATCGGTTTGATGCGTTACAGGTTGACCCTTCGGCGATGCTCAGGGTAAACCTCTCCCCAAACCCCTCCCCTTGCAGGGGAGGGGCTTTGAGCTTTTCCCTTTCCCTCGATCGAAGTAAAAAAATAATGGAGTAGTTCTTGTGGGATAGCCCTCTGGGCTGTCCCGTTCAAAATGGTTTGAATTGAGACGTGAAAGCTAGAATCTAGTTATAGCCCAGATTTTCCCCTGGATTATTCCTACTAGCTGCATCGATCGATTCAGAATTTTAGATTGTAGGATCGATGCAGTCTGGTACAATCTGTAATGTTTCTACAAGTTTAGTCATGGGATCGACTCGCGCACGGATTGCTATCGACGCTATGGGTGGCGATTATGCCCCAGGTGAAATCGTTGCTGGAGCTATTAGAGCCAAAGCAGAACTAGATGTAGAAGTTTTGCTGGTGGGCGATGAAGAGCAAATCGCCGCATCGCTCAAACATCACGGCAGTTCTCATCAAGTGGAAATCGTGCCCGCTGAAGGGACGATCGAAATGCACGAAGAACCGCTCTCTGGCTTGAGGCGCAAGCCCAAGGCTTCCATCAATGTCGCCATGGAGTTGGTGAAGCAGAAGCAAGCAGATGGAGTGGTTTCTGCCGGACACTCTGGAGCGGCGATGGCAGCGGCGCTGCTGCGGTTGGGGCGCTTGCCGGGGATCGATCGCCCGGCAATTGGGGCGCTGTTTCCGACGATGGTAGCCAGTAAGTCGGTATTGATCCTGGATGTCGGCGCTAACGTCGATTGTCGTCCCAAGTTTTTAGAACAATTTGCGGTCATGGGTTCAATTTACAGCCAGTACGTCTTGGGGATAGATGAACCCAAAGTCGGGCTGATCAACATCGGCGAAGAAGAATGTAAAGGTAACGATTTAGCAATTCGCACTCACGAAAGACTGAAAGAAAATCCTTTAATTTCCTTTGCTGGCAATGCTGAGGGACGAGATGTTCTCTCTGGCGAATTTGACGTGATCGTTTGCGATGGGTTTGTGGGCAACGTGTTGCTGAAATTTGCCGAAGCGATCGGGGAAGTGATGGTGCAAATCCTCAAAGAAGAATTACCCCAAGGATTGCACGGGCAAATCGGCACGGCCATATTGAAACCGAATCTCAAGCGGATCAAGCAACGGGTAGATCACGCCGAACATGGCGGTTGCCTGCTGCTAGGGGTAGGAGGAATTTGCGTCATCGGTCACGGTAGCTCTCAGGCACCTTCGGTGTTTAATGCCATTCGGCTGGCCAAAGAAGCTGTAGACCACCAAGTGCTAGCTCGAATTGAGTCTCGCGTGGCGCTGGCTGCCTCCCAAACCAACGAGGTCGATTAATGATGAAATCATCAGGATTAGGTATTGCCATCACAGGCAGCGGTTCGGCTGTGCCCGAAACTGCGTTTGACAATCAGGGATTGACTCAATTAGTTGAAACTTCAGATGAGTGGATCGCTACCCGCACTGGCATTAAAGAGCGCCGAGTAGCGGGTATAAATGAATCTTTGACCTCGCTGGGGACTCAAGCGGCTAAAGAAGCGATCGCGATGGCAGAGATTACCGCTGCCGATATTGATTTAATTATCTTAACTACCTCTACTCCTGACGATTTATTCGGTAGCGCCGCCAGAATTCAAGCAGAATTAGGAGCTACTAAAGCAGCGGCTTTTGACATGACCGCCGCTTGTTCGGGGTTTATTTTTGGTTTGGTAACAGCATCCCAGTTTATCCGCACTGGGGTATATCAAAATATTTTGCTAGTCAGTGCCGATATTCTGTCTCGGTGGGTAGATTGGTCGGATCGCCGCACCTGCATTCTGTTTGGTGACGGTGCGGGGGCTGTAGTTCTGCAAGCCAATCAGAGCGATCGCTTGTTGGGGTTTGAAATTCGCAGCGATGGGACTCAGAACGATTGTCTCAACCTTCCCTTTCAAGGAGAACCGCAAACCCTGATTCCTGGAGTGGAAATATCTCAAGGGACTTACCGACCGATGACGATGAAAGGTCAAGAAGTCTATCGCTTTGCCGTGCAAAAAGTTCCAGAAGTAATTGAAAAAGCTTTGCATCGGGCCGAAGTTGCGGTCGATAAAATTGACTGGCTGGTGATGCACCAAGCCAACCAGCGCATTCTCGATGCCGTCGCTCAAAGGTTAAAAGTTGCCCCCGAAAAAGTTATCAGCAATCTCGCCAAGTATGGCAACACCTCAGCCGCTTCAATTCCAATCGCGATCGATGAAGCCGTGCGTGCGGGCAAAATCCAACCAGGAGATACGATCGCTACTGCTGGCTTCGGTGCCGGACTCAGTTGGGGCGCGGCGATTTTTCAATGGGGCAGGTAAAGCTAAAATATTAGCAGACTATTCCACAAAATTAATATGGCTCTCAGCGTCCATAATTTGGAACAACTGCAAGTAGAACTACAATCGGCGGATACTGATTATCAGCTAGAACTCCAGGATGGAAATATTGTTGTCATGGGGCCGTCAGATATTGTCTCTAGCGAAATTGGTTCTCGCTTGATTGCGTTTTTATTTGCTTGGATCGAACCGAGAAAACTAGGGCGAGTTTTTGATTCCAGTGGCGGATTTATTCTGTCTGATACTAACCTCAGAGCGCCAGATGTGTCATTTGTGACCGCAGAAAGATTGCGTCAAAATCAGCGTGCATTTGGAGATCTAGTTCCCGATCTAATTGTAGAAATTAAATCTAGCACCGATCGAGTAAAAACTTTGCGAGAAAAAGTCAAAATGTTCCTAAAATTAGGAGCTAAAGTAGGCATACTAATCGATCCAGATAAGCTGACAGTAACAATTTATCGCCTCGATCGAGAACCTCTAGTATTAGCAAGCGAAGATACTCTAACTATTACAGAATTACTTCCTGGCTGGGAACTAAAAGTTGCCCAACTATGGCCCCCGATATTTGATTAATCTCACTCCACACTCCTGTACGGACGCAATACATTGCACCCCTACTTCTAAACTCCTAAACTTCTGAAAAATGACTAAAACTGCGTGGATATTTCCGGGACAAGGTTCCCAAAAAATCGGGATGGGATTAGATTTATCAGATCTTCCCATCGCCCAAGAAAAGTTTGCCCAAGCCCAGCAAATCTTAGGCTGGTCTGTCCCAGAAATTTGCCAGAGCCAGGAAGATAAAGTATCTCATACTCTCTACACTCAACCGAGCCTCTACGTGGTTGAGAGCATATTAGTTGACTTAATGCGCGATCGCGCTCTCCAACCAGATCTAGTAGCCGGACACAGCTTAGGGGAATACGTGGCTCTCTACGCCGCCGGGGTATTTGACTTTGCCTCTGGATTGCAATTGGTCAAACGCCGCGCCGAACTGATGGATGGAGCCGCTGGTGGGAAGATGGTGGCTTTAATTGGGTTCGATCGCGATCGCTTAGAAGCAGAAATCCAACAAACCCCTGATGTCGTCCTAGCTAACGATAACAGTCCGGCTCAAGTCGTTATTTCGGGAACGCCAGCGGCGGTTGAAGCCGTTCTCGATCGAGTCAAAACCAAACGCGCCGTTCCCCTTAACGTTTCAGGCGCTTTTCACTCTCCCATGATGGCCGCTGCTGCTACAGAATTTCAGGAAGTATTAGCGTCTGTAGTCTTTACCGACGCGGAAGTACCAGTTTTATCGAATGTCGAGCCAGAACCAACCAGGGATGGGACTAAGTTAAAAGAGCGCCTTCAGGGTCAGATGACAGGTTCGGTGCGGTGGCGAGAAATTTCTCTGCAACTGCCACAACTGGGAATATCGCGCGTTGTGGAAATCGGTCCGGGACAAGTGCTTACTGGTCTAATCAAGCGGATGTGTCCTGACTTAGTGTTAGAAAATGTTAGTAGTGCCGCTGACCTACCAGTTTAACAATGACAGCACAATCAAACTCACGGCAATATGCACCAGCAACCCAGCGCAATCGCGAACCAATTCTTGAAGTCCTTTTAGAAGTGTTGCCGCAGAAGGGCACAATCTTAGAAATAGCCAGCGGTACTGGCGAACACGCAGTCTTTTTCGCGTCCCGGTTGAAGAATTGTCAGTGGTTGCCAACAGAGCTAAATCCCCAATTAAGAGCCAGCATTATTGCCTGGATCGAACACTATGGCTGCGATAATGTCGATCCACCGCTGGAGCTAGATGTCACAGCACCAGTTTGGACAGTAGAGCAGGGTACGCTCGATCGACCCGATAAAGAGCCAATTGTGGCGATCGTCAATATCAACATGATTCACATTTCACCGTGGTCGGCCTGTCTGGGGTTAATGGCAGGGGCAGGTCGTCTCCTCCCAGCCGGAGGTATCCTTTATTTGTACGGACCTTTCAAACAAGGTGGAGAACATACAGCAGCCAGTAATGCAGCTTTTGATGAATCTTTACGCGCCCAAAACTCGCAGTGGGGGGTGCGGAACTTGGATGATGTCGTCGCCGCAGCTAACGCCCAAAATCTGGACTTGAAAGGGATTTACCCAATGCCAGCTAATAATCTTTCAGTCGTGTTTCAACGTTCTAATTGGGGCATGGGGCATGGGTCATAGGGCATAGCCATATATCATATCAAATCCGGTTAATTGGCCATGATATGTAGTGGGAGCATCTTGCTCGCGACCTACACGCGAGCAGGGCTGGGTGTGAAGGCTGGATTCAAAACTCTAAAAACCGCATTTGAACTTATCGAAGTTCTTTCTTAATTCCTTCCTCTAGCTCCCTGGACAAAAAAGCTTCCTTAGCAGCAGCTTGTTCGGCTGCCTTTTTGGAATTTCCTTGACCAGAACCGCAAAGCTGACCGAGAAGCCAGACTTCAGCCCGGAAACGCTGAGCGTCGTTATGAGGTTGTTTGGTTTCTTCTACTCGATACTCCGGTAACATTTTATAGCGAGCTTGCGTCCATTCCTGGAAGGCATCTTTATAGTTAAGCCGGGCCGGATCTTGGCGAATTTCTGCTGCCAGTTGCAGAAAATGAGAATCCAACCACGATCGCACTAAATCTAGGTTATTGGTGCTGAGGTACAATGCTCCCAAAACTGCCTCAAAAGCATCAGCCAGCCTCGATTGCTGTCCGGCTTTGTCGCCAGCGGCGCTGTTAGAAATCAGCAAATATTTCTCTAGCCCGTAAGCATCGGCAATTTGGGCTAGGATGCGATCGCTCACCAATACTTTCCGAATTGCCGAAAATTCCCCGACTGAACTTTCTGGGTAAGTTTCCCATAACAACTCAGAAGCAGCCAGCCGCACTACGGCATCGCCAATAAACTCTAACTGCTCGTTATTGCTCGTATGCGATACAGTGCGGTGAGTTAGCGCCAATTCTAACAGCGACCATTTTACTGGGGCCGAGGCTGGCAATCCCAGTCTTTCGATTAATTTCTCTAGTTGTTTCTGACGGCGCGGATCTTTCATGGTTCGTCGTTCGCGGTTCATCGTTACATTGTTCCCATTAACGACGAGCCACGAACAGCAAACACAATTCGGTGGCCATTTGTTCGCAAGATGTGGTCAAAGAGAGAGTCGGACATAAGCCGGGTTCTGTTCCGATCGATGGCGTACCAACAATCGGGGCAGTTATCTATCTGGGATGCTTGTCACCAAACACCTCTAGCGGACTGTTGGCGGAACTGGTAAAAGACCAACCGTAGTTCCTTCCTTGCTCCCAACCGGGGTTTACCGAGCCAGCACCTCTTGATGCTGCTGGTGCGCTCTTACCGCACCTTTGCACCCTTACCAATAATGTAGAGACGTAAAATTTTACGTCTCTACATTATTGGCGGTATCTTTCTGTGGCACTATCCTCACGATCGCTCGCACTGGGCGTTACCCAGCAAGTTCGGTCTTTCGGGAGTCCGGACTTTCCTCAGACTCACCTGAAAAAGTGAATCTGCAACTGCCTGCGCCTACTCTCTCCTCAAGTTTAGCAGCAGGAGCGAGAAAGAGGGGTGATGGGGTGATGGGGAGAGGGCGAGAGGGCGAGAGGGAAACCTTATTAACTTCACACTCAACACTCAACACTCCCAAAGCTTCTGAACTCCTGAACTTCTGTATTCATCATTCATCATTCTTCTTCGATCGTCTAACCATTGCTGCAAAATTAAAGCTGCGGCTTTGCGATCGATCGCGGCTTTGTGGCGAGAGGGCGATCGTCCTTCGTCTTTCAGCCATTCTTCGGCTTGATATGATGTCAGCCTTTCGTCAACATATTCCACTGGCAATTGCAGAGCCTTTGAGAGTTTGATGGCAAATTTCTCTAGCTGTCGTCCGTGAGTTCCCAGCGTGCCGTCAAGCGCGTAGGGTAAACCTACCACTAGCACCTGCACTTCTCGTTCTGCAATTAGACTTTTAAGTTGTTCTAGAGCCTTGGCAAAAGATGTGCGTTCGATCGTGGTCAAACCCGTAGCAATCAAGCCAGTGCGATCGCATCCTGCCACCCCAATGCGTTTTTTCCCAACATCCAATCCCAGTGCCGAAATGGTAGACATAGTAGAGAAGTCTAGGAGCTATGGAAGTGTTAAGTGTGGAGTGTTGAGTGTTGAGTTAAAAATTCTCCCCTGCCTCCCCATCTCCCCATCTCCCCATCTCCCCATCTCTATTCTCCTTGCCCCCTTGTCTCCTTGTCTTCGGGTTGAATGGTTGACTGGAGATTATCAATGCGACTGGGAACTGGTTGACGACTCGGTTGCAAGCTCTTAAGGACTTCAGATAACTGCAATCCTTCTAGCGAAATATGTTTGGCTTCCCTGACTTTGTGCCAAACCGATCGAGACATCAATAGAGCGCTCTCGATTCTTTCTGCACCTAGCTGCTCGAAATATTCTTCCCGTTCTGGCTGGTAATCGGCAGACATCAGATATAAAGATTGAGCCGGAAGCTCTTGCAAAATTCGTGCCATTTGAGACAACAATTCTGGATACAACCAGGTATAGGCTGGATGCACGGTTAACTGGGCAGTATGAGCCTGAGAACCATCCCGACATAGTTGCAGTTGAAAATAGCCGATCGCGGCTTTGCGTTGGGGTTCAAATACGTATCCGCTGACGCTATTGTTCTGCTTCAGCCATTGCTTGATGCTGGTGAAAGCAGATTTGAAGATGCTGGTTTTGAAGTCGTGGATCTGGCGATCGAATACTTGACGCAGTAAAGGCGGCATGGCGGCTGTATCTAGCTGGTAGATCGGGTGAGCGTCGGCATTACTGACGGGGAGCAGGTTTGGTAAATCTGGCTCGCGCTGCGCCAATTCGACGATTAACTCCGGTGCGATCGCCCAATGGGTCAACTCAGCTAGAGATTGAAACCCGTTCTGCCGATAAATTGCTAGGTTAGAGCGATCGTGAATGTTAACTTCTAGCAGCCAATTATGAGCCTCGACGATCGACTTAAAGCAATGACGCAACAACTGCGAGCCGATCTCGGTGGTAGGGGTTTGAGTGCCAGCACTTTGGTCGGGCGGTGCGATGGCCAATCTTTCGACTCGCCAAGTGCTGCGAGTACGGTTAAAGGGGGAAACTTGAATCATGCCCCGAATTTGCTGGTTTTCTAGGGCCACGTAAGCGCAAAATTCATACTGGTAAGGATTGGGAAACATACTTAACACTTTCAGCGTGCCGTACCAGCGACGAACTTTTTGGAGTTGCTGAGTTAGATTGGCGATCCCGCTTTGATTTTCGAGATCCGACCCTTGAGTGCTAAGCTGCTCGATCGCCTCTAAGTCACGATATTGGACTGGACGAATCGTTAAGTTACCCGTTTGAACCGGGCGAGAAGTCATTTCAGGGAGAGCAGTCATGATGTCATTAGCCCTAAATCGAGCAGGTCAAATCAAGTCAAAATCGTACACTGAGGCGCAGCCCTGAGCTTGCCGAAGGGGCAGCGAATGTATCAAAAGTCCTAGATACACTAGAGCTTGCGTCCGTACAAAAATCAAACAGGCAAAGCTGTTCGGGGATGTTGCTGCCAATATCTTAACTGCTTTCTTGATTTTTGACGATCTCTACAGTACTAGAGAGAGGGCGGAGATGGAAGAGGAGGAGCAGGGGAGAGACAGGATTTCAAAAGTTACGAGTATAGGAAAATAGAAAGGTATCGCTCTCGGCTTCAAAGATAGCAAGAGTGAGATCGCACTAAAGCCACGGGGGTAATTAAAGAAGATGTTGCGTTTCCTTCGTCAACCCAATCTGCGAGAGCCGCAATTGCACTTAACGATGCAAATCAGCCGCGCGAGGTAAGAGCATCGGCTGATTTGCCTTGTTTAGATGCCAGCTAATTACAATGAAATATGTAAGAGTCCAACAGATTATGGTCATCGCCTAAGCATTTCAAAGCATACTACTATCCGCAGGGAACCGAGATTTTGTTTCTTTACTTTCAATACTTGGGCAGTAAATATCGTAATCTAACTCGCGCTCAGAAATACCCAATTCTGCAATGCATTTTTGTAGCATTTCAGTATGTTTTTTCGGGTGCTCCTTGCTGGGATTGACGTTTTCCATAGGCCTTTGGCACTCACGTTTATGTCCCAGGAACCTACACACTTTCTCTGCTGCCAATTCATCACGGATAAAGTTCACAACAAGAAGATCGGAAGGCCTATCAGAGAAATAAGAAAGTACAAACAGGTGATGAGCATTTCTTCTCTTTATCCATTCTTTAATCGCTTCTTCTGTAGTGTCCCATCGCGGGTGGGTTTTGTAATTTATATCTGCTTTCTTTCCTCTCTCTATGTGGGCTAGGCGGCTGTATATCCAGCTTCTCAAGTCACGCAGATTTAGGATAAATTTCGATCCTGGAAATAAACGATCGAGCTCGGACAGGTCCCTTGGCTCGCTGTCACTAAAACAATCATATTTACGGAGAAGCATTAGATCGTCATGCGTCCTCCATTCGACTCCGTGAAAGGAAGGGTATCCTAGGGATTCAAATAGAGCATGAAGGGATGTTGATGCGCTTTTATTGAATCCGACCACAAAGACCTTTTTATTTCTGATTCCGACTTTGTTCAAAAAAACACGTAGCGAATAAGTGGGTTTCTTAATAACTTGCTTGATTTGCATTTGCGTTCCCTTTTTTTGCATCTTCTAAGTAACCAGATTTTTGCTAAGCATATATATTTATCGGTCAGAGCCACTTGCTTTCACCCTGAAGGTGCGTCAGCGCTTGGATTGCTAACTATATATTATGCCGCACTTTGCTTGATAAAACTCTTATATGGGGTATTACACCGCAGATCCGTTGTATAACTACCGATCTTCGGGGTATTATCAGGCGATTTTGCAGTATAAATCCCCAAATTGGTATAGAAACCCAACATCCATGGGTGTTGGGTTTCGCTATTGCTCAACGGAACCTACTAGCGCGGCAAGCTTAAAATGGTGTGTTACGGCGGATTGTTAAATTTCACTCAGGGCAAGGGTCATCGCCGCCTAACGCACCCTACCTAATCCAACAAATTAAGCTTGCCAAGCTACTAATTATGGCGATCGCCTTTCTGTCGGTCTACCTGGAGTCAATATCGTGGGAGAACTGCTAGAAGCGGGGTTAGGCACAGGTTGAAGCGTGGGAGTTGTAGAACTGCCAGCAGCAGGGTTAGGTGTAGGTCGAACCGCAGGACTTGTAGAACTGCCAGAAGCGGGACTATTGGTGTTGGCTCCTCTAGCGTCTTTGATATTAGTATTGGTTAAATTAGCACCCGTCAGATTAGCCTGGTTTAAATCGGCGCGATCGAGATTGGCATTACTGAGATTAGCACCGCCTAGATTAGCTTGAGTCAAATTTGCGGTACTCAAGTTGGTATATGTTAAGTTGCTATCGTTTAATTTGGAACCAGTTAAATTAGCATTTCCCAGAGTGGCTCCTACCAAAGTAGCGCCGCTCAAATCCGCTCCAGAGAGTTGTGCCTGACGTAAATCTACGCCGCTGAGATTGGCACGTTGTAAATTTGCAGCTTCTAAGTAGGCCAAACTCAGATTTGCCCCCATTAAATTAGCCTCAGTTAGGTTAACTTTGCCTAATTTGGCACTCGTCAGATTGGCATTACTGAGGTTAGCTGCATTCATATTGGCATTATTCAGTCCAGCACCCTTTAAATTGGCATTACTGAGATCGGCACCGCTCAAATTGGCATTTTGAAGGTTAGCGGTTTCTAAAGTAGTACCTAACAGCTTGGCTTTAGTGAGAACAGCACCACTGAGATCGGCAGTTCCAAAGTAAGCCTGACTGAGATCGGCACCTTCTAAAATCGCCCCATCTAACTTAGCTGCATCCGATTGAGTTCGATCGAGTTGAGCGCCTGTCAGGTTAGCACCAGTCATAATGACGTTTTTCAGTTTTGCCTCTTTTAAGTTGGCTTGGCTGAGATTAGCAGGCGCTAAGTTAGCTGACATCAAGTTAGCTTTCTGCAAGTTAGCACCAGTTAACTGGGCGTAAGTCATTTTTGCCCCTTCTAGGTTAGCTCCATATAAGTCAGCTTCTTTCAAATTAGCGTTGCTCAGATCGGCAACTAGCTGGTTAGCAACTCCTAATTTGGCCTCTCTTAAGTTAGCCTTTTCTAAGTTGGTGCCTACCAACTTTACCCCAGTCAAATTAGCCTTCTCTAAAGTTGCCTGCGTCAGATCTGCACCCGTGAGATTTGCCCCCGTAAGATCGGCCTCGCTGAGGTTAGCATCTTTGAGCTTAGCACCTGTGAGATCGGCACCTGTGAGATCGCAACCAGGACAAACTTTCACCTTCAACAACCGCTCGACGTGTTGGGGGTTGGCGGCGATGGCGGGAGTTGCTAAGGCGGGTAAGCAAAGTGCGATCGCCAATAGGGGGATTCTCATAAGAAGTGTTGAGTGTTGAGTGTGGATTTGAACTTCTGACTTCTGACTTCTGACTTCTGACTTCTGACTTCTTCACTCTAGTGTAGCCATCTGACGACGGGCTTCGATGAGAAAAGCATTGGCTCGCTCGTAGTCGGGGCGTTCTGGCAGGTGAGTAAGGGCAAAAGCGCGATCGAAGTCTTGGTGCAAGCTCAATCGCCAAGCATTCACCTCTTCCCAGGATATCTGGCGATCGCGAATTGCTAGTAATTGAGATCGCCATGCTTCTACTTTTACAGGCACAAAACCCTCTTTCATTACAGTAATCCCCGACAGCAGCAGGCGAATTAAGTGCATGGCGTGTTTCCAGCGAATTCCCCCTTTATTGCGCAAGTCTTGCTCCATTTTTTTAAACTGAGAGAGAACATAGCTGTTATAGGTTTGGTAAACCAATTGAGATAGAAATATATCCCGGATTGCCAGCAATTTCTCTGCTAATGGAGTCGCAGTTTCTACTAGAGGTGTATACAAGCATTCTAATACATTAGGGTTAGCTTTTAGGGCTAAAATTAAAAATTTCTGAAGTTCCCAGTAACACTCTTGAGTATCGTTATTTTCTAACTGTTCGGGAATGCCATAGAGCGACCAATGAAGTTCGGCTGATGGCAAATAAATCCCACGGCGATCGATATCCGACTGAGAATTATCTAATCCGTAGGCTCTCGAACCGACAATACAGCGATAAATCACCGCATCGTAGAGGTTATAATCTGCTAAAAAATCTGCTGGTGGCTCTAATCCTTCTGATTGAAAATGTTTGCGGATGCTGAATTCTTGCCGTCGCAAGTTAACTTCAGTTCCATCTGGCAATTGTATTTGATAAGTATGAGAGTTATCAGTGGGAGATTTGATGATTACACCTACTGCTCCCCGCAAACACGATATTTCACCCGCAGCATTTTTGATTTCAACTCTAGTGACTACTTGCGTTCCTACGGGCAGAATTAAGTTTAAGTTATTCTTAGCAATATCCAAAAGTCGATCTCCGATCGCAGTTTTTGATGGTGTTATCCTGAGATAAGATTAACCTATATTTTCTACACCTTTAAGAGCGATCGTAGCTCAAGTTCGTTTTAACTGAGATCTTCCACTAGCGGCATCAACCGTCAGGGGTTGAAAACCCCTGGCGGATGGCATGACTTCTTTCCCGAAGATTGCCCTCCAAATACGGCTCAACCAGCATCAGGCACGGTATATCTTTTTGTTAAAGACGATCCCCCAACACCAGAAGATTTTCGATCGAAGCGTCAAAAAAATCCCAATTTAAAATTTCCCAACGATGAAAAAGAATGTCAAGCTTGTGGCATCTCTGTATTTACTCAAATAGACGATCTGCTGAGTCTCCAGCGAAGATTTCCTGCTTTCTGAAAGATGAAGCCTGCTATCGGCAATCTCCACCACGAGCTAGGATCGATATTACCTACTCCATCAGGTGGAACCAATAACTCTCATTATACTTTGTGGCTGAGAGTCGATTCTCAACCTTGGCTGGTATTTCAAGCAATTAACTTTAATTAATGAGGCATAGTCATGAATTCTCTTCTCCAATCTTTTAGTTTGAAAGCTCTCGAAATGCTTGAGGTATATGAATATTACAACCAACCGATTCTCTTTTCCTGTCGGAACTCATTCGGGGAATTATTTTTAGGATTTTGGGTGGATGAAACAGAAAATGGTGAAGTGTGGTTTTATCTACCCATGTCATGGCAGCGGCTGCAAGAAGTTCGTACAGGAATTATCGATTTACGCAATGCTTTTTTGCACTCGGAATACGATGTAATCTTAGAAGTGAAGACTACCAACAACAATGCTGATGAGATAGTAACAACTATCCCTAGTCAACAAATTGACATTAACTTGCTACCTATGGCTGGTGAATCACTTAAATTAAATGCTGAAACATTAAAAGTCTATAATTGAATTTTTTGCCTGACGATCGAAATCGTGGCTACACCAACTTTCGTCTGCCTGCACCGACTTCCAGAGGAAGTGGCAATATGACTATTAATCTTTATCGACCTCGATCGCCTCAAATTTTACCTTGTTGTAGAGGTCAGACAGTGAAATTTGGCATGGTATGGATGAAAGAGTAATCGCTTCATCTTCTTCATCGTATTCTACAAACGACCATCGCTTCTTGGCAGTTTTAGAAAACTGTTCGATGCCTACTCGATTTTGCTCGACTAGAATGTATTCTGCCAATGTCGGAATAGTTCGATAAGCCTCAAACTTGCCTTCTCGGTCGTAATCTTTGGTCGATTCTGATAAAACCTCGACGACTAACACTGGGTTGGTAATCGTATCTTGGCGATCGTTAAAATATTCGGGTTCGCCAGCTACAAGCATGACATCGGGATAAGTGTAAATTCGCTTTTTCGGTATCCACAGACGGACATCACTAAAGAAAACCTCATAATCTTGCTCTTTGAGCGCCAAATTCAATGCAATGTAAAAATTACCGACTATCCGGTTATGATTTGTAGATCCGCCCGCCATAGGAATTATCTCGCCGTCAATGTACTCGCTTTTGTAATCGGCAGTTGCTTCTAATTCGAGATACTCTTCTGGCAAGTACGATCGCTGTTGTTGGTAAGTCTGCATAATGGCTGGAAGAGAATTAAGCTATATTTAACCGTTGTCTGTGGTTGAATTCTGCCCAAATTTCACCGGAAATTTCTCTGACAGTACGCTCTTGAATCATTACGAGATTGATGACTAGTTATTTATTTCGTTCATTGTAGTCTTTGAAGTCTAGTTTAGCAATTTTAACGGTCGAGCTTACGCGATCGCACTTCGATCTGGTTAAAACTCGACCCGCGATAGACGTAACCTCCTTCCCCTTGGCTTTAGACTGTCAATGCCAATTCGCAATTAACAGATAAACATTGCACATTGCGAATTGCACATTGCGAATTGACAATTGTTTTGGTCATGATTAGAAAAATTGTGCTTTGGGGAATCTGGATAGGATTTGTTGGCTACACCCTATGGCTGGCTCCACTCGACCGACCCGATACATGGCCATTAGTGGGGAAGCTGCTAACATTCCAGTGGGGAAAGCTTAACGCCATCATCACAGCCATTTTCTGGCTCATGGGTGTCTGGCCGACGATCTACGCTTGTCTGATGTTTGCTGATGGCAGAAGGCAAAACTTTCGCGTTTGGCCCTATTTCATCGCCTCCAACTTTACAGGAGTAATTTGTCTCTTACCCTACTTAATCTTTCGTAAATCCGATCGAGCATTCTACGGGAAGAAAGATAAGTGGCTGAGCCTTCTGGATAGGCGATCGACTGGAGTTTTTTTATTAATAATTACAATTATCTTACTCACCTATGCGGTGCTAGCTGGGGATTGGAGAGATTACCTTCGGCAGTTCCAAACTAGGAGCTTCGTTCATCTCATTAGCCTAGACTTTTGCCTCATGTGCCTGATATTTCCGCTAACATCATTATTTAATGATGACATGGCACGGCGAAATCTTAAGGATTCGCGCATTTTCTGGGCAGTGGCGCTGGTGCCTTTGTTTGGCCCCCTGGTCTATCTCTGCCTGCGTCCGCCTTTATCAGAAACCGATCTAGAAGAGGAATCTTCCCGCGCTTGCCAAACTGCGCAGGCAACATCGGATGGGTTTCGCAAGTTTATGATTCGGTTATTTTAGGTTTGCTTCTAAAACAATTTAATAATTGGAACGCCTAGAGTTATACTTTTGTCAAAGTGTTCTGATTCAATAGTTTGTGGACATAAGAGAAATTATTGGAGAGCGAGGCGAATCAATCTTTCGAGTTCTCATAACGCGCAAACATCCTACTCGTGGCTATCTGTTCGAGCATCCAAGATTTCTTGGGGAAAAAAAGCGGACTATAGACTTTCATGTAGAACTCTTTCATGATGAGTCCTCGATACCTTTTTTCTTTGTTCAAGTCAAGTCAACTTCTCAGGGCTACACTCTAAAAGAGCGTCGGTTAAAAGTTCAGGTTACGACAACTGATATGCAGCGTCTCGCAGCTTACCCTGCTCCCACTTATATTGTTGGTATCGACGAACTAGAAGAGCAAGGTTACATCGTATCAGCCAATGGGGAATATAAAACAGGGTTGCCAAGTTTGTGTACTGACTATCCTCTGAAACCAAATACATTGGCGTTATTATGGGATGAGGTGGTAGCATATTGGTCTGCTCCCAAGTATCCATTGTTCCGATCGGTCTTTTGCGATCCAAAGTGGAGGCAGTGATGAAGCTAGATTTGGAATCTTTTATTGCCGAACGTGCCGAACATCTCGCAATGGTGTACCTTACACGCAGCCAGGATTTGGTGGTCGAGCGGATGAAGGCTGATTATGGACTCGATATGTTGGTAACAATACTGTGCGAGAAATTCCCAACAGGAAGAGTTTTTGGTATCCAAGCCCAAGGTCGGGATAAGGCTTTTAAAAATATACAACAAGAGGCTTTACTAGCTTTATCTGTAAAAGAAAATAGTTATTTTCAAGACTTACCCTTTCCTGTAGGCTTACTATTTTTCACCATGGAGGATGATAAGGGATACTTCAAATGGTTGAAATACCCAAGTGGATCGAATAAGAATCATCATTCTTTGGAACACAACCAATGGCGTTCCCTGGATGAGTATCAGGTCGATCGAATACTAGAAGAAGTTAATGCTTGGTATGAGGAAAAAAGTCACTCTGTTGCATGACAATCCCCATCTAGTCAGCAGCCGCGAATTTATTTGCCTAGATATCGAGTCCTACTAAATTTAACTCTGGAGAGTGTTCGATCGCAAATTGATAATAGATTTCTTGTTTGGAGTGGGGCGCAAGAATCAGCGACCATTCTAGCATTCCCATCTCTCCCAAGGTAATTTGAGGATGCAGGCGGATGAGGCGCACCTTAATTTGTTCGTTGCGGCTGACTGGCAGTTGTTCGATCGCTTTGAGATTAACAGTTCGATCGCCTAAATTAGTAATTATTAACCGATAACCATAAGTCGTGCGGCGCTGTCCGCCAAGCAGTTTTTTATCTACCTGACGTTCGACTAAATCGCGATCGATCTTGATGCTCTCGTCGATGCCCAAATTGAGGGTAAACTCTTGGCCTGGGGCGACGTTTTCTAATTCGGTAGTGCCGACAAAAGTGCGATCGCGATAAATATTAGCTCTACCTGGTAACAGGGTGCTACCCGTCACCGGATTAGTTACTAATGCCTGCAAATAAGCAAAGCTGACTAATCGAGGAATGGCTAGGTACTCGATCCGACAGGGATATTCGTCAGCAAAGATGGTAACTTTATGCGGCGTGCCATCGCTGGGAATATTACTGTTTCGGCTCAGTCCGAAGGTGACGACACTGCCTTCTCTAGCAACTTCTGCAACTACAGATTCGGCAGGAACGGTTGCCATTGACATCGCACTGGGAGCGGCATCAGCTATAGCATCGATCTCGTCATCTGAAGCCGCTGCTAGCAAGGCTCTTCTTTTCATCATCAGCGAAACCGGAGGCGGCGGCATGATATCTACATACCAGGGAACTGGTTTGGGCGGCAGGGTTCCCAGTCCGGGTTTGGCAGTCGAAAGGGTAAGAGCGACATCCATCCAATCCTCGCCCGTATTTTGGCAAACTTCTGCCAGATAAATCAGATTGAGGGCGTTATTCTCACTATTGACTCGTAAATCGTATAGAGGAGTCCAACTAGCTCCGTAAACCTCGTAAGACACTTCCAGTTCAAAATCGCCAGCAGCGGTTGGCTCGATGGCGATGAAGATGCTGAAACTTTCTTTGGGGGCAGGAGATTGGATTTGCTGTAACTGTTGGTACTTAGCTCGTAACTGCTGCTCTAAAGCTTGTAGTTGTTTTTCATCTTGGGCGATTTGGGTGGATAATTCTTGATACTCTTGACCGACAAAATCTAGTAAAGCTTTAGTTCGATCGAGTCCTACTTGTTGGCGAGCTAAACTTTGAGAAAATCGATCGACCGATTTTTCGGCTAATTTTTGGACGAAATCTCGTTGCAAAATGAGCGATCGCATCGCATCGATAATAGAGCGTTTTTGGTCTTCTAACTGTTGAATTTCTGCTGTTAGTAAAGCCACTCTTTCTGCTACTGGTTCGGTAGTATAGAGCCGTTCGATCCGAACTCCTAACAACCGCACGGCTACCGTTCCTTTACCTGTAGCTCGCACTGACTCAGTTTCAATACTTACTGGTAGTCCGGGTAGCACCAGTTCTCGCTCTTCTCCCTGGAGTGCCACTACAGAATGTCGCACGATCTGCGAGCGATCTGTGTAGATGGTTACTGCTGAGATCTTGGTGTCTACAGTCTTACTCTGATTCATAATTTATTTACAGACGTAGTAATTTCATAATTCATAATTCTTGGTTCTAGTCATTTCAATAGTAATTTTGCCACCAAAATCTGGAATCGGGGCGGCTGGCTTAGACAGTTTGATTTGCACTTGTTGGACTCGATCGAATTGTAAAACTGCTTCGACGATCGCTGTTGCTAGTTTTTCCACTAAGGCAAACTTAGAAGTTTTTACCAATTGCTGCACAGTTGCAATTACGCCCCGGTAATCTAGAGTATCGGCGATCGAATCGCTGCTTCCGGCTGGCGCTAAATCTAACCACAATCTGATATCTACTTCAAACCATTGTCCCAATACTTGCTCTTCTGGTAACAAACCAGTGTAGCCATAACAGCGAATTCCTGTTAGTTCGATGCTATCCATAATTAAGTAATAAGTAATAAGTTAAGAGGTGAGATTAGGGAGTTAGTCACTTCGTTCGAGTAGAGTCGATCCGGGCAATCCTTTGACTTCCGTTGGTTCTGAGTCTCCGCAAGAGATTATCCGTCCCCCCTGCGACGGATCGGGCGAACCTTCAAACGCTAAATTGTGCCCGATCGTATCGTCAATATTTTGTCTCACAGTTTTGCACAATTCGTCTAACGGTAAGTCGTTGCGATCGTAACCAAAGGGGTTTTCAATCTCATTGCCGATCTCTTCCACGCCCAATAAGATAAAACTAATTAAACCCGCGATCGCTCCCGTCCACCACTTTAAATCGCTGACGATTTGAAAGGGTAAAGCCAGACAGTATATCAACAATAAACGTTTGAGGTAAATTGCATAAGAGCGCGGCATTGGAGTTTTTAAAATTCGTTCCGATCCAGTTAGAGATTCTACCATATTATCGAGCAAGTTGTTGGCATCAGTTAGTCGATCGCTATTTATATACTGACGCTGATATTGCTGTTCCAAATAGTCTCCAATCCACAGCGATACTTCCAGAGGAGGGTTGCTAACGCTTTTAAGTTTGAGGAATTGAGATGGTTCTACTAAAGCCTCAATCTCTTCATTCATCGGTTCGTGACGCAAGTGCAATTTAGTAGCGATCGCAAATACAACCAAAAGCCGTAAAATTGCTACTTTCTGCAATTTATCTCCCGGTTCTCTTTCAGGAATTCCTAGCCAAATTTTTCGAGATAAATTGCGAATGCTGACGACTAAACCTCCCCAAGTTTTGCGCCCTTCCCAAAACCGCTCGTAAGCTGAGTTAGTGCGAAAAACTAACAACAAACCCAACACAAAGTTAAAAACTACATTGGTAACTACATTGCCTAAAACCTGCCAAGATACGGGCAGATCGAAGTAATACAGCCAGGAAACCAAACAGCCAAAGCCACCAAAGAATAAAACGCGAGGAAAAACTCTAGAAGCAGCCGAATCACGCCACTGTAAAGCAATTTGAAACCAGTTAAGTTCTGTCATCAAGCGTTGACGATAAGAATAGTAGCAATACTGTAGAACCCCTCTTATATCGTTTCTCTTTAATTTTGCTACAAATGGCAAGGAGGGGAGCAGGGGGAGCAGGGGGAGCAGGGGGAGATTTGTAGTAATGATTTAGGTAATCGATATTAAGCGTTAGAGCGTCCACTAAGATCTCAGTTGTATTGTAGTGGCGATCGAGTGCTGACATAGAAACGATCTAACTAATTTTCTCTAGTTGCAAGCTGCAAACTCCTTTCCTGCCGTTAACTTTTCTTCGCTGTATCAAAAAGGGTAACTCGTCTTTCTCGTAAGTCGATCTACCCTATTCTAAAAATTAACCACTCATGCATCCTTGCCAGCAGCCTCAGCAGGCTGCTTTTATTTTTTTCAGCCTCCAGCCAAAATGGTGCAATAAATGTAGGTTGGGTTGAACGCAGTGAAACCCAACGAACTCAGTCGTAACGCTTCTAACTTGGTCGCAGCAGGTCAATCGCCGCTTGAGTTTTTTGTCTTTCTATCGGAATGTCGCCAGCGGGAATCTGCCAAACTTTGGTCAGCAACCAATCAGGTACGGGGCTTACTAGCATATGACACCGGCCGCAAAGAGTCATGAGATTGTCAAAGTCATCAGTTCCCCCTTGGCTTCTGGGAACAACGTGATGTACTTGCCCGCTGTAAGGCTTGCCGCAAACTTGACAGCATTTGTTGTCTCGCCTTAATACTTCAGCCCGAATTTCCTGCCATCGCCAAACTTGGGAATCTGTAGCTTTTATAACCGATCGTTCGTCGTTCGTTACTTTTAAACCCTTATTAGGACGCATATTATTTGGCAAAAAACCTTTGGTTTACACAATTAATATGTTATCGCCCAAATACTAAAACTTCTTCCCCCTCTCCCAGACGTAGCAGTGCTACGTCTCTACATACTCTCTCCCTCTCCCCCTCACCTCGTGGCTATGGTAATCTATTTGGTATGAGAAATCTTATATAAAAACTACCAAATTTTACTATCGATGGAAGATGAATTGAGTATCAAACAAGCCTTGTCTACAGTAGATAAGATCTTGGGGGACCAAACATTAGACAATCTGACAGAGTTGGTATTTTACCAGACCTGGGAAGGTAAAAGTTATGGAGAGATTTCTGAATCGACTGGTTATAGCGAAGAGTATATTAAACGTAAAGGACATGTACTCTGGAAGCAACTATCTAGTATCTTACATGAAGATGTAAAAAAACTTAATATTAAGGTAGTGCTTAGAAGGCACTATACCAAGCTATTAACTCCAGAAATAGAAGAGCAAGTTGAGATAACAGAACCAGTAGAAGCACCAAGCGTAATTCTTCAGCAAGTTCCTCAGCAAGAAGCTAGTTCTCGCATTGACTTATCTGGTGTAATAACTGATGTCTCGTTTTTTTATGGAAGAGAATCAGATTTAAGAACTTTATCGGAATGGGTCGTGCAAGACCGCTGCCGGATAATTGCCATTTTAGGGATGAGTGGCATTGGTAAAACGGCTTTATCAATTAAATTTTTAGAAGAAACTAAGTCTGAATTCACCTATATTATCGGTCGTTCTCTGCGCAATGCCCCATCGATTCAAGAACTATTAACTAGTTCGATCGAATTTCTTTCCGACGGACAACAAACAGCTGCCGACTTGCCAGAATCTTTAGACGATCGAATAGCCATATTAATTAAGTATTTGAAAAAGTCTCGCTGCGCGATCTTGCTCGACAATTTTGAGACGATTTTGTGCAGCGGCAGTTTGGCAGAAGAACTAGATTATGCCGTGCTTACCGGACATTATCGCCCGGAATATCAAGGTTACGGGCAATTGGTGCGGACCATAATGCAAAGCGAACATCAAAGCTGTTTGATTTTAACTAGTAGAGAAAAACCGATGGGTTTATCTCCTAATGAAGGGCTAGATTTGCCTGTGCGATCGCTATACTTAGATAATTTACCCACGGCGGCTGCTCAAGAGATTTTGGCGCTTAGAGGTTTGAGAGGAACGCCGCTAGCAACCAGAACTTTAATCGCTCGCTATCATGGCAATCCGTTAGCTTTACAAATAATTGCCGCTCATATTCAAGAAACATTTGTCGGCAATATCGAGGAATTTTTAGCTCAAGGAACCACAGTAATAGGAGAAATCGAGGAATTATTAGATCGGCAATTCGATCGCCTATCAACAGTAGAAAAACAAATTCTTTATTGGTTGACGATCGCCGAACCAGAATGGTTGACGAATCCAGATTGTCGCTCTCAAATTATCTCGCTAGGCTCGCAACAAGAATTTTTAGAAGTGTTGGAATCTCTGCGCAGGCGATCGCTCTTAGAAAGACAAGGAAATTTATTGGTTCCACCTCCAGTAGTAATGGAGTATGCCATCAATCAGTTCAGCCAACAAGTCTGCCAAGAAGTTACTAAGAAATACACCCAAAGCCAAAAGCGACAAGACGAGCAATGTCCCGCAAACATTCAAACAGTTATCAAGCAGCTATTAGCGATTTTAAAAACTAAAAATAGCAGCGATGATGAGTTAAAAGCCACCATATTCAACTGGCAGCAAGAATCGCCCATTCAAACCCAAGTATTCCGCGCCTTTTGCCAGGTATTAGGACTAGATTGGCAGCAAGCGATCGCTCAACTGCAATCTCAGACGGCAACGGCAACCGAGCCGACAGTGCTACCGGAGCCGGAGGAGTCTGCTCGGCAAGATTGGGGAGAAGCCCCCGACGTGCCAGTTTTCTTCGGGCGCAGTAACGAACTAGAAATCTTGCAAAATTGGATAGTTCAAGAACGCTGTCGGCTAGTCGGCATCGTCGGGATGCGCGGCATGGGTAAAACCATGCTTTCTCTCAAACTGAGATTGGGAGGAATCGGTAAAACTGACCTATCGTTAAAGCTAGCCAAGGAGATTCAAGAGCAGTTTGAATTTGTAGTTTGGCGCAGCCTGTTCAACGCTCCGCCTCTATCTACCTTACTAGCAGATCTAATTAAAGTCTTATCGAAGCAACAAGAAATATCGTTACCAGAAAATATCGGCGATCGCATTTCTCGGTTGCTTCACTATCTCAAAGAGCGCCGCTGCCTGTTAATTCTAGATAATGCCGAAACCATCTTACAAGCAGGAGATTTTCGCGGTCATTATCGCTCTGAATACGAAGATTACGGGCAGTTATTCAAACAAATAGGGGAAGTGCCCCATCAGAGTTGCTTGCTGCTCACCAGTCGGGAAAAACCCCACGAATTGCGCTGGATGGAAGGTTTAAACCCCACAGTACGTTCTCTACAATTGCAAGGGTTAGATACCGCCGAGGGCAGACAGATTTTTGCTGCCATTGGTAAATTTAAAGCGAAAGAGTCTGACTGGCAGCAGTTAATTGGCACTTATAACGGCAATCCCTTAGCTTTAGAACTAGCTGCCAAACACATTCAAGAAGTATTTGCTGGCAACATCAGCACGTTTTTACAAGAAGGCAAACCAGTTTTTGGCGACCTGCAAGATTTGCTAGCTTGGCATTTTAACCGCTTATCTCCAGCAATTTATGAAATTGTCTACTGGTTAGCAATTAACCGCGAGCCAGTAACTTTGGTCGAACTGCGATCGGATTTGATGTCGCAAACGGCTAAAGCCGAACTGCCCTCTAACCTGCAAGCACTGCAACAAAAATTGCCCTTAGAAAAGAGCGGCGATCGCTTTACCTTACAACCAGTATTGCTAGAATACGCCACGGAGCGATTGGTAGAAGCGATCTGCGAAGAGATCGATCGAGGCGAATACGGGCACTTGAAGGATTATGCCGTAATTAAAGCTCAAAGCAAAGACTACGTAAGACAAGCCCAAATTCATCTGATTTTGCAACCGATAATCGATCGACTCTCTCCAGCCTTTGGCAGCTACAACCAAATAGCTCAGAGGTTAATGGAAATCGTCGAAAAACTCAAAAAAGAGCCAGCCTCTCAATCGGGATACGTCGGTGGTAACATTCTCAATTTGCTAATTCAAATGAAAGTCGATGTCAGCGGTTATGACTTAGCTCGATTAAATATTTGGCAAGCGTATTTGCAAAACGTCAATTTGCACGAAGTCGATTTTTCCGATTGTAATTTTTCTCGCACTATTTTTACCCAATCATTTGGCGGAGTTTTATCTTTAGCTTTTAGCCCCACCGGGAAAATATTAGCTACTGGTAACGCTAATTGCGAAATTCATATTTGGCAAGTATCGGATCGACAACAATTATTTACTCTGCGAGGACATACTAATTGGGTGCGAGGAGTGGCTTTTAGCCCTCAGATTCCCAAACAAATCGCAGATCGAGAGGTAGAAAATATCCTGGCCAGCGCCAGCGAAGATCGCACCGTCAAAATTTGGCATTTGCCATCCGGTCGATGCCAGCACACTCTCAGCGGCCATACCGATAATATCTATACAGTCGCTTTCAGTTCTGATGGGTCGCTGTTAGCTAGCGCCAGTAACGATCGCACCGTCAAAATTTGGGACGCGATCGATGGCACTTGTCTCAAGACCTTGGAAGGACACGATGGCGGTGTCATAGGAGTTGGGTTTAGTCCCGACGGCCGACTAATTGCCAGCGGTGGCTTTGACAATACCATCAAAATTTGGGCGACAGAGACAGGAGAATGTCTCGCTACCCTGACTGCGCATCAATTTTGGGTCAAACCAGTTCGTTTTAGTCCTGACGGCAAGTTTTTGGTTAGCGGTAGCTGCGATTGCACCGTCAGAATTTGGGATACCCAAACTTGGGAATGTCTTCGCACCCTTGAAGGTCACGCTGGCTGGGTCTGGGATGCAGTCTGGAGTGCCGACGGCCGCGCGATCGCTAGTTGCGGAGAAGACCATAATGTGAAAATCTGGAACCCACAGACTGGCGAGTGCTTGCGCACCCTCAGAGGACATCAAAGTCGGATTTGGGCGGTAGCTTTCAGTCCCGATCTGGAAACGGCCCTCACCCCGTTCGACAAACTCACGGCAACGCCCAGTCCCTCTAATGTCTCCCCTCTCCTTGCAGGAGAGGGGTCGGGAGGGGAGTCAGAGAGAATAATAGCCAGTTGCAGCGAGGATCAAACGATTAAACTCTGGCAAGTCAGTACGGGTCAGTGTATCGCCAACATCCATGGATATACTAATTGGGTCAAAGCTGTGGCTTTTAGCCCCGACGGCCAAAAGATTGCCAGCGGGCACAAAGATCGAACTTTAAGAATTTGGGATGTCAATACTGGCAGATGCACTAGAGAGTTAAGAGAACACGCCGGAGGCATCATTGCGACAGCTTTCCACCCAAATCGAGATTTGGTAGTTAGCGGCAGTGAAGATGCGACGATTAAAATTTGGAATTCGATCGACGGCAAGCGCCTCTCTACTCTCAGAGGACATAAAGATGAAGTTTGGTCGCTGCAATTTAGTCCCGACGGTCGAACCCTAGCTAGCGCCAGTAACGATCGCACCGTCAAACTGTGGGATCTCGACAGTCGGGAGTGTCTTTTCACTTTAGAAGGTCACGACAATCGCGTGGCGGCTGTGGCTTTTAGTCCCCAAGGTCAAATGCTGGCCAGCGGTAGCGAAGATACCACCATCAAACTCTGGAACCCCCTGACAGGGGAATGTCTTGCTACGTTGCAGGCACACTCCCTCAGAGTCAGTTCGATCGCTTTCAGTCCTGATGGCAAATTGCTAGCCAGCGCCAGTCTCGACCAAACCTTGAAAATTTGGGATGTCGAAACGGGTAGTTGCGTGCAAACCCTATCGGGACACGCCAGTTGGGTAATGGCAGTGGCTTGGAGTTTAGACGGCGAGAAACTGGCCAGCGGTAGTTGCGATCGCACCGTGCAAATCTGGGATCGCGATCGAGGAACTTCGTGGCGCACCTTTAAAGGACACACAAATTGGATCTGGGCGGTAGCGTTTAGCCCCGACGGGTCGAAAATTATCAGCGCCAGCGAAGATGAAACCATCAAAATTTGGGACGTTCAAACTGGTGCTTGCCTTAGAACTCTAAGGGCAAAAAGACCTTACGAAGGGATGAATATTACTGGCGTTACTGGCTTAAGCGAAGCGCAGCAAAATACTCTGCGGGGATTGGGTGCAGTGTGAGGAAGAGAGGGGGAGATGGGGAGAGGGGGAGATGGGGAGATGGGGAGATGGGGAGATGGGGAGATGGGGAGATGGGGAGATGGGGAGATGGGGAGATGGGGAGATGGGGAGATGGGGAGATGGGGAGATGGGGAGATGGGGAGATGGGGAGAGAATTATATGCAACACTCCACACTTCCTAAACTCCACTGAGGTTAATGGTGTGGCAGGGCGGGTTTGATTTGACATCAACCCTTTGTGGCAAACCTAGCTGGCAAAACCCGCTCCTACAAATGAACTTCTGTCTTCTGTCTTCTGCCTTCTGAACTTCTGAACTTCTGAACTCCTGAACTTCTGAACTTCTGTCTTCTCAAACTTCTAACTTTTTAACACTTTTTATCACTTCCAATATTTGAATTAGGGGCTTATTCTGAGATAAAAGTTCGGGTGATGGCTTTAGCTGAAATGGATAAATCGCAATAGCGATCGCTTAACTTGTAATATCAAATCCGTTTCTCGTCCCCCCGAATCCAGCCCTCACCCCCATCCCCTCTCCCAAGCTTGGGAGAGGGGTGCCGGAGGCGGGGTGAGGGCCAAAGGGTTTTAAAAAGCGAATTTGGTATAAAAAATTTCTACCTATTACCTATTACTTATCATGTTGCATATTCCCAGGTCTGTAATCAAAACTAGCCGCCGAGAAATTGACAATCTTAAACTTGAAATTCATGAATTTACTAAGCGAGACGGAGAAATTAAACTCACTCCTCTAGATCGATTACCAGAAGATCTATCTGGCTATGTCTTTACCACTGGTGCTCTATTTCAATCGGAAGATCGCCCTGAAGAAGACGGCACGCCACTATATACAGGTGACGGGATGGTCTATCGCTTGGGTTTTGAAAACGGTCGAGCGATTTTAAAAACTAGAATTGCTAAAACTCCTTGTTATTACGCTGACTTGCCAGTGCAATTATACTTAGCAGCCAACGCGCCAGCACCTCAAGCTAAATTTGCCAAAGAGCATCAAATTTTTTCCTTTTTCAGTGGCTTTCGTAATGGCGGACAAGCTCGTTATAGCATCGTGTTAGGGGTCAGAAATCAACTCAATACAGCCCTGCTCAAAACTAGAGATCGCCTGTTAGTTACCATTGATGCTGGTCGTCCCACCGAAATCGATCCAGATTCGATGGAACTGATAGCACCTGTAGGAACTACCAAAGATTGGCTGGGAATTTTTCCGGTAATTTCCAAACTGTTACAAAATACTATATTTGAAGTTTATATCAATCCGGCTCATCCAGTAATTGATGTCAGCCACCAAAAGCCCGGTCAAAATGAGTTTTTTACCGCTAATTACTCTACAGGTTATAATGGCGAACTTGCCAAACCAGTCAATGGAGTATTAGATATTATTAGTAAGTTCTTAAAACGCGATTATTTAGGACGCTTCACCTACTTAATTCGCTATAACTTTGGAGATGGAAATAACGGTGTCAAGCCGACAATGGAACGCTGGCGACTAGTATTACCAGATGGCAACCCAGTATTAGTCGAACAATCTCTACATCAAGTAGCAATTACCGAGAAATACATTATTTTAGGCGATATTAGTTTTCGCATGGAATTTTCTCAAATATTTTCGCCTTTTATTTGGGGTTGGCTGAAGTTGAGAAGATGGCAATATTTTCCGGCGATCGCAGCTTGGGTTAATAAAGTTTTCTTGAGGCAAATGAAACCATTGCCCTACTCGAATATGTATATCGTCAAACGGGAAGATCTAGCCAATGGCACTAAGACCTTAACTCCACATATAGATCCACAAATTGAAGCTAAAAAAATAGTAATTCCTTTAGAAGTTTCCCATTTTGCCGCCGATTATGCCAATCCCAATAACGAAATTACTTTGCACATCGGTCACATGAATGGCTGGGATGTTACTGAATGGATTACTCCATTCGATCGCTCGGTTGAAGGTCGTCCCCCTCTACGGACAGATTTAGTCGGGATGATGACTGGATCTAGCGATCTAGGTGGATTTGGGCGATATGTTGTTGATGGCGAAACTGGAGATATCAAACGTACCAAAGTCATCCGCGATACCGAATCTACTTGGTCTACAGGTGTCTATACCCATCGAGATTTATGTCGAGATAGCGAAACCGAATCAGCAACTACAGTCAAGAATATTTATTGGATGTGTTGGGGGTTTACTTGGGAATTAATTCCCGAACGAATCTATGAAGTTTACAAACATGACGGACATAGAACTATTGCTTTAGAAGACTTGCCGAATGAGAATAAACCGATTACTTTAGTGCGTCTGCATACCGAAACAATGGAAATTGCCGATACTTATCAATTTCCTTCGGGAACGTTTGCTTGTTCGCCGCAATTTATCCCCAGTTCTAGCGAGTGTCCGCCAGATATAGATCCATCAATTCATGGCTACATCGTTTGTATGATGATGTTAGATAGCGGCGAAAATGGCAAACCCAAAGATGAGTTTTGGGTGTTCCATGCTGACGATTTCAATGGCAAACCGATCTATCGACTTAGCAGCCCTAAATCCGAAAAACCTTTAAATCTAGCATTTGCCCTGCACACGACTTGGTTGCCCGATTTGCACGAACGGCCCTCCACAGTGGCAGAACGCCGAAATCGTCGCGAACAGTCGGTTAAGGAAGATTATGAGGATTATTTCGAGAAGCCTTTGGTGTGCGAACAGACTAAAAACTTAGTCCGCAATATCGTCTATCCACACTATATCGACCAAACCCTAGAAGATGACTTCGAGACGTGGTTGCAAACCAAACCTTGATTCGATTAGGCGAACATAGAAGCGATCGTTGCCATTGGTAAGTAAAGTCGTTGCGGCTGGTTGGGAAAAGCCACGAACTGATGTTGTTGGTAAAAAATACTTGCTTTTTCGTCAAGGGCATCAACTACCACCGCATAGGAGGCGATTTCACTACTCAAACTCCGCGCCAAGGCATCAAATAGCAAAAAACTTCCCAATCCTTGACCCTGGTAGCGTTCGTCGATCGCCAGCCTTCCTAACAACGTCGCAGGAACAACCGGATATCTAGGCAGTTTCTTTACCAATTGAGGTGGTAAATCCTGAATCTCAATGCCAGTGGCACAGAGGGTGTAATAGCCCACAATACACTGACGATCCAAGTCCTGTAGGACAAAGGGAGCGGCGACGCGGCGACGCAGATCTTGACTCGCCTGTGCAGTAAGTAACGGTCTAAAGATTCTTTGCCACAGCTAAATCCAGAGCGATCGCGATCGGCATTCAATGGTTCAATGGCATAAGCAAAGGTAGGAGCAGCCACTCAGCTTTTACCCATGACCCGTTTGTATTCTTGCGCTTTAGTCCGCATTTTCGAGCTAGCTTCTGGCGGATCGAGCAATGATTCTACAAAAGCGAGACTATCCTCGCGGCTGAGTTTGACTGTAGGAATATCCTCTGATTCAGCAGCACTGCTACTGACTGACTCGACAGGCTCGTAGACCACAATTAGATCGAGTTCCCGGCCGGCCAGTTCTAAAGGAACCTCCAACTTCAAGATCCCATCACCATCAACGCGAGAGCGTAATTTGATACTTTGCACGAGCTACTACCTTACCTGGTGGCCTTGCTAACTGTATTTAGCTTAAACAGCCAACTCATTTTCGTCAAAAAACACCTACGGACTGATATAGTCATTATTTTAGCTAAATGGTATTGCATAAAGCTGGCGCGATCGCTTCTATTTAGTCCATCCCCAACTTACGCCATGCCTCTAAATTTAGCAAAGAAGGCATTGTATACATATTGAAGTTTCCCAACTTTTGAAAAATTACAAAATTTTATCTCTTCTATTAAAAAATCTGTTTGGTTAATCAATTAAAATCTATCGAGTAATTTAGTTTAAAAATTTTGAACTAAAGCAGTCATAAAAATGTGCGTAAAAATACGGACGGACGAGACTGAATCCCCCGCCAAAATAGCATTCGATCGATACCTAGACATCATCAACACTCGCTGCTAAACTGTTGAAAGTTTTGCGCGAAAATTTGATTTTCAGGAGAAAATATGAGATCGAATCTCAGCCTTATAAGGTCGTGCCTGCTCGCTTCTAGCATAGCGATCGGCACTTCGTTTTTAGGAGTAGATCGAACATTTGCTGCGGTTTTGAAAATTACAGACACCAACTTAGAAAGAATTAATTTACAAAATGGTGGCTGGAAACCCCTAAATGCTAAATTGAAATATCTGCCGTGGGAAAATTGCGAGGTCGGCAAATATTGTGGGAAGGATATCGATGCTCCTTTCAAGCGGCGCTACAAATCGCAATTTACTAAATTAGCTGATAGTGAAGGTTATTTTTGGGGAGAGTGCGTTAGCTTTGTCAAGGCATTATCTAAAAGTTCCTTTACCACCCACCAATGGCGGAGAGGGCAAAGATTGGTAGATGCCATTAGAGAAGGAAATATCGAAGAAGGAACGGCTATCGCTACATTTCCGCGAGGTAGATATCACGGACACGCTGCCTTTTATGCTGGCTCGGATATTTCTTTAGATGGCAAGATCGATTATGTTTGGCTATACAGCCAAAACTGGGGACTCAGACGAGTTTTATATCACAAAATTGACGGCACTGGTTCCGGCCCTGGAAACTTCAATAACTATTACATCATCAGAGTGCCAAAAGCATCTAGTTAGCAACTACATTCAATCCCAAAGTCTCCTTTGAGATGAGGAAAATGACTCTTCATTAGTTGTTAACGACTCGATTATCTTCGAATGCAGGGCTATGTAAGAAATTAACCATAGCCCTGCTTAGCTAAAATAAATAATTTCGATCGACAATTAAATTCCTATTTAGCTTTATAGATTGATAGCGAATATATTTCGATCGCAAAAGTGGGGATTAATTGCTAGTAATAGCTAAAAGTTACGATTTATTAACTAGTTTTATTAAGAAATTATTAAAAATATAAATTTATTCCGATGGAAGCGAACAGAGGGACACCTTCTGATATGCTGCCTAAAGTTTTTATAATCCCTCGATCTAGAAAGAATTGAAGATGCTAAAAAGGGCAAATATTGTCAAACACTTAGAAATTTCCTTAATCTGGTCGGGAGTGGCGATCGCAACTGCATTAGCAACCGTTTCTAGAACGGATGCTGCTGTAATGCAAATTACCCAAGAGAACTTGCCATATATCTCTTTACAAACTGCTGGCTGGCAAGATCTAAAATCTGACTTCAAGTATTTGCCGTGGGAAAATTGCGAAATTGGCAAATACTGCGGCAAAGATATTGACGCTCCCTTTAAGGAACGCTACGGAGACAATTTTACTAGATTAGCAGATTATCAAGGCTATTATTGGGGGCAATGCGTCAGCTTTGTCAAAGCACTATCTAAAAATACTGCCAAAACCAGGGAATGGCGCAGAGGTGAAAGTGTAATTGATGCCATTAAATCTGGAACTATAACCGAAGGAACGGCAATAGCCACATTTCCGCGAGGAAGATATTACGGACACGCTGCCTTTTATGCCGGAGCGGATATTTCACCAGATGGCAAAGTCAATTATATTTGGCTGTACGACCAGAACTGGATTAGAAACAAGATTTTGTACCATAAAATTGACGATACGGGTTCTGGTCCTGGCAACTTAAAAAATTACTACTTAATTGAAGTGCCCGATTGAATATCGCGATCTGCTGGCTTTTTGCTGTTAACGAAAGGCAAAATCAGCATCCAATGTAGATATTCAACTTGCCGATATTGAAACTGCGGCAGTCCGATTGCCATCTTGTCATGACCTAATGATGGCTGCTCCCGGTAAGTTTTAAATAGATAGTCCCACCAAGCCAAATTAAAGCCAAAATTGCTGTTAGTTTCTTGCGGAATAACCGAGTGATGGACGCGGTGCATATCTGGAGTAACCATAAACCGCCGCAACAGGCGATCGATCTGTTCGGGAAGATAAATATTGCTATGCTCGAACATGGAAGTCGCATTCAGCAACACCTCAAATATGATTACGGCTATAGCTGGAGTTCCTAAGATAATTACTGCTACCATCTTGATGACCATCGACAGCAGAATCTCGATCGGATGGAAACGCAACCCAGTAGTGACATCGAAATCTAAGTCGGCATGGTGTACCAGGTGCAATTTCCACAACCACGGGACGAGATGAAAAATGACGTGCTGCCAGTAAATAATGAAATCTAATGCTACTACTGAGAAAGTTACAGCTAGCCAAGTAGGTAAAGAGATTTGATTTAATAGACCCCAATGTTTTCCCTCAGCCAAGACAGCCATAGCTACGGCTGCTCCAGGTAGCACAATTCGTAAGATCGCGGTATTAATAACCACAATTCCGAGATTGCTTCCCCAGCGCAGCAGTTTGGATATATGGAGATGGCGGCGGGGAGATAGGATTTCCCAAATCGCCATGATTAGCAATACCCCGATAAAAAAGCTCAGTCGGATGGTCAATTCGTCAGCCATATCTCAAAAAATAATTGGGTAACTCTTGTGGGATAGCCCTCTGGGCTGTCCCATGGCAGGCAGAAAAGCCTGCCCCACAAGAAATTCGATCGCTTATTTATTCACTCTGGCACAAACACGAATCGATCGCACTCGGCAACGGCGATAACGCCTGCCGCACCTGACATGAAGATGAAATACATCTTCCTCCAGGTATATTTTTACCTGCTTTGGAGCCAATATTCTTGTTAGTAGGGGTTTTACTGGACTGTAACTCTAAATTAACGTGCTGAAATTGCCTCTAATTAAATTTCAGTTTCCTCAGAGGCGATCGCCAAGACCGTTCGAGTTTAAAAGTTTGTGTGGATGAGAATTATGCCACCAGTGGAATGCACAGTTCTGATAGTTAATGACTCTCAGCAGGAACGATCGAACTATCGAGATTATTTGCAACAAGAAACCAGCTTTGATTGCACCGTTTGGGAAGCCGAGTCGGGAGAAGAAGCTTTGCGGTTGTGCGCTGGCGCTCGCGAAGCGTCCCGGAGGGATTCAGCCTGTGGCGGAGCAACAGATCGGCAATTGCCAGATGCGATCTTGCTGAGCTATTCCCTCCCAGATCGAAATGGTCTAGCGGTGTTGGATGCTTTAAAAGCCGATATCGGCGATAACTGTCCTCCGGTAATTATGCTCAACGATCGCGGCAGCGAAGAGATCGTAATTCAGGCATTTAGAACTGGAGTAGAAGATTATCTGATCGAGAGCGAAATTACCCCCGAAAGCTTGCGTTACGTCACTCGCACGGCGATCGAAAATTTTCGACTGCGACACCAGTTGCGCCAGAGCGAAGAACGGTTTCGGATCTCGATCGACAATATGCTCGATTGCTTTGGCATTTTTACTGCCATTCGCGATCGCAATACAGGTGCAATTGTAGACTTTCAAATCGACTATCTCAATGCCGCTGCCCTTAAAAGTAATGGCATGAACGCCAACAGCATCGGCCGGCGATTGGGCGAAGTGCTACCCATTCATCGCGAATGCGGCTTGTTTGCCGAATATTGCCGCGTCGTCGAAACTGGAGAACCCTTCATCAAGGAATGCTCGATTTATGACTGGCAGGGCGGCGATCTCAGCAGAGCATATAGCGTGCAGGTAAGTAAGTTAGATGATGGCTTCGTGGCAGCATGGCGCGACATCACCGAGCAAAAACGCTCTGAAATCGCCCTGCGGCAAAGCGAAGAACGCTATCGCGCGATCGTCGAAGACCAAACCGAGCTAATTTGTCGATTTACCCCCGACTGTACCCTAACGTTTGTCAATCAAGCATACAGTCGCTATTTTGGTTCGACTCCAGAAGAACTAATCGGGCGAAATTTTCTCGACTTCATTCCAGAAAGCGATCGCGCCGCCGTCGAACGGCAAATTGCCAAACTGAGGGCAGCTACCCCTGAAACTGCGCCCATAACCCACGAACATCGAGTTATCAAGCCCAATGGCGAGATTGGCTGGCAGGAGTGGACGGATCGCGCTATTTTTGATGACGATGGGCAGTTGATGGAATTTCAGTCAGTAGGAAGAGATATTAGCGATCGCATTCGATACGAATGCGATCGTAAACGATCTGAAGCTGAATTACAAACTTACCAAGCCCAATTACAGCTAGCCATGCGATCGGCTCAAATCGGCTTTTGGGATTTGAACCTAATGACTTGCGAGTGCATATGGTCATCTGAAGCGAAACAGCTTTTGGGCTTACCCGTCGATTGGCAGCAATGCAACTATGAAATATTACAACAGCGAATTTACCCTGAAGATCGCGCCCTACTCGATCGCGCGATTGCTGAGGCGATTGCAATGGGAACTTATGCGATCGAGTTTCGCGTCGTTTGGGACAATGGCAGCATTCATTGGCTGGTAGATAGAGGGCAGGCTTTTTATGACCAAACAGGTCAAGCCGTTCGCCTGATGGGGATGGCACTCGACATTACCGATCGAAAAGCCGCAGAACTGGCACTTCAGCAAAGCAACGATCGCTTTGAACTGGCAGCGGCGGCGGTTAAGTGTTTGATTTACGACTACAACTTAGAACGAAATACCGTCGAGCGATCGCTGGGATTGACTAACCTGCTGGGATACTCGCCTACTGAAGCCCAACCCCCAGCCGATTGGTGGTACGAAAGAATTCATCCCAGCCAAAGAGAGGAAATTGCCGTCGCGAAAAGAGCAGCAATCCAGGGAACGGCAAACACTTTTTCTTTGGAGTATCAGGTTCGCCATCAAGACGGGCATTACCTCTGGGTCCAAGATCGAGGCTCGATCGTTCGAGATGAATCCGGTCGGGGTGTGCGGATCGTGGGGAGTACGATCGATATTACCGAGCGTGCCCAACTGCTGGCAGAGGCTCGATCTGCTCGCGCCGCTGCCGAAGCTGCCAACCGCAGCAAAGATGAGTTCGTCGCTGTTATCGCCCACGAATTGCGATCGCCTCTCAATGCTGTAGTTGGGTGGGCGCAACTGTTGCGCCAACAGAGACTCGATCGAGCCATCGTGGATCGGGCCGTAGAGGCGATCGATCGGGCCACTCAAACTCAACTTCGATCGATTGAAGATCTGCTCGACATTTCCCGCATAGCCAACGGCACGCTGAGGCTGACGCTAGCACCTGTCAAATTGACGGCGGTAACGCAATCGGCACTAAATTTGGTGCGATCGCTAGCAGATGCCAAACACATACAACTAGAGGCTTTAATGGTTGAAATTCCCGAAGTTTTGGGGGATGTCGATCGCTTGCAGCAAATAGTAATGAATTTGCTTACCAATGCGATTAAATTCACCCCAGCCGGGGGAAGAGTTGAAATTCGGCTCGAATGCGTAGATACAGAGGGGGAAGAGAGGGAGAGAGGGAGAGAATTTCTTAACTCAACACTCCACACTCCACACTTAACACTTTTTAGAACCGCTTGCGCTCAAATTATCGTGAGCGATACGGGCAAAGGCATCAGCCCGGAATTTTTACCCCGCATATTCGATCGATTTCAGCAGGAGCAGAAAAGTTCCGGAACTAGAGAGGGATTGGGTTTGGGACTGGCGATCGCCAAAAATCTCATCGAATTGCACCACGGGACGATCGCGGTCGATAGTCCCGGAATCGGACTGGGAGCGACATTTACTGTTAGGTTGCCCCTACTCGCACCCGAACCAGATGCCAGTAACGCACGAGTGGCAATCGCTTCCGAACGAGGTACTTTGACTGGAATTCGCATCCTCGCCGTCGATGACGACCCAGATTCCCTAGAGATCGTGCAAATCCTTCTCGAAGACGCAGGCGCAGAGGTTCAAAGTGCCCCTAATGCCTCAGTTGCCTTACAGATGCTAGAGCAGTCTAACCCCGACGTTCTGCTGACCGATATCGCTATGCCAGAAATGGATGGTATTCAATTGTTGCAAGCAATTAAAAGGCTTTATCCCGATCGACCGATGCTGGCGATCGCCCTGAGCGCCTATGCTGGGATCGCCCCAGAACGGCAATCTCTCCAGGCAGGATTTCAACTCCACCTGACCAAACCCGTAGAGCCAGATATATTGATTGCTGAAATTGTCAACTTAATTCAAAAATAAATATAAGGGCATGGGCTTCGCCAAGCTCAGCCGAACGGGCATGGGGAAACGAAACCATGTTTGTAAATCTCACATTAGTCGCGATCGACCGATCGACTACCAATCGATCGCCTGCAAATCTGCTAGCACTTCCTGGGCTGTTTGATAGCGTTGTTGGTAGTCCGGTCGTACCATTCGATCGAGAATTGTGGCTAGCTGCGAATCGATATGAGGAGCGAATTCGCGCCAATTAACCTCCTGGCTGGGAGATTGAGATAGCCTATCCGGGTGAGAGCCGATCGCACCCTCGATCGCGATCGTCCCTACGGCGTACAAGTCGCTGTTAAACTCAGGGCGACCCTGAATTTGCTCTGGGGGTGCATACCCGCAAGTGCCCACCGCTAAAGTGCGGCGATCGCGATCGCCCCTCATTGCCGTGGTGTTTTTGGCCACTCCAAAGTCGATCAAAACTAACTTGCGATCGACCTGTCGCCGGATCAGATTTTCGGGCTTGATGTCTCGGTGGATCGTTTGATGCTGGTGGACGAACTCTAGTATCGGGAGGAGATCTTCGAGGAAGTCAACGATTTCGTCTGTTTCCCAAGGAGAATACTGGCAATCGGCTAGTTCCTCAGTCAGCAGCGGCCCTTCGATGAATTCTTGAACTAAATAAAAATCTTCGTCTTGCTCGAAATATGCCAGCAAGCGGGGAATGCGATCGTGAGCGCCCAACTGTTCTAATGTTTGAGCTTCGGTCGCAAACAGCCGTCTAGCGTGATTTAGCTCTTCTGGACTAAACCATCTAGCTAATTTCTTGACGACGCATTGTGGATTGCCGGGACGGTGGGTGTCCTCAGCTAGATAAGTGTATCCAAAACCACCGCTGCCAAGCTGGGAAATCGGCCGATAGCGACTTCCCAATATTGACGATGGAGATGCAGTCGCCACAGGCGTAAGAGTTTGATTCTCTGTATCCACGCTTTGCCGACCGCTGGTAGTTTTTTCAAACAACTGCGAGCGAAAATAGAGCCGATAGAGTTGGCAACTGGGCGTAACGCTGCTGCCATTCAACTCTACCAATCCCAAACTGTTGAGTTTGTAAGCCGCGATCGGATCGATGTCGGTGCTGTCTTCAGTTGCGATCGCTTGCAACCAAGCAGCTTTCAGGGCTGGTTCCTGCTGCAATATCTCCCATAAATCTTGGAGATGAGAACCGTAGATTCCAGCAGAGGTTGGGGCCGATTGCAACAACTGCTCTAAAGTTAGTTCTCCCCGCTGGAGGTAATAGAACGCCACGCTCAATCGATAGGGATTGCCCCCCACCATGGCTAGTAAGGGCGCTAGTTTCTCAGATCCCGATTCGCCAGCAGCCCAATCTAAACCGTAAGACACAGCTAAGTCCTGAGTTTGGTTGAGATTGAAGTCTGAAAGTTTGATCGGCAAACCCACGTTAAACGGCGATTGATGAATTTTTAACGGTACGTAAACTTCTGTAGAATGGACGATCGCCAGTCGCAATTTTTCAAAAGCTTCGACTTGTTTGGCTTGTTCGTGCCAAAACCGCAGCATTGGCAGAAAATCTTTAGCAATATCGGGATGCTCGAACACGATGTTGACTTCATTGAGCGTCAACAAGATCGGACTATCTACCTCTTCGAGCAGGTAATCTTCAAAATAGAAAGTGCAACTCACCTTGCTGCCAGTGTCTTCATCCCAAAAATCGTCTAGCTTCGGCGACAGGCGCAACTTCCGACTGATGTTGGTACTGAACCAACGCAAAAACTTGTCTAAGTTGCTAAAAATATTTTCATCTGCTTGCTGAAAGTCTAGATTGACGACTCGGTATCCCTTAGCTTTGGCATGGGCGACTAGGCGATTGAGCAACGAACTTTTACCCATGCGACGCGGTGCTTGAATCCGAATCACGCTCCCCGGCTTCTCCACTTCTCGGCAAACCAGTTCTTCTAGTGGGGGGCGCTGAATGTAAAAGCGAGAATCCAAGCTTAACGGTGCGCCAGGAAACTCTAAAAACTCTTGAGTCGGATTGCTAGCGTTGTCTGGGGGCATAGTCTACATAAGCTTAAGCCTATGTTGGTGGATGTATAGCCATTATATTTCTCAGTCGCAACAGCCAGACATTGAGGATGGACAGAAAGATCTCAAACCAGCAATAGGCTTGTGGAGCATCTATCTCACACCAATAATCTAGAAGGTTCAGGAAAAATTATTAAGATCTTCTTGACTAATCAGGCCGCGAGCTAAGCCGTGCATAATTACATAGGGTTGCATCATGGGATTAATAAATCGAAACCTATAATTTCTCTCGCTACCTCTTTTACATAAAACCGAACCTCTCTTTTCTTCACAAAAATCATTAAGGTGACGCGCAAAACCTGTAGTGCGATATTTTTTTTTCATAATCAAATACATTGGTCTTACCACGTCTGGAGGAGCAAAAAAACCCAAATTATCTTTTCTTGCTAAAGCACAGGCTAGTAAAACTTGAGCGTAAATAGTCTCCCTAGAACTGGATGTAGCTTGATGGTAAGCAGTAATAATACTTTGGTAGGCTTTCTCAACTGCCATTTGAATGGCAATATTCAAATCTGATATTTCAATACTATCTGAGTTTCTAATAATTGCTCTTTGGGAAGCATACAACGCCAGTAAGTGAGTATAGCTTGGTAAACCTTGCGATAGAAAAGCTATGTATTCTCTTACTAAATCTTCTATAGTCATTTTGACCAAATTAAGTCGCTTATCCAGAAGCTCGTATGATTCGATCGCAGACATTCTAGGCATTTGAACTTGAACTAACGACCTTTCAATCGAGCGATGTTCGGCAATTAACTCGTTTACAGAGTCAGCAACACCAACAAGAATAAGAGTAGTATCCACCAAATGGTCTGATAGAGTCTTAATAGTATCAGCTAATAATTCAGTAGTCACAGGACTCCCACCGATTCTATCTAGTTCGTCAATTACGATAATAGTTTTACCAAGGTTTCTTTGCAGAATATATCTAATAGATTCGGGATTAATTTCTTCAGGAGGAGCATTGGCGTACTCTCGCAAAGAGTCGAACTCTCGAAATATTTTTTGCCATAGGGATGTAAAATCATCTATGCCGTCGCAGTTGACAATAGCAGAACGAACTTCTTGTTCTGAAAAACTCTGCATAATCTGAGAAATAACATTAGCAAGAGAAGTTTTTCCAACCCCTCTTTCGCCATATAAAATAACGTGCTGACCTTTTTGAGCTACGGCATTGATAACCTGGCTAATTTGTTCCAGCCTACCAGCAAATAATTCCTGACTATCGATAGGAGCACTAGGAGTAAATACTTGAGCGGCTTTGAGATAACGTTGAAGCTGTTCGGGGCTAGATGGCGTAAAGTTTCGCTCCATGGGTATGGCTATGGCAACTAATATCTAAAATCATAGCATTATCTGAGTATAAAGCAGGTTTAACTAATCATTATAGGTGTACAACGTCTAATTAAATTGGTTTAGCATCTAATCAGTCTGCGGAGGTTGTACGAACCCTGCACTTAACTCTTCCTCGATCGCTGCGGTCTATTACTGGGTATTAACCCCATATAACATCTAATCGAAGGGGGTTAACGTCTAATTAGGTTGCGGAGGTTGTACGAACTATAAAATCAACTCCTCCCTCGTCTTTCTTTGCAAATTTGAGAAGAGGGTTAGGTTTACCAGTACGGAGATTCGGGTAACATCAATGCAGGCATTAGAAACCGAGAGAGCTATGTATTACCAGGTGGGCGGGAGCCTGACTAACGACGCTCCTAGCTACGTCGCCAGACAGTCAGATACCAACTTGTATGAGGCGCTGAAGCGGGGCGAGTTTTGCTATGTCCTCAACTCTCGCCAGATGGGAAAGTCATCTCTCCTCGTCCACACTCGGCATCGCCTCCAGCGAGAAGGCTACAGTTGCACCGTAGTCGATATGACCAATATCGGCAGCGAAAATATTACGCCGCTTCAGTGGTATAAAGGCATCGTTAAAGACCTGTGGCGGGGCTTTAAATCCCTACGCAAATTTGATTTCAAAACCTGGTGGAACGATGAAGATGATATCTCGCTGCTGCAACGATTGAGCCGATTTATTGGTGACGTATTACTCAAAGAACTGCCGAATGAAAAGATCGTGATTTTTATCGACGAAATTGACAGTATTTTAAGCCTGCCATTTTCAGTCGATGATTTCTTTGCCCTGATTCGCTTTTGCTATAACCAGCGGGCGATCGACCCTAATTATCAGCACCTCAACTTTGTCATTTTTGGGGTGGCGACTCCTGCCGATCTGATTCGCGATCGCCAGCGCACCCCCTTCAATCTCGGAACCGCGATCGCTCTCAATGGTTTCTCTCTAGCAGAAGCCGAACCCCTGACGCACGGATTGGTAGTCCAAGAAGGCAACGCCGAAACCGTCCTCAAAGAAATCCTCAGTTGGACGAACGGGCAACCATTTTTAACTCAAAAGTTGTGCCAGCTAGCGATTGGGGCCAGTCAGGATGCCATCAATGGGACGCTCACCATTCCTCCTGGTAACGAAGCCTATTGGGTGGAGAACCTAGTGAGAACCAAGATCGTCCAAAACTGGGAAACCCAAGACGAACCCGAACACTTAAAAACCATTCGCAACCGCCTTCTGAGCAATCCAGAAGCCGCCGGACGGTTGTTGGGGATTTATCAGCAGGTGTTGCAAGGGGAGGGGGAGAGGGGGGGATGGGGAGATGGGGAGATGGGGAGAGAATCGTCAACTCAACACTCAACACTCAACACTCAACACTCAACGCTAGTTCCTGCCGATGACAGTCGCGAACAGGTGGAACTGTTGCTATCTGGGTTGGTGGTAAAAGAAAACGGCTATTTGCGCGTGAAAAATCGGGTTTATGCTGAGGTATTCGATCGCCAATGGGTAGAACAACAACTCAGCGTGATGCGTCCTTACTCTCAAGCTTTGGATGCGTGGGCGCTCTCGCAACGACAAGATGAATCGCGGCTGTTGCGCGGACAGGCGTTGTTAGACGCTCAAAAGTGGTCGCAAGGCAAGCGGTTGAGCGATCTGGACTATCAGTTTTTAGCTGCTTCGGTAGAGAGCGATCGCCAGCAGGTACAACAAGCTTTAGAAGCCGAACGAGCCAAAGAAGTTGAAGCCCGACTGCTAGAGGAACAAAAGCGCCTAGTTCAAGAACATAAAACCGCCAACCTCCAGCGATTGTTGTTGGGAGCGATCGCTACGGCTTTGGTGGTAGCGGTAGGGTTGGGGCTGACCGCCTTCGGACAGTATCGTCAAGCTAGAAGCAGAGAACGACAAGCCAAAATCAGCGAAATCGAAGCCTTGGTATCCTCTGCCGAGGGCAACTTTGACTCGAATCGCCAGTTAGAAGCTGCGATCGCGGCGATTAGGGCCAAGACGAAAATCCAGGCATTGCATCAAGTAGATCCTCAACTCGATCGAGACGTGCGAGAGGCACTGCAACGGACGATTTATGGCATCGAAGAATTAAACCGCTTCGACGTAGGTACGACCGTTAAGGGCATAGACGTTAGCCCGGATGGCAAACTAATCGCCTCAGCTTCGGTAGACGGCCGGGTAAAGATTTGGCGGATTGACGGCACGTTAGAAAGAGAACTTTCCGATCCTCAAACAGTCAATCCGATCGATATTGCGAATTCCGAATTGCGAATTGACAATTGTAGCGATCGCTGTCAACCTCTTGCCCATCAAACTACTGTCAATGCCGTCAGTTTCAGCCCTGACGGTAAACGCTTAATTTCTGCCTCAGCCGATCGCACCATTAAACTGTGGAGTGTGGATGGCAAGTTACTCAAGACTTTTGCTGGCGATGGCGCGGAAATTCTCGAAGCTAAATTTAGCCCCGACGGTCGATCGATCGCCTCGACGACTGAAGATCAAACTGTCAACCTTTGGGACAGCGATGGCACTTTACTCAAAACCTTGCCTCAAAAAGCTATTACGGTGGCTTTTAGTCCAGATAGTCAGTTGATAGCTACGGCTGCGATTGGACAACCGATCCACCTGTGGCGCAGAGATGGCACCCCAGTCAAAGTTTTGCCACGAATTGTCACCATGTCGTCACACAAACTCGCTTTTAGTCCAGATGGGCGGAAAATCGTCAGCGTTGGGATGCACTTGGCGGTTTTATTGGGACTTGACGGCCGAGAACTCCAAAGGTTTGCTTTCCCCAATGCTGGCATCTGGGCAGTCGGATTTAGTCCAGATGGAAAAATTGTGGCTACTGGCGGACAAGATGCTCAAATTCGACTGCTGCTGGCGGATCGGCAAAGACTCGTTCGCTCTTCTAGAAATCCTGGCAATGTTGTCAGTTACGGTGAATCCTTGTTTGCCACCCTACTCGGACACCAAGGCTCGATTTCAGGAGTGGTGTTTAGTCCCAAAAGAGATCTGCTAGCTTCGGCAGCAGAAGACGGTACGATTCGCCTTTGGAAACTTTACCATCCCCTCATTACCTCGTTAACCGCCGAAACTGGGGGAGTGATGCAAGTAGCAACTAATTCCCAGGGCGAACGCCTGGTTTCAGTCAGTCGCAGGGGCATAATTAACATCTGGAAAAAAAATTCCGATCGACGCTTTAATCCTGCTCCAGATAAAACTTTCCTCGGCCATCAAAGTCCGATTCACGATGTGGCTTTCAGTGCCGACGGGCGGTTTTTTGCTACTGCTTCTCGCGATGGGACGGCGATCTTGTGGCAGGCCGATGGTACGCGCTTGCAAGTCTTGCCGTTTAAAGGCCGGGTAAATGAAAGCGATCGAGTAGCCTTAACTCCTCCCCCACCTGAAGAGAGAAGTAAGACCAAACCTGGTTTTAAAAATCTTGCATCTAGCCCTCGATCCCCCCTGCCCCCCTTAAAAAGGGGGGTAAGAGAGGGGAAGGGCGCTGCCGTGAGCGTTCGACTGAGCGCTCACGCCGAAGTCTTGCCGAATGGGGTGAGGGCTGGCAAACTACCCAATATGGATCGTGTTGCCTTCAGCCCAGACGGCCGGTGGTTAGCCGTGGTATCGTCTGACAATCTGATTCAACTCTGGCAGCGATCGCCAACTGGTTCGATCGTCGAGCCACAAAAACCCCAAGTGCTAGCAGGACAAGCACAGATCGAGACAGTCGCCTTCGGCCCGGATAGTCAGTTAATCGTGTCGGGATCGATCGATAAAACTATCAAGATTTGGCATCTAGACGGCAAATTAGTCAAAGCGATCGCGGCTCATCAAGCTCCGATTCGCAGTATTGCCTTTAATCCAAAAGCCGATCGATTTGCCTCTGCTGGCGACGACAGCACGATAAAACTCTGGCAAGCAGATGGCACTTTAATTCAAACCCTTCAGGGAGATCCCAGAAGGAAAGCCGGGATTTTGCGAGTCAGCTTTAGTCCAGACGGAAAGTATCTTGCTGCTGGAAAGAGCGATGGGGCGATCGATCTGTGGCAAAGCGATGGTGTTTTTGTCAAAACTCTCAAACGTCACCATGCTACGGTCAGGGGAGTAGCATTTACCCAAGATGGCAAGACTTTGGTTTCGGCAGGTGACGATCGGGCCATGTTGTTGTGGGATTTAGAACAGATTTTGCCATTAGACGAACTGAGCTATGCCTGCAACTGGGTAAAAGACTATTGGCGATCGCAGCCTAACCTCAAGCCCCAGTGGGAAACCGTTTGTCGAGCCTAGCGACTGAAGCGATCGGCATTTGAACCTGGCCGATAGGAGATCGTCAGCGAGCGTTACACATTCGATCGCAACAATAGCGTAACGCTCCGTTCCGGTGCAGCGCAGGGTTAGGTGCTTTTTGGTGGGTCGCCATCAAATCGGGCAAATGTAGTATCAGAGGGATCTACGTATTTTATCCTACTCGAACTTTCCTTTGCCTTGCCAGACTGCGAACTAGTCTGGGATGATGAGGGTTGGCTCTTGGAACTAGATCGATCGCTAGACACATTATTAGTAGACATGAGTGAAGAATTAGATAGCTACGATAAGGATAGCGATTGTTCGGTCGAAGTGGCAAATACTGAACTGATTTATAAATATACTGAATCACTACTTAAAAGCCAAAGTGAAAGCCTCAACAGATTGGATACAAAACTTAGTGCTTTTCTGGCATTTACAGGCGTGCTTGTTCGATTTGTTGGCGACCTATCCGGTAAAGTAACCGTTTACGGTTTGACCTGTTACTCTTGTACCTTTCTACAGATCTTAGCTTATATTTCGCTAGGGGCTTCGGCCTTATTACTAATGTCTTGGACTCACGACGAAATTACGAGGAAGTGTCATTTCTCCCAAAACCCTTATGCGAGACGAGTGGTATTTTGCTGACAGTAGCGACATTTCAGACTACATAATTAGTGCGTGGATTGAAGCTGAAAAAGAATACGAACAACTCGGTTTTGATAAGGGAAGAAAGCTAAACACAGCCGTATGGCTAATAGGAGTAGCTCTAGTTAGCATAACTGTCGGCGCTTTGATAAAGGCAATCTGGGGTGAATCAACTGTTTAATCCCACAACCAAGCAATTAAACCAATTGCGGCACCGATACCACCAACAGCAGCACCAACAGGTACGAAGACTGCGCCTATTGATGCACCTGTAAGACCAAGACTTGCAATTCTAGAGGCATCAATTCGCTTTTGAACTTGTTTTGTCTAACTTTTTCTTGAAGTGAACCTCCTACACTGATGCTATCGCATACAGTGTAGGCTTCTCAAATCAACGCACGAGATCTGAGAACTTCCATCGCGGTACTATGGGTATGCGATACCTTAATCTTCCCACTACGGCTGTTT
>JAHHHA010000064.1 GCA_019359615.1 Cyanosarcina radialis HA8281-LM2
CCTGTTTTAAGGCTTTTTGTAATTTTTCTATTTGGGGTGGATGCAGATGATTTTTAGCTGGCATTTCAGTGATTATTTGAATAAATTAACCTTTAATTATACCCTATTTAAATGCTGAACAGCTTATGCCCGTGGTGACTTCAATTAACCGCCATCAATGGGAGGTAGAAGCCGATTTTGATGTCCGAGGACAACAGGTATGGCTCAGCGACACCGGACGGCGAAAATTCATCAATATCTACGAACAGCGAAAGGCAGAAACTTGGAAACATCCAGTAACGGGTTATTCCTTAACTTATCGCCGTTTATTAGAGTTAGAAGTCCGATTGCTGGAAAAAGAGTGGTCGGGAGAAGGTGGATTATTCGGTCAGTTAATCGTGCGGTAAGGGGATGTCATGGCAGAACTCAAGAACTGGTATTTGGTCTGTTACGATATTCGCTGTCCGAAACGGTGGCGTAAAGCTTATAAACTGTTAGGAGGTTATGGCGATCGCATTCAATATTCGGTTTTTCGCTGCTGGCTGAGTCAGCGGATGCGAGAAAAGCTGCGTTGGCAATTGGAGAAAATTCTCACCAAGGAAGACGATCTCATTTTGATTCGTTTGTCTCAACAGTGCGTGAAGGATTTACCCAAGTACAATCGCCCCAACACTTGGCTGTTAGACGAAAAAGGATTTCGGATTATCTGAAAAATGCAAGCACCTCTGGCTGTGACGGAAAATTTATGGCTGAAAATGGCTGTAACCTTTATTCTGTCTGGGTTAAAAGCTATTTCAATAGGCTTGGAGGTGCTTGCAAAATCTGGAAAGCCTTACGGAGTCAGGCTTTTAGCTAAGGAAAAAGTTTCTGTTTTTAGCTCTTTTGAGGAAAGTTTGCTCATTAATGAGAAGGTGCTTGTAAAATGAATTAGGAGCGCACGCGAGTTAAGGCTTTCAGCCTCCGCAGTGTTCCAACCTTAGATGCCGTAAGGCGTTGATCACGCGATCGACACTACATTAATTCGTAAAGAGAATATCGTGTTCCAACCTTAGATGCCGTAAGGCGTTGATCACTATCAGATATCACCGAGGTTTAACAAAAACCACAAGTGTTCCAACCTTAGATGCCGTAAGGCGTTGATCACCCGTTTCCTGCGATCGTGCGAGGGGTGAATACAGTGTGTTCCAACCTTAGATGCCGTAAGGCGTTGATCACTAGTTATGCGTGGCTACATCCGCCTTGTTTGTGCTATACTGTGTTCCAACCTTAGATGCCGTAAGGCGTTGATCACCTTACCCCGGGCGATTCCGTGCCTCAGTTGGTGCTGAGTGTTCCAACCTTAGATGCCGTAAGGCGTTGATCACAAACCATGTGGGTTGCGCCATTTTAGCACCGTTCTCGTGTTCCAACCTTAGATGCCGTAAGGCGTTGATCACTCCCAACGCCAGGAGTCGGGGAACTCAGCCCAAGTGTTCCAACCTTAGATGCCGTAAGGCGTTGATCACGATACATCAGGCAGATATTGAGGTCTGGAAGTATTCAGTGTTCCAACCTTAGATGCCGTAAGGCGTTGATCACCGATCGGTAACGATTTGGTGTTTCCCTCTCCCGAAGGGTGTTCCAACCTTAGATGCCGTAAGGCGTTGATCACTAACTTCAGAAGAGATTGAAGGGCTAAGAGTAAAGATGTGTTCCAACCTTAGATGCCGTAAGGCGTTGATCACGCGCGTCAATCTTTATCCACTGATTGAGCTTGGTTGGGTGTTCCAACCTTAGATGCCGTAAGGCGTTGATCACCCGTTATCGCTCCTTCGATGGGCGAGCTAATTGCTGTGTTCCAACCTTAGATGCCGTAAGGCGTTGATCACGAAATTGTAAGGAGCGATCGACGCTATCAAGCTAGTCGAGTGTTCCAACCTTAGATGCCGTAAGGCGTTGATCACGCGATCGCTTTGACGATCTCCTTAACGATCTTCAAGTGTTCCAACCTTAGATGCCGTAAGGCGTTGATCACCTCGCCACTCTCTGTTGAACGGGGCTGCCTGCCTGGGTGTTCCAACCTTAGATGCCGTAAGGCGTTGATCACCGAGCAGGAGCGAAAATACTGCTCTCCCGGTGACTATGTGTTCCAACCTTAGATGCCGTAAGGCGTTGATCACTTAATAGCGATCGCCTCCCCTGGTAGCGATTTCAGGGTGTTCCAACCTTAGATGCCGTAAGGCGTTGAGAAAAAAATTTGATAATAGTGACGATCGCAAATCTACTCCAAACTCCTTTAATTCTTCACGTTCTTTCTCGTATGCCTCAATTAGCTCTTGAATCTCATCAGCCGCAATAGTTGCTTCGTCAGTTTTAGAGTAAATAAGGTGAAGAATGACGGTGGCATCAGATTCGATCTGATAAATCAGACGATAGCCACCACTTTTACCCGCTTGAGCGTCGCTATTTCTAGCCCGGACTTTGTAAACCGTGTATTTCGTTCCTGAAATTCGATCGCCAATGAAGTTACCCATCGTCAGTTGTTCGAGAACTGGTTAGATATCTTGTTGGATTTGACGATAGCCTTTGGCAAGTCCTTTGAGACGGCGTTTGAATAGATTGGTAAAAGTGAGTCTAACAACGGGTTCGGGTTCGTCAGACATCAATCCCATCCCATAGTTCGGAGATCGGGTAGGTTTGTCCGGCATCTGCCTGACGCAAAGATTCTTTCAAGTCTGCCAGAATTTTGGCTTTGTTATCCGTCTCTGGATCGAATGCGGATTCTACCTCTTCATCTAGAAGAGTAATCCGCACCCGCACCTTGGCGTGCCGACCCAGGTTAAGGGGTTGTAGCAGCAATAATTGTCCTCGATCGTCGATCGATCCCATCACTTCAATTTCTTGCATGGCCGGACTCTTGTGAAAAGCTGCTGTTTGCATTGTAGCAAGTCGTCAGCGATCGCTCCTACCTTATCTACGTCAAACCGATCCCAATTATTTCCTGAAAATTCTGCTCCAATTGGTATTTTTACTTAAATTTACCAGACTATTCCTGAATGCGTATGTCACAATGTTAACGGTCTAGCCACAATAGTAAAGAAATATAAATAAGGCGGCAGTGATGGAAACGCTCTATCAGTATGCCTGGCTGATTGCAGTCCTACCTTTAGCTGGGGCAATGCTGGTCGGCTTGGGTCTGATCTCGCTTAACCGATTTACGAACCGTCTGCGGCAACTAACGGCCGCTGCGATCGTCTCCCTCTTGGGAACGTCGATGGTTCTCTCCTTTGCCCTGCTTTGGAGTCAAATTCAAGGTCACGAAACCTATACTCGCACCCTAGAATGGGCGGCAGCAGGTAATTTTCACCTGAGTATGGGTTACACGATCGACCATTTAACCGCCCTGATGTTGGTCATCGTCACCACGGTAGCTTTTCTGGTGATGATTTACACCGATGGCTACATGGCTCACGATTCAGGGTACGTGCGCTTTTACACTTATCTGAGTTTGTTTAGCTCCTCGATGTTGGGCTTGGTAATCAGCCCCAACTTGGTGCAGGTATATATCTTTTGGGAACTGGTCGGGATGTGTTCCTACCTCCTGATCGGGTTCTGGTACGATCGCAAAGCCGCAGCCGATGCCTGTCAGAAAGCCTTCGTCGTCAACCGCGTGGGCGATTTTGGTTTGCTGTTGGGAATGCTGGGGCTGTTTTGGGCGACTGGCAGTTTTGACTTCGAGGTCATGGGGGAACACCTCAAAGCCTTTGTCGAAGGAGGCTACCTCAGTACCACCTTAGCAGTCTTGTTTGGGGTGTTAGTGTTTATGGGGCCCGTAGCCAAATCGGCGCAATTCCCCTTACACGTCTGGCTGCCAGATGCGATGGAAGGCCCCACCCCGATCTCGGCTTTAATCCACGCCGCCACCATGGTCGCCGCTGGCGTATTTCTGATCGCCCGGATGTACCCGGTGTTTGAGGGTATCCCCAGCGTCATGAACGTCATCGCTTGGACGGGGGCATTTACTGCTTTTTTAGGAGCGACGATCGCCATTACCCAAAATGACATTAAAAAGGGTCTAGCCTACTCCACCATGTCCCAATTGGGCTACATGGTCATGGCTATGGGTGTCGGCGCTTACGGTGCCGGATTGTTCCACCTCATGACCCACGCCTATTTCAAGGCGATGCTGTTCTTGTGTTCTGGTTCCGTGATTCACGGGATGGAAGAAGTAGTCGGTCACGATCCCGTTCTGGCCCAAGATATGCGGCTGATGGGAGGGCTGCGGAAATTCATGCCGATTACGGCGATTACCTTTTTAATCGGCACTCTAGCCATCTGCGGGATTCCTCCGTTTGCTGGCTTTTGGTCGAAAGATGAAATCTTAGGTTCTGCCTTTGCCGCTAATCCGGCCTTATGGGGCGTGGGTTTTTTGACCGCTGGGATCACGGCTTTCTATATGTTTCGGATGTATTTCACCACCTTTGAAGGCAAATTTCGAGGTCAGGAGAAAGACATTCAACAGCAACTTTTGCGAGAAGCTGGTACTCTCAAACCTCAGATGGCTTTCGGCCCTGGGGCGATGGATACCAGAGAGTTAAAAGCTATGGCCGATGAAGATAGTCACGGCCATCACCATCATAGCGATCGCCCCCACGAATCGCCTCTATCCATGACCCTCCCCCTGATGCTGCTAGCAATTCCTTCAATGCTAGTAGGGTTAGTAGGAACTCCGTTTAACAACTACTTTGAAGCCTTCATTCATGCCCCCGGAGAAGTAGCTGAAGTAGTGTCAGAGGCGGAAGCGTTCGACTGGGCAGAATTCATCACCATGGCAGGTAGTTCGGTAGGAATTGCCTTAATCGGGATTACGATCGCCTCATTGATGTATTTACTGCGCCGGATCGACCCAGGTGCGATCGCGCGTCGATTTCCTGCGCTTTACCAGCTATCTCTCAACAAGTGGTACTTTGACGATATCTACCACAAATGGTTTGTCGTCGGTTCTCGCCGTTTAGCCAGAGCGATTATGGAGGTGGATTATCGAGTCGTCGATGGGGCTGTCAACTTAACTGGTTTGGCGACTTTGTTGAGCGGTGAAGGGTTGAAATACTTTGAAACTGGTCGCGCTCAATTCTACGCCCTCATCATTTTTGCCGCCGTTCTCGGTTTGGTAGTCGTCTTCGGCGTAACTTGAAGAAAGAGTCAGGAGTCAGGAGTAGGCGCACAAAGCATTCATTGGTGTCAATTTAATGGTCAAAAGCTTCATCCGTCAGGGGTTCAAAACCCCTGCCTCACAGCTAAAGTCCTCTAAAGAGGACTCTACAGTCTGTGGGAAATCTAATTCCTTAGTCCATTTCAATGGACTTGAGCTATTAGCCGGGGGTTTTGAACCCCTGGCGGGGATGGCTGAAATTCAGGATGCAGCAACAGTTGTAGCTCTAAGCTGAATCCTAAATTCTGAATTCTGAATTTTAATATTTATGACCTCATCATTTCCTTGGTTAACTACAATTATTCTGTTTCCGATCGTCGCTTCCCTAGCGATCCCATTACTCCCGGACAAAAAAGGGGTTTGGGAACGCTGGTATGCCTTGATTATCGGATTGATCGATTTTGCCCTAATCGTCGCTGCTTTCTATTTCGATTACGACTTCAATAGCTCTGGCTTGCAGCTAGCCGAAAGCTATCCTTGGGTTCCCCAACTAGATTTGAAGTGGTCGGTGGGGGTTGACGGCCTCTCGATGCCTTTAGTCTTGCTGACTGGCTTCATCACTACTCTGGCAACCCTAGCAGCTTGGCCCGTTACCCTCAAACCCAAGCTGTTTTATTTTTTGCTCCTAGCGATGTACGGCGGTCAAATTGCCGTGTTTGCCGTCCAGGATCTGCTGTTGTTTTTCTTGGTGTGGGAACTGGAGTTAATTCCGGTATACCTGTTGCTGGCGATTTGGGGTGGGAAGCGGCGCTTGTACGCTGCTACTAAGTTCATCCTTTACACCGCTGGCGGATCGCTGTTTATTTTGATTGCAGCTTTGGCCATGGCATTCTACGGCGATACGGTGACGTTCGATATGAGAGCGATCGCAGCTAAAGATTATGCCCTCAACTTTCAGTTGTTGATGTACGTCTGCTTTCTAATTGCTTACGCCGTCAAGCTGCCGATCTTCCCTTTGCATACTTGGTTGCCAGACGCTCACGGCGAAGCCACAGCCCCCGTGCATATGTTGCTGGCAGGAATTCTGTTAAAGATGGGCGGCTATGCTTTGGTGCGGATGAATGCGGGAATGCTGCCCGACGCTCACGCTTATTTCGCGCCGATATTAGTAATTTTGGGAGTAGTCAACATTATTTATGCGGCCTTTACCTCCTTTGCCCAGAGAAACTTGAAGCGCAAGATTGCCTATTCTTCCATTTCCCACATGGGATTTGTCTTGATCGGACTCGGTTCTTTTACCGATTTGGGCTTAAGTGGAGCAGTGTTGCAAATGGTGTCTCACGGTTTGATTGGAGCTAGTTTGTTCTTCTTGGTCGGGGCGACATACGATCGCACCCACACTCTGATGCTGGATGAAATGGGCGGGATCGGGCAGAAGATGGGGAAAATGTTCGCCATGTGGACTACCTGTTCCCTAGCATCTTTAGCCTTACCGGGAATGAGCGGGTTTATTGCCGAATTGATGGTATTCGTTGGCTTTGCCACCAGCGATGCTTACAGCCTCACCTTTAGAGTAGTGGTGGTGTTCTTAGCAGCAGTAGGCGTGATTTTGACTCCGATTTACCTCTTGTCGATGCTCCGAGAAATTTGCTACGGACCGGAAAACAAGGAATTAGTCAAACACGAAGTCTTGGTCGATGCCGAACCGCGAGAGGTATTTATCATCGCTTGCTTGCTAGTACCAATTATTGGCATTGGATTGTATCCCAAAGTGCTAACTCAGATGTACGATGCGACGACTTTGCAGTTAACCAACAGACTGCGAGCCTCAGTACCGACACTGGCGCAGCAACAACCCCCGCCAGCACCACCTTTAGCCCTAGAAAATAGCTCGGAATTAGCCATTCAAGCGCCTTCGATCGGTAATTAATTGGAGGGGCAATTAAATTTATTCGATCGCGCTTTAGACTGTAGCGATCGCCTTTAAAGCCTGCCACCGCAGGCTTTAATTATAGGTTTCAAGTTTGTCCGCTCTGCAAGGCTGCCCAATGGGATCGTTTATACTGGACTTCTTTAAATCAACCTGATTTATCGAATAGTTATGTTTTATCGGTGGCACCAAAAAGTTATTTTTGGATTAATCGGCATCGGAGCCAGTTGGACTATCGCCCAAGCTGGGATAAGTGACGTTTCCGCAGACAACCCCTTGCTATCCGAGTCTTTATGTCTCAAAGTTTTAGAAAATGCTGTCGAACAAGCGCGCACTGGTGGAAATGTTACTGAGGAGGACAGAAAAATTCTGACTCAATGTCGGAGCAAATTTTCCCCTTCGCCAAACCCCGATGCACCTTTACCCTCAGCATCTCAGTGCATTACCTTGATGCAAGCAGTTTTGCAGAATGAATTGGCAAAGCTTTTAGAAATGAACCTTTCAGAAATGCAGTCACAATCGCTTGCCAGATGTAATGAAGTCGTAAAAGTATATTATATCCCCTCTGGCGCGATGCTACCTACATTACAAATTGACGATCGAATTGTTCTCGATCGAACTGCATATCAAAAGCAATCGCCACAAAGAGGAGATATCGTCATATTTCAGCCCACAGAAAGGTTGAGAAAGGAAAATTTTAAAGATGTATCGACCAAGCGAATAATCGGACTACCTGGGGAAACTCTTGAAGTTAAAAATGGGATAGTTTACATCAACAGCAAACCCTTAAAGGAAAACTACATTCAAGAACCTCCTCGATATCAGCAATCCCCGATTAAGATTCCTCCGAACAGCTACTTTGTTCTAGGCGACAATCGCAACAACTCCTACGATAGTCACATCTGGGGTTTTGTCCCTCGCGATCTAATTCTCGGCAAAGTCGTTTGGCGCGTATATCCTTTAGAGCGTGCAGGTTCGCTGTCTCAAAATTGAATCACTAATCGATGTTTTTTTAACTTCAGGCAAGAACTTAGGAGAAATAATTGCAAGTAGAACGGATATTTTGGCTAGCTTGGGCGCAAATTTCTGGAATCGGGCCGATTTTGCTCAGGCGACTGGAACAGCACTTCGGCACGTTAGAGGAGGCATGGGAAGCAACTCCAGCCCAGTTAGGAGAAGTAGAAGGATTTGGCGATCGCATCATTAACACCCTAATGCAAAAGCGATCGCTCCTCGATCCAGAAAAGTTCTACCAGCAACACTTAGACAAAAATCCTAACTTTTGGACTCCAGCCGATCGAGCATATCCCCGCTTGCTGTTAGAAATCCCCAATCCGCCGCCAGTATTGTATTACCGAGGGCGAGTCGAACTTGAGGAAAACTTAGGAATTATCCCCAGTATTGCGATCGTCGGGACTCGCGATCCAGATGACTACGGCAAACGTTGGACTCGCAAAATTGCTACGGCCCTGATCCAAAAAGGCTTCACTGTTGTTTCTGGGATGGCAGAAGGAATCGATACCGTAGCCCATCAAGCTTGCATCGATGGTGGTGGGAGGACTATAGCCGTTTTAGGTACTGGCGTAGATGTGATTTATCCACCCCGCAATCACGGCCTCTACGAAGATATTCAAGCACAGGGGCTAGTTGTCAGCGAATATCCCAGCGGTACTCAACCCAATCGCCCTCACTTTCCCCAACGCAACCGGATTATTGCCGGATGGAGTCGGGCTACTGTAGTCATCCAAGCACCGACTAAATCGGGGGCGTTAATTACAGCCCATCTGGCTAACGATTTTTGTCGCGATGTTTATGTTTTACCTGCGGATGTCGATCGAGAGCGATCGCTTGGTTGCTTGGGATTGTTAAGTAGAGGCGCTCATCCCATTATTACCCCTGGACATCTGTTAGATTTGCTAGGGAGTATCCCCGAACTAGACTCAGCAGAACAGTTACAGCTTTTTCCGCCAACCACTTCAACCCCGCCGCCAAATTTAGAACCAGAACTGCAACAGGTGTTAGATGCGATCGCCTCTCAACCCACCCCCTTCGATGCGATCGTCCAGCAGACTGGTTTGCCTGCTAGTTCTGTATCCAGCGGCCTGTTGCAATTAGAACTTCAAGGGTTGGTGTCTCAGTTGCCTGGAATGCAATATCAAAAATCTTAAAAATCATTCTCCTATAGTTCTCCTGACTAAGATTGCTATCAGCAATCCAGTCATCAAATAACCGATGGCTGCTTCTATTACCACCAGAATTTTACTGACAACAGATATAGCTTGAATGTCGCTACCTGTTGTAGTGAATGTCATTGCAGAAAAATAAATGCTATCCCAAAAATTAGTTTTGCTAAGAGAGCCAGGAACCAGACTATACAGTAAACCGAAAACTATCACAACAATTAAGCATGAAAGCAAGAACCTAACAAAAGAGCGTCCATAGTCACAGGTAATTCTGAGGAAGATTGCTAATATAGGATGCTTGGCTTTAAGGTTTTCAATTCTCTGTTGTCCATTAGCTAAGTCTTGCACTAACAAAGCCAAATTCCAATTAATAGCACTTAAATTAACTCCTCTGAAGCTAGTTTTGTTATTAAATTTCACGTTATCTATCAAGACACCGTTCATATTTGCACCGTCAAAACAAGCTCCCTTAATATTAGATTCTGAAAGCCAAGAATTACTTAAGTCGGCGTATTTAAATATAGTATTTTCTAAATTGGAGCCATAAAAATCCATCTCACTGAGATTAGCTCGACTTAAATCCTCTCCGTTTAAGTAAATTCCTCTTATATCTGTATGACCATAATACTTACCTACAATATCGTCTAATATTTGTCGATCGAATCCGTTACTTTTCCATTTACTTAAAATGTATTGACCTTTTTGACTATTCCATCTCTGTCTGAGTTGCTCTTTTGACAGGTTGACCATAGTAAGCAACTCTTGACTGCCTTTTTGTAAGTCAACTCTGGGATTAATAAAAAACTCTGGAGTAATCTCCTGTATCTGTGACTGCATCAAGCTCATCCTCCTAAATCAGTAGCTTGCCATAGTAAATGTGCCAGATTCAATTCTTAAAGTTAAAGATATGTTACTTTTTTAAAGAATGTTTGCCCGCTCCTGGTTCCTCATATCCAGGACAGAGCAATTTTGTCGTTTCTTCTAGGACACCAACCTGAATGCATCGTTGTTTGACTAACATTGTTCTGCTTGCCACTATTGGCACTATATTAACTTCAGCACGAGGGAACGCACTAATTCCCGGTAGCCTAACTGTGACTGTTAGCGGTTTGCAAAACCAAAAGGGGCAGATTTGTTATAGCCTATTTGCCAGCGGACGGGGATTTCCTAGCAGCAAACAACGAGCCAAGCAATCTGGCTGCGTCAAAATCAAAAGCTATCCCCTCCAGGTTGCGTTTAAGAACTTAGAGGCAGGAAACTACGCCCTTGCCGTCTTTCACGATCTCAACGGTGATGGCATCCTCAATCAGAATCAATTTGGGATTCCGACTGAAAAGTTTGGCTTTTCCCAAAATCCTACAGTCCTTACCGGGCCGCCTAAGTTTGCCGAAGCAGCATTTATCGTTACGGGTACGGAAACTAAAATTGACGTGCAGTTGCGATCGCTTTTTGCCCGAAAGTCGAACCCTAACCCAGATGGGCAATTGGCAGCAGGATCGGGCGCAATCTCTTCTCGCTCTGAGATCCGTTGAGCGCCAGTTCCGTGCTGATAAAATTCCAAATTGGAGGACGCTTCTAGGGAAAATATCTCGATCTACAGTTTTAGTTTCTACCCTCTTCGGGAGGTTCTAGAGAAAATCCACGCGATCGAAGTAATTCTTTAACCCACAGAGCGTCCGTCTCTGCCAACCCTGGTACTGGCTCCCGGCTGTAATCGATGCGTAAATCGTAACCCCCTTGGTCATAAATTTCATCGATCGATCGTTGCAAGTCTACCAAGGGTTCTGCCTCTGAAGCCTCCAAAGGCACTGGAAACACAGGCACTCGCTGTGGCAGATTAAACCCGTACAGTTGTGCTTTCGGACGAATCTCGCTCCGACTGACCAAAATTCGATAATGACTTTGGATACCTTGCTCTAAGATGGGCATGGGTTCTCCCTGACGAAGCAAATCGATTTCTACTAAATGAGTTGCACTTCCCAGAACCTTTTGCCGTTTGGTTTCATACTGAAGCCGACCCGCAGCCGACAGTTTGTTCTTGGGAGAGAGTACCTCAATCGCTGTAATTACTTCCCCTGTTGCCACGGCTCGAATTTCCAAATATCCCTCAGTTAAGGTTTCTGACAAAGGTAATGTTACTTCTATGGGCTGGGAGGCAACAGCAGCAACTCCCAAGTTTAAATTGCTAGTAGGTTTGGTTGTCTGCACTCTCTGCATTGAAACATCAAGAACTCCTACTAGCAGAGAAGTTTCACCGCTAACTTCATATACTCGCTCTTCGATTGCCACAATATACTTGGGGCGAATCTGAGGGGCAATTTGATTAGCAATGGCTGTAATCAATCGATGGTAAACCCCAGACCACAATGCCAGATGCTCTAGATATGGGTTCATCCCAGGGAAAGGAGAAGGCATTTTTTAAGTAATAAGTAATAAGTCAGCTTCTAATATGTTAATCCGTTCGATCGACTAATATCAAATCCGGTTGATTGGCCATAATTAATGTAGGCCCTAGTTGAACGGAGTGAAACCCAACACCCCAAGAATGTTGGTTTTCGCTATCGCCAGTGCTAGGGTCTACCATCAATCTTATTATGGGTGTTTAACCCGATTCGATATAATACGGTCGAGAACAATTTATTACCTATTACCTAAAAAGCCGATTTAACTAATGGGGGGTTCGGGGGGCTATAAGTCCCGCGCCCAAAGCTGAAAGGTCAACGCCCTTGATACATGGACATCCCGTGTCGATTGAGGGGTTCGATGAGAGAGAAAATCGACACACTATCTATCGGTTCTAACAGAAGATATAAATCTGTTAGAATGTCGGTATGTTGAATTTGACCTACAGCTACCGAATCTATCCAGGACTTGACCAAGAAGCTCAAATGCTTGACTGGTTGGAACAATGCCGTCGCGTGTATAACTACGCATTGGCAGAGCGCAAAGACTGGATTAACTCGCGCAAATGTTTGGTCAATGCTTGCAGTATGAGAATCGAATCCAGTCAATGGATTTAAAATAAAGCTGCCGAAAGTTGGAGCTATGTCCATCAACCTGCATCGACCCATTCCAGAAGGGTTTGAGGTCAAGCAAGTTCGGGTCGTCTTCAAAGCGTCGGGCTGGTATGCTCAACTGATATGCCGCGCGGATGTTTCCGTTCCTGATGTCATGCCGCATGGCGAACCCATTGGCATTGATTTGGGATTGGAAAAGTTCTTGGCTATATCGACAGGTGAATTGGTAGAACGCCCTCGCTTTAGAAAGGATTTGCAAAGCAAGCTTCGATGGCTGCAACGTAAATTGAGAAATAAGAAAAAAGGTTCTCCCAACTACCGAAAGATTCAAGCCAAGATTCGCACTTTGCATGAACACATTCACAACGTTCGCCGTGAGTTCGACTTCCTGACGGCTCACAAACTTTGCGACATCGCCGGAATGATATTTGCTGAGGATTTGAACCTCAAAATGACCAGTCGCGGTATGTTGGCAAAGCATTGTCTTGATGCCGGATGGGGCAGTTTTCTTGACATCCTCAAATGGGTGTCTTGGAAACGGGGTGTCTACTTTGCTAAGGTTGACCCCAATGGAACAAGCCAGACTTGCCCTCAATGTGGGGCGCATACTGGAAAGAAAGAACTCAACGAACGGGTGCATCATTGCGATGAATGTGGATATTTGACCTACTCCCACGCATGAATGACGTGGGATTCAAGGCTCAAGCAGGGATTGCAGTCTGCGACTGTCTGACATCCCCTAACCTTATGGTTGAAGCCCCAACCATTTTGATATTTTTAGCCGCG
>JAHHHA010000013.1 GCA_019359615.1 Cyanosarcina radialis HA8281-LM2
TTGTTTAAGTAAAGATCTTAGAGTATCTTCTGATTCAAAAATCGTTATTTTTGTTACTCTTGACATAGCTTTTTACTTATTAATTTATTATTATACTATATCTCCATTTACTTTTGATAAACGATATTAAATCCTGGGGAGACGGTGAGAGCGCCCGAAATTGTCATCCCTGGTGCGGAGGTTGACGATCCCAATACGCCGCTGATTGACGAGCGTGTGCCGCGCGTAGTTACGCCGTCTTATACTTTGCCTCTTGCTCCGCCAGTGCCGACACCTACTCCCACTCTGTCTCCAGAACCAACTCCTACCCCTGAGCCGACACCATTACCGAGTCCCTCGCCTACACTTCCTCCGCCGCCACCACCAATACCCAGCCCATCACCTACTCCTACCCCATTACCAAGTCCATCACCATCACCCACTCCTACTCCATCACCACTGTCTCTTACTCCTGGACAGAAGAAAGCTCTCGAAGAACACCGAGACTATAAACGATATGCACGTAATGCCATACAAGATCCAAAGAATAAGTGCATATCTGCTGTAGTTCCACGTATACCTAACTCACCCAATACAGACTGGTACAAGTACGCGACGCAAGTGTCAGGCACACAATTTGATTACTTTGTAATGGATTATAACGGACTTGGATATATTTTTGATGGTCTTACTCCTGGCACTCGTGATTTGTGGGAAGCAAAGCACGACTATGGAATTGTCTTATACCAAGGTTCAGATCGTAAGATTTTGCAACAAAAAAATGGAGCCATATTTAAAGTTGACAGTGCGCTAGCTATAGAGGCGGAGATAGCTGCTAGATGTAGCTATGGGTTTACAGCAGCATTTTCAAAAAAAGGTGTGGCTGACTTTTTTAGAGCAAGATGGGCAGGAGTTGTTGATAATGTCGATCATCCATATAAGTTTGATATCAAACACATACCATATATAAAATCTCAACCATGAGCAGATCTGGCACAGTAGAGTTTGACACCATACCTCGTATCCGCAGCCTTGTAGATAGAAGACCGAAAGAAACAGAACTACCTTTGCCTCAAGCCTTGCTAGCAGCAGCACAAACTCTAGCAGACTAGAAATCAACATTGGTAGTGGTTCTAATCATGAATCGTGCCATCAGGCATGACTGTTGCTGTCATGTTAACGTTCTCTAGCGTTATGCCATCTAGTGCAGCTTCTATCAAGTTGGCCTGGCTCAGATCTACATCAAACAGCAGAACTTCAGTTAAGTTGGCTCGACTGAGATTGGCTTCAATAAGTTGTGACTGAATCAGGCTGGCTCCTGTCAAGTTGGCTTCTGTTAAGTTGATTCGATCTAAACTTACCTCAAAAAGTTTTGCTTGGCTGAAATTAGCTCGGCTCAAATCTGCATCGCTTAAATCAACCCTCTCTAGATCTGTTCGTTGTAGATCTGCTTGACTGAGGTTAACTCCATCTAAACTAGATCTGTGAATGGCTGCTTCTGTTAATATTGCTCCACTTAAATCGGCTCCACTAAGAATAATTCCTTCTAAAATGGCTGCCTGTAAGTTGACTCCTCGAAAATCCCTTTCTCCTGCTTCGTATCTGTCCCACAATTCATCAACATCCATTCCTTTACCTACTCAAAGCTTTAAATATTATTAATAGCGCATCCAGGTTAACTTTAGAGAACTTAAATTCCAAGAGATGTTCGATCGCCACTGGAATTTGACCACTTGTATTGATGCTGCCGACTGGGCGATCGACTAGAATTACCGTGCAGTTGCAGAAAAGAGCGATCGCCTCATCCTATTACTCGATCGGGGAATGGGATCGATCATTTACTTATTAGGATTACGATCGAGATGAGGGAGAAAATCCGCCAACTTCAGCTAAGGTGTAGAGCGGCCGCCCTTTAACTTCTTCGTAAATTCGCCCGATGTACTCCCCTAAGATGCCAATACTGACAAGCTGCACTGCCCCTAGAAAGAAGATAGCGATCGCAATTGTGGCATATCCGGTTAAAGGCGATCGAATTTCGGAAAGTCGCCAATAAAGCACTAAAGCCGCCATTACCAAGGCCATGAATGCCGATAGCAACCCGACATAAGTAGAAATCCGCAGCGGCACTTTAGAAAAAGACACTAAACCATTGATGGCTAAAGCCAATGATTTGCGAAAAGTATATTTGACTTCGCCTGCAAATCGAGGATCGCGTTCAAATGGAATCGATGTTTGGGCGAAACCCACCCAAGCCCGCAAACCTCGCAGATAGCGGTTGCGTTCTGGCATGGCATTGAGGATATCGACTACTTGCCGATCCATCAAGCAAAAATCGCCCGTATCGGTGGGAATATCGATATCGGCTAGACGGTTGAGGATACGGTAAAACGCATAAGCCATAAAGCGTTTGAACCAACCTTCTTGGCGGCGTTGAGTTCGTTGGGCGTAGACTACTTGATAGCCTTGTCGCCACTTTTCGATCAAGTCTGGGATTAATTCTGGTGGATCTTGTAAGTCAGCATCGAGGATAATTACAACTTGACCGCGAGCAAAGTTAAGCCCAGCAGTCACCGCAATTTGGTGTCCGAAGTTGCGAGCAAAACTCAGGTAGCAAATGCGCGGATCTTTTTCGTGGAGATCTCGCAAAATTGGCAAAGTGCGATCGCGGCTACCATCGTTAATCAAGATTAACTCTACCGGCCCGTCCAGCCGATCCATTACCGCACTAACCCGGCGATAGAGTTCTGCCAGGGTTTTCTCCTCGTTGTATACCGGGACGATCGTAGAATATTTGGTCATTCTTTAATGTTCGTTGCTGATTGTTTGTCGTTCATTAGGCATCTCCAACAATTCTTGTGAGGTAGGCATCCCGCCTGCCTTTGAGTCTAATTTCTGGAGAGGTCTATTGCTCGTCGTTCGTTGCTGCGCTGCTCTCTCTCTCTCCCTCTCTCCCTCTCTCCCCCTCTCCCTCTCTCCTCTCTTGCCTCTGAATTAATAACTTATTCGGAATACCTTCGCAACCTCCAGGAATTGTCGCTCTCGTTCCCTCTCCTCCCCAAGCACAGCAGTAGTACCGCTGCTCTTCGGACAGATCTTGAACGGCAGTAAAGTCGGCATTTTCCACCACTGCCCCAGTATAAGCACCAGTACGATAATTTGGGCATTCAGTGCGGCTGCGAGGGCTGGCAGTTTCGGCAGCACCATAGAAAAAACGAGTGGCTTTGAGTTCGGCTCCTGCTAGGTTAGCTTCGTACAAGACGCTGCGAGACAAGTTAGCTTTGACTAAATCGCAACCGCTCAAGTTGGCTCTGACGAGATTGGCTTCGCTCAAATCCGTCCAGCGTAAATCGTTACCAGCTAAATCTGCTCCTGCTAGCATCACTCCCAAATCGATCACTCGCACGCCATACAGCCGATCTTCGGCATAACCGCCGTCGCCGTTCAAAATCGGACGACCCAAACGGCGATCGCGCTTTAATGGAGTTAGCAACCTCGACTGAGATAAAAACCGCAATACTTTGGCTTTCCCTCCAGCATCAATGCTGCTGAGCAAAGCGGCGGTACGTCCTTCGGCAAATGCCTGCTCTTGGGGCCAATCTTCCAAAAAACCTTGATCGTCTAACGCTAAATCGGAAATGCCTTGGAAGTAGGAATCGATCGTCTGCTGTTGGGTAATGACGTTCTGTTGGGTAGTGAGGCGGTTTTGCTCGATCGTGAGATCTCTAGAGATGACGTACTGTTGCCAAGCAATGTAGACGGCCAAAACAGCGATAAAGATTTGCCCTACGGCTCCCGTCCACTCGGCTAAACTACCAACTGCATCCCATTCAACTTGCTTGGCGGCATTTCCCAACCATCGGTAAACTCCCAGAAATTGGCCCAAAGCAACCGTGGCAGCTAAGATCGCCAAAATCGATACCAGTTGCGATCGCTGATCTTCTGACAGCACCGTCATTAATTCTCGCCGCACGGCTCCGAAAACAATCGGCACCGACACCAACAAAGCGACAGTGCCGCCAGAGATGCCCATCCACCAGTTATCGATTGCTAACCCAACAAACATGACCGCGATCGCTACCATGGTAATCAGATAGGGTGAAGGATTGGAGCGATTTGGCCTGGCGAGCGTCGCGTTCGCTTGTACGATCTGGTTCGATCGCGCTCCATTGCTACTAAAATTTGCCGGAGCGCTTGGCGGTAAGCTAGGTTGAGAATTATTATTTGGTTCCGTTGTCATCTGTATTGTATGCAGGACATTTGAGAGCGATCGATCTCTCGTTCCTACCTAGAAGATTTTAGCTAACTGAGGCTCTCAGCAGGAACCCAGAGAAATAAGACATAGCAAGAAGAATACAGGAGTTCAGGAGTATGCGCCGAGCGCAGGCTGCGCCAACAGGAGTTCAGAACGTTAGTTGTTAATTGTCAGTTGTTAATGTTCTCATCTCCTCGCCCTCTCGCGCTCTCGCGCTCTCGCCCTCTGCTCCCCATCTCCCCATCTCCCCCTCACCCACTCTATTTTTCATTTTACATTTCTTAACAAAGGCAATTAGATTTATATCCAAGAGCTTACTTTTTACAACTTTTTATTACTGTCAAATTTGAGCTATTAGTTTAACCTCGTGTCAGGGGGTAAACAGCTACTCACTTTAAACCATTGAATTTTCAGTGGTTTCAATAACTATGCTTATGTCTGAGAACAAACAAATTTTACCGCCTATCTGGTACGCAAAAATTCGCGCCCAAATAGCAAGATTTCTTTTAAAAAGAATGTTGCTGGCCAGTAGCTTCCTAGAACGAAAGTTCGCGATATAGCGTTTCTCGGTGAGACGCAATCCACGTTGGCCCTTTCTCCTACAAGGAGAAATGCTTCTCCCCTTTCCCTCTTAGGGAAGGGCAGGGGGGTTAAGTCTCTTGGAGTATTTTGCCAAAGCCAGAAATGCTACATAAATCTTCAACCCCGATCGAGAGTTTTTTCAAAAATAGCAACGCTTTTAGCTTAGTAGCAATTTATCTACCGCCGTATTGGTTGAATGAAATTGATATTTATCCCGATCTATCAGATACTTGCGGGCAACTCAAAGAGCAGATCTTTAATCTCTCTGAGTTACTTATTACACTCATCCGAAAAATGAGTTTTCCCTCTTGTAGTAGAACTATTCAACCCTAGCTTTCGATCGAGTTCGTAGGGAAACTCATTAAGTCTTCTCTGTCTCCTTGACCTCAATTTCCACCAAACTATTTAGGAGAAAAAACCATGCATACTTGTCACCATTGCCAGCGCAATCCCTTGCATTGCTTTCTACCACCTCACGTTTTAGATCGTTTGCTCAATGCTGACGATCCAGAAATTCGCCGAGCAGCCATAGCAGCTATCAAGCAATCGGCAGCGGCTCGAAGTTTGCGAAATGCCTTGTCTCGAATGCCAGCGATGGCAGCCACAGCATCGCCAGCGGGCAAAAAGAACCGTCTGGTGTATGACATGAAAAACATTGACTTGCAGCAACTTTTACCTGGAACTCTAATGCGTTCTGAAGGGCAGGAACCCGTAGGCGATGAAGCGGTCAACGAGGCCTACGATTACTCTGGGATTGTCTACGACTTCTACCTGGAGAAATTAAACCGCAATTCCTTAGACGATCGCGGTATGAGTTTGATTTCCAGCGTTCACTTCGGCACCAGATATAACAACGCTTTCTGGAATGGCGAACAGATGACCTATGGAGATGGAGACGGCCAGATCTTCATCAGATTTACTAAAGGCTTGGATGTAGTCGGTCACGAACTCAGCCACGGTGTTGTCTCTCATACCAGCAACCTAGAATATTTTGAGGAACCAGGGGCATTGAACGAACACTTTGCCGATGCTTTGGGTGAATCGATCCAGCAATGGCATCTCAAGCAAGATGTCACGCAATCTAGCTGGACTGTAGGCGAGGCAATTATGGGGTCTGGAGTGAACGCCAAGGGTCTGCGAACTTTTAAAGCTGAAAAAGCTTACGAAAACGATTCGCTCCTCGGCACCGATCCGCAACCCAAGCACCTGAAGGATAAATACGTTGGGTTTGAAGATAATGGCGGCGTACACATCAACTCAGGAATTCCCAATTATGCCTTTTACCTGACGGCGATGGAAATAGGCGGCTATGTTTGGGATAAAACTGCCAAGATATGGTATCAAACGCTGAAAAATCTCAATACTAGGAGCAATTTTCAAGAATGCGCTTCCATGACCTATCAAGTTGCTGGCTCGATGTTTGGTAGTGGCAGTATCGAACAACAGGCAGTAAAAACTGGATGGGATGCCGTGGGTCTTTCTGTTTGAGCCTAATTTTTGGCATTTCCGATGGCTTGGTATTTCTAAAATCCTCCATCGGAAGTGACCAAAGAGGAGAGGAGGAGAGGGGGAGATGGGGAGCAGAGGAGGAAATTAACTCCTGACTCCTGACTTCTTATACAGACGCGAGATCTCGCGTCTCTACCTCCTGAACTTCTGTACAGACGTAGCATGCTACGTCTCTACTTCTGAACTTCTGAATTGATTTATGCCTACTTTCTGGAAAAAACTGGCTGTTACCATAAGTGCGATCGCGATCGTAGCTTTATTGCTTTTTCTCTCTCCTCTAAGAGACTCGGTTTTGAGTTTGGGAGGATATTTATCTCCTCAGTCGCCGCAACCGATTAACCTAAATAGTGGTTATCTTCTGACAAGCGAGGTTTACCACCCAATGAAAGTTAGGTTCCGTCAATCGGGAGGATTTGCAGGTTTGAGAAGGGGTTGCGATCTAGATATGGAAACTCTACCTGCTGATGAAGCTGCTAAATTGCGGTCTTTGGTAGAACAAAGCGGCGTGCTGTCGGCCAGCAGCAGCCAGAATTCCAAAGGGCGCGATCTCTTGAACTACGAGATTACCGTCGAAACCCTCGATGGCGCTCGCCAGGTAACATTCGACGATGGCAGCAAACCTGTAGGGGTCGAGCCGCTGCTGGAGTATCTCCAAGGTCAGGCTCAACCGATTCCTTTAAGGTGATCGAAATCGATCGCACCCAAAGATCGGATGCGATCGTCTCTAGTATTAATCGGATTATGGAACAACAACAACAGAACTTAAAAGAACCTAGAGGGAAACGGATTGAGGGGGTCATTTTTGGTGCTGCCTTTGCGATCGCTGCTGTTTATTTCCTCGTCACTTTCTCTGGTTTTGGTTATGCTCTCTGGACATCACCAGAGACAGCAGGCATTTCTTCCGGCTGGAAGCTGGCGCTAATAGTGACTCACTTGTTGCCTTTTGCCATCATTCCGGTAACGATGCGGGTGTTTTTCCAGCGAGAAGACTATCTAATTTCTCAGGGGATGCACTCTCCATTTGCCATTCAATTGGGCTTGGCTTTCTTAATGGTCGCCCTTTCATCTGAGTTTGGCTGGCACATTCAACAAGAGTGGTTTTATCACGACGATTTTACCACTTTGAACTTCATGTTTTATGCCTTTCTAATCTCAGCATTTGCTTTATGGGCTGATGGTTTTGCTCGCAATAAGTATATCGATTTCTTATTTACTGCCAGTTTAATTGCCATCTCAATCTTTTATCCTTTAGGAGCCAAGTTTGATAATCCGCAATTCAAGATTCCCATCTTTATTGCTCTGATTATAGTATTCAGTTTTTTGACCTATAGAGCCTACAAAGTTTTACGGGACTGGCGAATTATCTTCTTTCCCATTTTCTCAGTTGGGGTCAATTTATTTTTTGTTTTCCTGTTAGATCGACACGAAAGCAGTCCAATTCTTAATCCTCTTTTTCACGTTCTCCATGACTTGGTAGGAACGGAGACAGGAATTTTGATTTTCACTTATCTGGTGTATATCAATCCATTTCGTAAGCTAGATCTCCCGTTTCGACAGGATAAGCCTGCTCGAACAGACATTTAATGTCTGGTTTTTTCTATTTGATTTAACACTTACTGAAGGAGAATATTTCAGATGGATGCTCAATTTAAATTCAAACCCATCCACTTTTCTTGGGTCGCCATTCATCCCCAACCTAAAGGAGTGATATCGTTCATTGGCGGTGCTTTTTTTGGCACTTTCCCGACTATTTTTTATCGCTATCTTCTGAAACAAATATTTGAGGAAGGTTATACGATTATTGCTTTGCCTTATAGATTTACTTTTCGCCATTGGTCGGTAGCCATTAGCTTAACTAAAGACCAGTATCAGTTGCGGCAAGAAATTCGAGCAGAAGCGAAGCGATTGGGTTACGAATATAAAATTTATGAAGAAGAGCCAACTTCAGAAAAACCCAATTACTTTTGGATCGGTCATAGCTTGGGCTGTAAATATATTGCCCTTTTGGAAATTTTAACTGCTTTAGAAGAGCGATCGATCCAAGAAGTCTTAGGTGGTTGTGTCGGTTCAGAACAATTCCAAAATATTGAAACCAAATTGCAAGGAACCGATATCAAAGATGTTTCCCTCAAAAATCAACCGACGGTATTAATTGCCCCGGCTATTACGGGTATTGAAGGCGCTATTCCTATGCGGAGTTTGGCAGAATTGATAAAAAGCCTGGGAATTGATGCTAAACCAACAGTCGAACAAACTCACTGTTTAATGGTAAAAAGTCAGCTATTTAATTTACTAGCTGCGATCGCCTTCAGTAAAGATAAAATTGCTGCGCCAACAATAGCTTGGATGAAGGAGAATTTGCCAGATCGATCGATTAAATTTTCCGAACTGCCAGGTCGCCAACACCTAGCTCCACTCGGAATCCGTTTTGGAGATAGCCAGTTAGCCGCAGATGTCATCAAATTAATTAAATTTGAAACCGTAAAACTCCAAAGCTTATTAGCACTTAAAATGGGAGTCACCGATATTCAAAAACTGGTAGTTGAAAGGGATAAGCCTGAAGTCGCAAGCCAAGATTCAGAGCCAGAACTCGAACCACCAGAAATCGCTTTAAATTAAATTGTTTGTATTTAATAAATGGAGTAAATTAAAATGTCTAGCAGCTATAACCCCATACCCCACAGTACAACCGAGCAGTACAGTCTCTTGCAACAACAAATTCAAGATAGCCTGCAAAAAGCCCAAGCCCACAGAAATAAACTGAAAAAACTCGATCGCAGGTACAGCATTACTAATATCGTTCTGGGTGCTTTAGCCACCTTTATTGCCGGACAATCGGCTGTGGCTGGAAGTCCGTTAGTTGGTAACTGGAGAATCACCGCCACCCTTGCTTCTCTTTTGACGCTAGGAGCAACAGTGATTAGTGGAGTTCACAAACAAGTTGTTTCTGCCGACGGGCTATCTGAATCGAGCGAATGCGTTGCCAAACTTAAGGCTCTTAAAATCGAACTAGCTGTACCTACTTATGAATTAGATGGGATTAGCGAAGAATACCAGAGATTGCTTTCAGAATTCTCTAAAGTTGACTTCTATTAAACGCAGGATTTACTAAAAATCAGGGAGTTTAAAACCGACGATTGGAGTTGGATTGTTGTTGAAGTGAGCCATAAATCCCAGCTTCAACAACTTACTCCTGACTTCTGACTTCTGACTTCTGACTTCGTTACCCATCTAACCAACGAGCGGCATCTTTAGCATGGTAGGTCAGAATCAAATCGGCCCCAGCCCGTTTAAAACCAGTCAAGGTTTCCATTACTACCCTTTCTTCATCGATCCAATCGTTGAGAGCGGCAGCTTTAACCATGGAATATTCGCCAGAGACGTTATAGGCTGCGACTGGCAAATTGCTAGCCTCCTTAATCCGCCAAATGATATCCATGTAAGCTAAAGCTGGCTTCACCATCAGCATATCCGCCCCTTCTGCCACGTCGAGTTCGATCTCTTTGAGGGCTTCGCGGGCGTTGCCTGGGTCCATTTGATAAGTGCGCCTATCGCCAAATTGAGGTGTAGATTCAGCCGCATCTCGAAAAGGCCCGTAGTAAGCCGAAGCATACTTAGCGGCATAAGACAGAATCGGCGTATCCTGAAACCCCGCTTCATCCAAGGCTACTCGAATCGACTGTACGAACCCATCCATCATGCCCGAAGGAGCGATAATATCTGCCCCAGCCTTGGCTTGAGATACAGCCGTTTTCTTCAATAATTCCAAAGTCGGATCGTTCAACACCCGTCCGGTTAAATCGCCGACTTCCAAATAGCCGCAATGGCCGTGAGGGGTATACTCGCACAGGCAAGTATCGGCAATGACGATTAGATCTGGTACGGCTTCTTTAACAGCAGTCGCAGCTTTTTGGACAATGCCGCAATCGTGCCAAGCACCCGTAGCATCTGCGTCTTTATCGGCTGGGATGCCGAACAAAATAATTGCCGGAATGCCCAAGTCATAAACCTCTTTAGCTTCTTCCACGATCTTGTCTACCGATAGCTGATAGACTCCTGGCATCGATTTGACTTCTTTAGCGATCGCTTCTCCAGGTACGGCAAACAAGGGATAGATCAAGTCGTTTTTGCTCAAGACGGTTTCGCGAACCATCCGGCGCAGTTGGGGATGAGTGCGGAGGCGACGGGGGCGATGTGTGGGGAACATGACGTTTATTATCGAATTTTGCAAAACAGATCGATAAAGATAATTTTAGAAGCAATTGGGCATCACCAAGTGTCCCTCTTCCTTGGTGTCCTTTGTGCCTACCCTGCCTTCCCTCTCCTCGCAGGAGAGGGGTCGGGGGTGAGGTCAAACCAGGTTTTGCTAAGCGGACTTCCTATCGCACGGGCAAATTCTTAACTCTGGAATTTTTTTTGAATAAAATGTCGGTTCTATACTGGTTGGGGCAAAATTAAAACGTAGGTCAAAAGTGGAGTAGCTATGTCTGGGAGCAAAAAGCACAATCTCCAATGGATCAAACAAACCCTAGAACTAGCAGAAGACCACAACTGGTCATCAAAGCCAGGAACTCGGATCTTCGTTGCGGGTAGGGGAGCATTGCGCTTTGACGTACCCGCAGATTGGCATTTGGAACCGCAAGAAAAGTCGTTCCGGTTTGTAGATAAAAAACCACCCGACGATAACTGTTGTTTAGAAGCTTCCTTTAACTTACTTCCTCCTGGCGACTGGGCAGAGTTTCCTTTAGTGCCGATGGTGAAGAAGTTAGCGCGAGAAGACGAACGCAAACCTATAGAAGTGGGAAAAGTAGTTCAACTTCAGCGCCAAACCGCCCGCATCGTCTGGATAGAAATTAAGTTCATCGATCCGCAAGAAAACCGCGAAGCCTATTCCCGCATTTGCGTGGGACTCGGTTCTGGCGTTCAAAGCCTGATTACGTTTGAATTCTGGCCCGAAGATAGAGAAAAGGCGATCGCTGTCTGGGATACGGTGATGGAATCGCTAGTCCTCGGTTTATTTATCCGCGATCCTCGCACCGGATTTGCTTTACCTGATTAGCTTGACGCACAAACGACGCACGTAGGGGCGCAAAGCATTGCGCCCCTCAGATCGAATCCGGTCGATCGACCATAATTAACGTAGAAACCCCACATTTCTGGGGTGTTGGGTTTCACTCCGTTCAACCCAACCTACAATTTCTGGGAAAGGGGTTTAGGCTTGTCTGACCGTTCCCCCTCTTCTGGCCGTAGCGATTAAGCTTCGGCTGCGGCTGGGTAAACGCTGACTTTCTGGCGCTCTCTACCTCTTCTTTCAAAAGTCACAACACCATCAACCAGAGCAAATAGCGTATAGTCTTTGCCTAAACCGACATTGTTGCCGGGATGAAACTTAGTACCTCGCTGACGGACTAGAATGTTGCCAGCTTTAACGACCTGACCGCCATAACGCTTCACGCCCAAGCGCTGGGCATTTGAGTCGCGGCCGTTCCGAGTGCTACCCGTACCTTTCTTATGAGCCATAATTTCCTCTAGAGTTCTTCGCTATTTTCTATTTTGATTTCGATTTTGATTTTGGTGCAACGGTTTCTTCTTCTGGTGCTGGAGAAGTGTCAGTCTCAGGTTCTTCGGCTGAAGAAGCGGCAGTTGCAGTTTCCGCACTAGAAGCGATCGCTGTTCCTTTAAGACTAATAGAGTCGATCGCCAATCGGGTGATTTCTTGGCGGTGTCCCCGTTTTTTCCGGGTTTTCTTTTTCGGCCGCATTTTGTAGACGATGACTTTGCGACCGCGAAAATGCCGCAAAACTGTGCCTTCAACCGTCCCTCCCTCGACTAAAGGTTGACCGATATGCACCTCGCCATCGTGGGCTATTAGTAAAACCTTATCGATCGTAACTTGACTTTCTGCTTCAACGTGCAGCAGTTCGATATCGTAAAAGCGACCTGGCTCGACTCGCAGTTGCTTACCGCCAGTTTCAATGATTGCGTAACTCATGTAAATGTCCTTGAAGTTGTGCCGTACAGGTAGCTGACTATCTTTCAGCTTTGGGAATGTCCTTACCCGATCCGAGCCAGATTAGACAGACAATCTATCATTGTCTTCGATCGCAAAGTAAGTTGTCAATATCTTCGATCTAAAGATGATTTTTTAGGAGCGAACGATCGTGTCAGCAAACAAACACAAAACCAGTCTGAAGACGTAGGCAAGCAATAAGATTTTAGCTACAATCGGAGTTCTATGGGATTAAAACCCAAAAAAGTAGAGCTTCAGCTAACAAATTAACTTGCTAATGAGCCAAATGGATAGCCGTCAAATTCGGTTTTGCGACCGCCAATCGGCAGTTGACCTCGATCGACTTCAATCGCTGTTTCAAGCAGGCGCATTCTGGGCGCAAAATCGGCGAGTTGAGGATCTAGCAGTGGCTATAGCCAATAGCGATCCGGTAATTAGCGTTTGGGATCGCGAGCGCCTCATCGGGTTTGCTAGAGCGACTTCTGACGGCATCTATCGCGCTACTATTTGGGACGTGGTAATTCATCCCGACTATCGCGGCGCTGGACTGGGCAGCAAATTAGTAGAAACCGTGCTGAGTCACCCCAAAATGAATCGGGTAGAGCGCGTCTACCTAATGACTAGCCACCAACAGCGGTTTTACGAACAAATCGGCTTTCAGTCCAACTCCAGTACGACGATGGTGCTATACAATCAACCGATCGAACCATTGTTGTCCCCAGTTCTAGAATCTCAACAACCGCTAGCAGATCGATCCGAGGCGATATAGCGATCGCCTAGCAAGTTCGAGCAGCCGCTCTCTCATTTCAAATTTGGCAACCAGAGATAGTCGATTCGTATTAGCTTGTTAGATTTGGGAGTAGTCCTACAAGCTAGATCGTTTTCAGCCTATGAATCGGCCGTTTCTACTATCAGTAATTTTGACTTTAGGGTTGCTTTTCCCAAGTTATGCCAGAGAAACTCAGGAAACAATTACCGTCGATCGAACAATCCCGCTAAACTGCATCTCTTTAACGAATGAGTTTGGAGTTAGAGTTATCTTACCCAAAGAAATTGTTAGCAGGCTTGCCCGCAAAGAGCCTCAAGTTTTAGATATGTCTGAGGTGGAAATAGGGATATATGGCGATCGGGCGATCGAGTTATTGAAATCGTTACATAGCGCCAAGGACGAATTCGGCTGTCAGAAAGGAACTTTGACTCGCGGAGAAACTCTGTATCTGGTTGCCAGATCGATCAAATCTGGAATGGCTACCATCTTGTCTCCCAAATCTACTAAACCCGAACCCAAAGTCATCTACAGTCAAACTCACTGCGGTAGGAGACATCCCGTAGGTTTTATTAACATTAATACTCCCGCAGGCCAGCCAGTCGTTCTGATGCTGCTGGCGTGTATGAGTAGGGGTTGACCGATAATTTGCTATAAAACCTTTTACGCTTTCTTCTCTTCCTGGGATTTCACATCGATTTCAGGCAAAATTGCGTTGGCGTAGCGACGGACGCGGTCGCCCCGCCGGAAGGGCGACGGAACTGCGTCCTCCTGTGCGTAGCACGTATCGCGATTGTACTCTGGACGTTTAGGTTTTAGAAGTAGACGACCAGCCGAATGCCTTGCGCAATCGTTGGGAGGGATTAAATTTGAATACCCAACTTTGCGGCTCAACTCTGACGTAAAAAGTACCAAAGTTGCGGAGGGAAACACTTTCTCCCTGTTGGAGCGATTCATAAATTTCTTCGAGCGTAGCATCAGCGACTGCTTCCACCATGGCAGTTTCTCGATCGACTCGTCGGGATACGCGGCGGATGAGTTCCTTCTTGTCAATCGACATCTTTGGAGTGATTCGATGTCTCACTAGTTGAGTTTTCATTGGCGGGGTATTTTGCTATTTGAATATCTTCGATCGTCCTTCAATGCCAAGAACAGATAATTATAATTATTAGCTCGATCGCCGATCGAGTTCTACCGACAATTATTTTACCTTTTGGGGGTTAGGACGATATGCAGGAGCAACCTCTAGTCAAAGCCATGGGGCTGGGCGAGTCATTGATTCTCTTCGGAATTCCCACTCTGTTGCTCTATACTGCTACCCATATTGGCGTACCAACTCTCACCAGAACAACCGGATTACCTGCGATCGTCTCTTGGTTTGTTTGTGGAGGAACTTTGGTGTTTCTGCCACTGTTTGTCGCTGCTTTAGCGTTCTATCGAATGGAAGGCAACCCCTGGAAACTTCCTGTCATGCTCGATCGATTTCGTCTCAATTCCCCATCTTGGCAGACGCTAGGCTGGACTGGTTTGGGGATAATCGCTATAGGCGTTTTAACTTATGCCATTATCGCGATCGGCCGAGCGATCGATCCTAACTTTTCACCTCAGCCTGCATTCATGTCTGTAAAGGCTTTGACAGCTAGCGATCGCTGGATCTTAGCTGCTTGGCTGCCAATGTTCTTTTTCAACATTTTTGGAGAAGGATTGTTTTGGCGAGGTTACATTTTCCCCCGGCAAGAATTGGCCTTCGGAAAGTATACTTGGTTGGTTCACGGCTGTTGCTGGTGGATGTTTCATATTCCGTTTGGAGTAGCATTGCTAGTAACGCTCGTTCCGATTATCTTCATCACCTCGTCGATCGTCCAGAAAACTAAAAATACCTGGCCGGACATTATCATTCATACGATCGTTAATGGTTCTGGCTTTCTGCTGGTCGTGTTGGGCGCGATCGAGTAAATTACGGTTAGAGGCTTGCCGAAGGCTACCATCAACACCAACATAGAGATAGGAGCTAAAAAGGTAAAAATGACTGAAGCCACAGCTACTCTCTCTAGTAAGCCCACCAGCACTACACCCTCAATTAACTACCAAGTAGCAATGCCTCAACCAGAGTCGCATCTATTTGAGGTGACGTTGCAAGTAAAACAATGGCAAGCACCTATTCTCGATTTAAAAATGCCCGTATGGACTCCAGGTTCTTATCTGGTGCGAGAATATGCCAGACATTTGCAAAATTTCTCAGCTAGCGATGGTAAAGGGCATCCTCTAAGTAAGCAAAAAGTAAGCAAAAACCACTGGCAGGTACAAACTAACGGCGTTAGCGAAGTAGTGGTGAAATACCAAATATTTGCTAACGAACTCTCGGTACGCACAAACCATCTAGATGCAACTCACGGCTATTTTAATCCTGCGGCTTTGTGCTTCTACATTCCCGGATTTGAACGAGCTCCGATTCAGATCTCGATCGCTCCCCCTAGATCTGATTGGCGCGTCGCTACTCCCCTAGAGAGAGATGAAGAGAGGGGGAGAGGGGGAAGCAGGGGAGAAAATTATAACTCCGTTGGCGCAGCCTGTCCGCAGGACATACTCCGAATTCCGAATTCCGAACTCATAAAACACTCAACACTTCACACTTTTATAGCTCCTGATTTCGACACTTTAGTCGATAGTCCGTTTGAGATCGGTTGCCATCAGTTGTATGAATTTGAAGTGCTGGGCAAACCCCATCAACTAGCTATTTGGGGAGAAGGTAATGCCGACCCCGAACGAATCATCAGTGACATCAAGAAAATTATTCCTGTAGAAGCCCAAATCTTTGGCGGGTTGCCATACGATCGCTATCTGTTTATCCTCCATTTGACCTCCAGCGGCTTTGGTGGTTTGGAACACAAAGATGCTTGTTCGTTAATTTACTCGCAGTTTGGTTTTCGCGATCGAGAGAAGTACAACCGTTTTATGCAGTTGGTAGCGCATGAATTCTTTCATTTATGGAATATCAAGCGCCTTCGCCCTCAAGCTTTGGAAACTTTTGACTACGAAAAAGAGAACTACACTACTTCTCTGTGGTTTAGCGAAGGCACGACTAGCTACTACGACTTAACCATTCCTTTAAGGGCGGGTATCTACGATTCTCAGACTTTCTTAGACAAGTTGGGGAAAGAAATTACTCGCTTGCAAACCACGCCGGGACGGTTCGTACAACCAGCGAGCGAGTCAAGCTTCGATGCTTGGATTAAACTCTATCGACCAGATGCCAACAGCAGTAATTCTCAACTTTCTTATTACTTAAAAGGAGAATTGATTTCGTTGTTGCTAGATTTGTTAATTCGATCGCGCCACGACAACCAACGTTCTTTCGACAACGTGATGCAGCAAATGTGGCAGCAGTTCGGACGAGAAGAAATCGGCTTTACTCCAGCACAGCTTCAAGCGGTCATTGAATCGGTAGCCGAAATGGATTTAAGTGACTTCTTTCACCGCTATATAGACAGCACTGAAGAGTTACCTTTCAACGAATATCTAGAGCCATTTGGTTTGCAGGTAGAAGGCATTACGGAAGACGAACCTACTCCTTACCTTGGCATTACCACTAAAAGCGAGCATGGACGCGACTTAATTAAATCTGTCGCCGCTGGCTCTCCCGCTCAAAGAGCAGGTATAGATGCTGGCGATGAGTTACTAGCCATCAATGGCATTAAAGTCACGTCAGAGCAGTTGTCCGACAGGCTCAAAGATTATCGAGGTGGCGATACTGTCGATTTCACGGTTTTTCATCAAGATCGGCTTTGTAGCTACCCAGTTACTCTAGACCTACCGCGTCCTAGCCGCTACCAAGTGGTGGCAGTCAAAAACCCTTCCGATGCCCAGAAACATAACTTGGCTGGGTGGCTGGGTAACGAGAAATAGAGAAGGCAGAGGGTGCTTGGTTCGAGCGGCAAGTGCTTTCCTAGTTACATTGGGGCGATCGCTTTTCGGCTAAATGTAAAGTTTTGTTAAGGATTGTCGATAAATCTTGCGATCGCCTCATAAAGAAATTGATAATTCAAACTGGTGGCAGCTTTGGTAGGGAGCTAGTTCGCCGATCGGATAGTAGTTTTGGCAATTTATATACTGGCTTAAAATTTAAAGTAGATTGTCTAAACTGAGAAAAAATTCATTTAACTTCTTCGCAACACCAGGAGTAATAGTCAATGTTCGGTTTTATAAAGAAACTGTTTGGGGGAATCTCTGGGTTATTAGGCGGTATTGTCGGCTTGGTTACTGGGCTATTCGGCTCCAAAAAAGGCTCCAAGAAAAAAGGAGGATTTTTCATGGAGTTAGAGGAAGGGGAAAAAGATAAGTCAGAGAACGGCAGCCAACCAGCTTTAGCAGCTAAAGCCGACGAAGCTAAGGCAGCACTATCTCAGGCTACCCAAGAAGCCAAAACCGCGCTATCTAAGGCTACGAAAGAAGTCAAAGCTGCGCCAGCTAAGAGTGCTAAACAAGCTAAAGCAGCACTATCTAAGAATGCTAAAGCTGAATCGCCCAAGCCAGAACCAGTGCCAGTTGCTCCGGCTCCTAGCAAACCTCAGCCCCAAGCTGCCACTACCTTTGCTCCTAATTACTTAATTGCACCTTCTACGGGCAGCAGTCGTCGTCGTCCCGGTCCGAGTTTGAAGGAGTTTCAAACTATGGCGCGTCAGCTAAAATCATCGTAATTGTTGCTCTCTAAATTTCGAGTAACAAAAAGCTCAGAGATCGATCTCTCTGAGCTTTTTGTTAAGACCTCATACCATCCATTGCTACCCTCACCCCGCCTGCGGCTCCCCTCTCCCGTGGGAGAGGGGTTGGGGGTGAGGGTAAACCAGCTTTTGCTAAGCGGATTTCGTATCGAAAGCAGGATGCCTACCTGACAAGAATTGTTGGAGATGTCTATTGAGATTGGCAATAACTTTTAATTCCAGTAGCCAATCTATTTTCTTGCTCGCGAAAGCTAGCCTGCTGCCAGTTTTTTAGGGCGCTCATCGCTGCTATGCGGTCTTTTTGGCGAGCAGCTACCCCAAAAGCGCGGATAGTTTTACCGATCTCGCGATACATTTTGATAAAACTACCTTGATATTCTTTGAGCTTAACATCGCTAACTTCGATCGCTGACATCGATTGGGCTGCCTTGTCCATGGTTTCAGCCCCTTTGAGGATAGTTTCAGGAGTGACTTTCTTGCCTCTAGGAACGATCGTTTCTGTCTGTTTGACGGTTTGAGTAGCGATTTTGACGATCTTGCTACACTGCGAAACTTTGCTCTCGCTACAACCCACAGTTAAAAACAAGATGGCAGCCATGCTGGGTATAACGATCGCATACCGTCGAATAGAATCCATTAACGCTCTCCTAGTAACTGCCAGATAGATTATTATCGCTCGGCTCGAAGCTATTTGTCTTGAGACAAAACGCTAAATCTTCGATCTATTTCGCACTTTGTTAGCCGTTCTGAGAATTTGCCCCGCTAAAATAGCTGCTCCAAATCCATTATCGATATTGACGACTCCCACGCCAGCGGCACAAGAATTGAGCATGGTTAACAACGGAGCCAAACCACCAAAACTAGCCCCGTAGCCGACGCTAGTGGGAACGGCTATAGTCGGACAATCTGCCAGTCCGGCCACGACGCTAGGCAAAGCGCCCTCCATCCCAGCCACGACGATTAAAACATCAGATTCGCTCAAAAGTTGGCGGTGACTGAGCAACCGATGGATGCCAGCTACGCCAACATCCCAAAGACGTTGCACTTGAAAGCCGCAGAGTTCAGCCGTGACAGCGGCTTCTTCTGCTACTGGCAAATCGGCCGTGCCAGCCGAGATAATGCCAATAGTTCCAGGTTGGGGAGATGGGAGAGAGGGGGTGAGGGGATGAGGGGGTGAGGGGGCGATTGTCTCTGACTTCTGTACGGGCGCAATGCTTTGCGCCCCTACTTCTGAACTTCTGAACTCCTGAACTTCTGAACTCCTGATTAGGGCACAAATTCTAGCCATGGGGTAATAGTGGAGGCTGGGAATTTGGACTTGCAGTTGGGCATAAACTTCAGGGGTAATTCTAGTTGCCATTACTACCGGGTGGCGATCGCGCATTGCCTGCATAATTTGAAGTATCTGGTCGGGAGTTTTATCAGCCCCCCAAATTACCTCTGGAAAGCCAGTTCTCAGCGAGCGGTGATGGTCGATGCGGGCAAAATCGCCAACTGGTTCAAAGTCGAAATGCTTGAGTTTCTCTAAAGCGGTTTCAGGGCTGACTTCACCTGCTGCCACTGCTTCGAGCAAAAATTGTAAGCCTTCTTGGGTCATTGGTTAGTAAATGTAAGAGAACTCTTTTATCAAATCCGATCGATCGACCATAACTAAACCCAACACTCGTGGTGTGTTGGGTTTCACTCCGTACCCTGCGGGAAGGCTACGCCTACAACCCAACTACAATCGATCTTACTTATGGGTGTTTAACCGGATTCGATATTGCTCCCCTCTCCCATATGGGAGAGGGGTTGGGGGTGAGGGCAAGCTTGGAGAACTAATTAGCTTTCAACTCGTAACGATTCCAGAACGCCCCATTGATGGGAGAATATTTAATCCCAGTAATGCGATCGCGTACTGCTGTAATCGCAAAGGGATTGACCAGATAGATTACGGGTAAATTCTCTTGGGTAATCTGTTGAGTTCTAGCATAGAGGGCTTTGCGCTTGGTTTCGTCAAACTCCTGTGCGGCTTGGATATAGAGCTTACCGATTTCTGCTTCCCAGGGATAGACCACTCGTCCTTGGATGGGTGGTTGTCCCGCTTGAGGTTTTTGGTTAAAGCTGTGCAATCCACCATCAGGAGACCAGACATTAGCGCCATTATTTGGTTCGACACCACCAGTCAAACCCAACACATAACATTCCCATTCTAGAGAGTTAGAAAGCTTATCTACTAGCACGCCGAAATCAATCAGATTCGGATTTACTTTCATGCCGATTTTGCCCAAATCTTGTTGGATCTGAGCTACCATGGATTCACGCTGTTTGTTTCCTGCGTTAGTCATCAAACTAAACTCTACGCGGTTGCCATCTTCATCTAGTAACTCATTTTGCTCGTTGTATTTGAATCCAGCTTCTTGCAGTAATTGCTTAGCTTTTTCGACATTGTAATCGTAGACTTTTAGCCCTTCTTCCGGCGAAAGATAATAGGGACTTTGAACGGTAATCGGTGAATTTTGGGGTTGGCCTAATTCCCGAAAAACCTCGTTCACCATACGCGGCCGATCGATCGCATAAGCCACCGCTTGTCTGAATTTGACGTTAGTAAACCAGCGAGATTTGATCGGATCGACTAATGGTTTACCATTTCTGCTGCCTTGGTTGAGGTTGAAGGAAATAAAGTTTGTACCAGGGCCGGGTTCTCTGCCATAGATGGTATATTTACCTTGTGCTTTTTCGCGATTGACCACCTCAAACTGATCGCCTGGAACCGGAATAGCATCCAATTTGCCAGCCCGAAATCTTAATAAAGAGGTGTCGGTATTTTCCACGACTTCCCAAACGGTGCGCTCGATATAGGGCTGTTGATTGCCTTGAGCGTCTTTACGCCAATAGTTGGGATTGCGTCGAAAGATATAACGTTCGTTGGGCGTGTAGCTTTCTAATTTGTACTGGCCGGCAACAACGAGCTTAGCTGGGGGAGTATCTACCCCCCAAGTGGTCAGAAACTTAGGTTTGCCATCTTTACCTTTGGTGGTTATTGTTTTTTTCAAAATATGGGCTGGGAGAATCGGCGCTCCTGTAGAACGCAGGAATGGGGCAAAACGTTCTGGAGTAGTAAATTCTACTCGGCGAGCGTCAAGCTTGCGGACGGTGGGCAATTTGCGGCTTTGCCCGATTCTGAGAACGTCTCTAGTATCAGTAGGAATGTCTTCGTTGAGGTAAATGTCGTTGTAGGTAAAGACCACATCATCTACTGTCAGGGGTTGACCGTCAGACCACTTCAGCCCTGGCCGGAGAGTAAAAGTAATTTTGAGTTTGTCGTCAGAAATTTTCCACGATTCCGCCAACTCAGGCTCAATTTCGCCTTTGCCGTTCTCAGTAATTAATCCAGCCGCAGTCAAGATATCGATATTTGGAGATTCTTGACCGAGAGCGGAATTGAAGGTTTTCAAATCACTGAGAATGCTGGTGACAATTTGCGATCCCGATAATTGCGATCCTGGTGTGTTTGAGGTTCCTGGTGGTTGAGTGAGGTTGCAGCTATGAAGGGCGATCGCGATCGTTAAACCCAGAGCGACCGCTGGTAACTGCCACCATTTTGAGAAAAATTTCATTCGATCGATTTCTCTATTTCATTGATGTTATACAAACTAGATTAGCTTAGCGCGATACGTGCTGGCGAACGCGCTAAAGAGAACGAGTTGGCGATCGCAGATCGATATCGTTTTGAGAACGACAAATCTGCTCTCTAAGTTTTTCCTCCCACAGCGGATCGTCTGGACTTAAAGTTAATGAAGCTGGGCGACGGCTCAATTCTCGGTAGCAGATACGAGCTTGAGGAGTCCCTTTTAATATCCACACAATTTCAACTAATTGCTGATTTGTAAGTTCTAATAAGTCAACAGAATTAGTCATGATTGTTATCTGCCTGCGCTAAAAACTTTTTCAGCCGTTAAATTGAGATTTGGGAAGGTTGAGGATGAGATTATATCCATACCGCGATATTGTTTGGGCTTTTTGTAGACAGGTCTAGTGTCATCTAGCTCGTATACAGACAAAGTAGGCTGTTTGGGATAGCCGATGTAGTCTTTACCACCTAATCCTAAGTAATCGATCGCCCAATATTCTGGGATGCCCATCTCAGCATAGTCTTCTACCTTACGAGCGTAGTCATTCTGCCAATTGGTACTAACGACCTCGATCGCCAACTTCACAGAACTTCCTAAAGTAACGATCGGCTCTTTTTCCCAGAAAGGTTCCTTGTAGAGTTCCTCTTCGTCGAGAACGATGACATCGGGACGGAATGCCACGCCTAACGCCAGCGGCTTCAGCAGACATCGAGTTGGAGTAAACCACGACAGATCGGATCGATCGATTTCGACATTAAGTTTTCGCAGGATAAAGGCTGCGACCTGCTCGTGAAGTCCAGTAGGTTCCAAATCGATTAATTCTCCATCAATGAGTTCATAACGAGCGTCATTGCCATACTGGGCGAGAAATTTCTCAAATGTCAAAGATTCGATCGAGATGGCAACATTCATGGGGATTATCTGGCTCGGTGAATGGCAGATCGCCTCTATCTACGTTCTAGATTAACGCAATCCTTGCTGGCGCATACGCTGAGCGATCGCTTTGGCAGCGGCCAACAGCACCGACGATCGGCTTGAGGGTAAACCCGATAAAAAAAGGGTAAAACCCGCTCTAATTATAGGCTACAGCCCAATGTTGCATGAGCGATAATAGAGATAGTTGAAAGCAAAACGCTTAGATTACATGAAAATTCAGTCATCGGTACTAATACATCTGGGCTTTGGGAAATACGTGCGCTCCGACCAAGTTACATCAGTGATTCCGATCGAGGAAGGGCGGGGACCGGGCAGGAGGACTTATATATATCTTCAGGGACAAGCAGATCCGATCGTCGCTTCTAGGGCTGAAGATTCGATCGTCCGGGATTTGGTGCAAGAGCCGCGCGAAATTACCCAATCTCGCCAGCAGCAGGAGATTATGCAGGATTTACTCCTAGATCTGACCAATATTAACTCCACCGTGCGCCGGATCGTTCGAGATGAGGGCGGACTCGACCTCGAACGTTTAGAACGGCGGATTCGAGAAGTATTGGAAGAATCTGCTGTCTTGGTGGCTAGGGAACTCAATTAATCGACCTCACCCCCAGCCCCTCTCCTCGCAGGAGAGGGGGGTAAGAGGCTTTGATTCTTTAGCTGCGACTTCGATCGCCCAGCAAAATTACTTAAAGATATCAGATGGTATCCAACACCATGGCAGACAAGCCGATCGAGCTACAGCCCAATATCGGTTCTTCTCGTTTGTGGATGCCCGATCGCGTCCTGTTTACCCCTGCTGCCCTCCAAGAGCCTTGGGGACAGCAAATCCTAGCACGGTTACAGTCGTTTAACTTGCCGATCGAAGAATTATCTCGAAATCGCCTCACAGATCTGCGGGGCGAGAGCGATCGCGATACGTATGTTAAAAGCAAGCGTACCCTAGCTGTTGTCACCGCACCCCCTTCGGCCTTCAAACTCAGCCCGATTCCACCTTCAGCCGACTGGCAGTTTCACCTGGCTGAAGGCTGTCCGGCCCACTGTCAATACTGTTATTTGGCAGGTAGCTTGTCGGGGCCGCCTGTAATTCGAGTCTTTGCTAACTTACCGCAGATTTTGGCCAACCTAGCCAATTACGAGCAACCGGGTCAAGCCAAGACCTTTGAGGTGAGTTGCTACACCGATCCTTTGGGCATCGAGCATCTTACTGGTAGTTTGGCTGAGTGCATTCGCTACTTCGGAAACCGCCAGGATGCTTATTTGCGTTGGGTTTCTAAGTTTGATGCCGTAGATGCACTGCTCGACTTGCCCCACAACGGTCGTACCCGCTGCCGCGTCAGCGTCAATGCAGACCTTGTGGCCAGACGCTTTGAGGGGGGCACGGCTTCTGTGGCGGCGCGACTTCAGGCATTAAGACGGCTAGCACTGCCGCGATCGCAAAATGGTGGCGGTTATCCAATCGGCTTGGTCGTCGCTCCGATTATGCTAATCGAAGATTGGGAGCAGCATTACCAGCAGCTATTCGACGAAATTAGCGCCGCGATCGATTTCGACTGCGATCTGACCTTCGAGCTAATTTCGCACCGCTTCACGCCCGGATCGAAAGCAGTATTGCAGACCTGGTATCCTCAAAGCCAGCTAGATATGGACGAGGAGAAGCGCAGCATCAAGCGTAACAAGTTCGGCGGTACGAAGTACGTCTACGACTCGGACGCGATGAAGAGGGTGCGCCACTTTTTCGAGCGACAGATCCAAGAGCGTTTTCCTCAGGCTCGTCTGCTCTACTGGACTTAAACCAAATGTAATTTACGATTAGGGGCAAACTTCCGCACAATATTTCTAATAGAATGCTCTATCTACTTAGAACTAGGGTAGATCGATAGGAACGTACATTGAGTAAGATTTCGGAAAACCTGCCACATACTCTGTATAGACCTGAGCATCAGGAAACAAAGACTTAAGATAGCTCAGACTTAGCACTCGTGTCTCAGCCATCTGCTGCGATTTAAATTTTAATCCCCGCCGCTGCCACTCAAGAATCCATGCTTGCTTCAGTTTCGACGGGTAAAACCACCAGAACGGCAAATCGCAGTGCGCTTCAATAGGAAACCAAATTGATGGTGTTTGAATCCAGTAACTTGGGGCTAGTCGTTGCACTGTCTTGGCAAATACCTCCTGTTTTTCTGGGGAACCAATATGTTCGATGACACTATTGCTAAATACTACATCAAATGAGTTATCCGGCAAGCCTTGAAGTTCGCAGGCATCTGCTTCTATAAATTGATATTTACCTTGCCAAATTTTCTCTGTTTTTTCCAGGATTCCTGGTAGATTTAATAATACGAGATCGAGATCGAGATCGATCGTCTCCCAGATCTGGGGCAATCCTCCTAAATCAATAATTCTAGTGCCATTTTGAAGATGCATCCGCTTGAGGAATTCTTGCATACGTCTCTGTCGCCAGAGGGATTGCATCCGATGCTTAATTTTTTTAATCATGAGTTGTATCTGGCTAAATTTTTCTCATCATAAAACTCAAAGATAACAGTAAATTTTTAGATAGTTCAACGAATACTAAGTTTTTGTAAAACGACCTATTTTATTATTAATAATCGATTTCAAGTTATTCGATCGTTCATTGCTAGTAGTCAGTTGTTAATTTTCTCCTCTGCGCTCTCTCTCCTTCTCTCCCTCACCCCTCACCCCCATAAACGACGGCCGGGTTTACCGTTGAGACGTTGGTGAGCATCTTGCAAAAGTTTGGGGATGTCTAACTGTTGCGGACAGCGAGGCAAACAGTCACCGCAAGAGGTACAGCGATCGCCCTTAACTCCAGGAAACCAGTGACCCGCATTTTCAAACATCTGATAGCGATATTTACCATAATCGTTCATGTCGCAGGCAACAGCCAAATTACGCAAGCGCAAAACTTCTGGAATCTGAATATTTTCGGGGCAAGGCAAACAATCATAACATTGACTGCACCAGTCAGTTGAGAGAGCATTTCTCGCGTGCGATCGCAAGCTTTCTAATACCTCAACTTCCTTTGGTGTCAGCGGGTAATCTTTGTCGGCTACTTGTAAGGGCACTATCAGTTCCTCTGGATTAGCCGGACCGACGCTTAAAGTGGTAATTCGAGGATCGCTTAACAGAAATCGGTAGTTTAACTCTAACGGCGAAAATGGCTCGCACAAATCTTCTAAAGTTGGGGGTGGCGCGTAGAGTTTGCCGCCTTTATCAGCGGGTGAGATGATAAAAATGCCCATATCTTTTTGATGGGCTAACTTAATAGCTGGGGCGTGGCGTTGAAAGAAATAGTAGTAGTGCAGGTTGACAAATTCAAATAAATCCGTCTCGATCGCCGCCAAAATTAACTCTAGCGAACCATGGGTAGAAAAACCGACGTGTCGCACTCGTCCTCGATCGATCGCTTCCCTTACCGCTGCCATACAACCATCAGGCGATCGCACCCATTCTAGGTGTTCCCAAGTGTTAATGCCGTGAATCGCCAGACAGTCTACATAATCTAGGTTCAAGCGTTGCAGAGATTCGTCGATCCACTGACGCATAGTATCGGCATCAGATCCGGGCGGTAGCTTGGTAGTAAGGTACAACTGCTCTCTAGATTTGGACAATCCACTTTGGAGGGCAGCACCAATATATCGTTCGCTATCACCGTAACCCCTAGCCGTTTCTAAATGATTGATGCCCGCAGCTACAGCCGCCTCGATCGTCTGCCTCGCCTCTGCCACCGAAGCCAAATAGCGCATCGTTCCCAGAGAAAATACTGAGAACGACAGATTAGTTTTACCAAAACGACGATAATGCAAGTTTTTGTAGTGTGGAGTGTTAAGTGTTGAGTGTTGAGTGTTGAGTTAAGAAGGCTTCCCCATCTCCCCATCTCCCCATCTCCCCATCTCCCCATCTCTCCATCTCCCCATCTCCCCCTCTCCCCATCAACTCGTGCTTTCACCGGGACTAAAACCGCCCCGCTGGATTAAATCTTCCGGTCGCAGTTTGGAAACGAATTCGCGGAAAGCTTGGCGTTCTTCTTCGTCAGCTTCCCTATCGACTGGAATCGAGGCATCGGCGACTACTTCTTCCATCACCCAGATCGGGCTGTTGGTACGCAAGGCAATGGCGATCGCATCGCTCGGTCTAGCGTCGATTTCTTTCTTCACCTCGCCTTTACGAACTATTAAGATGGCATAGAAGGTACTATCTTGCAGCGAGTGAATAATTACCCGCTCTACGCTCATTTCCCAAGCATCTAGAAGATTTACCATCAGATCGTGGGTCAGAGGGCGAGGAGGTGCTTGTTTCTCCAGGGCACTGATAATTGCCTTAGCCTGATCTTGGGCGATATAAATCGGCAGGGCGCGTCGTTCGGTCGAATCTTTGAGCAGCACTATCGGGCTGCGCGTCATAGCATCTAATGCAATTCCAGCAATTCTCATCTCAATCATCAGCTTGCCCTCTAGAATCAAGTCGGCATCGGGGTTAGGAACGCAGAAACATAAACTAACACTGTGACCCTGACAGTCGCAATTACTCAATTTAAGTATTTTTACAACCAGTCGTACAAACTAAGTTAAATTAGATCGATAGCGCTGTATCTCTTAGTATGCCGCACTTTGAGGACTATTGAACAGGTGGTGGCAAATCAAGAGCGATCGAGGGGGGGATGGGGGGATGGGGAGAAAATTAACTACTGACAATTGACAACTGACTCCTAAACTCCTGAACTTCTGAACTTCTGAACTTCTGAATTCCTAAAAAAAGCTATGTTTACTGGATTAATTCAAGCACTAGGAACTATTCAGCCGCGCGGCGAAGATCGATTTCAGGTTTCCTGTCTGCCAGATGCAAATACTGCCCTGTTAGCAGATTTAGCGATTGGCGATAGCGTAGCGGTGGATGGAGTTTGTTTGACAGTAGAGCAAATTTTATCCCAAGGTTTTATCGCCACGGCTTCTCCCGAAACTTTGCATCGCACTACTTTAGGGCAGAGACAGTATGCCAGTGCTTATCTCAACTTAGAAGCAGCTTTGCGAGTTGGTAGCAAGTTAGGAGGGCATTTCGTTATGGGGCACGTAGACGGAATCGGTTGCCTGGAATCGGTAGTATCTACAGAGCGGGCTTGGGAGATGTACTTTACTGCGACCCGTTCCCACTTATCTCAGTGGCAGTCTCAGATCGCCCCTTATATCGTTCCTAAAGGGAGTATTGCCGTTAATGGAGTGAGTTTAACCGTAGCAGATTGCGATCGCCAGGGTAGTTGGTTTAAGGTCGCGGTCATTCCTCATACTTACGAGCAAACCAACCTGCGCTACCTACAAGCCGACTCTTGGGTCAATTTGGAAGCCGATATTTTGGGTAAATATGTCGAGAAGTTTCTAGGATACGGCACTCCAGATCCCAAAACTGCGATCGCTCCTTTAGATGAAATTACCCCCGACTTCCTAGCCGAACATGGTTATTTTTAAGGGCATAGGTTATTTATTCTCCCCATCTCCCCATCTCCCCATCTCCCTCATCCCTGATTGCCGATCTGCTTGGATAAAAGCTGCAAGTAAGAAGGCAAGATCGTTTCCATTCCCGATACCGAACAGCTTTGATAGCCAGATAATAGTCCTTCTAGGGCAATTCCAGCCAACATTTCTAAAGAGGTAATCGATCGAGTTGACTGAGTTTCTAAAAAAGATTCTAAATTGATACCGATTTCGGGAACGGGATTAGTCCAGTTAATGCCAACGCCAACTACTGCTGACGATATTTGCTCGTGTTGAACGCGGGCCTCTGTAAGAATACCGCCGAGTTTTCGCCCAGATAGCATCAAGTCGTTGGGCCTTTTGATAAAAACTGGAATATCGCGAGCGCGTAAGGCAGTGGCGATGCCCCAAGCACTGCACAAAGTCAGTTGGGCGCTTTCTGAAGCTAGTAAGTTGGGAACTAAAGCTAAAGAGAGATAAAGCCCTCCTAGTGGAGATTCCCATTGTTTTCCCCATTGACCTTTTCCGGCCGTCTGCTGGAGGGCAATGACTACCGTTCCTGGAACCGCACCTCGATCGATTAAGTCCCAGAGAGTTTGGTTAGTTGAGGGTAGTGTATCAAATATATGAAATTCCAGATCTAGAGGCGCATAGTTATACCCTCCGATCGAAGATTTTATTAATTGGGGATCTAATACCACCTTAGTTAAGCTGTCGTACATTTCAAAAACAGGATTTAGGAATTTTCTGGGTTGTTGCTCTCAGTGCTGTCTACAGAAGTATCGCTATTCTCAAGTCCATAAATTTGGAAAATGAGAAATCGAATAAGACTTCAAAAAATTCTCGATCTCGTGCCATATCTTCTCCTGCTTTGAAATATATCTTGGTGGTATTGTTTTTAGCACTATAATCTATCTCAGGTTTGCTCGATGGCGATCTAGCGATTTAAGTAACCTAGCAAAAAGATTGCTAAACTTGCTCTAGAATTGCAAGCAATTCTTGGAGAACCACCATTTGACCTAAATCAAAGCTAACTAGGGCTTTTAGCTACTCATTATGTCTGCCCACTTATCTTTGGGCTAAAAATCTTCCAAATTTTTTAACTAGAAGACGATTTACATTGCAGTCCTTGAATCAGATTCCTAACTCACTCATTCCTAACCCTACGTGGCACTGGCACGCTTGGAAAGATTTGCCCTATCTGACTTGCTCTCTGCTGGAACCCTGGCCGCACGGCTTCTTTACTCAACTGTTTTGGCCGAGAATGCCCTCAGAACTCATCGAGGTACTGGAGCCAGCAGCCCAGGTTTATCGAGTCAAACAGGTACACGGTAATACGATACTCACCCCCTCAGAAATAGCAGCCACCGCCGGACAGGAGGAGGATTTACCCTTAGCTGACGGTTCGTTAACCGATCGAGGAAATCAGTCTGTATGGGCTTGCAGTGCCGATTGTACCCCGGCCTTAATTGCCGACGATCGCACCGGACAAGTGGCCGCAGTCCACGCTGGTTGGCGCGGGACGGCTACCAAAATTTTGCCAGTAGCGATCGCGCGTTTACTTGCCAGCGGCAGCCAGATCGAGCATTTGCGGGTGGCATTAGGTCCGGCGATCGCTGGAGAGGTTTACCAGGTATCGTTGCAGGTAGCGGCAGAAGTAGGAGCTACGATTTTGCCTTCAGAGGTAGCCGCTTCTCCTGAAGATATCGTGGCGGCTTTAGCACAGTTACCCGATCCGCCCATCTTGCCAGATCCTCATCCAGGACGAGTGCGTTTGGACGTGCGCCGAGTCAATGCCATTCAGCTTCAGCAGTTGGGAATAAGTGCCGATCGAATTGCGATCGCTCCTCACTGCACCTATCAAGAACCAGAACGTTTCTTCTCCTATCGCCGAGATAAACTCAAAAAAGTTCAGTGGTCGGGAATTGTTAGTAGATAAAGAAGTTGAAAATTTGTAATTTTTGATACAATTTCGCTCGATTTGTTGGCGAATTGTAGATATTGGATCTGATAGGGGCGCAAAGCTTTGCGCCCCTACTAATGGTATATCCATCCCTTGTTTGCCTAAGCCGAGTGCATTTAGGGCTAAGTTGTCTGCGTTTGCTCTATTGCAGCCTAATTTTATTAATCGCTAATAAATAAAATATTGGAGATCGTTAATGGTTATAAAGTGGGAATAATGAATAGCATACTCAACTTAGCCGCTCAAAAATTCTATCTTCCAAGAGTATAATTTGCAGGACATCGATCGTTACTGGTTAACACAAGGCAGCGCTACTTCAGTTCTTTCGAGAGTAAACAGTACCTTCGAGTAAATTAGCAACAAAGAATCAAATTTATAAATTTAACATACATCTAAATTTATTTTTTCTTATATTATGAACGAAGTTACTTTTTTCGCAAGTCAAGATTCAACAAATTTCCATCCTTTGAGATTATTAGAAACTTGCTCTAATTCTGTAGATCGAGGGTGTTTACAAGTCTCTGATAATTCAGTGGACTGGCGAATATACCTCGATCGAGGACAGTTAATCTATGCTACTCATTCCCTAGATCCCTTTGAACGATTAGACCGCCATCTGCGGCGCATGAGCCATGAAATTACTCATTTGACTCCTGCGGTTCGCAACCAAGCCCGCCTAAACTTTGAGAATGAGTCTCAGAGTAATACTATGTCGCCACCAGATTATCAGGCGATCGCGTGGTTAGTCGAACAGCAATATCTCAAACCGGAAGAAGGTGCTAAGTTAATTAAACACTTAAGTCAAGAAGTTTTTGAATCATATTTATTATTGCAAAACGGTCGCGATGAAGTTATTAATAGCACCGATGAATTGCCGATTTTTTGTCGCTTCGATCTTCAAGAAGTTGGTCGAGAGATTCAGAAGCAAATAGAGTCATGGCAAGCTTTAGCGCCTACAGTTTCGTCGCCCGATCAGCGTCCTTACTTCTTCAGTCAAAGTCAGACCGAGCAAAAACTTTCACCAGAACAGCAGCAGAGGCTCACTAAGCTTTTGAGAGGGTTTAGCTTTCGACAAATAGCAGTCTTAACCAATCAAAACGAGTTGAAAATAGTTCGCTCTCTTTATCCGTTAATTAAAGACAAAACAGTGATTTTAAGAGAGCCTCAATCGCCGTTCGATCGCTTACCTAAAATTCCTCCACTTGAGGGAGCGATCGACTCAGTTCCTAGAACGAGCATTCCCCCGTCAGAGCCGGGAAGTGCTAGCGATACTTTCAGTAACATTCCGATCCGATCGGGTTTTCAGAATCCATACAAAATCGTTTGCGTTGATGACAGCCCGACAATTTTGAAAGAGATCGATCGCTTTTTAGGAGAACACAATCTAACAGTTCATGCGATTAACGATTCGGGCAAAGCTTTGATGGAAATCATTCGGATTAAGCCCGATATGGTTTTGATGGATGTCGGTATGCCAACCATAGATGGCTACAAACTCTGTCGCCTTTTAAGAAACCATTCTTTGTTTAAAACCACGCCAATCGTGATGGTAACAGGAAATACAGGATTGATAGATCGAGCCAAAGCTAGAATGGCAGGAGCGACAGACTATTTAACTAAGCCTTTTACCCAATCAGAATTGGTCAAAATTGTCTTTAGATATTTAACCTGAAGATAAGCTATTAAACGTCTAGAGGGTATAGAGCATAGGGCATAGGGAAGAGTTACCAATGCCCTTTGTTCGCTCGGCTGAGCTTGCGGAAGGATTGCACCCCTACCGAGATGTAATGTGGGAAAACTTTTCCCTGTTCAGTTTTCAATTGCCGCTCTGTGTTTATACGGATACGGGCAAACGATTTTATTTGAGCCTCTGAAGTTTCACGGATGCAGTCAAATAGACAAAATCATTAATATCTAAATTGTATTTGATGTGATTGAGGACAAACAAAATGTCTACGGTTTTAGTGGTAGAAGATACGATGTCTGAAATGGAGCTAATCTGCAACTATTTGCGCGAGAGCGGTTATACCGTAATTAGTACCTCAGACGCTAAAGATGCTTTAGCCAAAGCCGAACAGCAAAAGCCCGATTTAGTAGTTACAGATCTAGTGATGCCTGGAATGAGCGGTTTGGAATTGTGCCGCAGCTTGAAGAAAAATCCTGCTACCCAAAAGTTGCCTGTAGTGGTTTGCACTTCTAAAAATCAGGATCTCGATCGGATGTGGGCGATGAAGCAAGGTGCTAACGGTTACGTCACCAAGCCCTTTACTAAAGAAGAATTAGTTCGCGCTGTTAGAGCCGTAGCGTAGCATTTTAAGGCCAGCAAGGGGACAAGGAAGAGGGAGAGAGGGGGATGGGGAGATGGGGAGATGGGGAGATGGGGAGCAATTAACAACTGACTACTGACTCTTGAACTCCGAATTCCGAACTCCGAATTCCGAACTCCTAAATAAATAATTAACCATGAACAATCAACTACTAAATCGATCGCTTAATAATGTTGGCGAAGCATATTTAAAGCTACAGCTTGACGCTCAAACTGAAGCAGCTTTGCCCATGGAGTTTGCCAGAGAAGCCTCGATTGTTCCTGCTAGTCGCCTTACTTATATGCCCAATATGCCACCGTGCGTATTGGGGTTGCTCAACCAACGCAGCCGCGTCTTTTGGGTGGTGGATCTGCCGCAATTATTGGGGTTGAGCGCCATTGCCGCCGAAGCGCAGCGATACAGCATTGTCATTATTGAAGCAAACAACGTTTCTCTGGGATTAGTCGTCAAGGAAGTTAAGGGAGTAACGCGGTTTGCCAAGGATATTATTCAGTCTCCTATCGGTACGGTTTCTCCCGAACTAACGCCTTATCTTCAAGGTTGCATTCCTCAAAACAGAGAGGCATTGTTGATTTTAGATCCAGAAGCGATCGCTAATACATCGGTGTTGCACGGCGATCGTTAATTTGTATGGGTGGGTTTTGCCAGCCCCACATCCGCTAACCGTTAAATATCAAATCAAACCCGTTCAGCCATACTAAAAGCATTCAGCATTCATTGGATGTGGGATAGGCATCTTTCCTCTCCCACAAGAATTACTATTAGCCATCATAGTCTTCATTCAATCATTAAAATCATAGTCGATAATTTAGGTACTTAAACTTATGAATAACCTCAACGATTCCCCCGATTCAGTTAGTAACTCAACCGCTCCCAGCGAACTTCAAGCAACCAAAGCTAACTTTTTTAACAAATTAGGGATTAGAACCAAAACTACCATCTTAGCTGTCGCCCTCGGTACTTTACCCATTTTGGGAATTGGAGCAACTACTTATTACTTTGCCGACCAGTCGCTTACCAACCAAATTACTGGGGCAGAAGAAGCCCGTTCGGTAGGGATGGCAGACAAGCTGAACCGCTTCATGGGCGAGCGATATGGCGATATTCAGGTAATGGCTAAACTGCCGATTTTGAGCAATCCCAAGGTGCGGGCAGCCACGACGGCTGAAGAAAAAGTAGCGGTGTTAAATAGCTCTAAAGATATCTATAGAGTTTATGACAGTATTGCCGTGTTCGATCTCAAGGGAAATCCGCTCCTCCAATCTCAAGGAAAAGTAGTTGGGAATCACGCCGATCGCGATTATTTCCAACAGGCACTCAAAACTGGTAAACCAGTAATCAGTCAGCCCAAGGTTTCTAAATCCACTAAAGAAGTGGCGATTTACGTTGCCGCCCCAATCAAAGACACAGTAACTGGAGAAACGATCGCGATCGTTCGCGCTCGGATGCCGATCGAAGCCGCCGAAGAAGTCATCAAAAACTTCAGTGCTAACGGCGAACAATACCACGTAGTCGATGCTTCTGGTGAGATCTTCCTGGCTTTAAACAAAGATTTAGTAGGCGAAAAGGCAGAGGCAGAGTATGCGAGTTTTGCTCGACTCAAAAGCCAAGGAAAAGCAGTGCCAACGGTTGGATTCAACAACATTGAGAAGACCGAGCAATTAATCGCTTATGCTCCCTTTGGCAAACTAGAAGGGCTGCCAGAGTTAAACTGGGATGCCATCATTAGCGTCGATACAGATATCGCTTTCGCCCCTCAAAAACAACTGCTATTCACCCTGCTAATTGGAACTGGCATCGCCGCCATCCTCGTCGGTGCGATCGCAGCTTACGCAGCCAACCGCGCTACTCGCCCGATTCTGCTATCTACAGATGCGGTGAAGAAATTAGGGCAAGGGGAATTCGACACCCGCATCGTCATCGAGGGAGAAGACGAACTCGCTCAACTCGGTGCTAACATCAACCAGATGGCAGGACAAATTCAAACCCTGTTGGCAGAACAGCAAGAAGCTGCCGAACAAGAAAAGCGACGCAACCAAGAACTACAGCAAGAATTGATCGCCCTGCTATCGGACGTACAAGGAGCCTCTGAAGGTGACTTGACGGTGCGGGCAGAAGTGAGCGCCGGGGAAATCGGAATCGTGGCTGACTTCTTCAACAGTATCGTGGAAAACCTGCGAGACATCGTTACTCAAGTGAAACAGGCTGCTAGCCAGGTAAACAGTTCCATCGGTGAAAACGAAGGTGCGATTAGCGAACTAGCAGATGAAGCGATCGAACAGGCTAGCCAAATTACTCAAACCCTGAATTCAGTTGAAGAGATGACGCGATCGATCCAACAGGTAGCCGGAAACGCCCAAACTGCGGCTGAAGTGGCTCGTACTGCTTCTAACACAGCCCAAGTCGGCGGAACCGCCATGGATCGCACGGTGGAAAGCATCTTGCAGTTGCGGGAAACAGTTGCCGAAACCGCCAAAAAGGTGAAGCGGTTGGGTGAAGCTTCCCAACAGATTTCTAAAGTAATTTCGTTGATTAACGAAATCGCTCTGAAAACTAACCTGTTAGCCGTCAACGCCAGTATTGAAGCGGCACGAGCCGGGGAAGAAGGACGAGGCTTTGCGGTGGTTGCCGAAGAAGTAGGACAACTTGCTGCCCAGTCTGCCTCTGCTACCAAAGAAATCGAACGGATCGTGGAAACCATTCAACTAGAAACTAGCGAAGTGGTAGAAGCGATGGAACTAGGTACTACTCAGGTGGTAGCTGGAACTCGATTGGTAGAAGAAACCAAGCAAAGTCTTGCTCAGATCGTGGACGTGTCTCGCCAGATCGACCAATTAGTGGCATCGATTTCGACTGCTACAGATTCTCAGGCTCAGACTTCTAAATCGGTAACAGAGCTAATGGAACAAATTGCCATGGCTTCGGAACGCGCTTCCAATTCCTCTCGCCAGGTTTCTAGCGCCCTGCAAGATACAGTAGGCATCGCGCAGCAATTGCAAGATTCTGTGGGTACCTTCAAGGTAGCTTAACCGCGTCAAAAGTTTTAGGGGCGCAAGGCCTTCATGCGCGTCAACTTAACGGTCAAAATCACGAGCCGCCAGGGGTTCAAAACCCCTGTCTCACAGCTAAAGTCCTCTAAAGAGGACTGGCCGATCGATCTCTGGGTAATTTCGTTCCTTAGTCCATTTCAATGGACTTGCGCTATTAGCCAGGGGTTTTGAACCCCTGGCGGAGATGGCTAAAATTCATGGTCTAGCAGCGGCTTTAGCTCTAAATTGACACCAATGCAACACATTGCGCTCCTAACACCACCTACGGTCATCTGTGACATCCTTTTTTCAAATTCATATAACTTTCTAAACTTCTAAACTCCTAAACTTCTTATGGCACACGATACCGAACAGGAAGTAAAACTTTATTTTTTAGTAGAAGCTCAAGAATACCTCGACAAGCTTGAATCGGGGTTAATCGGGCTAGGAACTGGCAAAAGCGTTGGCGCTAGCCTGTGCGTTAGCACGTATCGCCAGGAAATGGACGCTCTGTTGCGTTCTGCCCACTCCATCAAAGGCGGCGCGGCGATGATGGGCTTCGATACCCTTGCTCGCTTAGGTCATCCCCTAGAAGATTTCTTTAAAATTCTCAAACTGGGTAAAAACCCAGAAGCGGTAAACGAGGAAGTAGAACAACTGTTGCTTTCAGCAGTCGATCGCTTGCGTCAAATAGCTACTCTCAACCGTCAAGGTAAAGATGTCGATGAAGCTTGGCTGGCAGCGAACGCTCATCCGATCTTCGAGAGACTGCGCCAGCGGTTGGGCGATTGGGAACCAGCAGATGACACCGTTCTCCTCTCAGAAGAAGCTGGGGAAGATATGGTAGTTTTACTGTTCGAGACGGAAGTAGAAGCTTGCATCCAGCGTTTGGAATCTGTTTTAGCTAACCCCGCCCGCCCTTGTTTGCGCGAAGAGTTTGAGATTGCGGCTCAAGAGTTGGGCGGCTTAGGAGAAATGCTCGAACTCACGGCATTTAGCAGCCTTTGCCAATCGGTAATCGAGCAATTAGGAGCTTATCCCGATCGAGAAGAAGCGATCGCGCGTTTAGCCGTTCAAGAGTGGCGGCGATCGCAAGCAATGGTCTATATCGGCCAAACAGCAGCACTTCCCAGCCAACTCAATCTGGTTAATTTGGCTCCTACAGAGACGGTCCAGCAGGCTATCCCACAAGACTATGGAAATGAGTCTGCTGGCTTAGATTTAGATTCTTTTGAAGTGCCATTAACTTCAGAAGAAGATTTTTCGATGCCGTTAGAAAGTTTCGAGCCTATTGGCTTAGAGCCAGAATCTCTCAATTTAAGCGCCGAAGAAGATCTCTCAGTACCACTAGACAGTTTCGAGACTGCCGATTTCGAGCTAGAAGCTCTCGATCCACACTTAACCACAGCAGATTTCGCCCAAGAAGCCCAGGAACTGTTCTCTTCTTTAGAAATTACTGCTCCCTCGCCCTCTTCGCCCTCCTCGCCCTCCTCGCCCTCCTCGCCCTCTCCCGTCAAAGAAACCGCTGAAAACACGATTCGCGTCCCCGTGCGCCAACTCGATCGCCTTAACGATCTATTTGGAGAATTGACGATCGAACGCAACGGTTTAGATTTATACCTCAAACGCTTGGGCAACTTAATGGGGCTTTTGGGTCAAAGGGTGCAAGTGCTAGAAAAATCGAACTTCCACTTGCGAAGTGCCTACGATCGCGTGGCAACTGGAGTGCCAACTGCTCCCCTGGTGCCGCAATTAGCCTTAGTCGGAAACTTACTGAGCGATCGCCAAGATTTCGATGTCTTGGAAATGGATCGCTATAACGACTTGCACCTAGTATCTCAGGAAATCATGGATACAGTCGTGCAGATTCAGGAAGTCACCACCGACTTGAAACTCGAATTGGAAGATACCGAACGTTTTGCCCGCGACATCAACCGCACCTCCAAACTGATGCAAAATAGCATCACTCAACTGCAAATGCGTCCGGTGGCCGATTTGCTGGGACGCTTTCCCAGGGCGTTAAGAGAGATGGAGTTGAAGTACGGCAAACAAGTAGAACTCAAAATCAGAGGCGGTTCTACCCTAATCGATCGCAGCATCTTGGAAGCTTTGAACGAACCCTTGCTGCACCTATTCCGCAACTGTTTCGATCACGGTATTGAAGAGCGAGCCACTCGCCAAGCCACTGGCAAACCAGCTACCGGAACCATTGAAATTAGTGCTGCCTATCGCGGCAACCAAACGGTAATCGTCATCAAAGATGATGGCGGCGGCATCAATCTCGACAAGATTCGCGCCAAAGCTTTGCAAATGGGCTTAAACGAAGCAGATTTGGCAGTAGCTACCAAACAAGATTTGCTCGATCTAATTTTTGAACCCGGTTTCAGCACCGCCGATCGAGTTACCGATCTTTCCGGGCGCGGGGTGGGAATGGATGTCGTGCGCACCAATCTGCGAGAAATTCGCGGCGATATTCGCGTCGATACCCAACCGGGCAAAGGCACTACCTTTACGATTTCTGTTCCCTTTACCCTATCGGTGGTGCGCGTGTTGTTAGTCGAAAGCGGCGGTTTGATGCTGGCTTTCCCCAACAGCGCCGTCGAAGAAATGCTTCGCCTAGATCCAGAAATGATTCTCTCGGCTGCTGGCAAAGAAGTCCTCAACTGGGAAGGATTTATGGTGCCGCTGATTCGCTTGCAGCAGTGCTTGCAATTCAACCGTTTTCGTCCCCAATTAGAGACAGAAATCATCCCCGCGATCGACGAACCGACGCTATTGATGGTGTCTCAAGGAGACGATCTAATCGGGATTCAAGTCGATCGCTACTGGGGAGAACAAGAAGTCACCATCAGGCAAGTAGAAGGCAACCTACCCATGCCCGCTGGCTTTAGCGGCTGTACGATTTTAGGCGACGGTCGAGTCGTACCCTTAGTGGATGCGATCGCTTTGTTGGAATGGATCGATCGCGATCGTCCCCAAGCCCTCAGTCAGTCAATTCGGGAAAAACTCGATACCGATTCCCCAGGACAACTACCATCTACACCTGTAGCCGCCCAGCAGAAAAATCGGATTTTGGTAGTCGATGACTCGATTAACGTCCGTCGCTTCTTAGCCTTAACCCTAGAAAAAGCTGGCTATCGAGTCGAACAGGCCAAAGACGGGCAAGAGGCGTTAGAAAAATTGCAAGCAGGATTATCGCCGCAGGCAGTAATTAGCGATATTGAAATGCCCCGCCTTGACGGTTATGGCTTCTTAGCCCAAGTAAAATCCAATCCTGCCTGCCAGCACATTCCCATCCTCATGCTCACCTCTCGCAGCGGCGACAAACACCGCCAGCTAGCGATGAATCTAGGTGCTACCGCCTACTTCTCCAAACCATTCAAAGAGCAGGAATTACTCAAAACCCTGCAACAACTGGTTTAGAAGTTCAGAAGCTTTGGAAGTGTTAAGTGTTGAGTGTTGAGTGTGAAGTTAAGAAGGTTTCCGTCTCGCTCTCCCTCTCTCCCCATCTCCCCATCTCCCCCTCCCCCGATCTCCCTAACTATGGCTATCCACTCTCCTCTCCGATATCGACGTTTAAACGCCGATCGAACCGAAGCAACTCATCAACTGATCGCCTTTCGCCTGCGCCAGGAATGGTTTGCTTTACCGATCGATGACGTGCAAAAAGTAGTCCAAATGGGTAAAATTTATGGCGATCCCCAAGGAACGGGTGTCAGCCTGACTGAGTATCAAGACCGAGAATTATTGGTAATCGATGTCAGCCAGCGAATTTTTGCCGAGGCACCCTCGGCCAATACCAATCTAGGCGAAGCTACTCAAGTACGTTTCCTAGCGATCGTCCAAGGCGATACAGGCGATTTAGTCGGGCTACCGATCGACTCGCCCCCAGCGATCCACCGCGTACCTGAGTCCGCTTTTAGTCCTTTGCCCTCAAGTTACGTAGCTCAGGGTAATATTCAATGCATCAGTTCGACGATGGTGCGACTTGACAATCGCCAACCGCTATTTTTACTCGATCGAAATTCGCTGCTGCAAACTTAGAAAAAACCTGGTAATTGAAACCATTGGTCTTTTGCCTTCTCACTTCCTTAATAGGTACAATTGTATTACTTATTAGGCTGGAATCGTTATGGTCAAATATACCCTCAAGGAAGATCCTGAAGCTGCGATCGAAGTTCCAGGAAAAGACTCTGCCAAGGCTCGCACCAAAGCCATGGAGAAATTAATGGAGTTGATGGACGACGGACAACTAAAAACTACTCTGGATGGAGGATTTGGCCCTGATGATTTTATCGAAGTAGAAGAACATCCCGACACCGAACCTTCACCAGAAGAGAATGAAGTAGTTCGGGCAGTACAAATCTTGAACCGTCTGGCATCCTTGAAACTGAAAATGCAACAGACACAGCAAGATGCTGGAGAAATTCGAGCGATCGTAGATTTGCTGTTTACCGATACCCTCATTTCCGAAGAAGACGTGTTGCGATTAAAAGAGGGCTTTAAAGTTCTCAATAAATTCGCTCAGGCGAACATTCAATATCGCGAAGCTCGATCGCAAGCCGAGTCTGCCAGAGAGGTTCTCAATCGAGCATTGCAACCAGAATCGACTTCTTTGCCTTCAGCAAACGGCTCTCAGAGCTAGAGAGCCTATTGCTGAAGGCCGATGACCGGATTCGATCTTACGCCTCCTTATCGAATCGAATCGGCTTGCTGGTAGCTGCACTATCTAGCGCATTGCGGCGGAAATCCACCTACCATGACAAATCGCAGATGCGCTGATGGCATGAGGTTTTTGACTTTTGACTGGACGCTGAGCTTGCAATGCCCTGAGCGGGAACTGAGCAGTTCGACAGGCTCACTGTTTCACCTGTCGAAGTTTGCCGAAGGGTCGAAGCGTTGACTTTTGACTTCCGCGCAGCGGTACTAGCAATCTGCTACAAACCATGAAATTTCTTTAGGGCTTGAAACTCTACGCCAGAACTAGAAAGAAGCTCTCCTACGACTTCGGGGGTCAAAATTCCTGCGGTCTGGATAATATAAGCAATACAGCCCGTCCACCCCGTCTGGTGATTAGCTCCAATCCCAGCCCCATTGTCCCCGTGGAAATATTCGTAAAACAGGATTAAATCTCGCCAATGCGGATCGGCCTGGAATTTTTGGGCAGCGCCATAGACCGGACGCTCGCCTCGATCGTCGCTCAAGAAAATGCGGCTCAAGCGTTCTCCCAGTTCCCGCGACACTTCAAACAAGTTCATGTATCTCCCCGATCCCGTAGGGCATTCCACCTTAAACTCATCGCCATAGTAGGCATAGAGCCTCCGAAGTGCGCCCACAAACAGCACATTAACGGGCATCCACACCGGACCGCGCCAGTTGGAGTTGCCGCCAAACATACCCGTGTTGGAATCTCCAGGGAGGTAGTCAACCCGGAACTCTCGACCTTCGTGGTGAAAAATGAAGGGATGTTCTTGGTGATAGCGAGAGAGGGAGCGAATCCCATAAGGACTGAAGAACTCGTTTTCATCCAGCATTCGAGCCAAGACGCGACGCAGCTTTGACTCGTTAAACACCGACAGCATATACCGCCCGCCCGCTCCCGGTCGATCTGGTAGGTGCATATTGCCCGTCAATTCTGGATGGCGGCTTAAAAACCCGGTGGCGTGTTGGCGGAACTTGGGTAGCTTGGCGAAATCGTCGGCATCAAAAATCCCTACTGCTGCCAGCGGTAGCAGTCCCACGAGCGAGCGCACCTTTAAACGCATGGCATTGCCATCGGGAAACCGCAAAACATCGTAGAAGAATCCGTCTTCTTCATCCCACATTTCGTCCTGGGATTCTCCCATCCGATCCATGGCTCCGGCGATCCACATCGTATGCTCGAAGAACTTAATGACGTACTCTTCGTAGAGCGGGTCGTGGGTTGCCAGTTCGGTGGCAATGCGCAACATTTGCTGGCTGAAGAAAATCATCCAAGCAGTGCCGTCGGCTTGCTCTAAATAACCTCCTGTCGGCAGGGGCGAACTGCGATCGAACACCCCAATGTTATCGAGTCCTAAAAAGCCCCCTTCAAAGACGTTGCTGCCGTTGCGATCTTTGCGATTCACCCACCAGGTGAAGTTGATTAGCAATTTGGAAAAGGCATACTTGAGAAAGTTCACATCCCCTTTGCCATCATTTCGAGCCTTATCTATCAAATAAATCTGGATCGTGGCATAGGCATGAACGGGGGGATTGACATCGCTAAAGTTCCACTCGTAGGCTGGGATTTGCCCGTTAGGGTGGAGATAGACGTTCCGCAGCATTAAATCTAACTGGGTTTTAGCAAAATCAGAATCGACGATCGCCAAGGGCAACATATGAAAGGCTAAATCCCAGGCGGCAAACCAGGGATACTCCCATTTGTCGGGCATGGAGATAATGTCATCGCTGTGCATATGGAACCATTCGCCATTGCGAACTCGATTTCGATGTTCCGACCAAGGATTGACGTTATGTTCTTTCAGCCACTTATCCACGTCGTAATAAAAATACTGCTTCGTCCACAGCATCCCAGCTAAAGCCTGTCGCATGACGCGGGTGCGATCGCGATCGGCTTTGACCGCTGGAGGGGTAATCGCCTCATAGAAGGCATCAGCTTCTTGCAAGCGGGTTTGCAACAGCGGCTCGAACCCAGCAAAGGGATCGCCCATGTCTTCTGGTGTATTGCGACTCAAGCGCAGGCGAATTACCTGCGTCGCTCCGGCTCCTACTGTAATTTGATAGTGCGGGGAAGCCTTCGTTCCCTGCTGTAAGGGATCGATCGCATCCTTTTGCCCTTTGACGAGGTAATTATTGATGCCATCTTTCACGTAAGGGCTGGGATTGGGGATAGCGAAGAGTCGGGCATTATTGGTTTCGTTGTCTGTAAATAACAGGGGCACTCTACCCTCGCAGTAAAGATAGTAATCGGCCAATAACTCCTGAAACTGCGGATCGGTGTGATGGGCGTGGATAATGCTATGGCTGCCGCGATCGATCTTTTGCAGCCTTGGTTTGCTACCGCCCCCCACCCAAGACCAGGTATTGCGGAACCAAAGCGTCGGCAAGATGTGCAGGGTTGCTGCTTCCGGGCCGCGATTAGCGATGCTAATTTGAATCAGAATGTCTTCGGCTTCGGCTTTGGCATATTCGACGAAAACATCGAAATAGCGATCGCCTTCAAACACCCCCGTATCTAGCAGTTCGTATTCCAATTCGTCCCGACTGCGACCCCGATTAGTTTTGACTAAATCTTCATAGGGATAAGCTAACTGGGGATATTTGTAGAGATACTTCATGTACGAGTGGGTAGGCGTACTGTCGAGATAGAAGTAATACTCTTTTACGTCTTCCCCGTGGTTGCCTTCGCTGTTCGTCAGTCCGAACAATCGCTCTTTGAGGATCGGATCGTTGCCATTCCACAGCGCTAGGGCAAAACAGAGAATTTGGCGCTCGTCGGAAATGCCCCCCAGTCCATCTTCGCCCCAACGGTAGGCCCGCGATCGCGCTTGGTCGTGAGAAAAATAATCCCAAGCATTGCCGTCATCGCTGTAGTCTTCTCGCACGGTGCCCCATTGCCGTTCGCTCAGGTAGGGTCCCCACTTTTTCCAAGGAATCTGGCCATCGCTTCTTGAAGCCTGGGCTTGCAGCAGTCGGTTTTGTTCGGCTGTCATATTGAGTTGCTCAGAATATGGATTTAGGCGATCGCCTTTATATAGAAATGTTGATGGCAAATTAGAATAGCGAAGTTCTTCTTTAGAAAAGCTTCGCTATTCTATCGATATTGCTCTAAGCAAATCCCCACAAATTAAAATCTAGGGCAGGCTCCGATGCCATTAATGTCAAGTTAACGGTTAAAACCTTCATCCGTCAGGGGTTGAAAACCCCACACCGAGTAGCTAAAGTCCTCTAATGAAGGTTAAGAATTAAATTCGGTAATTGTGAGGCAGACATCTTGTGGGACAGCCCAGAGGGCTATCCCACAAGAATTACCCAATTATTTTTTTAACTTCCATAATCGGTAGATTAGGTCTGGAAAATAGGGCATAAAATCACTAACTTTTCTCGATGCCCCATGCCCCATGCCCTACTATGGTTCTAGCAGCGTCTCCACTTGGCCGTCTTTATAAAGTACCACTCGAATTTTGGCATTACCTTCCCCTTGCAAAGGAGAAACTAATTGTTCGCTACCCGGTTTGGGCATTCCAGTACGTCCGATATAGTTGCCAGCCGCTGAGGTTAAAGGAATAATCCGTTCGACCGAGCCATTGTTATTAATTACCAAGGTGTATTCCAGCTTAGATTGAGGCAGATCTGTAGGCGGTTTCCATCGCTCTTGGAAATAATTTCGGGCTTCCGTCACTTGAGGAATGCGATCGAACAATCTCTCTTGAGATGAAGGGTTATACGCCGTGTCTCCACTGCCAGAGTTGGGCGAGGGTAAAGAAAAACCACCTGCACTTGGGGGAGCTAATTGTGCTGCTCCATCTGATGAGGTTTTAGGCACTTCTAGAGAAGTAGCTGAAGGAGCAGTAGGGCTGGGAATAGTTTGAGGTAAAGGAGTAACGGGGCTTATCGCTCCGAGGTTAGGCGATGGTGCTGTTGCTCGATTGTTATCCTGCTCGTTAATTGCTGGCAAATTTAAAGGCGGAGCAGATGGAGTTAATAACGATTCCGGAGCCGCTGCGGTTGTCAGAGGTTCCGTTGGAGTGGGAGTTTGCGCAGCAGGCTTGTTATTTCTGGCTGTCTGGGAAGGCTTGTTATTTCTAGCTGTCTGGCGCTGGCGAGCGGAATTACGAGATCTTTGCGGCTGTTCCCCGCTGCTACCTGGGCTGGTGATGGGGAAAGAACTACTAGGCGCAAAGATCGAATCTGGCGTGTAAACGTCAGGAGCTAAAGCTACATTCGGTAGCGTATTGCGCGGTTGAGAATTGGGATTGGAGCGAGTTTTTCCAGTAGTTGAGGGCCGCCGATTTCTCGATTGCTGGGGTGAGGTGCGAGAACCCGATGAGATCGATCGTCTGGGATCTATAGCCAGGGTGCGATCGCCAGGTGAGGAGGGAATTTGGAACGATCCTCCTGGAGAAAATAGTTCCGATTGACCTCCCGGTGCTGGGTTAAACCTGCTTCCTGGCACATTAGCTCCTGGAGTCGTTCTTCTCAGATTGGGGGGTAGTTGAGAAACTACACCCGGATTGGTTGGGAAAGCAGATGTCCCCCCTGGAGCAGTCGGGAAAGCAGTTGGTCCGCCTGGATTAGTCGGGAAAGTCGAAGTTGCACCTGGAGCGGTAGGAAATGAAGTACCTGTCCCTGGAATCGGCCCTGATGACGCTACTCCTCCGGGAATCACTGGTACTAGCGGGTTGCTTCCTGGTGGTACGGGAGCGGTTGGATCGGAGGCAGTTTCGGGCAAAGGATTATCTGCCAGCGGTGCTGGCGATGTCGCCGTAGAATCTGACTCTGGAGCCTGGGCCGTCGATTGAGAACTATTTGAGGAGTTCACCAGTTTCATCATCGGTTGGATTTGGGTGGCTAATCCCACAGCCAGCAGAACTCCCGCTGCGGTAGCATAACCCCACAGAGGGATTTTGGCGAATTTTGAAGTGCGATCGCCACTCAGAGGGGGCAGCGCCACCATTTCCGTCGAGTATTCTTCTAAAGCTTGAGAGAGATCGAATAATTGCAAGGCGGTGAGGTTCACCGCTGGCCCCGATTCTCTGGTTTGCAGCGAGCCTAAAACTAGCTTGTGACTCACTAAACCTGCTGGTTCCAAATATGGGCTTAACTGCTGCGGTTGGAGGAGAGGAGATAAAGATGGTACTGGTGCGTTTGGTTCTTCCTCGTTGGCCTCTGCTGGGCGATTAGCCTTACCATTAACCAGCTTGGCTGCTGGTGGCGTATCGACTATTCGATCGGATTTGCCCGCGATTAAATTTGTGGCTGGCGGTTGTTCTAAAAAATTTTGGATGTAAGTTTCAACAGCTTCGTTCAAGCTTTCTAGTTGAGAGCGATCGCCCCAAACGGTTACTTGGCGATCGTCTGGCTGCCTGGGGTCGTCAAAACTGAGTTTAAAGTTTAAATCTTGAAGTGCAGTTCGTCCCGCCCACCGAGACAGCATCGATTCTTTCCCTTTAATTTCTAGGGTACAAGTGGGAGGGGTGTATTTTCGCAAAACTGATTTAGATAAAGCCATAATTCGTCAAATCCAATTTGCAATTTTCAATTCACAATTCGCAGTTAGTACCCCACTCCTCAAGGCGAGGGCATAAATATAGATGCTCAGTATTTCTTGGTTTTCCATAACTGAAGTTAGTTGCTCTGTACTTGAATTAATTGCGAATTCCGAATTGCCAATTGGCAATTGTTAGGGTCATTTTACGAGCGATGCAACAGGGCTAACCAGAGACGGCGATGACCGTTAGGACTGCTATAAAACAGCAGATCGATCGCCAATTTAAGAGCTAATTGGGTGAGAACGTCGGGCGATATATTGTCTCCATCTTCCATGCGTTCCTGGTAAGTGTTGTTGAAAGCATCCAGATAGTCTCCTAGTAAAGCTGCTTGGTGTGGTTCGCGGTTTTGTTCTGCCATTTGTTCTAGCAGCGCCACTGCCCGCCGAATTAACTCTTGATGCTGCTTCGCTAGGTGACAAATTATCAACACTAGTGCCCGCGCTTCTTCTACATCCAGTTTTTTTCGTCCTCCCTGACTCTTGCGCTTAGGATTTGATTGGCGCAACCGCCACAGATCGACCCGATCTTTGACCAGCGCTTCGAGGTTCAACTCGCTTGCAGCTTGGAGTATGGCTTCAGAACCAATACCAGCCAGTGCTTCCAGTGCCATCAAAACTAAATCTAGTTGAGTCTTGATATTGTCTAACTGGACGGGCTGAGGCTGGGAAGCAAGGAGTAGATCCTCCCACTGGGGGGTTGTCGGGGGCATCTTCACGGTGGAGGACATAATTTCACGATAGAGGACAAGATTGCTAATAACTTTACCGTTACAAGTCTTGAAACCAGATTACCCGGTTGAGTTAAGTTTTCTTGCGCTTTATTGAGTATAAGCAATAGTAACACCACTGCCACCATCCGATCGGTCAGCTAGCCGAAAATTTTTAATTTGGGGGTGTTTTTGTAATAATTCGTGAACTCCCTCGCGCAATCGCCCCGTACCTTTGCCGTGAATAATCCACAGCACTCCGGCATCAGTCGATCGATTGATGGCGCTTTCTATCTTACTCTCGGCATCTGCTACCCGCATCCCCCGAATGTCGATCGTATTTTGCGAAGTTTGAATGGCAGGAGGGGAGGGGGTGATGGGGGGATGGGGGGATGGGGGGATGGGGCGAGCTTTTACTTCTCTCTCGTTCGGCACGGCTTTCTCGCCCTGAAGAGATTCGACATCGGCCAGGGATACGGTCATTTTCATCAAGCCAAAGCGCACGGTTAATTCTCCGTCGTCGTTGGCGGCACTCAGGACTTCTGCGGTTTGTCCGAGTTTGGGAATTCTTACTCGCGCACCTACTTCTGGTTGGAATCCTTTTTTGGGCTGAGGTGGAGGTGTTACGGGCAGGCGGCGCTGGCCGATCTCGTTTAAGGCATCAGTAGCTTTTTGGGCATCTTGCGCCGTCATCGGTCCTTGCTGCAACTGGCGAATTACTTTGGCGATTTCGCTTTTAGCTCGAGCGATCGCTTCCATTACTGCCTGTTCCTGACGCTGTTTGAGTTCTCGCTCTCTAGCTTTTAAATCTGATGCTTGCCGCTCGACTTCTTCATGCAATTTTTCTGCCTGTTGGAGCAATTGGGCAGCTTCTCGCGCCTTGGTTTCCTGTTCGCGGCGCTGAGACTCTAAGCCAGAAATTACTTGGTTAATATCTTCGGCAGTCCCGCCGATTAAAGTTTGGGCAGTATCGACGACTGCCGATTTGAGTCCCAAGCGCCTAGCGACGCTCAAAGCGTTAGAACGCCCTGGAATGCCCCAGAGGATGCGGTAAGTGGGAGCAAGGCTAACATCGTCAAATTCTACGGCTGCATTTTCAAAGCGATCGTCTTCGTATTTGAGTGCCTTCAGTTCGCCGTAGTGAGTGGTAGCTACGGTAAGTCGGGCGCTATCTGCGAGGTGTTTTAATAGAGCGATCGCCAGGGCGCTGCCTTCGGCCGGATCGGTTCCCGCCCCTACTTCGTCGAGCAATATTAGGGAAGATGGGGAGATGGGGAGATGGGGAGATGGGGAGATGGGGGGAGAATTTTGCTCTTCTGAATCCTCAACTTCACTTGCGGGCGTTGGCGCAGCCTGTGCCTTGCACTTAGCATTTGGTGAAAAAGTTTCAAGTTCAACCGATATGTTATCGCCCAAATGCTTCGCCCCTACAATTTCGATCGCCTCGATAATTCGACTAATGCGGCGAATGTGACCGGAAAATGTCGATAGGTTTTGTTGCAGCGATTGTTCGTCGCCAATATCGGCTAATACCAGATCGAACCACGGCAATTCTACAGGCTCTCGCGCGGGAACGAATAAACCGACTTTGGCCATCAGGGTTGCTAAACCCAAGGTTTTGAGCGTTACTGTTTTGCCGCCAGTATTGGGGCCTGTAATCGTTACTACCCGAATTTGGGGCGAAATTAACAAATTGACAGGTACTACTGCCGCGCCTTGTTCGTGAATTTGTTGCCACACTAACAGCGGATGGCGCAGTTGCCTGAGAGTAATTCTTTCGTTTTCTTGGGGGTCGATAAATCTGGGGGGATTGGCTTCTAACCACAAGCTGTAGCGTGCTCTGGCGGTTGCCAGATCTAAAGTAGTCGCTACTGCCAACAGTTGCTCTAAATCTGGCTTCACTTCTGCTACTCGATCGCTGAGGGCCTGGCGGATGGCTTCAGCTTCGATCTGTTCTTGGCGCTGGTATTGCCGCAGTTGATTCCCTAGAGAGGAGATGGCATAAGGCTCGACATACAGAGTTGCCCCGCTGCTAGAGGTATCGTGGACGATTCCAGGAATCGCGTCTTTGCGATCGGCTTTGATCGGAATGACGAAGCGATCGCCTCTTTGAGTAATGAGGGGTTGTTGGATGGCGCTAGATTGACGTTGCAAAATGCTTTGCAATGCTTGCTGTATTCTGTTTCGCACGTCTTTAAGCTGACTGCGAATCCCAGATAGTTTCGGACTAGCTCGATCTGCAACTTCACCGCTATCGTCGATCGAGTGGTGAATTTCTTGCTCTAGTTCGGGGTAAGTTCTGACGGTAGCGATTAAATCTAACAGCACTGGGCGATCGCTATGTTCGTCTATGGTGCGATTCAGCCGTCTCATGCCTGCTAGAGTGGTAGCGATCGCCAATAATTCTACTCCCGATAAGATGCCTTGAAGGACCGCCCTCTCTAAAGAGTCGCCGATATCTTCAATGCCGTCAAACGATAAACCGCTCCTGAGAGAACTTTCTAGCTGGTAAACTGCTTGAGTTTGTTCTAGTAGTTCCACGCTTTCAGCTTGAGTGGTAGGAATTGGCAGATGACGAGCAGCGATCGCGCCTAGTTTCGTGGCAGCAAAGGTAGCTAAATGCTGGCACAGGCGCGACCATTCTAATAGTTCTAGGGTTTCCGATTGAATCAAGGTTCAAACTTTATATGCGGCATCTATGCCCATTCTGACATTATTGCTATTTGTTCAGTTGTCACCAACATATCTTGGGTAGGGGACGGGGCGTATGAAGTCCGCCGTGCGACGACGGACACAGCCCCTTCGCAATGCATTGCGCCCCTACAGGGAATTTATCCGTAGGACGTATTTAGCCAATTAGCAATTTTCGTCGCAAGCGATCGAGGGCGTGACAAGCTGAGAAATGCCGAATGAGCGATCGCTCTTGACTGGAACCCATCTGAAACTTAAAGCTTTCCACTGTACCGTCGGGATGAGCTAAACCAATGTAAATCAAACCCACAGGTTTAGTATCCGTGCCCCCTCCAGGACCAGCTATTCCGGTGATACTCAAGCCCCAAGAGGAACCCAACAGCTTTTGCACGCCAGCAGCCATTTGTTGGGCGACGATATCGCTGACGGCACCATTTTGATCTAAATCTGCTGGATTCACTCCCAGAACGTCAGTTTTGACCCGATTGTCGTAAGAAATTACGCCGCCGAGAAAGTAGTCGGAACTGCCAGCTATATTCGTCACCATTTGCCCCAATCCTCCCCCAGTACAAGATTCGGCGACGCTGAGGGTTTGTTTGGCCTCCAGCAACAGTTGACCGACGACCGAGGATAGATTGTCATTGTCAGCACCGTAACAGTCTAAACCGCCAATTTGCCGTAGCTGTTGTTCTACTGGTTCGATCTGTGCGATCGCTTCCTCTTGCGAACTGGCGCGGGCGGAAATTCGCAGTCTCACCTCACCTTCGCCCGCATAGGGGGCAACCGTAGGGTTGGTCAAATCGAAGAAGGAGCCAACTTTTTCTGCTAGAGCCGATTCTGGAATTCCCCAGAACCTTAGCATCCGACTGTAGATGGTGGCTTGACCCCAACCTTGACTTTTGAGGTAGGGAACGGCGGTTTCTTGCCACATCCGATACATTTCTCTGGGTACGCCGGGAAAAGTGAGAATAGTCAATCCCGGACGAGGTTGCCAAATTATTCCTGGTGCAGTTCCAGTGGGATTGGGCAAGATATCAGCCTCTTTGGGCAGCAATGCTTGTTTGCGATTGCTAGGAGTCATTTTTCGCCCCCGCTGGGCGTATTTTTGGGCGATGTCTTCTATAACTTCTGCTTTTTCTATCAGGGGAACCCCAAAAAAATCAGCAATGGTTTCGGTAGTCAGATCGTCGGGTGTCGGTCCCAAGCCGCCAGTGAAGATCAGGATTTGAGAGCGATCGCTAGCAATTTTCAATACCTGTTTCAACCGTTCTGGATTATCTCCTACTACCGTTTGATAGTAGTGAGGGATACCCAAACTAGCTAGCTGCTGGGCTAAGTATCGAGCATTGCTATTAAGAATGTCACCTAAAAGTAACTCGGTACCAACACAAATAATTTCTGCACTCATTGCTAACTAATATAATTTAGGTAAAATCTAACAGTTCGTCTATTTTATCTGTCTTTTATTCAACTGCGTAAACATTTAAACCTTTTCTCACATCAATGTCAAACTTTAAGCCAATCTCAGTTTCAAAAGTTATATTTTCCCGCTGTTTATGAATACCATTAATTTGCAAGCTTTGGATTTTTGCCATTTGGCAATAGCAATATGATTCACTAACCAGCCAGAGGTTATCTCCTTCTGCTAATGTAATTTCCTTAACTTTTGCAATCGCTGCTCTTGGCTGTTTGAACCACTCTGTAATTTTTCCAATTTGCTTTACTTGCCCTACTTGCTCTTTTTTTAGAATTATCTGACAACTTACTAATTCAACTAAAGCTTGGCACAAAGCTTCAATAAAATCGCATAAATCCAGCAACTCTTGAGTTCCTAATATCTCATCCACCAAGCCGTGTGCTGCCTCATTGCGATAATCGACTAGTTGTTTTAGTTCTCCTTCAGCCGTATTTTGGCTTCCTCGAACTTCTTCTACAAATTCCTTGATACTTCTGTGATTAACAATCGACTTCCAAGCATTTTCAATACCTGCATCTGCCAACAACTTTTCCAGCATTTCCTTACGTAAATTTTGCTCGTGCAATAAGAAAGCTTCAGGTAGTAGCTCGTACTGTTTAGTACCACTAACACCAGAAACTAAGCCTTGAACTACTTTCTCGATCGAAAGATGCTGAAACCTATTTTTATTTAAATCCAGCAGTAAGCGTCCTATACCCTCTCGATGGGTATTTTGAATTTTGTCTGCTAGATCTGAATATTCTGAAACTATTTCTGGTAAAAGTCTTAGCCATTCTGAAATTAGCTGTTCGACAAAGTGCTCGTAAATGGCATACAACCTTGTAACGGCAGCAGAGCGATCGTAGACTTGCCATTCTCTTTCACTGGGAATTCTCTCCTCGAACAAAGCGATAACATCGTTATTTTGTTCCAATCTTTCCTTTTCTAGATCGCTCTTTCCTAAGAGTATACTTCTGAGTCGGTCGTTAATACTGATTATTGCGCGGACGGCGTTAATGTTTGTACTTACAGTCTTTAAAAGGTTAGCAAACATCCCAAGTTATTCTCCAATAACCTGAGAAAGCATTTCGTCAAATATTCGGATTCTATCTTGAATCTCAGCTTTACTTTTTCCACCTCCTGTCAACAGACGCGCTTCTGGTGTCTCAAAAAGTCTCTGTGTCTCTTGAATAACTCTAGATTTTTTAGCAAGCAATATTTCTGCTTTATCTAAATGCCTGCTAAATCCAACCATAACAGCATCATAATATGCTTTATAGGAGTCTTCTTTCCAAGTTCTAGATTTGGGATCGAACGGTTTAAATAAATGCTCTGCATAAATTTGAAAAGCCAAATCGATGGCTTGCAAAAATATTTTTTCCAACAAATCAATATCTCGATCGGGAAATTTTACACTTTTCATCATATAAAGATCGAGAAATCCCTCCATCCCTCTAGTAAAATGCTCGACATTCCTAAGAGCGAAGAAACGCAGAACTAATTCTGCATCTTCCATCTTTTTATAAAGATTGTTTGTCAGAAGTTCTTCACTATTGTCATCTGTAGGAATTCCCCAAGCATTGGCGAATATTGGGTAACGTGCTAATTTGAGTAAGAGTAGATTAAACTTACCATAATACAAACAGTTTCTCACTTCCTGACGACTCAAATCTACTCCTCCAGTATTCAAACGCTCGAATGTCTCCTGTCTGAGAAATAGAGCTTCTTCGTCATTGGAGTCCGAGGTTGATTCGGCAACAATTACTATAGATGATATTGAGCGACGATCGATTCCTGCTCTAATATTTAAAGGTAGATCTGCATATTTACGTCCGTTTAGTTCCGGCCAAATTTTAAGCCCTGTTAGTTTTAACTTATTCTCGTAAAAATCCTGAATAGCGGTAATTCTTTGTTGACCATCCATTACTTCATAATAATTATATTTTCTTTCAAACAAAATGATAGGTGGGACAGGAATATTTATCAGGAATGACTCAATCAGACGCGACTGCATTTTGGCATCCCAACGCGATCGCCTCTGGTAAAACGGCCGCAAATCCATATATTTTTGTGTTTTTAGAGATTGGGCAAAACTGGGAAGCCTTTCGCGATTAATTTCAGTCAGTATTCTTTTCTCTCTTGATTCGTATTTGTCGTTAATCTCATCATCAGACATTCGAGCGCGAGATTTGTAGGGAGACTTTTCCCACATCTTTTCTTCAATTGGTGCAAGTAGCATTTTATATATCCTCGATCGGCAAACCACTTGTGAATAATTGTAGCGTTTCGAGCGTAAACTCAGTTTTTGGCATAGATCTAGCGATCGCTACTGACTGGAATATCCAACCATTGAGCAAAATCAGAGGTAAAGCGATCGCTTAAAATTGACTCTCTAATTTCACGAGTAAATCGCACCAATTCGTTAACGTTGTGTAAAGAAAGCAACGTATAAGCTAACACTTCTTTGCATCGCACTAGATGGCTGAGATAAGCGCGGCTGAAATTCTGACAGGTATAGCACAGACAAGTAGGATCTAAAGGTTGAAAATCTTCCCGAAACTTGGCATTTTTCAAGTTCCAGCGTTCCCCGCGAACCAGCGCCGCCCCGTGACGACCTAACCTAGTAGGAATCACGCAGTCGAACATATCAACTCCAGATGCGATCGCTTTTGCCATTTCTCGATAAGTTCCCACGCCCATCAGGTAACGGGGTTTCGATTCCGGTAACAGGGGGGCTGTGGCTTCAACGATTTGATGAATTAGTTCTGGCGGTTCCCCGACGCTGACACCCCCGATCGCATAACCAACCAAATCTAACTCGGCTAAAGCTTGGGCTGCCGATCTCCTTAAATCTAAGTAAACGCCGCCTTGAACGATGCCAAATAAAGCTTGCTCTTCCGGGCGCTGGTGGGCGTTGAGACAGCGAATCAGCCAGCGATAGGTGCGATCGGTAGCTGCTTCTATAGCCGTGCGATCGGCAGGATAGGGGGGACATTCATCGAAAGCCATGATGATATCTGCCCCCAGCGCGTTTTGAATCGCGATCGATCTTTCCGGTGTCATTTCGATTAGCAGTCCGTCGCGGGGAGAACGAAAGGTAACGCCAGCTTCGGCGATCGTCCGCAGTTGACTCAAGCTGAATACCTGAAAGCCGCCAGAATCGGTCAGCATCGGCCCTTTCCACCCCATAAACCGATGCAATCCTCCAGCTTTAGAGACAATTGCTTCTCCTGGCTGCAAATGCAGGTGATAAGTATTTGCCAGCACCACCTGGGGATTAGTTGATTCCAGTTGGGCTGGGGTGAGAGTTTTCACCGTTGCCAGCGTCCCTACAGGCATGAAACAGGGGGTTTCTACCTCTCCGTGAGGGGTGGAAAATACACCCGCCCGCGCCTGCGTCTGGCTACAGGATGCTTGACACTTAAATGTAAATCGATCGCTCAAAAAAGTATTAACCTATATTCTTAGACCGCTCCATATGATACCAAATCAGGTTTTAAAGCTGTTTTTTCCTGAGTCCGCGCAGGCGGACTTTGGTTGTATAGCTGCGAATTCATTCGCCGGGCGAATTATTGGAAATCATGAGCATCAATAAAAAATATAATTACGTTGGCTCGGAAGAAATCAGATTATCAGCGAGCGATTTTCCCATAGGTACTAAGATTTGTTCGATCGCCGACTTACAAAAATGGATCGATAATAACTGCGATCGCCAAACAATAGCTGCTCGTTTAGTAGTTGCCACTTTTGTTATCGATTTAAATGGAAATTTACGTTTAGCAGACCGTCATTCCGAGCATATCGCCTGTGCCGGAGGAGAAGCGGTACTATCTGCTGGTGAAATATTTATTAGTTGGGATAATACTGGTTTTTAAGTCTGCGATATCACCAATCAGTCTACAGGGTATTGTCCTGAAATAGACTCTTGGCCAGAAGTGTTGAAATAGCACTAAAAAAAATCGCGCTCGCCTGTCCTTCTCAATTTACAGTTGAATTTACTTTTCGGCGTTGTTGTTATTGTTCCCAAATCAATATCATTAAAAATGATGTATTTATGTGTTCGGTATGTAAGACAAGACGATCGATATCTCTAACGATCGCCCTCAACCATAGAACCCCAGAGGATTAAACCCATGCAATTATCCATTCCTGAATCGATCGCTCGATCCATTCGTCTACCCGAAAACTGCATCGAAGCAGAGCTACTGAAAGAACTAGCCCTAGCCCTCTACGTTCGAGAACTATTATCTTTTGGCAAAGCCTGCGAGCTAGCCAACCTCGATAGTCGCCAATTCAGCCAGCTTTTAGGCGAGCGTAATATCCTGCGGCACTATTCAGAAACCGAACTGGCAGAAGATCTCGATTATGGCCGTCATCAGTAATACTTCGCCCCTGCTCAACCTAGCAATTATCGAGTACCTGTTTCTGTTACCCCAGCAGTTCGGACAAATCTATATTCCTGTAGCCGTCCTGACAGAATTAAAGATAAATGAAAACCTACCCGGTTCCACTGCCCTACGAACTGCGATCGATGAAGGTTGGCTAGTCGCCCAAACCGTGCAAAATTCAGCCCTAGTCAACCTATTGCGGCAAGACCTTCACCAAGGGGAATCAGAAGCTATTGTCCTCGCTGTAGAACTCTCTGCTGACAAGATCTTGCTTGATGAAAAAGAAGCTCGACAAGCTGCCAGAGCATTAGGTCTTAGGATCGTAGGGGTTTTGGGCATCTTGCTCAGAGGTTGGCATGAAGGTGCTGTACCCTCTATGAAAGCTGCAACCGATCGCTTACAGCAAGAAGCTAATTTTCGGATTGCGCCCGCTTTACTGACCCAAATCTTGCAAGAAAGTGAAGAACTATGAGGAAAAACGAGCGACTCCTCTCTCTTCAACATTGCGCGTACCTTTGTCAAAAAAGAGATAAAACTTTGAGTAATCTCTTACCTAAAAACAGAAATCATCGTTGTCGAGTTGCACGTCTAACTGAGCCGATAGGACTTGGGTAACTACAGCTTCTAAAGCATCAGCATTAAAATTGCGAATACTTGGCTCTTGTAAAGGGTTGGATAGAGAAATTAAACGCAGTTGACGGTTATCCTGGATCAGGTCGAAGTAGGTTTCTCGATCGTCCCCAGGAGTCAATTGGAGATAATCAAAGCTGTCAACATTAAGATAAATTGCGTGGTTAGCAATCATCGTAGACTGATGCGAGTCAGTGAAGACTTCTAGGATGCAACCTTCCCCTTCGCACTGCAACTTGCCATCTAAACTGTGAATGTAGCGAACCCGACCTAAATCTATCAGCAAGCGCTGCATATCCTGCTTGTTGACGATGATGCCAGAGTCGATGATACAAGGTGCTGGGAGTTGGGATGGGGATCGATCGTAACTCATGGAAAAATAACCCCTTGATTTAAACTAATCTAATCTTGTTGATAACGATTATCAATATTAGGGAGCAATCCCTAGCCAACCAGAAGCAACAACCGCAGTTGATGTAATTTTAGATACGAGTCAATCTTAACTCAACATTTCTCTATTGTTCCTATAGTTTGCGAAATAATTTATCTACTGTGAAATCGATCGATCGAATTTTAGGGTTACGCATCAAACAGCTTTACCGCTCTCTGTTGGCGGCGGTGCTATTCTACACCTGCTTGCCGATTCCAGCTAGCTGGAAGTTAGAGTTTGAGGGCGTGGCTCGCTGGGCGACAGGAATGGGGTTGCTAATTGGCGGATTGTTGGGTTTGGCCGATCTCGGACTGGAACGAATAGGGATGCCAGTTCTGACTCGATCGGCTCTAATAGTTGTAGCTTGGATCGCCCTCACTGGAGGCTTACACTTAGACGGAGCCATGGATACCGCCGACGGACTGGCAGTTCAAGATAAGCAACGTCGGTTGCAGGTGATGACAGATAGCGTTACTGGGGCTTTTGGAGCGATCGCCGCCTGCTGTTTGTTACTCTTGAAAACCTCCGCCCTCACCGACATTCATCATTACCGTTGGTTGGCGTTGATGGCTGCTGCTGGCTGGGGCAGATGGGGGCAGGTAGTAGCGATCGCGTGCTACCCATATCTCAAACCCACGGGCAAAGGTGCCATGCACAAGCAAGGCATTCGGATGCCTCTAGACATTATCCTGGGATTGTTATTGCTCTTGGGTGTAGGTGGGTTACAGGTAATCTACCAGCCTCAGTCATGGCCCGTGGTAGTCGTCATTTGTTTGGGAGGATGGGCGATCGCTTTATCAGTCGGCGCTTGGTTTCACAGGCAATTAGGCGGTCACACGGGCGATACCTACGGCGCGATTGTCGAGTGGACAGAGGCTCTTTTGCTCTGCTTATTTGTTTTAATTTGAGAAGTTGAAGAAGTGTTGAGTTAAAAAATCTTCGCCCTCTTCTCTCTCCCCATCTCCCCATCTCCCCATCTCCCCATCTCCCCATCTCCCCATCTCCCCATCTCCCCATCTCCCTCTCTCACTTAGTCGTTCGCAGCTTGCTTAATTTGAGCTTAAAGGCTCCGCTACCAGTTTCTCCAAAGGCGCGGACGCGAACGATGTAAGTACCTGTTTCCTTAATCCTGGCAAACAGTAAAGAATTGTTGCTGCCATCGGGACCATCATCGTTTTGGCCGATAGTCGCCCCGTCGGCTGACATCAGCGTTACCATGCTGTCAAAGTTATCTGAGGTCAGATCGATCGCTACTTGATCTCCGGCGTTTAGCTGCACTACATAATCGCGGGCAAAACCACCATCGCCTGTAGGAATGTCTTTTTCGGTGAGGTTATCGGCGACTTCTTTATCGGTTGTCAGAGTAATAGGGGTATAAACGCTTTGCTTCTGCGCTCTAACTGGCACAGAACTTAGGACTAGAGTTAATAAGGTGGTAACAGCTAGCAAGCTGCGGCTAAGTCTAACGGTAAAACGATCCATAAAGAATATTGAGATTGAAGTGATTGACGATCGAGAAGTTCAGGAGTCTTTGGATTCCGAACATCTTTTATTATCTATTTTCTCCTCTAGATCGTGAAAGTGTAAGGGGTCAAAGATACTTTTGCAGAATTTCTACGGTCGATCGTCCGGTTTTTGCCCAGCTAAACTGGCTGGCGCGTTGGAGTCCGAGCGCACTCAAGCTCGATCGCAACTTTTCATCTTCAGCTACGGCTTGCATCGCTGCTGCCATTTCCTCCACGTTGTAGGGATCGATTAATATCGCCGCATCCCCGGCTACTTCTGGTATAGAAGAGAGATTAGAAGTAATAACCGGAGTACCGCACGCCATGGCTTCTAAAACTGGCAGTCCAAAACCTTCCCACAAAGTTGGGAAAACTAAGGCTAACGCTCGATTTAGCAAGATCGGTAGTCGATCGTAGGGCACGTAATCGAGGAATTTGACGCGATCGCTCACACCCAATTCTTTAGCTTGTACTTGTAATTTCGGCGTATAGCGTCGATCGTAAGAGCCTCCCAGCCAAAGTTCGCAGTCACCCTTGGTGATTTTCGCGAAAGCCTCGATCGATCGGTGTAAGTTTTTATAAGGGTCGTGACGGCCGAGATAAAGAAAGTAAGAAGGCTGAGGAGAAGTGCGATCGAGCAGACGAAAATGGCTGGCATCATAAGCTAGGGGAATCGGAGCAATTTTAGCGATCGGAATATTGAAGAATTCTCGCAAATCTCTAGCCGTAGCTTCGGAGTCGCACAGGATATGTTGCGATCGAGCCAAGACTTGGGGAAGATAATACCGACAATACCAAGTCAAGGGAGAACCGGGCTTGGGAAAACGTAAAGGGATGAGATCGTGAACGGTGACAATAAAACGACATTGAGAAGCGATCGGTGCTTCCGGTATGGGAGAAAAAAGTAAGGAAGCTTTAAGCTCTTGGTAGATCTTCGGCAGTTGAAACCGAGTCCACCTCAAGCGCCGCAGGTGTCCCCGCCAACCTTGTTCTGAAGTTTGATTTGCAGGAACGGGGTAACAAGCATACGAATCGATCTGCTGAGAAACTAATAACGTCGGTGCCAGGGTAGATAAATGAGGCAGTAAATTGACAGCATAGATACTCGTTCCTGTCGGACGCTGCATGAGAAAGGCCAGATTAATTGTCAGCATTTAGGGATAGAAGGAAACAGGATCTACTTTGAACTGGGAATTTAAAAGTGAAGATAGCAATTGATGTCACTGGTTACAGTCCATCTAGAAAAGATGGCATTAATAGATATAGTTTTGAGATTTTGCAAGAATTCTTAAAAAGACCTTTAGAAGACTTAGTTGTCTATACTTCGACCTCAGAAATTACTCCAACTCCCGATCGACGAATCCAGGCGATCGCTAATTCGATGCTAAGTGCCAACAATTTCAAAGGCAATCTTTCGCGATTTATCTGGCATCAATTACCATTATCGGTAAATTTAAAAAGAGAAAACGCCTCTATTTTATATTCTACCGTTCCTGAAGGAATGCTATTTCCCGTTTGTCCTCAGATTATTACTGTCTACGATGTGTTGCCAATTTTATTTCCAGAGGTTTACCCCAGACTGAGATATTATTTTCAACGAATATTACCGATTTTAATCCAGCGATCGACTGCGATCGTCACTATCTCGGAATCTACTAAGCAAGATATTCAAAAATATTACAATGTTGGCGACAAACCTATCTATATTGCTAATCCTAGCTATCGAAAAGATATTTTTAGTCTGCAATTAGATACAACAGTTAACCAATTTAAAAATACATATAACTTAGATAGATTTATTTTATCTGTAGGAGAAACCAGACCTTATAAAAATACCAGAAAACTGATTCAAGCTTTTGCTCGACTCAATATAGATGCGCTTAAATTAGTAGTTGTGGGAAAGATCGGTAAAATAGATCCGACTTTAATCGATTTGCCCAAAGAACTAAAGATTGCCGATCGAGTAATCTTTGCTGGAGAAGTTGATGATGAGGAACTAGCAGTTTTGTATCGCAGAGCCAAAGCATTTGTTTTTCCTTCTCTTTATGAAGGCTTTGGTATACCTCCTCTAGAAGCGATGGCTTGCGGTTGTCCGGTAGTAGTCTCTAAAGTTGCCTCTCTGCCAGAAGTGTGCGGCGATGCTGCTTATTATGTCAATCCCCACGATATCGACGATATCTGTGCGGGAATCGATCGCGTTATTAACGATCTAAGTTTACGGCAAAAGTTAGTCGATCGAGGATTGGAGAGAGTCAAGAAATTCGATTACGCCAAAACAGTCGATCGCCTCTTAGAAATCATCTATTCAATTCAGCCGGATAGATAAACTCATCTCCGGTTAAAATTCCATTACAGATCGTATCTAATCCCGAACTTTTACCGGGCATTAAATCTGCTAAATTAAAGGTTTTTAGTTTGTATTCTGAAAGGTTTTTAGCTGCTGTGGTGAATTCTAAAGGAATCATCCGCCGAAAGAAGAAATGATAGGCATATTGCCTGGCCCGTTGCGTTGTTTCTGGATCGAGACGATGCGGTAAAGGCAGGCGATCGCAAAGTTGAAAATACTCTTCGACTGACTTAGCATCTAAGGTTAAACCTTTATTGCGAATCCAAGCTTCGCCAGCGACAATGACGGGAATGCCCATGCTAGTTAATTCTACTCCCATTTTAGTACCGTAAATCAGTGCCGTATTGCATTGCAGCATTACAGCATAGGTACTTACTTGGCTTTCTGGAGGAATAATAAAAACATTAGATGGCAGCTTGGGAATGGCCTGGCGAATTTCTTCAACGATGGGTTGGCGCGATCGCAATGTCCCTCTAATTTCTGCTGGATGCACTCGAATTAATAGCTGCAAGTCGGGGCGTTTTTCAAAGTAGTAAATGGTTTGCAATACCCATTCGAGCATATTAGGAAAAGCATTGGCGGGGTAATGCAGTTGGGCATCCCACATTACATTTGTCAGCAAGCCAATACAGGGTTTAGTAAAATCTACGCCAATTTCTTGGGCGATCGCTTTGAGGTCGAATTGGGGGCTTTCGTGAAACCAAATCCAATCTTGAGTTCCTTGCCAGCGGCTTTTTAAATAAGCCATCAATTCTTCTTCCATCTCGGAATTCCAAGGCATATTTTCCCAATTACTCGTAGGTTCTGAGATCAGTTGGTGATGGTAAGTGTCGTGGTGGGTAAAAATAAAGCACTGCTTGCGATAGGCTGGGTTCCAGTTAACTACTCGCACTCCAGCAGCACGCGCTACTTCACCAATTACCCCTTGAGGAACGTAGATCCCATGATTGAACGCGGCGCGATCGAATTTATGGGTTTGCAACAATCGACGAGTCGCTAAAGCAGTCAGCAAGGCTGCTTTGAAGTAACGGCGCAGAATCGGTTCGCCATTGGGTTCGGCTGCTAAGGAAGCGCGGGCAAAAAAGCGCAAAGCGCCTGCTAAAGCGTGTTCCCCCACGGCTAAACTATCGAGTGTATAATTCTCGATCTCAGATACTGAGAGAGTATTGCCGATGGTTTCTGCTTGCTGGTAGTCGTTGTCTGTCAACCATTCGCTGTAACGATGGATAGTTAATCCTAATGGTTGCAGGACGCTTTGGGCAAAGGGAAAGCAAGATCGACAAAGATCTTTTTTCGGCCCGTTGTTGGCAAAAATGCGATCGTCGGGATAAAAGGTAGCATCGCACCACGAACAGGCAGGGAGTATGCCGTCGCATAGTAAGATATGGACTTCAGCACCTCTCAAAGTGAGAGCGACTGCCAGCAAACTCTCAACCGAGATGGAATGAATGTCGCCGCCAATGCTAGTAGCAATCAGGATTTTAGAACCATTTTTGGCTTTTTCTAGCGCCGCTGCCCACAGAGTCGGGTTAGTTTGGACGATCCGATCCCAGTTGGGGCGATCGCGTTTTAGCCTTTGGCGACGTTGATAAAGCTTGACTTGACTGTAGAATAACTTTTGTTGTTTGAGCCATTTCTTAATCATACAAATCTCGATCGCTCTCTACCTTTGTCCCTGAAGCGATTTCTAATCCAATTTTTTCCATAAATACTGTTGGTTCTGGCAAACAAGATAAAGTCCACCAAGGCTGATGTGCTTTTAGTGCTTCTACAGAGTAACTACCAGAGGCAACGGCCACAACGCGAGCGCCAATTGCTTGACCGCAGCGAATATCGTGAGGGGTATCGCCAATGACGTAAATTTTTTCGATCGCTCCTTTGAGTTCTCGTGCCAAGGCTAGGGCTTGCTGGGCAATCGCAGTGCGGTCTTCAGCCCGATCGGAGAAAGCACCATGGGTAAAATAATTATCTAATCCGTAGTATGCCAGCTTCGCTTTGGCTCCAGCCTCGATATTTCCCGTCAATAACATAGAAACAGTATCGGTTCGCTCTTGCAGGCGATCGAGAATCTCTCGCACTCCCGGTAAAACGCAGCCTTGTCGGCGAGGCAAACTGGCGGGTAAGTATTCTCCATACAATTGCAACAAGCGATCGATCTTTTCTGGCTCTGGACTGATGCCTGCAAGTTGCAAAATGTCGGCCGCAATTTGGCGATCGGTCATTCCTGCTGTGTTTAAATTAGCTAAATCTATTTGGGTGCCAATTACTTCATTGACTGCCTCTTCTAAAGCGAATATCCCCGCTCGTCCGGTGGTTAATAGAGTGCCATCAATATCCCAAAATAAAACGGTAGTCATTTGGATTTTGGATTTTGGATTTTAGATTTTGGATTGGCGTTCGCGTAGCGTGTGCGTAGCACGTATCGCTTGGGCGATATCTGCGGCTAAACTTTCAGCATCTAGACGATGAGCCTTGAGAACTTCGTCGTTTTGACCGCATTGGGGAATTTCTCGCACGCCAAATTGTTTGACTTGGATTTTATCGGACAAACCGAGTGCGGCTAAACCACTGGCGATTCTATCTCCTTGCCCGCCCGTAACGTAGTGGTTATCTAAAGTAAATACTATCTGGTATCCCTGCACCGTTTGTTTGAGCCAATCTAAATCCACATAATTCAACCAAGGTAGGTTCACTACCTTTAAAGTCAAGTTGGATTTTTCATTTAGCAGCCCTGCTGCGTAGTAGGCTTGAGGCAACAGCACTGGACCGTAGCCAAAGATAATCGCATCCTCACCTTCAGTTAAAGCAATGCCTCGACCCCATTCCAACTGGTAGTCTGTCGGTAATTGATAGGGAATTTCACAGGGAATTGAAACCAGCCTCAAATAGCTGCTTTGCGAAGTGCGATCGACGCAATAATCTACAGCTAAAGCCACTTCTGCCGGACAGCTAGGTTCGAGCATTTGCAAGCCTGGGACGGCGGCTAAAGCCGAAATATCCCGCACCGATTGGTGAGAATGTCCGGGGCCTCCAGGTAACAATCCTGCCAGAGAACCGACGTAAATAATCTTGGTTTTTTCGGTGGCATTGTTGTAAATTTGTTCGTTCGGCCGAGTAGAAAGAAAGCAAGCAAAAGAATGAACCACTGGCAGCAAACCACTTAACGCCATGCCCCCGGCTTGGCTGACCATATCTTGTTCGGCAATGCCACACTCAAAAAATCGCTCGGGAAACTTTTCTTCAAAGGGAATCAAGCCGCAATCTAGCACTAAGTCAGCGTCGAGAACCACTAATTGAGGATGTTTGCAAGCTCGTTCTAGCAACGCTTGGGAATAAGCTGGAATTAATCGTTGCGGTTCGGCGATCGCCTGACGTTCTGGTACAGGTAAACTTTCTAAAGTTAAAGGTTTTGCCCCGACTTGCTGTAAAAGTTCGTTGCCAGCGGCGATGAGTTCGGACAAGCCTTTGACATAAGCTTCATCGTCAGGTGCGCCGCTATGGAAGCGATACAGCCGTTGGTCGGGTGTCATCGCCGTATGCTCCATAAAAGAGACACCCTTGCCCTTAATCGTGTCAGCAATGACAATTTTAGGGCGATCGCGCACGGTTTTTAATTTTGTCATCACCTCCGCTAAAGCTTTAAAATCGTGTCCGTCGCAACGGGCAACGTACCAACCAAAAGCGGCAAATTTGCGTTCTAAATCTCCTAAATCGCTGACTTTTTCCACCCAAGTATCGGATTGAATTTTATTGTGGTCAACGATCGCAGTAATTTCGTGCAGGCGATCGTTAGCCGCCGATTGCAGGGATTCCCAAAATTGCCCTTCTTGTAATTCTCCATCCCCCGTCAGCACGTAAATCTGGCTCTCTTTTCCCAACAGGCGATTGGCTTTAACCATCCCTTTAGCTTTAGAAATACCCATTCCCAAAGAGCCAGTATTGGCCGCAATATAAGGAATCGATACATCTGGATGTCCTGGAAGTCCGTTTAAGCGTCTGAGAGCGTGGAGGCGATCGCTCTCTAACAATCCTAAACCGATTAAGACGGCATACAAACCAGGTATATCGTGCCCCTTAGAGGAATAGTAAATATCTTGGGGGCGGCGCAGTTCGTTTAAAAATAGCCAAGAGACAATATCCAAACTGCTGAAACTGCTGCCGATATGCCCCGATCCTGCCCGTTTAATCGCATACAAAGTATTGATGCGACAGCAAGTAGCAAAAATAGCAGTCCGAACTTCAGGGTTAATCTGTAAATTTTGCAGGCGATCGAATTCTGACTGGGGTACGAACTGTAAATCTATCATTACTAAGAAGTTTAGGAGGTAGGTAAAAATTAGCGATACACAATTTCAATGTTTGTTAGCTTATAAAGGCTAAATAGAGTTAATAAACCATCAATTGCATCTGTCCCTTCGGCTGGCTCAGGGCAAGGTTTATCTGTGTGCATCTGTGGTTTTTATTCTTTCGCCTCGATCGGCAATTGGGACACAACAGGTAATCTTACAGCCCCTTGCTGGAGCAGATATTCTACATACCACCAATCTTTAGCATCATTAATATCCACCCCTTCATAACCCTGAGTTAAAAACGGCATCACAGTATCTCCCGCAATAGTACGGCCTGCTAACGCGACTCGACACCAGGCAATTTCTAAGCTGGCATTTTGCACGTAAACTTCTGGTAAAGCTTGATAGGGCGTACTGTGCCAGGGAACTGGAGAATCGTTATTCGTCAATAGTGGTTTCATCAAATTACCTTGCATCACCCACATCTTACCGGGATGCTGCTGGCATTTTTCCACAGCCCGCAAAGAATCTACCAGATCTGGCTGGGATCGAAACTCCTGCCAAGCCCGCTGGATCGTTTCTGGCTGCCGAAAGGGGCTAGTCGGACGCAAAATGCTAAAGCAATCGTAGAAGCGATCGCTACTTTTTAACTTTTGCAGTATTTCTACGATCCACTCGATATCAGGGGAGTTGTCGCCAGCATAGGCAGGCGATCGCAAAAATGGCACTTCTGCACCGTAGTAGCGGGCAATCTCGGCGATTTCTTCCGAGTCGGTGGAAACCACGACAGCCGCAAAGATTTGACTTTGAATGGCTGCGGCAATAGTGTAGGCCATCAAAGGATGCCCCCCTAGCTGCCGGATATTTTTACCAGGAACTCTTTTAGAACCTGCCCTAGCTGGGATCAGGGCAATAGCTGTCAGATTTTCAGATTTCGCCAAATTTTTGATAATGAATTGAGTGATACCAAATCCGCTTAGCAAAAGTTGGTTTGCCCTCACCCTGTCCTAGCGGACACCCCTCTCCCAAGCTTGGGAGAGGGGACGGGGGTGAGGGCTGGATTCATGGTTTTAATAACCGGATTTGATGTGAAATCCGATCGAGAGAGTCGATGACGAAGGAAATTTAACCACCAATGTTAAGCGGCAGTCAATACTCTCTTGAAAACTTGTTTGAGCGGGGTTTTTACGGCTGTTGGCAACCGCCGACCGACGCGCCGAACCAAGCCTAAGAACCGATATAGAATGCGATCGATGGCGTTTTCCTTTTTATCGACATCGGCGACCTCAATATTATTGCTGGCCATTACCGCTTCATAGTCTTCGACAAACGAAAAGTTCTCTTCTCCGACGGAATGAAAGTTAACAAGTTTAACGATATCATCTTGCAAGATCGGATCTTTGAGAACTGCTAACAATTCCGAATGCCGTGGATGCTTGGGGTGCTGGATAGCGACGGCCGAATACTCTGCTACCGAAAGGTGATTGAATCTGACAATCAGTTGAAACTTTACTCGATCGCAGCCCAATCTTTTTGCCAGCCTCACGAAGTCAGGCATTTCCATAAAGTTTTCGGCGGAGGTGACGAATTTGATGGCAAAAGATTCAATTGCCTGAGATTTCCGCAGTTGACTGACGAACTCCAGATTTTCTATTAACTTGGCAAAATCTCCGCCCCGGCGCACCTTACTATAAGTTTCTGCTGATGCCGCATCTACAGAAATTAGGATGTGACGAATAGCATAGTGAGCGTTTGCCAAACTATCCCATCTAGCTTGATTGAGCAAAAGTCCATTGGTTAATATCGTGATTTCTAAATCTGGAAAATCTGCTTTTTTTATCTTGTGCAAAAAGTCGCTGTAAACCCTGCTAGCAAATGGGTCGCCATTTCCCGAAAGCAATATCCGCTGAGCAGATCTAAATATCGGACTTTTCAGCCACTCATCTTGGATATCCTTGAGTGTTTGCTGCCGTTCCGCATCGGCATAAATCAAACCGCTGCGGCATTGCGGGCAAGATAGATTGCAAGAATCGTCATGCTGAAGGGATAACAATTCCGGGCGCGGCCGACCTGAGTAGCGATCGCGAAGCGATTCGATTTCTTGCTTGGATGCAGCATCTTCGAGAGCGTTAGGATCGCCTTTAGCTGCGATCGAACAAAATTCTTTATTGCAAAACCTAAATGTTTGATCGAATATCGATTCTCTTAATTCGCTGGCAAATTCTGAATGCCAAATGCTATCGAAATCAGAGTCGTGAAAATTGCCAATCGGTCGTTCTACGTAACAGCACACTCGCACGTCACCAGTTGCATTAGTGTTGAGGTGAGTAAAAGGAAGCGTGCAAAATGATACTGCTGAGTTATCTGCTTTGCTCATTTGCTCTTTCCGTCTCCTGACCTTTGTAGGTACACGATCGAGAGGTATTCTTCTATGAGTAATACCTCAAGTTAAAGCTTTGGGAAACTGCCACCTTATCATCGATCGAAAGCTTTTGCAATAATTATTAATAATTCTTCTAAACTAAGAGCAAATTTTCCCCTTTAGTAAATCGCATCAAGTTTGAGTGAAATTCGATCGAGAGGGTCAGAAATCAATAAAGGCGATTGTAGTTTGACTGACTCCAGCACATCGACGAGGCGATCGCCATATCGGACTAGGGGATGGTCTTCGGTATGAGTATCGGGATATGACAAAGGAAGTCTAGCGGCTAATGCTAGTTTTTCCCAGTCGATATACTCCTGAAAATCTCTATTTTGCTTCAGTTCCAGCCACTTGTCTTCGGCAGCCCTAACCGGGTTGTCAACAGCTAAACAAGGTATACAAATGCGGCACATTTGCAGATCTGAAACTAGAGGTTGTTTCAAGTAATAACAATCAAGCGGTTTTAATCGGGCAAATCTTAGCAGGTAGTCAAGGCACTTTACCGATGGCAACCAAAAATTATCTCCTGGATAAAAGCGTCCCTCGGCATTAAAATAATTACAGTTTTCTTCGCTAATAACTGCTGCTGTTTCGAGCAACATTATCCCGCCAGGGCGTAAGAAGCTGCGAGCCATTAAAAGTCCTGCTAACGGCTCGAACATATGGTAAAGAACGCCAGAAAAGACTACTAAGTCAAAAAGCTTGCCCTCTGCTGGCAGGCGATGAGATAGTTCTGCCAAAGGGAAACCGGATAAATATTGAAAATTGACGTTGAGTTGTCTTTGCAGCCAGTTTACCCGTTCTGCCAAATTGAGTCGATCGTAAGCAACGATTCTTTTTGCTCCTCGTCGCGCTAGCAAAATTGGCACTAAGCATTCCATGCTGCCAATGTCTAAACATTCTAAATTAGCCACGTCAATATGACGCAGGGCAGCGCGAGTCAAAGCGACGCTATCAAATTGATTGCCGTTAGTAAAAATTCCCGGTTCGACCTCGATCGTATAATACCAACGTCGCTCTAACACGGGAATTCCTGACGCTAGATGGTCTTCGACTAAATAATCGCGGGCGATATCGGGATAGAGCGCTTCATCTGTCATAAATTACCTAATTTGTTTTTCCCAAGAAGCAGGCTTTAGTTTACAGTCGATTTGGATCGATGTTGATGTAAATATCTTTTAATTCGGAGTAAACATCGATCGCTTCTGTTCCCGGTTCGCGAGTGCCGTTGCCCGACCGCTTGAGTCCGCCAAAGGGCATATGGGGTTCGCTGCCATAAGTTCCGGCGTTGACGACTGCCACGCCAGCTTGAACTTTTTCGCAAAATCTTACTGCCCGATGTAGGCTGCGGGTGTGAATGGATGCGGTTAAACCGTAGGGGGAATCGTTGGCTAATGCTAACGCTTCAGCAAAATCTTTAACGCGATAGAGAATGGCAATCGGGCCGAAGAGTTCGCACTGGGAAATCTCGGCTTCGGGGGGAACGTTTTCGAGCAAAGTAGGAGCCATGTAGAAACCTGGAGAGTTAACGCGTTCGCCTCCTACTAAAATAGTTGCACCTCCGGCTTTGGCTTCAGCCACGGCTGCGAGCATATTTTGCAGTTGAGACTCGTTAATTACCGGGCCGAGATCGTCGTCATCTTGGGTGCCGATTTTCAGTTGCTTGGTTTTCTCGACTAAGCGATCGCGAAATTCCTCGTAAACGGCATCAAAAATAATTATCCGACTGGCGGAGGCGCAACGCTGTCCGGCGTTACTAAAAGCTGAAAGCAGCGTCCACTTGACGGCATTGTCTAAATCGGCATCGTCGCAGACAACTAGGGGATTTTTTCCCCCTAATTCTAGCGATACCCTGGCAAAGCGATCGCCTGCTACTCGTTGAATAATCCGTCCTACGGCGGTAGAACCCGTAAAACTGACTACTGCCACGTCTGGATGAGCTACTAGAGGAGCACCTGCCTCTTCTCCGTACCCCTGCACGATATTGAGGACTCCTGGCGGCAAACCTGCTGCTTGGGCGATTTTGCCAAAAATCCAAGCAGTAGCAGGGGTATCTTCGGCAGCTTTTAACACCGCGCTATTACCGCAAATTAAGGCGGGAAATACTTTCCAAGCGACGTTGGCAATCGGAGTGTTGGCGGCTATAATCAGTCCAGCCACGCCCAAGGGTTGCCGCACGGTCATGGCGTACTTGTTGGGAGTGCCGCTGGTGGTGGTGCGGCCGTACAAACGCTGTCCTTCGCTAGCGTAAAATAACCCTAGAGCGATCGCTCCTCCGGTTTCTCCATAGGCATCTCGATAAGATTTGCCCGTTTCGGCGGCGACAATTTCGGCAATTTCTGGTTGATGAGCCTTCATGCCCAAAACGATCTCGTGCAGTAGCATCCCTCTTTGCACTGGGGGAATTTCAGCCCAATCCTGTTGAGCTAATTTAGCTGACAGCACTGCTCGAGCAATATCGGCCGTTTGCGATCGAACCCCTTGGCACAACAGTTCGCCTGTCGCTGGATCTAACTTGGGAAAGACTTCATCTGCGATCGCTGTTTGCTCTGTGCCGTCAATCCAATTGGTAACTACTTTGGGAATAACCACTCTCAACTCCAACGATACTATCTTCTGCTTATCGACATCGCATTGTAGCAGCCTAGAATATATAATGTTCTGCCAAATGACTTTCATAATTTATAATTCATAATTCATAATTCATAATTCAGATGCCCAGAGGATTATCCAAGAACTACGATCGCCAAATTCACCCGCAAGAGATCGTTATCAAGCCTCCTTCTCATGCCTTAAATTTCAATTTCAAAGAACTATATAAGTATCGCTACCTAATTTGGAATTTCGTTTGGCGAGATATCCGTCTGCAATTTGATGAAATGTATCTAGGCGCGATCTGGGCGACTGTCAGACCGCTGTTGATGGTAACTTTATTTGCTTTATTTAGGGATTTATCGGGGGCAAATCTATACGTCCATATTCCCTATGCCACTTATGTTTATAGCGGATTGATCCTTTGGTTTTATTTTATTGAAGCCACCAGCGCCACTTCTAAGGCAATTCAAACCAATGCAGGATTGATTACCAAAATATATTTTCCCCGCATTATTAATTTAATCGTTCCGGCGATCGCGAGCTTGTACGGCTTGGGGGTAGCGATGCTGCCTCTTTTTTGTATGATGGTGTGGCAAGGAGTTTATCCGGGATGGCGCGTCATTATTTTGCCAGCGGTCTTGTTACAGTGTATGCTTTTAGTCTTGGGCGTAGGCACTATATTTGCCGTTCTATCGCTGCAAAGTAAGGATTTCGATAAACTTCTCAATCAGATTTTTTATATCGGTTTATATATATCTCCTGTGATTTTCGCTCCAGAGCTAATTCCTGAAAAAGCCAGAATTATCTATTTCCTCAATCCTATGGCAGGCACTTTACTAGCTTTTCGCTCTTGCTTGTTCGACGAGTTTAGTTTTCCCATTTGGCAGTGGACGTATTCGATCGCAGTGACGTTTTTATTGATGAGTATCGGTCTGGTTATTTATCAGAAGGTGGAAGCTTTTCTAGCCGATAAACTATGAATTCAACGAACCAGTCAGCGATCTCAGTACGCCATCTTTCTAAGAAATACTATCTGGGATCTGAAAATTACAACATTGTCGGTGAAGCTTTGGCTAATCTAGTTAGTTTGCCAATTAGAAAGTTAATTGGCAAATCTCAAAAATCGGCTAGAAGTAAAAAACAAATTATCTGGGCGCTACAAGGGATTGATTTTGACATTTATCGCGGTGAAAGAGTGGGGATTATCGGCAAGAATGGGGCAGGAAAATCAACGCTACTAAAAATTCTTTCGAGGTTAGTTTATCCAACCGAAGGAGAAGCAGTAATTCGCGGCCGGGTAACATCTTTATTGGAAGTGGGAACTGGCTTTAATCCCAATCTTTCCGGACGAGAAAACATTTTTTTAAATGCTTCTTTGCATGGATTGCAGCATCATGAAATCTCTGCCATTTTTGATGATATTGTGAACTTTTCAGAGATCGAAAAATTTATCGATACTCCTGTGAGGCATTACTCAAGTGGAATGTATATGCGGCTAGCTTTTGCCGTAGCAGCACATTTAGATCCAGATATTCTCTTGCTCGACGAAGTGCTAGCTGTAGGAGATATGTCTTTTCAGCAAAAGTGCTTGCAGCGAGTTGAGGGGCTGACTTCGGAAGGCAGAACGGTTTTATTTGTTTCTCACAGTATGGATGCTGTTGTGAGATTTTGCGATCGCTGTATTTGGCTAGAACAAGGCAAAATAGTTGAAGATGGCCCGACAGAAGCAGTGATTTCTAGCTATGTAGAAAAGACGATGGGAATTCAATCTCAGCAACAATGGGTAGCGGACGAATCTGTTAAAATATCTAGCAACGATCGACCTTTAGAGCCTCAGATCTCAAATCTCGATCGACCTCAAAAATCGTCAACTGCTAATCTCTATGAAAATGAATATTTTAGATTAGTCGCTGCTAGAGTCATTAATTCTCAAAGAGTAGCGGTGACAACCGTTCCAGTTCACGAACCCTTTGGGATCGAAATTGTTTACGATATCTTTAATATCAGTAAAAACGTTCAGCCAGCCCTTTACTTTAAAACTAATAAAGACCTGATTGCCTTTGTGGTCGCTTATACCGATCCCCAGTACCTTCATGGCGTTTCTGAAATCGGTCGTTATACAGCCACCGTCTGGATGCCGCCAAATGTTTTGAATGTCGGATTAATGCACGTTACCGTGGCGATGGCGACACCAGATCCTTTAGAGAGATACGTTCAAATTGAAAGAGCTATTTCTTTTAACGTCCACGAAATTGAAGGGGTAAGCCATACAGCTAGAGGATTGTACGCACGAGATTTTCCTGGAGTTGTCAGGCCGTTACTAACTTGGGAAACTAAATGTGTTGAGGCAGCGACGAACGCCCGACAGAAATTAATTTAATCGATCTGGAAATGTCAATGCTATTCGACCAACCTTTTTATCTCAGCATTAATGAAGCTCGATGGATTGTAGCCCAAACTATTCTCAACGAGATTAAGCTTCAAATCGATCTATCCAGTTGTCTCGATGTGGGATGCGGTCCTGGATGGTTTTCGCAAAAACTTATAGATTTGGGGCTTTCGGTTACTGGTATTGATGGTCGTTTAGAATTGGTAGAACTAGCTAGAAAGCGGGTTGAAAAAGCTCAATTTTATTGTGGCGATCTAGAATCGAAAAACCAAATATCTAGCTTTTCTGCGGCCGATCTAGTATTTTGTTTTGGATTATTATACCATACTGAAAATCCATTTAGGGCGATTCGCAATCTTTATGCCTTAACGAAAAAAGTCTTATTAATTGAAAGTATAATTATTCCTGGAGATAATCCGATCGCTTGGTTGGTAAAAGAAGGGCAAAATGAAACTCAAGGTTTAACCCATTATGCTTTAATTCCCAGCCGAACTTGTACGATCCAAATGCTGCGAGTTGCTGGCTTCAAATACGTTTACGAATATAATGGTGAAGTAAATCACGAAGATTTTAAAGCAACAGATACTAAGCATCAAAGGCGAAGAATATTTTTAGCTTCTCTAGTTCAGTTAGGGGTCAATAACTTAGTTGAAGTGCCTGAAATTTCAACTCCAAAATACAATTTCTCAAACAAGTCAACTATCTCATGAATGAGGAACAGCAATTCAGTCGCGCCGAGGGAACAAAACTTAGAGAACTAGAGATTAGAGTTCTTCACTCTTTGTTATATGAAGCGATCGGGTTTACAGGTTTTGCTGTTCCTTACATTAGCTTTGTACGCGCATTACGAGAACGACTTCATCCGGTGGGAACGAGCGAAATCCGTCTGGCAGAAATGAATGCTGGACTCAAGTTTCAAGTAGATTTGGGCGATCGATTGGGCTGCGATATTTACTATGGCTATTATCAAGAATATTTTGACTCTCAGTTATTTTTTAGCCTCATAGATCCAGGCTGTATCGTTCTAGATATAGGTGCTAATTTCGGTTATTATACTACTGCTGCTGCCAGATTAACGGGAATTAAGGGTAGTGTTATTGCTTGCGAGCCAAATGAAGAGGCTTACAAATTATTACAAGCTAATGTAGAAATTAACGGAGTTCGGGAACTGGTGCGATGCTATCGAGTTTGTGCTGGGGCTGAAGATGGCGAAACTGATTTTTACGTATCAGAAGAATCTTCTTTTAGCAGCATGAGTTCGACGGGAAGAGCTAAATTGCGTCAAAAAGTTACAGTTCCAGTCCGCAGTCTAGATTCGCTCTTATTAGAGTTGGGTTTAGAACGGATAGATGCTATGAAAATTGATGTGGAAGGATATGAATTTGCCGTATTGCGCGGGGCAATAGCAACTTTAAAAATATCCCCAAATGCTGCCATAATGATGGAGGTTTCTGCTAAAAATTTAGACGAACAGCGGCGGGGAGAATTAATTTCTGTACTTACCGAAATTTATCAATTGGGTTTTCGCGGTTGGGTAGTAGACTCTAACCCAGAGATGTTGAAGTTATTAAATACTCCCCAAGAAGCAGTTAATCTCGGCTCTGCTAACGTATTTCTAACTCAAGGAGGATCGGAACGAGAACAGAGGCTAATAGCTGCCTATAAAGACTTGCAAACCCAGGCTTTTACCAAAATTGCCCGCGAGATTGGCTTACCAGAGAGACAGTTATTACATCGCCATATCAGCGATCCACTGAGATACTCTAATCTATATGGTGCTTTTCTCGATCGCCTCTTGCGCGATCGCAATGCCACGATCGACTACTCTCAGTCAAGGATAGAGCAAATCGAACGGCAACTCGGCCAGCGGGAGGAGGAAATCCGCCAACGGGATGAGGAAATTAGCCAACGAGATCGGGAAACTGCCCAAAGAGATGAGGTGTTAGCCAACCTCGAACGAGAGAGTCAAGAACGATTAGCTGCTATTAGCCAGCGAGATGAAGCGATCGCTAAGTTGCAAGCTGAAGTAGAATTTTTGAAGCAAGAGCTAGATGTCCCCCCCATCTCTCGTTTTTTTCAAAATCTAAAATTGCCATTTAAATTGAAAAAAACTGGATAATTATTCTGGATAAGATCTTATTATCGTATTTTAAAGCTAAAAAATATACATAATTGCGATGCACATTTTGTACGATCATCAAATGTTTGCGATTCAGAAAGTCGGGGGGATATCGCGCATATTTATCGAATTGATGCGAGAGTTTTCTCAAAATTCTGATTGTTTTATTCATTGGTATCGCGGCATCAAAACAGACGATTATGATATCTCAGAATACCGCCATAGGCTGAAACGCTACTGGTCTATTCCCAACTTGCTTTTTAAATTAGTAAATCTAGATCGAGAATATATTAATCGATCGCTCTTTAAATATTTTATTCAAACTTTCGATCGTCAATACGATATTTATCATCCTAGCTATTACGATGCTACTTTTTTAGAAATTGCTAAATCCAAAAAGTTGGCAGTTACTATCTGCGATATGATTCCAGAAAAAATCTTATCGGGCAATCCTCAACTTGCCAGTAAGTTTAAAAATGTGGTTGAGAGCAAGAAAATTCTGGCACGGCAAGCGGATATCATTTTTGCTATTTCTGAAAGCACCAAAAAAGATGTCGTTGACATCCTCCAGATCGAACCAGAAAAGATCCAAGTTACCTATTTAGCAAGTCGGATTAAAGATTTTCCTTTAGCTGAATTACCCGAACCGTGTCGAAACAAGCCTTATTTTTTATACGTGGGGACTCGTTCTAAATATAAAAATTTTGAGTTAGTCATGCAAGCTTTTGCGATCGAGCCTCAATTGAGTAATAACTTTAATTTGGTATGTTTTGGCGGCAGCAGCGATTTTCTGGAGCCAGAGATCGAGTTTATAGAAAAATATCATATGCGAGAAAATTTTATTTATCTTAGAGGCGACGACTCGCTGTTAAAAACTCTTTATAGTAATGCTTTAGCGCTACTTTATCCTAGCAGGTATGAAGGATTCGGCTTGCCGCCGTTAGAAGCGATGGAGTGTCAATGCCCAGTGATTTGCTGTTCTACTTCTTCCTTGCCAGAAGTTGTAGGAGATGCAGCAACGTTCGTCGATCCAGACTCAGCTGAAGATCTGGCAACAGCGATGCAGAAAATTGTAGGAGACTTGGAATATCGATCGTCTGCGATCGCCAAAGGCAGCCAACAGGCTAGTTTATTTACCTGGGAGAAATCGGCCCGGCAAACTCTCGACGGCTATCGATCGGTTATATAAGTAGGGCATAGGGCAAGGAGCATAGCTATAGCGAGTCTAAATCATTGGTGAATAGTCTTGTGGGGTAGGCTTCCAGCCTGCCCACTGGGACAGCCGGGACGGCTATCCCACAAGTCATGAGAGAAAAGCTATATATCATTTATCATTTATTCTGCTTGGGTACTTAAGAGGAGGTAAAATTGTTGAAGCAGTTTTGGCAAAAAGTGCAAGGAAAAATAGGTAAAGAGAATGGCTCGATCGCTACTAACATTCGCCCTCAACCTAACAATTTAATTCAGCAATATATAGATAACGGTCGAATTCCTTGGTCTGCGGGTTACAAGCCTTACCGGATGAACTTATTGCAGCAAGCGGTAACGAATGAAAAGCTGCTAGAGACTTTTAGGCGAGGAGAAGCATTGCCCCCAAATTATGGCTTTGGTATCGATGAAAGAATCGTCGAATATCCTTGGGTACTTTCTCGGCTGAATACACAGCCATCTCGGTTACTAGATGCTGGTTCTACCCTCAACTACCCTTACTTACTGGATCTGCCTCAGTTAGCACCAAAATCGATTATTATCATGACTTTAGCCCCCGAACATTTAGAAAAAAGGGCTAACGTCTCTTATTTATATGGAGATCTGCGAGATATAGTTATTCGCGATCGCACTTTTGCATCGATCGTTTGTATTAGCACCCTCGAACATATCGGACTCGATAACAGCATCTATACAGACGACAGTAAATACCAAGAAACATCCTCCCAAGACTATCGCCAAGTTTTATCAGAATTGCGGCGCGTCTTAGCACCAGGCGGGCGGTTGTTACTGACAGTACCTTTTGGTTTAAAGCAAAATTTCGGCTGGATGCAGCAATTCGATGCTGAAGGGTTAACCGATATTATCACCTCTTTTGGGAGCGAACCGATCGACACCACTTTCTTTCAATACTTACCCCAAGGATGGATAATTTCCGATCGCGAAGCTTGTTCCCAGTGCGAGTATTATAATATTCACTCAACTCCAGAACCAGCCAGCGATCGCGCCGCTGCTGCTAGAGCCGTGGCTTGTTTAGAATTTGTTAGCGATCCAGAGTAAACTGATTAGCTATGGCGATCGAGGAGTCAACATTAATGTCTTGGTGGAACAGGCTAGTAACTAGCGTCAGGCCGCAAAAGCAGAACCAGCGGGGACCATCCACCCGCGAAAACTTGCCCAACTTTCCAGATTGGGAATCCCTGCTCGATACTAACCGCCCCCTGTGGGAGAAAGCCAAGAAAAAAGCCCAAAGAGGACCTCAAGTGCTGATGGCAACGGCAGTAGGCGGATTATCTCCTCTATCCCTGCCAGAAAGCCTGCTAGCCGTGGCTTTAACCCTCCGAGGTGCGAAAGTGCATACCCTGTTATGCGATCGCATTTTGCCTGCTTGCCTCTACACCCTCAAGCTCGATACTCCCGAAACCGTCTTAACTAATTATGAATTAGACGGCTTCAAGTGCCAGCACTGCCTGAAAGTCGGCCGCTACTTATACGAGCCTTTAGAACTCACCAACCACCTATTTAGCGAACTCCTCAGCGACGAAGAAAGAGCCAAAGCTAAAGTTTTGGCAGCCCAAATTCCTAGTGCGGAAATTGAAAACTATCAAATCGGCAATTGGCGGGTGGGCGAACACGCTTATGCTGGCACTTTGCGCTACTACGCCAGCGGCAATCTCAGTAACGAACCAGACAGCGAGGTTATCCTCCGTCGCTACTTTGAAGGAGCGCTGCTGACGGCTTTCGCTACTAACAACCTCCTGCAACAGCACGATTTTCGAGTTGCTTGTTTCAATCACGGGATCTACTCTCCCCATGGCATTATTGGAGAGGTATGCCGCGATCGCCACGTCCGCGTTGTCAACTGGAACGTTGCCTATCGCAAGCGTTGTTTTATCTTCAGCCACGAAGACACCTATCACCATACCCTGCTATCCGAGCCAGTAGAGGTCTGGGAAAATCTGCCCTGGACTCCGGCGATGGAAAGCGAGATTTTAGAATATCTCAAAAGTCGATGGCAGGGAACGCGAGACTGGATTTGGTTTCACGAACAACCCGACGAAGAATTTGGCAAAATCGCGCGAGAAATTGGATTGGATCTCGACAAACCAATTATCGGACTGCTTACTAATGTCATGTGGGACGCACAACTGCACTATCGAGCCAATGCCTTTCCCAATATGCTCGCCTGGGTGCTAGAAACGATCGCATACTTCTCTCAACGTCCCGACTTACAGCTTTTAATTCGGATTCATCCGGCCGAAATTCGCGGCACGGTGCCATCTCGCCAACCATTGTTGCCAGAAATTATGAAAGTCTGGCCCCAGTTGCCCGACAATATTTTTATCGTGCCTCCAGAAAGCCCGGTTAGCACCTACGCGGCCATGGTTGCTTGCGACTCGGCGATCGTTTATGGTACTAAAACTGGAGTGGAATTAACCAGTATCGGCATTCCGACGATCGTTGGCGGCGAAGCCTGGATTCGCGGCAAAGGAATCACCATGGATGCCTCAACTCCGCAAGAATATTTTCAGTTTTTAGATCGGCTGCCTTTAAGGAAAAGACTTGACGAACAAACCCTAAAACGCGCTCGCCTGTATGCCTATCATTTCTTTTTCCGACGCATGATGCCGATTCGCCCTCTAGAGCCATTTTCGGGAAAACCTCCGTTTAAAATTAACATCTCTAACTTAGAAGAATTGCTCCCTGGTGCCGATCCCGGTTTAGATCTGATTTGCGATGGCATTCTTTCTGGCTCTGCTTTTATTTACCCAGCCGAAAAGTTGGGAATCGATAAAAACTAAATAATTTTCGATTAAGCTCGTAATTTATGTTTAAGCCTCTGACTAAAATCAAACATATTAAAAATTTAGTTTTTGAAAAGTTAGACGGAATAATTAGAAGGAATAACGAAATTAATTTCAGAATTGTAGAAATTAATAATAAATTGGATCTTCTGCTCGAACAGTCCGATCGAATCGAAATGGATTCGAGTAATGAAACCAAAGGTAAATCCGAAGAAAACAGCCAAACTGAATTAGCCAATACAAGCACGACAGGAAGCCAGAATTTACTTTCGATCGTCATTGGCAGTTATAATCGCAAAGCTTTACTCGAAAAAGCCATTGGCAGCATTCGCTCCAATCAAATTCGCGTTCCTTATGAAATAATTGTCATCGATGGCGGTTCGACTGATGGGTCGCTACAATGGCTGATAGAACAAAAAGATATCATCACGATCGTTCAGCACAATCGAGGAGAATTTCAAGGTAAGCAGATAAAGCGCCGAAGCTGGGGGTATTTCATGAATCTAGGATTTAAAGCCGCACAAGGAAAATATATCCTCATGATTAGTGATGATTGTCTGTTGCTGCCCAATGCTGTAAACTCAGGACTCGATAAGTTTGCTGAAATGGAAAAAGCTGGGAGAAAAGTTGGCGGGGTAGCCTTTTACTTTCGCAACTGGCCGGAAGAAAAGGAATATTACGTACAATGCGCTCTAGGAGGTAAACTATTTGTCAATCATGGAATGTATTTAAGAGCAGCCCTAGAGGCAGTAGGATGGGTTGACGAAGAACGGTATATGTTTTATAAAGCTGATGGCGATGTTTGTTTAAAAATGTGGCAGATTGGCTATGAAATTGTAGACTGCCCCGATGCTTACGTCGAACACTACTACGATCGCACCGAAGCAGTTCGTCAATCTAATAATACTGTTTTAGATCGCGATCGCGCCGCTTATCTAGAACGATGGGCAGGCATTTACTACCATATGGATCGCCCCGATTTGAGGACAAAAATCACTAAATTGTATGACGATGCCAGCAGAACAGCAGAGCAATTTTTACTTTAATAGCTTAATGGAGATAATGCCGCACGCAAGCTAATAATCTTTTAATTAGTTCTATGAGTAGCAATAATGTTAGTCGCGATGTATGGGGTTGGTTGCGCGAAACCTTTTCGATTAAAACTATTATAGACATCGGAGCCAATAACGGAGAATTTGCCGAATTTTTAGCGGGTTATTTCCACGCCGAGGCAACCTATGTTTTTGAACCGCTAAAGTTATACGTTCCTGAATTGGAAAGCCGGACCGGCAAAATTGCCAATTTAAAAATTTTCAATGTCGCTTTATCTAACGAGCGCTCCAGTCAAGATTTTTATCAAAATTCTTACGGTCCTGCCTCTTCTCTTTTGAGAGTCAACGACGTATCGATTCAAGAATTTCCTCAGACGGCTGGAGAAACTAAGCTGGTTGTCGATGTTGCTCCGCTTGACGAACTAATTGAAACCGAGTCTTTACAGCCCGATGTTTTTATTAAAATAGACGTTCAAGGAGTAGAAGATAAAGTAATTCAAGGGGGAAAGAAGATATTTTCTTCAGCTAGGTGCGTTCTGATCGAAATGTCATTCGCCCTGATGTATAAAGAACAACCTCTATTTGAAGAAATTCATTCCCTGTTAGTAGATTTAGGATTTCGGTTTGCTGGCATTAAAAATCAAATTGTTTCTAGCGAAGGGCAACCCTTATTCGCTCACTGTTTTTATTTACGTCACTAATATTATTACTTTATGAAACTTTCTGTGGTGCTTGGTACCTATAATCGAATTGATAACCTGAAAAAATGTATCGATAGTATTAAGCAACAAACCAAAAATTTAGCAAAAATTTATATTACCGATGCTGGTTCTACCGACGGTACGATCGAATATTTAAAATCTATGGCTTCAGATGCAGTCATACCTTTATTCGTCGGCGAAAAGTTAGGTCAAGCTAAAGCTTATAACGACGTTTTTAGAATAGTCGATACTCCCTATGTTTGTTGGCTCAGCGATGATAATGAAATTGTCAACCGAGGACTAGATATTGCCGTGCAAATTCTAGAGGAAAATCCTCAGATCGGCATGGTGGGCCTCAAAACTCGCGATCTTCAAGGTCCTTTTGTCGATGCTCCCTACATTGGCGGCGTATCTGCAATCGGTATTCTCAACGTCAATCAAGGTGTATTGCGAACTGATGTGCTGAAAAAAGTTGGTGGATTTAGCGAAACTTTTCGAGATTATGGCATCGACCCTGACTTAACGGCAAAGGTGCTTTTTTCAGGTCACGATATTGTTTATACCAAAGAAGTTGCCGTCCACCACTATCGCGATTGGGGAGGCGATTCTGACTCGCCAGCCTATCAACAAATGATGGCGAAACAGAAAAAATATCAAGAACTTTACTTACAAAAATACGATCGATATCGCCAAGGAGGTTGGTTTTGGAAATTAAAAAAAACTACTTGGTTGTTTGTCCGTCAAGGATTGGGAGTGCAAAAGTTATTGAATTCCAGCAGTCCAATTTTTTTACATTACATCCCTAGAGATTGGCATAATATTATGACTGGTCGATACATCAGCATTATCGAACCGACGATCTTGAAAAATAAATCTTACTATCTAGTCCAACATTGTTCGCCTTATTTACGCCCGAAATCGTTGAAGTTAGAAGCTCTTGGGGACTAAGGATTAATCAAGCTGAGTTAGGGATGACGAGTTCGCGACCTAATAAAGCTTTCTGGAATTTATCGTTGGGATCGGGCTGCAACCAAGGTATGAGATTTCGACCTTCGCCGTCTCCAGGGAATAGGGGAAACCAAGTAGATGTTGGCAGTCCATAGTAAATTGTTAGTACGTAACGCTCTCGATTTTCGATTCGACCTCCATAGTGAAAACATCGGTTGGTATCGCAAAATATGGTAGTTCCCGTCGCTCCCAGACAAACTTTTTGATGGCCGTAACCGATCGCTCGATAGACATCCTCATCTTTGAGGCGCTGACGTTTATAATTAAAACGTTTAGCTACCACTTTAGATAAGTCGGCAGGTAGCGCCGTAAAAGGCCCCATTCCTTCATCTACATCTGTGAGATAAATAAAGACTTTGATCTGAGTAGTATCTTCTGGATCGAGATGGTATAGGTGCGATGACCAGTCTAAAATTTCTTGGCTGCTAGCTCGGTTGATGTCGAATCCCAAAAGAATTGGGAGAACCCCAAAATAGCGGGTAATCGGAACGAGCAAATTTGGATCGATCGCTAACTTAGCCAGTGCCGAATCAGAACCAAAATCTTTTTTTGAGCTAGCAACAAAATCGAGACTTCCCTTGGAAAGTAATTTATCTTTTGCCCTTCGATCGATCTTTTCTCTGGCCTCTAATAACGCAGCCTCGAAGAGAGGATAACCGTTTAAAGCAGAGATCGCAATTCCTCGATCGCGATCGATGGTTAAATTCTTATCGATAACACCCTCTAAGTGTTTGGCAACATATTCATCGCCAAGCTTTTTTCTGGTGGCAAAAATCTCCTGCTTTGAAGTTCGCGCTAATTGATGATAAGCTTGTCGCTCTTTTTGAGTTCCTTCGATGCGAATATATTCGCGATTCCTCAAGTTGGCCTGCTTTTGATGTCGATCGAGCAGTTGGATCTTGCTATTTAATCGACTAAGAGTGCTAATTAGAGAAAACTGAGGTTGTTTGCTCTCGAGCGGCTGAACGATGAAGACTGAATTTTTCAGTTGTTGAATAATCGATCTGAACATAGTTAAAGTTTGAGCGTTGCTTCTCAAAAGAAGGCCAACTGTCTCAGATGATAAATTGGTATTTCGTAGTTAGCTTTTTTGGCATTTTTCTAATATCTAATATGACATCACTGTTAAGCGATCGGATATAAACTTAAGTTCTTCTTTCGATTGCGATCGCGACAAATAGGCTCTCCCATATCTGTGGCGATCGAAAAATATTAAATGTCCTAGGGTGGGTTAGCGGTCGGGGTCGCCATGCAGCTTGCACCAAGCAGGGGGGAAACTTCTCAAAGTCCCCCTTTTTAAGGGGGATTTAGGGGGATCTAGATGTGAAACCGTATAACCGATAACTTATGTATACACGGTAGACGCTCTGGAAGAGCCAACGTTTGCCCCTGACGATAACTGGCATATGCTACCCACTTGCCCCGTAATGAATGCCAGCGTAGGTGCAGATTAGCCTGAATTGGCTCGTTGCTGGGGCTGGTAGCCTTAATGTCCTCAGCGATCGGATAGCGGCTATACAGGGTTAACTGGCGACCGTCAGGCTTTTGCAACTTCTGACAATACTCATGGCGATCCCAAGTCCTACCTAAGATAGATTCGAGAGCAAAGAAAACTTCGATAATATACGCCCACATAGCAACGCAGGGCTATCCCTACATCATAGGCCAGATCGGCTTTGGAGGTAGCGATCGTACTCGCGCTTGATAATGTGATAGCACTCGCAGGTCGATCGTTCCATTTCTTCGCGATTGAGGATAGTAATTTTACCTCTAGCAGTGCGAATTAGTCCGGCAGTCTGAAGGGTCCCAGTGACCAGACTTACCGCTGGGCGAGTCGAGCCGATCATGGTGGCTAAAAGGTCATGGGTAAGCAACAGCTTGGGAGTTTTGACTCGATCGCTAGCTGTTAACAACCAGCGACAAAGGCGTTGTTCGACCGGATGAAATCGGTTGCAAACCGCAGATTGTGTCAGTTCCACCAGTTTGAGATAGCTAAAATCTTTTACTTTTTGTTGCAGAACTACTGTTTTGGGTAAAATATCCGCAAAAGTTTCAGCGCTTAACTTTAAAGACTCACCAGCAAGCTGAACGTTCACTTCCCATGGAGCGTAATCTCGATCGAATAAAAAGCTAGTTCCCAGCATCCCTTCAAACCCAGTAGCCCAAACTTCTAGGGTTTCTCCTTCTGTAGTCGAATGTACCCAACAAAGCAGGGCAGTTATGGGAAAATAGACATCGACTAATGGTTCTCTGGCGCGGAATAGCACCTGATTTTGGTGCAACTCGACTCGTTGCAGATGGGGATATAGCAGATCGTATTCGTCTTGAGGCAGCGAATCCAGAATAAAGTTCCCTAACTGCCGACGCTCGCCAAAATTCATCCTTATAAGTACCTGATGTAGAAGTCAAAGTTCGGAGTATGTTCTGCAAACAGCCGATGCCAACGGAGTGCTTATGTCCGCAAGACAAGCTATCTCCTGCGGAAACGCTAAGCTTACCGCCGCGTTGTCCGCAGAACTGACGACAACACCGTTAAAAGTGCGGGCTGCGGACACAATAGGCTCGGCAATCGATTGCCGAGCTAATAGCTCAAGCCCACTAAAGCGGACTGAAATTACTGCAAATTCCTTCTCAGCTATGACGGGTGCATTGCGCCCGCGAACTGCTTTTTAGAGTAATTTCGCTATAAGACAGGTATTTTGCGCCCCTAGCCGCCATCGCTAAGGGTGCAAAATGGAGTTTACATACTTATTCTTTGTTTGTCGGTTCTCCAGCTAACTGACAGTCTAGGCTGAAGCTTAATAAAGTTACGTCTGTATCAGGCAGGATTTAAAGACTTGACTTTAGGAAGAGAAAATAATTTTATGAATCTTCCCATTAAAAAACGGATTTTGTGCGTAGATGATTCACCCGATAACGCCCAGTTGTTAAGTTTCATTCTCGACGAGGCCAAATACCAGATTCAGACGGCACAAAGCGTCCAAGAAGCCTGGAAATTGTCTCAAACTGACGAGTTCGACCTTTATGTGGTAGATTTACGATTCTCCAACGGCTCCCACGGGTTCGATCTGATCGAACAGATTCGGGCGATCGATCGCGTCACTCCAATCGTGGTGTGTTCTGGAGACGTGCGCGAGTCGGTAGAAGAAGAAGCAATGCAGATTGGCGTTCAAGCTTTTTTAAGAAAGCCGATCGATATCGATCTGTGCGTAATTACCATTATCGAACTTCTAAAGGAAGATTTGTAAGAAAGGGAGGGGAGATGGGGAGATGGGGAGATGGGGTGATGGGGAGATGGGGTGATGGGGTGATGGGGTGATGGGGAGATGGGGTGATGGGGTGATGGGGAGATGGGGAGATGGGGTGATGGGGTGATGGGGAGATGGGGTGATGGGGTGATGGGGTGATGGGGAGGCAGGGGAGGCAGGGGAAGCAGGGGAGGCAGGGGAGAATTTTTAACTCAACACTCAACACTTAACACTTCCATAGCTCCTGAACTTCTGAACTCCTAAATTTATTCCTTTCGACACATTTAATTTATTCCGAAGCCAGACGTGAAGATTAGACTCGGCCGATACCGTGGGAAGACAAGCCGATATTAACGAGTCTTTCAATATGCACGGCGATCGCCATCCAATAGAATTCCAACTATTTGCACCTTACAATCAAGCGGCCGCTTTAATAGGCTCGTTGTCAGACTGGAACGAAATCCCGATGCAATTAGATGAAAAGGGATATTTTCGGACATCAATTGAGTTAGAAGATGGGGTTTATCATTATCAGTTTCGGGTTAAAACTCGCAGTCCCGGTTTTGAGTCTGGCGAATGGGTTGATGTCATCGATCCTTATGCTACCGATGTCATTGAAGTCGATCGAATCGGGTTGGTGCAGATTAAAGAGGGCGAGAAAATTGTTGACGATTACGTCTGGCAGCATGACGACGTGCCGCTACCTCAAAACCGCGATCTCGTCATTTACGAAATGCACGTTGCCGACTTTTCTGGAGGAGAGAACGATCCCCATCGGCGCGGTACTTATCGAGATGCAATAGAAAAGCTAGATTACCTGCACGATTTGGGAATAAATGCGATCGAGTTAATGCCCGTCAATGAATATCCTGGCGATTACAGTTGGGGCTACAAAGTTCGCCACTTCTTTGCTACTGAGTCTAGTTACGGCACGACTAAAGATTTAAAGCAATTTATCGATGAGTGTCACGGGCGAGGGATGCGCGTCATTCTCGATGGCATTTACAACCATACCGACGAGGAATGCCCCTTACTGGCGATCGATCGCAACTACTGGTATTACGAATACCAACACTATCCCGAAGATCCCCAAAATTATTGGGGGCCTGAATTTAAGTACGATACTTATGACGAAAAACTCGATGTCAAACCCGCGTGGCAATACATCGGCGATGTGGTGCGGTTTTGGATTCAGGAGTATCACATCGACGGCATTCGCTACGATGCCGTGCGTCAATTGGCAAATTTTGAATTTTTAGATTGGCTGGCTGAAGCGGCAAAAAAAGCCACTGCACCGAAGCCGTTTTACAACATTGCCGAACACATCCCCGATACCAGTAAAGTGGTGCAACCCACCGGCCCGCTGGACGCTTGCTGGCACGAAAGTTTTCGCTATTTTGTAGTGCCGCACTTGGCGGGCAAAATGTTTGACTTAGAGAATCTCAAAACGGTTTTAGACCCCAGACGGCAAGGTTATAGCAGCGCCACCAACGTCATTAATTATATTGCCACCCACGATCGCGAGCGGTTGCTGCGAGAATTAGGCGATCGCGGTATCTTTGACGAAGCTGCCTTTCGCAGAGTTAAGTTGGGTGTTGTGCTGCTGCTGACTGCTATGGGCATCCCGATGATTTGGATGGGAGAAGAGTTTGGCGAACACAAGCGCAAAAGCGTGACGCAACCGAAAAAGATTGCCTGGCCGCTGCTAGAGAAAGCTCCCAATCGGGAGATATTTAGGTATTACCAAAAACTGATTGTTTTACGCCACCAAAACCCGGCGTTGCGCAGCGACAATATTGAGTTTTTTCACGAAAATCCCGACAGTAAGGTAATCGCCTACGTGCGGTGGAACGATGAAGGATCGAGGGTGGTAGTCGTTGCCAACTTTAGCGATCGCTTTTTGGCAGGCTATACTATCCCCAACCTTCCAGAACCACCAGGAATCTGGCATGAATGGACTCAAGATTACACCGTGCCATCTGGTAAAGGTCAGTTGCAGGTCGATCTTGGGGAATACGAAGCGCAAGTGTTTGTGTGGCAGAATCCTCTTTAGTACCACTATGAGATAGTAACTACACCAGACAAATGCTACTTTATATGAATGGCATAATTTTGGCATTTATGTGTTATAGAGTTGGCTTTTTATCAGGTGCTTACCTGCACGATCTAAAAATTCGCTACTTAACTTTATTAGAGAAGGAATCCTTAGAAAAACAACTTCTATTTGAGATTCGCGATCTGCTTTCCCAAAAACTGTTAGAAATTGTAGAAGATAATCCAGAGCCTACTCTATCATCACTGATGGAGCATTGCCCGCCTGGTTTTCGCTATGGCAAAGCCTGGGAACTATGGACTCAAGAATGCTATCGCGCGATCGCCAAAGTTCGCAGTTTGCCTCTACTCTAACTTTCTATCGTGAAAGAGGTTGCAAAAATTGAGGCGCTCGTGCCTGACTATCAGGAATAACTGCTAGTTCGATAATGTCAGCGGCTCGTTTGACTCCACCAGCTTCCTGAATGGCTTGCTGGAATCTTGAGGCATTGCGCGAATAAGTCTTTTCTGCCAGCACTCGTCGAACGGCAGTTCGCAATCTAGAAACATTTAATTGAGATAGAGAGATCGCTTCTCCCGTTCCAGTCCACCGAATGCGGGCCCCGGTTCCAGGTTGTTCAAAGGTGATGGGAATGGCAACTAGGGGAACGCCACAACTAAGGGCATCGAGGACAGTGTTCATGCCTCCATGAGTGATGGTTAAACTAGCTTTGGCCAAAACTTCTAGCTGCGGGGCATACTCAACTACTAAGGGAGAACCAGGTAGCGATCGCACGGCTTCGGCACTCATTCCCCCGCCGTGAGTAATTACTAGCTGCACGTCTAACCCTTCACAGGCGGCGGCAATGCACTGAAAGATCTCTTGCTTGGTATTTTGGACGCTGCCGAGTGAGGCATAAATTAAAGGTTGTCCCGTGAGGCGGTTAAAGGGAAAGTCGATCGATCGAGGAGAAGCATTCCGAAACGGCCCGGTGTAATGAAAATGACTGGGTAAATTGGGAATCGGAAACTCAAAGGCAGCAGGTTGTTGGCAAATATGAGCTAAGGTAGCGATCGACTCGTAAATCTTCTGGTAAGGCGGCAATTTCCATTGCTGGCGATAGCGATTAATTACTTGCAAAATCGGTTGACAACTGCGATCTAAGATTTGATAAGCTACGGCATTGCGCCAGCACCCCCACCAAGTATGGGCATAGTTCCAAGGGGTAAAGAAGGGAGGAACATCGTTTCGTCGATGAATGACTTGCCCGGAACTGATACAGACAAACGGCAGTTCCAAATATTGGGCGACGCTTTGCCCGACTGGTTCGAGTTGATCTACTAATAACGCATCAATCGCGATCGCTTCTATGGCTGTAGGAGCGTCCTGACAGATGATTTCGGTAATGTGGCGACAAAAATCGACCGAGTAGCGTAAAGCTTCGATTTCGCTAAATTGAGTTAACTGTTTGAAACTAGCTGCCAGCGAACCGGGCTGATAGATTCCTTGTCCGATCGGATAAAACTCCAATCCTTCCGATCGCACCTTCGATTCTAAATCGGAAATTTGTAAAACTGTAACTCGATGTCCGCGTCCTTGCAGTTCTCTCCCTAGAGCCGACAAAGGATTCAAGTGCCCCGGATAAGGCGGACAAATAATACCAAAGTGAGTCATATAAAAAAGTAGTTTAGTAGTTTAGGAGTAGGGGCGAGTTTTGCCAGCCAGGTTTTGGACAGACCACAAATGTCAAATCAAACCCGCTCGCAGGTGGAGTTCAACTTTTTATGGATTGCTGGTAGCTGCCACCAGGCAAGTTGTGGGTATGCGTGATGTTCTTCGTGATAACCGAAGTGATAGCAAGTAATTAACGACCATAAAACTGGCAGCGGGTTAGTTTGAGCGCGATGATGATTTTTAAATCCTTCTACTGGTTCTTTATGAGTCAAGAAAGTGCCAAAGTAAAATAATTGTATGGAACTCAAAATTGAAGGAACAATCCAAAACAAAATTAGATTTAATTGTGGAATATGAAAGATGAGATGAGCCGATTGATATATTACTGTCAGTCCAATAAACTGTTTCCAACTCCCGTATCGACGCATAAAATATAGATACCACCCAATAAAATTTGTATGCTTCCCATCATGAAAATCAGGGTCGCGATCGCTAGCTGGATGATGATGGTGCAACCAATGTTTTTGCAACAGTTCTTTATATGAGAAAAGTCCATAAATAATAACAGCTAACGAACCAATAAAGCGATTAATTCTGACCGACTGAGGACAGACGGCACCGTGCATAGCATCGTGGGCTGTAATAAACAAACCAGTGTAGAGAAACATTTGCCAAAGCATGGCAGGAAGGATGAAGTAAACAGGAAATTTCGCTAGATTGGTGGCCAGAAAAATGCTGAGACTGACTGCCCATAAACTAATGATGCCAAAGGCAAAGAGCGGGCCGTAAACTGTATTTTTATGATTCAGCAATTCTTTATTTTCTATAACTTGAAAAGTCGCCGAATTAGGTGTAGTTAATATCATGTTTATTTCCCGATTGAATAGATTTAAGCCACTTGCTGAGGCTAAAGCGATCGACAGAACAAAACAATTGTTATCAGAGCAATTCACGATCGATACCTCTAGCCGAGGCATTCATTGCTGATTGCGAATTGGTTTGACATCAAATTTGAGGCTCTAAAGCTGGCTAATACCAAATCCGATTTAATTAATCCTTTTTGCTTGAAGTTCGCGCAGGTGGACGCAAAATTGTGCAGGCGCAACTAAGAAAGCGAGTAGGCTTGCACCTACAACCGCTAGTTGAAAGGAGAGTTTTAAAATCGGACTCGTTCTAACTACGATTCATCCTATTAGCTGTACTCAGTCGTTGAAGTCAGTCTTTAGATAACTATGGCGATCGTCTTTAGAATTAGATTTTTAATATTTAAAAGTTCGGCTTACTAACTAATAATAATTCCCGCAGCTTCTACCAAAAGAAAGGGTATAAATAATAATCAATTTTTATTTTGTCTTCCTGTCAACAAACAGGTATAACATTAAATTCCCTCGCTGGTAAGATGAACTGTCTGGCAGATGCTTCACGGCTGCCAGCAATCGCTTACCCAAACCTACGATTTCTGAGGTCGAGTAGAGTTACGAGATCGATTCAATAGTGGGATCGGTGTTTGTTACCGAACTGGTTCGATTGCCATTCGATCGAATCGTTCGGTGCTGGACCCGAAGAATTTCTGCTAAATTCGCAACAGAAATAGCTCGAACCATATAATTTGGGATGGTTCTGAGCTTAAAAACGAAAATTAAAGAAGACAGGCAACGATCGCTTTGAGGAGGAAATATCGATCGGTTCTCAACCCTCTATTTTTTCTCTATTCTCTACTTTCTGACTCGACAATGCTTGCCAAACTTGGCGCAGTCCCAACCAGTTCTCGAAAGACCACAGGATGGAAACTAAAATCGTGATGCCAGGATACTTGACAAATGCTGGTTCGTTCTTTTCAAAAAACTTGTGCCCGCCGATGGCAAATACTTGAGTAGTGGCAAAGCAAGCCACAGCTAACAGCCAGTTGTAAAATAATAAAACGATTCCGGCTAGACCGACAATGATATTCAAGTGATGCAACATCTGATTGATCGGATGCTGATGGCTAGCCTCAAAGTGAGCTTTAGCTTCTTGAAAGTAGGTCAAAGTAATCCGCTCCTATTTCACTTAACATTTGCTTACAAATTGGAAACTTCCTGCCTCAACCAAGGATGTCGGCATCTTCTTGTCCGCAGGCGTAACTTCCGGCCGAACTAGCCGTAGTAAATTTTTAGCTGCATTCACATCCCGATCTGCTTCATAGCCACACTCACACTGGAATGTTCGCACTGAAAGAGGCAGATGTTCTTTTTTTGTGCCGCAACCAAAGCACATTTTTGAACTGGGGAACCAACGATTCGCCAGCACCAAACTCGATCCGTACAACTGGGTTTTATATGCCAATTGGCGGCGAAACTCGTAAAACCCAGAATCAGCTATAGCTTTAGACAACTTGCCGTTTGCCATCATCCCAGTGACGTTCAAGTCTTCGATAACGATTTGGCTGTGGTTTTTAGCTAACCGCGTCGTGACTTTGTGAATGAAATCTTTACGGATATTGGCAATTCGAGCGTGCCGTCTAGCAATCCGAACTTGGGCTTTCTTCCAGTTATTCGAGCCGATGACTTTGTTTCGATTGTGGTATTGCAACTTAGCCAAACGCTGCTGCCATGCTTTAAATGGACGCGGCGAGTCGATCTCTTCCCCAGTCGAGAACGTGGCAAACCGCAGTAGACCTAAATCTACCCCTACTGGTTCCCCCTTTTCCTCTAGTTTTGGTTCGATTTCCATTCTGAAAGAAATGAACCAGCGGTCAGACGTGCGGCTAATCGTAACACTTTTGACTGTTGCCTGCGGTAATCGTTCGTAAGTACGCAACCAGCCAATAAAAGGGATTTTAATTGCTCGATCTTCGATCGAGAAAGAACGATTAGAGCCGTCTACGGTGAAAGAATCATCGCGTCCTTTACGTTTAAACCTTGGAACACCTGATACTTTCTTGAAATATCTATCCCATGCTGTTCTTAAGTCGCGCAGCGCATACTGAGGAGCGCATTTTGATACTTCGTAATACCAGGGGCGCTCTGGCTTCACCATTGCTACCAGCCATTTATGTAAATCAATGGTAGAAGGAAACTTGATTTTTTCGTTCTGGTTTTCTTTGTTGTGACTCAAGATCTGCTTAGTTAACGCTAGTCCCCAATTCCACGCATGGCGGGCTGTGCCAGCGTGTTTTAACAACTGAGTTTGCTGTTGGTTATTGAGCTTGAGTTCCGTCTTGAATCCTAGTAGCATATGATTATTGTACATCAAATATGCGTACAGAGGGATGTCCGTTAGAGAAAACTTTCGCTTATCTGATAAGGAATCAGCTATCCTGGCTGTATATTGCCAACAGGAAGATCGAACCAAAACTGATGTAGTCAGAGAGTTGGTTCGATCTCTCGAAGATAAGCTTTCTCACAAAAGTAAGCAATTATTAGCAAATATCAGCAAACCCAACACTGGTTAATTAGCCTCCTAGCGTGCGACGCAGATAGTTTCAGTTTCGTGCATTATAGGCGAAGATTCGTGCGTTGTAGGTGAAGATTCCTGCACTATAGGCGAAGATTCGTTTAATAAATCGTTGTACCATAAAGAGCGATCGCTCGAACTAATCTATCACGAGTCTGAAAAAGACCCAAAATCCGACCGGAAAATCGGAGTAACATGGAAGTATAGATGAGCGTTTTTCTTCAAGTCTCACAGGAAATCGGTTATGACTCTCAGATTAGGCGACACAGTACCCAACTTCACTCAAGCCTCCAGCGAAGGAGATATTAACTTTTATGAGTGGGCGGGAAATAGTTGGGTAGTGCTTTTTTCGCACCCCAAGGACTTTACACCAGTTTGCACCACCGAATTAGGGGAAGTTGCCCGTCTCAAACCAGAATTTGACAAACGCAATGTCAAAGTTTTAGCCCTCAGCGTCGATGATGTCAATTCCCATCAAGGCTGGATTGGCGATATTGAGGAAACCCAAAGCGTCAAGCTCAACTATCCGATCTTGGCAGACTCAGATAAAAAGGTTTCTGACCTCTACGACATGATCCACCCCAATGCTAATGCCATGCTGACGGTGCGTTCTGTCTTTGTCGTCGATCCGAACAAGAAACTGCGCCTGTCGTTTACTTATCCTCCCAGCACGGGACGCAATTTCGATGAATTGCTGCGAGTAATCGACTCTTTGCAACTAACAGACAATTACAGCGTTGCTACTCCAGCCAACTGGAAAGATGGAGATGATTGCGTCATCGTCCCTTCGATTACCGATCCAGAAGAGTTGAAGCAGAAATTCCCCAAAGGTTACAACCCGATCAAACCCTATTTGCGGATGACTCCTCAACCCAACAAATAAAATGAGTTCGGAGTTCGGGGTTCGGAGTTTGGAGAAGTTGGTTAGATAATTTTACCTCTACCAGACGAAACCAAACTGTAGCTCGACCTAAACCAAAGTAGAGACGTAGCTATGCCCTGTCTCTACTTTCTCATCTTTAAGGGATCTCTATGCTGTCATCGCCTCTAGTGTTGCGCCTATCTCCAGAATTGCAAATGACAGACGATCGATTTTTCGAGTTCTGTCAGTTGAATCGCGATTTGCAGATCGAGCGCGATCTCCTGACGCTGCTTGGCTCAAACGGAAACAGTGGGAGACTTTATCGGCAGAACAACAACAAAAATTTGCCCCCATCTGCCCGGATTTTGTCGTCGAACTCAGATCGCCTAGCGACAACCTCAAACCTTTGCAGGTCAAAATGGCAGAATATATGCAGGAGCCGGGAGTACAACTAGGATGGCTGATTGACCGCAAGCACCGCCAAGTCTATATATATCGCCCGCAAATGCCAGTAGAATGTCTAGAAAATCCTGCTAATGTAAGCGGCGAGCCAGTATTGCCTGGATTTGTCTTAGATATGACGAAAATTTGGTAAATCTCAGATGGATATTAAAAACGGTTTTGTCGGCACGGTGGGTAATACGCCCTTAATTCGATTAAACAAAATCAGTCAAGAAACGGGTTGCGAAATCCTCGGTAAAGCTGAATTTCTCAATCCTGGGGGTTCGGTTAAAGATCGAGCCGCACTTTATATTATTGAAGATGCTGAAAAGAAAGGTTTGCTCAAACCTGGGGGAACGGTGGTAGAGGGCACCGCTGGCAATACGGGAATCGGTCTGGCTCATATTTGCAACGCTAAGGGCTATAAATGCCTGATTATCATTCCCGAAACCCAATCTCAAGAAAAGATGGATGCCTTGAGAACTTTAGGGGCAGAAGTGCGCCCGGTTCCGGCCGTACCTTACAAAGACCCGAATAACTACGTCAGGCTGTCTGGCAGAATCGCCGATGAGATGGAGAATGCCATCTGGGCCAATCAGTTCGATAATTTAGCCAATCGGCAAGCGCACTACGAAACCACCGGGCCGGAAATTTGGCAGCAAACTGAGGGCAAGATCGATGCTTGGGTGACATCTATCGGTACTGGAGGCACTTTTGCGGGGATGTCGCTATTTTTAAAAGGTAAAAATTCAGCGATTAAAACCGTAATTGCCGATCCGATGGGCAGCGGATACTATAGTTACGTCAAAACAGGGGAAATTAAACTAGAAGGTAGTTCGATTACCGAAGGCATCGGTAATAGCCGCATTACTGCTAATTTAGAAGGCATAGCGATCGACGATGCCATTCAAATCGACGATGCTGAGTGCGTGCGAGTAGTTTATCGCCTGTTGAAAGAGGAAGGATTATTTTTAGGCGGCTCGACTGGAATTAATGTCGCCGCTGCGATGAGATTAGCAAAGCAAATGGGACCGGGAAATACTATTGTCACTATTCTTTGCGATAGCGGTTCTCGCTATCAGTCGCGGTTATTTAATCGAGAATGGTTGGCATCTAAGGGACTCTCGCCGGAGTAAGTAATAAGTAATAAGTAATAAGTAATTTGATACTTATGTCTTCATTATTAATTATGTTCGATCGCTTACTTGGTATTGTACTAATTGGTCTGTGTGGGATGCTACTAAGTAGCTGTGAAGAAAACAGACCGACTGCCACATTGAAAGTCGTTTTTACTTTCGATGGTTGTACTACTGATTACACGACTAGGATCGTACAAACAAATGGCGAACCTGTTACTACTGCCGCTCAACTCAACGGAGTCAACGGGGAAATTACATCTACGATCGGTTGCAATATTGAGGAGTTAGAGTATGCCTTTAATGCCGATCCCTTAGCCGCCAAGGTTGAAATCGATCTCGATTCGGTAGGATTGGGTGAAGGAGAAATAACCGCATTTATCCCTTTGGATAATCGCACGCCCCCGCCTCAACCTTTTATCATTAACTACCCTAATTTTCGATCGGTTTCAGCCGAAGTTGTCTTTCCCAATGCTGCCGTGAAGCCTTTGCGCGGTTTCGTGCCAGCAAAGCGGTAATTTATTATTAAATGCGATCGACTTTGACCTCTCCCCTGCGAGGGAAGGGGGGAAGGGGGGTTAGGTCTTTCGGTGTACCTCAGAGAAACGCTATATCTATCGAGCGCGTTGCCCTTGTAATTCCTCAATGCGTTCTAAGTTACCACTGGGAATAGAAGCAATCAGCTTGCGAGTGTAATCGCTTTTAGGCTCGCGGTAGATTTGTTCGGCCGATCCCATTTCCTCAATTTTGCCCTGATTCATTACTATCAGTCGATCGCTCATAAACTTGACGACGCTCAAGTCGTGAGAAATGAAGATGTAGGTCATCTTAAACTTCTGCTGCAATTCTTTTAACAAGTTCAACACTTCGGCTTGCACCGATACGTCTAAGGCTGAAACCGATTCGTCGCAAATGATGAATTTGGGATATAAAGCTAATGCTCTAGCAATGCAAACCCGTTGCCTTTGTCCGCCGGAAAACTGGTGAGGGTAGCGGTTGAGGGCGCTAGGATTTAAGCCGACATCTTCTAATAGTTCTACTACTCGATCGCGTGCTTGTCGCCAATTTTTAATCCGCTTATGAATTAACAACGGTTCGGCGATCGCTTCTCCTATTTTCATCCGGGGATTGAGCGAACTAAAAGGGTTTTGGAAAACGATTTGGATATTTTGTCGCCACGATTGCAAGCGTTTACCGCTAAAAGCAGCCAGATCTTGACCGTCAAAGACGATCGTACCGCTCATCGGTGGGATTAGTCTCAGCAATGTCCGCGCCAGGGTGGTTTTGCCGCAACCAGATTCTCCTACTAGCCCCAGAGTTTCACCTCGATAAACCTCAAAGGAAACGTCGTTAACTGCCCAAACATAGCGTTTAGTTTGGCCCAATACTCCCCCCTGGCGGAAGCCCACTCTGAGGTTGCGAACTTCTAATAACACATCGGGTTGAGAGTTTTCCGATCGATCTCCATTGGACTCATTTTCACTGACGTAGACGATTTCGCCCTCTAGCTTCTCAGGTGCGGTGGGTTTTTCTCGAATTTCCCATTCACCAGTGGGAGTAGTTGCAACTTCCATGAATTCAGATACCGTTAGCAGTTTCTCTCCTTTAACGCGATCGAGTCGGGGGCGACAAGCTAGCAAGCCTTTGGTATATGGGCTTTGAGGATCGGAGAAGATCTGCAATACCGGGCCGTACTCGACGATTTTGCCTCGGTACATCACGGCGACGACATCGGCAATTTCTGCAATTACTCCTAAGTCGTGGGTGATAAACAACATCGACATTCCCCGGCTGTCGCGCAATTGTCGCAGTAACTTCAAGATCTCTGCTTGCACGGTGACATCTAAGGCGGTGCTGGGTTCGTCGGCAATTAAAATTTTCGGGTCGCAAGCTATAGCCATGGCAATCATTACTCGCTGCAACTGTCCTCCAGATAGTTCGTGGGGATAGCGTTTGAGCATTGCCTGTTTTTGCTCGTTGGCATACTTGTCGATTTCTGACTGGCTGACGGCGCGATCGTCTGTGGGCGATAATCCTAGAGATGCCAGATAGCTTTCTTTGAACTTATCATCGCTGGGCAGCAATCTCACTTCTTGCAAGCGGGCAACTGCAAGGCGGCGGGCTTCGGCAACAGAAATTTTTTGGTGTTCCCTAATGGCCTCGACAATTTGAAACCCAATTGTATAAACCGGGTTGAGCGAACTCATCGGTTCTTGAAAAATCATGCCGAGCTGGTCGCCTCGGTACGACTGCATATTTTGGGTTAGCAGATTCACTGGTTGCGAGTCCGTAGCTCTAAACCAAATTTCACCACCACTAATCTTGCCTGGAGGAGGAACCAAGCCCATAGCTGCTAAAGCAGTCACCGATTTTCCCGATCCTGATTCGCCCACGATTCCTAAAGTCTGTCCTGGCTGGAGACTAAAAGATATGCCATCAACTGCTTTAACTGGTTGTTCGTCTGTCGAAAATTGCACCTGTAAGTTGCGAACGTCGAGGATAGGATCGGTCATAGCTAGCAATATATGAGGGAGAACTGAAACGTTAAGAGGAGGCGATCGATGCTACTATTCTATGCTTTCAACGAATCGGGTCTGCAAGGCGATCGACATATTGCTTATCGTTAGATAGTTAACCGGATTTTAACAGGATCGCCCTGGCCTAAATCGATCGACTATCTGCTATGAGATTGGCGTTGGTATTTCCGCGCCTTTTCTAATAACTGGTTGTTGAGTAGGTAGCCAAATCCAGCTTTTTCTAGACGCAAGACAAAATCTTCGCGAGTATTGCCCAACCTTTCGGCAGCGCGATCGAGTTGCCAACCGCAAGCAGCTAGCTGACTGAGGAGGTAAACCCGACGAGTTTGAGCGGCAGATAAGCGGTAGGTTTTTAAATACTCTAGTTCGCCGTTATCTCGCACGATCGCTTCGCCAATATGGTTTTCATCTTTGAGGTGCAAGTCAGTGATAAAACGCTGCAAGCTAAAAGGCCCGGCGGTATAAACTCGTTGGGCAGTTAATTGGCATCCCAACAAATTACTGGCCATAAATCCTTGGAACGCTGCCCAATCCGATCGCATTTGGGCGATCGCTTGCTGGAGGTCTGCTAGACTATCGATCTTCGATTCATCTACAGATAAACTCATGGGTGCAGTGGTCTGATACAGACAGCCATACTGGTAAAGCAATTCGCCATAAAAGTCTTCTAGCAAGCTGCGATGGAGAGCGCGATAATCTTCTGAGGTAGGAGTAACAAACGCCGAAGCCAAAGCATCAGCCACAAACAGCAATACTCCTACTTGTTGTTCGTGAATCTCGAATACCCTAAGAGCATCTTCTAATCCATCAATCGCCCGCCCGCCTACAGACATTTCCCAGCGGGGAGACAGTCCGCGAGAGAGTACCTGACGAGAATATTCGCTCCAAGCAATATCCGGCCCGGAAAAGAACATCGATAAGAAACCTTCCATCGCCAGATGTAGGGGCAAGAAGCGCAAATTATTCCCCCGTTCCCGTTTTGCCATCCGGTGGAGCAGGCGGGCGCTGTGCCAACCCGTAGCGAGAAGTTTGCCTTCAGATGCTACGAGTTGTCCTCCAAAAGCTGCTAGTGGAGAACCATCATCGCTCCAACTCAGCACCAACCCGTGGGGGACGTAAGACATATATTTGAGATCTCCCTTCAGGGAAACGATCGCAGCATCATCTCGATACTGGCGCTGCCACAACCGCAAGTCATAGCGTACCTGACGACGCAGTAGAGGCACGATCCGAATTGCCCCCCAAACTTGCGAGGGAGCGATTTCTAAACCCCGAAGGGCGATCGTTTCTAATAAGCTGGCTTTTTTTGGCATTGTTGGTCTTCAGCCCCCGCACTGGGACAGGCTGGAAGCCTATCCCACAAGAATGTATTGCACTTAATTAAGGTTGCCTTTTGTCTATTGCCTCTTGCCTTTTGCTATGAATAAAGCTGCATCACTTCAGTTAAAGAAAGACGAGACTGAGTTCCTAAAGTTAAAGCCGAAATATGACCTCGATCGAAATGCTCGGCAGCGGCACAACCGATCGTCGCCGCGTTATCCGTGCAATACTTCATCGGGGGAAATATCACCCGCAAATTGTGGGGAAGGGCAGCAGCTTGCAGATGTTTCCTCAACCCAGTGTTAGCCGCTACCCCACCGCCAACCGCAATGGTGTCTAAACCACAATCGAGGGCGCAAGCGATCGCTCTTTTAGTCAAACTGCGGGCGACACTCTCTTGAAAGCTAGCAGCAATATCTTTCACTGGCAATTCGGATGTTTCCCCTTCTAGCTTTTGGACTAACCGCAAAACAGCAGTTTTCAAACCGCTAAAACTAGAGTCGTAGGGATGATACCCCCCACCGGGCAAAGAAACATTACCTTCTGGGAGGGGGAAGGCTTTAGGATTCCCTTCTGAAGCTAATTTGTCTACTATCGGACCGCCGGGATAACCGAGATGTAACAATCGCGCTACCTTATCAAAAGCTTCCCCGACAGCATCGTCGCGGGTTTCTCCTAGAGTTTCGTAAATGCCGCAATCTTTGACGTAAATTAAGCTAGTGTGACCGCCGGAAACCAGCAGGCACAAAAAAGGCGGTTGTAAATCGGGTTCGGCGAGATAAGTGCCATAAATGTGTCCTTCTAGGTGATGTACCCCTAGAAAAGGCTTTTGACGGACGAGGGCCAGGGTTTTAGCAGCAGTTACGCCCACCAATAGCGCCCCTACCAATCCTGGGGCACAAGTAGCCGCGATCGCCTCAATTTCTCCCCAGCCGATATTCGCCTCTTCCAGGGAGCGAGCGATCGCCTCGTTCAAAGTTTCCAGGTGTTGCCGCGAAGCCACTTCCGGCACTACCCCCCCATACTGCTGGTGGATCGGAATCTGCGATGTAACAATACTACTAATAACTTTACGATTATTCACAATCGCCGCCGCAGTTTCGTCACAACTTGTTTCAATTGCTAAAACGGTTGCCATTCACTGGTACTTTAAAGTATCGATACGTAATTTATTTGGTACGAACACGATAAGTGTTTGGGACAAAAAGATTTTTCTTTCGTAACAAAAGGAAACACTCCTATGCGACGATTGTTGGCTGTAATTTTCGCCTTTACTATTTGGTTTACTGTGGTTCCCAGCGCCTCTGCTGATATTGCCGGACTCACTCCCTGTAGCGAGTCTCAGGCTTTCCAGCAACGGGCGGCTAATGCCCGCGCCACGACTAGCGACCCCAATTCAGGCAGAGCGCGCTTCGAGCGTTATTCTGGCGCTCTCTGCGGTCCTGAAGGTCTACCCCGTTTAATTGTAGACGGTCGCTACAGTCATGCTGGCGACTTTCTGATTCCTAGCGTGCTGTTCCTCTATATTACTGGCTGTATCGGCTGGGCTGGTCGCTCTTATTTGATGACTACCAGAGCCGGAAAAGATCCAGAAATGAAGGAAGTCATCATCGATGTTCCTTTGGCAATTAAAAGCATGATATCTGCGGGTGCTTGGCCAGCCTTAGCCCTTGCCGAATTTACTTCTGGTAAATTGCTCGCCAAAGATGCAGATGTTCCTGTTTCCCCTCGTTAATCGCTCTTTTCGGAAATTTTAATTCTCCGATCGCAGTATCTTGTTTGGAGTAATGATTCATGACTAAGTTTCTTTCTTTGGCTCCTGTGATCCTGTTTTTATGGCTGATCGAAACAGCCATATGGCTGATTGTCTTTAATTACGCTCATCCCGATCTTTTGTTCCATCCTTTATAGGTCGATCGGATCTCTGAAACATTTGCATCTGAATACTAACTGTGTTTGGATACAAACCCTGTCCTAAATGCTAGGATGGGGTTTATTGTTTGGGGAGAATAGCCAATTATGGCACGTCTGGCACTGCTAAGCACTTCTGATAAAACTGGATTAATCGAATTTGCCCGTCAACTAGTGGCGGAATTTGAGTTTGAAATTGTTAGTAGTGGTGGAACGGCAAAAGTTTTAAAAGAGGCGGGATTACCAGTTATTAAAGTTGCCGATTATACAGGGTTTCCCGAAATTTTGGGAGGGCGAGTAAAAACTCTGCACCCTCGAATTCATGGAGGGATTTTAGCGCGGCGAGATGTCCCCCAAGATGCCATAGATTTAGAGAACAATCAGATTCGCCCGATCGATCTAGTCGTGGTGAATCTTTATCCATTTCAACAAACGATCGCTCAGCCTCATGTCAGCTTAGCAGAGGCGATCGAGCAAATCGATATCGGCGGTCCGGCAATGATTCGCGCCGCTGCCAAAAATTACGCGCATCTGACAGTTTTATCGAATCCAAACCAATACGATTCTTACTTACAAGAATTAAGAACCCATCGAGAGCAAGTTTCTTTAGAGTTTCGTCAAACCTGCGCCTGCGAAGCATTCAGTCATACAGCCAATTATGACAGTGCGATCGCTAATTATCTTCAAAACCAGCAGTCACCAGTTAATAGCGAAGAATTACCCCAAAAATTTACTATTTCTGGCGATCGATTGCAATCTCTCCGTTATGGAGAAAATCCCCATCAAAGTGCGGCTTGGTATCAAACTGGAACAATGGCCACAGGTTGGGCAGCAGCTACAAAACTGCAAGGGAAAGAACTCAGTTATAACAATTTAGTCGATTTAGAAGCAGCTAAACGATTAATTGCTGAATTTACCGATACTCCAGCCGCAGTAATTATCAAACATACCAATCCCTGCGGCGTGGCTTTGGGAAGCAGTTTATTAGCAGCTTACGAAAAAGCTTTTAATGCCGATTCAGTTTCAGCTTTTGGGGGAATTGTCGCTTTAAACCGTGCGATCGATGTTCCCACGGCTAATGCTTTAACCCAGACGTTTTTAGAATGTATAGTTGCCCCTGGTTGCGATGCTGAAGCGGCAGCAATTTTGCAAGCAAAATCTAAAGTTAGGGTGTTAATTTTACCCGATGCAGAGACGTTGCAGGCAACGTCTCCCCCCACAGTAAACGCGATCGCTGGCGGTTTTTTAGTGCAAAAAGCAGACGATTTGGTAGAAGATAGCAGTCAATGGCAAGTGGTAACGGAAAAAACGCCAACCCCAGCACAAATGGTGGAATTGCTATTGGCGTGGAAAGTATGCAAACACGTTAAATCTAATGCGATCGTAGTAACTAAAAATGGTACGACGATCGGGATCGGTGCCGGACAAATGAATCGCGTCGGTTCGGTAAAAATAGCCCTAGAACAAGCAGGAGAAAAAACTAAAGGTGCAGTGCTAGCTAGCGATGGGTTCTTCCCCTTTGACGACTCGGTGCGCACCGCCGCTGCGGCTGGTATTGAGGCGATAGTACAGCCAGGAGGAAGCGTGAAAGATAAAGATTCCATTCAAGCTGCTAATGAATTGGGTTTAGTGATGGTATTTACGGGGATTCGCCACTTTTTGCATTAGAAAAGGTTGCTAGAATGCGCGTCAAATTAATACCCAAACCTCTCATCCGCCAGGGGTTCAAAACCCCTGTCTCATAGCTAAAGTTCTCTAAAGAGGACTGAATCGGTTCCTTATTGCGTTACGAACTAAACATTTTGAATGACTGACGATGTTCCTGTTACCACAGTGAAGAGAACTCAGATTTTCCCAAATGGGATTCAATATATTATTTAAGAAACCAAGAGAGATTTGAATTTGGTATGACCGAGAAAACCAAATTGCCCGATCTCGAAGCCATAGATCGCTGGAGAAGGAGAGTTTCAGATGAATGTGGAAAAAGATTATGAAGATGTGCTGCACAATCTTGAGAGTGCGATCGTGAGGTATTATCGAGAGCATCCCGATTTGATTGATGCTGAAGTTGATTCGGCTTTAGATTGGTTGGCGAAAAATTATAGCCGTCCAACACCAGGTCGAAGCAGTGCGGCTTCAATGCCCAGAGGAATGACTGGGGAAGTGACAGCAGCAGTATTCGCCATCTGTCAATGGCGGCTGGGGCTAGAGGCGTTGCCTGCGATCGACGAGCGAGGCAATCCGGTGGAGTTGGAAATTGAAAGTCTGTCTCCCACTGAAATCGTCGCTTGTCTCAAACGGCTCAAATCTTCAGTCAAACTGTGGACAAAAAAGGGTGGACGGCAAGGATACCTCAATTTTATCAAGCAGTTCATCCCACCGGAAGAAACCTTATTGAAGAAACAGAGAAATGGCCCCATGGAAAAGCTGTTGGGCTGGTTGAAGCGGAACGACTAATACCACTACGCGGAAGTCAAAAGTCAAATCGCCCTCTTATCTAATTAAAGAAAGAAGGCGATCGGCGCTAGCATCAACGCTAATTTTCAAACGATCGAGCAGACAATCGAAGTTTACCCGCACTAACTTCAAGAAAATACATTAGATTAAAGCAATTTCCTGATTTTCTTTTTGCTAACAAGTCTCAAAAGAGCAGATTGGCTCGTAGCTTATGGGGATAATACCGCCTGCTACTTTAGCCAGTTCGGTATCTGTTAATTCGATCGATCCTGCTGGGTTTTCTGGTAGCAACGCGCGTTCGGTTTCGCTCAGGCTATAGCGAAAATCCGCATCTTTCCAAGCGCGAATGATATTTTCTTGCGACATAATGTTCTCCTGTTGTTAGCTGATGTGGTGGAAATGCTTTCATTGACAGCAAGTGATCGCTTCCTTTTTAACTAGCAATTCGGAGAAGGTGTCCTACACAAAAGGGTAGTTTTGGGGAATTGTCGCTCGATTTCGTTTTCTAAACCAAAGCTTTTCTGACTAAAATCACCGTGCAGTTAGAGTTACGAGCGATCGCCTCTGGAATGTTGCCCTGAATTACCTGCTGGAGCAAGCCTTCTCGACTAGCACCGACGACGATCGCATCGCATCGAGCTTTTTGGGCGACATCGATAACGGCATCCGCTACTGCATCGGCACAAAGGGGAATAGCGATCGCTGAGATGGGTAACTCTTGCCGCAACCAACTAACATTTTTCTCTAAAATACTGGTGTCATAGAAGCGATCGCTGCGTTGAAAGACTTGACACAACAGAATTTCCGGTTCCCAAGACAGAGAAACGAGGGCGGGCAACAGTTCGATCGCATACTCAGAATTCGGCCCGCCTGCAATGGGCAGCAACCAGCGGCGCAATTGCCTGAATTTCCGCAGCACGGCAAATGAGGCTCGGGCGGATAATACTTCTTGTTGCTGGCGATCGAGTTTTAAATCTTCTCCTAACTTCACCAACACGACATCGCAACCAGCCTGACGGATGGCTGTATCTACCACATCCCCAAAAATTCGCCCTGGAGATGATGTGGTTCCTTTCCAACCCATCAATAACAAGTCGATATGTCGTTCTTTGACCGCCTCTAAAATTGTCTGAGCGATATCGTGACCGATGCGCACTTGGGCGTGTACCGGAATTTGCCAACTCTGCACCTGTTCTACCGCCCGTTCTAACAACTGTCGGTGGGCAGTAGTGTCAACCGTCGTTTCTGCTGGGGGCTGGTGGCGGGGAATGGTGACTACTTGCAGGCATTCGAGTTCGTAATTTCGGGTTTTAGCGATCGCTCCTGCTAGTCTTAATAGCGCGTCGGCCGTTTCGGGATTGCTCAACGGTACTAGCAATCTCCCTTCTCCCGTGGCTGGGGATCGAGTTTGGTAAACGACGTAAGAAGGTTCTGGTTTGGGACCTAGAGGGCTGGCCGATCCCTTTAACCGATCTAATTCGGCGCGAATAATATCGGCGCGAGTAATAATCCCTAGCAATTTGCGCCCCTCGGTGACGGGCAAGCGGCTGACTCGATAGCGATCGAACAAATGCAGGACGTGAGTTAGAGGATCGGTAGGCCTGACGGTAATCGATCGCAAGCTGGCAATCTGACTTACGGGTAAGTCTGCGGCTACCTGCTTGGCAGCGGCGTTAGTCAGATCGGTTTGGGTTACTATCCCTATCAACTTGCCCTTATCGACCACCGGAAACCCGCGATGGTGGGAACGAGAAAAGACCTCGATCGCTTCGGCAATGGTCGTTTGACTCGAAAGCGTCTCCACCCGACTCTGCATGATATCGGCGGCTGTCAGCCCCGCCCAACTGCGATCGGCTGGGGTTTGGCCTTCTAGCTGAATTCCACCCCACTCTAATAGGTGCTTGTAAATCGAGCCTGGAAAAACTCGATCGGCTATGGTGTAAGAAACTACTGCACCGATCATTAGGGGCAATACCAGATTGAAATCGGCACTGATCTCAAACACGATCGCGATCGCAGTAATCGGGCCTCTAGTAACGGCACTAAAAAAGGCTCCCATCCCAGTCAAGGCATAGACTGTCGGCGAACTAATGGCGATCGCTTCTGGGAGTCCGAGCCACTGGTGCAAACCTTGGGCTGCTGTGGCTACCAATCCTCCTAAAGCCGCTCCTAAGACCAATGAGGGGGCAAATAATCCACCTGGGGCCCCGGAACCGAAGGCGATGGGAACGAGGAAAAATTGAGCCACCAAGACGATCGCAAGAATTTGCCAGCCGCCATTTCCCACGATCAAAAAATCCTGCAAATCGCTACTGCTGCGTAAAACGTGAGGAAATAGGGCAATTACCAAACCGCTAACGGCTCCTGCCAGTCCGATGCGTCCGGGGAGTGCCACCCCTCGAAGCCGATTCCGGTTGGCTGCCAAACTCAACAGGATGCTGCGACTGAACAATCCTCCTAAAATTCCGGCGATCGCTCCTAAAGCTAGAAAAATGGGGATTTCTAAGGGTGAAAAGCTAGTTTGAATGTAGCCTAAGTCGGGTACGATGCCACGTCCGCCCAACAAGCGAGAAACTACTCCCCCCACAAACGCCGCCAGAATCGCAGTTCCTAACGTCAAGTCAGAGACATCTTGCAGCAACTCTTCGACCACAAATAATACCCCAGCGATCGGGGCGTTAAATCCTGCGGCTAAACCAGCCGCTGCCCCCGCCGCTACTAATTGCCGCTGGTAGGCCGGAGAAGTTTCTACCCAGCGACTCAGTTGCCCTGCTAAGGCGGCTCCTACTTGTACGGTCGGTCCTTGCCTGCCGATCGCCAATCCGCTGCCTAAAGATAAAGTGGTGCTGACTAATTTGACCGCTGCCACGCGCAAATCTAAAGCCATGGGAGCGTAAGCTAAAGCCGCTTTCACTTGCGGAATCCCACTGCCAGATGCTTCTGGGGCCAGGCGTTCGATCAGCCAACCGCTCAGCCATCCCCCTACCAATCCGATCGCTGGTAGCACGAACCAGGCAGGGAACAGATTAGCCGCATACTCGCGCCATCCTTCCAGCCAGCTAATAGATGCTTTGAGCAGCACTGCTGCCAAGGCTGAAACCAAACCGATCGAGCAGGCTTCTAGAATTGCTAGCGGTTTAGGTCGCAACCATCGATGGAGAAACTGAAAGCGAGATCCAGCCCAAGTCATTAGGTAAGAGAGGAAATGAGGAAGATGTAAGGGCGTGAAGGCACAGCGATCGCTTCTGAACTGCTGACTTCTGACCCCTGCCCCCTAAATTAACACTCAACACTTAACACTTAACATTTTCCTCAGACATAGCCGCTTCCTTTAGTTAAACCGTTAGGAACCAAGGGCGATCGCTCTCGATTGCTGTCGTCAGGATCAAGCACTCTTAAGGGATAGCACTATAACTCAAAATTTTCTATTTGACAATGTTATTTTTACCAGTTTTTCTGGGCAATCTAAATTTAGAGATTTGTAGTTTTGTTAGGCAATAGCAGGCAATAACTCATCGCCATTAATGGGGTGAGAAGCTGCTATTTCAAGTTTTTATTATTGGCGATACGTGCTCCGCACAGGCTACGCCAAAGCGCGTGTAATTTCTTTACCAACCGCAGGGAGTTTAACCGTAAGTTAAACTCCCTGCGGTTTTTTATTTTCGCAATTACAAATTAGATCGTTTTTTTTAGCTCTGATATCAAATATCGGGGTTAAGAGAAGGTGCGATCGACTTGAATTTTCCTACAGCTACCCATCAATTTTTAGGAGTAACATCAGTGCGTCAAAAACCTCAGAAAACACTAGCTAAATTTTTCTTAGTCTCCTTATTTTTGGCAACTTTGCCTAAGTTTTTTTCTCTGGCTCCAGCAACAGCACAAAGTACCGCTAAGTGTCTTGCCGATCCTGTCTGCCAAGCTGTTGTCTTTCCAGAATTAAAAAAGGCAATTATTAACACCACTGTGGCTACAGGCGTTGTAACTCCCATAGTTATCGGTAGCACGGCACAACCTGTGGCTGATGCCGTCGCACCTGTAGTGATAGTTGAAGGTCAAGGTAACGTTCATTACTGGAATCTCTCTCAAAATCAAACTGCCCAAGATCTGGCTAAACAAAGGTTTTATCAACAAAACTGCACCAATCCTCTAAACAATCCTCTTTGCGGTTCGCAGATTGATGTCTATTTTCAACAATTACCTAACCATCAGCTAGTCTCTACCAGAATTGGTTACGGTCAACTTTATCTAGCTTATAAAATAGGCTATTGTCCTTCAATCGCTTATGGTTGGGGCACCCAATATTCCGGTCCAACTTTTCTACCTTTTGTTGCTACTGGGAATTGGACTCCAGAGTGCGGCGGACCTTGGATCGATCTGGGAACCCTATTTCTCAACCCGGTTGATGCTCCCTCTTGGGAAAGTTGGCCTGAAGCTGACAGAGAAAAGGCGGTAGATCTGCTGACGGCGGCTGATTGGGGACAGCTAGCTTCTACCATGCCAGTGGCAGGCAAGTTAAATCCTGGGGAGACGGTGAGAGCGCCCGAAATTATCATCCCTGGTGCGGATACTGACGATCCCAATACGCCGCTGATTGATGAGCGTTTGCCCAGAGTAGTCACGCCTTCTTATACTTTGCCTGTTGCTCCCACAACACCATCGTCTCTGATTCCCAAAAAAGAGGAAGTACGTCCAGGCGTGTGGTTTCCTCCTACTGAAGAAGCAGCTAGAAAAGTCTTCCGTCCTCGATTAGATCCAACGACCAACCAACCGTATGAAAGCAAAGAGGCATTAGAGCGGCGTGCTAAACCTGACAAAAAAGGATGCAAGAGTGGCTATTTCCCGCGCGAAGGAGCTTCTAGCTCGCGACACAACAGATACGCCACATATATCACAGGATCGCTTTTTGAATTCGGCGTACTCACTCCAGAGGGAGATTTTGCTAAGTACGATGGGCTTCAAGGAAGTAGCAGAAATGTGTGGGAAGTCAAAACAGGCATATCAGACGATATGGATAGAGTGGATAGTCAAAGGGTTAATTTTATCTATGTATCTGGTAAATGTGGTTACAATTTCCGCTACGCTGCCTCTGATAAGGCAACAGCCGATGAATTAAACAGACGTTGGGGTTGGACACCACCTAAAGTTCAATTTATTCCGTTTCCAGGTTTATTAGAAACCTCTCCCTGACTTAATTTCCAGATGATGCCGTCAGGCATGATGGCATCCGTCCAGGATTCAGTTTCGTCTAAGTTGACTCCCTGAAGGCAAGCGCCAATTAGATTAGCTCTTCTCAAGCTGGCATCTTTGAGGTAGGCATTAGTCAGATTGGCACTAGTTAAGTTAGCTTCAGTCAACTCGGTACCGTGTAACTTGGCTCCCGTCAGATTAGCGCGACTTAAATTAGCTTGATACAGACAGGCAAACTCGAAACGGGCATAACGAAGGTTGGCATAACTGAAGTTAGTTTTACTAGCACTGGTTTCAAAGAATTCTGCACAGCTTAAATTTGCCCGACTCAGGTTAGTTTCTTGCAAGCCAGATTCACACAGATCGGCGGCATAGAGATTGGCATTACTGAGATCGGCTTTGGTTAAGTCTGCCAGATACAAGACTGCTTGACTTAGCTCTGCCCTCCTGAAGTTGGCTCGACACAACCAAGCGTTACGAAGATTAGCTTCTGCTAATATTGACCTACTCAAGTCAGCCTCACGAAGGTCTGCATAACTCAAATCAACTCCTCGGAGATTGACTTTGCTTAAATTTGCCCCCCGCAAATCAACTCGACGAAAATTTCTTTCTCCGGCTTCATATTGGGCTATGAGTTCTTCAGGATTAATAGATTTTAGTTTCATATTTTTGATTTTGATAATCGAGCCTATGATAAGAAATCCTAAGCAAGTTAACGATGGCTTTACTCTTCTAGTAGATCTGACATTATCTCTAGTTTAATAGTAGATAAATAGAAGTTCGATCGCCTCTAATTCCGGTTAAAGAAGCGATCGCAGCATAATATGGAGAATTGTTTTAGCACTCAATAAAATACGGCAAAGGTGTCAGCAATTAACCATCGACAACAGACTCGATATACTGACTGTCGATTAAATAAGCACCTCTAGTGAAGCGAACGCTCCAATAGCCCCCCGGACGGCGATCGATTACTATCCCCTCTTCCCCCACCTGAATGACTTCAGCAGGGCGCAACATGGGCATGGGTTCGGCAGTTTTGACATAAGGAGGCAATGCTACTATCCGCACGCGATCGCCTCATCCCCATTACTCGATCGAGGACTAGAATAGGATCGATCGCTTCCTCAAGTTTTAACCATGGATGGAACTACTGTAGAACGCCAAAAGCTAATTGAAGCAGTCAGTAACCTCCCCGATGAGGCTTTGCTCGAACTGGCTAATTTTCTCGACTATCTTCGCTACAAATCAGTCCAACGAAGAAAGCCTAACAATAACGCTACTAGTTTTCTCTTAGCAGTTGCAGGTTTGGGCAACTCCGGTCAACCAGATGTTTCAGAACGCGATGAGGAGATTCTCAGCCATGAAATCGAGCCGATTTATGGCTGGAATCTCAAATCGAGCCATCCTAGATGACAGCGATCCTCGATACCAGTTTTTTGTTTGCATTAACTGACCGAAGCGATCGCCACCATCAGCGGGTGTTGGCTATTGCCCAAAGCACCAATGAGACGTTTGTGCTACCTGCGATCGTCTTACCTGAAATTTGTTACCTGCTGGCTTCAAGATTGGGACATCAGGTCATGCGTCACTTTGTCTCTAGCTTGACCGCTCAAGCTGTTCGGGTTGAATCTGTAACCGCAGAGGATTTGGTACGAGTACGCGAGATTTTAGAGCAATATGCAGACAGTCAGCTTGATTTTACCGATGCCGCCATCGTTTGTATAGCTGAGAGGCTATCTATTACTCGCGTTTACACGCTCGATCGGCGAGATTTTTCGATTATCCGTCCCAGGCATTGCGATTATTTTGAATTAGTGCCCTGAATTACCTGCTGGAGCAATCCTTACCCACTAGGTTTCAGTGCGATCGCAGCATAATATGGAGAATTGTTTTAGCACTCAATAAAAACGGCAAAGGTGTCAGCAATTAACCATCAACAATCGACAACAGACTCGATATACTGACTGTCGATTAAATAAGCACCTCTAGTGAAGCGAACGCTCCAATAGCCCCCTGGACGGCGATCGATTACTATCCCCTCTTCACCCACCTGAATGACTTCAGCAGGACGCAGCATCGGCATGGGTTCGGCAGTTTTGACATAAGGAGGCAATGCTACTACCCGCACTCGATCGCCTATGGAAAATTCTTTGTTCATTGTCGATCGTCCGTTGTTCTTGACTATTGGGCGGGCGTTTGCGCCGCGTGCTGGAGGCAATCAGCATAATGATACACCTCGAACCTCCCCAAAAAATTATTTGGCAGCTAGCACTCGATCGAGAACAGGAGAGACGCTCATTGCCAGCAATAGAGCGCGTTGCTCTCTCGGCGGACAAGCTAAAATTCAAAGCATCAGACGCAACCGCTGGCGCTTATGAATGCTGAAGAAGCCCTAGAACTGCTCGATACCCTTCTGCCGCAACAGAAGCTCAAAGATATTCACGAACTGGTATTTCGTTACTCTTGGCAAGGATGCACTTATCCTCAAATTGCCAAGCAAACAGGCTACAACACCAGTCACATTCGCGATATCGGCTCGGAACTGTGGCAGCATCTCAGCCAAGCGCTGGGGGAAAAAGTAACGAAGAAAAACGTTCAGATATTACTCCAACAGCGATCTGTTGCCCCGCCAACGATCGATCGCCCCCAACCGCAGACCCAAAACCCTGACAAGCAATACTGGACGGAAGCGATCGATGTCTCAAACTTCTACGGTCGCCAGGAAGAACTAGAACTTTTAGAGCAGTCGGTGGTTCGGGATGACTGCCGCCTACTCGCCCTCCTGGGGATGGGAGGAATAGGCAAAACCGCCCTAGCCGCCAAAGTAGTCGAACGACTCCAAGGGGAGTTTGAGTATGTCATCTGGCAATCTTTACGCAACGCACCACCCCTGGAATCGGTTTTAGCTAATGCGATTCAAATTCTCTCCGATCGCCAGGAAACTAGACTGCCAGAAACCCTCGACGCTCAATTATCACGGCTGCTGGAGTATTGTCGCTCCGCCCGCTGCTTGCTAGTTTTAGACAATTTCGATGCCATTCTTGGCAGTAGCGATCTGCTCAAACAGTATCGAGAGGGCTATGAAGATTACGGCCGACTCTTAGAACGAGTCGGAACCGAACGCCACCGTAGCTGTTTGTTACTTACCAGTCGGGAGAAACCGAAAAATCTCATTTCCTTAGAAGGCGATCTCTTACCCGTGCGCTCGCTCCAGCTAGGAGGGTTGAACTCCCTAGCCGCCCGCAAAATTTTGCAAGCTGCGGGATGCGTTACCCAATCCGAGGCCGATTGGACTCGCTCGATCGAACTCTATGCTGGCAATCCTCTAGCGTTAAAAATCGTCTCGACCACCGTGCGAGACTTATTCGATCGCAACCTCAGCCAATTCTTAGAACAAGGGGCGATCGCTTTTGGCGAAATCGATGTCCTCCTGAGCCAGCAGTTCCAGCGGCTATCGGAGTTAGAACAACAGGTAATGTATTGGCTGGCGATCGCGCGCGAGCAGGTATCTATGGCTCAATTACAGGCAGATATCGTCCCTCAGCTACCGCTGCCCCAACTTTTAGAAACCTTGCGATCTTTGACAGGGCGATCGCTAATTGAAACCAGCACCGGAATGTTCGGGTTGCAGCCTGTGGTAATGGAATTCGTTACCGAACGGCTAATCGATCGAGTAGTTGAGGAAATTGAGACTGGGCAGCTTAACTTATTTCTCAGCCACGCCCTCACTCAAGCCCAAGCCCAAGACTACATCCGAGAAAGTCAGATCCGCACGATTTTAGCGCCCTTGGCAGCCAGACTGATGGGCTACTTTAGATCCAAAAAGCAGATCGAGGAACGCCTGAATCGCATAGTTAGCAAGCTGCGATCGGAGTTTCCGCACTCAGTTGGATATGCAGGCGGGAATATTATCAACTTGTTGCATCAACTTCAGATCGATTTGAGCGGCTACGATTTCTCTCATTTGAATATCTGGCAAGCCTATCTTCAGGATGTGAATCTGCACCAAGTCAACTTGGCCTACACCGATCTGGCTAATTCTGTTTTTACTGAAACCTTTGGTTCCATCCATACAGTCGCCTTCAGCCCAACGGGTCAGCTTTTGGCGACGGGTGATGCTAATGGCGAAATTCGCCTGATGCAGATGGCCGATCGCCGACATCATTTGACTTGTGTTGGTCACACCAACTGGGTTCATACAATAGCCTTCAGCCCGGATGGGCAACGACTTGCTAGTGGCGGTACAGACCAAACGGTAAGGCTTTGGGATGTGCGCACGGGTCAATGCCTAAAAATTTTACAGGGGCACACCAATTGGGTCTGGGGAGTTGCGTTTAGTTCGGATAGCCAAATCCTCGCCAGTGGTAGTGAAGACAAAACGGTAAAACTTTGGGATGTGCGCACCGGAGAGTGCTTGAAAACTTTATCAAAGCCAACCAATATCGTCCGGTCAATTGCCTTCAGCCCAGATGGTCAAACAATTGCCAGTGGCACCGCCTTCCAAGCAATCAGAATATGGGATGTCAGTAGCGGTAGACTCTTGAAAAATCTATTGGGACACACAAATTGGGTGTGGTCTGTTGCGTTTAGTCCTGACGGTCAGACGCTTGCCAGTGGTTGTGACGATTCAATTGTAAGACTCTGGGATGTTCGCACCGATCGGTGCCTAAAAAGATTTTCGGGACACAGCAACTCGTTACGGTCAGTGACCTTTAACCCGGATGGTCAACTGCTTGCTAGTGGTAGTACAGACCAAACAGTGAGGATCTGGGATGTTCGCACTGGTCGGTGTCTAAAAATTTTACAAGGACATACGCATTGGATCTGGGCAGTTGCATTTAGTCCAGATGGTCAAATCCTTGTCAGTGGCAGTGAAGACAAAACGGTAAAACTTTGGGATGTGCGCACGGGTCAATGCCTGAAAACCTTGTCGGGATATTCTAATCGGATATCGTCAGTTGCCTTTGCTCCCCAATGCGATCTGTCCCCTTTGGAAATACCTGCAAACTCACGGGATTCTGCGAACAGTGGCGAAGTTTCTCCATTTCAGCAATCTTGCCAAGGGGAGGTCGGAAATCGTCAGGATGTTCGACTCCTTGCCAGTGCTAGTGACGATCGCATAGTCAGGATATGGGATATCAGAAGTGGTCATTATCTCGATTTGCCAGGGCACACCGATGCGGTGAGAGCCGTTGCCTTCAGTCCGAACGGCCAAATCCTTGCTAGCGGAAGTGGGAATCACGAGCGAACAATAAGACTGTGGGACGTTAAGACGGGTCAATGTCTCAACACGTTGCAGGGTCATAGCAACGGGATTTGGGCAGTTGCTTTCAATCCCCAAGGCGATATTCTTGCCAGCGGGAGTGATGACCAAACCATAAGGCTTTGGGATATCAGGACGGGACAGTGCCTCAACACGCTATACGGGCATACTATTTGGGTATGGTCCGTTGCCTTCAATCCCCAAGGCGATATCCTTGCTAGTGCTAGTACAGATCGAACTGTGAAGCTTTGGGATCTACGCACGGGTGAGTGTCTCAACACGTTGCAGGGTCACACCACTGGAGTTCAGTCAATTGCTTTCAGTTCAGATGGGCAAACAATTGCCAGTAGTAGTTTCGATCGAACGGTGAGACTTTGGGATGTTCGTACTGGTCAGTGCCTCAAAATTTTACAGGAACACACCAACCCGGTTTTGTCCGTTGTCTTCAATCCGACGAATAGTCAAATACTTGCCAGTGGTAGCTTCGATCGAACAGTCAGGTTATGGGATGTGCGCACTGGTCAATGCCTCAGCATTTTGCAAGGGCACGCGAGTGGAATTTGGACCGTTGATTTCAGTCCTGATGGTTGCTGGCTAGCGAGTGCTGGTGAAGATGGGACGATTATGCTGTGGGATGTCAAGACAGGTGAGTGCCGCAAAACCTTGAGAGCAGCTAAACCCTACGAAGGCACGAACATCACAGGCGTTACAGGTTTAACCGCAGCCCAAAAAGCCACCTTAAAAGCATTAGGAGCAACAGAACAATAGCCGCCACATCTGGACGCTAATTGGCGTTCCGGGGATGGCTGTGGTGGAGACGGCGATCCGATTTACGAGCGCCACTTGCCCTAGCAATATGTAGCTGAAACTCCAGCCATGTAAGCACGACTAAGCTGCCTCACCTTTAACTGGCATTGCCACCGCATTAGAAAGACTCGATCGATCTAAGTTTTCCCCTTTTGACTTTTGACTGGACGCTGAGCTTGCAATGCCCTGAAGCTCTGCCGAAGGGTCGAAGCGTTGACTTTTGACTTGTTTAACACCCTACGCCCTACAGCCGCTGCTATGGGTCTTAAGCTTTGAACCAACTCCACCATTTCCTCTAAAGATAGGGCTTGACGAGCATCAGAAACCGACTTTTCGGGTTCTGGGTGGCATTCAATTATCAAGCCATCGGCTCCACACGCTATGGCAGCTTTAGCTAAATCTGGCACTAATTCTCGCTTGCCAGCGGCATGAGATGGATCGACGATGACTGGTAAATGGGTAATTTGTTTGAGTGCTACTACCGCCCCTAAATCCAGAACGTTGCGAGTATAAGGATCGAAACTGCGTATACCTCGTTCGCAAAGAATCACCTGGGAATTGCCGTGACTCAAGATGTATTCGGCGGCGCAGACAAATTCCTCGATCGTCGCGGCTAAACCGCGCTTGAGCAATACTGGTTTGTTAACTTCACCCAAAGCTTTGAGCAGATCGAAATTTTGCATATTGCGGCTGCCGACTTGCAGCAGATCTACACTCTCAGCTATAGCCTCAATTTGGTCGATTGACATCACCTCAGTTACGACTGGCAAACCGTAGCGTCTGCGAACGGCCTTGAGAATCTCTAATCCTGCCAATCCCAACCCTTGAAATGCGTAGGGGGATGTCCTTGGTTTGTAGACACCCCCCCGTAATGCTTGTATTGGTGCTGTTGCTAGCTGACTGGCGACGGCTTCCATTTGTTCTAAACTCTCTACCGCGCAAGGACCGCCAATAATCAGCAGATCTTCGCCGCCGACGGTAATATCTGCCGTCAGCTTGATTATCGTTTGGTGGTGAGAGTGAGATTTAGAGGTCAATTTAGCGTCTAACATGGGTTTCAACTCCTTAAAAAAAATATAAACAACAAAAAACCCGGAACTTTGACATAGTTCCGGGCTAAGTAATCAAGCAGCATGGCTTTATCTACCCAGAACTGTTTCGGGGCCAAAAATAAAAGCCAAAAAACCAACTAGATAAACAAGTCATACTGCTTTGAGGGTGCATCTCACTTTTGTAGGGATATGGGAGTCTACAAGGGGAAGTGAGGGCTTTCCGGATTGTAGCAAAAAAAAATTTAGAAGTGTAGAAGTCAGGAGTTTAGGAGTTCAGGAGTTCAGAATGTCAGTTGTCAGTTGTCATATTGTTTCTGCCGTCTCTCCGCGTCCCCGTGTCTCTCTGCTTTTCACCCCATCACCCCATCACCCCATCACCCCATCACCCCATCACCCCATCACCCCCTCTCCCTTCTGGGATATCGCTGCATCAGTTCTTGGACTTGTTCGGCATGATACGAACTGCGGGTAAGGGGAGAGGCGACAACTTGCAAAAATCCCAAGGAGTCACCTAGTTCCTGCCAAGCAGCAAATCGATCGGGTGGAATAAAATTATTCACGGCTAAGTGCTTGCTAGATGGTTGGAGATATTGCCCGATGGTCAAGATATCGCAATCGACTTGGCGCAAATCTCGCATCACTGCTTCCACTTCGGCATCGGTTTCGCCCAATCCCGCCATTAAACCAGATTTGGTATAAATCCAAGGGGCTAACTCGCGGGTACGCTGTAAAAGTTCGATCGATCGCTGATACTCTCCTTGAGGGCGAACTCGTTTATACAAGCGCGGCACGGTTTCGGTGTTGTGGTTTAATACTTCCGGTTGAGCTTGGATAATCTCTGCTAACGCCGCCCAGTTGCCGCACAAATCGGGGATTAATACCTCGATCGTCGTCTGAGGAGAAATAGCCCGCACGGCTTCGATGCAACGTCTGAATTGCGATGCGCCCCCATCTGATAAATCGTCGCGGTTGACGGAGGTAATCACTACATGGTTGAGCTTCATCCGCCTGACGGCTTCTGCTAAGCGATGCGGTTCGGTAGGATCTAGCGGTTTTGGTTTTTTCTCGAAGTCGATATCGCAATAGGGACAAGCCCGCGTGCAAGCTGGCCCCATAATTAAAAACGTTGCTGTCCCTGCATGGAAGCATTCGCCAATGTTGGGGCAAGATGCCTCTTCACACACGGTATTGAGGCCTAAATCTTGCAATATCTCTTTAACTTTACCGACTCTTTCCCACTGAGGTGCTCTAACTCGCAACCACTCTGGTTTAACAACCACTCCCAAAAGCTCCACTGACATTTGCTCAGTGTTAATCCTAGCAAGTCCAGCCTAGTTTTGAGCTTGATATATTGATATAACAGTAGTCTCTTCAAGTGAAGTACATATCTTGTGGGATAGGCTTCCAGCCTGTCCCTGTCCCATGAGGCAAAATGCTCAGCCCGATCGATACCACTAATGATAATGCCTAAGATTTTGAAAACCAACTGGTTCTGGATGCTATTTGCTGTCTTGACGATCGCGTTTTCATTTACGATTTTTTCTAACTGGACTTTAATGATATGTATTTGGCTCGGTCTTTTCTTTGGGTTTAGGCTAGCTAAATTAGAATCTCAACTCTCGGTCAAAGAGCATCAGATTTATCTGGCTACAGTATTGATATACCCTGTTGTGGCAAGTGCCATCAAATGGGCGATCGTCGAAGAGGTTATTCCTCATTCTTGGTTTTTGTTGAATCGAATCGAGCATTTTATCTGGGCGATCGCCGTGACAATTATATTTTTACCAACTTACACAGATTTTTGGAAAAAGTTGCGCTGGTGGCAATCTTTAACCTATATAATAGGTCTAGTTTGTTTTCTCGGTAATTTAAATGAATTTTTTGAATATCTTATCAGGTTAAAAATGTTTGGCATCGCTGGCATAGAGCGTAATACTACTTATTATTGGGATACTATCTACGATCGAGCGATTAATTTATTTGGTGGTTTAGTTGGTTTTATCTTAATAAAATGGTATAGCAAAAAATGAAACGCCCCCAAGTAATTTTTTTCGATGCTGTTGGCACGCTATTTGGCGTTCGAGGTAGCGTGGGTCAAATTTATAATGAAATTGCTCGGCAATTTGGCGTTCGAGCTATTCCTGAAGAGTTGAATCGATCGTTTTTTCAAGCATTTAGTTCTGCTGGCTCGCTGGCATTTCCAGATGCTAATCCCGAAGAGATCGCTCGATACGAATTTGAGTGGTGGAAAGCGATCGCCTCCCACGCTTTCCAAAAAATAGATTTGCTCGATCGCTTCTCAGATTTTGATGCTTTTTTTGAGGAACTCTACGCCCACTTTGCCACCGCTAAACCTTGGTTTGTCTATAGCGACGTTTGGCGCAACTTAGAAAAGTGGGAGCGACTGGGAATAGAATTGGGAGTAGTATCTAATTTTGATTCCCGCATTTACTCGGTTTTGTCGGCCCTCGATTTGGAAAGATTTTTTACCTCGATTACCATCTCTTCGGCTGTCGGCTTTGCCAAACCTCATCCCCAAATATTTAACACTGCCTTGCTCAAACATGACTGTGCTCCTCAAGCTGCGTGGCATATCGGCGATAGCAAGCTAGAAGACTATCAAGGTGCTAAAAACGTTGGCATTAGACCCTTTTTATTGAAACGAAATCTATGAGTCAAAAGAGGAAAAGGGAAATTTATTCTTTACCCTTTCCCCTTCATCTCCAACTTGGTATTACTTCTCAAAAAAACTTTATAAAGTTTTCTCAATATTAATAAACTAGTTTATGGAAAAACCAAAATTAGATCTCGGCTTATTTAGAATGAAGTTAAGAAAAACTTGATAACGGGATCGTCCCGGTATGGCTGCAAGCAAACATCTTCGATCGAGCAGCTAGTTTGCTATTTCAGAGCGAATAACTCTTTTGGTTGCCTATAGCCGAAGATGGATTTTACTTTTGCTGGGATGCGCCCTTCGATCGCACAGGAGTATGGTTATGGTCAGTCAAGCAGTTGGTAATGGTTATTGGACGGCAAATCCAGGAGATAGAATTGCTCGCGAGCCTCAAACGATCGAAGAAAAAGCGAAACAGATAGCGGTAGACGCACCCGATATTACGGGCGATCGAATTAAGGTTCCGACTTATTTTATCGTGGAATATCCCGATGGCGAAAAGAAGGCTCTGCACCATGTCAGGGACGCTCAACAGATATCTGATGTCATTCGTCAAATGCAATTGAATGACAAAAATTGGGGGCAAGCATCACCCGCAGTACATCACTCGCAAAACTTTAACTTCGTTTTGGTACTGTTTATCGTTGGCTTAATGATGTCTTGCCTCTTGTTAATCGGGATTTTCTAAATGACAAGTTGTAGTGAAAACCAGTGAGATGCATCAAGTATAGGATTATTAAAAGGAGCGATCGCTCCTTTTTTTATAGATACAATAATAGACCTCTTACGAAAACCAGAATTTGGATATATAACGCAGATAAACACTAGATAAACGCAGATAAATGCAGATGACTTTGATGATTTATCAACTTAAGTAAGTGATCTAATAATTAATTGTTACGATATGAGTTCGATCGATCCGGAGAGAAATCGTGCCGATACGTCTCGTCAAAATTAGCATTAGTGAAGGGAATATTAGTGATATCTTCCTGCTGTCGAATATATTGCTTTTGTTGTTCGCTGAGGTTTTCAATCCGATTGCAAAAACTGCCGCGTCCGGCATTGCATCTATTCTCTACCTCTTTTAAAAAATATCCAGAACCAGGAATTTCCGATTTTTGCGCTTCAGGAAATTCAAAGATATCTCCATATGGGAAGGCCTCAGCCTCAGCAGGAAAAGAGCAAGCTGCGATCGATAAGAAGGTTGCAGTGAAGAGAAAATGCTTTAGCATCGATTTTGACTCCGGATATAGCATTTCGGCATCGGGCGGGAGATCTATATCGACTCTAGCCTACGGAAAAGTGGTTCTGCCAGGTAGTTGGCGAGGAACGAATAGCTAAAATAAGGCTTTATGGGTGGGTTAGTTGGGTTTCCTACCGTCAACCCAACCTACACCCCTTCTCCTTTCTAAAATCTGTCGTCACGCACGGTTTTAGGTGTGTTGCTTCTGCTTAGTAAAAATACTTAAGAATACGGTAGTTTTGACTGTGTAATCCGTAAATTTACAGATCTCTAATCTGTCAAACTCGGTAAAGCTTGTGTTTTTACGTAAGATCGCGGAAGAAAATTTATAAATTACGCTCGATAATAAGAAGATTCAGCAGATAATCCAACCAATATCCCAAAACTTCCGAATATTCAGTTGACTAGTTGGCTCCCTCGAACTCGATCGCATCGCTTGCAGCCAAATAGTAGAAGTTTAGCCCACTCGATCGCTCTGGCGACACTGTAAATTCTCAATTTATTGGTTTCTTTACCTGGCTGCCATTAACCTTCAAAGGTTTGCTTGAATGCGTAGCACATTAAAGGCTCCAGTACCTGATAACGAGAAAATCAGGCTCAAAGTTCTGCGTCAAAGTCAGATTCTCGATACCTCACCCGAACAGGCATTTGACGATCTTACACATCTAGCAGCATATATTTGCGGTACCCCTATTGCCTTGGTGAGCCTAATTGACGCTCATCGTCAGTGGTTTAAATCTAAGGTGGGTTTAGATATTGCCGAAACGCCCCGCGATATCGCTTTTTGCGCTCATACAGTCGGGCGCTCAGAGGTGTTAGTCGTGTCAGATGCTCTCAAAGACGAGCGATTTGCAGCTAACCCTTTAGTAACTAAAGATCCCAAGATCCGGTTTTATGCTGGTGCGCCTTTAGTTACCTCTTCTGGAGAAGCACTGGGAACGTTGTGCGTCATTGACTACGTACCGCGAGAAATGGCTCCAGAACAACTAGACGTTTTGCAAGAATTAGCGCGGGAAGCGGTAACGCTGATTCAACTGCGGCGGAACATCAGTCAACTCGCTCGCACCGCTGGGAAGGATCGACCTGCTAAACAGCAGCGCCGAGGATTTTTTCCCCAGATTGGCTTGGGCTTTGGGTTGGCATCGGCGGTTTTGCTAGGGATCGGCTTAGTTGCCTACCGCAGCTTGACTAATTTTATCGCCACCTCTCAGTGGCAGATCCAACACTATCAAGTTCTTCAGCAGACAGAGAAAATAGACATCTCGATCCATCAGGCCATTTTGGCTCAACATCGCTACCTCATAAGTGGAGAAGACAGACATCTCGAACCATATTACGAGGCTAATGAGGTGATGGATGGGGAAATCGCCAAGTTACAGCACTTAATTTTAACTAGCGATCGCCCACTTGCCAATCGCAGCGAACAACTACACCGCGTGACTATCCTAGATTCTTTAATTAACCGCAAACTAGCTCAGATCGATTATTTAAGTAACATCCGCAAAACCAAAGGGTTGACTGCTGGCTCTCAAGCGTGGCGAGAATATCAACCAGTGCCAGTTACTCAGCAAATCGAAACTACACTCGCAAGTATTGAAGCTTCTGAAAATCAGTTGTTAAATGAGCGATCGCTATTAGTTGAAACTAATACTCGTTGGACTTTAATTACTTTCCTTACTGGTATCTTCGTAACTTTTGCGCTTTTAACTTGGGTTTACTACCTGATTTATCGAGAGATCCGGCGGCGACACCAGATAGAGGCGCGTTTGGAAGAGAGCGAAGAAAAACATCGCTCGGTGGTAGAAAATATCAAAGAAGTAATTTTTCAAACAGACGATCGAGGCTATTTAACCTTTCTCAATCCAGCTTGGGCGGAAATTACTGGATACCCAATTGCTGACAGTTTAAATACTCCTATTCTCGACTACATTTATCCGAGCGATCGCCAACAAGCTAGAGAATTATTTCAACAGCTAATTACAGGGCAAAAACCAGATTGTCGCTGCGAACATCGCTACGTTACTCAAACAGGTCGGGTGGGATGGTTAGAAGTTTACGCTCAACCGATTTTGGATCGCGATCGACAGATCGTCGGTGCTTTTGGAACGCTCAACGATATTAGCGATCGCCATCAAACCCAAGAGGTAATGCAGCGCCAGCTAGCGGCTGTGGAAGCAGCGATCGATGGCATTGCTATTTTTAATGTAGATAGCGAATTTATCTATATCAATCAAGCTCACTGGGAAATGTTTGGCTACAAAAGTGCCGAAGAATTATTAGGTAAAACCTGGAGAGAACTTTACCGCCCAGATGAAATCGATCGATTTGAAAAGTATGTTTTTCCGATTTTGTGGCAACAAGGGCGCTGGCGAGGAGAAGCTACTGGCAAAAGAGCCGACGGTCAAACATTTGCGGAAGAAGTTTCTCTCACTTTACTAGAAAACGGCCATCTGATTTGCGTTTGTCGCAATATCTCTAAACGCAAGCAAGCAGAAGCTCAACTCAAAACCTCTTTGCAAGAAAAAGAAGTATTACTCAAAGAAGTTCACCATCGGGTGAAGAATAATTTGCAGGTAATCGATAGCCTTTTCCGACATCAGTGCCGCTCTAGCGAAGATCCAAAACTAATTCAGACATTGCGAGAATGCCAGAATCGGGTGATGTCAATGGCTCTAATTCACGAAAAACTATATCAATCGAAAGATCTAGATAATATTATTTTCTGCGATTACGTTCAATCTCTACTAGCTAATTTACTAGAGATTTATACCAAAAATGTCAACGCTCCCGAATTACATATTAAAGTTGAATGTGTCAAGTTAGATATCTCGACATCTCTAAATTGTGGATTAATTATTAATGAATTGGTTTCAAATTGCTTTAAGTATGCTTTTCCTCATGGAGACGGAGGAGAAATCGAAGTTCAGTTTACTCGCGATCTAGAAGATCGCTGTATGTTAAAGGTCAAAGATAACGGTGTGGGGATGCCAGCAGATTTCGATCTAGAAAATCTGCGCTCTCTAGGTTTAAAGATAGTGAAAATCTTAACCAAGCAGTTAGACGGGGAAATTAAAGTTAATAGCGAAAACGGTACGGAATTTTTAATTACATTTATAATGCCAGGAGCAGATAATGTTAGAAACTAAGACTAATGAGATAGATCGAATATTAATTGTTGAAGATGAAGCGTTGGTTGCTGAAGATATCAAAGATATTTTAGAAGAATTAGGATACAGCGTTCCTGCCATTCTAGATACTGGAGAATTAGCAATTGTAAAAGCTGGCGAATTTAAGCCGAGTTTGGTGCTAATGGATATTAGGCTAAAAGGCAAAATGGACGGCGTGCAAGCTGCCCAACAAATCTGGAATCGGTTTAAAATTCCTGTAGTTTATCTGACGGCTAATTCCGATAACGGCACATTACAACGAGCTAAAGAAACTGCCCCATTTGGTTACATCACGAAGCCTTTTAGAGAAAAAGAATTACATACAGCGGTGGAAATCGGTTTGCACCGCTATCGCTTAGAAAAGCAATTAAAAGAAAGAGAGCAATGGCTAGAAACTATTCTGAGCAGCATGGGAGATGCAGTAATTGCCACTGACGATCGCGGCCGGATTAAAATGCTAAATCGCACGGCAGAAAAGCTCACTGGTTGGCAACAATCAGAAGCCTGCGGCCAACCATCGACCGAGGTATTCAAACTAGCTCACGAACTCAGCGAGGTGAGAGTGGAAGATCCGATCGCCAAAGCGATCGCGTCGGGGGTTATCGGCGGCATCCCCGAAAAAACCATCCTGATTGCCAAAAATGGGGTTAAAATCCCGATCGATGACTCTGCTGCCCCAATTAAAGACCGTAGAGGGGATATTGGTGGGGCGGTGGTAGTTTTCCGCGATATCAGAGAGCAACGTCGCGTTCAAAAAATGCTGGAAACCGATCGCGAGATCGCCCAGATCTTGGCAGAATCGACAGTCATTTCATCGGCGATCTCTAAGCTGCTACAAACCGTCTGTGAAGGTTTGGGATGGGATTTGGGCGAATTCTGGCTCGCAGATCGGCAAGCATCAGTTCTGCGTTACGGCAAAAGCTGGCATCAACTTGCAACCGTCGATCGAGAAAGCGAGTGGCAGCAATTTGAAGCGATCGCGCGGCAATTTACCTTTTCTAAAGGCGTAGGATTGTTGGGGGATATTTGGAAGTGCGATCGACCGATGTGGGTGACAGATATGCAGGATGACACCTCTTGTCTTCGCCGCTGGAGTGCAGCTAAAGTGGGGCTGCGATCGGCTTTTGGATTCCCGATCTCTAGCGAGGGCAAAACTTTAGGGGTGATGGCGTTCTTCGCCTCTGAAACTCACCCCACCGATCCTAACTTGCTGAAAATGATGGATGCGATCGGCTCTCAAATCGGTCAATTTATCGAGCGGAGGCGGATCGAAAACGCCTTGCGTAAAAGCGAGCAGCGTTTGGCTTGGCAAGCCACCCACGATGAGTTAACCGGACTGGTGAACCGTCGAGAATTTCAGCAGCTTTTGGAAGGAGCATTAACTATCGCCAAAACCCAAGATCGGCAGCATTCATTGTGCTATTTAGATCTAGATCGCTTCAAGATCGTCAACGATACTTGCGGTCATGCAGCCGGAGACGAACTATTGCGTCAAGTGACAGCCTTAATGCGATCGCAAGTCCGTTCTACCGATATTTTGGCTCGTTTGGGAGGAGATGAATTCGGGCTGCTATTGAAGAATTGCCCCGGACAGCAAGCGATGTCGATCGCCAATAGCCTGCGGCAATCGATCCAAGAATTTCGATTTGTCTGGCAAGACCAAACTTTTACTATTGGGGTCAGTATTGGGGTAGTGACGATCGGTACTACTACATCCAATCTCCTCACGGCTTTAAATGCTGCCGATGCTGCTTGCTATTCTGCCAAAAATACCGGGCGCAATCGGGTTTGTTTTTATCAGGTTGATGGTGTCGAAGCGGCCAAACATCACGGGCAAATTCAATGGGTGCCGCGCCTGACTCAAGCTTTAGAGCAAAATCTTTTCCGTCTTTACTATCAGCCCATCGTCCCGATCGATCCGGTTGAGTACCATCAAGAACATTATGAAGTGTTGGTGCGCCTAGAAGATGATGTTGATGGGGTCATATCTCCGATCGCTTTTATTCCCGCTGCCGAACGCTATCATTTGATGCACTTAATCGATCGCTGGGTAATTCGCACTCTATTTGCCACTCAAGGGCCAAAATACCGCCAAAACTGGAAGTCTTGCCAGCAGCGCGACCGCTATTTATATTCTATTAACCTCTCTGGTGCCACCCTCAACGACGATGATTTTGTCAACTTTGTCCGCGAGCAGTTCCATATTTACCAAATTCCTCCAGAAGTAATCTGTTTTGAAATCACCGAAACGGTGGCAATTACTAACTTGGGTAAAGCTGCCAAACTGATTAAAGAATTGAGAGATTTTGGTTGCCACTTTGCTTTAGATGATTTCGGTAGCGGCGTATCTTCTTTTGGATATCTCAAAACTTTGCCCGTAGATTACCTCAAAATTGATGGCAATTTTGTTAAGGATATTGTTCATAATCCTACCGATCTAGCCCTAACAGAAGCTATCAATCGAGTCGGTCATGCTATGGGCTTAAAAACTATTGCCGAGTTTGTCGAAAACAACGAAGTTTTAGCCAAACTCAAAGATTTGGGTGTAGATTACGCTCAAGGTTACGGCATTGCCAAACCGCTACCTTTAAGTAAGTAATAAGTAATAAGTAATAAGTAATAAGTAATAAGTCAGGAAGATGCTGGAACTCGTCACAGTTTATTCTTGAGTCTGCATGAGTAGAGTTTGGTTGTGTAGCTGCCGTTTTAACTGCCAGGTGACAACAGATAATGATAGAGTAACTGTGACCTGCAAACGCTAATTTGTTATGGATCGAACTCGATCGACATCTAGACGAGGTTCCTGGTGGGCCAAGTTGGTAGCACTAGTCGCGATCGTCAACCTCGTTTTAGTTATCTTCGATCTCAGCTATATTCCCTGGCGCGATCTCTATTATCGGCAATTTCCCCAACTCGTCGCTCTCTACGATCCCTTCAAAGGTGTCGAACCAAATCGGGTTACTCAAAAGTATCTCAATACGGTTGATGAGTTAGAACAACAGTTATCTGAAGCTGGGCCCAAAACTCCTGCGGTTGAAAGTTTGCTAGCAGATTTGCGTCAGCAAAGCGTTGCTATGGTTGATGAAAATCCTTTTTTAGTGGCTTCTAAAGCTGGGACTTTTGCCAAGATTAAAAACCGAATGCGGCAGGAAATTGGTACTGAATCAGCCAAAGAAGCATTCGATCGCTTTTGGAATTCTAATTATATACTGGCCGCAGGTCAAGAGAAAGTATTAGCTTTTTTCGATCGGCAAATTCGGCCTTTGATGGAAATAAACTATTTCCGCAATATTGACGATACTGGTCATTTTGTCGATAATTTTTGGCAGTTAGATGTTTGGTTCGTTGGCTTTTTCGCGATCGATCTGTTCTTCAGCACGCTCTTAGCTAGTTGGCGACAACCTGGGACCAGTTGGTTCGATGCCATTTGGCAGAGATGGTACGATTTTTTCCTTTTGCTACCTGTTTGGCGGTGGTTGCGATCGATCCCCGTTACAGTCAGATTGCATCAAGCTGGTTTGGTAAATCTGCTGGGAATTTTAGACAATATCACCTACGAACCAGTTGCTTACTTAGCCGATCGAGTTTCTAAATTCGTCATGGTACGAGTAGTAGATGATACCCAAAATGCGATTAAACAGGGTAAACTTTCTCGCTTATTTCTGCAACCAAAAACTTACATTACCATCAATGACGTTACCGAACACGAAGTTATAATCGATCGTTTTGCTGAATTAATCGTCTATAAAATTTTGCCGCAAGTACAACCACACGTAGAATTACTCCTAGTTCGCAGTTTAGAAGCAACTTTAAAAAAATCTAATTTTTATCAAGGATTGCAAAAAATCCCCGTGCTTGGCAGCCTGCCAGTAGAAGTTACAGAACAAATTACGAACAATTTCATGCAAACAGTAGCTAGCGTTTTAGCGGCATCTTATAACGATCGCGAAGTTAGAGAAGTGTTCGATCGCCTCAAACAGGAGTTCAATACGACTTTAATAAAAGAAATTCAAGATGAAAAAATTACCTCAGAACTGCAATCTCTCTTGTCAGATTGGTTAGAGGAAATCAAGATTAATTATATTCACCGTTCGGCCGCGATCGATCCTAAAGTGACGCTGGCAGAAGTCGAAAAACTAGCTAGCATGAATGATGAATCATGAACGTAGATGGAAATTTTTTTAACAAGTTAAAAGCTAAATTTTGACTTTTGACTTTTAACTTTTGATTTGTTTAGCTACTCGCATTCTCTGAACTCCGATCGATATTTTACTGTTCCCCTACACCCAACTAGCGAGCCGTCCTGCAACTCCAAGACCATAAACGCTTCATCTGGTACTTTGTATTCGCAACCCAACCCTTTTTCTTTGGCTGTTACAAACCCGAAGCGTCGATAATATTTGGGATTGCCCAGCACGAAAACAGCCTGCACGCCTAACCGCACGCACTCTTTTAAACCATGCCGAACCAGCAAAGATCCAATTCCTTGGCGCTGATAATTGGGTAATACGGCTAAGGGCGCTAACCCTAGAAGGAAAAGAGGATCTTGATATTGCCCTTCGAGGGCCACTGGACTAAAAAAAATGTGTCCGACAATTCGATCGAACTCCACCGCTACCAATGAAAACGTAGACTCAACAGCCCGCAAGCGATCGACTAAATTGGCTTCATTCTCTCGCCCGAACGCTGCTACATTGACTTGGCGAATAGCGATCGCGTCTTCTGGTTTTTCGGCTCGAATTTCCATAGCTCAGACTATAACTGCAAAGCGTTCCTAGAAAAACGAGGACAACGATTTGGAGTCGGAGACTTAGATAAAGTGCAAGCGCAAATGGTTATCCGCAGGCTTTATCTTACGGTTTCAGTCGGTAGGGTGGTGCAACATCAAGGGTAGGCTTACGCTTTTGGCGTAGCTTCGATCGTAACCTAGAAATTCTCTAAAGAAAAGGCATTGTTTTTGATAGTCAGCATAGACTTTGGCATATAGGTATAGTTACTATACTTGCTTCGCCAGCATTTCCGCTTCGATCCCCATCTGGCTTACATTTATCAACTAAAAGCAATAAAAATTAACTATACGTAAATTAATAAGACTAACTTATATTTTTCTTAAAATTATCCGAATTTTAAGCGATTGCATTCCTGGTATATTGAGTATCGACCGGGTAGGTTGCAACATTCAAATACAATAAATTCCTCGTTAAGGTAAGGAAGACATGGCTTACGCACAAACTAAGACCCAGTCCAAATCTGGGTATCAAGCCGGAGTTAAAGATTATCGGCTGACATATTACACCCCCGACTACACCCCCAAAGATACAGATGTGCTGGCGTGTTTCCGAGTGACACCACAGCCTGGGGTTCCTCCCGAAGAAGCAGGTGCGGCGGTCGCGGCTGAGTCTTCTACAGGAACTTGGACAACAGTTTGGACCGATTTGCTCACAGACCTCGATCGCTACAAAGGTCGCTGCTACGACATTGAAGCCGTTCCTGGCGAAGACAACCAATATTTCTGCTTCGTTGCCTATCCTTTGGATCTGTTTGAAGAAGGTTCTGTCACCAATATGCTGACCTCGATCGTGGGGAACGTATTTGGTTTCAAAGCCTTACGCGCCCTGCGTTTGGAAGATATGCGGATTCCAGTCGCTTACCTCAAGACCTTCCAAGGACCTCCCCACGGGATTACGGTAGAGCGCGACAAACTCAACAAATACGGTCGTCCGCTGTTAGGTTGCACGATTAAGCCGAAACTCGGCCTGTCTGCCAAAAACTACGGTCGTGCCGTTTACGAATGTCTGCGCGGCGGTTTGGACTTAACCAAAGACGACGAAAACATCAACTCTCAGCCGTTCATGCGCTGGCGCGATCGATTCTTGTTCGTCCAAGAAGCCATTGAAAAGGCCCAAGCCGAGACTGGTGAAGTTAAAGGTCACTACCTCAACGTGACTGCGCCCACCTGTGAAGAAATGATGGAACGGGCTGAATTCGCGGCTGAAATCAAGACCCCGATTATCATGCACGACTATCTTACAGGTGGTTTTACGGCTAACACCACCCTAGCTAAGTTCTGTCGTCGCAATGGTTTGTTGCTCCACATCCACCGTGCCATGCACGCCGTCATCGACCGTCAGCGGAATCACGGTATTCACTTCCGCGTGTTGGCTAAGTGCTTGCGGATGTCTGGTGGCGACCACTTACACTCTGGAACCGTGGTCGGTAAATTAGAAGGCGAAAAAGGCATCACCATGGGCTTCGTCGATCTGATGCGGGAAAACTACATCGAGCAAGATCGCTCTCGCGGGATCTTCTTTACCCAAGATTGGGCTTCTATGCCCGGTGTCTTCCCCGTAGCTTCCGGCGGTATCCACGTTTGGCATATGCCAGCTTTGGTAGAAATCTTCGGCGACGACGCTTGCTTGCAATTCGGTGGCGGTACTTTGGGACACCCATGGGGTAACGCTCCTGGTGCAACTGCCAACCGCGTAGCTTTAGAAGCTTGCGTTCAAGCTCGGAACGAAGGTCGGAACTTGATGCGCGAAGGCGGCGATGTCATCCGCGAAGCTTGCAAGTGGAGTCCAGAATTAGCCACTGCTTGCGAACTCTGGAAAGAAATTAAGTTCGAGTTCGAGGCGATGGACACCCTTTAAAAGTGTGGAGTGTGGAGTGTTAAGTGTTAAATTAATTCCACTCCACACTTTCTAGGCTGGGGTCAAATAATGAACTTAAAACAAGTTGCTAAAGATACGGCAAAGGTCTTGAGTAGCTACCTGACCTATCAAGCCGTGCGGATCGTCTTGGCCCAGTTAAGCGAAACCAATCCCCCTCTAGCATATTGGCTGAATGACTTTTCTGATAAAGAGAGCATCCAAGATGGGGAAGCTTATCTAGAGAAGTTACTCAAAGAAAAGCAAGATCTGGCATTTCGAGTCATGACGGTGCGAGAGCATTTAGCTGAGGAAGTGACAGATTTCTTGCCGGAGATGGTGCGGGCTAGCATTCAGGAAGCCAATATGGAACATCGCCGCCAGCAACTAGAGCGTCTTACCCAATTGACCGCCATTGACCCCGGCAGCCATCCCGAAAATTCAACCGATGCTGATTAGTCAATTTCAATTCGCAATTTTCAATTCGCAATTCGCAATTAATGCTAATGGTGAATCGTGCATTGCGATTTAGTTGGCGATCGCTCGATAGTTTATCTCGACAACAGAACACAACTCAGACTGATTACAACCAACAAAAAAAGCCATGCAAACTCTACCCAAAGAGCGTCGTTACGAAACCCTTTCCTACTTACCACCCCTGACTGACGCTCAAATTGCCAAGCAAATTCAGTATATGCTCGACCAAGGTTACATCCCTGGAGTAGAGTTTAACGAAAGTTCCGAACCAACGGTACACTATTGGACTTTGTGGAAACTGCCTTTGTTTAACGCTAATTCAGTGAATGAAGTCCTCAATGAAGTTAAAGCTTGCCGTTCTGAATATGGCAATTGCTACATTCGCGTAGTGGGTTTTGATAACGTCAAGCAGTGCCAAGTGCTGAGCTTTATCGTTCACAAACCCAACCTCAGCAGATACTAAGTTTTGCCGCCATATATAGTGGGGGCTTTTTGGCTTTCATGCCCGTTAACTTAACGGTTTTGAACCCCTAGCGGTTTACGATTTAGATCGGGACAACTTTAAAAACGTCCCGATCTTTTGTTTTTTGAGGAATGCAGTGTATTTGTTGATTCCAGCGGCGGGAATGGGGCGACGGATGGGAACTAATCGCAACAAACTCCTGCTGACGTTGTTGGGCAAACCCTTGCTGGCTTGGACTCTCATGGCGGCGGAAGCCTCACGCCAGATTAACTGGATTGGGATTATGACTCAACCAGAAGATTGGCAGGATATCAAAGAGATCGTAGCTAGCGTCTCGCTTACCAAGCCAGTGGAATTAATTGCGGGCGGTTCCACCCGGCAAGAATCCGTCTATAACGGGTTGCAAGCCCTACCGCCAGAAGCCGATCGAGTCTTGATTCACGACGGGGCCAGGTGTCTGGCGACAGCAGATTTGCTCGATCGCTGTGCTGAAGCGTTGCAAGATTGCCCTGGTTTAATCGCTGCGATCGCAGTCAAAGACACGATTAAGATCGTCGATGAAACGGGGCTAATCCAAGATACTCCCGACAGAAGAAACCTGTGGGCAGCCCAAACCCCCCAAGGGTTTGACGTAAAACTATTAAAAGAATGTCACGATCGAGGCAAAAAATTAGGATGGCAAGTGACAGACGATGCCGCTTTATTTGAAAAGTGCGGCTTGCCCGTCAGAATTGTCGAAGGGGAAGAGACAAATTTGAAGGTGACGACACCAGTAGATTTAGCGATCGCCGAATTTATCCTCCAACAACGCTTGGCTACCTAACTAAAGCGATCGGTTAGTAACTGCGATCTTAACTGTACCGAGAAATACCAATGTTGGGGCTTGGTTTGAGATGGGTAAATCTTTAACCAGGAAATCGCTCGTATTCTTAGACATATGTATTCATGTACCTAAAATCGCCAAGACGAGCGGTAGGTGGTAGGGTTAGCGATCGACCGCGAGCCTTCTTTCCAGAGAATAGAAAACCCAAAAATAGCAGCACCGCAAATAGTAGCGGCAATAATAACTGTAACGAGAGCTACAAATAATTCCTCTTTGGTAGATGGCTTAGAATTGTTAGACATGATTTTGTCCTAGCTAATATCAATTTTCAAAAGTAACTGGAGAACTATGCCTTATTCAAAATGCCAACGCCTGTTGCTTGCCAGGGGTATTCGATCGAATTTAGGAGTTTGAATTTTACGTTTGTAAGTGTTTCCCCGATAGATTAGGGTTACAGTTGGTACGAATGTTCTAAAATCTTCAGAAGTCTCCAGAGGGACTGGAGTATAGTAGTATGTGTTACTTCGGTAAACGAGTTTAATTTGGGGTAGATCTGTAGAGTCAGGCTCGATGGGAGCAGAAGCTTCGTAGAAGTTGCCGCGAAAGGTGAGTTTCATGAGGAGCATCCTTGTGAGTTTAATCTTGGTCGAACATCAAGTTCTCGATCGAACCTGATATCTTCATCAAACTCCACAGCTAACTGACTTCCCACCTGAGAATTACTGACTTATAATGACTTTTGTAATGACTTCGATCGCGTCAGATTGGGGCATTGGTTATCAGGCGATACTAGGCGCAGATTGCTGAGAGTAAAACCAGACTGCATAAAGGCGCGATCGCACTCTTGAGAATAGACATCGCACCCTTATCAACCTTCCGACAAGATCGATCGCTTCACCTTGTTAATCCAGCCCTGGCTGAGGCTCAACACCTGAGAATAGGACAAATCTCGATCTAGCAGCAGATCGAAGACAAACGGCTTCACCCACTGGGGAAACCAGCGATGGAGAAGCCTGCTGATAGTCAACCGCAAGAAAAACTCAACTACTAACAGCTTTGTGCGCGGAAACGAATAATCTGACAATTCCTTGAGTGCATGAGCCTCTGGAACTCGTTGCTGAGAAAAGGCAGGTAACGCCAGCGCCCAATCATCCTCATACCGCACCAACAACCGCTCAAACACAAGCACGTCCTCCAATGAGGCATTGCACCCCTGCCCGATCGATGGCGATACGGCATGAGCCGCATCCCCAATTAGCAACACGCTATCGCCATCATGAAAGCGATCGCAACGTACCGTTAACACCCGCCCCACCGGACGCTGCAAGAAGTCTTCTGCCTCCGCCTCTGACATTAACTGCCCAAACAGGGGAAAGTTCTCTTGGAAAAAGGCCAAAACCTCTTCTTTGGTAGACAAGTTTGAGAGCGGATTGTGCTGAGCGTCAAAAATAATGACTCCATTGAGCCGATCGATTGGTTGAGGTACCATCATCATCCGCGTCTTATTGTCTCGATTCCAGGCGTGAATTTTGTCAGGCTCCAACTCTAAACCCAGAGCCGGATTCGCTCGAGGGAGAAACACCGACTTATAGGCATCCGGTACGTAGTTTTGCTCGCATTGCAAACCTGCATCCCGGACTAGCTGGTCGCGAACGCACGATCGCGCTCCATCTGCTGCCACCAGGCGATCGTATGCGAGGGTAAAAGCCTCGCCTTGCTCCGGCTTCAAGGTTACGGTCTTAGCTCTCCCGTCCATTTCGACGCACTGACAGCTAAACTTAACGGTGAGTTGTTCTGACGTATATGCTTGGGTTAAGTGCTGCAAGAGGATCGCAACCAGGCGATTGCGATCGATCGTCAGAATTGGAATTGCACGCGGAATCTGACGGGCTTTGCCCTGCTGCCGATAAATTTTCGTGCCGTTGCAGAACGCGCTCTTCGAGGCGATCGCTTCCTCTAACCCCACAATCTCACGGATTGCCTTTCTCCCGCGTTCCTGAAGGGAGATGGGAAACGTGCGGTCTGGCGATCCATCTGCCAAACGCAAGTCCGAACGTCGCTCGTAAATCTCTACGCGATACTTGCCCCGACGCAATAAATATTGGGCAAGTAACAGTCCAGCCGGACCCGCTCCAATAATGACAACCTTTTGAGACATAAACTGTATCTCACCTGCTGATTCATTAAATTTAGTATATAAATTGAAAAATTACGATCGAGCAGAGCGTCCAAAAGAAGCGATCGCCCCTAAGATTTGGTTATATTTAACCTCCAGTCGGCGATCGCACTACATTACAGTCTTAGTCCCAGAGAATTTTCTTTAGGGCATATTGAAAAATAGCTCTGAAAAAACTGCAATCTAAAACCCTACTTCTTTAGTTAAAAATTCTCAACTAAAGCGGCTGGTTCGGGAATAGGCAAGTCATTTATTGTAACTTCCTGCCTATTTTGAGATGCATAAACTACAAAGTGGTTGCTATGTATTATATCCACTGGTGAGATCTCATAAATTGCCTCAATTGGTGTTATGACTTGTGGAACAGAGCCATCTGGAGACTGTGCTACAAAATCGAATTCATTGGAGGGTGAAGGTGATGGAGATCGCTTAATTAATTCGGCATTTTTCCAACCGTCAGTAGTGACAGTTCCAGATACCTTTAAGCTCCTCTCTCCAAATAGCTCTATACGCTTTACTTCAAAAACTTGTGTCTTAGTCATGGTTTTCTCCTTTGTTATTTTCGTTTACGTCACAGTGCGATCGCCGATCGCACTGTGGCGGTTTAGTCGAATGCACGATCGATTACTGCCGGGTGAACAGTAAATAACGTGCCGGGGATGGATAGGGTAGGACTAAACCTTCATCGGTTAAACGATATTCCCTCACTTGTTCTAGTGCCTGAAAATAGCTGCTCTCTTGTGCGTTAATCTCATCACCACAAAACATTTCTGTAGAGGCTATCCCCTGAATCTGAATTTTGCCAGAAGTTCCATCGAGTGGTTCCACTGTGAAACTAGCATTGTATTGATTGCAGCCTCCTTTGCCGCTCAACTTGCCATCCATGAATTCGGCAGTAATTTTGGTATCTGGTAGAGGTTGGGGTCCTACACCTGATTTAAGTAGCCATTGTCCTTCTAGGGTTGCATTTGTAGTAGTCACGCTCGTGTTCCTCTGTATTTAGAAATGTTTGCTTGGTGTCGAGTTCTAATCGCCCTACGAAAAGAGCGATCGCACTAATTTGGTTGGGCTTCGATCGTCACGGTAAGCGATTTCTCTCCTGCAATTCCACCTGTGCTACCTGATATTTCAATTAGTTTACAGGCAATGCGAAAATCTGATATATTCCCTTTCAAAGCCTCGAACGCTACACTAATAGCTTCCTCAAGAGCAGATTGAAAATCCCCTTCTTTTGAAGTTACTTGAAATTGCTGAGTCTTTGTAGTCATCATAAGTTTGTTGTCTCCTTAGTAAGAAAAATCTGAAAAATGTCTTGAGAGAGAATCGCTGAAATGGGAAAGTAACTTTGGTCGAACATCAAGTTCTGGTTTGAACCTGATATATTTATCAAACTCCACGGCTAACTGAGTTCAAACCTGAGAATGACTGACTTATGATGACTTTTGTTATGACTTCGATCGCCTCAGATTAGGGCATTGGTTATGAGACGATTCATGCTCAAAGCGATCGCACTTGGGGGAACAGATATCGCTCTCTTATCAACTATCATCTATGGGCGATCGCTTTACTTTAATTGCTATCAGTTCAAGCGATCGCAGTAACAACAGATTAAACTTGAGTCGGTAGTTTACTGATTTTGCTTAATGAGCGACTAAGGCCATTTTGGTGACTGCTAATGTGGCAACATAATCCTCTAAATTTGGTTTCCCAATCGCAGTCGGGTAAGGGCCTAAGCGATCGAGTTTAATTAAATACTCAAACGCTACCGCTGCTTGAGACATACCTGCTTTCCCCGACGTGTTTAGGGTCACTTCTACTGGTTCTTTATCTCCCTGGCTAACAGAGAGAAGTATTTTCGCATTTCCTTCCCAGAAGCATTCTGTACCCACGGGACAGCGACTATCTTCAAGAACTTCCTGAAAATAAAGCGTTAGTTTCCCTTCCTCAAAGGAAACAGTCTCATTAAACTTTACTACTAGATTCATGATTGTTGCTCCTAATTTAATTTACAAAAGAGATTGGTTAGGCTATCGGTTGACTGTCGCAGTAGCCATAATCGGCTCCCGGTAAAAATCGACACTTAGCTCCAGAACAACATTTCGCACCAGCAAACCCTCCACATATTTTTCCCTTTTTTGAACAAGGTAGAGATAGGGGTTGCACAAGCATAGAATCTAAGATTTTGGCTGTGCTGACATTTCTCAAGATCGGTTGAGCTTGGATTGGAAGTTTCATGTTGTTTCTCCATGTTTTAGTTTTGATTGTTCGTTCTGCGAGGGGTGATCGCCCCTTCAATTTCGCACTCAGATTATCTCAAGAAGCGATCGCCATAAAAAAGGGCTTGATTGAGGCTAAAGAGCGATCGCTACCAAAAGATTAACCTCTTTGAACTTCGCCGACCCAACATCCCTATTCCAAGAAAATTTCCTTTTGATTTTGAGATGCGTAAACGATGAAATGGTTGTGATTTCGATCGTCTTGTGAGAGCCGATAAATTGCCTCAATTGGTGTTATGACTTGTGGAACAGGGCTATCTGGAGACTGGGCTACGAAATCGAATTCGAGTTTGCCATCGTCTGATGAGGGACGCTTAATCAATTCGGCATCCTTCCAACCCGCTGTGTTTGCAGTTCCCGATGCTGACAAGCTCTCCGAAGACACCCCTATATCTTGTACTTCAAACACTTTCGTCTTAGTCATTGTTTTCTCCTTTGTTATGTTTGCGATCGCAACAGTGCGATCGCCGATCGCACTAATTTGGTTGGGCTTCGATCGTCACGGTAAGCGATTCCTCTCCTGCAATTCCACCTGTGCTACCTGATGGTTCGATCGGTTTCCAGGCAATCCGTCGATCGGATACGTTACCACTCAAATCGTGTAACGCTTTACTCGTAGCTTCGCCAAGAGCAGCTTTAAAGTCTCCTGCTTGTGAGGTTCCTTGAAAATTTTGAGTTTGAGTTTTCATCATGTGTTCCTTGCAATAGAAATGAGAAGAATTTTGGATGCAGCATATGGTTAGGCGCGTTAGATGTTGCAGTTGGTTGCCACCCACGCTTTGCAATCGTCATGGGACGCAGGACCATAAACCTTGGAGTAGATAGCGGGATAGATTGCGTCTTCAGGAACAATCGAGCATTCGGTATTGGTGCCCGTCAATGCGATTACGTTGTACATTGTATGTGTCTCCTAGTTGTAGTGTTGTTTTGTTTCTCGCTCGTCATGATGACGGACAGAAATGGTTTAGCATTCGTATAGCTGCGAATTCGATTTTTCGGGCATTCGTGCAGGAGAGCTACTGCTAATGCAGCCGATCGAACATCAAGGAAAGGATAAGAAGCGCAGAGTTTTGAGCGAGCGTGGGAAACTCCTGTTAGATTGAATACTCTGCGCTTTAGGATTGCTCAAAGTTCTGCAACTCAGCAGCAAATAGCACCCGTTTTGCTTTCCAGAGCAATCTACTGACTAGTGATGAGGAGGACCAGGAGGATGACCCCCATGACTCGGCCTTCCACCTCCCCAGTGTGCCACTACCCAATCGTTAACTTCTACAGGACAGTCAGCGCAACCCTCTGCTCCAAGACCCGCAAGACAATCCCGAAATGGCTTCGGTCCATCTTTAATAGCCCAACCACACTGGGCGATTGACAGAGCACACTCACCACATGACCATGATGCACCGACAGCATTCGTTGCTTTTTTAGCAAGCATTGTAGAGCTTACTTTTCTGCTAACTGGTTGAGCTTGAATTGGAAGTTTCATGTTGTTTCTCCATGTTTTAGTTTTGATTGTTCGTTCTGCGAGGTAATAGCGGAAACATCCCTCCCTCACAGATCTGCCAGGTTCTTTCTATTCGGATGGTTCTAAACACCGTCCTTGTCCTGAGTTGGGACAGCATCTACTGGCATGAACCTGGCAATTTGGAATTACTGGCAGCAGGCAGCGGGGTTTGCTAGACAATAAAGGCTGACCCCTAGCTTGCAGCCACGACAACCATCCTGAACTGAGCATCGACCGGCCCAGTCCTCGCAGTCCTCCAACCGCTCTTTCAATGGGATACATGACGGGTAAACCAGTGCAGTGCCATCGTTAATTCTTCGCGTACTGACCTTTCTCATGATGGGTTGGGATTGGATTGGAATTCTCATGTTGTTTCTCCTAATTTTCAAGGTCTGATTTGTGATTTAGCTCCTTCGCCAAAAACAACCTTTGCATTGGTGGGAAGTCTTTGGCGGACAGGTTGAGCTTGAATGGGAAGTTGCATCACGATCGCTCCTTGAGGATTGAGTTAGCTGGCAACAGACCATGAGCGAACTCTACCGATCGAAACCGGAATCGCATCGCTGACATCAACTGTGAATCGATAGACTTTTCCGGCTCTGCGGCTATCCTGTAGGTTAAAAAATTGCAGTTTCACGTCGTAGCAATCGGAATCGGTGCGACAGATCGGACTCTTCTCCACCGTAATGGTGTCTAGTCCAACATCGGCAGCCGTGCCAGTAGACATCACATCGGCTATCTGGAAAGCATTGGTCGCAGAGAAGTTGAGCGCCCGTTCCTGGGGTGTGACACCGAGATTGCGGAATTCATAATAGATCCGCTCCAGGTATTCTCGAATCTTATTGCTATAGTCTTCTTCTGAAGGACCTGCTGGATAAGCTTGTCTTAAATTTTCAATTAATGCGGCAACCGACCATCCGTACATCCCTCGCACTTCTGGGATAATGGTAGGAACGGTTTGACCCGAAAGCAGCTTCACACTGCCTGCTAAATACCCTGGAATCGAAACCCGCTCGATGTTCTCGTCGCGCAAGAAGGAGCGCAGTCGCTCGTAAGTCACATTGGCATAAGGGCCAGCAGGCATAATCGCATAGATGGGTGTAGCATCCAGGTTCAGCGTCCAAATCAGCGATTGTGCTTCAAAAGGGTTTTGCTCTAGATAGTCCAGCAGATTCATCCCCGCAGGCATGGCTTGGGTAAATGAATCTCGACGAGCTTGAGTGCCGAAATCGTAGCCTAACTCTCCTAAAGCATAAACTAGCTGAATCTGCTTGCTTCCACTACAAGAAGCACACTCAGACGGAGTGACAGCAGCATTTGTTTTGTCGCTAGCAGTAATCATCATTGGGTTTTCCTCGATTGACATATTTGTTGGTATAAATGTTGATGTCTTAGCCTCCGCCGCCTGTACGCCAATCGCTGAAGACTGGGGAATGGGTGGTTTCAACTCGAATTCAATTACCTCGCTGGGTTGGAGTTGGGCGATCGCATTGTGCGCTTCATTAGGTTGCATGATGATTTCCTCTAGTTTGTGGTTTGACATTGGTTTAATCCTTCCTTTGGTAATCAGGGCGTATGCCCCTGAAATATTGAGCGTCCCGACTAGACAGCGACGGCGATCTAGACCATTCGATCGATCGCAAGACAAAGCACTTTGGAGAAGGGCATCGCGGATAGCATGGGGATCGGGTTTTTCCCCTTGTTGCAGTTGGATACTGAGCAACAGAGCTACAATTCCCGACACGATCGGAGTCGCAAAGCTAGTACCCGTTTTAGCCGCAGTTCCACCACCAGGGATCGCACCCAAGATGTTTTCCCCCAGAGCGAGAATCCCGTGGGATTGGTAAGCCTCGCCCCAATTGCTAAACTCGATCGGATGGCCTCGAACATCCATTGCCCCCACCGCCAGTACCGACTCCAGCGCCGCCGGAACGTGGAGACAATCGCAGCCATCGTTGCCCGCCGCTGCCACGATCAGAACGTTGTTTTCTTGGCACAAACGAACGGCATTAGCCAGTAATTTGTCAGATTCGGCCGAGGCCGCTAATTGACCGCCGCTAATATTGATGACATTGGCTCCTCGATCGACTGCTTGGGTAATCGCCCGTGCGAGGTCGATCTGGGAACAAGGGGCCAGCCCATCTCTCCCATCGGCGAACACGGGTACGATTAAGCCTCGACAATTAGGTGCGATACCGCGAATAGGGCTGTCGTGCCGACCAAAGATAACGCTGGCAACATGAGTGCCATGCTGGGAGGCAGAACCGCGATCGGCGACACCAGAAACTAAGGTAGGAAGCCGAGTAAGATTAGCTCTTTTAAAGCAGGGATGAGACTGGTCAACGGGGCCGTCAAGTACAGCGATGCATACATCAGTAACGCCCAGAGATTCATTCCAAAGTGATTTTAACTGGGGCAATATTGCCATTTTAGTCACCAATCGATTAGTTGATTAATCTGTTAAAAAATAACGCCGTCATGCCCCAGCCATCTAAAAGGTTGCACCAGCAAAAATTAGAGCTAATTTGCTTTTTATAGATTGCTTAGAAGTAGTAGACATAATTTTGCCTAATCTTGAAAGCTGTTGTAATTTCAACATTTTTTCACTCTGATGCTGAATTGGAAAAGTAACTTCGATCGAACATCAAGTTCTGGTTTGAACCTGATATATTCATCAAACTCCACAGCTTACTGAGTTCAAACTTGAGAATTACTGACTTATACTGACTTTTGTTATGACTTCGATGCGTCAGATTGGGGACATTTATGATGAGGCGATAATTTACCAGATTGCCCAAAAGCAGCGATCGCGACGATTTTGATTATATATTTATCGCTATAGAGCCAAGTTGTTGTTTATGAATCGGTTAGCATCAGAAATCCTGACCGATTAACAACTTTTTGTCACTTTTTGCTACTGTGATTCTGAGCTTTGACTGGGTAAGCTTGAGGGATTGATGATGGGAGGTGAGGTTCCATGCCCAGATCGCTTAGAGTTAAGCCCGATCGCCTCGATCGCGTCAAGTTAGCTCTCAGTCGTAACGGCTTTCGCAGCCAACGCTCTTTAGCTGAGGATGTAGGATTATCTCTAGCTACAGTCAGTAACTTCCTGACAGGTAAGCCAGTTGACTATGCGGTGTTCGACGAACTATGTCGGAGTTTGGCCCTGGAGTGGCGAGAAATTGCCAATCTGGATTTTGAGGTTTTGTCCCCCAATAGAGACAAAAGTTCTGAAACCATTGAATGGAGGGATGCCAACCAGAACTCGTCGCCCAGCTACCCCAACGGTGCAGTCCCCCTCGGCTCCCCTTTTTACCTAGAACGCACTCCTTTTGAAAAGCAGATTTATCAAGAAATCGAGAAACCAGGAGCCTTAGTACGAATTAGAGCGCCCAGAGAAATGGGCAAGACTTCGCTGCTGTTAAGGGTTATCGACTTTGCCAAACGCTTGGGCTACCGCACCGTCAGCCTGAACTTAGAGCAAGTTGACCAAAGCATCCTGAGCGATTTGCCTCAATTTTTGCGCTGGCTGTGTGCCAACGTTACCCGTCAGCTTCGTTTACCACCGCAGCTAGACGAATATTGGGATGAGGATCTAGGAAGCAAAATTAGCTGCACTTCCTACTTCCAAGACTATCTCTTAGAGTCAATTGACACTCCCCTGGTGTTGGCGTTTGATGAGACGAACCAGATTTTCGAGCATCCGCAAGTAGCCAAGGATTTTTTACCGCTGCTGCGATCGTGGTACGAAGAAGCTAAAACCCTACCGATCTGGCAAAAGCTGCGCCTAGTCGTAGTTCACTCGACAGAAATTTACGTTCCCCTCGATCTCAACCAATCGCCGTTCAATGTCGGGCTGCCGATTGAGTTAAATACCTTCTCTCCGATGCAGGTGCAGCAATTAGCTCAACGTTACGGCATCGACTGGTCGGAGGGGGAGGAAGCTAGGCAACTAACAGATGTAGTGGGAGGACATCCAGCCCCGATCCATACAGCAATCTATCACCTCAGTCGTGGGGAGGTAACTTTAGCACAACTACTGCAAAGTGCCTCCACAGCTACTGGAATTTACGATCGCCACTTGCAGCGCCATTGGGCAACTATGCACGAACAGCCCAAATTAGCCCAAGCGCTCGATACCATTATCAGTGCGGCCGAACCCATGAAATTAGATGCGATCCTGGCTTTTAAGTTAAAGAGTCTGGGGTTGATTCGACAGTCAGGCGATCGAGCGATACCTGGCTGTAATTTGTATCGGCAGGCGTTTAAATCGATCGCCAGTTAACTATCGATCGCGTGGAGGTTTCCCATGCAATACTTACATGGCGGTAGCGGTGCGTTACGCGGCGCTAACATACCTTGCTCGATCGACACAGCTAAAATGAGGTATTACGATCGGGTTCGTTGGGTTTCACTCCGTTCAACCCAACCTACGATTATTGCACTCGTTACTCGTTACTCGTTACTCATTACTCGTTGCTTCGCCTTTATTATCTAATAAAAGTAATAAAAGAGGGGTTCTGGTGTAAAATTAGCACATGGCTTTAGAGAGAGCGTCATGCCCAGATCCCTTAGAGTGAAACCCGATTGCCTCGATCGCGTTAAGTTAGCTCTCAATCGTAATGGCTTTCGCAGCCAACGCTCTTTAGCCGAGGAAGTAGGATTGTCTCTAGCTACAGTCAGCAACTTCCTGACAGGTAAGCCTGTTGACTACGCGGTGTTTGACGAACTATGTCGAAGTTTGGCCCTCGATTGGAGGGAAATCGCCAATCTAGATTTTGAGGTTTTATCCCAGACTAAAAACCAAAATTCTGAAACCATTGCAGAGAGAGATTCCAATGCCGATGCTTTTCCTAGCTACCCCAGTGGGGCTGTCCCTCTCGGTTCGCCGTTTTACCTAGAACGGTTTCCCTTAGAAGAGCGGGTTTATGAAGAGATCGGCAAACCAGGAGCTTTATTACGGATTAAAGCGCCCAGAGAAATGGGCAAGACTTCGCTGCTGTTGAGGGCAATAGACTTTGCTAAACGTTTGGGCTACCGTACCGTCAGCCTGAACCTGGAGCAAGTTGACCAAAGCATCTTGAGCGATTTGCATCAATTTTTGCGCTGGGTATGCGCCAACGCTGCCCGTCAGCTTGAGTTACCACCGCAGCTAGACGATTATTGGGATGACGATTTAGGCAGCAAAATTAGCTGCACTTCCTACGTCCAAGACTATCTGCTAAAGGAAATTACCGCTCCTATAGTTTTAGCGTTCGATGAGGTGAATCAGATTTTTGAATATCCTCAACTGGCAAAAGATTTTTTACCGCTGCTGCGCTCTTGGTACGAAGAAGCCAAAACTCTGCTCGGCTGGCAAAAGCTCCGCCTAGTCGTGGTTCACTCGACGGAAATTTACGTTCCCCTCCAACTCAATCAGTCGCCCTTTAATGTCGGACTGCCAGTTCAGTTAAGCGGCTTCAGTCTAGAAGAAGTGCAGCAGTTAGCTCGACGTTACGGCATCGACTGGTCGGATGGGCAGGAAGCTAGGCAACTAATGGATATAGTGGGAGGACATCCAGCGCTGATCCATACAGCCCTCTATCACCTCAGTCGTGGCGATGTCACTCTCGCCCAAGTGCTAGGAACTGCCCCTACAGCTACCGGAATTTACGATCGCCACTTGCAGCGCCATTGGGCCACCATGCACGAACAGCCGGAATTAGCCCAAGCGCTCAATACCATTATCAGTGCAGCCGAACCCGTATCGTTAGCCCCGATCGTCGCTCATAAGTTAAGCAGTCTGGGACTGATAGAGCGATCGGGCGATAAAGTCATGGCAGGATGCGAGTTGTATCGGCGATATTTTTTCCAAGGATAAAAACTATGCTAGAGCGACCGCATTTCAAACCCTGTTATTCGGTTTCCACCGTCGCCCCAGACCAAGTATTTCTTTTATCTGAAAGAGAGACAGTATGTTTGAGCGATCGCTTTTTATATCTGGTAGCATCTTTGATTGATGGCGATCGCACCAGTGACGAAATTATTGATGCCATCCAAGTTAAATTGCTCCCAAAACAGCAAACACCTCAAGATATTTCTACTTTCTTTCAAGAAGCTCTTGATGTTAGTATCAAAGCTCAGGCTGCTTTATTTCATATGGAGAAAGCAGGTTATCTAGTCGAAGGAGATTACCTGTTACCATCAAACTTAATTACTTTTTGCCATCATCTTAATATCGACTCCGATTTAGCTAGCCAACGATTAAAATCTACTAAAGTAGCGGTTGAATCTTTTGCTTCTCTGGGGAAATCGGATTTGATTGCTAATTTGCAAGCTTTGAACGTTCAAATAGCTAACGAATCGGACTTAGAGCGAGTCGATTTAACTGTAGTTTTGACTGATGACTACCTTCATCCTAAGTTAGAGGATTTCAATCAAAAATCAATTCGATCGCCAAGTCCTTGGATGTTGGTAAAACCTCTAGGAACGGTGGTTTGGCTGGGACCTCTATTCGATTCTCAGACAACAGCTTGTTGGCAGTGTTTGGCTAGTCGCTTGCAGAATAACAGGCCAGTTGCGGGTTACGTGCAAAGAGTTAATCGCCAATCGGTCGCTCCCATCTCTCCTCCAGGATTTCTCCCTTCTACTTTGCAAACAGCTTTAGGTATGGCTGCGACAGAAGTTTTTAAATGGATTGTCCGAGGAGAAAACGATCGATTAAAAAATACTCTGATTGCTTACGATACTCTGACTCTCCAATAGCGATGAATGTGATTACCGATTATCGAATTACCACTAAGATTTACGAAAGCGCCAATTCAGTGGTTTATCGAGCTGTCGCGAACTCTAACGATCGACTCGTTATTCTCAAAGTTCTCAAGGAAGATTACCCAACTCCGTCAGAATTGACCAGGTACAAACAGGAGTATGAAATCACACGCTCTTTGGCGATCGATGGCGCGATCGAAGCCTACGATTTGTTGCCTTATGGAAATACGCTTGCGATCGTTTTAGAGGATTTTGGAGGGATATCATTAGATGCTCTGATGGGATCTAAAGAGTTTGCGCTCTCGGAATTTCTTCAGATTGCTATCCAGATTGTCGAGATACTGGATGCGATTCATGGAGCAAATGTTATTCATAAAGATATCAATCCTTCTAATATCGTTTATAACCCAGAAACTAGACAACTTAAAATTATTGACTTTGGTATCTCGACCACTTTCACGCATGAGAATCCGCCAATTAATAGCCCAAATGTGTTGGAAGGAACGCTGGCCTACATTTCACCAGAGCAGACGGGCAGAATGAATCGTGTGCTGGATTACAGTACTGATTTCTACTCTCTCGGTGCATCTTTTTACCAGTTGCTAACCCAAAAATTGCCGTTTGAAACCCATGATGCTCTGGAATTAATTCACTGCCATATTGCCAAACAACCCGTTCCGCCTCACGAAATTGATTCAAAAATTCCGCGAGTCGTTTCTAATATTGTCATGAAATTGTTGGCAAAAATGGCTGAGGAGCGATATCAAAGTGCGTTGGGCATAAAAATAGACTTAGAGGAGTGTCTAAAACAGCTACAGCAGGCTGGGCAGATTTTAGAGTTTTCGATCGCTCGTCAAGATGTTTTCGATCGATTAAAAATTCCGCAGAAACTTTATGGTCGAGAAGCACAAATAGAGACCTTACATTCAGCATTTAAGCGAGTTGTTGAAGGTGACGGGCAGCAGGTAGAAATGCTATTAGTGAGCGGCTACTCTGGAATTGGTAAATCTGCGCTTGTCCAGGAGCTTTATAAACCGATTACACAGCAGCGCGGCTACTTTATTTCTGGAAAATTTGAGCAGTTCCAACGAAACATTCCTTATTCTGCGGTTATTTCTGCCTTCCAAGTTCTCATCCGACAACTGCTGACTGAAAGTGAAGCCCAACTGGCTCTATGGCGTGAAAAGCTTCTGGTTGCTTTGGGTGTTAACGCTCAAGTCATAATCGCTCTCATTCCTGAAATCGAACAAATTGTCGGTCCTCAACCTGCTGTACCATCCCTAGAACCCACTGAAGCACAAAATCGCTTTAATGCAGTATTCCAAAAGTTCATTGAAGTCTTTTGCCAGCAATCTCACCCGCTAGCTCTTTTCCTGGACGATCTGCAATGGGCTGACTCTGCCAGTCTGAAACTCATTGAGCTAATGATAACCAAGAGCAATCCGGGATATCTACTGTTGCTGGGTGCTTATCGAGATAACGAAGTCAGTTCCAATCATCCCACAATCATCACGATCGATCGCTTAAGGGAAGCAGGGGCAATCATCAACAGCATGGCTCTCAATGCCCTGGAGATCGATCGGATTACTCAGTTGCTTGCAGACACCTTACACTGCGATCGGAAAACCGTCGCATCTCTCGCAACATTAGTTCTCAAGAAGACTTCGGGAAATCCTTTTTTCATTAATGAATTTCTCAAAACAATTTATCAGGAAAATCTTCTGATGTTCGATCGACAGCAGCAGTGCTGGCAGTGGGATATCAATCAGATTGAAGAACAGGGTATCACCGAGAACGTAGTGGACTTAATGGTTGGAAAGCTGAAAAAACTTCCTGAGACGGCTCAGAAAGCGTTGCGTTTAGCGGCTTGCATTGGGAGCCGTTTTGACCTCGATACTCTCTCAATCATTCTCGAAAAATCGGCTCCTGAGACTTTCAAAGATCTTCTACCCGTGATTCAATCCGGAGCGATTTTACCCATCTCAGCCTTGACAGCATTTTCAGAAGCACCGATCGCATCCGCATTAGTCATCCAGAATTACAAATTTTTGCACGATCGCGTCCAACAAGCTGCTTATACCTTGATTGATGAGGAGCAAAAAAAAGCAGTTCACCTCAAGATTGGCAGGCTTCTACTTGCCAGCACCCATGAAGAAGCCCGTGAGGAAAAAATCTTTACTTTAGTCAATCATCTGAATGAAGGACGAGCGTCGATCGAGAGCAAAGCTGAAAAAATAGCACTAGCAGCATTGAATGTGCAGGCTGGCAGAAAAGCAAAGGAAGCGATAGCTTATCCTGCATCTAAACATTACTTAATTTTAGCTGAAGATGAGTTTCCAGGAAATGTTTGGGAAGAACACTATGAAATGGCTCTGAACCTTTACAAGGAACTCACAGAGGTTGAGTATCTTAATGGAAATATTGAACAGTCTCTACTTCTGATCGAGAAGGCACTGAGGCAAGCAAAATCAGTCCTCGACTGTACAGAATTCTATTTCTTACAGATTAATCTGTATACCTTGTTAGGAGAATTAATCGAAGCAATTGATTCGGGTCGAACAGCACTTAGAAAGCTGGGAATCGATTTGCCTGCGGACAACTTGGAAGCAGCCTTTAGATTAGAGCTTAGAGAATATCAAGAGAATTTAGGTAGCAAAGAGGTCAGCTTATTATATAACTCTCCAGAAATGGTAATCCCTGAAAAGAGGGCTGCCTTGACGATATTGCATTGTATCGTGCCAGCAGCTTGGATGTTCAACCCAGTTCTGCTGTACGTTGTCGGAACTAAAATGGTCAATCTAAGTATCAAATATGGCCACACGGAAAAATCTTCGATAGGGTACGTCTGCTTTGGAGTGATTAATTCCCATGCGCTGCACAACTATCACCTGGCTTATCAATACGGCTGTCTCAGTGTCAAGCTATCCAATAAATATCATAATTTAAGTTCCAAAGCTGGGGCGTACCAACTTCAAGCCTGTATGATTATGCCCTGGTTGAAGCACATTAAGCTTTCTGAGAGGGTTAGCATTGAAGGTATTGAAGCAGGGGTACAAGCTGGCGATCTACAAGCTAGTGGATATGGTTTAGCTCATCATTTGTACAATCTTATTTATCAAGGTAAAAATCTTAATCTTCTTCTAAAGGAAGCTGAACGTAGTTTTCTCTTTAGTCAAGAAAGCCAAAATCAGTGGGCAGCCAATTGTACACTAGGCGCTAAGATTATCATCCAAAATTTAGTGGGTTTTACCCAAGATAAATCCTGTTTTGATATAGAAGAAACCGAGGAAGCCCACTTTTTAGAAACTTGCCAGAAAGATTGGACGTTGGGGGCAATCTGTTTGTATTACATATTCAAAGCTGAAGCTCTTTATCTATATCGTCAGCCGCTCCAGTTAGTTCTTTTAGAACAAGCTGGAGAATGGTTTGACTATATAATGGGCACTATCTCAATTTCCCAGCATAATTTCTATTACTCACTAACACTCATTGCGCTCTATCCTCAAGCTGCATTAGACGAGCAGGAAAGATACTGGCAGCAACTCGAAACCAATCAACAGCGCATGAAAGCGTGGGCAGATAATTGTCCAGAGAACTTTCTGCATAAATATCTGTTAGTGGAAGCAGAAATGTCTCGGATCTCAGGTCACTGGCAGCAAGCAATCGATTTATACGATCGAGCCATTGCATCTGCTAAAGAAAACGAGTTTATTCAAAACGAGGCGATTGCGAATGAACTTGCGGCAAAGTTCTGGTTAGAGCGAGGAAAGGAAGAATTTGCCCAACTTTATATGAGAAAAGCTTGCCAAGCCTACCAAATATGGGGTGCAAAGCGTAAAGTCGAGATGCTAGAAGAAACCTATCCTCAGTGGTTTTCGGCTAGTTCATCAGTGAAAACCGGAATAACCGCTTCGGCAACAACCTCCGATCGTTTGCTTGATACTCTTGAGCTAACAACCATTATCAAGGCATCTCAGGCGCTCTCAGGCGCGATCGTGCTAGAGGCTCTGATTGGAAAGTTGATGGGAATTGCGATCGAAAATGCTGGGGCGCAAAAAGGTTTTCTGATTTTAGAGCGTGAAGGTCATTGGGTTATCGAAGCTCAAGGGACAGTAGATTCTGATGACGTTACTCTATGGCGATCGCTTCCCATCGACTCAGTTGATGTTGACCTTCAGATCCCTCGGTTGTCAGCCTCGATCGTCAACTATGTCGCTCGCACCCAGGAAAGTTTAGTCTTAAATGATGCCGCCCGTGAGGGACAATTTATTAGCGATCCATATATTGTCGCCGCTCGACCCAAATCCGTTCTTTGCACGCCTTTAGTCGATCGAGGCCAGCTTAGCGGTATCTTGTATCTAGAAAATAATTTGACTGCCGGGGCATTTACCAGCGATCGCCTAGAAATCCTCAATCTCCTCTCCTCTCAAGCCGCCATCTCTTTAGAAAATGCTCGACTATACGTTGCCTTGGGCGAGAACGAGAAAAGATTAACTCAATTTTTAGAAGCTATGCCCATAGGTGTCTTCGCTCTTAATGCTAAAGGACAACCCTACTATGCCAATCGAGCCGCCCAGCAAATTCTAGGACAGGGAATTGCCGCCGGAACTACAAGCGATCGCTTGACGGAAATCTATCAGGCTTATTTAGCCGGAACAGACCAACTGTATCCGACAGAGAAGCAACCCATCGTCCGCGCCCTAAAAGGCGAAAGTACGACGGCCGACGATCTAGAAATTCGCCAAGGAGAGCGAACAATTCCTTTAGAAGTATCAGCCACTCCTGTTTTTGACGATCGAGGTGAGATTGTCTACGCGATCGCAGCCTTTCAGGATATCACTCAGCGCCGACAAGCTGAAGCCGAGCGGGTTCGGTTTACCCAAGAACTAGCCCTCAAAAAGCTTGCCCTCGAACGTGCCAAAGATGAACTAGAAGAGTATAGTCGGACGCTAGAGCAAAAAGTCGAAGAACGCACCCAAGAACTGTCACAAACCCTAGAAATCCTTAAATCTACTCAAGCCGAACTGCTATTTGAAAACGAGTTACTGAGGAGCGCAGACCAACCCTCGACCTTCGACTATCAAGTGGGGGGAAGTTTGCCGATGGACGCTCCCACATACGTAGTGCGGGCAGCAGACCGTTATTTGTATAAAGCCTTAAAGCGTGGCGAGTTTTGCTACGTCCTCAACCCCCGACAAATGGGAAAATCCAGCCTCATGGTCCGCATGATTCATCACCTCCAACATGAGGGGATTTGTTGTGCGCCGATCGATCTGACCCGGATCGGCAGCGAAGGTATTACCCCCGATCGATGGTATAAGGGAGTTGCCTTCGAGATCGGGCGACGTTTTGGATGGCGAAGCCAGGTTCACCTCAAATCTTGGTGGCAAGAGCGAGAAGATCTTTCTCCAGTTCAGCGATTGAGCGAATTTATCGAAGAAGTTTTGCTGCTTGAAGTCGGCGTAGAAGACGGTACTCCCTCAAAACCACTGGTCATCTTTATCGATGAAGTCGATAGCGTCCTGGGTTTAAGTTTCCCAGTTAACGATTTTTTTGCCCTGATTCGCTCGTGCTACAACCAGCGGAGTCTGAACCCAGAATATCGGCGTTTAACCTTTGCTCTCTTTGGTGTCACTACCCCATCAGATTTAATTACCGACATCCAAACCACCCCCTTTAATATCGGTCATGCCGTTCACCTGGAGGGTTTCAAGGAACACGAAGCCCAACCTTTGCTGCAAGGATTGGCTCAGAGAGTTAGCAATCCCCAAACGGTACTCAAAGAAGTATTAGCTTGGACGAACGGCCAGCCTTTCTTGACGCAAAAGCTTTGCCAGCTAATTCGGCATTCTTCATCGGCGATCCCCACTAACAGAGAAGCCGAATGGATCGAAAACTTGGTGCGATCGAAGATTATAGATCGTTGGGAATCTCAGGATGAGCCAGAACATTTGAGAACCATCCGCGATCGCCTGCTCAAAAGCCAACGCTCTCTAGGGATGCTAGCACTCTACCGTCAAATCTGCGATCGAGGAGAAGTTGTCGCCGCCGACACTCCAGCCGAAAGGGAATTGCTCCTTTCGGGCCTAGCTGTGAAGCAACAGGGGTTTCTGAGAGTCAATAACCGGATTTACGAATCGATCTTCGACTCCAGTTGGATCGAGCAGTACGCCTAAGTTTTTGCACCTATGCCTTTTTGGGAGCCACGGAGAAAGTTGGCCCTAGCATCTAATATCGATGAAAAAAGAAGGCATTAAATGCTTGTAGATACTGTCTTGAGCCGTCAAGGGGTAGCGATCGAATAATGCGGGTCAAAAGGCTGTTTTGACTTCAAAATGCCGAAAGCTAGATGGATGAGCTTTGGCATAATGGCACCAAGCACCTGCAT
>JAHHHA010000065.1 GCA_019359615.1 Cyanosarcina radialis HA8281-LM2
CGCAGACTTCGTGGGGCATCAGGAGTCTCTAAACTGCCTGTGGAGGAACTGGAACGGGTCAACACTGTTGGGAGATACATATCGATAAAACCAACAACTGATAGGGAAGGCCGATGAAGCAGGAAATTGATTGAGAGCGATCTCAAGAAGCCAGCACCGTACCCGCTAGGGTCGGTGTCTGGAGAATGTCACGTATCGTTTTTATCCCACGCCCGAACAGGAAAACCTGTTGAGGCGAACGATGGGCTGCACTCGTCTGGTCTACAACAAAGCTTTGGCAGTAAGAACCCAAGCCTGGTATGAAGAACAAAAACGAGTCGGCTACAGCGATACTTCGTCGATGCTGACGGAGTGGAAGAAGCAAGACGACCTCCAGTTTTTGAACGATGTTAGTTGCGTGCCGTTGCAACAAGGGCTGAGACACCTGCAAAAGGCGTTCAGTAACTTTTTTGAAGGACGGGCTAAATACCCAACCTTGAAGAAAAAACGCAACGGGGGTAGTGCGGAATTCACCAAATCGGCTTTTAAGTTCAGAAACGGCCAAGTCTACCTGGCTAAATGTACCGAGCCATTGCCAATTAGGTGGAGCCGACAACTCCCAAAAGGGACTGAACCATCTACCGTCACAGTGAAACTTGCTCCATCCGGCAGATGGACGATTTCTTTGTTGGTGGAGATCGAAATCGCAGCTTTGCCGCCATCTTCTAACCAGGTTGGTGTCGATCTGGGTGTAACTACTTTGGTGGCTTTGAGCAGTGGAGAAAAAATTGCTAATCCCAAGGGATTTAAAACTAAATACTCCAAGCTCAGAAGAGCTTCTAAAGCTTTGAGTCGGAAGCAAACAGGCTCTCATAATCGACACAAAGCTAGAGTAAAAGTAGCCAAGGTGCATCAGAAAATAACTGATGCTAGAATTGATTTTCTTCACAAGCTGACGACTCGATTGGTGCGTGAAAACCAAACCATTGCCGTCGAGGATTTGGCTGTGAAGCATATGGTGAAAAACCGGAAACTCGCTCTCTCGATTAGCGATGCTAGTTGGGGCGAATTGGTCAGACAGCTTGAATATAAATGCGATTGGTATGGTCGCACTTTGATTAAGATCGACCGCTGGTTTCCGAGTTCTAAACGATGTGGAGGATGTGGTCACATCGAAGAAGAAATGCCGTTGAATATTCGTGAGTGGAATTGTCCCAATTGTGGGATCGCCCATGACCGCGACCTCAACGCTGCCAATAACATCCTTGCCGCTGGGCTGGCGGTGAAAGTCTGTGGAGCGAGCGTAAGACCGGAAAGGCATAAGTCTGATGGCAGTTGCTATGAAGCAGAAAGATCCTCGAAGCAATTCTTGGAATCCCTACCCTCAGCGCAAGCAGGGTAGGGAGGATGTCAATAAATCTAACTTATTCCTACATTAGTCCAAGCTCCTTTTATATCAATGAAACCGATTAGAAAAATTCGTAACTTCTTCGGGCGAAGGGTCTGAAATTGTCTGTGAATATTTGCTATCATGCGCCTTTCGCAGACGATGAATGAAAAGCTTAGGGTAGGGTTGGCTCGCGTTGCAACACGGCTAAATCCTCAGCATCGAGTTCAACGGGAATACCGTTGCGAATCAGTTCGGCAAAGTCTTCGTTGGGCACCATCACCGTCAGCGTATACAGTCGCTCTGCTCCAGTGTTGCGAATTCCATGCACTCCCGTTGGCGGTACGAGCAAGGTATCGCCGGAGCGCAGTGCCACTTCTTCACCATCGCAGATCGCAACACCCTCGCCTTTGAGAACGAAGAACGTCTCGATCGCAAATTGGTGCTGGTGCCGATGCGGAGAAGTCTGTCCGCCGACATCAAAAATCTCAATGTAGTAAGCGATCGAGAAATGCACGCTCTCAGGATCGAACACGAGCGCTAACCGATTTGTACTCTCTGGGCTGATGCGGTAAGCCCGGTAGTCTTGCACGGGAATTACATGAGGTTTATTCATATGCTAGCCTGGTCGGTCATCGTTGCTTATCTGAAGAGCGATCGCTCCCCCCATCGAGCTACCTGCAATATGAAGCGATCGCATCCCTAACCGATCTGTAAACTGGTGCAGTAGGGCGGCTTGATTCTCTAGAGCATAGTCCCTGACGGTAAACCCGGTACTGCTGCCATAACCCGGTAAATCTGGGGCGATCGCTCGATATCCCGCTTCAGACAACTGGCACATCATGTCGTACCACTGCTCTTTGCTGGCAAACAAACCGTGCAGCAATAAGATCGGCTGTCCCGTACCAACTTGACTGTAGGAAACCTTTCCAGTGCCGATCGAGGTAGAACAGGTGGCGATGTTACAGTTTGAGGCAGGTGTGGCACCGTTGACATAGCCCACAACTCCGCCGATCGCGAGAATGACGACGAGCAACCGCAGAATAAGTTTTTTCACGGCTTGTTTCTTTAGATGGTTATGCACTTTTGAAGTCCTGTCTCATCAAAAGAGAGCGATATTTAGTCAGACTGGAACAATTGTGAATTGTCAATGGCGAATTGGCTTGACTACTTACTTTTCACCGAGGACGCTCCAAAGTCCAACATATTGAAGATTTGGGGTTGTGTTTGAGCTAGAGATAAACCCAAGATCGCGGCAGTTATGCTTAATGCTAAAGAACCTAAAACGATTTTCGCTAGCAGCCAGCGATTGGAGTCGTTCGATCGATCGCTTGGGGCTAAATATAGGTGCGCTGTCGGATTGATGTTGAAATTCTCATCTGCTACTGGCTTTGCTTCCACCGTGACTTCGGTTTTGCTCGCGCCGATTAACTCTAGCTTTTTTAACTGCTGTAGAGCCTCTAGAATTTCGCGATCGCTATAACACCTTTCTCGATGTTCGCCCGTCCACGCCTGAAAATCTTGCAAGTCAACCTTTACTTTAGTTTCCAGCGGCACTCGCGCTAGAATCCAGCGGTACAGCAGACTGGCACAAGGTGTTAGTTTTGCTTCTAACATTAGTGGACCTCCAAACTCAAAGTCGCAATTTATTAGTTGGCGAGACTGAATCGGGCTTCATTTCCAGATGATTGAATCTTCATATTAGAAAAGGAAGATATTGAGAACAAGCAATGATGTATTGCAGTGAAGGATCGACTCGATCGCAGAACTCAAACGATAACTTTGGTTGAGTTGCATCTAAGTTATCGCTTTCAGATCGATCGACTGCTGAAGTAGGAGTTCGATCGCCTACTTCAGATTCTGGGAATATCGCCAGTTTAAGCCAGGAGAAGGAAAACGAACTTTGCATATACTTCCAATGCCAAACTCACTGCTTTCAATTTATATCAAAGGAAACAGTTAGATAAGTTCGTAAGTCTTTCGGTAAAAAGGTAGGAAGATGTTCGCATTAGTTCGCCTCGGCGCTACGATCGATCGCTTATTGTTATTAAATAAAGGTTGATAAACGTCGCCTAAAACTGTCTGCGATCTGCAAAGTTTTTGAAAAACGTTCTGCTGCCAAAAGAAGTTAACTTATGAAAAACGCCAATCCCAAGGATACCAAAGACTATCCAGGCGGAGTCTGGACGCTACCTCCAACGTTAAGCCAAGGTGACAAAGATAGGCAACGCTTCCTCGACATTGGAGAAAGCGATCGCATGACTCTCAAGTTCGTTAAACCGAAAAACCCCTAAGATCGAATCTGGTCGATCGGCCATAGAACTTAGGCCCTAGCCCTGGCGATAACGAAGCCCAACATTACCTGGGGTGTTAGGTTTCTAATTGCGAATTGTAAATTGTGAATTGCGAATTGGCTTGACATGGAACTTGAATTCAACTTTTTTCAGCATTGGTATCCGCTCTCGCCTGTCGAAGATCTAGATCCCACGCAACCGACGACAGCGACGCTTTTGGGACTGCGTTTAGTCATCTGGAAACCCAAATCATCTGAAACGTTTCGAGTATTTCTCGATCGATGTCCCCATCGCCTTGCACCCTTAAGCGAGGGACGGATTGACGACACTACCGGGAATTTGATGTGTAGTTATCACGGTTGGCAATTTGACGATCGAGGAATTTGCACTCATATTCCCCAAGCAGAAAATCCAGAACTGGCAAGAAAGAATCTGTGCGCTGTAGCCTTTCCCGTTCGCCAGCAGCAGGATTTACTTTGGGTTTGGCCCGATGCGACTTCGAGCGATCGAGCCGTGAATACCCCTTTACCCCTATCGCCCCAAGTAGATGCCAGCCAAGGCTTTGTTTGGTCTTCTTTCGTCCGAGATTTGGAATACGACTGGCAAACTCTGGTAGAAAATGTGGCAGATCCCAGTCACGTGCCGTTTTCCCATCACGGCGTACAGGGCGATCGCAGCAAGGCAGTACCGATGCCCATCGAAATTTTACAGTCAACGCCAAACCTAATTTCAGCCAACGTTCCCGGACGAATTGCTGGAACGATTGCGTTTGAACCTCCTTGTCGCTTGGAGTATGCCCTCAAGTTCGGCGATGGCAGCAAACAAGTTGGACTCGTCACCTACTGCGTCCCAGTGTCTCCAGGCAAGTCGAGGATTGTCGCTCAGTTTCCCCGTAACTTTGCCAAAACCCTCCATCGTCTCACGCCTCGGTGGTGGGAGCATACTAACGTCCGCAATCAGGTTCTCGACGGAGATATGATGCTGCTCCAGCAGCAAGAGAGTTTTCTGCAAGAAAGACAACTGACTGAAAGTTGGAAAACCGCTTATGAGTTACCGACGAGCGCCGATCGATTCGTCATTGAGTTTAGGAAATGGTTCGATCGCTACTGTGGCGGGCAGCTACCGTGGAACGAAGTTGGACTGAGCGATCGCCTAACCCGGACTATTAACGATAATCGCCAACAAATTCTCGATCGCTACCAACAACATACTCGTCATTGTAGTAGTTGTCGATCGGTACTTCTAATCGTACAACGCTTGCAGATAGCCCTCTTAATCTACTTTGCCCTCACTGTTTCTGCTGTCGCTCTCTTCCCTGACAGTTTGAAACTGAAGTTAGGTTTACCCCTAATCGCGATCGCCTTACTCGGACTAGGAGCTTACGCTTGGCTGAAATTCTGGCTGAGTCCGAGGTTTTATTTTGTGGACTACATTCATGCCAAGAGATAGAGCGGCAAGAAATGGATTCGATCGATTAGAAACGCACTTTTACTGATGCAGCTTAAAATCGTCAAAATTCTGGAATTTAGCTAAACCACGGGAAGCCCCGCGCTGTAATGTACCCATTCAGCGTCGGGATGAGAGTGGGTTTGGCGTAGGTACAGAGCCAAACAAAGCACTTGACGCTACTTACCCTCATTTGTTATCCTGGCTTATAGTAAATTGAATTTGCTCTAAGGTGTTAAAAGCTATCAAAATTAGACTATATCCTACAATCGACCAGCAGCAGATACTGGAGCAAAGCTTTGGGAATTGTCGCTGGCTGTGGAATTATAGTTTGAATTTGATGAATCAAACTTATAAAGAAACGGGGAAAGGATTATCTGGTTACGATGTCAAAAAACTTATTCCCGTTCTTAAGAAAAAGCATGAGTGGTTGGGATTGACTTACTCCCAGTGCTTACAACAAGTCTGTTTAAATCTGGGTGTAGCGTTTAACAACTTTTTTGAAAAAAGAGCTAGCTACCCTTCGTTTAAATCTAAGCACGGGAAGCAGTCTATTCAGTATCCCCAAAACGTTAGGGTGTTAGAGTCTGTGGTAAATCTCCCCAAGATGGGAGAGGTAAGAGCTATTATTCACCGACCGATTGAGGGTAAAGTCAAAACCGTTACAGTTTCCAAGAATTGCTCTAACCAATACTTTGCTTCTGTGTTAGTTGAAGATGGGAAAGAAAAACCCCAGTCAACTATAGAGGGGCAAGCTATAGGAATTGATGTCGGCTTGACTCATTTCTGTATTACCAGCAACGGCTCTAAGTTCGATCGCCCTAGATTCTTCACTAAGCATGAAGATAACCTTCAACAAAAACAGCAGGATTTATCGAGAAAACAAAAAGACTCTAATCAGCGAGTCAAAGCCAAAAAGAAGGTAGCTAAAGTTCATCAAAAAATCACTAATTGCCGCGAGGATTTTCTGCACAAACTATCCCGTAGGATAGTAGACGAAAACCAAGTCATAGTCACAGAAAATCTGAATATTAAAGGCATGATGAAAAACCACTGTCTAGCCAAAGCCATAGCTCAAGTCGGATGGGGAATGTTTCAGACCATGCTGAAATATAAAGCGGAAAACGAGGGTAAGGTGTATCAGGAAGTCGAGCGCTTTTTCCCTTCCTCTAAAACCTGCCACGTATGTTTGAACCAAGTGGGAAGTTTATCTCTAGAAGTGAGAACTTGGACTTGCGAACATTGCTCATCCAAGCACGATAGAGATATCAATGCAGCTATTAACCTCAGAAACGAGGGACTACGGATTTTGACCTCTGGAACGGGGGATAAAGCCTATTGTCCAGACGTAAGACCTAACAGTAGAGGACGCAAGAAATCTACTGTTGGGCTGTTTGTTGGATAGGAAGCCCGCGCTATACCCTCTTAGGGTTAGCGTCGGGTAGTTCACTCTCATCGTCCTGCTCATAGCGGGCGCAATTTGGTTGGTCAATGGAATTGGGATCGATCGCCTCAGATCGGATGTGGCTCGATTTGGCATTTGGGCACCGTTGGTTATCGTGTTTCTGAGACTGACTAGCGTTGTAGTTCCGGCACTACCGGGTACGGCGTATGCAATTTTGTCGGGTGCTTTGTTTGGCTTCGTGCAGGGCATAATTGTCATCGCGATCGCCGATTTTCTTGCCTGCACTACTAATTTTTTCATTGCTCGTCGCTACGGTCGTGGAGTAGTACAAAAGCTTGTGGGCAAACGATTTATGGACAGGCTCGATCGATGGAGTCAAAAATATCTCGAAGGCAATTTCTTCTTGATGACGGGCGCTTTGATGACTAGTTTTTTTGATTACATTTGCTACGCTGCCGGACTGACTCGCATATCTGGGAAGCGATTTATCAGTGCCTTGGGGTTGAGTATTGCGATCGTCAAACCTCCGGTGGTGGCAGTAGGCGCTGGCATTTTGCAAGGCGAGAAGCTATTAATCGGTGCTTCATTGCTAGGAATATTAGCGATCGCTGCTATCTCTGCTTGGACTCGACACCAAGAGAGCAGTACCTAGTCGAACGGAGTGAAACCCAACATTCTTGGGATGCTGCTATTTAATTGCGAATTGACAATTGTTTTGGTCAAACTTGAGACAAAACTGACCCTAAATTACACCGATCGAGAAATTTTTGATACGATACCAAAACACTTTTGCTGACAAAAGCAGGCTCGACTGGGGTAGGTGCGGTTGCAAAGATCTCAGCTAGGGATGCAACCGCACTAAAACCTAAAGGCTGCCATTTTTTCACCCACTCTTCGATCGCTTGTCGGTTCTCCGAACGCCGCTCGATCGCGTGTTCGACTAGCGCCTGCGTCCAATCTCGACTGCGTTGACTGTCGAGGGCAAAATTACTGTTAGTGTAGGCTAGCAATCGATCGCCATTAAGTTGAGCCAATTGACTGAGTTGGCCGAGCATCAATCCGTCGTACAACGGTTTGACGACCAAATTCAGTCCGACAAACGCCTCTCCCCAATCGTATGCCACTGACAATTTTTCTATTAACTCGCGCATCGGTTGCCAAGCACGATCGTTTTCCCAAATCTGGCGGATTTTCTTTCTAGAGGCTACGTCAGGAGAATGAACCCTAGAAAGCATTCGAGCGCGGTAGGCGCTGCGCTGCAATCGCCTGACCTCATCGCTGGCTTGAAAATGGGCAATGCTAGAAATGCGAGCAAAAGGAGCCATTTGCCCGACGTACAAGGCCATCATTTGTAGTCCCTGAGTGGAATACTGAGAGGGAATATAGAGCCTTTCTAAAATTTCGATCCACCCCGCGCTCCGATCGGCATGGCTGTATTGGCGTTCCAATTTATCAATTAAGCGATCGATAAAGGTTTGGGACTGGTTTTGCTGTTTGATGTAACTGCGGTATATCAACTGAGAGTTTTCGCGAAACTCTTCCCAATCGTCTACTTGCAATGGCGAACCTTCGCGGTACTTCAAGTACCATCTAGCCATCGGTGCGATCGGATCGATTTTAACGGTTAATCGTCTGATTTGGTGAAACATACTCAACTTACGCCTTTTTTTGCTTTTAAGGATTAGCCGGGTTGACATAGTGTTCCTCTAGTTTTCCAAATTCGGACTTAGTAATACGAAACTCGCAAAGATAAGTGACTGCTAGCATTGGGGCGGCACACGTCAAACCGATCGCCTCCCGATCGATTAATTCGTCAACCCGCTGCTACAGGTTTTATGGTTGTTCGATCGACTTTTTTAGTGGGGTGGGCATCTTGCCCGCCCCACAATAAATTGGACTAGTCCTTGTTTATCGTTGGTTTGATGAGAAATTGAGTGCTTTGTTTAAAAGAGTAAAATGAGGTTTTTAAAAGGGCTAGTCTCGGCGGTAAATTGTTTGTTCATGAGGTCAATCCAAAACGAATCTTTTTTATTCCAACTGCAAACGCCAGTTAATCGCCAAGGGACTTCGAGCGGGTTGAAGGGTTGGAATTTTACGCTTGTAAGTGTTTCCCCGATAGATTAGGGTTACAGTTGGCTCATCTGTGTCAGCCTCTTCAACAACCTTCTCAGGTACTGGAGTGTAGTAGTAGGTGTTACCTCGGTAAATAAGTTTGATTTGAGGTCGATCTGTACGATCGGAGTCAAGCTTTATAGGATCGGGAACTTCGTAAGAGTTGCCGCGAAAGGTGAGTTTCATCATGAGAATCCTTACCTCCGGTTCCAATAGGGTTTACGATCGAACTTAGGCTATAGTCGATGGTCAAACTGCAAGACGAAATTAGATGCTCGCAGTAATTAAGTTCCCATTTTGTAATGCCTCAATTGAGAAAAGTTCGGAATTTATTCGGGCGAAGGGTCTGAAATTGTTCGAAGAGTTAATTTTAAGCAGTCAACTACAATGGTTGCACCATAAATTCTGCTAGCGTTCGATCGCGCCCAATACCCGCAGAGATTCTTTTTGCGCGTCGGTTAATCCGGTTACGCCGGAGATATTCATCCTTTCATAAGGACGATCGGCTCTTAAGATTCTCAAACACTCGCCCGTGCGACTATCCCAGAGACGAATTGAGCCATCCTCGCTGCTGCTGGCCAGCATTTGCCCTCCCGGAGCGAACGCCACTGAAGAGATCGGTCCGGCGTGTCCTGGCAAGGTTGCGATTTGGGTTCCCTGTTGCAGATCCCAAAGTACGAGCGTCGAGTCGAAACTGCCGCTAACCAGGAGATTGCCGTCGGGATGAAAGCTAACGCTCGCCACCTCGCGGCTGTGTCCCTCTAAGGTCTGAAGGCACTGTCCGGTTTGCAGATCCCACAACTTCACCGTACCGTCATCGCTACCGCTCGCAAGTCTTTCAGCAGTCGGGTCGAAGGCGATCGCACCGCTCTGTCTCGCGTGCCCTTCTAGCGTCAGCAGGCATTGGGCATTGCCAGCATCCCACAGCTTCACCGTGCCGTCTTCATTGCCGCTGGCTAAACGTCGATCTAGCGGACTAAATGCCACGGCTGGAACCCAGCTAAACCCCGACTCAAAAACTCGCAGCAGTCGCCCAGTCTCGGTATCCCACAACCGCACGTCCCCATCGACCCCCGAACTGGCGAGCAGCGACCCATCGGCGCTAAAAGTAACTGAGTTTACCCAGCTAGGAGTGCGGAGGGCGCGTAAAAAGTTGCCGCGATCGACATCCCACAGGCGGACGGTTCGATCGAAACTCCCGCTGGCCAGCAGCCGACCGTCTGGACTAAAGACGACGGACGCGATCCGATCGCTATGTCCTGGCAAACAACTCAGGCAGTCTCCGGTCTGCACGTCCCACAACCGTAAAACATGGTCGCCGTGACAGCTTGCCAACCTTTGCCCGTCGGGGTGAAATACAGCGCCGAGCGCCGCTTTGGAGTAACCCTGCCAAGTTTTGAGGCAGTGTCCGGTGCGAGCGTCCCAGAGGCGGATCGATTGATTGAGCGCGACGCTGGCAAGGACGAGTCCGTCGGGACTCAAGGCGCTTCTAGAGTTGGCAAAACAAATCGATTTAACCATAGCCGTATGTCCCCGCAACGTGCGATAACATTGCCGAGTTTCGACATCCCACAGCTTAATCGTCCGATCTTCGCTGCCGCTGGCTAGCGTTTGGCCGTCGGGACTGAAGGCCAGCGTCCAGATAGTGGCATCGTGCCCTTGCCAAGCGGTCAGCAGTTTGGCTGCACTGTCAGCGTCTGCTGGCCCGATTTGAGTATCCCAGAGGCGAATCGTGCCATCGGCACTCGTACTGGCGATCGTCCGACCATCGGGGCTAAATACCAGCGCCGACACTCCACGGGCGTGTCCCTCAAGTATTTGCCAGGTTTTTCCGGTAGGAACATTCCATAACCGAATAGTGCCATCAGCACTACCACTCGCTAACAGGTAGCCAGGGGTTGAGGTTTGAGGAGAAGGAGCAAATGCCAGCGACAACAACCAACCCCGATGTCCCTCCAATGTTTTTAGACGCGCGCCCGTCTGCATATCCCAGATGCCGATCGTCAGATCCTCGCCACCACTAGCAAGCAGGCGACCGTCTGCGCTAAGGGCAACGCTCCAAACTGCGCCCGCGTGCCCGTGGAATTCGCCTCGCACGGTTTGGGATGGAATATGCAACCGTTTGACGATGCACTCGGCGTTACCGATAACTAAACTTTCGCCATCAGCACTGAAGGCGAGCGAATTTACCTTAGCTGCAATTCCCCAAAAAGCGGCAATTTGCTGTCCATCTTCGACCTGCCATACACAGATTTCTCCGCCCGCGTGTCCGGTGGCAATCTTTTGGGCATCGGGACTAAAGGCAACGCAAAAAACCTCGCTAATCGATTGAGTAAAAATAGAGTGGCTCAGATCGGCACGACTAAAATTCGCTCCCTGCAAATTCGCCGTCCGCAAGTCTGCCTGCCAAATCGTGAGGTGAGAAAAGTCCAAATGGCTCAACTCGGTTCCCAGTTGGCGCAGCAGATTGATGGCATTGCCCGCAAAGTATCCCGGCTGCAACCGAGCTTGGATTTGCTGCATCCGCAGCAGTTGCAGCAGCAGATTTTTGAGGTTTTCGCTGCCACCTTGCGTCTCTATTAGTCGCGCCAAAATCGGTTGCACCAGCAGCCGCAATTGAATGTCTCGCACGTAGTCTTTAGCCTGCACTTTGACGAGGGCATGGCTTCTGAGAAAATTAATCTGCGCCTGCTCCATTTCTTGACAGGCCAGTTTGATTAACTGTTCTGTGACGTATTCCATCACTACAGGCTGCTGGGTATAGCTGACCTCATCCAACTTCATCAGCGCTGCGGGCTGGGCTGAGGTCGGCTTGATTTTTTCGATGAGCGATCGCCGATCGAGCGATATCAGTGCGTCTCGTAGCTGGGCGGGAGAAACCGAGGGCATGAGATCGATTTGTAACTGGGCTGCGGTTGCGGGTTCGCGATCGATTGCCAGCCAGTACATTACTTGTCGTTCCACGTCGCTCAGGCGATCGAACTGCGACGCTAACAGGTCGCGAATGTCTCTAAACAGCCGAGCCTCTTCGCTTAAAAAAGCGGCAATGTTGCTGTCGTATAAGTTCTGAATCGGCGCGGCTACAATCTTTAACGCCAGCGGATTGCCTTGATAGCGATCGATTAATTCTCTTACTTGCGGTTGTTCTGTTGGGATCGCTAACCCCTTGGCTGCAAGGATCGCCTCTCCTTCGGCGATCGACAACCGTTCCAATTGCAGCAATCGCGTCGGTGCCATCGGTCCTGCCAAGGCAGACACCTCTGCTGGAATTTCGCGGCTCGTAAGCAAGATGCTACTCTGATGCCGCCCTTCGCCCAACTGCTGAAACAGCCAACCGTAGTCTTCGTAACCCGATCGGTAAGTTCCCGCCAATTCGCTAGTTTGCAAAACTGCTTCCACGTTATCTAAAACTATCAAACAGCGTCGATCGCGCAATTGTGCTAGCAACTGACGCTGCATTGCATCGAGTTGAAGGGGAAGCGATGGTTGAGGCGCAATCGCGCCCGTCAACTCTGCTAACAAATCTAACAGGGGTGGGGCCTGCCGGAGCGATCGCCATACCACCACCTCGAACTCTCCGGTATCTACCAATTGCTGTGCTAGCTGCGTTGCTAGCATGGTTTTCCCGATACCACCAATCCCGGCGATCGCGACTAATCGGCAACGGTCTTGGATTACCCATCGTTCCAGGGTGGCTAATTGTGGCTCTCGCCCGCAGAATTGCGAAACATCAGGCGCTTCTCCCCAATCGACACCACTGCGGGGCGAAGGCTGTAGTTCGCGCGATCGTTTTTGTAGGGCGAACTCCGTCAGGGCATCTGACAAATTGAGTTTCGTCACCTGCATTCCCAATGCCTGCGATAGCAATTGCCACAGTTCTGCACCAACGTCTTTGATGTAGCTGTATTCGTGATTGAGTTCTAGCGCAATCGCGCGATAAGACTGATGGTTCCAGGCTCCTCGGAAAATATCGACTTGTAGCGCGTTTAGCAAGCGGGGAGCTAAAGCTGTGGTGACTAGTGCAGCGTGGCGAAAATAAGTGACCAGCTTAAGCGGGTTCGGGAAACCCCTGAAATTTCCAGACAAAAGGTTTAGCCAAAGTGCGGTTGAAGTAGTCAATAAAATCAAGAATCTTCTGCGTG
>JAHHHA010000014.1 GCA_019359615.1 Cyanosarcina radialis HA8281-LM2
GTCAGAAAAAAGAGCGCAGCTTGAATGATGTACTACGAGAACTGATTAGAAAGCTTGACTGCACTTAAAAGTGCTTTCCGCTACATCCCACCCATGAATGAGGAAAGCTCTGCTCCTTTCTCTGTAAACTACCCACACTGACTTGACGGTACAGCATCGGCTTTTAGTAGCCCTCCAGCTATCTCGCAAGATAACCAGGAACCTCTAGGCTGGTTTACAGACAGCACCAAAGCTTTAATATTCATCGCTCCATTAAAATCCGCGTCCCCACACCAACCGCAATGACCGCAAGAAAATCGTTTTTCAGCCCGCAATCCAATTTGGTTGCAGACATGGCAGGTTTGGCTGGTGTAAGCAGGATTTACCAACACCACCTCAACGCCTTTGGCAAGAGCTTTATAGCTAATATATTGTCGGAGTTGATAAAACGCCCACGAATTGCTGTGGCGGCGCTCCGTTTGAGAACGCGGTTGTTGATTAGTTCGATTTCTAATTCCCGTAAGATCTTCAAGGGCGATGGATTGACCGTTAGCTTGAGCATGGTCAACCAGGGTTTTGCTGACCCGATGGTTCATCCAAGATTGAAAGCGTTTCTCTCTGCCAGTCAACCGTCTCAACAACTGCCTGCATCTTCTGCGGCGGCTGCGCGTGCCCTTACTGGCTTTCCTTTGGAGAACCGCTCTCATCTGGCTGTAATGGTCGCGGGTTTGCCTTACCGTTCTTCCACTCCAAGAGTGTCCGTCAGAACTGACTGCAATATCTCTGCGACCGAGATCGACACCCAAACAATCAGAACTTTTGTCTGGCTGTGGTGTCTGATAGTTAACGCAGATTTGGATGTAATAATCTCCGTTTCTGCGTTTGACCAGCGTTGCCCCTGTAGGTTTTTGCCCTTTGAGCAAATGGCGCTGGTAATTACCAATATCGAGAGCTATGCGTTCTCTCCCTCCTGTAGTCGTCAAGCTCACCATCCAATCTGGCTCTCGAAAAGCAAAGATGCGCTGGTCGTAAGTGACGCTACTAGGATTTAACTTTTTAACTGGTTTGTTCTTCTGTTTGGCAGTTTTGCGATTGCCTGCTACTCGACGGCAAACCTGTTGTGCCAAATTACTCGACAGTCCAAACTTATCCCTGACTTCGTAGTAAATCTGCGATTGCAACTTCACGGCATTAAGAATATTTGCTGAGGTGTTTTGGTTGACCCAATTACACGCTTCGGCAAAAGCCATCAACGTTGCCTCAAGTTTTTCAACTTGTTGCCATGTGGGGTTGAGCTTGCAGGATACTGTCAAAATTTGACTCATATCCCTATTGTATCTCATCAAAAAGGTATCTGTATGCACCAAGAAAATTTGTCACCGCTCCGTCCCTCCGCCAAACCTGCATTTCTGAGGTAGGCGATGGGCGAATGTGATTCGCCCATTTCAGCCTAGCGTCTCAACACCCAAGAAGCGTTTAGGCGTAAGGTTCCTGCGATTTTAGCTGACTTTTTCTGACTTTTAATTACTTTTTCAGCAAAACCTCGCATTATCAGCAATGAAAGCGATCGCAAAGTCATTACTTTTTCATACTGACTAGTCAGCAAGCGTAGGCTAACTTTAATTTAGCATCTAGTTTACTAGATTGATGTCCAACATCAACAGGTATAACCAGAGGCTAGCGCTAAGTCATTAAAACGAGGAGGATAATCTAAAGTGAATAACTTAATTTTATCTTTACTTTACTCATCTATTCTATCGATATTCAGTAACTCAAGTATGAAATTACATAATTTACTCCAATCCTTACAGCAGCGTCTAGAAGCCATAGAAGTGAACGACTACAAAATGGCAAAGCTTTGCTGTCAAATGATTCCTGCCAGTTGTCCTTTTGCACGAGAAATCAACTTTTTCGGTCGCACCTTGGTTCGCATTCCCCCTTTATGCAAATTGAATCCGTTTTACGAACAAGTAATTGGTTTGCGGTTTAAATCTCTTTCTTACTTAGCAGATGTTTGTGGCGAAGATATCACCATTTATTGCTAATCTTATTTGGCAAGTATTTACCTTCACAAATTCCTCATATTTTATTGTTAGTTTGAGAGTAGGGGCGATCCTAGCTCCTCAACAAAAAAGTTAACTCGATATCCAAAAGCCCCATCTAAGAGCGAAGCTAGAGATAGTCGATCGCCCTCAGTAGTTTTCGAGGATAGGAGGTGACATATATGTCTTTAATCCGTTGGCATCCGTGGCGAGACATCGAACGATGGGAATCATTGCCATCGATCGATAGCCTCCAACAAGAAATGAATCGCCTGTTCGATCGCCTGTTGCCGAGCGACGCTGGTGGAAACGGTATAACATTCATGCCTGCTGCCGAAATGGACGAAACTCCTGAAGCAGTGGAAATCAAACTAGAAATTCCTGGATTGGAAGCAAAGGATCTAAACGTCGAAGTCACTGATGATGCAGTGAAAATTGGCGGCGAACGCAAGTCTGAAACTAAGACAGAAGAAAAAGGTATGGTGCGTTCGGAGTTCCGTTATGGCAAATTTGAACGAGTCATTCCTTTGCCAGTGCGAGTGAAAACCGATGGCGTGGCAGCCGAATATAAAAATGGCATTTTGAAGGTGACTTTGCCGAAAACGGAAGAACAACAAAGAAAAGCGATCGAAATTAAAGTTGCCTAGTTCCCGACAGCACGGAATTAGCGATCGCGCCAGATCGAAGTAGTGTGAGGAGAAACTAGTACCGCTTTCAAAACTAGAGGATTGACAGGAACTTTTTCCCCCTTCTTCCTGTTAATCCCATTTTGCGAAATACCTGTTACACACCAAATTCCTTGTAGGGGCGCAATGCATTGCGCCCCTACCCAAGGTGTGTTGCATCTAAAAAGCTTGCATGGTATCACCAAATAACGCTGTTTAATTTTTTCAACCGTCGCTGAGAATGTCAGCGATCGCCTGGGAAATTGGTAAGCCAGGACAGTTCTCCAGCCAGAAAAACTCCCCGACTGGGTTGACCTCAAGGAATACATGGCGGCCGTCTGGGGTCAAAATCAGATCGATCGCTCCATAGTTCAAGCCAAAGCAAGCCATCAGTTTCAGAAGTTTTTCCTCCACCTCTTGAGGAAGCTGATAGCTTTTCCAGGCATTAAGCAAGGCAATTCCCCGTCGCCGCCAGTCGTAATGACTGTTCTCGTCCTGTTGGGAGTCAACCGCAGCCGCAAACACCTGCTTCCCGACGATGATGGTTCGCACCTCCAACGCCTTGGGCACTTTTTCCTGAAACGTCATCGGACAGAAGCGAAGTCCTTCGAGATGTCTGAGATCTTCAGTAGTAACTGGATTGGTGAAAACTACCTTTTCCTGACCTTCCTCATAGATGGCAAAGGAAGATAGCATTTTAGCGATCGCTCCCTCCTGGCATTCTCGCGCAAATTCGATCGCGGACTTGGGGTTATTGGTCGTTAGCGTGCGGGGAGTATCCAAGCCTAGCTCCCGTGCTACTTGCAGTTGCAGTTGCTTGTTTTCCGCTCGCCGAATGTTAGGGACGGGATCGAGGTGGAATCCTTTGAGACAGGCGATCGTCCCCATAATTGTGGCCCGAGATTCCAGCACGGAAGCTTGTCGCAGTTGCGAGTTCATTTCCGTAGGAATGCGCGCTCCCGTGCGGACGCGGCGATACCAAACAGCGCTCGCATCTTTTAAGTCCAGGTTTCCCCGATCTGAGGCCAGAACGAGCCGCTCTGTTCCCCGGCCGTAGTAAACGTCAAGTTGCACTTCTGTAGGGAACTTGTCGGTATCGAACCTAAAGGCTTTCTTCCCGCGAGCCGCGATCGCTTCCATCACGAGGGAAATACTTTCGTTGTCTCGGCTGTGGGTAATAATCAGAACTGTCATAGCAATTCGCAATTACCAATTCGCAATTGACAATTACCACCTCTGCCTGAAGTCAGTCCAACTCCCACAGACAATTAACTGAGATGGCTTTATTCCTGATCGGATGGGTATTTCATCGTCATTACTTCTCCTTCACCAGGGTGGGGAAATTCTGGTAGCGATATGGGCGGTATCGACGTAGGTGGGTCGCCTTGAAACAGGTCAAAGGAGATAGCGTCACCTTTGCTATCTTCATCTTCAAGGAAACGCTTAAATGTCGGTGGTAGCGTAGAAGCTGAGATAGCACCACCGCTCACGGCTGCCATTTCTGCCTCAGATAATTCTTTGCCAAATTGCCCTTCTAGATAGCGAGCGAAGAAAGGAACTGGTTGGGAATTCAAGTCTTGGTGATTGATGTCAGACATAGATTTTCACCTCAATTAGCGATAAGGAGCTATGTCAAAAGCATGAAATTCAAATCCTAGCTCAGTTTTGCAGCTAGTGCCAATAAAAAGTTTACTTATGTAAACTGAAGTTTAGACTCTGGCGATCGCTAACTGCTCGATCGCTTCTACCTGAGTTGGCAATGCCGAGGTGAGAACTTCATTGCCTGTGGCTGTCACCAACACGTCATCTTCAATCCGAATTCCTCGAACGTCGTCAAACTGGGCTAAGCATTCCCAATTCACCACATCTCGATATCGATCGCGGCGCTCTGGATCGGTTAGTATTCCTGGAACTTGGTAGAATCCAGGTTCGATCGTCACTAACATTCCCGGCTGGAGCGGGCGGTGGAGTCGAAGGTAGCACAAACCAAAGCGATCGCTCCTGGCCCTACCCTCTGCATAGCCTGCCAAATCTCCCAAATCTTCCAAATCGTGAACGTCTAAACCCAAGAGATGTCCGACTCCATGGGGAAAAAAGAGGGCGTGAGCGTCCATTTCAACTAAATCTTCAGCATTTCCCCGCAAGATGCCTAAATCTATCAAACCCTGAGCGATAACTTTAGCCGCTAACAGATGCACGTCTCGATACTCCACGCCCGGACGCACTTGGGCAATACAAGCATCGTGCGCCGCCAACACTAACTGATAAATATCTTTTTGAGTGGCTGAGAATTTGCCAGCCACCGGCCAGGTGCGAGTGACATCAGAGGCCCAACCAGAAGCGGTTTCTGCTCCGGCATCTGCTAGCAGCAAATCTTCCGACTCCAGTAGGTGGTGATAATGCTCGTTATGCAATACTTCTCCGTGGACGGTGACGATACTGCTGTAGGCGCAAGTCATATTGCGAGCGATAGCTACGCTTTCCATCGCCGCCCGAATTTCAGCTTCAGTTTTGCCAGGTGATGTAGCCGCCATTCCAGCTAAATGAATGTCAACGGTACAAGCCGCTGCTTGTCTCAGTTCAGCTATAGCCGCATCATCGTGTTGCAAGCGCAAAGTCACGATCGCTTTAGCTAATTCCAAATCGATGTCAGAAAGAGCATTAGCTGTAGAAACTACGCGGTTGAGGATTTGGCATTGCTGCCAATAAGTAGTAGCATCCTGAACGGCGATCGTTGCTGCACCTTTGGCTCGCGCTCCCAGTTCTGCTATCGGGAAAGCGGCATCGGCCCCAATTTGTTGGGCAATTTCGGCTCTAGTTGGCATCTCTCCATGCCACAAAATACTGCTGGCAGGTGCTTCATCGACAAACAGTTCTAACTTGCCTGCTTCTAGGCGAATAGCAGCATTTTCTACGGGCAACCCAGCAAAATAAATAAAGTGACTGCTAGCTCGAAACGGAAACAAATTAGCCGGATAATTCCGTGGAGTCCGACATCCAGACCAGAGAATGACAGGAAAATTAATTAGATCTGCGAGTTTTTTACGCCTGTGGTGGAGTGCGTTTAGAGAGCGATCGCTCATAATTTATAAGTGTTGAGTGTTAAGTGTGAAGTGTTGAGTTAGAAGTTTAGGAGTCAGTTGTCAGTCGTTAATTTGCCCCTCTTGCCCTGAGCGTTGTCGAAGGGCTGCTCCCCTGCTTCCCCTGCTCCCTTGCCTTTGCCCTCTCTCCCTCTCTTCTCTGCTCTCCGCGTCCCCGTGTCTCTCCTCCCTCTCTTCTCTCTCTCCCTAATTCCCCTTACCCCTAACGATTGGTTGGGCACTACCTTTAGGTTAACCCTAGCACTATTGTTTGGGGGAATAATTGGTGTCGAGCGCGAACTCAGACATAAACCAGCAGGTTTGAGAACCCATATGCTAGTCAGTTTTGGTTCGGCCTTATTCGTATTAATTCCTCTAGAGATTTTTTCCGATCGCACCAACGTCGATAGCATCAGTCGAACCATCCAGGGAATTGCCGCTGGGGTTGGGTTTTTAGGTGGGGGAGAAATCTTGCGATCGCACGGGCAGTCATCAGATCGAGAGGAGGTTCACGGACTCACCTCCGCTGCGGCAATTTGGGTTTCAGCCGCCTTGGGAACTGCTGCTGGCTGCGGTTTGTGGCAGTTGGGCTTAATCGGCAGTGCGCTGTCTTTTCTAGTGTTGCGGGTATTGAAGAAATTAGAGCATTTGGGTTAGAAAAAAGCGGTCGCACTTTGGGGATGAGAATAGATGGAGCGATCGCGCTCTTTTGCTCGATCGTCTTGCCTCATTCACAGGACTTTTCCAGCCACTCTATCATTTCTCTTGGCTGTTGCCACTCAAAAATTTGATGGATGAATTCATCGAGTTGTTGCTCGGTTAATTTGCTCAGGCGATCGCTTATCTGGGGATTCAAAGCCTCTACCCCAAATTTTGCACCAATTATCGTTTTGGCTGAGTTAATCATCCCTTCAATTTTGCCTTCGCGAATCCCTTCAATTTTACCTTCGGCTCGTCTTTCTTGTACCCATTTGGTATAAGCCTCTTCTACTTCTTTCACATAAGTCATAAATCTCATTGCCTCCTCATTTAATTGCGATTTAAACTGTTCGAGATAGATGCAGTGCTTCAGTGATACTTCGATGATATCCTTTCTCAATTCTAGCTGCGGGTTTAACTTCAGAATATCGGTAAAAGCTCTCTTGGCGCTTTCCGCTTTGCCTAGCATTTTCAGCAGTTTGGTGTCAGCATTGTAGGGTAAGGATTCTATAACTACTATCCCCATCGATAATCCAGGAGGTGTTAAGCGATAAACTGCCGCTCCGAATTCGGTCGCGGGGATGGCTCCCCACCGGATGAAGGAGTTTTCACTACATTTGGCGGTAAATATCCAGGTGTAGGGAAAGTCTGGATGCAAGGGATAAGGGTTTCTGACGGCATCTTTGGTGACTCTGGTTTTGCGCTCTGGAGCGCTTTTGCTTTTATTCAGTTCCCAATATATGCGGCTGCGGGAGATACAAGAGTCGATGTCTTCCAGGTCGAGGTAGCCGCTATAGTGTTCGATGATGATGGTGGGATGGACGGCAACTAGCCGACTTAATAAGCCGAGGTTGGGATCGATTTCGACGGGGAGATCGCGCTCTTTTGCCTTACACAAAATATCGATGACTAGTTCTTCAGCTAGTTGCACCGGGACGCTGGTTTGACTGTCGAATAAGTGCTTTAAGACGACGGGGACAAATTGTTTGATGAATTGGTCGTGCGGCTCGTTGGGTTTAGGCTGGCGATCGGTCATCTTGCCTTATTCACAGGATTTTTCCAGCCACTTTATCATTCTCAATTGCCATCGCTAACGCCCCACTGAAATTCCATTGCTTGAATTGCTCTCATCAAAGCTGAAAGTTCGATCGCCGAACCAATCGGTGCTAAGTCGCGATCGAGTATTTCTCTAGCAGTTGCCAAATTTTTACTACCTTTAGCTTCGCCCGTGTGAAAAACTAAGCGATCGATTCCTGCCATCCGAGCCGCCAAAAGTTGCAAAAGCGCCATCAAAATGCGATTCCCGCCGTAAGCCCCGCACCCCCAGAATCCCGTCTGGACGATCGCCGCTGCTGAAGTCGAATGCGAGGAGGACTCGATCTGGGCGGCTGAAAATCCCGTAAATGCGGTTACTAAAATGTATTCAATTTCTCGATCGGTATAAGAGCCATAACCTCCAGGAGGCGCTTCGATAGCCACGATATTAGAGATAGTCGGAGGATCGAGAGCAGTTGTTGCTAATTGAATCGCTTCTGGTGTGGCGCGGGCAAAGTTATTACCGTAAAGTCCAAATGGTCGTCCTAAATCGGCATTAATATCGGTAGAGATCGCGCACCGCCGTTCGACTCCATAAATAGTGACTGGTGTTGGTTGACTAGATTCTACGGTTAGAGGCTCAATTTTTGCATCTAGCAGTTCTTCTCGCAGCGAACCGAGTGCGGGGTGTTCGACTACCTGCATCTCATCTTGAGCGAATAGCGGCCCGCCGTAAGCGCAGAAAAGATCGGAATGGGCAAAATTTAGATACCACTCCACCTGGGTGCTATTTTGGTTAGACGGTTCGTACCCAAAGTAGCCCGTTCGTTCTTCCAATTTAGTGCGATCGTCTGAGTTAATAAAGATCTCTGGTAATGGCATTGCCCGCCATCGCGCAAATACGATTTCGCCGCTGTGAGTACAACTGGGCGGACAAGCGATCTGATAAGCAATTTTTTTATTTTTGTTTTTTAACTTTGGCGGATAAGAATCCACCAATGTCTGGGCCTTAAATGCGTGGCGGCAGATCGGCGTATTTAAAGATTCTTCCATCACCCTTTCCTGATAGAGCGATCGCAAAAAGCACGACTAGGAAAAATTGGTCCAAGCTTGAGCCACTAGGTCGCTCAGCCAACGCCTTTGTTTCAGGTCGAGTACCCCATCCTCGGCTAAGACTTCAGCGGTTAGATCGTCTAAAGATTGACCTTGAGAGCGAGCGTTCTCAATTACACCTGCGATCGCTGTTGCCACTAACTCAGCATCCACCCGTTGCTGGCGCGGGTCAGAAATTTCTTGGATATTTGCTGGGATGGGATAATTCATAGCATTGACACCAGATTAGGGATTAAATTAATAAAGATGAAGATAAGTGTAAAGTTTGTTGACGAATTCTCAGAATTTTTAGTAATCGCCATCATAGCGTACTTTGAACTATAGTCAACTACCAATTTGGCCGGATTTAATCAAATCTTCAAATCTTCACAATGAAACAACTCCTTTACTTAGAAATTCCGACTCCAGATGTAGATGCTGTTCGTCTTTGGTTGCAGCAAGAATGGCGATCGGAAGTAGAAAAGAAAAATATTACACCTGATGGTATTCGCTTGCAATTAGCTAGTTATAGTAGCGATGAAATTAATACATCCTCCTTAGGAAAGATTCCCGAAATCTCGATCTTTGTTTGGTCGGTACAAAGAACCACTTATCTCAAAGCTTTTCGCTGGTACGATCGCTCGATCCCTAGAGAACAACAAATAATTCAAAAATTGACCGCCGATCTGAGAGCGCAGTTTCCTCAAGAGTACCCAGAACCGCCAGCGATCGATCTATCTGGGCAGACAATCTTTGAAGCGTTAGCCCCCCATTACCCTCTCACCGTCCGGTACTTTCAAAAAATGCCCAATGGGGAATACGATCTCAACCGCGTCTATTGGTGGGAGAAGCGTTGGCGCGAAAGCGTCAGGAATCCCCAGCAGCCGAAGCAGGTAGTGTTTAAGGGAGATGGGGAGATGGGGAGATGGGGAGATGGGGAGAACTTTACCCCATCTTCCACTTACGATCTGATCTACATCGGCGGGGCATTGGGAGTCGTCCACGCAGCGGTGATGGCGCGGTTGGGTTATCGAGTGCTGCTGCTAGAACGGTTGCCTTTCGGCCGGATGAATCGGGAATGGAATATTTCTCGCCGCGAGTTTCAAAGCTTAATCGATTTGGGTTTGTTTTCACCAGCAGAGTTTGAAAGCGTTATTGCTAGAGAGTATATAGATGGGTTTAGTAAGTTTTTTGATGGTAATAATCCCAGCCATTTGCGATCGCCCGTATTGCACACGCCGACAGTTTTGAATATCGGGCTAGATGCAGATAAGTTTTTGCGAGTCTGCGGTGAAAAACTCAAAGCTGCTGGCGGCGAGATTTGGGACGAAACGGAGTTTATCAGGGCTGATGTCGAACCTACCCAGGTAGTAGTTACAGCTACACACCTACCAACTCAAAGCGATCGCCAAGCTACTGGCAGGCTGTTAGTCGATGCCATGGGCACGGCTTCGCCGATTGCTTGGCAGTTAAATGGCATTCGCGCCTTCGATAGCGTTTGTCCGACGGTAGGCGCTGCGATCGCTAGTGGATTTGAACCTGGCGTTTGGGATTCTAACTATGGCGACGTGCTGTACAGTCACGGGGATATCTCGCGAGGCAGACAGCTAATTTGGGAGCTATTTCCCGGCGCTGACGAGGAAATTACGATTTATTTGTTCCACTACCATCAAGTACATCCCGATAATCCCGGCTCGCTCCTGGAGATGTATGAAGACTTCTTTGCCATTTTGCCGGAGTATCGTCGTTGCGACCTCGATAAACTGGTATGGCGCAAACCCACATTTGGCTATATTCCAGGTCATTTTAGCGTTGGGAGTAGCGATCGCACCGTGGCATTCGATCGCACTATTGCCATTGGAGATGCAGCTTCTTTGCAATCGCCTTTGATCTTTACCGGATTTGGCTCTTTGGTGCGCAATCTGCCGCGATTGACAACTTTGTTAGATACAGCCCTCAAATATGACTTGTTAGATGCAAGTTCTTTGAATCAAATTAATGCGTTTCAAAGTAATGTTTCTGTCACCTGGCTGTTTTCCAAAGGGATGATGGTGCCAACTCATTCATACTTACCGCCGGAACGGATTAATGCTACTCTCAATACCTTCTTTGGCCTTTTGGCTGACGAACCTCCAGAAGTCGCAGATACCTTTATTAAAGATCGAACCGATTGGCTGACCTTCAATCGCTTGGCGCTCAAAGCCGCCAGCAGAAATCCTGCCTTACTGCTATGGATTTTAAAAGTTGTTAGTTGGAAAGATATCTGGCGTTGGTTGGGTAGCTATCTCAATTTCACGATTTACGCCTTAATTAGTTGGTTGCTGGTTGGTTGGTTCCCAGCATTAGTGCAAAAGCTGCAACCTTGGTTAGTTAAGCGGTTCCCTCGGTTGTGGTTTTGGTTGTTAGTTAAAAGTTATGCGATCGCTGATGGGATGGGGCGCAATCGGCAGCCAATTCCTCAAATGACTGCACGACTGAGCGGAAGCCAAACTTAGGTTACAGGTAGATAGCGATATAGCATTGAAGTACATTCTTGTGGGATAGGCTTCTAGCCATTGGTGTCAACTTAGGGCTAGAGCCATTGCTGTACCTCGATCTTCAGCCCCAACCGCCAGGGGTTCAAAACCCCTGGATAATAGCACAAGTCCATTAAAATGGACTAAGCGTGACTATATTTAGTCCTCTGAGCGAGGACTTTAGCTTTGAGGCAGGGGTTTTCAACCCCTGACGGATGAAGGCTTTGACCGTTAACTTGACACCAATGGCTTCTAGTTTGTCCCAGAGGGTACTGGTAGAGACACAAAATTTCGCGTCTCTACACTACCAAAGTTTAACCGACTCTCAACCTCGCCCCGAACCTACAAACAAGACATATCCCACCCCAAGGCCAGTTGACCTGACAACTGGCGCTGCGCTTCCTGCCGTAATGGGTGATAGCGGACTCCCTGCAAGTCGCGGAACAATTTCTCTAAACCCAAGTGGCGATAAAATGCACTTCCTCCAGCAATTTCCATCGCTAGATCGGCTACGCTCAGAACCGCTTCAGCAACGAGCGTTCGTCCCGTCATGGTTTCATTGGTGGTTTCAAAACCAGGTTGGCTCACCTCGGCAGTAGAAATCATGTGCTGCAATGCTAGCTTGGCAGCCATTAATTCGTTGTCTAAACCTCCCACCATGTAGCACAGATGCTCGTCGGTGCGACGCTTCATCGCCAGTTGAATTGCGCGATCGCGGGCTGCTTCTGCCACTCCCAGGTAAACGGAATAAATCAACGGGATGGCTACCATCGAGATCAGATGGAAAATAAAATGCCATTTTCCTCGTTCTCGTCGTAAAGCAATGGCCGCATCCGGGACAAAAACATTGGAGAGGACGACATCGTGAGAACCCGATCCTCGCATTCCCATGGCTTTCCAGGTGGGTTCGATCGCTACTCCCGCTGCGTTGAGCGGAACGGCAAAATGCAGCACTGTCGCTCCCTGTTCTGGGTCTTGATAAACCGCACTCGTCATTAACAAATTGCCGGACAGAGCGCCGCTGGCAAATGCTTTGCGAGCCGTCACCAGAAATCCACCCTCGACCTTAATTGCCGTACCGCCGCTCTCTAACCAATCCGAGCCGCCACTACTAACGAGCGTTATTTGCTCCATCGCTACTCGTTTGAGCAATCCTTCTACGGGCGCATTTTGATGCTGCCATCGCCAAGTAGGAATCGCTACTTGATGGGCGTGCATGGAAAACACCAGAGCCGTCGAACTGCTGTAACGTCCCAAGATCCGCAGCACGGCACAGAGATCGCTAAAGCTAGCCCCACCGCCGCCTAATTCGATCGGCACTCCTGCGGCTGTCAGTCCAGATGATTTCAAGCGGGCAATGTTATCGGCAACAAATAAATCTCCTTCATCTGCTTCTACTTCCTTAACAGCAAACTCCTTGCCCAAAGATTCTGCTAAAGATAACCAATCTATTTTTGCTCTCGTTGCTGGTTGGATTATCGGTTCGGTCTGTAACATGAGATATCTTCCTTTTATAGCGATCGACATTTACATAGATATGTGAGATAGCCCCCAAAAATGCAGTTCTCTGAATTGAGAATTGCTATTAAGTCTTGTTATGCTTCCATTCTGAATTGCCCGATCGAGTGTTACAAGTTCAATATCTGAACCTGTTTTTTACCTCCCTAGAGGCGCTATGAGAAAGGGTTACGGTCAATTCTGTCCGGTGGCCAAGGCTGCTGAAGTAATCGGCGATCGCTGGAACCTGTTGGTGTTGCGAGAAATGCTTTATGGCAATCGCTACTTTAATGACATCAGCCGAGGAGTGCCATTGATGTCTCGCGCCCTGCTGTCGCAACGGCTCAAAGAACTTGAGAAGTTGGCAGTAATAGTCAGCCAGGAAAAAGAAACCGGCCAAGGATATGAGTACCTACTTACCCCTGCTGGAGAAGCCCTGCGGCCGATCGTTGAGGCTATGGGAGTTTGGGCGCAACAATGGGGCAGCGAACAAATTGCCCCAGAGGATTTGGATGATGCTTTATTGATGTGGGGCACGAGACGGCGAATTAATCTTGAGGCAGTGCCCGCGCGAAAACTAGTGCTTCAGTTTGATTTCCGAGGGTTAACTAAAGGGCGTAAAACTCAGCGCAGTTGGTGGCTGGTAATTGAAGATGGAGATGTGGATGTGTGCCTAAAAAATCCAGGTTTTGAGGTTGATGTTTTAATATCGGCCGAACTGAGTGCGTTTACTCATATCTGGATGGGCTATGCTCCTCTAAATTCCGCTCTCGATCGAGGAACCGTTTATTTTGAGGGCGATCGCGAGCTGGTACGTCAAGTGCCAACCTGGTTGTATCTCAATGGCGAATGGCGTTATGGCATGGGAATCGATCTTTCGGCATCGATCCAATCTTACGATCGTGGGGTTACAGATTGCAGTGAAGTTCCTGTTCCTTAGTTCGATTATGAGCTATGCAGGGCGATCGGGAAGTTGCTTTCCTTCCCCTGGATTTTGGTTGGGGAAAATATTTTTTTCTTTCTCAGCCACCATTCTCTCAAAAACTTGCACGGCGGCTTCCTTGGCGGCAGCGTGTAATGCTTGTTGACTCAAAGCTTCAAGTTTTGCTTCTAAAGCATTAATCTTTGACAGTAATTCAGTTTCTTTCCTGATTCGATCTTTTTCCGATTCCTCTAGTTTATCGCTTAGTCTTTCTAGCAAATGCTTGAATTCATCTAATGTTTCTTTAGTATACTGTCGCAATTCTTGAAATTGAACTGTATTGGTAACTAACTCTTTATACAGTTCGCCGACTTTTACCACCAATTCGGCAACTGTTTCCTTCACACCACCTAACATACTTTCTTGCCTTAAGAATTAACTTACTTGAAAGCTTGCTGCCCAATCTCGATATGCTTTAAGTTCATCCCTATACTGCTCGATAGCTTGTCTTGCAGTCGAACCCTCATTTTGGAGGCGGTCTACACTACCACTCATTTTCTCTAAAACATCCTCAATATTAGCTAATGCCTTGAAACTACCAGCTTCATAGCTAGCTCTGAGAAACTCTCTGAACTCAGGAGTAGACCTAGAGGCAAAAGAAAAAGCCTTGAGAAATTCTCCCCAAGCATCAAATATCAGTTGGTAAGTTGATGAATCCGAAGCACCTAAGTCTGGTAAATTGCTTGTAAAAACTTCTTCTCCTAATTTAGCTAGTCGCCCCCGATCGAAAATTTCTGCACCCGGATCGAGCAAGTGCCAAATTTCTTCGGCTACTGGAGTAGATTTAAAATATTCAAAGACTATTTCTCGCTCTTTAGTTTCGATCTTTTTTTCCTCATTTGTCTTCAATACTCCGTTTTTATAGAAAAAATCCAAAAAAGCTCTGATGGCAATTTTAAGGCATTTTTCAAACGCTATTTGAACTTTGTTATTAAGTACCTGGTTAATATCAACAGCATATTTATTCCCTAAGCCTTTTAGAGCGTCCCTGCTGACATTTACGACAGCAAATTTAAACTCTTGCTCGTCAAGTACATCAAGTATAGGAACCATAATCTCATAGCGATCGAGCGATCTTTATAGTTTTACTTATTTAAGGATATCAAATCGGAGAGTACCGGATCGCCTACTAACTTTATTGCCCTTCAAGTTGCCCAACGATTAGCACGATCTGCGCTAGCTTAGGAATTGAACTGGTTTTTCAAGATTGCCGTGCTATTCGATCGCTATTCCGTTCTCTTTGTGTCTTTAATTGCTGGCTTCAGCGTATCCTTGACTGCTTGCGAAGGAATCGAGCGTTCTTTGGCCCCCGATCCGCAGTTGCAAACTAGCCCTCAAACCCAAACCTTAGTAGAGCTACCTGCTGACTTCCCCAAGGAGATCCCGGTGTATCCCGAATCTCAGTTGCAAGCTGTCGAGCAAAACGGCCGAAAGATTCGCTGGACGACTGCCGATCCGATTAACTTCGTCCAAAGCTTTTACCAAAAAGAATTTCAAGCTAATGGCTGGCAGATAATCGATCGCCCGACTGATGATAGTAGTAACAATTTGGTAGCGCGTCGAAACGACTTGCAAGTTAACTTATCGATCGCTCCCTTCAATCGCACTGCTACCCAGACACCTCAACCGACTGCATCCCCAAATATAGAGGCAGTGACAGAATTAGCGATCGAATATAGTCGGGGAACCGACTCGGCGGCTACTCCCCAACCTGGAGGATCGAACTTTGTCGGGCCCGTCCCCTCTCCCGATGTGGGGATATCTGCTGGCGCAAACGCCTCTACTACTTCTTCTAATTTCAACGATCTCGATAGCGTCCCAGCCCAAGTGCGTCAATATATCGAAGATTTAGCTGCTTTGGGGGTTCTGACATCGAATGCAGCTAGCCCTAAAAGTGACTCAGCAGTTGCATTTGAACCAAATAAAACTATTAGTCGTCGCTCGTACGCACGTTGGCTGGTGACAGCTAACAATCAGATTTATGCTAATAGCCCTGGCAAGCAAATTCGATTGGCATCTCCCACTGCCCAGCCAGCCTTTCAAGACGTTCCCAGTAGCGATCGAGATTTTGCCTTAATTCAAGGATTAGCCGAAGCGGGGTTAATTCCTAGTCCTTTAAGTGGCAACTCCACGGCCGTTTTGTTTCGCCCCGACGCACCTTTAACGCGGGAAAACCTGCTGTTGTGGAAAGTACCTTTAGATACTCGGCAGGCGTTACCGAATGCCTCAGTCGATTCGGTAAAGCAAACTTGGGGGTTTCAAGATGCGGCGCGGATCGATCCTTTAGCGTTGCGGGCAGTGTTGGCAGATTTTCAAAATGGCGAACAGGCAAATATCCGGCGGGCATTTGGATATACGACTCTTTTACAACCGAAAAAAACCGTCACTAGGGCTGAAGCGGCTGCTACCCTTTGGCACTTTGGCTACCAGGGTGAAGGCATAACCGCCAAAGAAGCTTTGACACCGAAACTACAACCAAGTCCTGCAATTAGCCCCTCAGCAACACCTGAATCAACACCTTGACCAAAACAATTGTCAGTTCGCAATTCGCAATTCGCAATTAAAAAGCCCAACTAAAAGAAGTACCATAATAAAATTTTTATAGTGCCAGAATATTTAGCTCCTAAACCTACTTTGCCCCAGCTACCGCGACTGATTACTTCCTTGCCAGGTCCTCGCGCTCGCGCTTTAATCGATCGCGATCTGGCTGTCATGTCTCCTTCTTACACGCGAGGTTATCCTTTGGTAGCATCACGGGGAGAAGGTTGCGCGATCGAAGATGTAGACGGCAACGTATTTTTAGATATGACGGCCGGAATTGCCGTCACCTCTACCGGACACGCTCATCCCCAGGTAGTAGAAGCCATCCAAGCCCAATCGGCCCGACTGATCCATATGTCGGGAACTGATTTCTATTACGAACCCGCGATCGAACTAGCCGAAAAGTTGGCAGCCCTAGCCCCCTTTCCTCAGAAGGAGGATGGCACAAAGGCGCGAGTGTTTTTTACCAACTCTGGGGCAGAATCGCTAGAAGCGGCGCTGAAATTGGCTCGATATTACACCAAGCGATCGCTCGTAGTGGCATTTCTAGGGGCATTTCACGGCCGCACCTACGGCGCGATGTCGCTTACGGGTTCCAAGATCGTCCAGCGCCAGGGATTCGGCCCGCTAGTACCGGGTGTCACCCATATCCCCTACGGCACTCACGCCAGTCTCGATTATTTGGAAAAAGAACTGTTGGCGACAATCTTGCCGCCCCAAGAGGTAGCTGCGATCTTCGTCGAACCGATTCAGGGAGAGGGAGGGTATAAGGTACCGGAAGACGGCTTTTTAGAGCGAGTTCGCCAGATTTGCAATCGCCACGGCATCCTGATGGTAGTTGACGAAGTACAGTCGGGAATGGGACGAACTGGGAAACTATTCGCGATCGAACATTGGGGAGTCATGCCCGATATCGTTACTGTGGCCAAGGGAATTGCCAGTGGCTTACCTCTAGGGGCGATGTTAGCGCGATCGGAATTGATGACTTGGCCTCCTGGTTCTCATGCCACTACTTTTGGTGGCAATCCAGTCGCCTGTGCTGCGGCTAACGTCACCCTGCGATTGCTAGAAACCGAATTGATGGCCAATGCTACCAAAATGGGAGAACTGCTATTTTCCGGTTTAACTCAACTCGCCCACAAGTTCGATCGAGTTTCTCTACCGCGCGGCCAAGGGTTGATGGTGGCGATCGATCTTTACGATGCCCAAGGCAATCTCGATCGAGATTTTCGCGATCTAATAGTCGATCGCGCTTTTTATCGCGGATTATTACTTTTAGGTTGCGGTAAGGCTGCCATCCGTTTTTGTCCGGCTTTAGTCATCGACAGCCAACAAATTCAGGTGGCTTTAGATATTCTCAGCGAGTCGATATCTTCTCTTACTTGAGGTTGCTTGCCCTCACCCCCAACCCCTCTCCCTGCAAGGGAGAGGGGAGAAATATGTTTCTCATTAATTTAAAATTTGGTATTACAATTACCAGAGCTTCGATCTTTCAGCGTGTCACATGGGTAATATTTGGGAACTCGATTTTTACTCTCGTCCGATTCTGGATGAAAACCAGAAAAAAGTTTGGGAAGTTTTAGTGTGCGAAAGTCCTACTGATAGCCAGCGATCGGTAACATCTTTATTTCGTTATGCCCAATATTGTCCGAGTACGCAGGTAAATTCGGTCTGGTTGCGCAATGCCTTGGAAGAAGCGATCGCCAAATCGCAGACGACTCCCCAAAAAATCCGCTTTTTCCGGCTGCAAATGAACAACATGATTACTAAAGCTTGCCAAGAATTAGGTATCGTGGCTCAACCCAGCCGCCGCACCTTTCTCTTACATCATTGGCTGCAAGAACGAATGGCAGAAGTTTATCCCCTCGATCCTAACTATCAAGCAGGGGCTAATCCCAGCGTGCAACTGACAACCGAACCGCCTCAACCCCTGCCAGATGCCCTTATGGGAGAAAAGTGGGTGTTTGCCACTCTAGAAGCCTCAGCTTTTGCCGAAATGCCCGAATGGGAGATCGGCTTTGGCGAAGCGTTCCCTTTAGAAATGCTCTCGATTGCGCCAGAAACTAAGATTCCAGGAGCGATCGTTTACTCTTCCAGAGCATTACCGATGGCTGCTTGGATGTCTGGGATCGAACCAGCAGCGATTGTTTTCAACACCGACGAAGGAGCCAAATTAATCTTAGAAACTGGCGGTAACGACAGTTGGCTGCTAGTGAAACAACTCAACCCAGCTACTCAGAAAGAAGCTACGGGATTTGAGGCGGCCAAACAGCAGGCGCGAGGAGTTCATTTTTTGGCGATTCAATCGAGTCCGCAAGCAGAAGACTTTGCCGGATTTTGGTTGTTGCAACAACTGTCGCTGGAGTAGCGACGAGAAGCAAGCGGCAAGCAACATAAAATTGTAAACACTTACTCTAAACTCAACCATGAATGCCGATCGCTCTCCTGTTTTAACTCCCGCTCTTTGGCAAGAAATAGATTTATTTTTTATGCAGCAAGGAAGAGTATACGAAACGCTCTCTCGGCTCAAAGAGCGTTTAGCAAAATTAGGAATTAGTTATGCAGTTCTCGGCGGGATGGCTCTAGTCCTTCATGGCTATCGGCGGCTAACCGAAGATGTCGATTTAAACACCTTAATCGAACTCAAACTGGCATCAGGGCTATCGGCTCCAGATCGACTCAAGGACTTGGCTGACGTACAGGAGTTGATTCGAGTTTTGCAGCTAGATCGAGATAGTGCTTCTCAACTAGACGCTTCAGTTCGAGAGGAATTCTTGCGTCTTTGGTCGGCAGTTGAGAAAGCGCGTCAGCGCGATTTGGACTGGGAAAGGTAGAAGTCCATCCCATACTCTATTTATTCAACGCATAAGCATCTCGAACTCGGCCGAGGGCAAAGTCAAAAGATTGAGGTAAGCTTTTGCTCGATTGAGTCAGGAAAATACTGACGGCAAGTAAGATTGAAAACGTACTGAGAGAAAAGATGGCTGGATAGCTCAGTCGATCGGCCAGAGAACCTAAAACCGGCCCGGCGATCGCCATTCCTAAGTCAAAGCCGCTGATGCAGACGGCAAAGATTCGACCCCGTTCTTCGGGAGCAGAGCGATCGGCTAGCAAAGCAATTACCATCGGTAATAGAATCCCCGAAGCAGCACCTTCTAACACCGCCGCTGCCAAAAAAGCGATCGAGGTTTCGGCTCTAGAGAGAATTACCATGGCCACCGCATACAAGCTCAGGCTCATAGTAATAAATAATCCCCGCCCGTAGCGATCGGAAGCGCGACCGATAAACAATCTGATGCTAAAACTAGCGATCGCTGCTGCCGTGTAAAACCATCCCGGATTTAAGTCAACTCCAGTTTCTCTGATGTATAAAGGCACAAAGGTACTCAGAGCGCCAAAACCCAAACCGTTCAGCAGCAAAACCAAAGTAGGCGTTCGCAGTCTAGAACTAAACAAAATCTCCGATAAAAGATTTAATTGTTGCCCCTCCCTCTCTTCCCCTGCTCCCCCTGCCTCCCCCGCTTCCCCTGCTCTCCCTCTCTTCCTCTCTCCCGCTGGAATTAGATAAGCGATCGCGCCGCTAATAATCCCCAAACCTGCCGCTAATAGAAACAAGGGAGTATAACCCGCTGCCTCTTCCAGCAATCCCCCAATTGCCGGACCGATCGCCAAGCCGACGGGAACGACTAAACTCATATAGCCGATGATTTCTCCCCGCTGGCGGATGGGGGAAAGATCGACCACTAGGGTACTGTAAGCCGTGGTAAAGGCAGCCACGCTCAAACCGTGAAAAATCCGAATACCGATCAGCCAAGGAATCGATCGTACCGACAATATGCCTAACGGAGCTAGTGCCGCTGCCATCGTTCCCAGCAATAACACTTCTTTTCGCCAGCCGCGATCGACTGCTTTTCCCAGCCAAGAGCGAACTGCCAATAACCCGATCGCAAACGCTCCCATTACGATCCCCACTTCCTGCTTAGTGCCGCCTATATCCTCAACATAGGATGGCAATGTGGGCAGTAAAGAAGCCATGCTCGACCAGAACAAAATCCCAGAGGCAAATAAAATCAGCAGATTCTGGCGCGACTGCTTCTCTAGAGTCCAAAAAACTTTCATCGACAGATGGGGGAGAGATAAACGAGGTAGTGCGGGCAGTCAAACCAATTTGCAATTAATCCCACATCTAAATGCTGGGACTGGTTATAAGGAAGAAATCTTTTCTTTAATCGCGGTTGAATCCAAAGCTTCTAAAACCGGAATTAACAATTGCGAATTGCGAATTGACAATTACAACTACCGACCTCTTCCTATTGTGAACTATTGTAAACTTTTGGACTGACTACCTGCCTGATTCGGTATATGGGACGACCCTGAGACTCGTGATAAGTTCTCATCAATAGCTCTGCCAGCAAGCCAAAACCGAATAGCTGCACGCCAGTCAACACCAGCAATACTGCCAAAATTAGTAGGGGGCGGCTGCCAATACTTTGCCCCAATCCCAGTTTGAGAAAAGTCAGATAGCCGCCGATTAGTACCCCCAAGATCGTGGATATCATGCCCAGCAAACCGAAGACGTGCATGGGACGGGTGAGAAAAGTCTTCATAAACCAGATGGTTAATAAATCCATCAATACCCGGAACGTCCGTCCCAATCCATACTTGCTGCGCCCAAATTGACGAGGATGGTGGCGAACGGGGAGTTCGGCAATTTTTGCCCCTTCAATATAGGCGAGGGCAGGCAAAAACCGATGAAGTTCGCCGTAGAGGTTCATGTCGGCTACCAACTCGGCGCGATAGGCTTTGAGGGAACAACCGTAGTCGTGCAATTCTACGCCAGTAACTCGCCCGATCAGCCAATTAGCAATTTTGGAAGGTAGCAATCTAGTTAAAGTAGCATCCTGTCTGCGTTTTCGCCATCCGCTCACCAGGTCGTAACCTTCTGCTAGTTTGTCCAGGAGCATCGGCACGTCAGCCGGATCGTTTTGCAAATCGGCATCTAAAGTAACTACAGCCCAGCCGTTAGCGTAGTTAAATCCAGCCGCCATTGCTGCTGTTTGCCCGTAGTTGCGGCGCAGCAATACAGCGGTGAGATCGTCGCGACTGTTAGCTAGTTGTTTGAGCAATTCGGGAGAACCATCGTTAGAACCATCATCGACGCAGATAATTTCGTATGGCAGTTCGGCGGCGGTTAAGGTAGTAGCTATAGCCTCGATCAAATGCGGCAAACTCTCTACCTCGTTGAACACTGGCACCACGATCGATACCAGGGAGTGTTGAGTGAGAAGTGTTGAGTTGGTAGTGTCTGACCTCACCCCCAACCCCTCTCCTTGTAGGAGAGGGGAGTAAGATTCTTCTCGCCCTCTCGCCCTCTCTGCTACTTCCCGTCTTACCTGCGCCACTTTTTACCCCTGATTTTGATAACTAGCAACCACTCGCCCGCAAGAGTGGAACTTTTGGTAATAAGACCGACTAACCTCGTCGCCTTGTTCCGAGAGTACGTCGATGCCGATGCCATTACGCCCCATCTCTTTACCGGAACTATGGATGTAACGTCCCGCCCCTAAATATAAACCGACATGGTTGACTTTTTCGGGCGTGCCGAAGAAAACCAAATCGCCTGGGGTTAATTCTTCGATCGCTATTCTCTGGGTAAAAGCTTGTTGTTGGTAAGAGTCGCGGGGCAACCAGATCCTTGTAGAGATAAAAGCTGCCTGCATCAATCCCGAACAGTCGTAATTTGGTGCTACCGTACCACCCCAGAGGTAGTAGTTCGGTTCGGCCATGGCTGCATGAGTAAAGGCGATTACTTCTGGCAATCGATGTGCGATTTCGCTTCTAGAAAGAGCGATCGCCTGATATCTTGTAGTTGCTGGTTCCAATCGAGCTAAATCCTCAACTGACAGCCAGCCTGGATAGTCATCTTCGCACAAGCAAACTTTTAAGACCCCATCTACAGGCGCGTCAGATAACAACCGCAACTGGCGATTTGCCGCCGCCTGAGTTGCTAAACCGTTACAGCCAGGTGAATTATAGATATTCAGATTAACTTGACATCGATACTCGCCTGTATCTGATGTTGGTAATTGTTCTGCTAAAACCATATTCAAATTAAGCAATGTCAATCGAGTAAGGTGTTCCACCTCAAAAATCGTATAGGATAGAAGCTATTTTTGACTTTTGACTTTTAACTTTTGACTTTACTTATGCCTTTTTTCCGCCAAGACGAACAACTGCAAACCATGGGCAATAGCCTGTTAGAGACGATTTGGGAGAAATTTCCCGCTTTAGGTCGCCATCAAATCGCTTTGACCTGGATCGTCTACGATCCTCCTGTACCTGTTAATACTGGCGGTGCGATCTCGGCTGCCGAATTTTGGCAATACCCCGTTCGTGGGTTTAGCTATCGCGGTGTGGAACGGATTTTTCCTGCCAGCATTGTCAAACTCTTCTATTTGGTAGCAATCCACGAATGGTTGGAAAAAAGCATGGCCGCAACTTCGGCTGAATTAGAAAGAGCGATTCGAGATGCGATCGTCGATTCTAGCAACGATGCTACCAGTTTAATTGTGGATGTCTTAACGGGAACGACATCGGGGCCGGAATTACCACCAGCACCTTTTGCTACTTGGCAGCAGCAACGCAACATCGTCAACCGCTACTATCAATCTCTCGGTTGGGAAGAGTTAGAAAGTATCAATGTGAATCAAAAGACTTGGGGCGACGGGCCTTATGGTCGAGAACGGGCGTTTTTAGGGGAGTTGATGGACAACCGCAATATGCTGACTACCAATGCTACTGCCAGATTATTGCACGCCATCGTTGGGGGTGTAGCAGTGAGCAGCGGGCGATCGCAAGCGATGATGAATCTATTGAAACGCAACTTGAATGGAGTGGAATTAAGCTCCCCAACTGACGAAAATCAAGTTAGCGGATTTTTGGGAGGCGGTTTACCTCCAAACGCTCAAATTTGGTCGAAAGCAGGTTGGACTAGCCAAGTGCGACACGATGCGGCCTATATTGAGATTTCCGAACAGCAACCCTGTCTAGTTGTGGTCTTCATTGAGGGTAAAGTTAATGGCCAAAATCGAGAGATTTTACCCTTTATCGGTCAACAATTGGCGCTTTTAACTCCCTAGACTTATCTTGTCATCTTACGGTTCGAGCCAAAAATCGCGATCGAGCATTTCTTCGGGCGATCGATCGTACATCCATTCGAGAGGAAAGTTGATTTGAGTGTATTCTTTACTTGCGTTCTTGAGAGCAATTCGCCAAGCCTTATCAAAACTGGTTTCCCATCTAGTTCTCAGGCTAGGAACTGCATCCAATAAAACCTCTAGTTCGGCTCGCTGAGTGCGAATGGTTCGTTCCCAACCGTTATATTCATCAGGTAAATTTACATACAACCGTTTCAATAAATGCTCTAATAAAACAATCAGGCGACTGATTAACTCCTTTTTTTGAGAAATCCCCAACGCCACTACCTCTTCGATTAAGTTCTCTAGATCCAAATGGTCAAAATCCCGTGCTTTGAGCTTGGCCGCAGTCTCTTCCGACCAAAGCAAAATATCCCGTTCGTAGAGGGAGGTTGAATTCTTGATTTGAGACATCAGGTTTTCTCCTTAAATAATCCATCATCCTCATATCGATCGCTAGCTTAACATCTCTAATTGCCTCTGTATCTTTACAGCTAGAGGAGCGAAGGGCAACTTGAGGGAAATTTTCAGAGATATTTAGTAAAATTTGTCTAAATCTTTACCTAACAAGCTCTTTAATCGTTATGATTGGGCACGATCGCTCTTTAAGTGACACGATAAAAATAGTTCGCTATTGGCACAAGAGCCTAGCTCAAGCCGAGCTAATGGGAGCCAAAGAGATCGACATCACAGACGAAGAACTTATCGAACAAAAGAGCATTTCTCAAGGAAAAATTTCTGCATCTGTAGTTTCACGTCTGTTTGAAGATGGCTTTAATAGCTATGTTCCAGTAATAATCGCTCCGTTTGTCGCTCAACGCCGCTATCAATATGGGCGACAATCATCTGTGGATCGTAAAAAAGCGATCGCGCCTCTTTGGATACCTGCTTTACTACAAGAAGATGGCAAACTATGGCCAGCTTCAGACAATCCTTACCCATGGATTTGTCGGGATTTACTCGAACCCACTAACAGCGATGTAGTAATTGGAATGGTGGAAAACTTAGACGATTACTTCGATCGAGAATTTGTAGCTAAGAACGAGCGAGGAGAGATTACCTGGAAAGAGTTACTAGAGTATGGGAAAGAGTTACTTGCCGCCGTTTCAGGCGAGCGATGGGAAACCATCTTAGAAGCAGCCAATTATAAATGTTTGGAAGAGGGGCTGATTAAGATGGAACGAGTTCCTAAAGGGGTATCGACCAACATTTTAAAAGTTTACGACCATTTGATAGCTCATCCTATCTCGCTCCCGCTATTGTCTGCATATACAAGTCTTAATAGTATCGATCGCCAACCAATTTTTTCTGAGAAACAATCGATCGACTGCTCTCAGCAGCATTTAGGTCACGTTAGTTCTCAATATCCTTTGTCTCCATCCCAAAGAGAAGCAATAAGTCATATTTTTCAGGTAAAGGCTGGTGAAATTCTGGCTATTAACGGGCCGCCAGGTACGGGAAAAACTACTTTACTTCACGATATTATCGCTAGTAATTGGGTAAAAGCTGCTTTAGAGGAAACTAACCCACCAGTAATCGTCGTTAGTTCGACCAACAATCAAGCTGTTACTAATGTCTTAGATAGCTTCAATCGAGTTGCTTTTGAAGTCAATCGCTGGTTGCCCGATCTCGAAAGCTATGGTTTATTTTTGTGCAGCACTCGGCAACAAAACCGTGCCGTCAGCCAGGGGTATCATTGGATAACTCAAGGATATGGCAGAGCGTCAGGTTTTACTCGTCAAGTTGAAAACTATGAGTATCTCAAAAAAGCCAAATTATATTTTATCAAAAATTGTCAACAGCAACTAAGTTCTAAAATTCAAACGATCGAACAGGCTATCTCTTGTCTACACGAGCAAATAACTATTACACACTCTCTAATGTTAGATGTTTTAGATAAAGCAGAAAATTGTCTAGAAAATAAAGAAGCTATTGACAGTAAGTATCGAGAATATGAAGGTATAGAAACTTATCTAGAAAACTTAGAGCAGAATCAAACGGAATTGAATATCGAGCTAGAATACTTAAGAAAACTCGATCGAGAATGGGAAGCTTTTCAAAAACAAGAACCTTGGTGGATGAGATGGTTCGGTTTTATACCGTTAGTTAGACATCGACGACAAACTCGCTTAAATACTTTCATTAACAGGCATCCTCAATTTCTTGCTGAAAATAAAAGCTTTTCAATTACCGATCGCATCGATCGACAATTCCAAGTCATTAAAAAACAAGTTTCTCAATATCAATACTTGAGACAGAAAGCTGACAAAGACTGGCAAGAGTACCAACAAATATCAATTAAGTGGCAAGAGTTGTGTTCTCAGCTAAATGGAGTCGAGCTAGATTTCTCTAAGTTACTGGTATGGGAAACAGAAACAGGTGAACCAGAGTCAGCCAATTTACTTAATTACTTAGATAGCTCTTTACGCTTTCAACTATTTGAACTAGCAACTCACTATTGGGAAGCTCGCTGGTTATTAGAAGTAGATCGACTTAACTTTTATCGGCGAGAAAACCAAGATCCCGCAGGTAAGCGAGCCTATTGGGAACGGTTGGCCATGTTAACGCCCTGCCTAGTAACGACTATGTATAGCGGTCCCAAGTTTTTCAATTGTTATGAATATAGACCAAATAAACCGAAAGAATATCCTCATTATCAATGTATCGATTTGCTAATTGTTGATGAGGCGGGACAAGTTTCGCCGGACGTGGCAGGAGCAATGTTTGCCCTAGCTAAGAAAGCGATCGCTGTTGGAGATCGCCAGCAAATCGAACCAATTTGGAACATTCCTCTAGGAATTGACTATCTCAACGCTTGCAAGTACGATTTAGTTCAAACCGCCGCCGAATTCGAGGATTTAAAAGCAACAGGGATTTTGGTTTCGTCAGGTTCGGTAATGCAAATTGCCCAACAACAAAGTCGCTATCAAAAAATTTCTTCTGATGGCAAGCCTTACGAACCAGGAATGTTTTTAGCCGAACATAGGCGATGCGTTCCTGAAATTATTTCTTACTGCAATCAATTAGCCTATGAGGGGCGTTTGATTTCTCGCCGGGATGCAGAAAAGATTTACAGTTGGTCAATTTTTGAACATTTTGATGTTAGAGGTTATTCTTATAAAATTGCCGGAAGTCGCGCCAATGAAGAAGAAGCTCAAGCTATTGTAGAATGGCTGCGCGATCGCCATGATGAAATTCTTCAAAGAGGAAGCGATCGCTATGGCAGTGTATGTCTTTCAGATTTAGTGGGGATTGTTACCCCTTTTAGACAGCAAAAAATCGTACTGAGAAAATTACTAGATGAAGCCGATTTAGATATTGAAAAAGTAGGTACGGTTCACGCTCTCCAAGGAGCGGAACGATCGCTGATTATTTTCTCGTCAGTTTATACAGTTAAAGATCGAGGAACTTATTTCTTCGATCGCTCGGTCAATATGCTTAATGTTGCAGTTTCTAGAGCTAAAGATAGTTTTTTATGCTTTGGCGATCGACGAATCCTTAATCCTCAAATAAATTCGCCTTCAGGAATTCTAGCTCAATGCTTTTTGGCAGCGCCAGACTAATTTTAAACGGTTTTAAATTCCCCGATCGATTCACAAGCTTACTTGCAATTGTTGCAATGGATAAATGAGTGGGGGAAGATTATTTTGAATAGTTGACCAGGTAATTCTTAGATTTACTTGAAAATATTCATGAGCCATGATGTTTCGCATATCGCTCATCAACCTCCAGGGTAGTTCGGGAGCTAATGCTTGAACGTTGCTGGAAATATTAATTGCTGCTTCACCGATAATGATTAAGTCATAAAGTACAGCTTTAACGACAGTTTCATTTTGACTAAATTCATCAAAACTCATGCCAGCGGTTCGCATTTGAATACTATCAATAGCATTGAGAATATCTTGAATACGTTCTTTCGCAGATCTAGAAAACACGAATTGTTTCCTCTAAAATCGGTTTTCTTAGATGTTCCTTCAAAGCCTCGGCCGTACCCAAATCTATAGGATATTGAAGTAAATCTTCAAGATAATGTTTGATGCGGAAAAATTCAAAGAAGCCAATCGATTCATCTAGTTCGACTAAAATATCTATATCACTTTGAGAATTAGCTCGATCGCGGGCAACCGAACCAAAAAGATTGAGAGATTTAACTCCTAGATTTTGTAGCTGCTCTTGATGGGATCGAACTAAATTTAATGCGTCTGCTCGTTTCATCAGTTGTTGCCTAAATTTATGAATGCGAGATCTATCGCTCTTCATCCGCAATGGTGAGGGCGATGCACAAATGCCCTCACCATCGTCTCTAGCACATTATGGATCGATTCTCAAGGTCAGGCAAACGGAACCGCTAGCAGATGCAGGAGTTAGCCAGGAAGCGATCGCTCTCTTAATATCCTCAATTACCTTGGTATCTTTAAGGGTAGAAGCATCTTCATCCACCACAATTTGCCGAACCCGACCTTTAATAACTTGGAATTCAAACGCGATTTCACCGCTGACACCAATAGGTAAACTTAGCTGTTGTAAATGTTGCGTCAGAGAGTCAATGGCAGCTTGTTCTAATCCGGTTACGCTGACAACTTGTAACCTAGATTTGCTAGCACCAGAACCTAGCATTTCTTGGAATACATCTACAGCTTTATCGAACAATCCTTTTGTTTTTTTCCTCCTACCTGGAGAATCTGATTTGCCTGGAGGTAGGTATGATTCTAATTCCACTGCCTCCAGTCGTTCCATTGCCATCATCGGTGAGGCAGCGATAGGAGATGGTGGCATTGCCATAGTCATTGCCCGTGCATACATAGCATTACCCGCAGGAGCGCCCAACACCCCTTGGTAACTCACACCTTCGGGCATCTCTACGGGAACTTGCATCGAGACGATTTCCCCTTCTGGATCGACGCGCACGTCGTCGCTGACAGCAACAAAAGCCGTGTATTGCGATAGCAACTGATACATCAATGCTGTTTCGGTGACAGCTTCTACTCCCGCTTTGGTTTCGTGCCCAAACATTTGGTTCGTCAAGTCTTTAATGCGGGCGCGTCCCCACAACTGGGCTATACCTTGATTTCCCGTCCCCTCAAAAATGAGGTCAAACGTGTTTTCGTAGCGTTTGCCGCCAGCAGTAACGCCACTGACGTGCAATTTACCTGCGATACCATCTTGTTTGCGTCCAAATAAAACTAAAGGCTGTTCGGCAAACAAATCGGGCGGGGTAGATGGATAAATTACAGGTGCTTCCCCCGTACCTTCCCAGTTAATTTGAATGTTCGTCAGCACGGGGTTATTGATTTGGCGGAAAAACTTTTCTACGACTTCTTGAGTGGGTTCGTCTTGACGGACAACCTGACAAGTTCCCCTTCCCACTTCTGCCAAGCGATTTAACAGGAATCGATTTACCGAACTGCCAACCCCAAAACTGTAGAAGCGATTTCCTGATTTTAGCTGCCTTTGTACCTCTGCTAAAACTTCATTGTCGTTGCCAATATAGCCATCAGTTAGCAAGACAATACTTCGCAATCTGCCTTCATTCGCAGCCGGAAAACTCAACACCGCTTGAATACCAGGTACGAGATAAGTTCCACCATTAGCTTGCAATCGATCGATGTAATTAATTGCTAGTTTGCGGTTGACTGGCGTATTGGCTAAAGGTGCGGACGATAGCTTAGTCGTAGTATCGGCAAAATCGATAATAGTAAAGGTATCATCGGGATGCAAACCGTTAATAAATCGGCGCATCAATTCCTGGGATTTCAATAACGGATCGCCCATCTGAGAACCAGAGGTATCCATTAAGAAAACTACATCTTTGGGGACGATTTCATCGGTGCGATACTCTAAAGCTGGAATTAAATAAATTGCAAAATGACCGCCGCGTTCGTCTGTTTGATGTAAAACCGTAGTTTGAGTGTTGTCTCCAGCCACTTGATAGCGCAAAATCAAATCTTTGTTGGGAATGGTATCTTCTCCACCCAACTTGACTCGCACGATTTGCCCTGCTCGTTCGATGCGTAATTGGTGAGAAGTAGAACTCACATCTTTGACTTCCACTCCGGCATCAATTTCTATCGTTACTCCAATATCGTGCCCGGAGCGCATTCCCGGCGGCATGACTGGAGGAGTAAGGCGCGAAGCATCGGGTACTAGATCTGTATCGCCGCTTTCATCGATTCCCGTCCCTGGAATAAAACGCGGCCCGACTACCATTGGAAAGACAAATTCGTAGTTACCGCCCTCAAATTTCAAACTATCGGTGTAGCGAATGATGACATCAATTTGTTCGCCCGGTTTGATATTGGCTAAAGACTGAGTAAAAACGTTGTCTCTTTCCTGTTCTAATAACCCTGCGGTGCGTCCTTCTTGTTTGGCTTTTTCGTAGATTTGTTGGGCTTCTTGGCGCTTTTTGATGCTACCTTTAATCGTGCGATCGCCGATTTTAATTTCCATCTCATCCACCGCCGCTTCATCCGGTAGAGGAAAAATATAGATCGCCTCTAAAGGTTTAGTAAAAGGATTTTCAAAACTTTGCGTTACCTCAACCCGCGACACGTTGCCAGCAATTTTGGCTCTAACTTCTGTATGTTTGAGGGGAAATACAAGTTTTTGTCCGGCTGGCGATTCAACGTACAATCCCCCTAGTTGTTTGGTGGCGATCGCCGTATTAGTGGGCATAAGTATTTCCTCTCAAATAAAAATTGCTAGCCGCAGCCAATCTTGCCCATCCTAGCTTCAAAAAAATTCAGACAACCACTTATTATTAAGAACGATTAAGAGTATTTCTTTGCCCTCACCCCGCCTGCGGCACCCCTCTCCCAAGCTTGGGAGAGGGGAGGGGGTGAGGGCGGTTATTTGTTGTTAAACTCCTTTTCGTCGATCGCGTTGGTCGGGGCATTGCCTTCAGGTGTAGTATGTATGGAGTAAAAAAAACATCAGAGCGAGTGCTTTATCTTCTATTTAACAGGAACGCATCTAAAACTTGAGATCTTACCTGCTCGTACTAAGGCTCTACCTCTACGCATACAAGCCGCCATCGATCTGTGTCTACTTCTTATCGTTCTACGTTTGGTTGTCCGGATCGTTCTAAATTTGTTCGATCGCGTGTTTCTAATTCTAGTAGCCCCATAAACACCTGAATTTCGATCGCTATCTGATGCCGATCTCAATTGCCAAACTTTTCCACTACGCCAACATTGATATCCTCTGATGATTCCGACTCGTACCAGTCTTCTTCCTTTGGCTCTGCAAGCCGCCTTAGATCTGAACGTACCGAAAGATTGGGTACTGCTCGCTAGATATAGGGGACTGCCTGAATAAGCTATCGGCACAGAACTGACGAGCGTGGCGAGCGACACCAGAGTCGCGATTGCCATTCGTCGCAAATGTGTAGGCATATTTATCTCTCTTGTAGTTGATTAAATGACAAAACTGATGTGGTTTTGACTTCTACTGATGATTGGCGAAATTAACGATATTTTTACGCAAATCCAAACTGAAAAAAGCCTTTATCGCCAACTAGCGAGGTAGATAAGCTGTTCTAACTATTTAATTGTTTGCGATCCAATCCTGCATCAGCCAGAACTCTTGTCCTTGTTTTGGGGTCAAAGCGAATAGGCACATTGTGGTTGAGGATGCGACTTCGGGCATTATCTTCAACCATCTTTATCGTATAAATCAGCAATGAGTCAGGAACTTTGTCAAGACTGCCGTATTTTCTAATTAGTATTAGCCTCACGCGCTCTAGGTTGTAATTAATTAGATTGCTGTAGTTGTTATGCGATCCCTGGTGGCCGATTAACTGAGGGTTTGCTTTTCGCGAATTAGCTGTTGAGGGCATAGGCAATATATTCGATGCTCGATCGAGATCGTATAGATTGCGTCTCCGCGCTTCAATCATCAATGGATTACTTCTTACCACTTCATCTGGTATCAAGTGATTCCTTTGCCAACCTTTCGGTACAGTGACCCGTATTTTGTTCAGATTCCTATTTATCCTCGTTCTCCGACTCAGACGCTGACGTTGTTGCGGTTTTTGCCTGAGATATCGATATACAGGGCTACATTTATATGCCCTGATAGTTCCCGATCGAACCAGTGCTTGCATTCTCGCTTCGCATTCAGCTATAGAACTGTATGTACCCATACCTTGCCAGCCTTGAGAGCGGGAAATCTTTGGAAAATTCGCGATCGCGGCGATCGCTACCAGGGCTGAGATGCAAATCCTTCTGAACTGAGGCATCATCGTATCATCTCCTGAGACTAATGTTTTTTGCCAACAGTTTTATTTCACTTCCAGGACTTACGCCAAACCTCTAAATGGAGTTGCTGCGTCAGCCGTGTCTTCTACTACTGATTGGGAAGATCGAAGAAAGCTTTACGCAAATCATAGTAATAATTAAGTTTTGTAAAAAATGCATAAAAATCGGCTAGCTGAAGACAATTTCTAATAGAGTGGCGGCACTAGTGCCACTAACAACCGAGCGAAACGGTAGATGAAAATTTATTCAATCTAGACGCATTGGCTCTAGCACTTCATCCGGTATTCATAGAGAAACTGGGAGATGAAAATGGTAGGAAAAAAATGTCAAATTTCTCCAGAGGATGACGATCGCGATCGGCAGTTACAAGAGTTAGCATTGGAAGCTCAAAAACACCCAACCCAGAGCGCTCAACGGCAAGTTGCCTTAAATCGTCTCTGGCAGGCAATTTGGAAATCGAATCGCTTAGGTCATCCCCAAAAAGGGAGATGGGAATCAAACATTTACGAGGATCTTCGCAACGAAGCAATTTCAAGAACCTGTTTAGAAATTTGTCAAAAAATCGATCGCTATAATCCAGAATATCCGGTAATGATGTGGGTAAACAGTTGTTTGAATTTTAATTTCAAACGAGTGACCGAGGATTGTTACAAACATACATTCCTGCCATCTTTGGACGAATTGAACTACGACATCCCTGAAGAAGATACACCCTCAGAAGAGCGGTTAGAGGCTCAGTCGCTCAGGCAATTTTTGAAAAAAGATCCAGAAGGTTTACTGCAAGCAGAACGACTCCAAAAGCGGCCAGATGTGACGTTTCAACTTTTAGCCTTGGCTAAGTATGTGGAAGCCCGAACCTGGGAGTCTATTGCCAAGGAGTTAGACATTTCGGTTCAGACCTTGTGCAGCTTTTTTAATCGGCGTTTAGATAAATTAATGCCTTATTTTCACAAGCACTTAGAGAACTAAATTAACTCGCTGGCAGAGAGATAAATTATGTATCAACTCAACGAACCTTTGACGTTTATCGTCCCACTATCCTTTGAAGCCCACGGACTAGCCGATCGCTTCCGCCGCCAGCAATCGAGTACCCAGAAAGCCAAGCAGGTTTATTTAAATACTTTAGCGGTATATGCCGTCGATCTGTATCTGCGGTGCTTGGGCATAGAAACTGAGGTCGATAAGAGCGACAGTCGCAATCCGTTGAATCTAAAATTTATGGATGTGGCAGATTTGTATCTGAAGTCAATTGGCAAATTAGAATGTCGTCCAGTTTTGCCAGAAGCAACCATTTTGCAGATTCCGGTGGAAGTTAAAGAAGACCGCATCGGATATGTAGCAGTCCAATTCGATCGATCGCTCAAACAAGCAACTTTACTTGGCTTTACTCCAACTCCCGTAGCGGAGTTACCCCTCAGTCAGTTGAGAGAGATGGCAGATTTTCCCGAATATTTGCATCAACTGCGACAACCATCCCGAAGCGCAGTGAATTTAAGACGATGGTTAGAGAGTATAAAAACAGGTTGGCAAAATCTGGAAGCATATTCCAGTCAGGGGGAATTAATCCCCAACTTTATTGAGGCAGGTTGGCATGAGATTGAAGCCTTTTTTGGCCCAGAAGAATTAACACCAGCTTTCAGAAGTCCTGATGAATTAATGACTGCATCTAGCGATCGAAGCACGTTTATCGAGCGAGGGAAACTGATTCGGTTGGCAACTCAAGTAACGACCCAAACGATCGTCCTGATAGTTACGCTCAATCCTCGATCGGAAGATGACACTAATATTATCGTAGAGGTTCGCCCCCAAAGCGGTCAGCTTTATCTACCGGAAATGCTGCAAGTCAAAATTCTTGATGAGAATCGAACAGCCGCGATGCAAGCAACAGCCAGCAGTACGAATCAAAATATTCAATTCGACTTCAATGCTGCCCCCACAGAACGCTTCAGCGTACAAATGGTTTTGGGAGAAACCAGCGTTATCGAAGATTTTCAGATTTAGGAGAGCTAAAAATGGGCAAGTTAGCAACCTTGAGGCTGCTAGATGGCGACTTAGATCGAGGCCTGCGGGTGTTACTGACGATCGATGCTTGGGATCTTGCGGGAGAAGTCGAACGACCTCATGCCAGTATTGAGGTTGACAGAACGTTACCCCCAAACCCTGCGTTGGCTGACGCGATCGATCGGTGGGAATCTAACTACCGCAGTTTGGGTTCGACTCGCATTCGTCCCAACAAAACTACCTATGATGCTTCAATTAATCAACGCCGTTTAGTTTGCCAAAAATTGGAAAAATTAGATGAGCAATTGCGATCGCAACTCAATACTTGGCTCTCTTCGCCCTCTTTTAGTCCTATTCGAGATAAGTGGCTGGAAGAACTGATGAAAGATGAAGTTCGAGTTCTAATTCGCACTTCAGATCGATCGCTGTTGAAACTTCCCTGGCACTTATGGGATTTAATCGAACGCAATCCCCTGGCAGAAGTAGCGTTAAGTGCCATCGATCGAGAACATACGCTCGCGCAGCAAACACCAACCTTGCGGGGAAAAGTCAAGATTCTCGCTATTTTAGGCAATAGTAAGGGCATCGATATCGAGAAAGATCGACAGTTATTAGCAAATATCGCTGGTGCTGAAACCAGCTTTTTAGTCGAACCGCAGCGGCGGGAAATTAACGACCAGTTGTGGGATCGAGATTGGGACATTCTGTTCTTTGCTGGTCACAGTGAGACAAAAGGCGATCGAGGCATAATTTACATCAACCAGACCGATAGTTTGACGATCTCAGATCTCAAACATGGCTTGCAAAAGGCAGTAGATAAAGGATTGCAACTGGCAATTTTCAATTCCTGCGATGGCACGGGATTGGCGTTTGAGTTGGAACAATTACATTTGCCCCTAACGATCGTCATGCGAGAACCAGTACACGATGAAATTGCCCAAGAGTTTCTCAGATATTTTCTGCCTGCATTTGCCAGCGGTCGATCGCTTTATTTAGCAGAAAGAGAAGCCAGGTTGAGGCTGCAAGGTCGGGAAGACGAATTTCCAGGTGCTAGTTGGCTGCCCGCGATCTTTCAATCTCCAGCAATCGCACCTCCCACTTGGGCAGATCTAGGGCGACGACCGACCTCCATTTGCCCCTATCGCGGGTTGTTTGCCTTTCGCGAAGAAGATGCGCTATTTTTTCACGGACGGGAAAGTTTTACCCAAATCTTAGTCGAAGCAGTACAAAGGCACTCTTTCGTCAGCGTCATTGGGGCTTCTGGGAGCGGTAAATCTTCGGTTGTCTTTGCCGGACTGGTTGCCGAACTCCGCCAACAAAGTTCCTGGGAAATTGCAGCGTTTCGACCAGGACAAAGACCATTGCAAGCGATCGCCACCGCTTGGGTTAAACTCAAAACGCCCGCTCTCTCTCCAGCCGAACAACTCGAATCGATCCTGCAACTAGCTGAAACCTGGAGCGAGAACGAAACTGCGCTCTATGCTGCGATCGAGGAAGCAATTTGGCAAGCGCCTGGAACCAAGCTATTAATCGTTATCGACCAGTTTGAGGAACTCTATACCCAGTGTCAGGATGTCAAAGAACGTCAGACTTTTATCGATCGCCTGCTGAAAGTGACTGAGTTGACCAATGTGGCTCTGGTACTGACGCTGCGAACGGACTTTTTAGGACAGGCACTAGCTTATCCTTCTCTGGCAGACGTTCTCCAGCATGGGAATCGGATGTTGGGGGGGATGAGTCGCGCGGAACTACAATCGGCGATCGATCTCCCCGCTGGACTCTTGGGCGTAACCATCGAAGCCGGACTGACAGAACGGATCGTCGAGGCCGCGAGCAATGCTGACAGAAACTTACCGCTGTTGGAATTTGCCCTGCAACAACTGTGGGAAAAACGACAAGGGGTGCTGTTAACTCACGCGGCTTATGAGGAAATCGGCGGCTTGGAAGCCGCCATCGCCCGTCATGCCGAACGGACTTACGATCGGCTTAACGATTCAGAAAAAGAGCGATCGCGTCCAATCTTTTTACAATTAGTTCGTCCGGGTGAGGGAACTGTAGATACTCGTCGCGTGGCGACTCGCACTGAGATTGGGGACGACCACTGGGGGCTAGTGACGCGCTTAGCCTCAGATCGATTGTTAGTGACGGGACAGGATGCGATCGGTCAAACTGAAACTGTGGAGTTAATTCATGAAGCTTTAATTTCCCAATGGAGTCGTTTGCAAGGGTGGATCGAGGAAAACCGCGACTTTCGCCTCTGGCAAGAGAGATTGCGGGCCGCCATGCAGCAATGGGAAAAAAGCGATCGCGATCGAGGAGCATTACTACAGGGCAAACTGTTATCTGAGGCTGAAACTTGGTGGCAAAAGCGATCGCAGGAGTTAACAGCAGAGCGAGAATTTATTGCCGCTAGCGCGGCAGATCGTCAAAGGTATAAACGGCAGAAAATCCTAATTTTTGGTAGCGTATCGGCGATCGGACTCTTGTTAGCAATAGTTGCTGGTGTAGCTGCTTGGCAAACCAACACTGCCAACGTCAAAGCCCAACTCCGGGAGCTTGTTGCTGCTTCAGAAACGCTTTTTAAGGTATATCAGCAAAAGAAGAAAGACGAAGAGTACAGCCAAAAACCGTACAACACAGAATTTAAGCAGAAGCAAGATCTCGATCGACTGCGCCAAGATTCGATCGATAGCTACCAAGATGCTCTTTTAGCAGCACTGAAAGCCGGAAGAACGTTAGAACAAACAATTTACCCTGTTGACTTAACTACGCGCTTCCAGGTTATAACTACCTTGAATCAAGCAGTTTATGAAGGAAAGTTTGGCACGAAAATTAAGTACCCAGGATGTGAATTCTTCCCCAAAAGACTTTCTATTAGCATGAGTGCTGACCGCAAGGCGATCGCGTGTTCCTATTCTGATGGCACGGTGAGATTATTCAACAGCCTCACGGGTAAGGAATTGAATGTCTTTAAAGGCGATGCCAATTGGGTAAACGATATTCGCTTTAGTCCAGACGGTAAAACTATGGCATTTGGCACTATAGAAGGAGACGTGCATCTTTGGAATCTTGTTACTAAAAAGATTGTTAAAACCCTTAAGGGACATCATAGTGAGGTCAGCAGCCTCGGTTTTAGTCCAGATGGACAAGTAATTGCAGCCGGAACCTTTGATGGACTAATTACACTTTGGAATATTTCCACAGGTCAAAAACTTAAAACCTTGAACGGTCGTTCGAGAGGAGTACATCAAATTCAGTTTAGCCCAGATGGTCAGACGATCGCGTTTGTAGGTGTCGATGATGGCAAGATAAAATTGTGGAATATTCAAACAGATAAATTATCCCCAGGTTTACCTTGCAAGAGTGAAGTCAGATGCAACGAAACTAATATTTATTTTGGTACTGACGATCGGACAATTACTTATTCTGGCGACTTCTATGATGCAACGCTGTGGGATATCAAGGCTAATCGAGAAATCAAAACTATTAAAGGAAAAATAGGCGAGAATCAATTTGTCAGCCCTGATGGAAAAATCGCTGCATCTGGTGTAGCTAAAAGTGGAAACAATACAGTTATTTTAAGGGATGTCTCAACGGGCAAAATTTTGAAGACACTTAACGCCCAGGCTGGTCAACTCAGTCCTCAATCTTTAAGGTGGAAAAATCTCTATGGTACTGGCAGCAGGGTTAACAATATTGGTTTTAGCCCCGATGGTAAATCGATCGTCGTTGCTAGTGCCGATCGCACCATGACTTTGTGGGATAGCAGCAAGGGGACAAAACTTAAAACTTTCCAGGGTCTAATAGAGTGGACGGGGAGCATCGATTTTAGCCCTAACGGTAAACTGATTGCCACTACGGGGATGGATTCTAATAATCGACAAAGCGAAGTCAAACTATGGGATATTTCGACGGGGAAATTATTCAAGACCTTAATCCAGGAGCCTGCCCCAAGCGAGGACGGAATCTCGCGACAGGTTCGTTTTAGCCCAGACAGTCAAACGATCGCGGTTATTAGTTCGGATAGCACTGTAAGGCTCTGGAACCTTTCGACAGGTCAAGAACTAAATATACCTGGATTGACAAATTCTACTCCGATAAATCGTCCTCAAACTTTCGTGCAGAAGGGCAAAATAATTGCGTCTAAAATGCCAGATGGTAGAGTGAGAAAGTCGGATCGTTCTACTGGGAAAGAACTCGAACCAATTTACTGGAAAAAGATACTTGCAAGCGATGTTAAATTTAGCGATGATGGCAAGGCGATCGCAGTGGTAAATTGGGATGGTGTAAAAAAGGTTAGGGATATTTCAACAGGCCGAGAATTAAATTCTTTACGACTCGACTTTCCTTTTGCTAGCAGCATTATTTTTAGCGATGATGATAGTACGATCGCGGCGGCAACCCCTAATGGCGTGAAAGTATGGAATGCCTCTACTGGCAAAGAAATTATTACTTTCAAAGGCGATACCAACAGTTCTGATGACTGGGTAATAGAAAACCTTTTCTTTAGTCCAGACGGTAATACCATTGTGACCATAGATAATATCGATCCCTCAAGCGAGCTAACTGGGGTTGGTTTGGAACTCACCCAAGATTCAAAAAACAACGATCTGACCGTCCTCTCGCCTGTGAAAGGATCTCCTGCTGAGGTAGCGGGCGTTCGCTCTCAGGATATCATCGTCAAGATTGACGCTAAGACTACCAAGGGCATGAACGTGAATGAGGCGGTTAATCTCATCCGAGGACCAATAGGCAGCAAAGTGGTGCTTACCGTGCGTCGGGGGAGCGAGCTACTGATCTTCCCGCTGACCCGCGCTCGCATTGGGCTGCATGAGAAAAATACGCTACAAGGAGATGCCCAAAATCAGACCTCAAACAGGTTTACTAATCAAAATCAGACCTCAAACAAGTTTATTAAGCTCTGGAACGTTCAAACAGGTAAAACTATTGAAACCTTTAGATCGCAACTAAATTCAGCTAACGATATTGTATTTAGTCCCGACGGTCGGACAATTGCTTTTGCTAAGACTGATGGTGCGATCGAACTGCGAGATTTTTCAACTGGCAAACCGATTACAACGCTCGCTCGACATCTCAAACAGGTCGATCGTATCAATTTCAGTCCAGATGGGAAAATGCTGATTTCAATTACTGGTGTTGGTTTATTTGCCGATGAAATGAAACTGTGGGATCTCGCAACTGGTCAAGAAATCAAAACTTATAAAGAAACTCTTGGATGGAATATCCCAGGAAGGAACGGCTTTCTGTTTAGCCCTGACGGTAAAACGATCTTTTTATTCGATTATGACGGTAAGGTAACTCCCTGGAATCTCGATCTGGAAGATTTATTAAAACGAGGCTGCGATCGCCTGCGGGACTATCCGCAAGCCGATGAAGTATGCGGATCGAACAAATAGTAATACGTGACTCTGCCACAGGCTGCGCCAACGCTCTTGGTCTTTTGCGTTGCTTTTAGCGCGAGGAGAAGCCACAATGAAGTTAGAGAGTATTCTAAATAACTAAAAGATCGAAGTATGCCTAGAACTGTTGCCGATGTTATGACCCGCGATGTGGTTACAGTGCAACCTCAAACCCCGTTAACAGAGGTAATCAAGATTCTGGCCGATCGCCGGATCAGTGGGTTGCCAGTAGTAGACGATGCCGGGAAATTAGTGGGCGTACTGTCAGAAACCGATCTGATGTGGCAGGAAACGGGAGTTACGCCCCCAGCCTACATCATGATTCTCGACAGCGTAATTTATTTGCAGAACCCAACTCGTTACGAGCGCGATCTCCACAAAGCCTTGGGGCAAACCGTTGGGGAAGTAATGACTAGCGACGCGATCGCCGTGAATCCAGAAAAATCAGTGCGAGAAGCCGCCAAACTGATGCACGAAAAAAACATCCGCCGCTTGCCCGCAACTGATAGTAACGGCAAAGTCATCGGCATTCTCACCCGTGGCGATATCGTCAGAGAAATGGCCACTCATCCCGAAGAATGAGAAGTTCAAGAAGTCAGAAGTCAGAAGTCAGAAGTCAGAAGTGTGTAGTTAAAAATTCTCCCCATCTCTTCATCCCTTCACGGTAGCCAGCGGGGACGAAAACCTGGTAAAGGTAACTCTTCCGGTTCCAAGGGGGCATCAGATTCGAGTTTAGAAGGAGTTAGCGCTAGGAACCAAAGGCGGCTAGTACCGATCGCCTGCCCATCGCTAGTAGTCAAAGTATTGTCCTGAGTGGGAACGGTGCTGGCAATGGGCTGATCGAACATCAACGCCAAACCATCTGGGGATACGCTCATGTGAATGTCTCGCTGCTGGGGCAGTAGCAATAACGGTTTGAGCTTTCTAGTCTTGAGATCGATCGCAGCTAGATAAGGCTGTTCTTGATATTCGTCGTCGCCATCTTCTCCCTTGAGAACTTGCAGTTCCGTCAGTAAGCAATAGAGTGTGGAAACGGTAGGATCGAATTTGGCATCTAAGATCGAACCTTGCGTGCGGAAAACTTCTTGGCGAACACCTTGGTTGTTGTCAACAAAGAGCGATCGCGTCGAGTCGGCATTGAATTTGACCATCGCTGCCGAACCATCGCGAGCAAAATTGAGTACCAAGCCAAAGCCCGGTAAAAAGTCTAGAGGCTTTTCTCCGGGAACCAGAGGCAAAATCGCCACCCCTTGTTCCTGAGCGATCGCTACAGATTGGCCGTCTGATTGAATCAGAAAATCCCCTCCTGGCTGATCTCCCAATGGTGTAGGAGGAGTCTTCGTATTAGGTCGCAATACCCATAAACCAAACTGGCTCAAGTTCTGCCGATTCAACCTTTGCACGACGATCGTTTGTCCGTCGGCCGATAAGTCGAATCTCATATTTTGGTAGTCTTTGCTGTCTAAAAGCAGATCGATTTTGCCTGGAGAAGTAGGAGTAACCTGTGATTCAGCACCAGGAGATTGAGGATTTAGCCCCGTAGTCACCGTATATAGCTGCTGCTTGAACACCCCTGGTTTGTTATCTGTCCATTCCGCTGCTGAAAAGAGAATGCGATCGCCTTGAGGGTAGGGTTTAAAATCGGCAACTACAAAATTAGGAGGGGTCAAAATCGTTTTGGGCTGCTGGCTGCCGTTACGTTGCTGAGTCAGGTTATATAAAATTAAACGTCCCTTTTCTTCTCCCTCGACCCCGATATAGACAAAAGCTCGATCGCGAACCCGAAATGTCCCAGAAAATGGGGCGAGGGCGTTTCCTTTCTGCTGCCCCCGACTCCCAGCAAACTTTTCATAAGCCTTCTCTAGATTCACGTTGTACTTACTACCGTAAGGAGCGGGTTTGAGCAGGGTATATGCCATCGTTCTTCCAGCCCAGCTAATTTTCCCCGGTAGCAACGGCTGAATTTTTAAGTTAGCTACGACGCTAGACTGTTCCATCGGGCGGCTAAAAGTGAGGATAAAAGCCGTATCCTCAGCCCCAATTTGTTTGTCTTGCCAGGTAAACTCTCGGACGCGAGGTGCAGTGCGATCGCCTCCCCAGATCGAAATTCCAATCAGCAGGCACAGCACTACTATTAGTGCTATGGCCATTCGATCTAGCGGTTGGAGTAGTTTTTTGAGAACCACGGTTGAGGGGAGGGAGAGAGGGCGAAGAGGGAGGCAGGGAGAGCAGGGGAGGCAGGGGAGGCAGGGAGAGCAGGGAGGGCAGGGGAGGCAGGGAGAGCAGGGAGGGCAGGGAGGGCAGGGAGGGCAGGGGAGGCAGGGGAGAATTTTTAACTCAACACTCCACACTCCACACTTAACACTTCCATAGCTTCTAAACTCCTGAACTCCTAATAATCATAGGGATTTTTCGGTTCGGGAATGGGTTTGAGAGCAGTAGCTTCAACCGTAAGCTGGCGCTTGCCGTTTAGGGTTTCAGTAATCATTCTACCTTCTACTTCTAGCCAGGTATCGGGCTTATAAGCTTGACGATCTCGATCGAGTTTTACTGGTAGCCCTACTGGATAAGCATCAGCAGCACAGCACGTCAGGACAAATCTCGATAGCAGCAAATATCGCCCAGATAGTTCTGGAGCGTGAATGACAAATCCTTGAATTCTAGCTTTTTGTCCCGTGTAAGCATCCGGTTCGGGGTTGGCGTTCAAAGTCCGTACCCAATCTATCAGCGATCGCGCTTCTGGAGGAATGGTCGAACGAAAAGATTTGGGCTGATACCGAGTGGAAATCGCCGATTCCGTTATCCCTCGATCGATGGCTGTTTGACTGGCAAATACTTGCGGAGTAATAATTAACCCCACAATGGCGGTTATCAGCAGCAAAGCACTAGCCCATCCTGGAGGAAATAAGGTAATGTGCTGCATTTCAGCAGGATCGATCGGTATTGCCCTTTTCTTAGAGGCCCGCTGGCGACGAGATCGCACTAATTGTATGCCCTGAATCGCTGCCATCACTAGCAACACGCTCCCAGTCACCACGACCAACCCAAAATAATTGGGATGAATCAGCAAGGCTAGCTTCCCAGTCAGCCAGTATTTTAAAAACAAGATGCCCCAAGCCGCGATCGCCAAGATATCTAGCATTTTAGGAGTTCAGAAGTTCAGAAGTTCAGGAGTTCAGAATGTAGAAACGCGCCACGGCAGGTCATTTACAGAATTAGAGACATTTTGTAGATACAAGGGGCGGGTTTTGCCACGATGTTTGCCGCCCGCAGTTAACGTCAAATCAAACCCACCCTGCCCCATCATTAACTGAAATGTAAGTTGAAAATCAAGGTCAACAATAATGTCAATAGTGCCGCTAAAGCAAATAGGTAAATTATGGCTTTAGGGCGAAATACTGACAGCATCAACCCGATTCCTTTGATATCGACCATGGGGCCGAATACCAGAAATGCTAGCAACGAGCCGCTAGTAAAAACTGAGGCAAAAGAGAGAGCAAAAAATGAATCGACCGTAGAACAGATGGAGATGACACCACCCAACACTAACATCGCCACGATCGAACTCACCGGATCTTGACCCAAGCTGAGAATCAGATCGCGGGGGGCAGCCACCTGAATCAGGGCGGCGACCGCGCTGCCCAAAACCAACACTGCTCCTAGCTCTCGCAACTCCTGGATGGTATTGTCTAACAACAGGCGCAGTTTCTGGCCCCGCGTTTTTTTGACCGCAGACGACAACAGGCTCTCATCCATCGGGATGGGGCTATTGCCTTCACCCAGTAAAAAAGTCCCAGATTGTAATAGCATCGGCTGAGAGTCCGACTCCAAATTTTTCTCTGCTCGATCGGGGATAGATTTGGCTACCAGTTTTTGCAAAATCGGCCTCGGATCTTTTTGAACGCTAAATACGCAGCCAATAATGGTAGCAATTAGCAAAGAAAATATTACCCGCAACCACACGATTTCTGGTTGTTGTTTGAATGCCACCCAAGTAGACCAAATGACGATCGGATTGATCGTCGGTGCTGCCAACAGAAACCCTACTGCTACTGGAATTGGCACTCCTTGAATCAGCAATCGCCGCGCCACAGGGACGTTGCCGCACTCGCACACCGGAAACAAAAAACCGAAGCAGCTACCCACCAAGGCCCCCAAAATTGGATGGCGCGGCATCATAGAGGTTAGACGGCGTTCGTCAACAAATATCAGTAACAATCCAGAAAGCAAAACTCCTAACAACAAAAAAGGGATTGCTTCAACTAGCAGACTTAAGAAAATTGTGAAAGCATTGTTTAATTGTCGATCCATGCCTTTTATACGTTCGTTAGCGCCGCTATGGGCATTTTAGAACTTTCTGCTACCCATTCGAGATAGTCTATAATTTTGAACTCCACGTGCGGGTGTCCGCAGAACTTACACCCCTAGTCTTGAACTCCTGTATTCTATTATTTTCTTTTCCTTCCGATCCTTCTGAACTCCTGAACTCCTGTATTCTGTATTCTCTGTAATGAGGTTATTTGTCAGATGCAACTAAGTTTGTGCAGTATTGTCAAAAACGAAGAAGCCGCGCTGCCACAATGTCTCGGTAGTGTCAAAGATATAGTAGATGAAACGATCGTGCTAGATACGGGATCGAGCGATCGCACTGTGGAAATTGCCAAAGAATTTGGGGCTAAAGTATATCACTTTGAATGGAATAACGACTTTTCTGCCGCCCGTAACGAATCTTTAAAATACGCCCAAGGAGAATGGATTTTAGTATTAGATGCCGATGAAGTGTTAGTTCCAGAAATCGTTCCGGCTTTAAAGCAAGCAATTCAAAGCGATCGCCATATTTTACTCAATCTGGTTCGCCAAGAAGTTGGTGCCACTCAATCGCCTTACTCTTTAGTTTCTCGACTATTTCGCCGCCATCGGGATATTTATTTTTCTCGCCCTTATCACGCCATTGTTGACGATAGCATTGCCCAGTTGTTGCAGAGAGAACCTCACTGGCAAATCGGTTACTTACCAGAAATAGCCATGCGACATTACGGCTATCAACCAGGCGCGATCGCTGCTAAAGATAAGCTAGGAAAAGCACAAGCTGGTATGGAAGAGTTTTTAGCTACCAATCCCGATGATGCTTACGTTTGCAGCAAATTAGGAGGATTGTACGTTGAGATTGGTAATTTAGAACGGGGAATCGAACTTTTACAACACGGTTTAAAAGCCCAACAAACCGATCCGGTAGTGCTGTACGAATTACACTATCATTTAGGTACTGCTTACACTCATCTGCCAGATTTACCGCAAGCGATCGTCAATTATAAAACTGCTATTCAACAGCCAATTTTGCCCAAATTGAAATTAGATGCTTATAATAATTTAGGTAATTTGCTGTATGAATTTGGTAATTTTCCTAGTGCAAGAAAAGCTTACGAAACTGCTTTAGAAATCGATCCTGTTTTGGCGATCGCCTATCACAATTTAGGCATAACTTTAAAAGCCATGGGACTTTTAGAAGAAGCGATCGCGGCTTACAAGCAAGCGATCGAATTAAATCCTAATTATGCCGAAACTCATCAAAATCTGGGAGTGGCAATGATGAGAGCGGGTTACGTTCCAGAAAGTTTAGCAGCTTTTAGTAAAGCAATCTCACTGCATCGATCGAGTAATCCCCAAGAAGGACAACGCCTGCAACAAAGCTTGAGAGAAATGGGTTTTCAGGTTTAGAAAGTGTTAAGTGTGGAGTGTGGAGTGTTGAGTTAAAAATTCCCCTCTGCTCCCCATCTCCCCATCTCCCCATCTCCCCATCTCCCTCTCCCCATCTCCCGATGTCTTCCGACTCACCCGGTCCATATAAAAGCCGATTATTTAACTTTCTCAACCGCAAATCGATCGACTGGCAAGATCGGCTGGGGCAAACATGGCGAAATGCCAAATTAGCAGCCGTTTGGGGAGTGCAGGTATTGTTTTATCCCATTTACTTGCTAGTGCAAACGGGCAGATTGACTGGGTATGAATTAAAACAATCGATCGGGCGTGCTTGGAAGCAATTGCAGCCAGCGACCTCATCCCTACCAGAAGAAATCTTTCCTGCTGCCGATACCCCGATTCAGCGAGTTCTACAGGCACTAAATACCAGCGATATTGGCAATAGGTTGGCACTGCCCTCTACTTCTCCTACACCGCCAGAATTTAGTCTCACCAGACAAGTAATTGTCGGACTCGCTTCCTTATTAACCACCCGTTCTCTGGTGCTGGTAACAACAGAAAATCAAATTGTCGATATCCTCACCCCAGAGGAAGAGCAAAAACTCAGACAACGCCTAATTTGGGAAATAGCTGCTTACTGGCATCATTGGCGTAGCTGGTACGCATCCGGGCGGAAATTCAGCAGGCGCGTGCCTACCAAAGAGCGATCGCGTGCTTTACTTCCAATTCGTTGGTTTTGGGAAGCGATCGCTTGGATGCAGACAAGTCCAGTCGCAATTACCGTCAATCTCTTTGGCGAATCAACTCTAGTTCCTAGTTTTACCGACGAGCCGACTACCACCGAACTTACGGCTAGAACCCCCTACAGCTTGGATTTATTCGAGCAACAGTTAGCCTTACTCGACGATCGGATCGCCCAATGGGAATCAAACCCGATCTTTCCAAGATATCGACAAGGATGGCAACGGGTTAAAGAATTGCTCCAACAGCTACGGGCAAAAATTGCTGGAGAAATTTCTCTTGCCGACGACTCTGCCGCGCCCCCACAGACACCAGAAACAGATGACATGAAGATTCAAGCCTTAATTTGGGCAGCCATCGACCACTTTTTTGGCAATAAACGTCAAAGAAAAAGGCTCTCAGCTAACCCCAGATCGAATTCTGTCGATCGAGTGCCGCCTGCATCCAAAAAGGTTTACGATTCTTTGCCTCCAGATTTAAGGTTTGACGAAGAAGATCCCTGGTTGTCTTGGGAAGACTTATTTCCCGATGCGCCAACCGAAACGCCAAAAAATCGCCAAAAACCCAGCGAAAATAGTGCTGACGACATAGCGATAAGCGGCACATCTGTTCCCGATCGCACCAAATTATCTGCAAAAGCGTCACCAGTCGAGTTATCCGGACAACCCCCTCTAGCTGAGTTACCTGGGGAAGCCAACGTTAAACCTGCTTTACCTGGCAAGCAGATCGTTCCTTTCTGGCAATCGATCGGCAGAGCAATTAGGAGTTTTCTAGGTTTACCCGTTAAGGATGCCAAGGGCTTAAGCAAACGCCAAGCTCAGTCGATCGCCAACACTGCCAAAATTCCTCCTTTAGTAACAGATGCTAAAGGTGAATTAGCTCACCCTGTCACCCCTAATAGTGCGATCGAACACACCCCCGACTGGGTAGAAACCGAAGCCACTCCAGTCGGATATATCAAGCATCCCTTAGAGCGAGTTTTGCAGTGGCTAGATCGAGCAATGCTGTGGTTAGAAGAAACTACGATCGCGATTTGGCAGTGGGTGAAGAGGCGGCGGAAATAAGTTTGACTTGGTGACTCTTTATTATCCATGGCGATCGAGCTTCGGAGATGACGATCGCTGCCTTAAAATGAAGGGAACTTTCCCGCCAAAACTCTGCTGTGAAAACTGATTCCTTATTCCACCGCATTTTTCGTCAAGCCCCATCGATTTTCTTTGAGTTAATTGGGCAAGCGGCAGTTGAAGGATATCAGTTTCGATCGATCGAAGTTAAACAAACAGCTTTTCGGCTCGACGGGGTGTTTTTACCTCCTGCCAATGCTCCTGACCCGGTGGTCTATTTCGTTGAGGTGCAATTCCAAAAGGACGATACTCTCTACCAACGGCTATTTGCAGAAGTGTTTGTCTACCTCGACCAACACCCAGATACGGTGGATTGGCAAGCTGTAGTTATATATGGGAGAAGGAGTTTCGAGCCAGAAGTTACCCACTTGTATCGCACGTTATTAGATAGTCCTCAAGTTCATCGGATATATCTGGAAGAACGCAAAGCCTCAGCATCTAGCTCAGTCGGCTTGGGATTGCTGCAATTGATTGTGGAGCCAGAAAAGAGTGCTGCTACCAAAGCTAAAGATTTGCTAGCCCAAGTGCAGAGGGAAACCTCCATCATTCCTACAAATGTCATAATCGAATTGATTGAGACTGCAATGGTCTACAAATTTCCCCAAATGAGTCGTCAGGAGATCGCGCAAATGTTAGGACTGGTCGAACTGCAACAAACTAGGGTATATCAAGAAGGTCAGGAACAAGGGGAGCGAAATCTTATTCTCAAACTGCTGACTCGGCGGTTGGGGAAGCTTCCAGCAGAAATAATCAAGCAAATTGAGGCGCTCTCGTTGGAGAAATTAGAAGCTTTAGGCGAAGCCTTGTTGGATTTTTCTGCTCTCAACGATCTGACGGCTTGGTTGCAGCACTCACAGGAAAGCTGAAGTCGATTGCCAAGATTCCTAGCGAATTTAACGGGCGATCGGATCTTCGGATCGGGAATTTACCCATAGCCATCATGCAGACGGCGCTAATTCTTGCAAAATTGTAAAACTTACGTGATTGATTGCTAAATCGCCGATCGAGATTACTTGTTTGTCTACCAAAGCACCATCAACCGTCAACGTTGCAAACGGAATGCCTTTCCCGATTTCAGCGTGATACCAGGCTAAACCCATAAAAAACCGCGAGGGATAAGGGCCGGTTTCAGCGATATCGTCAGGGTTGGATTCCATGGGCAACCAACCAACTCCGGGAACGTAAAATTCCATCCAGACGTGGTTGAAGTCTGGTTGCAGCGGTACGCCGATTAACTCTGGATGTAAAGGGCATTTATAACGCCCGACGGTGCGGCAAGCAATGCCATTTAAGCGGGCTAAAGCCAGTAAAACTCCCAAATACTCGCCGCAGGAACCGACACCTCTTTCTAAAGCTACATCTGGAGTATCTATATGGGGTTTAATGCTGTAAGACAGGCGATCGTAGACGTAGTTGCGAATTTTGTATATTTGGCGTAACAGATTGGTTTCAGTGCCGATCGCTTCCCTGGCTGCACGCCGGATAATTGGGGTATCCATAGCCAAATTGTCATTATCTACCAGATAGCGAGCTTGAAATTCCCCAGGCAGTTCGGGGAGATTTTCGACATCTCTAGGTGTCAAGTGATATTTGATACTCCAAACTTCCAATATTGCCCGCCAACCAAATATGTGGCGTTCGCCAGGTTGGAGCGAGGCGAATTTAAACACGGCTACTCGCTGTCCGTCTTGCACTTCTTCTGTAAAAGGCAAACCAACTGCTTCAATTTGCCTCACTTTTTGTCGATCGGTTTCGGCAGGCAAAGCAATTCGCCATTCGACATTTGTTAATTCCACTTCATCTAAAGGAGAAAGCTCTTCCACGTAAGACATCTCGATGAGATAGCCGTTGGATAAAGAGAATTTCTTAACTGGATCGTAGCCAATATATAGAGGATGAATAAAAGTGCGATTGCGATATTCGATCTCGTAATTTGGCTCGGCATTCGGATTGTCTCGAATGTAAGGCTCTTCTCCGGCGTAGGCTACATAAAGGATTTCATTGCCCGTTTGCAGATCTGGGTAGAAAGCCAACCCCGTAGGATTTTCAAAAGGGGTCAAGACGCTAGAGTTAATCTTGCCAGTAGCGCGATCGAGACAATAAACAGTTTGTTCGCTGATATCTGTCAGCCACAGTTCTTCGCCTTTAACGGTGATATTTTCAATTCCAATTCCTGGAGCAGAAAATCTAGTAATTTCTTTGCCAGTTTGACTGTTAAAAATTAAAATATATCCGGCTTTTTGACAGGTAACGTAAACTGTCGATTGCCAAACAGCTATGCCATTAGCAGGATAGGGTAAGGTGAGAAAATGACGAAGGATAAAGTCAGTCGATTTCGCAAAATAAATGCTGTTTTCTCTGGTTATCCAGATAGTATCTTCGCTGAAAGCTATCCCTGTTACCCCAACAAAATCGGCTACTCGATGCGGATTTAAGATCTTAGTATTATTGCTGCCCGAATCTATTTGCAACAAATATCCTCTGACGGCATCGATCGCGACAAGGCGATCGCGATGAAATGCTATGCCGTATAGCGCTACAGCCCCAAAAGGCCTAATCGTACTAGAACCAGAGTTTTTTTTCCACGATTCAGAGACAATAGCATCAAACATCAGCAATTTTTCCTCCGCGACCTGCGATCGTTTACCTAGATACAGAGCTATTATTAGCATCTAGCAAATCATCTAATCGTGCTGTTCCACGCGAACCGAAAATAGGTCAAAGTTGTCAGTTGTTAACTGTTAACTGTTAACAATGAACTATTAACAATTACAGCAGATTGCAGCTACATGAGGTACATCTTCATCTGCGTTTATCAGCGTTTATCTTTATTCATCTGCGGTAAATAATCACCAGCTTTGTACCTCACCGAGTCACAAATTGCCGTAACTATTGATTTTTAGTATCATAACGTTGAAACAGGGCTACCAATTTTTGAGCTTCCAGAGCGGCGTTGTGATGCTGGGCTACTCGTTTAGCCCCTAATTGTCCCATCGCAGCCAATTCTGCCACGGGCGAGAGCAAAGCCGCACGCATAGCTGAAGTCAAGGCTTCAACCGAACCAGATGGTACTAACCAACCGCATTTGTCTGGTTCTACCAATTCTGGAATGCCAGCAATATAGGTACTGATTACGGGGCGCGATAGGGCAAGCGCTTCCATGATGACTACTGGCAAACCTTCGGCAAAACTGGGCAGCACCATTACCTGAGATGCCAAAATCTGTTGTTGGACTTCAGAATTAGTTGCCCAGCCCGTAATCTCGATGTAGTCTTTTAGGTGAAATCGATCGATTAAAGCTTCAATTTCGCCCCGGAGAGGGCCGTCGCCTACCAGTACGAGTTTAAACTTTAATTCCTCGGCGGCTAGCTGACAAACAGCTTCGACTAAGAGCAAATGCCCTTTCTGCTCGCTCAAACGGGCAACACAAGCAAATCGCGGCTCGATTGGTGGGGGCACGTAAGGTTGCGCCAAAAACATCTCATCTACACCGCAGTGTACTACGTGAATTTTTGACCACTGTTTGTATTCGCACCACCGATATAGCTGGCTTTTACCGAAAGAACTGACAGCCACGACAAAAGCTGCCCGCTTAATTTTTTCGGTTAAATATATCGCTTGAGCTTTATCGAATTCTTCTGGTCCGTGAACTGTAAAGCTGTAAGTAGGTCCTCCCAAAACGTGGCATAGTATCGCTACAGCAGCGGGATTGGTGCCAAAATGAGCGTGAATGTGAGTAATTCCTCCCTCAGCAGCCCAACGGCGCAATACACAAGCTTCGGCTAAGTAGGCCAGATGGCGAATCATTCCCCGCTCTGACCCCCAGCCCATTTGTGCGGTTAGCTTCAACGCCTGCCAGAAACTAATAGGAGCAGCTATAGCCGCCTGCAATAATCTCGATAGCAAGCCAGCCATACCCACGCCCAAGATTACATGGGTTTTCTCTAGTTCGAGTTTGTCGGCTTCATCTACTACTTCCTCTGCACTCAGACGAATTGAGAATCGCGTTACTTCAATCCCACTAGCTTCGAGTCCAGCAATTTCTCGGCGGATAAAGCTAAGACTAATTTTGGGATATTGGTTGATCAGATAAGCAATTTTCATTGATAGTAACTAAGTTTAGTAGAATCGATCGTCAAACCAATTCGCAATTTGCAATTCGCAGTTTCGGGCAGTGTTCGCCCTGAATCTACCACAAAAATTTATAAATTAGCTCAAATATAGAGACGTAACGGCGATCGCTATCTAGCATTTAACCGCAAGTTTAAGATTTACACTACTCGATTAAAGTGCCGTTAAATGCTTTGAAATTCCGTCACTAAAATTACATAATGTCAGCAGCCTATAAGCAAAAATCTAAAGATCGCATCTATCTGAAGAATGATAGATTTCAAATATATTCGGAAGCAACTCCACAGCAGATCGCATATCTGCTATAGTAAATCTTTAACCAAGATTCGATAAATTTTAATCGTTTCCTTGAAGGCTCAGATAAACGCATAAATAAATTTAAGGTTAGAGGTGTTAGATCGAGTTGGCATAGTGGTAATTGGACGCAATGAAGGCGATCGCCTGCGGCAGTGTTTGCTCTCAGTAACGGGCCAAGCCGAGGCAGTTGTTTATGTCGATTCTGGCTCCACCGATGGTAGCAGAGAATTAGCTATTTCTCTAGGGGTAGAGATAATTGAGCTAGACCTATCTACCCCTTTTACCGCCGCCCGTGCGAGAAATGAGGGATTCGATCGCCTGCTAGCGAAATATCCAGCCACAGAATTCGTGCAGTTTGTCGATGGCGATTGCGAAATTATTGACGGCTGGTTGGCAACTGCCCGCAGCGAACTGGTAGCCCGACCCCAGGTGGCGGTAGTTTGCGGCCGCCGAAAAGAGCGATCGCCCGATGCCTCGATCTACAATCGGTTGTGCGATCTAGAGTGGAACACCCCTGTAGGCGAAACCAAGGCTTGCGGTGGAGATGCCATGATGCGGGTAGCAGCTTTTCAGCAAGTTGGGGGCTTTGATGAGGCTTTAATTGCTGGCGAGGAACCAGAATTGTGCGTCCGATTGCGGCAGCAAGGGGGGAAAATTTTCCGCCTAGATGCCGATATGACCTGGCACGATGCGAAGATGATGTACTTCAGCCAGTGGTGGAAGCGGAACGTGCGGGCTGGTTATGCCTATGCCGCAGGTGCTTGGCTGCACGGCAACACCCCAGAGCGCCACTGGGTCAAAGATAGCCGCAGCATCTGGTTGTGGGGAGCGATCTTACCGCTAGTGGCAGTAGGAATGGTATGGTTAACCAAGGGATCGAGCCTACTAATATTGGGTGCTTATCCCTTACAGCTAGTTCGCATTTTTCGACGGATGCAACACCAAGATCTCAGTGTGGCAGATGCTTGGCTGTATGCCTGTTTTTGCACGTTGGGCAAATTTCCCCAACTTCAAGGTCAAATCCAGTTTCACGCTGCTAGGCTGCTAAATCGCCGTCAGACCCTAATTGAATACAAAAATACAACCGCAATGCTGGAAAAGAATTTTTCATCTCAACCCACAAAACCTAATCCTGCCAGTAAGATTAAAGCCAGATAGGGTAGGATAGCCTCCATTGACAGGCACTTTTAGGTAATGTCTCCAACGGTTGAAATTCTAATAGTTTTGCTGCTGATCTTCGCCAACGCTCTGTTTGTCACCTCAGAGATGGCGATCGTCTCATCTAGGAAAGTGCGGCTGCAACAGCTAGCAAATCAAGGGAATGTTAAGGCCCGCAGGGCCTTGGAACTCGCTAATTCTCCAAATCGCTTTCTCTCCACGGTGCAGGTAGGAATTACCCTGATTGCGATCGTCTCTGGTGCTTTCGGAGAATCGACGATTTCCAGGCAATTAAGACCTTTGCTATCTTCCATTCCTGGGTTGGAACGGTATAGCGATCCCCTCGCCTCCACCCTAGCAATTGCGATCGTCACCTATCTGACTTTGACAATTGGCGAATTGGTGCCCAAAAGATTGGCTTTAAACTCCCCAGAGAAAATAGCGATCGCGGTGGCCATGCCCATGGATGTACTATCCTACATCACGCACCCGATCGTCACTCTATTGGAAGCTTCTACCGCATTGGTGGTCAAGCTTTTAGGCATCCAACCATCGAACGACCCCCAAATCACTGAAGAAGAAATCAAGGTCTTGATCGAGCAAGGAACCGAAGCCGGAACCTTTGAGGAAGCCGAACAAGACATGGTAGAGCGGGTTTTGCGCTTGGGAGATCGGCGCATTGGTGCTCTGATGACCCCCAGACCTGAGATCGTCTGGCTAGACCTCGACGACTCTTCAGAAGCCAATCGTCACAAAATTATCAGCAGCGATCATTCTCGATTTCCAGTCTGCCAGGGAGACTTGGACAACGTTTTAGGAGTAATCAACGTCACCGATTTGCTATCTCGTTGCTTTAACAGTCAGCCGTTAGATCTAACCGTATCCTTGCGACAACCATTATTTATTCCCGAAAGCACTCGCGGCTTAAAGGTTTTGGAGTTGTTCAAGCAAACTGGAACTCACGTTGCCTTAGTGGTAGATGAATACGGGGTGATCCAGGGATTGCTGACCCTCAACGATATGCTAGTAGAAATCGTTGGCGACATTCCCTCGGTTTACCAACCAGAAGAGCAGCAAGCCGTCCAGCGAGAAGATGGTTCGTGGTTGTTAGATGGAATGTTTCCAGTTGAAGAGTTTTTAGAACTCTTTGGCATGGAAGAGGGCTTGGCAGAACAGCGAGGCAACTACCATACCCTTGGTGGATTCGTGTTGATGAATCTAGGACGCATTCCGGCTGCTGCCGATTATTTTGAGTGGAACGGACTGCGGTTTGAGGTGATGGATATGGATGGCAACCGGGTCGATAAGGTCTTAGTGATGCCATTGCAACCAGAAAATACTGAGGAAACCAATGCAGAATGAGGAGCTTAGAAAGTGTGAAGTGTGAAGTGTGAAGTGTGAAGTGTGGAGTGTTAAGTGTGGAGTTAAGAACTTATCCCCCCATCTCCCCATCCCCCCATCTCCCCATCCCCCCATCTCCTCTCCTCCCATATCGTCACTTTCTCTGCCAAAATAGAAAGCATGAGGCGATCTGTGAGAAATTGTGAATGAAGAGAACGAATAAGTTGTGGGCGATTTTGGTTGGGGTGGCGATCGCTACAGCCGCACCTTTGCCGATGGCATTGGCATTAACTCCCCCAGAGGTTAACGTTAAAGCGCAAAAATTTACCGTGCGGATCGAGGGCGATAACGGAATTGGTTCGGGCATCATCGTGGAGCGTCAAGGGGAAAAATACTTCGTCCTCACCAACCAGCACGTAGTTTCTCAAGATGGCAGATATAAAGTGATTACTCCCGACGGTAGCAGCTATCCGGTTTATTACAATCAACCTCTGGCAGGATTGGACTTGGCTGTATTAGAGTTTAGCAGCCCCAAAAGCTATCAAACTGCCCAATTAGGCAATTCAGACCAAGTACGAGAAGGGATGGCAGTTTACGTCGTGGGTTGGGCTAATGTCTTACCGGGGATCGACGAACACAGCTATCAATTTACTGACGGGCTGATTCGCTCTCGCTTGACCAAACCAGATGCGGGCTACGCTTTGGTATACAGCAACGAAGCTCTACCTGGAATGAGCGGCGGCCCGGTGCTGGATGAAAATGGTGTAGTGGTGGGGATTAACGGCCGGGGTTCCCCAGATCCAAAAACCGGAACAGTGGTGCGATTGGGAATTCCGATTAATTTGTATTTGGCAGCGGTGAAAGATTTAAGATCTGGCAGGACAACCGCTACTACTACAGAACCGAATAATAATTCCACCGATGTGGCTACAGCCAACGTCGATAACTGGATTAGTTTGGGGGGGGCCAAAGCCAATCGCGGCGACTACGAAGGTGCAGTTGCCGATTACAATCGAGCGTTGCAGGTTAATGCCAATAACCCCGATGCTTTGCTGCAACGAGGTCGAGCTTACATCGAGCTAAGAGATTACCGCTCTGCTTTTAAAGACTTCGATCGCTTAGTGGTACTGAGTCCAAAAAGTCCTGTAGCTTACTGGGGGAGAGGATTAGCCCGCGATTTGCTAGAAGAAAACCAAGAAGCCATTCAAGATTACACCCGCGCGATCGCTCTCAATCCAGATTACGCCGATGCTTACAACACTAGGGGCACGGTATTCGACGAGCTAGGAGAAAACCAAAAAGCGCTCTCCGATTACAACAGTGCCATTAAAATCAAACCCGATTTTGCCTTAGCTTACGTCAACCGAGGAGATACTTACAAAAAGCTCAAAGATTACGGCAAAGCGCTCCAAGATTATGGCCAAGCGCTACAGATCAGACCGAATTATGCCATGGCTTATTTAAGTCGCGGCGATCTATTAGATGATTTGGGAGAATACGATAAAGCCATTGCCGATTTAGATCGAGCGATCGAGAGCAGACCCAATTATGCCAGAGCTTATCGCCTGCGGGGTTGGATTAAAGCTAATCGCCTCAAAGAATATCAAAGCGGGATCGCCGATTTCGACAAAGCCATTAGCATCGATCCTCGATATGCTTTAGCCTACGTTAACCGAGGCAATGCTCGTCGGCAACTCAAAGACTTTCAAAAAGCGATCGCCGATTACACTCAAGCTATTCGCTTCGATGCTAACTATACAGATGCTTACTTCTACCGGGCTGTGGCTTTCAATGCCCTTAAAAAGCCCAAAGAAGCCATGGCAGACTATACTCAAGTCATTCGCCTCGACGCTAACTATGCCGATGCTTATTACAATCGGGGTTTGATTTTAGTTCAACTCAAAGACAAGAAAAGAGCGCTGGCAGATTTTCGCAAATCGGCCGAACTCTATCAAAAGCAAGGTAATAAAGAATATTACCAAGATGCGATCGACCAAATTAAAGCCTTAGAAGGTACGGCTACAAGCTGAGCAATTGTCAATTCGCAATTCGCAATTCGCAATTATTTGGGTGAGAGTAACCACCACAATCTCTCGATTTAGTGGGCTTAAATCGTTGGTGGGTACAAAGCCAACACTAGATCTCTTGCATAAGTCGATAACTCGTCAAAACTATCTGCGTTCATCTGCGTACCCTTTGGGAAGCCGCTAGCGCGTCTACATCTGCTGTTCATCTGCGTTATATATCCAAAGTTTGCACTTTTACAAGAGGTCTACTGATGTTCGATTGCGAATTGGTTTGATGCGCAAACAAGGAAAGGGAAGAGGAAATTAATTACGCGGGTAATTAGAGATTTGATATGAGTTCGAGCGATCCCCGATCCCAATTGCGAATTGTCAATTGCGAATTGTAAATTGGAATTACGACTGGTTGAATCCTAAATCGTTCTCTTTGGCATAACGATCCATGAAACGCATGAACCGATCCCAGTCGTCTGAAGATTTCATTAGATAAACGGCTTCGATCGCTTCGGGTTTGCCATTGATAAATTTAGCGTTCACATCTCTACCGATCAGTTCGCCTTCCTCATCGATCATGTACATACCCGTGATTTCTTCCATATTGTCGATGCTGAGGGCCTTGGGATTTTGAAAATAAAATGTTGCCGTGCCGCTGTTACCGCTGCGAGAACGAGTGAGACGCACTTCTGGAATGACTTCCTCTTTGACTCCTCTAGAAAACTGAATTTCAGCCACGATCGATATCCTTTAAGTTTTGTAATGAGCGTAACACTATCATCTCATCATCTGCGATCGCCTAGTCATACCAAGTCGTGTCTCATACCATCCATTGCTGCCCTCACCCCCAACCCCTCTCCCTTGGGAGCTACCGTGTATACATAAATCCCCCAAAGCTTGGCTAGACGGGCTTGCCCTCATCCCCCAGCCCCTTCTCCCAAGCTTGGGAGAAGGGGAGAACGTGGAACTTTGGTCTTTCTTCCCCCTCTCCCACTGTTGGGAGAGGGGGATTGAGGGGGTGAGGGCGAGATGTGTATACACCGTAGCCCTTGGGAGAGGGGAGCCGGAGGCTCCTTGAGGGAAAGTAGGTTTTGGCAACCGGATTTAGTATCAGATTGTCTCCGCTTAAGTACCCACAGTGAAGGGGAAGGGTAGAATTTGCCTTCGATATCAAACAACCGCCTCTCGCTCTAGCAGCAAGGTAACTGGCCCGTCATTTTCGATACTGACTTGCATCATCGCCCCAAACTCTCCAGTTTCGACCCGCAAACCGCTTTGGCGCAACTTTTCGACAAATTCTTCGTAAAATTTTCGTGCGACTTCTGGGGCAGCAGAGCGATCGAAGGAAGGACGGCGGCCTTTGCGACTATCTCCGTAGAGGGTAAATTGGCTCACGACTAGCAATTCGCCTGCAATCTCTTGCACGGATTTTTCCCAGCGCTCACTACCATTCTCAGAATCAGGAAACAAGCGCAGTTCTAGACATTTACGCACCATCCAATCGAGTTCGGCTGCGGTATCGGTACTGGCAATACCTACAAGTAAATTGAGTCCCCGGCCGATTCGGCCGACAACTCTACCTGCAACTTCAACTTGAGACGATTTTACCCGCTGGATGACTACGCGCATTGTGGAGAGAGGGGAGATTCGATCTCAATACTCGATTTTCTGGGCGCTGTTGCACCAACGCAGCAATACTCGCGCTAAGCGTTGGGAATTATGTCGCACGTAACCCGTTTGCGGGTCTTCATCCATGACGTTAGCTAGCACGATCCGCCGTCCTAGCTGGGTGACAGCTTCGCGATCGAGGAATACTGGGTGAGAATTTTCTTGAGCGTATCGCCGCAGAGATTTAGGCGAAGGATGTCTTTTATGTACTAAGACGGCATTAAACAGATTTTGACCGCAAGCTCGATCGATCGCCCGAATGTGCTCGGCAACCGTATAACCTTGAGTTTCTCCCGGCTGGGTCATGATATTACAGACGTAGATGCGGGGAACTTGCGCCCGCGCGATCGCCTCGGCAATTTCTGGCACCAGCAAATTCGGGATGACGCTGGTATACAAGCTGCCCGGCCCGATGATAATGTAATCGGCTTCTTCGATCGCTTCGATCGCCGCTGGCAAGGCTGATGGTTTTTTGGGAAAGCAGCCAATTTCAGCAATTTGTCCGCCAGCTTTGGTAATATTAGACTCCCCTTCGATTTCTCGCCCATCTGCTAGCTTCGCCCAGAGGCTGACATCATCTAGGGTGGCAGGTAGCACTCTACCCCGCACGGCTAAAACTTGAGAACTAGCAGCGATCGCTAGTTCTAAATCTCCAGCAATCTCGCTCATAGCCGTCAAGAACAGATTGCCAAAACTATGACCGACTAAACCGTCGCCAGCTTGGAACCGATATTGAAACAGTTCGGTCAATAATTTTTCTTCATCTGCCAAAGCTGCCAAACAGTTGCGAATATCTCCAGGTGGCAAGACTCCAATCTCTCGCCGCAAGCGACCGGAAGAGCCGCCATCATCAGCGACAGTGACGATGGCCGTAATATGGGCGCTGTATTCCTTCAATCCCCTTAGTAAGGTTGAAAGTCCCGTACCACCGCCAATGGTGACTATTTTCGGACCTTTATTCAACCGCCGATGAGCCAATAGTACGTCAATTAATTTCTCATCGGCATCAGGTCTGATCGCTTCGGTAATCGTTCCCCAAGAACGGGTCTGTCCCCAAAAAATGAAGAACAGGCCAATAGCGATCGCCAAGGGGCCGGATACATAGTTGGGGATGATGTCAGCCAGTTCGGCCACCACACCTTTAACGAACTGGATCGCATGATAAATTGGTGTCAATCCTACCCAAATTGCCAACCCCAAACTCGTCAGCAGCACTCCAGCGGCACTTAAAAGCAACCAGCGCTTTACGGACAATCCAGGGGCTAACCACTTAAACCAACTGTTGACCTGCTGGGGCTTTTTGGCATAAAAACTCCTCGCCAGACGCGACTCTTGTTGAAAATGGCGGATGGTTTTAAAGATACCGATTGACATTATTCATTCCTGGAGAGGGGCGAGAGGGGGATGGGGAGAGGGGGAGCACGGGGAGCAGGGGAGGCAGGAGAGAATTTTTAACTCAACACTCAACACTCAACACTTAACACTTCCATCGCTCCTGAACTTCTGTCTCCTTTCATAATTCTTAAACAGGAGTTAGCATATCAGTTTCGGAGGGAATCGGCATCATCTAGCCGAACATTTAATGACAAAACGAATTTTAGGACTAGATCCAGGACTGGCAATTTTAGGCTTTGGGGCGATCGATTGTTCGACATCCGATCGATTAGCTCAAAAGCCGTCATCTGCCTCTACTACTACCCTCAATACTTTATCAAACCAGATAACATTACTAGACTTTGGCATAATTCAGACCGCAGCTAACACTGATATTGGCAAGCGACTTTGCACGATCTACGAAGATTTACACTCTTTGATGGCACAATGGCAACCGGATTTAGTGGCGATCGAGAAACTGTTTTTCTATCGGATGGGCAATACGATCGCAGTTGCCCAAGCGCGAGGAGTGGTGATGTTAGTTTTGGCTCAATACGATGTTCCCTTAGTTGAGTTTACCCCGGCTCAAATCAAACAGGCTCTTACCGGGATGGGTAATGCCGATAAGTTCGACGTGCAACAAGCTGTGGCGCGAGAGTTAAATTTAGAGAGCATTCCTCGTCCCGACGATGCGGCCGATGCTCTCGCAGTCGCGATCGCTGCCTGGTTTCAAGTTTAAGTCGTAGAATTGGGATCGATGCCGAGCGATCGCAGTCTTTCCTCTAACATTTTCGCCTTTCGTTCGGCGGCTAAAGCGCGTTGTTCGGCTTCTAAAGTACGTTGTTGGGCTTCTAGAGTACGTTGTTGGGCTTCTAAAGTAAGTTCCTCTGGAGTCAGATATCGTTTGCCTTCTTGGTTATACCAGTACAGCCATTCTCTAGTAATTCCCTGATAGGTTCTGGTTTCTTTGCCAATTCCTAAACTAATTTCGGGCAACCACACTGGTTCTCCGGTTTGTAAAACATATTCTCCATTGGTAAAACGATAAACTTCGAGGCGAGGTTTGCGGCGACGTTGGGGATTGTATACCACGTAGTAAAGGATCTCCATTTCGGCATACATTTGTTTTTTACTGGTGTATTCTCCTCGTCGTTTTTGGGAAACCACTTCTAGCACTAGAATTGGCAACTTTTGTTCTTCCCACAGAACGTAACTCAATCGCAAATCTTCATCTATAACGCGCGGTACGCCAATACTTAAAAAGCCATCGGGGACGATCGCTGGTAGATCGGGGTCGTAATATATGCCCATATCTACCCCGAAAAACCAATCCATTCTTTCTGCCCAAATCAAGGCTAAAATTGCTTCTAATAGACCGGGAATTAAATGTTGTAACTGGTTATCCACTGGGGTATCGTCGGAGTCTGGTAAATCTTCGGCTGATGGCAAGCAAGCCAAAGGATTGTATTTTAATAACATAGAAGTTTGGGAATAGGTAATAGGGCGTGGACTTCGGCAAGCTCAGCCGAGCGGGCATGGGGTATATGGCCTAGCTATATATCATTCATTAAAGCTTAGGTACTTATTCAGCCAACCAATCTGAACCACCAGGCAATTCAGCTAGATAATTATCGATCGCTGTTAGCAAATCTTTAACTGAATAATCGTAAGTTAAATCTAGCAAATTCTGAGCTACAGAGTTGATTCGAGATCTGTCTAACAGATCGGAGACTTGAGATGGGTTTAAGCTCCCATTCAACAGTTCAACGCTAGCTGGACGAATTGCCGCTTCAATTGCTTCTTCTAAAAACGGTTCCCATTCATCAGAATTGATATAGTAAGAGGTTCGATTGTTTTTAAGATTCAGCTTTTTAATTTGGAGAATTGAGTCAGAAATAGACGCTGCCCAAGAATTAGTTAAACGCTGCTCTACTTGGTTTTTAATTAAATGAATCATTAACCTGACTAGAAAGGATTCAATATTACGAATAATCGCTTGCTTGCTCATTCCCTCTAGTTCGTCAATAATTAACAGAGCGTCTCCGTAGCGCCCTTCTAGAATGTAGTTCCTGATATCGATTAGTTCTTGAACCACGATCGCGAACCTCCGGGAGTAAGGGCATAGTTAACTAATTGGGCAAGTTTAGAGCGCAAGGTTTCTAACCCCAAGCGATCGCTGGCAGAAATAAATATGGCTTGGGGAAATTCTTCTTTTGCTAGTTGCAAAGTGTCGCCATCGACGCGATCGATCTTATTAAAAGCAATTAAAGCCGGACCCGGCGTAACTGGCATTTCTGAGAGAATCGACATTACAGAACGAATTTGACTTTGCCAAGCCGGATGGGATAAATCCACGACGTGGAGCAACGCATCGGCTTCTGTCACCTCTTCTAAGGTGGCGCGAAAGGCATCCATCAAGGGGGGTGGCAATTCGTGGATGAACCCTACCGTATCTGTCAGCAAAATCGCGCTGGGTTCCCCCGTTACCGCATCGGGAATCGCTAAGCGGCGGGTAGTCGGATCGAGGGTGGCAAAGAGTTGGTCGGCAGTATAAACTTCAGCGTTAGTCAGGACGTTGAGCAGGGTAGATTTGCCCGCATTGGTATAGCCCACCACGGCTACAGAAGGGACTTCGCGGTGCTGTCTTTGTTGCCGCAAGCGCGATCGATGGGCTTGCAGTTGGTCTACTTCTTGTTGCAGCCTAGAAATTCGGCGTTGAATGGCGCGACGTTCGGTTTCTAGTTTGGTTTCCCCAGGACCTCTAGTACCAATCCCGCCCCCTAACCGCGACATGGCTCGACCTCTACCCGTGAGGCGAGGTAGCATATATTCTAATTGCGCCAGTTCTACTTGCAATTTTCCGGCGCTCGATCGGGCCCGCTGGGCGAAGATATCGAGAATGACTTCAGTGCGATCGACGACGCGAATGCCGATTTGAGTTTCCAGGTTGCGAGTTTGACTGGGGGAAAGATCGCGATCGAATACTATCAGGTTAGCCCCCAGTTTTTGGGCGGCGAGGGCGATTTCTTGAACTTTACCTTCACCCACTACTGTTTGCGGGTGGGGGCGCGATCGCTTTTGTTTGATTGCTTGCAATACTTCACCGCCAGCGGTTTCCACTAAGCGGGCGATCTCGGCTAAACCATCTTCAAATCTTTGAGCGGAAATGCTATCGATTTTTAACCCGACAATTAAGACTCGATCGCGATCGGCATCTACCTCTCTGGCAATAAATTCCCGCTGAAACTCAGTTTCTAGCCCTTCTACTAATTCGATGAAATCTAGCTCTGTGAGGTCATCTAAACTTAAAGCTGGCGAAACGCTCCAATTGACTTCTGGGTGAGGAACCAGATGAGCCAGATAGGTTTCTTTGATGTAACCAGTCGCTCCACCCCCCCGACGTTCAAATCCTTCCCCGGTCAGGTTCAGCATCACCAGGGCATCTAATCGTTGCAAGGCCATGGCGGTTAAAGCCGCTTCTTGAGGCGGTTCGGGCTTCATTTGAGTGGCCAGACAGCGAATCCCGCTGAGGCGTTCTGCCCCGTAGCGGGGTAATTCCAACGGTGGGATCTGGGTTTGACGGGGCGTACCCACTCCCACCCTAATTACTTGTCCGCGACGATTGATGTAGGCGCATACGGGCTGGCCGATCTCAGTACCGATCGCGGCCAATCGTTGGGCAAATTCCGGTGTAGTGAGGCGATCGCCTGGAAGCTTTTGATGGTACAGCCGTTGCAGTTGTTTGATTTGGCTGGACTTCAAACCTTGAAGGTGGCCGTAGATAGTTTCTATACTCTCAAACCTCAATTCGTTATGTCTATTCTAGTGAAATACCCGATATTCATCGCTCAGGCGCTAGAGCGCAAGCTTCCAGTTTCAACTATTTTTTAACTTCGATCGAAGGGGGGAATAGCCGCGCTCAAGAATCAGATGGGGATGAAACATCAGTGGGGATTAATTGCCCCAGAAGACCGACGAGAGATGAGCCAGGCGATAGTCGGCGAGTTATTGGAGCGTGCCCCAAGCGTGGAGTTTAGCCTGACGCTCAAAGCCTTGCATCAGGTCTGGCAAAGCATTGACCAACAGATTGAGCAATTGGAGGTGCAGTGGAAACAACAAGCGCCACAGACTGGCTCCATTCGAGCGACAACTCTGTCCGGCTGTGACCACGGCTAAATCCCGGTAAGCATACCGTTACTGGTTGACTACGTTTTAGTGTGAGTGGCGCAGCCTCTGATGAGAGCGAATAAGAAAGCCGTAGCACCGTTACGACGATGACTACGAATGACTGGTCGTTGAGGCATCATTAGAGTTGGTCTGCCAGCAGTCTTTTGAACATCCCCCCATCGAACTCAATTGCTCCCTTAGCCCACCACCAATTCCACAACTGGAGGAGCGCTGTTGCACCTCTACAGAGTTTTGTCTCTTCCACTTGACAAAATCCCATGACGGGGATTTAGGGTGAGGGCAAGATGTGTATACACCGTAGCCTCGTAGGAGAGGGGTTGGGCGCTGCCCTGAAGCTCTGCCGAAGGGGGTGAGGGCAGCAATGGATGGTATGAGAACCGGATTTGAGATAACACACCCTACTAGAGAGACTTTGTTACTAGCATTATGGCGATCGCAAACAGCGAATTGCTTCTAATAAACCCTTGGCTTTATTGAGAGTTTCTTCGTATTCTTTTTCGGGGTTCGAGTCTGCTACTAATCCAGCCCCAGCCTGGACGGAAACCAAGTGTTTGCCGTCAGCTTGAGGGCGAACTACCATCGTCCGAATCGCGATCGCACTGTTTAATTGCCCTTCAAAATCGTAGTAGCCATAAACTCCAGAATACGGACCGCGACGGCATTGTTCCAGTTCGTAAATAATTTCCATCGCCCGGATTTTGGGCGCACCGCTGACAGTTCCAGCCGGAAAGCAAGCTTTGAGTAAATCCCAAGCCGTTTTCCCCGCTGCTAGTTCTCCCACGACATTGCTGACGATGTGCATGACGTGAGAGTAACGTTCGATTACCATCTGTTCGTCAACTCTTACCGCCCCGCTTTGACAGACGCGCCCTAAGTCGTTGCGCCCCAAATCGACTAGCATGACGTGTTCGGCGATTTCTTTAGGATCTTGGAGTAAATCTCGCGCTAGGGCTTCATCTTCTTGCACTGTTTGTCCGCGCTTGCGAGTGCCAGCGATCGGCCGTAAGGTAGCTTTAGTTTCGCCTGCCTCGGTTTTTTCGGCTTTTACCATCACTTCTGGACTCGAACCGATAATTTGCCAGTCGCTAAAGTTGAAATAAGCCATATAAGGCGAGGGATTGATCGTCCGCAAGGAACGGTAAAGCGCAAACGGATCGCCGCTATAAGAAGTCGTGAGTCGTTGAGACAGCACTACTTGAAAAATATCGCCAGCGTGGATGTATTCTTTAGCTTTTTCGACGTTGGCGCAGTATTGGGCGCGGGAAACATTGCTGGTGTAATCCGCTGGTAGAGACGCGAGATCTCGCGTCTCTACGTTTACCGTGGGTGGTGTCCACGACAAAAAGGCATTTTTCCCTGTCAGGGGTAGTTGCAGTTTTTCTACTAATTGCGAGACGCGATCGCTAGCTTGTTGATATGCTAGTTCGAGATTGCCTTGAGTGGCTTGGAGATCGGCATAAGCGATCGCCCAAATTTTTCGCTTTACTTGGTCGAAAACGATTAAATTGTCTACTTGCATCCACAAACCATCTGGCAGGCTATCGGCTGTTGGCGGATGAACGGGAACGCGGGGTTCGATCCAGCGGATCAATTCGTATCCCCAAAAGCCAAACAATCCCCCAATTCCAGGTGGTAACTGAGGTAATTTCACCGGATGGTAGGGAGCTAAGCATTGAGCTAGAGTAGCAAATGGATCGCCTTCAAAAACTTCTACTTTACCGTGCCGATGAGTTTGACTCGTAATATTTCCCCTGGACTCTAATACCCACAACGGATCGCAGCCCAAAAAACTATACCGTCCTACTTTTTCTCCACCTTCAACCGACTCTAATAGAAAGTTGTAAGGTTGGCCCGCACAAACTTTATACCAAGCGGATACTGGCGTATCTAAATCTGCTACCAATTCTTGATATAAAGGAATAAAATTCCCTTTTGTTGCTAGAGAGGTAAATTCGGACAAACTGGGAAATATCATCTCAATTATAAATAATGAATTATGATTTTTTGTTGAATGGTGAATCGAAAATTACGATCCTAATTTTGCGATAGCCAATCGATAACTTCCTCAACATTTTTATCGGGTGGAAATACTGGATAAAATACCTTCTCGATCTGCCCATCGGTAATAATTAATGTCAATCTCTTAATTAACTTCATCGACTCGACCTCAAATGTTGGCAATTGCAAGGAGTTAGCAAATTCTAACTTTTCATCGCTCAATAAAGCAAACGGTAAATGCAATCTTGCAACTGCTTCACGCTGATAGCCAGTGTCTTGCGTACTCAGTCCAAACACCTTGACTCCAAACGCTTGTAGCTCTCGATCGCGATCTCTAAAAGCACAAGCTTGGGGCGTGCAACCTCTCGCACCTGGAATTTCATTCCAACCTTGAGGCGGATCGAGATCCGGTCGTCCCGTCCGTGGATAGCAGTAAACTATCATTCTGCCAATGGAATTAGCCAAATCTACCACTTCTCCCGTAGTTGCAAGTAGGGGAATTGAAGGAATTTTCATGCCTAAAAGGCGATCGCACGCACCATCGTCAACAGGTACGGGAAGATTCTCTGGTAAGGCATACAGATTATCTGTTCTCGGCATAGCTTGGCTGGTGTCTGGTTAAGTGCTGGCGTTCTTGTGGGGCAGGCATCTTGCCTGCCGTGGGAGCAGGGCAGGCATCTTACTTGTAGTGGGACAGCCGGGATGGCTATCCCACTACTCATCAATGGATTGCTATAGTTCATACTATGGTCGATCGCCCGCCTCGATCGCTTCTAATCTAGTGCTGGCAGAAGTAAGCTTTGTTGGAGGATGATATTTTAACTCAGAATTTTCCATTTTTCCTGGCCAAGAGAAGTAGTGAAATATTTAGCAGGGCAAATTGCCATTTATGAGGCTTTAAATCCAACACTTGCAGTTACTGAACAAGTCTTAGCTAGTCACAAACTTGGATTACAAGATAATATTCCCAAGATTTTGTCGATTAAAACTTATTGCCCCAATTACAGAATTGAATTTGAGATCTAAGGAATTACAGTAACCATCGCTATGCAATTATGCTATTTGGCAGTTAGTAAAACAAAATTTTTAGGCAAAGGGATCGATCGTAAAAAGTTATCTCAAAATATTTTTGTAATTGAAGTGAAGTCGGTGTTGTCATTGCCCAGCCAACACTGGGGATGGCCAGTTGCACCTCAATCCAAATTTGCCGATCGCTTAGATGGAATGCCAGAGGGAATATACCAGGTTTTGGGTAAGCGGTTTGACATATATCCAACAGAGCAATATCTAAATTGGTTATGCGAAAAGATCTTAGGGGTATATCTCCAACAGGTTTGGTTTAAACCGGAGAAATTTTGCCAATGTCCGTTTTTTGAACTCTTCTACTTGCCAAAGTACGACGGCTGTATCGGCCCGATAACTAGTCAGAAATTAGTTCGAGATTTCCAAACTTGGGCATCAACGATCGACGATCGAGAATTTTCTATCAGCTTTTATCAGTCGTTACGAAAAGCTTTTGAAATAGCTAGTGACTCAGGTTTTATCATTTTTTATTATGGTTGAGAGTAGGTTTGGTAATGACTAAAAAAAGTTGGACTCTGACGATCGAAACCGATCGCCTCATCCTGCGTCCCCAACAGCCGAGCGACTATGAAGCTTGGTATGCAGCTTTTGCCGGACGATCGCCGTCGCAGCATCAGTACGACGAAGGGCAAATTAATTTAGTTGGTTGCGACACAGACTGGTTTGCCGATGTGTGTCAGCGACATCAGGCCCAAGCCTTAAGCGATTACGCCTATATCTTCAGCATCTTCTGTCGGCAAACCCAGCGTCATCTCGGTTATGTCGATCTGTCAACCATCCAGCGGGAAGAAAAACAGTGGGCTAATTTAGGCTATAGCATTCACAATCAGTATTGGCGACAAGGTTTCGGCAAGGAAGCCGTGGGAGCAGCACTAGCCGCTGGGTTTGAACTTCTGGGATACCATCGCATCGAAGCTGCAATTAATCTCGACAACTATGCTTCTATAGCTTTAGCCCAAAGCGTTGGTTTGCATCAAGAATGTATTCGTCGGGGTTTTTATTATGAAAACGATCGATGGGTAGATCACGTCATTTATGTCGCCCTCCCGTCGGATTTGGGTTTAGAGGAAAAAGCACCAGAGCGATCGCTTGCTAGATACCCGGACTACTTAAACCAAAAGCTATAGTTGATAGATAGTAGATTCATCCACCAACCTCACGATGCTAGGAGAAAAACTAGAGCAACTGAAAACTCTATTTGCCGAAATGGAGCGAGCCTTAATTGCTTATTCTGGAGGCGTTGATAGCACGCTGGTAGCCAAGATCGCTTACGATGTACTGGGCGCTCGCGCTATAGCCATCACCGCTCAATCGCCCTCGTTGCTGCCAGAAGAACTCGAAGATGCCCGCATTCAAGCTGCTACGCTCGGTATTCGCCATCAAATCGTCTCCACGGGCGAAATGGATAACCCCAACTACACTAGCAATCCGGTTAACCGCTGCTACTTCTGCAAAAGCGAACTCCACGACACCTTGAAACCGCTAGCACAGCAAATGGGCTACCCTTACGTGGTAGATGGGGTCAATGCTGACGATTTGCACGATTATCGCCCAGGAATTCAAGCCGCCAAAGAAAGAGGAGTGCGATCGCCTTTAGCCGAAGTTGGCATTACCAAAGCCCAAGTGCGCGAACTATCGCAGCAGCTAGGATTGCCTTGGTGGGATAAACCCGCCCAACCATGTCTGAGTTCTCGCTTTCCCTATGGAGAAGAAATCACCGTCAGCAAGCTGCAAAGAGTTGGCAGGGCAGAAATTTATCTGCGACGGTTGGGGTGGCAAAATCTGCGGGTGCGTTCCGAGGGCGACACCGCCAGGATCGAACTACCGCCAGAGCAAATTAAGGAGTTTGCGATCGCCACCGATCTACCAGCACTAGTCTTGGCTTTTCAGGAATTGGGCTTTATTTACGTCACTCTCGACTTAGAAGGTTATCGCAGTGGTAAGCTAAACCAAGTTCTCGATCGAGAAGAATTGGCTGCCAAAGCCTAATCGACTGACAATAGATCGAAAACCATCGGTTTCAAGCCTTTCCTTTAAAGGAAAAAAGTTTTTGATAGGAGTTCGAGTTTCCTCCAAAAACCAGCTTTTGACTTTTGACTTTTGACTTTTGACTTGTTAATGACTCAAACTGTTTGGTTAGCTCGCCACGGCAATCGCTTAGACTTTGTTAAACCCCAATGGTTAATCGCTGCCGAACGCCATTACGATCCACCACTATCAACAGACGGTGTATTGCAAGCGAAAGCATTAGGAGAGCGCCTCAAAAGAGAGAAAATAGCTCATATTTTTGCTTCTCCTTTTTTCCGCACGGTGGAAACAGCTTATTACGTCGCTGAAGCTCTCGATTTACCGATTAAAATCGAAACGGGAGTCAGCGAGTTTATTTATTTTCGGTGGATGCCAGAGATGCCAAAAATCTTATCTGCCGATGACTTAGCTGAGTTATTTCCTCGGATCGATCGCACCTATACTTCCCACGTCCCCGTCAGTTATCCCGAAACCTTTGCCCAAGCGATCGCTCGTTCTCAAGCAACTGCAAAGCATTTAACTCAAGAGTTTTCTGAAGATATTTTAATTATCGGTCATGCGGCCTCGATCGCTGGAGCAGCTAGAGGTTTAGTCAATAACAGCCCCAAGATTCGCACTCCTCTATGCGGTTTGACTAAAATCGTGCGTCAGAGCGCGGATTGGCAGATAGAATTCAACGGAGACATTTCACATTTAAGTGCAGTTACAGATAAAACTCCCCCATGGTTAGTTAAATTGCGGATGGGCTTGTGGCGATTTGGGATGGTTGCATCTTTTTTCTATCTGAAAGTGAAGAAAGAGCGTGAGTTATAGAGCGTACTTATTACTTATTAATCGAGATGACTAATAATAAAGCTAAAATTGTCGCGATTGGGGGAGGGACTGGGGTTAGTACCGTTTTGAGAGAGTTGAAAAAAGTAGCCACTGCCACTGCTGTCGTATCGATGATGGATAGTGGAGGTAGCAGCGGCAGACTGCGAGATGAAGAAAGCATTCTCCCGCCTGGTGACATTTTGAAATGTATTTTAGAGTTACTGCCCGACGATAGTTCTAGTAAAAAATGGCGCGATTTATTAAATTATCGTTTTGGCAAAGGTGAAAGCCTCAAAGGGCATACTTTGGGAAATTTATTGCTAGCTGCGGCCTACGATTGGGAAGGGGGCACTCCTTTTGGGATTGAGTCAATTTCTAAATTGTTAAACATTCAAGGTCGAGTGCTACCAGTAACATTAAATCATGTAGATTTAATCGCTAAATTGAACAATGGCACGGATGTATTAAGCGAAACTCGGATCGATCTCCGCACCGATTTCGAGCATAGTATTGAATACATCTACCTTTCTCGTCGCGCTCAAGTTTATAAGCCTGTAGTCGAGGCAATTATGTCAGCCGATCGTATAATTATCGGTCCTGGTAGCTTATTCACTAGCATTCTACCTAACTTTTTAGTTGAAGGATTAACCGAAGCTTTATCAGAAAGTTCTGCTCCTAAAATTTATGTAGTAAATCTGTTTACCGATCCAGCCGAAACTAATAGCTATAAAGCTTCCGATTTTATTAAAAAAATCAAGGAATACTTATTAGATGGGACGGGGATCGATTACGCGATCGTCAATACCGAACCAATCCCCGAAATGCTCTGCCGCATCTACGCTACCGAGCACAAATTTCCTGTCGAACCAGATCTGGAAGAATGTCAGAAGTTAGTTAAGAAAAAGGCGATCGGTGGTAATTTTATCAAAGGCAAAACCATATTGCGTCACGATAGTCGTCGCTTGGTCGAAGCCGTGTTGCAATTTACCCAAAAACAGCACGAACAATAAAATTGAAAAAAGCTGAATTTTATCGACTGCTCGCCATAATTCACTCCAGAACAAAGCCAATCTAACTCTCAACCAAGAGACGTGTAAATCATTTTTAGGTAACTGAGACAGGAGAAGAATATCTGGAACAAGTATTTATCGTAAATTAGCTAGGAAGAAACAATGAAGCTCTTAAACGTTGGTTGTGGTTCAACATTTCATCCTTTATGGAGCAATATCGATCGGGTTTCTTATTCTTCAGAAGTTAAAGCTTACGATCTCCTCAAGGGATTACCTTATGAAGATAGCTACTTTGATGCGTGTTATAGTTCTCACCTCCTAGAGCATCTTACTCAAACTGAGGCTCAGAAACTATTATCTGAATGCTGGCGCACTCTCAAACCGCAGGGAGTTATCAGAATTGTAGTTCCGGATCTAGAATCAGTAGCAAGAAATTATCTCAATGCTTTAGAGCAAGTAGAAGGTGGTTCGATCGAATACGAGCCTAATTATAATTGGATGATGCTGGAACTTTACGACCAAGCAGTTCGTAGATTTAGTGGCGGTGAAATGGCGCTTTATTTAAGTAATCCCGATATTAAAAATAAAGATTTTGTCAGGGCGCGTCTTGGCGCTGAAGCTGAGAAATATTTTCAATCTCAAACTTCTTATAATAAAAAGCCTAATTGGCAAAATATAAATCTTAAAAATCTTTCGTACATATTTTATAAATTAAGAGTTTTGATTGCCAAAAATGTAGTAAGAATATTAGCTGGCGATCGGATAGGATCTTTTTTTACAGAAGGATTGTTTTGGAATTCTGGTGAGGTACATCGTTGGATGTACGATCGTTTTTCCCTCCGGAAAATGCTTGAAGCGGCTGGCTTTGTTGGCATCCGCAGTCGTGCTGCTAATGAGAGTCAGATTCCAGATTTTAATACCTACGAACTCGATATCATAGAAGGTAAAGTTCGGAAGCCAGAGTCTTTATTTATGGAAGGAACTAAGTTATGAAAACATTCCTTTTTCCAGATCGGCTCTGTTATAGATTTCTGCAGACGATCGAAAAATCTACGGAGTTTTCATAATTCAGATAACTTTTACCGATTTTCACCTAGCTGTCGAATCAAAAATCGAACTTCTTCCAACAGCACAGTAAAACGTTGGTCGTTTTCTAGCTTATATTGGCGGAATTCCTCGTCCCGTCGTCGCGCTTCCTCGTCCCGTCGTCGCGCTTCTTCGTCCCGTCGTCGCGCTTCTTCGTCCCGTCGTCGCGCTTCTTCGTCCCTTCGCCGAGAGTCCTCAGCATACTGTCTGCCTTGTTCCAAAAGGCCGCTAACCGCGCCAACCAGTAAATCGAGATTGTAATTAGTTTGCTCGACGCTTTCTGCTAGTTCGTCGAGCATTTCATCGTTCCAGCGTTCGGTTGTCATCGATATTTCTTGCTTAGCTCCAAATCTAATTTAACCTAAATCGAGTTTAAAGGCGATAGAATTAAAACTTTATTGATGAATTTAAAGCTTCAGGGGGGAGCGATTTAAAATCGAAAAGTATGATTAACAGCGATCGCGAAATTATTCAAATTGTCCCTCAACTACCACCAAATATTGGTGGAGTAGCAGACTATGCTCTAAATCTGGCTGATCGGTTGCGTAAAGATTGGGGTATAGAAACGCGCTTTATAGTTGGCGATCCTAGTTGGCAAGCTCCAGTAGGTACGGTAGATTTTAACTCTCAACCGATCGACAATCGTTCGGCAAAATCTTTGCTATCTTTGTTGCCAAGCGATCGCCGCCAGCCCGTTTTATTGCACTATTCGGGTTACGGTTACGCCAAAAGAGGTGCTCCGTTTTGGTTGGTAGAAAGTCTAAATCGGTGGAAGCAAAAAGCAACTAGCGATCGCTTGGTGACGATGTTTCATGAAGTTTATGCTTTCAGAGGACGACCATGGACTAGTTCGTTTTGGTTATCCGATTGTCAGAAAAACTTAGCTGCTCGTTTGGCAAGATTGAGCGATCGCTGTTTGACTAGCGGTCAATACTTCGCTCAAACTATTAATAGTTTAAGTCCAGAAAAACATTCTTCAGTTCCTATACTGCCAGTTTTTTCTAACATTACAGAACCAGATAACGCGCCACCATCGATCGAACGCGCTAGAAAACTATCGATATTCGGTCATCCCCATGGCAGGTTGCAAGTTTATCAACAACAAATAAAAGCTATAGAACGGTTATGCCACAGTTTAGAAATCGAGGAAATCTACGATATCGGGATCCCGATCGACTCGATGCCATCCCAAATTAATGGTATTCCTATAGTAGAAGTTGGAGCCGCTCGACCCGATAAAGTTAGCGAAATATTGCTCGATTCGATTGCGGGTTTTTTAGGATATCACCTCCCCCAGTATTTAGCTAAATCAACTATATTTGCTGCTTATGCAGCCCACAGACTGATCCCAGTTCTGACCTCTGGTGCAGCTTTTCCCATAGATGGTTTAGAAGCGGGCAAACATTACTGGGTGGCCAATGGAGAATTAGGAAATTTGTCCTTGGACAAAGGACAGGCGATCGCCGATCGTGCTTATAATTGGTATCAAACTCATACTCTATCAGCGCAATCCCAGATTTTTGCTGCCCAACTTGCCCCTACAGAGTTCGAGGAGCGTTGAGGCCAACAGCATCATATGAAGATTAAAAATATACTCCAAAGCACTCTGCCCCAACCTTTATTAGAACAATTCTACGAGCTTAAATATTTGGGACTGCCGATGCCATTTAGGGCAGTACGTCCTCACACCATGCTCTCGAATGTCAATCTGTTTTTTTTGCAAGAACTGGCAACGCGAGTAGAAAACGCTGGAGTACCTGGAGACTTTGTGGAGTGCGGGGTATATCGCGGTGGCAGCGCCGGAGTTCTAGCTTACGAGGCCATGCGTTCTAAGTGGCAGCGGCGCTTGTGGCTGTACGACTCGTTTGCGGGAATGCCAGCAGCCAGCGATCTCGATGATGCTTATTCTAAGAGCATTGAAGGGCAATTTGTCGGCAGCGAAGCCCAAACTCGCAGGATCTTGCAGCGGTTGAAAATACCTAACGATCGATTCCAGATCCTGGTCGGTTTAATTGAAGATACCCTACCTCAAAGCCAAAAATTCCCAATCGCTCTGCTCCATATCGACTGCGATTTTTACAATCCAGTCAAGATGGTATTAGAAACCTTCTACGATCGCGTCAGTCCTGGGGGTTATGTGGTGTTAAACGACTACGGTAGCTTTCAGGGTTGTAGGGCCGCTACCGACGAATTTATCGAAGTTCGAGGACTCGATCGTCAAATTAACTTAATTCAAATCGATCGAGACGCTTATTTTTTTCAAACACCAGTGGCGGAAACCGATCGCGCGGGAGAGAACGGCAATTGAGTAGAGAGCAAACTCTAGAAACCCAACGCCAACTGGCCTCGCTAGCTAGCTGCGGGATCAGCAACGAACCGATCTACCAAGTATTCGATCGAGTAATAAAACAGTACGATCTGACGGGCGATCTGCTAGATTTTGGGGCCGGAACCGGAAATCTCGCCCAACGCCTTCAATCTGCCAGACGCTTCCGCTCGATTACCGCGATCGATCTCATGCCCCGTCCCCCCGAAATCGATCCGGCGATCTCTTGGCTGACGGCCGATCTAAATCATCCTCTCGACCTGCCAGCGGCAACTTTTGATGTTATCGTCTCAGCAGAAGTAATCGAACACTTAGAAAATCCTAGAGCGGTGGCTAGGGAGTGGTGCCGCTTGCTGCGTCCGGAAGGGACGCTGGTATTTAGTACCCCGAACAATGAAAGCTGGCGGGCGTTGTTAGCTTTGTTGCTTCAAGGTCATTTTGTCTTTTTTGGCGATAGCTGCTATCCGGCACACATTACGGCGCTGCTGAGCAAAGACATCGAGCGCATTCTGCCAGAAGCTGGTTTCTCGATCCCCACATTTGTTTTTAGCGATGTCGGCGGTATCCCTAAATTACCTCGATTTCAGTGGCAAACAATTTCGGCAGGATTGCTCAAGGGTCGGCGTTACAGCGATAATTTAATCGCTATTGCTCGTAAAATCAAATCGCCATGAAATTAATCGATAATTTAAAGCGTCCAGAATATATTTTGCGGCCGACTCAAATATATCGACGGATTCGGCGTTATTTTTACCGAGATAACCGCGAATTTGAATCGGTATTACTTCCCTGGAAGCTGAACATTCAAATTCGTCCTGACGAGGCCATGGGCAAAGCGATCTGGCTGACCGGGATTTGCGATCTAGCAGTTACAGAGGTACTATGGCGCTGTATAGAGCCGGGTGAAATCGCGATCGACATCGGTGCCAATATCGGTTACATGACCGCTCTGATGGCCGCACGAGTCGGAAAAACGGGTAAAGTTTATTGTTTTGAGCCGCATCCAGAAATTTATCGAGAATTAACCACCAATATCAAAATGTGGCAAGAGAGTATGGGCTGGGATGGCATTAAACCGCAAAATATCGCCCTGTCAAACCAATCCGGCGAAGGAGTTCTGAATCTGCCTCAAGGTTTTAGCCAAAATCGAGGATTGGCTACCCTAGTTTCATCTCCCCCATTAGCTAGCAGTCAAACTCAAATCGATAGTTCGAGCAATTACGTAGTCGGTTTATCGACGCTCGATCGAACTTTAGGAGATCTCGATCGAACTATCGGAGCGATCAAAATTGACGTGGAAGGTCACGAATTAGAAGTTTTGCAAGGTGCAGAAGGTCTAATCGGCCAGTCAGGAATTCGCGACATAGTTTTTGAAGAACATCGCGGCTATCCCAGCCCCGTCAGCCAATTTTTGGAAGAACGCGGATATACTGTATTCAAAATCTGCAAAAGCTTTTGGCAACCGCTACTGGAACCACCCATGGGAAATCGCCCCAATTGTTTGCCATACTGGGAAGCGCCTAGCTACTTAGCAACGAAAGAGCCATCCCGCGCCCTGAAACTGATGCAAAAGAGAGGATGGAGTTCGCTGAAGTAAAAATTGCTGATGAAAATCCTCATATATTCCCCTTTGTTTTATCCCAGTATCGGTGGATTGCAAAACGTTGTCTCTGTCCTCGCTAGCGAGTTCGTCCGTCAAGGACACGAAGTTAAAGTAGTTTGTCAAGTTCCAGATCCAGAAGCAAAAGTTTTTCCCTTTGAGGTTCTCAGACAAATCGGCCCCCAACAGCTATTAAAATTGACAATTTGGTGCGATGTTTATTTTCAGGTACATTGGAGTTTGAAAGGGATCTGGCCGTTGCTGTTAGTTCGCAGGCCCTTAGTGCTGAGCCATCAAGGTTTTTATCGACGAGCGGATGACAGTTGGATCTGGCAGGATCGGTTGAAACATTTCGCCACTCGTTTTGCTACCAATATTTCAGCCAGCCAAGCAGTTGCAGATAGTTTGCCCACTCGATCGACAGTAATTCCTAATCCTTATCAAGACGATATTTTTGGAGAAATACCAGATATCGATCGCGATCGCGATCTGATATTTCTCGGACGTTTAGTTCCCGAAAAAGGGGCAGATTTATTACTAGAAGCCTTAGCCAATCTCAAACGATTGGGACTAACTCCTAGATTGACTGTAGTTGGCAGCGGTACGGAAGAATCGAACTTGCGCCAGCAAGCGAAAAATTTAAATATTGTCGATCGAGTAGATTTTGTGGGAGTAAAAAGAGAGCGGGAATTAGTAGAGTTACTCAACGCCCATAAAATCTTAGTCATACCATCTCGCTGGCAAGAACCTTTTGGTATTGTAGCCCTAGAAGGAATTGCTTGCGGTTGCCTAGCGATCGGCTCGGAAGAAGGAGGATTGAAAGACGCAATCGGCCCTTGTGGCGTAACTTTCCCGAATGAAAACGTGGAAGCTTTAACCCAAGCAATCTTCGATTTTTTAACCGCTGCTGAGAAAATACATTTTTTTACAGCTTCAGCCCCAGAACACTTATCTCGCCATACGAGAGCGGCAGTGGCAAAGGCATACTTACAAGTTATTGAGAGGGTCGTTTAGTGAGCCTAATATTAGCAGCAATTTTTATTTCCTTGATTTTCTTTATTTCTTGTCTCAATTGGCAGCGTACTGTTAAAGCGGCGCTAGTTTTGGTGGTGATTGAAGGAGCGCTACGAAAATGGGTTTTCCCCGACGCTAGCGAAATGATTTATTTTCTCAAAGATATCGTTATTCTAGGGGCTTATGTAAATTATTTTGGATTCTCAAAAATTCAAAGCAAATGGATGCTCAATAAATCTACTGTCAATATTCTGATTTTTATTGTTGCTGGTTGGGGATTATTTCAAATATTTAATCCGAGTTTAGGCTCTCCCTTGGTAGGATTCTTTGGCTGGAAAGCTTATTTATATTATGCGCCATTAATGTGGATGGTCCCAGATTTATTTCGATCGGAGTCAGAATTAAAAGATTTTTTGAATAAATATTTATTATTACTTATTCCAGTCGGAATTTTAGCAGTTGCTCAGTTTTTTAGTCCGGCTTCAAGCCCGCTTAACGTTTATGTTAGAACCGCCAGACAAGGTATATCTACCTTTGGAATAGCGGGGATGAACGTGCGAGTTACTGGAACTTTTTCTTATCTGAGCGGTTATGCCGTATACTTGTCAGTTTGCTTTGGATTGTTGATGCCTTTACTATTAATCAAGCAACCATTGCGGTGGCGAATACTCGTTCTTATAGAAGCATTTTTATTAATAGTTACTTCTTTGATGACAGGCGCTCGCAGTCTGGTATTTTTAGAAGTATTGTTCTTGTTAGGTTATCTGATAATTCAAGCATTGAGTCGCCCCTCAGATTTGTGGCAGTGGAGCAAAAAAATGTTACTACCAAGTCTGGCAATTGCGATCGCTGCTGGCATTTGGTTCGCTCCGGCGATCGAATCATTTTGGAAGCGTGCTACTCTCAACGAAGATGTTCCTCAACGGATTGCTAACAGCTTTACCCAGCCTTTTGAATTTTTTAAATACAAACAAATTGATGGCTATGGTATAGGCGCAGCCCATCAAGCAACCCCCGCTCTTCGTCAAGCCTTAAGCCTACCACCAGGCGAAATAATTCCGGTCTATAACGAATTAGAGACGAGCAAAATTGCTCTAGAGTTAGGCCCTATTGGTTTTAGTCTTTGGTATGCTCTGAGAATTAGTATTCTCGTGACACTGGGGCTGTTATTTTTGAAATTGAAAAGTCGTTTTCTGCGTCAGCTAGCACTTTGTGCTTTACTAGTTCAAGCTATTTCAATTAACGGCCAGTTAGTTTTTAACCACATTTACGCTGTTTACTACTGGTTTATCAGCGGCTTTATCTTTCTATTGCCTCAACTGGAGAAGATCGAAAATTGGCAGCAAAAACAAAAACTATTATTCTATCAAAATGTCCCACCCCCGGATATCGCTGGTTCACCCTACAGGCAACCCTAATTCGCGAGAAACAGCATTGGCTTTGTCAGAAGAGAATTTGTTGTACGAAATCGTTACAACTATTGCTTACGATCCTCAGAGCTACATATCTAAATACTTAAAGATCCTACCCGATCGAATTTGTAGGGCGATCGAAGACGAGTTAGGACGACGGCTGTGGGTCGCACCTGAAGGGGTAAAAATGCGATCGCATCCTTGGGAAGAAATCGGACGCATCGCCCTCAAGCGCATTGGCTGGGAACGCGGTTTGGGAATCGAGTCAGGAGGGTTAATCGATCCGATATATCGGATATATAGTTCTTTAGATCGTCACGTTGCCCGACATCACCTGCAAGGAATCGATGCGGTGTACGCTTATGAAGATGCTGCTGCTGCTACTTTTGAGGCGGCGAAGGAACGGGGTATCCTGTGCTTGTATGACTTGCCTATTCTCTTCCATCGCATGAGCCGCGAGATTCAAGCTTTAGAAGCCGAACTGTTTCCAGATTTGGCCCCGGTGATGGCAGCGGTTAACGAACCTGAATGGAAAATCGAACGTAAAGAGCGGGAAGTTCGACTAGCCGATCGAATCTTTGTGGCATCATCTATTACCAAGAAGTCTTTACTCGATGCTGGCATCGAGGCAGAAAAGATCGGCGTGGTTCCCTACGGTGCGCCCGTTGAATACTTTCACCCCCAACCCAAGCCAGACAGAATTTTTCGAGCGCTGTCGGTCGGTCGCATCGGCCCGCGTAAAGGCACTCACTACTTACTGCAAGCTTGGCAAGAGTTGCAATTAACTAATGCCGAGTTATTACTAATAGGCACTAACGTTTTTCCATCGGGTTGGTTAGAGAAATACAGCGATGTCTGCCGCTATGTCTCCTGCGTGCCTCATGCCGCTTTAAATACTTACTACAGTTCTGCCAGTGTCTTTGTTTTTCCCTCTTTGGTCGAAGGATTTGGCTTAGTGCTGTTAGAGGCCATGGCATCTGGTATACCCATTATTACTACCTGCAATACAGCCGGGCCTGATATCATCACAGATGGAGTCGAAGGTTTTATTATCCCCATTCGAGATGTAGAATCGCTGAAAGAAAAACTAGAGTGGTGCTACCGCCATCCCCAAGAGCTAGCAGAAATGGGCCGATTTGCTCGTCAAACAGCCGAAAAATTAACCTGGAATCGATATCGAAAAAAATTATTAAATGAGGTTCGGCAGTTATGGAGGTAAAATCTGAAGTCTCTTCAGGGGCAAATTCTCAAACAATCCCCCAGGGAATTTCTTATGGGGAAAAGCTGAAAAGATTGCTGCAAAACATCAAATTATCGTGGCAAATCGCCGATGATTTCACATCTGGTTTGCGACTGGCTGCTGATTTTATTCTCTATCATCTACTGAAATTCCTGCCAGTTAGTTCTTGCGATCGCGAACGTACCGTGCGCTGTGCTAATGGTATTACCCTCACTTATCGATTGAATCGAGGAGATCTGCAATCTATCCGGGAAGTATTTCTGCAAGAGTCCTATCGTTTGCCTTTTTCTTTTCAACCTAGATCGCTGGTAGATTTAGGAGCAAATATCGGCATTACTAGCGTTTGGTTTTCTCGGCATTATCCCATTCAAAAACTGATCGCTATCGAACCAAATCCTGCCAATGCTGAGATTTTACGTCGTAATTTACTTAACAATAAAATTAATGCTAGCGTCATCGAAGCGGCGATCGGTTCGACCGATCGCAGTATAATTTTTCATCTGTCAGGTGACTCAAATCAAGGCACGATATTAGCGACTGAAGAGCAGAATAATCGAGCGGGCGAAATGGAAGTGAAAATGATATCGATGTCTACCGTCCTGGCGGATTTAGAGAGCAACGAAGAAATAGATTTAGTGAAAATGGATATTGAAGGCGGCGAAGAGGAACTTCTATCAGCGAATCTATCTTGGTTGAGGCGCGTAAAAGCGATAATTGCAGAACTTCACCCACCTTTAATAGATTACCAAAAAACGATTAAGATTATAGAAGAAAAAGGGTTTCGTTATATTCCAGCTAATACAGTGCATCCAAATAACATGGATGCTTTTTTGCGCGATTCTAGATAAACTTAGAGCGACTTTATTTATATAGTAACGAGCGTTTTAACAGACTACTTACAAGAGCAAAACTATGACGAGCGGTAGAAAAATCATTCTGTTTGAATTAAACGAAGTGCCATTTCGAGTCATCGACTATTACTGCCAGCGACATCCCGATTCATACTTAGCTCGGCGGCTACCAGAATGCTACCAGTACGAAACTACCACCGAAGATTCTATTCTCAGTCCTTGGATAACTTGGCCGACCCTCCAGCGGGGAGTGACTAACAGCAAGCATTCTATTCGCCATTTCGGTCAAGATTTATCCGAGATCGATCGCCAATTCCCTCCTGTATGGCAGATTTTAGCAAAGCGAGGGATTAAAACTGGGGTTTTTGGCTCTCTCCACACCTACCCTTTGCCCGATGCTTTAGACAATTATGCTTTCTACGTCCCAGATACCTTTGCGGCGGGGAGCGAGTGTTTTCCGGCATATCTGTCAGTTTTTCAAGAGTTCAATCTTTTAATGGCCAGACGTTCTTCTCGGAATGTTTCTACAGAAGTTCCCTGGCAGAACGCCCTCAAACTGCTGTTGAATATCCCCAACTTGGGGTTGAGAAGCAAAACCTTGGTAGATATCGGCCAGCAATTACTGACAGAAAAGCTCAAACCGTGGCTGAAAAATCGAAGGCGCACTTACCAAGTAGTTTTAGCTTTCGATCTATTTCTCAAACAACTCAAGACCACCAAGCCAGATTTTGCCACGTTTTTTACCAATCACGTAGCTTCGTCAATGCACCGTTACTGGGCCGCAACTTTTCCGGGCGACTACGAAAATCTCGGTTACGATCGCGATTGGGTTTCTAAATACCAAGGCGAGATCGACTTTACCATGAGTAAATTCAATCGCTTCTTTGCAGAACTGGTCGATTACGTCGATCGCGATCGAGAATATACTTTATGGATCGCTACCAGCATGGGGCAAACTGCCCTACACCAAGAACCGTTACAAACTCAATTGTACGCCACCGATCTAGATCTATTTATGTCAGCTTTGGGTATTCCTCAAGAGCGATGGTCGAGGCGGGCAGCGATGTTACCTTACGTCAGCGTTTTCGTTGAAGCAGAATGGGTAGAGCGGTTTCGAGAGCGGCTTGGTAAATTAACTATCTGCGGGCGGCCGATGAATTTTGATGAAAAAGAAAATGGCTTCTTCGCTCTATTTTTCGGTCAAAAAAACCTAGAGCAAAAACAGATCGATAGTGCTATATTCGACGAACAAATCGTTTCTTTTGAGTCTTTAGGTCTAGAAAACGTTCGGATTGAAGATGAAACTGATTCAACAGCTTATCATATTCCTCAAGGTTCCTTAATAATTTACGATCCTCAAGATCGTTCGCGAAAAGGACCGAGAACTCAAATTTCTACTTTAGAAATTACTCCAGCGATCTTGAAAAATTTCTCAGTTAAAGTTCCCGATTATATGAAGGTTGCAGAACATCTGAGTACAGCAGCCACAATTGGATAGTAATAATTCAATTTCGTTCTAATTGCTGATAATTTTTTTGCGATCGCCAGCGATCTGAAGAACGAAAAATCTGTTATTATGAAATGCGATCGCCAGATGGCAGGGATGAGAGGATTAAAATGCAAAACGTTTTTTATCAAACAGGTCGTCGCTTGTTGTTTCCTGGGTTTGATATTCATACTAGATCTAGGGCTTCGTTGTGTAAGTTTTGGCAAACTGGAGAAAGACGGGTTTTAGATGCTGGGTGCGGTAACGGTTATTTTTCTTATCTAGCTTGGAAGTCGGGAGCAACTGTAGATGCTGTCACTTTCGAGCAACACTCAGCCGAGAAAGCTAATAGTTTTTTTGCCGAACAGGTAAAGACAGGCAGATTAAATTTTATTTATAAAAATCTTTACGATCTAGATTATCCGGCAGAAACTTTTGATGAAATTATCTGCTATGAAGTTTTAGAACATTTGGTGCGAGATCGAGAAATGATGTGTCGGTTTAGCAAATGGCTGAAGCCAGGAGGGGTATTGCATCTATGTACTCCCAATAAACAGCATCCTTTTCACGCCAATACCATTCCTTCAGCCACAGAAGATGGCTGGCACGTCCGTCAGGGATACGATCGATTATCGTATGAAGACATTCTCGCTCAGGCTGGTTTAAAACCAGATATGTATGCTGGAATCGGTACTTTGGTGGTTTGGAAGTGCGACGATTTAGTCGGTTCGGTTCGTCGGGCTTGGGGACATGGAGTTGCTGCCCCATTCTTTCTTTTAACTTGGCCGATATGGCCGTGGTTTTGCCTGACATCGCCAGATACAGGCTACAGCATTTATGTCAAAGGAGTTAAACCCGCTATCTGAATTGTGAATGAAGACAGGAGGTTAGCGGAATTATGAATTATGAATAGTGAATGATGAATAGAGACAGGGGGTTATCGGAATTAGGATAAACATAAATCCCGATTTTATTTGCGATCGCTATGCCAAAAAAGGAGTATAAAAAGTTTCAATCTATTCATTTATGGGTGCCAAATATTTTTGAGTTTAAAGGTGGAATTCAAGTTTATCTAAAGGCTCTACTAAAAGTAATAAAAGAGCGATTTACTGGTTTAGAATTAGTGGTTTTAGATAAACTCGATCGAACTCAACCCGAAGCAGAGTGTTTCAAAGATGAAAGTCTCTTATTCTTTTTTAGTGGCAACGTTCCATTTTCTTTGCGTTCGGCACATTTTGGATTCAATTTATTCAGACTAGCATTCATCAAACGACCAAATTTAATTATCTGCGCCCATCTCAACTTTGCTCCTGTCGCTTGGTTAATCCAAAAATTTACCGATATACCTTATTGGATTATTGTTTATGGATTAGAGGCATGGAGTGTCGAGGATCGATGGAAAAAAGCGGCTTTAAAAAATGCCGAAAAGATCGTATCTATCAGTAGTTACACTCGCGATCGCCTGCTTAAAGAACAACAACTATCTCCAGATAAATTCTTTATTTTACCAGTAACGTTCGATCCCAGTCGCTTTGTCATTCAAGAAAAACCACAATATTTACTCGATCGCTATCAAATTCAAGCAAATCGACCGATTATTTTGACAGTTTCTAGATTAGATATTCAAGCCATCTCTAAAGGTTACGAACCGATCCTGCAAGCTTTACCTGAAGTGCGCAAACATCTACCTAATGTCTGCTATATTTTAGTAGGTAAAGGGAGCGATCGCCCTCGAATTGAAAGATTAATTGTCGAGCTAAATTTAGAGCAAAATGTCATCTTGACTGGTTTCGTCCCCGATGATGAATTGAACGACTATTACAACTTGTGCGATTTGTTTGCTATGGTAGGCAAAACCGAAGGTTTTGGCATTGTTTATTTAGAAGCCTTAGCTTGCGGCAAGCCCGCTCTAGGTGGAAATCGAGACGGCGCGTTAGATGCCTTGTGTCATGGTAAACTGGGAGCTTTAGTAGATCCTGAAGATAAAGAAGCGATCGCCCAAACTATCGTCCAAATTTTGCAAGGAACTTATCCGCAACCAATTATGTATCAACCAGAGGCTTTGCGTCAAAAAATTATCGATCTGTATGGGTGGGAACGATTTGAAAATCGCATAGAAGAATTATTTTATAATGCAGATAAACCGCAGATAAACGCAGATAAACGCAGATAAGTTTGATGAGTTATCGACTTTCGCTAGCCAGATAATTATGAAAGTTCTGCACGTTATTCCTTCAATTTCTCCAATACGCGGCGGTCCTAGTTATGCAGTTCTGGAAACAGTAAAAGCTTTAAGGAATTTAGGAATTGATTCTGAAATTGTCACTACTGACGACAACGGCCCGAATGAAGTTCTAGACGTGCCTTTGGCAGAAAAATTTGAGTATGAGGGAGTGCCAGTTTTTTGCTTTCCTCGATTTGCTCCACCCCCTAAGGGAGTATCTTTTAATACCGATCGCGCTTTTCTATTCTCTGCCGATTTAACTAAATGGCTTTGGCAGCATACTCGCAATTACGACCTTTTAGAAACTCGCTATCTTTTTTCTTACCCTTCCAGTTGCGCTCGCATCATCGCCCAAATCCAAAAAGTGCCTTATATCGTCCATCCCACGGGTCAGCTAGCAACTTGGGCGCTATCTCAAAGTCGAAAAAAAAAGCAAATATATTCCTTTTTAATCGAACGTCGGAACTTAAATCGAGCATCAGCCATTCAATGTTCTTCTGCTGGAGAAGCTAAAGACATCTATAATTTCGGAATTAAGACCCCTACTTTTGTCGCTCCCGTTGGGGTGAGTTCTCTAGTCGAGCGTCCGACAGCCAAACAGAAGCTGCGCGATATTTATCGCCTCCCAGGTGAGACACCTGTAGTTTTGTTCCTCTCTCGCCTCCATCCCAAAAAGCGGCCGGATTTACTTATAAGCGCCCTCAGTCAGCTTGCCCAGCAAAACTACGATTTTCACTTGATTTTGGCAGGTACGGGCGAACCAGACTACCTGAGCTACTTAGAAAATTCGATCGCTTCTTTGGGTTTAGCTGCGCAAATCTCGTTTGCTGGTTTTGTCGCTGGCGAAGATAAGTATCTGCTACTACAAGGGTCAGACCTATTTGTGTTACCATCTTTCTCTGAGAATTTCGGTGTAGCGGTAGCAGAAGCCATGGCAGCGGGATTACCCGCCATCGTCACTTCTGGCATCCAGATCGCACCAGAAATAGCCGCAGCCAATGCTGGGCTAGCAATAGAGGGAGATGTCGATTCCCTAGCTGGCGCTATCGCTCAGTTGCTCGACTCTGCCGACTTGAGAGAAAAATTAGGAAATAATGGCAAAATTCTAGCTCAGCGACGATATTCTTGGCAGGCGATCGCTAAAGATCTCGTCACCGTATATCAATCTATCGTTCAGCAAAAAAAGCTGCCACCAGATTTGGCTGTTCGCTCGTTTTAAATAGGAGGAGTAAATGAACGTAGTTATTTTAGGAGGGGATGGGTTTTGCGGCTGGCCGACCGCACTGCATCTATCGCAATTGGGTCACGATATTGTCATCGTCGATAATTTATCGCGGCGCAATATTGATAATGAATTAGGCATCGTTTCTTTAACTCCAATTACTTCAATATTTACTCGCATCAAAGCTTGGGAAGAAGTTTCTGGTAAAGCCATTCAATTTTACAATTTCAACATAGCCAAAGAATACGATCGCCTCTTAAACTTATTTTGCACCTACCGCCCGGATGTCGTCGTTCATTTTGCCGAACAGCGAGCCGCCCCCTACTCGATGAAGTCATCTCGGCAAAAACGATATACGGTTGACAATAATTTAAATGCCACTAATAACATCTTGTGCGCGATCGTCGATTCGGGACTAGACATCCATTTAGTTCATTTAGGAACCATGGGAGTCTACGGTTACGGCACGGCGGGAATGAAAATCCCCGAAGGTTATTTAGATATTCAAGTAACTACCGAAACCGGAGAAATTCAAAGCCAACAGATCCTATATCCAGCTAATCCCGGTAGCGTTTATCACATGACTAAAACTCAGGATCAGTTGTTCTTCTTTTACTACAATAAAAACGATGGTATTAGAATTACAGACCTGCATCAAGGGGTAGTTTGGGGCACTAATACTCGCGAAACTAAACTCGACGAACGCCTCATTAATAGATTTGACTACGACGGAGACTACGGCACAGTCTTAAACCGATTCTTAATGCAAGCAGCTATAGGACACCCTTTAACCGTTCACGGTACGGGCGGTCAAACTAGAGCCTTCGTCCACATCCAAGATACGGTCAGATGTATCCAGATCGCGATCGACAATCCCCCGCAAAAATCGGAGCGAGTCAAAATCTTCAATCAAATGACAGAAACTCACCGAGTTCGAGATCTGGCCAAGTTGGTTTCCCAGATAACTGGAGCGGGAATCGAATTTCTCGATAATCCCAGGCAAGAAGCCCTAGAAAACGACCTGCACGTCGAAAATAAATGTTTCCTAGAGCTAGGCTTAGAGCCAATTAAGCTCAGTACCGACCTGATGAAAGAAGTAACAGAGGTTGCTGCCAAGTACAAAGATCGCTGCGATCTGGCAAAAATCATCTGTACTTCCAAGTGGCGAAAGTAGGGGGATGAGTTCGGAGTTCGGAGTTCGGAATTCAGAGTTCCCCCCTCTCCCCTCTCCTTGTCCCCGTGTCAGTCACGACCATGGGCATTTGACGGGAGACGATCTCAAAGGGCCTGCGCTCTCAGCCAAGCTATAGGCAAGCTGAGAAACTTGCGAGAGGTGGAGACATAAGCTCTTTGCCGAAAGACATCGTAACGATTGCGTTCGATCGCGCCCAGAATTTGTTGGTATAGCATCAAGGCTGCCCAAATCGGGTAGCGAGCGTCAGGACTCAGGTAACCAATTCCCTTTTCAGCAATAACATAGAAGTTGCGGGCGCGTTGGATTTGAAATCGCATTAACGCTTGCCAGCGATCGTCGATTACTCCTTCGATCAGATCTTGTTCGGTGTAGTTAAATCGAGCTAGTTCTTCTAAAGGCAAATAAATTCGACCTCTTGCAGCATCTTCGCCCACATCTCGCAAGATATTGGTCAATTGAAACGCAATTCCTAAAGCGATCGCCTCTTGGGTAGGAATATAGAGATCTTGCTGCCGATCCCAGGCGGCCGTCTGCAAGCCACCATTAACACCGACGATCGCGGTTGACATCAGCCCGACAGTGCCAGCCACTCGATAGCAGTAAAGTTCTAATTCTTCAAATGTCTCGTACCGATTGCGGTAAAGATCCATCCGCTGACCGGCAATCATATCCCGAAACGGTTGAATATCCATCGGAAATCGCGAGAGGGTATCGACTAAAGCCACATCTGGATCTTCTACCGGATGTCCGGCAAAGATCGATTCTAGCTGTGCCTCCCAGCGATCGAGGGTTTCAGGAGTGGTAATCCCCGCTGGCAATCCATCTACTAACTCATCCGTACACCTGCACCAAGCATAAATAGCCCAAATAGCTCGTCGCTTGACTTCTGGCATCAAGAGAGTGCCTAAATAAAACGTTTTAGCGTGTTTAGCGGTAATTTGCCGACAGATCTCGTAGGCATCCTCGATCGAGACTAACGTTCTCATGCCAGGTAATTTAGACAGTTGCAGCATTCGCGATCGGCTAGCTTGTTGAAAGTGTTAAGTGTTAAGTGTGGAGTGTTGAGTGGCAGAACTGACGACAACTTAACACTCGCGTTGCCAGCACTTATGGCTAAGCACGGGCGGCGGCAATTATTGCCTGTGCTGTCAGCTTACCAGAAAGTACGGCTCCTTCCATACTCGCTAAGTACCGTTGCTTAGTGTAATCTCCCGTTAGATAGAAGTTACTAATAGGTGTCTGCTGAGATGGGCGGTATTGCTCGCGGCCGGGAGTGGCTTTATAAACCGATCGAGGAGTCTTGACGACGTGAGATTTGAGCAATTGCGCCGGATTTTCGCTGCCAAAGTGCTGGGGAAAGAGTTTTTCTAGTTCTGCCAGGGTAGCATCAACGATTTCTCGGTCTGACTTGCTAATCCAATCTTTAGCTGGAGCTAGTACCAGTTCCAACATCGATCGATCTGGGTCGGCATAGCCCCGGCAAGTATTGCTCATGTCAGCATAGACGCTCAAGAGGGGCGATCGCGAAAATAACAAATGATCGATTTCGGTGAGTTTGCGATCGAACCATAAGTGCAGGTTAATTACTGGCACCCCTTCTAAGCCTTCTAGCTTTTGAAAAAACTCCATCTGCTTCCACGGTGTGGGCAGCATGGTCTTGAGGGGATCGACTGGCATCGCTGAGACATAGGCATCAGCCGTGACCACTTCATCAGTCGCGCCATTATCGCCTCGAATCGAGAAGCCGCTGACATGACCAGCGGGGTCGAGCAAAAACTCTTTTAAGGGGGCATTCAACCGCACTTCCCCACCCCGTTTAGTAATGTAATCTACCAAGGGTTCGCACAGTCTTTCTGTCGGGGAACCGTCCAGAAAAGCCATTTTCGAGCCATTTTTTTCTTGCAGGAAGCGATTTAAAGCCGTGAGGATAATCGTAGCGGAAATTTCATCTGGGTTGATGAAGTTCAACGCCTTGGACATAGCGATGAAGACTTCTTTCTCTACCCGAACGGGGATGTTCTGCCTTTTCATCCACTCCGACCAAGAATATTTATCCATTTCCTCAACGTATTTTTGCCCCTGAAGCATCGCCGGGATCAAACCCTTAGCAAAGCTAATTTTTTCGCCCCAGGTGAGCATATCGTTGTTGCGGAGGATCGCAATTACACCATTGATGGGGGCTGGCAAATTGGGAAAATCGAACCTGGAATACGTGCCTGGGATCTCTGGTTGATTGAAGATCATGGCGTGTTCTTTCCACTGCAATCGATCTTCAATTCCTAGCTCTTTAAATAATTGCAGCATATTGGGGTAAGCCCCAAAGAAGATGTGCAATCCCGTTTCGTACCAGTCACCATCTGCGTCTTTCCAGGCGGCAACCTTACCACCTAAAACATCTCGACGCTCCAATATCAGGGGAGTATGACCGCCATCTGTGAGGTATTTCGCACACGACAGTCCTGCCAATCCCGCGCCCGCGATCGCTACTCGCATCCTTATCCTACTTGCCTTGCTTATAGTGAAATTTCTCTTATTATACTTTGCAATTCGTTACATTTATTCAAAAATCCCCAGGAAATAGGTAACAGGAAAATCCCCATCAGTCAAACTAGGGGATTTGCTAGACCAATCTTTGTAGTTCTCACCCTTAAGGAGCGCGTGTTAGCTGAGGATGGTTCGAGGTAAAACTAACCGATAAGTTTTGCCATCAGTAAGCGACGCACTCTTCGATCGGCTGGATGCCAACCGATCCGAAACCGATCCGAAACTGAGGATAGTCAGCCTCTATAGCTGGAGCGATAATTGTGGGTAGTTAAGGGGTAAGAGAAATGACTCTGCGGGCTTCTGGGGAAGGATTAGCCAGAATTAGGCAAGCCAGGATGTACAAAGGGTGGACGATCGACGATCCGCGTTGGCTTTGGCAAGCGAGTCGGTTGTTAGAACCTGATGTTGATTGGCAGCCAGAAGGTCCTTTTGCAGATGGTTTGTCTATGCCTACTTGGAAACGGTTTCTAGCAGGAAAAGAGTCGATTAAAGTGCCAGCTTTTCAGATTTTTTGCCAGGTTTTGGGATTGAATTGGCAAGAAGTTTGCCAGCTAAGTCAAAATCGAGAGCTAGCCGCCACTGAATCGGCTCAAGAGTTTTATGTGGAACGAGTTCCATTTGAGGAAGAATGTTATCGAGAACTTTTACATCCTGGTTCGCTAATTCGGATTAAAGCGCCGCAACAGATGGGCAAAACTTTGTTCGTGCAAAAACTGCTGGATAAATTGGCTAGTCAGGGATATCGAACGGTGAATTTGAGTTTTAAGTTGGCCGATCGGATTCATTTCTCTAGTTTGGATAAGTTATTGCGGTGGTTAGCTACTAATGTCAGTCGAGAGTTGGGGTTGCCAAGTCCCTTAGATGACTACTGGGATGAAGCGGGAATGGGCAGTAAAAGCAGTTGTTCTACTTATTTTGAAGAGTATTTATTGGCGCAAGCAGATACACCTTTGGTTTTGGGGTTCGATGATGTCGATTTGGTGTTTCCCTACCCAGAAGTTTCGGAAGATTTTTTTGCCCTGTTGCGTTCTTGGTATGAGAAGGGCAGAACTCGGAAGCAGTGGAAGAAGTTGCGATTGTTGGCAATTCATTCGACGGAAATTTATATTCGGTTGCATATCGACCAATCCCCATTTAATGTGGGCTTGCCGATCGAGTTGCCAGAGTTTTCGAGAGAACAAGTTCAAGATCTAGCCAAGCAACACGGACTCAATTGGAGTCTAGCTGAGGTGGAAGAATTGATGCAGATGGTGGGCGGACATCCAGATATGGTGCAGCAGGCTCTATATTATCTGAAAAATCATCCAGAAATGACACTGGAGGAGTTGTTAGAAACGGCACCGACGGAAGAGGGAATTTATCGCCATCGGTTGCGAGAACATTTGTTAAATCTGCAAAAACATTCCGATCTGGCTGAAGCAATGAAAAAGGTGGCGATCGCAATGGAAAATGTGCGCTTGTCGCCGATGGAGATTTGGAATTTACAACGAATGGGTTTGGTGAAGTTGCAGGGAAATGAGGTGAAATCTCGGTGTAATTTGTATAGTTTGTATTTGGGCGATCGCCTGTCGTAAAAGCCAGAATTTTATTGCCATGGCGAATGAATTCGCGGCTATACAATCAAAGTCCGCCTGCGCGGACTAATGCGTAGGGATTTTAAACCTGCGGAGGCAGGTTTCGTCTGCCAAGGCTGCGGTTTCAACCGCCCTCGTTATTTTCCCATATAAATGAGGAATTATCTATGAACTCAAACTACTCGTATAAAGTTGGTGGCAGTCTCGATTTTAATCATCCTACCTATGTGGTACGGCAAGCCGATCGAGAATTTTGTGAAGCTTTAAAACAGGGCGATTTTTGTTACGTTCTCAACTCCAGACAGACGGGTAAATCTTCTTTGAGAGTGCAGACAATGTACAAGTTGCAAGCAGAAGGAATTGCCTGCGCGGAAATCGATCTCACCGGAATTGGCAGCGATAAGGTAACTCCAGAACAGTGGTATGGAGGAATCATTCAAGATCTGACAAGCTCTTTCGATCTGAGCGTCGATCGCCGTCGATGGTGGCGCGATCGCGACGATCTCTCAGCAGTACATCGCTTTAGTCTGTTTATCGAGCAAGTGCTACTAGCAGAAGTAAAAGAGCCGATCGCGATCTTAATTGATGAAATCGATACGATGCTCAGATTCAGTTTTAAAGATGATTTTTTTGCCTTAATTAGAGCTTGCTACAACCGCCGCGCCGACAAACCAGAATACAACCGTTTGACGTTTGCTTTATTGGGAGTTGCCACCCCTTCCGATTTAATTCAAGATAAGACTCGCACTCCATTCAATATTGGTAGAGCGATCGAATTAACGGGTTTTCAACTCGATGAAGTTACTCCCTTAGCTCCAGGTTTAGAGGCAATTGCTCGTCAGTCAACGGCAGTGTTGAGAGAGGTATTGAATTGGACGGGCGGACAACCTTTTCTGACGCAGAAGTTGTGCAAGTTAATTGTGACTAATTTGGCAGAGATTGAGGAAGGGAGAGAAGCCGAAGAAGTCGAGAAATTAGTGCGATCGCACCTCATTGAAAATTGGGCATCTCAAGACGAACCGGAGCATTTGAAGACAATAAGCGATCGCCTCCTCCGCAGTGGTGGGGAACGTACAGGCAGGCTGCTGGGCTTGTATCAGCAGATTTTGCCCTCACCCCCGGCCCCTCTCCCAACTCTGGGAGAGGGGAGTAAGAATTCTCTGTCAATTCTGGGAGAGGGGAGTAAGAATTCTCTGCCAATTGGGGAAGAGGAGAGTAAGACTCTTGTTCCCCTTCTCCCACGCTGGGAGAAGGGGTTAGGGGATGAGGGCATTCCCAGCGATAACAGTCCCGAACAAATTGAGTTGCGTCTGTCTGGATTAGTAGTGAAGCAACGGGTAAGATTGAGGGTTTACAACCGAATTTACGCAGAAGTGTTCGATCGCCTTTGGGTAGCCAAAGCCTTAGCCGATTTGCGCCCCTATGCTGAAGCGATCGCCGCTTGGGAAACTTCCAACTGTCAAGATGAATCGCGGCTGTTGCGGGGACAATCGTTGCAAGATGCACTCTCGTGGGCGAGTGGGAAAAGTTTGAGCGATCGCGATTATCAGTTTTTAGCAGGTTCTCAAGAAGTCGAAAAGCGAGAAATGCAAGTGGCTTTGGAGACGGAAAAAAGGACGAGAGAACTGGAGAAATTAGAAGCCCAAATTAATCTAGAGGCGGAGAGAAAGGAAAAAGAGGCGCAACAGCAAGCCAATCAGATTTTGACTAAAGCCGCAAAGAAAGCCAACCAGCGGATTCGTATTGGTTCTATCATCTTGGGAATTTCGTTAGTAGGGGCAACCCTGGCTGGAGTGTTCGCAGGTATTGCTTCGCACCAACTTAAAGAAGCGCGAGAAGGGACGCGACTGGAACAGGCAGCGACCAACATATTGCAACAGTTTCACTCAACCCAACTTGAAGCTTTACTCCCAGCTATGCGGGCTAGTCGAGATTTGAAGAAACTGATTAAAGACAAACGCTCTCTAGCAGAATATCCAGCCGTCAGTCCCTTATTTACGCTACAGAATATTCTGTTCAATATTCGCGAATACAATTCTTTAGAAGGTCATCAAGGCAGCGTTAAGAGCATTGCTTTTAGCCCGGATGGGCAAACCATCGCTTCTGGCAGCGATGACAAAACCATCAAATTGTGGAAGCGTGACGGGACTTTAATTTCTACCTTCTCTGGGGATAGCTATTGGGTTACGAGCGTTGCCTTCAGCCCGGATGGGCAAACCATCGCTTCTGGCGGTGGGGACAAAACCATCAAATTGTGGAAGCGTGACGGGACTTTAATTTCTACCCTCTCTGGCCATACTGAGGCGGTTTATAGCGTCGCCTTCAGCCCGGATGGGCAAACCATCGCTTCTGGCGGTAGAGACAAAACCATCAAACTGTGGAAGCGGGATGGGACTTTAATTACTACCCTCTTTAGAGATACTTATGGGGTTAGGAGCATCGCCTTCAGCCCAGATGGGCAAACCATCGCTTCTGGCAGTAGAGATGGCATCAAGCTGTGGAAACGGGACAGAACTCTAATTACTACTCTCTCTAGAGATGGTGGGGTTACGAGCGTCGCCTTCAGCCCGGACGGGCAAACCATCGCTTCTGGGGGTTATGACAAAACCATCAAATTGTGGAAGCAAGACGGGACCTTAATTTCTACCCTCTCTGGACATACTGATGGGGTTAGTAGCCTCGGCTTCAGCCCAGACGGGCAAACCATCGCTTCTGGCAGCGTTGACAAAACCATCAAATTGTGGAAGCAAGACGGGACCTTAATTACTACCCTCTCTGGGCATAGCAATTTGGTTACAAGCGTTGCCTTCAGCCCGGACGGGCAAACCATCGCTTCTGGGGGTTATGACAAAACCATCAAATTGTGGAAGCGTGACGGAACTTTAATTACTACCCTCTCTGGACATACTGATGGGGTTAGTAGCCTCGCCTTCAGCCCGGACGGGCAAACGATTGCTTCTGGCGGTTGGGACAACACCATCAACCTGTGGAAGCTCGACGGGACTTTAATTACTACCCTGACTGGGCTTAGCGATTCGGTTAGTAGCGTCGCGTTCAGCCCGGATGGGCAAACTCTGACTTCCGTTGGTGGTTATGGAACTGTAATTCTATGGAATTTGAATCTCGACGATCTAAGGGCGCGGGGGTGCCTGTGGTTGAAAGATTACCTTGCCACTCATCCCCAAGAGCAAGAAATCCGAGAGATCTGTCGAGAAGTAGGAAGTTGGAAGTAGGGGAGGAGCGATCGCCCTTGGTGGTTACGGAAACAGCAATCGCCTGAACGTTGGTAGAGGAGGAGCGATCGCCCTATTCGCCAGAATCTCCTTTATGAATCGCAGTTGGGCGGGGAGTTTCAATTATTACCTCCGTACCATCAGCCAATACCCGAATCAACTTTCCCTTAAATCCTCTGTATCTACCAGGTTTAGCACGACTAAAATCATACTCTTCTAACATTTCCTCGGCATCAGAATTAGGTAATTCAGTTTTGTGATTTATAGGATATTCGTTCATTTTTAGTCGCTCTCCTACTACTGATAATCCGAATTGTACCTGCCCTTTCAGTATAAATGACGACCAGTAAGCTCCCGTTGCTAGATTCACCAATTAGCTTAAATTTATCTTCTCGATCGCCATGAGCTTCATCGTAATCTTCCAGATAAAGAGAATCGTAAAATACAGTCGCTGCTTCTTCAAAGGAGACACCATGTTTTCTCAAATTGCTTTCAGCTTTTCGATCGTCCCATTCAAAACGTAACTCATCCATTAGCTTTTGTGGCGAAACTCGATCTCAGAGGCGATCGCTCATCTTAATTTTAGAGAGAGGAGCGATCGCCCTTTGTTGTTACGACAAGGGCGATCTAATAAAGCTAGAACCACGTCAGGAAATGAGGGCTGGTTCGACGGCTTCCAATTCCCCGCGATCGAGATGCCAACAGCGATCGGCGATCGCAGCTAGTTCGCTAGCATCGTGAGAAACTACAAATAGCGTCCAATGAGTCTTGAGCCTAGCTAATAAATTGACTAATTGGCGGCGCATCGACCAATCTAATCCGGCTGTCGGTTCGTCCAATAGCAATAAATGCGGTTGGCGAATTAGCTGAACTGCCAAAGCCAAACGTCTTTGCTGTCCGCCACTGAGAGACTGGGGCGAAGTATCGAGCGAGAGATGGTCTAGTCCTACTTCTTTCAATGCTTCCTGGACTCGACTCGCACCCAATTCGGGATGTCCCAATCGGAGTTCTTCTAAAATCGTTCCCCCACAAAAATGACGCTCTGGGAACTGAAATACTAATCCTGCCAACTGTTGCAAATGCTCTGAAGTCAATTCTTGGTCGCGCCAGAGGATCTCGCCAGCAGTTGATTCAACTAACCCAGATAGAATTTCTAATAGGGTACTTTTGCCAGAACCACTCGGCCCGATGACTAAACCTAATTGCTGCGGTGCTAGCTCTAAATTAATAGATTTCAGAATAGCAGTAGGAGCAGCAGGAGGGTGATAGGTTAATTTTTTCAGGTAAAGCATTAATTAAGAATACAGGAGTTCAGGAGTTCAGAAGTATGCGCCGAGCGCAGGCTGCGCCAACAGAAGTTCAAAATAGTCTTTGCCTTTCAGAAGACAGATAATAGAAGAGATGGTAACGCTTTAATAATTGGTAATAAATAAATGTCGATCGTTAATTAATGATTAACGATCGACTATAAAGCTATTAATAATTATAAACTAGAATTCTGCGATCGACTAGATATCGACAGAATTGAGGTAACAATTCCTGTATTTTTCTGGCCAGATTTTGGAACTTTCGATCGCCAATTGCGTCTGAGTAGGTAGTGGTGGCAATTGCTGGAGGAGAAATGACGATCGAGCGGATGACTTCTAGCATTACTCAAAGAATTGGTTTTCACCTGACAGCGATCGCGGCTGTAGTTACCGTAGGCTTGTGGATCTGGCCGACTTTAGCCGGAGATGTTTTTCGCACCAGGAATGCCAGACCGATAGGCGATCGCACTCAAGCAGCTTTTGAATCTGTCTTTAAGGAAGGCAACTATCCAGCGGCCGCCAATTATTTACGCGCAGCCGAGTCTTTAGAAGAGAACGAACCTCTGGCTTATGCCATGTTGGCATCATTTTCTTATCTCAATTCGGATTGGAAGGGTTTAAAATCTTACGCTACCAAAACCATGGCAGCGGCGAAAGAACTAAGTAAAGACGATCCGCTGCGGAGCAAACTTTATACTGGAGTCGGGCATTTTTTAGATGGCGTTTACATCTTTCAGCAAGAAGGATCGATCGCTGCCATTCCCAAACTGCAACAAGTTTTTCAATACTTAGATGAAGCCGAACAAATTGCTCCTGACGATCCAGAACTAAACTTGCTCAAAGGATATATGGATTTAATGTTGGCGGTGAATCTACCTTTTTCCGATCCAAATCAAGCGATCGATCGATTAGAAAATTATGCCGCCCCTAACTATCTGGCCGATCGAGGTATTGCTTTGGGCTACCGCGATTTAAAGCAGCACGACAAAGCTTTAACTTATGTCAATCGCGCCCTAAAGGAAGCGCCCAACCATCCAGAACTATACTATTTAAAAGCCCAGATCGAAGTCGGATTGGGAAAACAACGAAAGGACTCATCTTTGCTGTCAGAGGCCCAGCAAAATTTTCAATTAGCATTGAATAAATCCGATCGACTACCCAAAGGATTAGTCGCGCAAATTTTTTACGAACAATGTCAGAATAAAAATAGGTTAGAAAAAGAGAACCTAGATTGTCGATCGCTCCAAAACTCCATTAAAAAAGAGCCTGGTATGTGGGGTGCAGAAAAGTTGCCTAGCTTGGAGTAGACGAGATGGGGAGATGGGGAGATGGGGAGAAAAATAGATTGTAGGTTGTAGGTTGGGTTGAACGCAGTGAAACCCAACACCCCAGAAATGTTGGGTTTCTGGGGTTATTGGTGAGGCAGGGCGGGTTTGATTTAACATTAATGGTTGGTAAACAAGAGGACTGGCAAAACCAGCCCCTACGCAAACCGCCCCTACTTCTGAACTCCTGAAATCCTTTAACTCAACACTCAACACTTAACACTACACACTTTCAAAACTCCTGAACTTCTCAAAAACCATGCAAGTACAATTTCGAGAATTTAATCCTTTCGATCTGTGGATTTGGATCGAGTTCGACAGCGTTCCTTCCCATGGAGAAAAACAATATATTGAAGAAGTTTTTGATTCCTGGTTCTTTTTAGGGAAATTGGGCGGGTTTAATGCTGAAAATTGCCAAGTGCAAGAAGTAGGACTCGATCTCGGCTACATGGACTACGATCTCGACGCAGCCGACAAAAGCCTGATGGCGTTGATGCACAACACGAGCGGATTCGAGTATGAAGGGAAATGGGGACGCTGTTGGTTCGACTTAGGAACCAGCGATGCGATCGCTCTCGATATCCTGATCAATGCTCTCATGCGCTTGAGCAAAGAATTCGTTCCGATCGAGCGCTTAATTATCGGCGGCGAAAACGAAGATTGGGCGCTCGATCCCAGCCGCCGTCAAGCCTCATTTTACGAAAACGAGCCAAATTAAAATGAGTTCGGAATTCCGGAGTTAGTAAGATCGAGTAACAGCAAAAACTCTGCGTACCTTTGCGCTTCCCTTTGCGACCCTTTGCGTTACGCCCAAAATGGCTCGTACACCCAGACTGAAATTCGATCGCGGCACGTTAATTTTACATCCCCCACCACGAGGCAAAGCGTGGCTAGACTTTGCTACTTGGGACGATAGGGTAGAAAGATTTCGCATACCCGCGATCGATTACCGCGCCCTTTTAGAGACGCTGACAGCCGAAGGAATCGACTTTATCGACGATGCCAAAGAATTTGTCGAGTTAGAGTTAGCTTCCAGCGTACAAATCGCACCTTATCCCCACCAAAGCGAAGCCCTGTTAGCTTGGAAGCAAGCCGAACGCCGAGGAGTAGTAGTATTGCCAACCGGGGCAGGTAAAACTTATTTAGCCCAAATGGCGATGCAGGCTACACCCCGCAGCACGCTGATCTTAGTGCCGACTCTCGATTTAATGCACCAGTGGTATGCCAATCTAATTGCCGCCTTTCCCGATGCAGAAGTTGGTTTATTGGGAGGAGGGTCCCGCGATCGCACGCCGATCTTAGTATCCACCTACGACAGCGCTGCCATCTATGCCGAATCTCTGGGAAATCAGTATGGATTGTTAATCTGCGATGAGTGTCACCACCTGCCCACAGATTTTTATCGGGTAATTGCCGAATACTCGATCGCTCCCTACAGGTTGGGGTTGACTGCTACCCCGGATCGATCGGACGGACGGCATAGCGATCTCAATAGTTCGATCGGGCCTGTAGTTTATCAAAAAACTCCAGAAGAACTAGCTGGCAAAGCTTTAGCCCAGCATCGAGTAGTAGAAATCAAAGTCAAATTATCGGGACAAGAGCGCGATCGCTACCAGCAGTTAATCCAAGAGCGCAACACCTTTTTAAGACAAGCCAACATTTCTTTAGGAAGTATCGAAGGCTGGCAAATGTTCGTCAAAGCCAGTGCGCGATCGCCAATCGGACGCAGAGCCATGCTAGCCCACCGGGAAGCCAGGGAAATTGCTTTAATGACCGATGGTAAATTGCGAATTCTCACCGATTTGCTAGCCCAGCATTATCCCGCCTCTATCCTAATTTTCACCGCCGACAACGCCACCGTTTATCGGATTTCCCAAGAGTTATTGATTCCTGCGATTACCCATCAAACCCCAGTCAAAGAACGCCACGATATCCTGACGCGGTTTCGCAGCGGGGAGTATAAGACCCTAGCGGCCTCTCAGGTATTAAACGAGGGTGTAGACGTACCAGATGCTAAAGTGGCGATCGTCCTCTCTGGCAGTGGTTCGGAACGAGAATACATTCAGCGATTGGGGCGAGTTTTGCGTCAGAGCAAAGAGCAAAACAAACTGGCGATCCTTTACGAAGTAGTCACAGAAGATACTAGCGAAGAACGCACTTCTCGCAGGCGGCGGGGATTAGATAAGCAAAATGCAACTACAGTAGAGACAAAAGAGCGACAACTAGAAATTGTTAAACCAACTCCCATTTATGGGACTAATACCAATAGAAGTCAGAGGGCAGCAGAGTCACCCGACCCCTGGCAGGACGGAGATTAATCGATCGCAATCATATTAAAAAACAAGGCAATAGATACCGTAGGAGAGGATTTTGCCAGGTATATTATCCGGCAACCGATCGACGAGCGATCGAACCCATCACGGGTGAATAATATTGTTAATGTTGGGTTTCCTAGCGTCAACCCAACCTACCAAATGGCGATCGCACTGATGAAAACCAGACGTACAAGCAGGACAATTTTGTTGAAGCCACGCCATAATCCGGTTTAGAGCATCAGTCAAAGGTGACATATCGCCCCATAGATAGCTTGACGACGACTTGAGTATAGATCGGGTTTGCTATTGCTAGGTTTATAGAGTGAAGAAAGCAGCGTAAAGGTAGGGTGCGTTAGACGGCGATAAACTTTGCTATGACTTAAATTTGTCAATCCGTGGTAACGCACCAGTTTAACCTTGACACGCCACGATATTTAGATAGATAGCCGTAGGTTGGGTTGTAGGCGCAGCCTTCCCGCAGGGTACGGAGTGAAACCCAACAGCCCAATCCTACATTCTCTCGCCCTCTCTCTTAATTGACTAAATTTAACGGTTGACGCACCCGATGGCCGTTGCCTAAAGTTGATGGCTCTACTGGCTTGGTAAAAAATGCGCTGTGAGGAATAACCCGCAGAACTTCTTCAACCGTAGTCAAGCCTTGAGTTACCTTTTCAAGGGCGGCTTCTCGGAAAGAAGAAAAGTTGCGATCGTTCAAATGTCGGTGCAATTGCACCGTAGTTCCTTCGTGGATAACATCTCGCAGATTGCGATCGATATCTAGCAACTCGACGATCGCTTCCCGTCCCAAGTAACCAGAATTAAAGCAATTAGCGCAACCTTTGCCCTTGCGCCATTGAGAAGTTTGAGCTTGACTTCTTTCTATCCCTAATGCTTTCAAATCTTCATCCGTGGGGGTGTAGGGTTCGGCACAGTGAGGGCACACTACCCGCACTAAACGTTGAGCCACAATGCCCAACAGCGCATCGCTAATCAATCCGGGGTCGGGACCGATATCCTTCAACCGGGGAATGGCTCCGAGCGCATCGTTAGTGTGCAGAGTCGTCAACACTAAGTGTCCGGTCAAAGCCGCTCTCACAGCAGTTTCAGCCGTTTCGTGGTCGCGGATTTCTCCCACCATGATAATGTCTGGATCTTGTCGCAAAATCGCCCGCAAACCTGCTGCAAAAGTCATTCCCGCCGCTTCGTGTACCTGTGTTTGAGTCATTTTAGGTAGAACGTACTCCACCGGATCTTCTACCGTCACCACGTTGACATCTTCATCGGCGATCGTGAGCAAGCTGGTATACAGGGTACTAGTTTTCCCCGAACCCGTCGGTCCGGTGAGGACGATCATGCCTTGAGGTTGTTGCAGCCATTTTTGGTAGATCGGCAGGGTTTTGGCAGTAAAACCGATTTTGTCGATTTCGGCAAAGCGATTCTCTTTTGGCAATAAGCGGATAACGGCTTTTTCCCCGTTGACGCAAGGTAGGGTACTGACGCGAGTATCCATCTTTTTCAGTACCGCTAACTCTTTAGCGTCGAATTCTCTCTCGTCGATCCGGCCGTCTTGAGGGCAGCGGCTCTCGGCGATGTCCATGTGACACATAACTTTGAGGGCCACGATCGTCTTGCGGCTGAGTTCTTGGGGTAGGGTGGTAACGTGCCGCAGCACTCCATCGATCCGATAGCGAACCTTTAAACCTTTGAGGGTGGGTTCCATGTGGATATCGCTAGCGCGATGGCGTAAGGCTCCGACGAGGATGGTTTTGATCCGGGCAATTTGGTCTTTGGCTTGCAGCAACCCGGCTTCGGTCGATTCGGAAATGTCTTCGGCTTCCAGTTCGCCAGTGAGGGGATTGACGATCAGATCGGCGCTGCTGGTTTCAGCATCGGTGTTTTGGGTGTAGTACCAAATCCGGTAGCTTTTAGGGGAAATAGGGACGAGTTTAATTTGGTTGTTAATCCGCTGAGAGATCGTAGCGATCGTTTCTTTCGACAGTTCGACCGGACTCCCCAGGTAATAACATCCCTGCCATAACAGTAAAGGAATGACGCGGGGCACGTCGTTTTTGTTGGCAAACAGCCGGATAAATCTGTCGCTCACTTCGCGATCGAGCAACGACTGGTTTACTATTCCCTGTTCGTCTACCAGCAGTTGCAGCGCCTCAGCGCAGCTAATTTCTTGGTTCTTCAGTTTGGCCCAAGCCGAGCGGGGGCGATCGAGGTGTGAGTGCGAAGGGGCTTGCATGATTTTTATAACTCCAAGTGATGATGCAGAAATGAGACTATCTAATGTAGGTATAAAATCGAGCTAGTTATGCACTAACTCTGTCTGATAGAGACGAACAGAGATCCCAAACTTTAAGATTCAAGGCGATCGAGGTCTTTTCCGGATTTCCCCCTCAAAACTTGAATACCTTAACACAAATATCTTTTTTGCCTCTATTTTAAAAAACTCAACTTGGCGATCGGGGATCGCTGTTTATAGTTATTAGAGAACTACTAAGGAGAACGATTCATCGGTTTTGCGGCTTTCGTTAGAATTAGTCGTGGATGTAGCATATTGATTGAGAGAGAAATTCACCTTAAATTTTTGATAAATTTAGTTAAATCCTCTGAGATTTTCACTTTTTTCAATGAACATCCGCATTGGTAACGGCTACGATATTCACCAGTTAACTACCGATCGCCCTTTGATCTTAGGAGGGATAAAAATTCCTCATTCCTTGGGCTTGTTGGGACACAGCGATGCTGATGTTTTGACTCATGCGATTATGGATGCCATGCTGGGGGCGTTGAGCTTGGGAGATATCGGTCATTATTTTCCTCCTACAGATTCTCAGTGGGCTGGGGCAGATAGTTTGGTGTTGTTAGATCGAGTCCATGGGCTAATTCGCGAGCGGGGCTGGCAAGTTGGGAATATCGATTCGGTAGTAGTGGCAGAACGCCCCAAACTCAAACCTCACATTCCTATGATGCGCGATCGCCTCTCTAGCGTGTTGCAAATAGAGCCAGATCGGATCGGGATCAAGGCGACTACCAACGAAAAATTAGGTCCCGTCGGGCGCGAAGAAGGCATCGCTGCCTACGCTGTCGCTCTATTAGTTTGCCCATAATTGGGTTCGATACCTTCTTTAGTTTGCTGGAGAAGCGAGAATTTGTCAGTCAGAAAAAGTAAGAAAAAGTTAGGCTTTTGGTCAATTCACCACCGATCGAGTTAAGTTCGACAGCACAAATTGCGATCGAGTAAAAGACAAGCGATCGCTAGCATGAAAAAATCCCCCTTTCTCATTTGTCCAGATCGAGGGGGAGGCTTTAAGATTCTATTCTTCGATATTAAAGCTGCTAATGGGAAAACAAAATCCCTTGGTAGCAATATGCTTTAGATTGCTGGTTCTGAAAAATTATGAACCTGGTGCATTAGGATCTGGAGCAGCTTGAGTTGGCACTCGTGGCTCGGTTAGCTTGGTAGGAGATGATGTTGCACTCACCGGTGTTGTTGCTCCTGCACAGTTGGGATTGCCAGCATTATAGCGCCCGTAGGCAACTACAAAGTTAGCATTTACAGCAGTGCCTGCATACTGGCCAATGCGAACGGTGTACCACCCGTTGTTGGGTGCCGAAGCGATCTTCACTACTGGATTCAGGGCACGACCGCCGCCTCCGCCATCGTCATTGCGGTAAACCGTGCCATTAGGTGCCACAGTCACCGTCTCTAAATCTACAGTGCCAGCGGCTATGGGAGAAATAACATCAATCCGCACGCATTCACCAGGAGCCGCAAAAAAGGAGCCTTGCCAAGAGGCCGCACTAGCACCAAAACCGAATAATGTAGCAGGTATCCGCAGTGACGAACAATTAATTCCAGTACAGGTGGAAACTGAGTCGTCATAGATTTCATAACCAGCTAGTGCTTTACCAGAACCACAAACGATTGTGGTAGCAGCAGCCAATCCTGAAATTGCCGCTAATGTAATAGGAGAACGAAACATTTTTTAACTCCTGTTAGCTCAAAAAATTGAGTTCGATTTCTCTTACAGCTTCAGCGATGGTCGAGAAGTTGTCAGTGATAAAAAGTGTCATTTTGGAAGAAAAAGTAATCTTTATTTTGTAAACAAATATTGATTTTTTATCTTTAATCGCTCTACCGTAATAATAGTTTTCTATGCGGTATCTTCGTCATTAACTAATCGATCGACAACGGTTAAACTATAGAAAAAGGCTAAATATTTATTGTCTCGATCGAGCGAGATAAAAGGATTGAGATCGATTAATCTAATCTTGGTTATATAACAAGTGTCAGAGCGATGGCTTCAGAAATAGCGATCGTGAATTGAGGATAAAAAAATCATCCCCCCTAACCTTGCTACCAAGATTAGGGGGGATTTATTGGCAGAATATATAGCAGTTCTCAGCTAAGTGAAGTACATTTCTTGTGGGATAGGCTTCCAGCCATCGGTGTCAAGTTAACGGTCAAAGCCCTCATCCGTCAGGGGTTGAAAACCCCTGCCTCAAAGCTAAAGTCCTCTAAAGAGGACTCAGTGACCTGTAGGAAATTTAATTCCTCAGTCCATTTCAATGGACTTGCGCTATTAGCCAGGGGTTTTGAACCCCTGGCGGTTGATGCTGAAGATCGACACCCAGCAACGGCTCTAGCCTTAACTTGACACCAATGGCTTCCAGCCTGTCCCGTGGGACGGGCTGGAGGCCCACCCCACAAGATTGATATTAGAAATCAAAAAAAATCTGGCATCCAGGGTTCTGAACCAGCAAAAATCTGAGCCGCCGCCGATAAAGCTTCCTCGCTCGCTGTCAATCGATCGATAAGCTGTAACTGCTGGGGAGCAAACAAACCAGTGTAAAGCGGTGCTAGTCCCCGTGCGTCTAGTTGCAAGTCTCCTCGGCCGCCTCTAGTCACTTCGCCTCGCCCGCCAGAAACTTTGAGGATAAAGCGATCGCTATTTTCTATCAGCAAGTCATCTCGAATCTCTAAGTGCAACTCGGCTTCAACTCCAGCCGGATAGCCGCGACTAGAAAGTGCTAATTCCACATTCACTACGCGCAACATCCACCGGGCCAAATCTCGAACATTGTAAGTTTGTTCTGGGAGCAGAGACAAGAGCGGATCGAGTGCCGAACCGCGCCATAAAACCTCTTTAATTATCGATCGACAATCGCCAAGAAACGTCCACAAGCGCCTGCCTGCTGCTGGTGTCAAAGCTACCCAATCTCTTACGAACAACTGCAACTTTTGCTGTTCCCGTTGTTGCTGGTAGATGATATAACCTTCAGGTTGAGAGTCAGAACCGACTAAATAAGCGTAAATGACTTCTTCAGTTTTTGTCTCTACTAACCGCTGCCACATAGCCAGATTGCGATCGAGATGACCGTTGTTAGCAATGGCTGCTTGCCGATAAAGAGGATGGAAAACTTCGTGATTGGCAGCATCAACTTGCTGCATCGGGAACTGGCGATCGTTCAGATTGCCAATTTTGTCAGTGTCGATCTGAAAACTGACATGGGTTCCGGCTTGTTCGTACCCTACTTTCCGATAAGGACGCTGGGTAGCAGGATACAGGGCCGAAACTGGTACTCCTAAGCCATAAAGTTCTTTGAGCGTTTCGGTGAGAAGTTTAGTGACAACTCCCGTACCCCGCGCTTCTGGCGCTACTCCCACGCCAGCCACTCCAGCCATCGGCAAGCTAGAACCGCCAAACCACTGACCGATTTGGTAAATCCCTAAGACACCAACTACCCGTCCGGCTTGGCGAACGCAGCGGAAGTTTTCTAAACCGATCGTATTGGCAAACGATTCCCAACCGCTAGCTGACGAGTTGAAACACTGTCGGGTAATCAGTTCTAGCTGTCGAACATCTTCGGCAGTTGAAATCGAGCTATATTCCATTTGAATGATGAATTATGAATGATGAATTATGAAGCAAGAGAGTTTTTACGACTTCGTGCTGACAAAATTCAACGCTTGGCCTCGAACTTCTGGATTAATTTTTCCTCGATCGTATACAATCTGCCCGCCAACGATAGTAATTACTGGCCAGCCAGTCAAATTCCAACCTTCAAACGGACTCCAACCGCACTTGGTTAGCAGTTCCTCTCGCAGTACCGGACGATAGGTTTCTAAATCTACTAATACCAGATCGGCATCTAAGCCTGGAGCGATCGCGCCTTTGTTGGGAATGCCATAGGCCTTAGCTGGGGCAGTTGACATCCAATGAGACACTTGCGGCACGCTACAGCGCCCTTGCATTGCCTGGGTGAGCATTAACGGCAAGGAAGTTTCCACCCCAGGCATCCCAGAGGGGGTATTGGGGTAGGTTTGGGCTTTTTCGGCCAGGGTGTGGGGGGCGTGATCGGTAGCGATGAAATCGATGACCCCATCTAACAAAGCTTGCCAGAGGACTTGGTTATCGTGAGGCGATCGCAAAGGTGGATTCATCTGCGCTAAAGTGCCAATTTGGGCATAAGCATCGGTATTTAATAACAGGTGTTGGGGGGTAACTTCAGCCGTTACCCAACTCGGCTTATCTTGACGCAGCAACTCGGCTTCTTCCGCCGTCGAAAGGTGCAGGATATGCAAGCGTCGCCGATACTTTTTCGACAGTTTGAGAGCTAATTGAGTGGCTTCCAGGGCAGCCTGGTTATCTTGAATTTGAGAGTGAACGGCCGGATCGGTAATGCCTGCGAACTCTTGTCGCCGCTGGAGAATGCGGGCCTGGTTTTCGGCATGAACGGCAATCAAGCGTTCTCCCCTAGCAAAAATTGGCTCTAGGACAGCTTCTTCATCCACTAACAAATCTCCGTGCATCGACCCCATAAAGATTTTGATTCCTGACGTGGGGCTAGCTTCCAGCAGATCTGGCAAATTAGTGGCGGTGGCTCCGATAAAAAAGCCATAATTAACTAGGCATTTAGCCGCCGCTCGTTGTAACTTATCGTCTAAAGCCGCCTGAGTAGTCGTTAAGGGACGAGTATTCGGCATTTCTAAAAATGAAGTTACCCCACCTTTAGCGCAAGCACAGCTAGCGGTGAATAAATCTTCCTTGTGTTCCAATCCTGGTTCGCGGAAGTGGACTTGAGGATCGATCGCTCCTGGCAACAAAGTTAGACCGCTTGCGTCTATTTCTTTGTCACTGTCAGTTACATCGATCCTGGGTGCGACTCGCACGATCTGGCGATTCTGAATTTCGACATCTCCGACTAAAAACTCACCAGTAGGTAAGAGAATGCGGGCTTGGCGGATAAAAAGAGATGACATATGCTCTAACGATAAACAACTGTAAACCGCTATGCTGAGGGTAAATTAATCTTAGTTGCCTTTAGAGGCTTCAACTCGACTAACCATTATATGACTGACGAACAGCATCAACCCCCTGACAAAACCTCACCAGAATTTACCTACGATGAGTCTGATGGTTTGGCAGCGAAGGAAACACCTACCTCGGAACCATTAGGAACAGATAAAAAAACGGATTCTAAGCCCAAATCCGAAAATATTTGGGTTGAATTAATTAAAACTCTGGGAATTGCTGCCGTTTTAGCCCTCGGATTGCGCCAATTTGTCGTGGAAGCTCGCTATATTCCTTCGGGGTCGATGGAACCAACTTTGCACGGTTGCGAAGACTGTTGGGACGCAGACAGAGTGATCGTCAATAAATTGAGCTACAAATTTTCTGGACCGAAACGGGGGGATATTATCGTATTCGAGCCGACTGAAGAGCTAAAGCGGCAAGGTTATACAGAGGCTTTTATCAAGCGCACGATCGGCCTGCCAGGAGAAAAGATCGCGATCGAGAATGGTAGAGTTTACATCAACAATCGCCCTCTTGAGGAAAAATACTTATCTAAGGAAGTCCAAACTTCTACTAAAGACTGCCATCTTCCCAATCCTACCAATTCTGCGCAGGCTTTCCTGGCACAACCTCAAACTATTCCGCCAAATAATTATCTAGTGATGGGAGACAACCGCTTTAATAGTTATGATGGTCGTTGTTGGGGTTTTGTCCCGAAGGATTATATCGTCGGTCAGGCAGTGCTGCGATTTTGGCCTTTAAATCGCTTGGGTGGGTTAGATAAATAAGTATCTTCCGATCGAGCGTCTGAGCGATCCGCGATCCGCACAAGCTGCGCCAACGCACTCTAGTCTCTTGTCCACAATTGCCAATCGCGATCGGACAATCCGTATTCTTCCTAGTCTAATTTGTAGATTAGTAATAAGTTTCCTCTTAGAGCAGAACCGAGTTTAACCAAATTAACTATATATGACAGAAATTCCTAATCGAGAACCTGAGAACCTACCGCGAGCTAAGTCAGAAAACTTCTGGATTGAATTACTTAAAACCTTGGGTATAGCTGCGATTTTAGCCGTTGGGTTGCGCCAGTTTGTGGCTGAAGCCCGGTTTATCCCGTCTGGATCGATGCTGCCAACTTTACAAATAGACGATCGCCTGATTGTAGAAAAGGTGAGTTACTTATTTGGCAGCCCCAATCGAGGCGATATTGTGGTGTTTATGCCTCCAGACAAAGCCAATCAAATATGTCCGACTCCCCCTAGCGCCGATCCGACCAAAAAGCCGCAAAAAGAGGCTTTTATTAAGCGAGTAGTCGGTCTACCAGGAGAGAAAGTCCAAGTAAAAGAAGGACGAGTTTATATTAACGATCGCCCCTTGCGAGAAGGTTATATCGAAGAAGAGCCAAGATACAACTGGGGACCGCAGACCATACCCAATAATTCATATTTGGTCTTAGGAGATAACCGCAATAACAGTTGTGACAGTCACTTCTGGGGCTTCGTTCCTCGCAGCAATATTATCGGTCGAGCAGTGGTGCGCTTCTGGCCTCCAAATCGGTTAGGAGGCTTAGATGAAGCAGCTAGCAATAATTAAATAAGTATGCCACTGGTAGGGGTGCAAAGCATTCATGCGCGTCAACTTAGAGCTAGAGTCATTGCTGTACATCGATCTTCAGCGCCAACCGCCAGAGGTTTTCAACCTCTGGCTAATAGCACAAGTCCATTAAAATGGACTAACCTGACTATATTTAGTCCTCTGAGCGAGGACTTTAGTTTTGAGGCAGGGGTTTTCAACCCCTGACGGATGAAGGCTTTGACCGTTAACTTGACACCGATGAAAGCATTGCGCCCTACTGTCGGTAAATTTCATATTAGTTGCGTTTCTCCCGACGATACTCCCAAGGGACGACAAATTTAGAGTCTTGCCAAACGCCACGGCGACTCTGCTGGGCTTCCTTTTCTGCTGGTAAAACGATATTGGCGCTGGGACAATTTTTCAGGTAAGGCTGATAAACTAGCGCCAATCCCTCTCGAACTAATATTTGCTGGAGTAACGTGCCATCGGGCAAACGCACTTCGCTTACCTTGCGTCCGTAGCGATCGCTATCTGTAACTGTCAATAAAACCTGCGATCCTCCTCGGTTAATTAACTGCTGCAAGCGTTGTTGGGCTTGCCGTCCCCACTTGAATTGGTTTTTATCCACACCTTTTTTGCTGAACTTTTCTGCCTTAGTATGGGGAATTTCAGGAGCATCCATACAGGCAAAGCGGACGGTAAAGTTTTGGCCGTTGCGATCGCTTACAGCAATGGTATCGCCATCGCTGACGTGTCTGACCGCATAAGTCGGCCCCTTAGAAATAGCTTGGCGATCGCATCCAACTAACCCCAACAATAGAAGAAAAGTAATAAGTAATAAGCTTGCCCTGAGCAACGCCGAAGGGTAATAGGTAATAGGTAAGAATGAGCTACGTTGGCGTTGAAGTTGCATTTTTAAGTAAGAAAATACTACTAGCTATAGTACGAAATTTTTGCCAATAACAGGCGATAACAACTCGAACCCGCCCTGCCTCACCGACAATCCATCTCCATTGCCCATTCGCCCGATCGAAAATTCGATCGCTGGCTGTACGTGCGGCCTATCGGCTACGAATCTTCGGCCACCATCCCTATATGGGCAGCGACGATCTGCCAAGTGCCGCTCGCAGAAACAGCCCAAACCCGCGTGTAGCGAAAGTCGCCATTTGCTGGACTGCCATTATAACTACCGAGCAATTGCATTCTCACTGAAACGATCGCCACCTCTCCATGGATTTGAATCAGGCGCTCGGAAGGTTCTAATCGATCGATCTTAAAAGCACCAGATTTATGAGCGGCTAGATCTTCTTGTTTTGTCCATAATGTTCCTAGATGACTGGTGATAATAATTTCTGGGGCTAAGAGTTCGTCCAAGACGCTGACATCAGAAGCCAGCATTGCCAGCCTGAGCCGTTCTTCGGCGTTGATAATCTCAGTTTCAATGGTTGTTTTATTCATAATTTAAAAATCTAAAAGGGGGACTTAGGTAAGCCCCCCTCAAGTTGATGATTTTCAACGCTTGCACCCCGTCAACTCCTCAAATTATTTTACCTTGGCACTAAATGCTGCCGAGGTCCCACACCTGGGTTGATTACTGCTGCGACTTCTTTGGCAGACAGGCTCTCGATCGCAGTTTGCAATTCTTCGACGGTAAAGTGATAGCCCCTATCTTCTGCCATGCGGACAAAAGTTTCTGAATCGGCTATAGCTTTACATTTTTGCTGTAAGGCTTCGTCATTTTGGACGGCTTTAAAAAATTTAGCTGCGCTTTCTTGTGCCATAAAACCACCTCTCTTAACTATCGCCAGTTTTTTCGTTCTTGCTGGCGGTCGATCGTCGATCTGGCTGTTTGACTAGCAAGTACGATCGCTGTTTGATGATTAATGGCGATCGCCTGTTTCAGGTCTGGTGTCTGTCAAACCGATTACCTTTGAGGATAGATCCTCACTCCCTAAAAGTTATGAAATATTGACAAAAATTAACTAGGAAATTGGTCTTATCCAGAAGAATAAAGAAGTTCGGAAGTATGCGCCGAGCGCAGGCTGTGCTAGCAGAAGTTAGGAGTTCTCCTGAAATTATAAGAACGGAAGGATAGTGGAAAGGCGATCGCGCCAATCTACGCCGCCTGTGAAGTATCTTTTACAGCTAAACCCAGTCCCAACTCGTTCAGCATCTTTACCAACTCATGCCACTGTAGGGCCAACTCACCCGATTCATTTACGCGATTGCCAAACCCAAAATCAACGGTTTTTCCCTTTGCCCTAGCCACATTTTGCAGTGCCAACAGCAAGAACTCCGGATCTTCCTCTTCCAAAGCTCCATTCAAATACGCGATTGCCCGTTGCGAATCTTGCAAATACAATATCAACTCATCATCATAGGCTCTACTTTTAGGCATTATCTCGGCTCCTATAATCTATCCAAAAAACCAACGCTTTCTCAATATCTCGCCCTTGCGTACTCTTATCCCCACCCCACAGAATTACAATCCGCTCATTGCTAACGCGCCCAAAATACACCCGGTAGCCTGCTCCTGTATCGATCCTCAACTCAAACATTCCATCAGCAATAAACTTATAGTCTCCTAAATTTCCTTGCTTGACTCGATCCAATCTCAGCAAAATCCTAGCAGATGCCTGAATATCTTTTAATTGTGTCACCCATTCAGAAAATGGAACTTTACCATCTTCTGTTTCGTAGATCTCAACCTCAATTGGACTTACATCCACAATCCAGTCTCCAAGCTCTAGTTATTTTTAGCAATCTCGCTCTACGAATTGTCTAACTTAATGTTAGAGCAAAGACGATCTTTGTCTAATGCAACCTATCCTAATACTAAGATCGAGGCTCTATGTAGTTTAAGGTTATTGTGTGTTAATTGAGGAAAAGATATAGCCATGAATACTAGAGCAGAAGCCGTTAAATATTTACAGAGTTTCGGTTTTTATGCAATAGAGAGAACATGGGTAATGGGAGACACTATATTTGTCGCAGCAGAACCAATCGAGATGCCAGGTATCTCCTTGTCATTTCGCAAAGCTGTTTATATCTACCCTCGGAATGGATTATGGTCTGTCGATGATATCAAAGGGCCTCGGCCATCCGATCCCCGCTGCGTACCGTTGCAAGAAGCTTGCGATATCGCTATGGAAACTTTACAAAACCTAATCTAAGTCTGGTTCAACACCGAGCGATCGCAATTGAGCGATTAAACGTTCTGTTTTTTGCCTTTCTTGTTCGGCCCGTTGAGCCTCTTGGTCGGCTCGCTGCCTTTCCTGTTCGGCTCGTTGCCTTTCCTGTTCGGTATGGTAAGCTTCCCTTTCCGTAGGAGTTGGTATCCAATTGCCTCTGGCATCGCACCAGCGCAACCAAGGCTGGTCGATCTCTTGATAGCTTCCTTGCCAAACACCCAAACCTAATCCTAGTTCGGGAATCTCAAAGCGCGAGTTTGTTAAAGGAATAGCATCATAGCGGCTACCGCTCAACTTAAAAGCTCTAAGTTCGTAAGTATAGCGATCGAACAGGACATAATACGGAATCCGCAAAATCTGCTCGTATACTTGCCATTTGGTTGGAGGTTGTTCGATCTCTCGCAGAGTTTGCCCCAAGTCTTCCTTTTCAGTGCCAGGAGAAAGCAACTCCACGACGATAAAAGGGTGTACCCCCTCTTGCCAAGTAACGTAACTGAAGCGTAAATCGCGTTCCTCGTAGAGGCGAGAAACACCTAAGACGGCAAACCAATCAGGTCGCTTATACCAAAGAGTATGGCGCGGATCGTAGTAAAGATTGAGATCGCTAGCGGTAAAAATGCGATCGCTAGAGTAATTGAGCGGGTAAAAAGTTTCGTCTAACAGACGAGGTTGCAACAAATGAAAATAATCGGGCAAGCCAGGTTCCTCTGCATCTTCACTAGGAAGATCGTACATGGTGGGCAACACTTCTTTGGGAGAACGAGGCGGATTAGTTTGGTACATGAGCAGAATTTAGCAGCTATTATCGTGGTTACACGTGACTTTTAGCACCAGGATCGATCGCTCTATTTAATTTTAGCTATTGAGATAGTTCCGATTTGCCAAGAGATTTATTTAGTCGCCAACAACCATTGGGTAATTCCATCTGCTAGCGCCGTCGCTAATTTTTGCTGTTCGACAGGGTTGGAGACTTTTTCGGCATATTCTTTGGGATTGCTCATAAAACCCAATTCTAGTAATAGCGATGGGGCAATTGTCGGCCGGGCCAGCGCCAGATTGTCCCAAAACACCCCGTAAGAAGCTCGATCGCCATATTGCACCACATAATTATGCAAATAAACCCCAAGGCTGTGGGCTTGAGCGTGATACCAAAACGAACCGAATCCGGCAGTATTGGCGGTATCGCCTCCCTCTGGCAGGGCATTGTGATGGATCGAAAGCGCGATCGCGGGTTGCACCTGGTTGATAAACGTTACCCGATCTGGGAGCGAGACGGCTTTATCGGTTTCCCGCGTTAAGTAAACTGTTGCCCCCCTAGCAATTAGTTCGTCAGCGAGCAGCTTCGACATAATCAGGTTCATCTCTTTTTCCGTACCGCCTGTCGAACTGACTGCCCCCGAATCGGTACCTCCATGTCCTGGATCGAGGACGATTTTAATCCCCTCCAAAGGCATCACCGAGCGAGGATTGCGGGCGGGTGGATGTCGCAGAGTTAACACCAACGTCGTTCCCCGATATTCCAACTTATAACCCCATTGCTGCTGGGTTTTGAGATTAAAGGTGTATTCCACGATTCCTGGGGCCGTTTGCTGCCAGTCGAGGCGAGAAACCAGTGGATCGTCGTTAAAGCGAATGATGTCTGTTTGGGCGGTAGTGTTGTAGAGAGTGAGTTTCAAAGTGCGATCGCTCTGCTGCACCAGCATCGGTACTTGAATTTGCAGCGGAAATGACACCTCCGTCGCCCCAGCTACTTTCTTAGACCGAATGCTGCGAATCAAAGTTTTCGGCGGGATCGCACTAGGGAGAATCCGCACCTCTTTACTATTAATCCAACCGCCGTAATCTAACCGCACCCATTCCCCTTCGCGTCCGGTAACTGAAGCAATAGTTCCTTTAGGCAAAGGAGTCAGCCGCGAATAATCGGTACTCGGCCCGGTTCTGGCAATGCCCCCATCAACTATTACCTCGGCAATTTCTAACTTAGCTGGAGAGAGAATTTGTACCTTTCCCGGGCCTGCTTGAGTCACTGTTTGCCGATCTTTACTCAGTTCAAATAGGGGAATTCCCAAATCTGCTGCTACTTCAGCCGCCGCACAACCCAAGTAGTGCCCCGCCCCAGATATCTGTTGCGGTTGATTTGAAAGTTGCGTCAACACGATCTTGTTGTCTGGCAGATTGACGACTTTCGGTTGATAGGTAAGGGGAATAGCTTGACCGCCAATATTCACTGTCACCTTTGCATTCGTAGGAGCGATCGCCCCAAAACACAACAGTTCTCCTGGCAACCTAGCGACATCAACTTTAGGAGTCAGAGAATCTTTGGTAAATCCCAATCCTTGCTGTCGTTCTGCTTGGGCGACAGTTCGCGTCACTTTAATTTTGAATTCCTGGTTTTGGTGTCGAACCGTAAACACGTTTGCGCCCTTTTTCAACGGCAAACTCGGCGCAAAACTTCCCGACTGACTCAGCTTAATCGGCTTGCCGTTCACCGATACCTTTTCTCCTAACGGCGCGGTGCCAATAATAGAGATGCGATCGTCTGTAGTTTCGTGATTAGTTGGTGGATATGAAATATTAAAAGTTCCTTCTGATGCCTCCACTGGCAAAGCAATTGTTAATCCTAAAAAAGTTAATTTGAAAATGTTTTTCATATTTATTGAGAAGTTCAGGAGCTTTAGAAGTGTTAAGTGTTGAGTGTTGAGTGTGGAGTTAAAAGAGAGTTTTGAGTTAATAATTCCTTTGCTCTCGCCCTCTCACTCTCTCGCCCTCCCTCTTCCCTCTCAATCTGGAAAAATCTTTGTCGGTAGTCCATCAATACTTGTTTGATTCTTCTGTTGCCAATATTCAATTAAACCAGATTTACCTTTATTAACTGCCCAGGTTATCAAACCTTTTCTTTCTTCTTGAAATTCATAAATAGGGACTCCAAAACCGCAAGAAGTTTGTACAGAATCGATATCGATCGCGATTATTTGTCTTTCTCCTGGGAGATCGGGGAAAAAAGCATGAAATTTATCCCATTCTTGGTGTCTGGGAAGGACGACCCGACCTTGCCCGTAAAGCCGAAGAATCAAAGGCTGCTCCGAAAAGCTGCAAAACATCAAGGTTATTCTACCATTTTCATTTAAATGTGCTGCTGTTTCGTTACCGCTGCCAGTTAAATCGAGATAAGCCACCGTTCGAGAATCGAGACAGCGGAAAGTATCCATCCCTTTAGGCGAGAGATTTACCCGCCCCGATCGAGGAGCAGTAGCAGTAAAAAAGAGCTTTTGCTCGGTAATAAACTGTTGCAGAGACTCATCCAACTGAGAATAAAACTTAGCCATCTTCCCTCTGCGAACCTTTGCGTAACCCTTTGCGCACCTCTGCGTTAAAAAATCCAACTTTTTCTAGCTTAGAGATATCAAAAACCATATAATTGCTCAAAAATAACTAAAAACGTATGTCCTACTATTTAAAGTTTGCCAGCATTGGTAGTTTTTTTTTAGTTTCTCATATCTTGCTAGCCGCCTCGATCGCTCCCAGCCATGCTAGCGTTTCTCCTCACTTGACAGCAGACGATCGCCTAGAAGCCAGGCCAAAGCTGAGCCAAAATCAGCCAGATCCCAACCAGGAGCGCTTTCCGCAACCCCTCCCTACTCCTGCGCCCTTACCGCCAGAGACGCAGCCCCCTGTATTGCCAACCCCAACTCCAGAACCATCGCCTCCACCATCTGAAACGGGCAGCATTCAGGTAGAAAAAATCGAAGTCAAGGGCAGTACCGTCTTTACCCCAGAAGATTTCCGGCCGATTACCCAAAAGGTAGAAGGACGCACCGTTACCCTAGAAGAACTGACAGAAGTTGCCAACCAAATTACTCAACTGTATCTCGATCGCGGCTTCCTGACATCGAGGGCAATCGTCACCCCGCAAGCGATCGCTAACGGCATCGTCGAAATTAATATTATCGAAGGTAGTATCGAGCAGATTGAAATTCAAGGTACTAATAGGTTAAACCCCGGTTACGTGCGATCGCGGATACAGTTAGCTACGGGTACGCCATTGAACGTGGGCAAGCTAGAAGAACAATTGCGCTTGTTGCGTGCCGATCCTCTACTGGCTAACGTCGAAGCCAGCTTGCGTTCTGGCAGCGAAGTCGGCAAAAGTATTTTGATCGTGCGGGTTACTGAGTCTAAAAGCATTAACATCAACCTCAGTTTCGATAACTATTCTCCTCCTAGCGTTGGCAGCGAAAGATTTGGAATTGCCATCGGCTTTCTCAACCTCAGCGGGATCGGCGATCGACTCGATGGCGAGTATTATTTCACTACTAGTGGTGGGGCTGACGTTTTCGACTTTAGCTATCAAGTTCCCCTCAATCCGATGAACGGCACGCTGAAATTAAGGGCGGCTCCCAACTCCAATCGGATTACCCAGCAGCCCTTCGACGTTTTAGATATTAAGGGCCAGTCAGACCTGTATGAAATTAGCTACCGACAACCTTTAGTCAGAACCTTGCGAGAAGAGTTTGCCTTGTCTTTAGGGTTTACTCACCAGCAAGGGCAGACCTTTACTTTTGCCAATATTCCTACCGCCTTGAGTATCGGGCCAGATGAAAATGGCATCAGCCGCACTAGCGTTTTTAGATTGGGGCAAGACTACATCAAGCGCGACCCCAAAGGGGCTTGGGCGTTTCGATCGCTCTTTAGCCTAGGTACGGGCTTGTTCGACGCTACCAGCAACCCCGATCCGATTCCCGACGGTCGTTTCTTTAGTTGGCTGGGACAAGCCCAGCGGGTGCAAGTTTTAAGCGACGATCATCTGCTAATCGTCCAAGGCGAAATCCAATTGACTCCCGATACCCTATTGCCTTCCGAGCAGTTTGTAGTGGGTGGCGGGCAGTCGGTGCGCGGCTATCGGCAAAACGTGCGGGCTGGCGATAACGGCTTTAGATTTTCGATCGAAGATCGTATCACTCTAAGCAGAGACGCATCTGGGGCATCGATCTTGATTTTGTCGCCCTTTGCCGATCTCGGTTATGTCTGGAACAACTCCGATAATCCCAACATCTTACAAAGACAAAAATTTTTAGCTGGTCTGGGTTTGGGGTTGCTGTGGGAACCGATACCCAATCTCAACTTGCGATTGGATTACGGTTTGCCTTTAGTTAACCTGGACGATCGCGGCGATAATATTCAAGATGACGGTCTTTATTTCAGCGTCAATTACAACCTGAAATTTTAGAGATCGTTCGATCGCGCTGGTTTTGGCTGGGGTGCGAGCGCCGTCAAAGCCGATCGCCGCCGCTGAAGTTGAATGATAAGTAATCTTTACAATTACCAGAATTCATCAACATTTTCATAACTTTTTTTAATCAAAAAATTGCTTGAAATCCCATAGCTACTTATAGTTGAAGGTGCTAATGTAAAGAAACGTATAAATTAATGCCTCTCTGAGTAAAGATATATTATGACAGGCGCTCCGGCCTCGAATCTGCAAGCCTCACAACCATCTCGCTGCGCCACGCCTGTCTCGTCAGGGCAGCAAATAACCTTGTTCTGCGATTTTGACGGTCCGATAGTTGACGTATCAGATCGGTATTACAGCACTTATCAGTTAGGACTGGCCGACACTTTGGCATCTTATCAAGCCGAAGGGATTAACCTGCCAATTCAAATTCTCAGCAAACAGCAATTCTGGCAGATGAAGCAAGATCGCGTCGCCGATCGAGAAATTGCCATGCGATCGGGTTTGCAAGGCGAGCAGATCGATTTGTTTTTAGGCCAAGTGAGTCAGCACGTCAACCATCCCCTGCTATTACAAAAAGACAAAATTCAACCAGGAGTGAGTTGGGCGTTAGCTTTACTGCATTCTCAAGGAGTGAAGTTAGTATTGGTAACGTTGCGGACGCAAAAGCAAGCCAGACAGATATTAGTCGATTACGGTTTAGCCCGTTTGTTTAGCGGTTTTTACGGCACTGAGGAAGAGTCTGCCGCTTATCAAAATCAACCAGAAGCCAAAGCCCAACTATTGGCCAAAGCCATAGCCGAACAAGCAAGCGATCGCAACTTAGATTTGGCTTGGATGGTAGGGGATACTGAAGCCGATGTCATAGCTGCCCAGGTGATGGGAATTAAATCGATCGCTGTTACCTGTGGCATTCGCAGTCGTTACAGCTTGCATAAATTGCAACCGACTGTAATGGTGACAGACCTACTTTCTGCTGCCCATCATCTTTTAGGGATAACTCAGCTAGTTTGCGCTTAAATCGGCCGCTACGCGGAAGTTATATCAAATCCGGTTCTTAAAGACTTGAATTCAGCCCTCACCCCCAACCCCTCTCCAGTAAAAAGAAACTTCTGCTCCCCTCTCCTGGTAGGAGAGGGCAGGGAGAGGTGGGAGAGGGGAGCCAGAGCTTAGCTTAGCATTTGGGCGATAATATATCGGCTTTACACAACAAAAACCCCTGATGAGAAACCAGGGGTAAAAAGCGATCGAGGATCGATATACTGCTCGATCGCGCAAGGAAGTCGGTCGATCGCATTTAAGAAATATTCTGCATCGGTGGGAGCGATTTCGCCAAGCCAGAATCTTTGGTTGCTAGAGCGTCAAGTAGAGATCGCCAGCATTAATCTTGGATCTGAGAAATCGCGTAGCGGGCCACAGCCATGCTCAAACGCACTCGTTCGACTTCTGATAATTCTTGCCAGTCGCCCGAACGAACTATGGTCGGACCATCGACTGCTTCACCTTCTTCTCGCATCGCGTAAGCTACGGGACGGGCTAATACTAATAGATCGTCTTGCGTCCAATTGGGCAATAGTTCCTGGACGCATTGAACTAATTGGTCTGCCACAGAGAGATTGGCATCCACGATCGCTTGTGCCTTTTGAGCGATTGCTTCTAACCAAGCTGTCGGCACTCTAGCCGCAAAGCGTGCTGCCAAAGACTCTGGTAGTGAAGGAAAACAAGCATCTAGCTGATGAAAAAATCTCTCAGATCTAGATCTAAGTTCCTCATCCGACCAATCATCGAGTTGAAACTCAGATTCTAAGTCGGCGAAGTAAGCTTCTGCTTCTACTTCGGTTGGATTCCAAGGATAGCAATTGCTATTGTCTTCTTTGAGCAGTGCTTCTAGTAGTTCTGTTTGAAATGGGTTAATCGATTGCCTTGCCATTGTCTGCCACTCCTATTTTTTCGATCGACTTGCCTTGCTTTTGTTATCTGTACCTACAGTTGAATTTCACTTCGTTCCGCAATCTTAAACATCAAATTTCAATATTTCAGTATATTCACTGAGAATTCAGAAGTTCAGAAGTTCGGAAGTTCAGAAGTTTAAGAAGTGTGGAGTGTTGAGTGTTGAGTTAATAATGCTCGCCCTCTCGCCCTCTTCGCCTTTCTCGCCCTCTCTCCCCATCTCCCCATCTCCCCCTACTCGATCGCAAATTCCAAAGTTTGCCCCTGGGTACTACCAAACTTTAGCTTGACTCCCGATTGTAATGGCACTTCCTGATGATAGATGCTTTGCCAGCCTTCAGAGCTAAGAATAAATGTACCAAAGCGGGAAAAATCGCGCAGGCAATAGGTAGCTTTATTGTCATAGTCGCGATAGATAATTTCTGCGTGTTCCTGAGACACCCATTTTTCCTGAATGACTAAACCGTTTTTTTGACTCCTGCCTATTTGTATTCGTCCGGTTTTAATCGGCCAGATTTGACTGGGACCGTCTAGCGATCGCAAGTAAGCACCTGGAATCGTTTTTTCGGGCATTTTGGGCAAAATGGTCGGTAATTCAGTTATACCCTCTCCTATCGGTTTGACCAATTCGCCGTTGAACTCTGGGTGCATATAGAGTACGGGTAAAGTCCAGGCGGGTTGATTGAATTTGTAGCGAGTTAACAACTCCTGTCTGGCTACCGCCACCGCTCGATCGATCGCCATCCGCTCTCTGAGAGATTGAGCGAAGCTTTGAATAAAACTGAGGGCTTCTTCGTCAGCTATAGAATCTCGCATTCCCAACACGGCTGGCACCCCATGATGAATTAACACTTCTGCCAAGCTGCTGCGGGGAATTGCTTGTTGGTTTTCTCGATCTGGCTGAGCGCCCCAGCAAGCATTGAAGACTGCCAATTTCACCCCGCCTCGCACCAATACTTGAGCTAATTCCGTACCGTTAATACTGGCATCAGAGCGCAAAAATAACAAGCCGCCGTCGGGATTGGGGATGCCATGACCAGCATAAAACATGACGTTGTAATTTTCGGTTCTCAAAGCCTCGATCAATTCGGCTCTGCTTGGTTCCAGTAGTGGATCGACATAACAAGGAACAGAAATTCCAGGATTTGCGGGCAGAGATTCCACCGAAAATTGACTTTCTAGAATTTTTTTCAGGGTATCTGCTTCTTGTTGCAATTTCAACTCTGGAGCCGAACCGACTTGCGGCTCGGTGTTTTTTCCCAATACCAACAAAATATTTAACGCCTGGGCGCTGCGTTGGAACGGTAGGGGTTCGACATCGCTGGTAGTACGGCTGAACAAGATTTGCTGGCTGAGGGAAATTGCTGGCTTTCCTGCCTGCGGCTGCATGATTTCCCACGGTAAGGGGGTGAGATCTGGATCGCGAATTTCTAACCGCAGGCGCAGGGGTCGATTTTGCCCGATCGCAATTCCTTGACTTTGAGCCAAACTTTGTTGAATTTGCCCGTCAAATACCCACTCCCACAAACTGATTCCCAGTTGTTGCATCAACCGACTGGTCAGAGGCATATTGGGATCGAAAGGCACTGCCAGCGGTCGCTGGGCGGCGTGATGAACGAAAGGGACGTGAGGCAGACCGCGAGGCGTAAATATCTCTTGCCATCCCACCCAGGTTCGAGTTAAATCTTCCGACCAACTGCATTCATGAAAAGCATTGGCCCCCGGTAGAGGGGCTTTGAACACCCAAATATTAAAGTATTCTCCTCCCGCCCGCATCGAGCGAGCGATCGCCAAACTGAGGCAGGGATTATCAAAATCGGACATTGATGTCTTAGTTGGCCACGAGATGCAACGATACCAGTCTACCTAAATGTGAGGGGTTGGGGGAGGGGGAGATGGGGAGATGGGGAGATGGGGTGAGGGAGGGGGAGATGGGGAGATGGGGAGATGGGGTGAGGGAGGGGGAGATGGGGAGATGGGGAGATGGGGTGAGGGAGGGGGAGATGGGGAGAGGGGGAGATGGGGAGGGGGAGATGGGGAGATGGGGTGAGGGAGTGAGAGCGAGGAGACGCGGGGAGAATGATTAATAACTGACAACTGGCTACTGACGTTTTGCACTCCTAAATTCAACGCTTGGCAGTTTATAAGCCGTAGAAGTCCTCATTGAGAATCTGCTCGATCGCAAACGGACAAGTAGTTGGATACTCGCTCTCTTCTGGCATCCGCACGCCCAATTTAGCCAACTTGGCCTCTTTAATCGCGACTTTTCGAGCATTGGGATAGGCTTTTTCTATGGCCTCACTCAGAAAACTTTGCAGCGATGGGGTATCTGATAAGTTATCGAGAACTCGCTGGCGATGTTCGATAACGGAATCGTACCAACTAGCTTTCATCGTATCGGGTGCGTCGTGCTGAATCTGCAACTTGAGTAAATGCGCCAACAAGATTGTGAGATTACCTCTGAGGGCGTTCTTTTCCGATTTACCCAAATCTGTTAGCTCCTCAATCAAATGTTCGATATCCAGAGAGCCAAATTCACGGTTCTTTAGCTGGTGGATTGTTCGATCGAGCCACAATTGAAAATCGCGATCGTATAAGGTTTCAAGCATTTTCGATCTCAACTCCTAACAGTGAAACAATGCCAATTATTGAGGCGATCGAGGCGGCAACAAAGGAGATGGAGAAGTTACTCTGCCTGTCGGTACGGCTGGAGTCTTTTTAGAAGAACTAGCTGTTGGAGAGCATTCGCCATTTTTAGCTGGATGCGGTTCGTATTCCCGATCTATAACTCCTTGCAACTTATCTTTGGGAATTCTTAAAGCAGGTGGGGATTCGACAACTGCTTTGGAGATCGATTTACCCCAATTTTCCAGAGAGTCTAATTTTTCGGAATTCGAGCGATCGGGATACGAAATCGAGCAAAGCTCTAGCTCGATTTGACCTTGGGAGTCAACGGGAGTTACTACTCGCCAAATAGACGAGCCTACCACAGGAATTTTCATTTTGAGCAACCATCCCTTCTCCCACGCATCGGGATTAAAAGGAGCATCTTGAGTTCCTGGAGAGTTAGAGGTAGCGGTTGGGCTACCGAACGGCGGCAACTTGAAAATAGCCAACACCGCCGCACTGCCTACCCCCAATATCAGGAACAAGGGAATCGCCCACAGCAGCCAAGAACGTCCAGAAGATCGGCGACGAGTTGGTGGTGCTAATGGTTGTTGAGTTTTTGCTTGAGTAGGAGCAGGCTGAATTATAGTAGCGTTAGACGGCACTGGTGCTGCCACGGATATTTGCATTGGTTCGGTCGATTGCGGCAACTGCGCCTGACAGTAAACCAAGCCTACAGTGACGTTATCGTGACCGTTGAGCGTATTTCCCAACCGAATTAGCTGCTTGGCAGTAGTGGCTAAATCCCTCTTTCCTTCTAACACTGGGAGAATCTCAGTTTCCCAATATTGCTCCACGCGATCGCGATCGCTCAAGCCATCGGAACACAACAGAAAAATACAATCTTCGTCGATCGCAAACCGCTGCACGGTGGGGTGCAGGTTGTTAGACGCGCCCATGCCCAAAGCTTGCACCAGAGAGCCAGAAGTGGGGTATTGGATCGCTTCTCGATAGATGGCATATCCCAACCTGACTTCTCTAGAGGCTAAATCGTCATCTAAAGTGACTTGATGGCAACCCGTGCGACTGATGCGATAAACCCGACTGTCTCCGACGTGAGTTAAATAAACCTCGTGGGCGTGTCCCACCGCCATTACCACTGTAGTGCCCATGCGCTGGCGATCGCGCCGCTGTTCCGAGTCGTTGCGCTGGCTGATCGAGTCGTTGGCATCGCGGACGTAGCTTTCTAATAGCCCGGAGACGTTGCGAGCCTGCCAGGGTTCCGGTTGCAGTAAGAGATTGTTAATCCTCTCGGCGATCGTATGAATCGCCATATTAGAGGCGACGTTACCTCCTTCATGGCCACCAATGCCATCGCAGACGATCGACAGGGCGATGCCATTACCATTAGTGTTAATTACCGCTCCTCCCCCAGGCGGGTAACAGGCATCTTCGTTGCGCTGGCGGCTCGGACCGCGATCGCTTTCGGTAACGATCTGATAGCTATAGCTTTGAGAGCGAGCGCATTCACCCAGGGCGCGATCGATTTGTTCTACCAGCCAATCGGGTTTGTCTTCCCCTTGCATGAGTTGCTGGCAAAGTTTTTGCAGAAAATCAGAGATCGGCGGATTGGTTAAAGGCAGCAATTGCGACCACAATTGGCCTAATTGCGACATCGTTGGCGTAGTTTCGTCTGGAATATACTGCAACAGCCGCACTAAAGAACCCTCAACCCTGACTAATTCTGGATCGAGCAGGCTGCTAGCTACCCCTTGCAGGCTCAACGGTTGCCAGAGGGCAGCCATTTGCAGCAGCCAATTTAGTTGCCGGACGGCAGGGGCTTGCTGCCAAGCACTGACGAAATTGGGCATCAATTGACCTTCAACTACGGCTCCCGCTCCCCCGCTGTAGATCGGCACTTGCTCTAGCAACCAAATTTCTCCGGCTTCTCCTGCATTCAACAACCCATAAATTTGAGGAGTATGGGGTTGATAGGGAGAAAGCTTCAAATAAGGCGCGATCGCTTCTGGAATCGTCTCGGTAGTCTGAGGAGGCACTCCCGGTTTAGTATCCAGCCAGATCCGTCGCTCTTTGACCAAATAGCGATCGGCGATCGATTTCCCCACCGGATAAGCATCAATGCCATTACCTAGCGCCCATAAATAGACTTTTGGCAACGGTGTTCGACACTTTTGACAAAAGTTATGGCTTAGAGGATTGGGAGCCTGACAGGTAGGGTTAGGGCAGGTAATGTTCGCCGCAGAATTTTTCATGAAGGTGTTTTGCTCCAGTCAGCCTGGTTCAGCTTATTTCGCTGCCACTACACGAGGTGGCATGAAAGCGTTAGGAAAGGTGGGGGTCAAGTAATCTCTAATACCACTATCCACTATCTACTAACTTTGCCGCCATTCTTTTAAAGTAGGTTCTAGAAAATGTTGTAGTGCAGCAGCGGTTAAACTAAGCAACCCGATGAAAGAAAATTTTAAATCGTTACCTATTGAACCTTTCAAGTTATAACTTAGACTTGGCAACACTAGCACTAGTGGTTGGCGGCAGCGATCGATTTGGCTGGAGCTAGAAGCTCGCTGCTAAAGAGCTAACCTCAGCACCCAAAAACCAAATTTTGGCGTTAACTTGGATTTTAGCGTTTGGTTCTTCATCTAGAAATCGACACTATCTTAAATTATTCTTTGCAAACTATATTTAAAGAATACAGGAGTTCAGGAGTTCAGGAGTTCAGAATGTAGAGACGTTGCAGGCAACGTCTCGCGTCTGGAGTAGGGACGCAAAGCATTGCGCCCATACAAGAATGCAGAATTATTCCGAACTGCGATCGAGTTCGTTAGCATTCATCACCATGCGCCGCATTAACTTCGGCCAGACTAGCAAAAAGAAGCCCATCCAGAGCAACACGGGCAGAGCGATCGCTACTGTCAGCCAGATAATTTTGGTTAACATCCAGCTACCACCAATTATGGCCGTCCCCGTCAGCGCGATCGACCAAGGCTGGCACCACCAGGGTTTGTAGTTCCAAGGATTGAAAGAGGGTGAAGACATGGGGAGAGGGGGAGATGGGGGGATGGGGAGCAGAGGAGAAAACTAACTCCTGACTTCTGACTTCTGACTTCTGACTCCTGACTTCTGAACTTCTGAACTTCTGAACTTCTGAACTTCTGAACTTCTAACTCACTTGCGGTAGTCCCATGCTGTAATTGTGAACGCGACTGTTTAAGTTGTAGCTTACCCGACCGTTTTGCAAAAGCGATCGCACGTAATGCTCTAGATCCGAACCGATCCGGCGCAGGTGGTATTCGGTTAAGTCTTCACCGTCGTAAGATTCTACTAATTCGTCAAACTTTTGATACACCATTTGCAAAGCATCTTCGCCCCAATTCAATTCGTTGTCTGGATCGACATCCAAAGTTAAAACCTGTTCGCTGGGAACTAGCTCGTTATTTTTAATTTCGGCGGTGTAAATTCTGATGTGACGAGTAGTAGACTTGAGCAGCATAGTCATATTTCACTCTTTTTTTGCAAGATCGCTGGCAATCCATTTTAAACCCTCTGGGCGGGGAACTAATTGTTCGATCTTAACGTCTATAGCGATATTTCTCGATAACTAACATCTAAGAACGCAAGGATAGCCATGAACGCGGGCAAAAATTCAGCCAAAATGTTTCCTCTGACGATCGCTTTATTAATTGCTTCCAGTTTAGGACTGGCGATCGCTTCTGAGATGGCAGAGGCTAAACCACCTGACTGGGCACCAGCGCGGGGCTATCGCTGTCGCCATAATAATGGCAGGCATAATAACCAGTATTGCGATCGCAATACCCGTCGGCGATCGAGAGACTACGATCGAGACTATGACCGAGATTATGACCGAGATTACGATCGAGATTACGACCGCAGAAGTCGAGGCGTACTATATAACGGCACGGTGTTAGAGGTGGAACTTTATGGCTCTCGCCGGATCGTTCTCTATCCCGGACGAAGTAGCTATGCGACCTTGAGGGTGATTCGCGCTGAGAGAGATAACCGGGGTCGAGTCTTAATTCCAGTTGGAAGTCGGATTCAGGGTGACTTCAGACCTACAGGCGACGAGCATCGGTTTGTGGCGCGGCGGTTAATATTAACTAATGGCAGGAGTTATAGCCTTAATGCTAGTTCCGGCGAAATTTATGGCGATCGGCGGGTAGCATCGAGGAATTTGTCATCCATTACTGTTGGGGAAGCTACTGGAACCATTATCGACACGGTGATCGGCGATCGACGGAGCCGCAGGGATGACTACCTAACTGTCATCTATCCGGGTGCAGACTTAGAATTAATCTTGCGTTCTAATTTGCGGATTCGCTGAAACAGCATAATAAAGATTAAGAGGGTAAAGAGCGATCGCTTTTTTGCGCTATCTTCATAAATGCTGACGAAAGCTGGGCGACGATCTTGACGAGGGCTTCGCGCGATCGCAGCCCTGGCCTCAACTCCCTCTCATCTAGATAGCCTGTTAACCGAATTTGCCGCCAAATAGCACCTTCATGCCCGAATCCAGCGATGCTACTCGGATAGAGCGACAGCTTACCCAAATTATTCTCAATGGCTACCAGGGGGAAGCATTGCTGCCAACTGTATTGCAGGCAGCAGGAGAAGCTTTTCAGGCAGATCGCTCTTGGTTGGTGATTGCTAGCGATAGTCAACTGCATCCACAGATTTTCTTCTGGAAGAAAGGCGGCTCTGAGCTAAAAGCGGCACAGGAATTAGAACCTCCTGTAGTGGCTAATTGGTTGGCTTTGACTCAGTTAGTAGCGATTGCTGATGGCTCGACTGGGGACAGGGGAGCAAACTGGATGCCAGTGGGGATAAAAGCTATGCTACTGGCCCCGATTTCAAGTCAAGGGAAATCGATCGGGGCGATTGCCATCGGCAAATTACAGCCCCATGCTTGGAGCGATGCGGAAACGCAACTGCTAGAAGTTTTATCAGTACCAGTGGGTTTGGCGATCCGGGCTAGCGCCAACGCCGGAGAGCAAATGCAAGCCCAAGCCCACACCGCTACTCAATACCAAACTCTGCTGCATCAGCTAGCAATCGCCAGCCATCACCACTGGAATCTCGATCGGCTGCTGCCAATGGCAATAGCCGAGACAGCACGGGCGCTGCAAGTCAAACGCGGTTCGATCTTACGGTTGAAATATCCTGAAACTTCGGTCGGTCAAAATTCGATCGAGACAGCGAGTTTGATTCAGGTAACGGCTATAGCTGAGTGGGTAGAGGGCAAAGCCGAATTCAAGAAGATGCTAAACCGCCAGTTTGCCCTCTCCAGTTGTCGCTGGTGTCAGCAAGCTTTCGCTAACGCTCCCGAACCTTTAGCAATTGCTGACAGGCGAGACGCATCTTTAGCAGCATCAAGCGGTAAGAAAAAAGCGGCGATTTTGGACGAACCCAATTTGCCCGCCCTGTTAGTAGTTCCACTCTGGCGGGCGGGAGAAGCGGACGAACAGAACCAAGTTTTGGGTTTTTTGGTATTGCAGCACCATCTACCTCGCCCTTGGCAGCCAGAAGAATTAGCTTTGGTAAATTGGGTCGGCATTCAAGTTAGCACCGCCATCGTCCAAAGCCAAACCCTACAGGAGGTGCAAACGGAGGTAGAAGATCGCACGTCTCAACTGCAAAGCAGTTTAGAGCTTCAGGAAAAGCTGTATGAAAAAATGCGCCAACAAGTTGCTGAGTTGAAGCATCTCTACGAGGTGAAAAATCAATTCGTTAGCGATATGAGCGATCGCTTGAAGCACCCTTTGACGGCGATGCGGATTGCCATTCGCTTGTTGCGCCAGCCAGAACTGCCAATTGAAAAGAGAAATCAGTATTTAGATATCATCGATCGGCAATGTACCGAAGAAATCAATCTGATCGAAGATTTACTGAGCTTGCAGCGCCTAGATTCTAAGCCCATGGCTTTAGAATGGCAAAACATCGATTTCAAGCAAACGATCTTAGATTTAACCGAGTCTTTCGAGCAAAAATGGCGCGATCGAGGATTGAGTTTGGCAGTCGAATTACCTCCTGCCCCGGTCAGGTTGCAGACAGATATCAATAGTCTCAATCGCATCTTGTTAGAGCTATTAACAAATGCTGGCAAGTATTCCGAGCCTAATACTACCGTTTATCTTCGACTTACCCAGCAGAGCGAGGCTTCAGCAACCAAGCTAAAAGAAATAAGTAATTCTGATTTCGACGGGCATAGCTCTCAAGCGATTTTAACTATTCGCAATACGGGGTTTTGTATTTCAGAAGCCGAATTACCCCACATCTTCGACAGATTTGTGCGCTCTCAAGCGGTCATTCAGCCCGTTAGGGGTACGGGTTTGGGTTTGGCTTTGGTTAAATCTTTAGTAGAATATCTGCACGGTCAAATCGGTGTTTCTAGTCGGGCGATCGCCAATTCGCAATCGTGTGAAACTTGCTTTACCCTGACACTACCTCAATTTCTTGAAAGTTATCGATCCTAAGTTATTCTGTTATTTATTGTTCGTTATTTGTCGTTAGCTAACCATGAGTGAAGAACGAGAAGATTGGCTTGAAGAAGAGCTTTCTGAGGAAGAAGATTTAGAACTAGCGTCTCCAGATTCTTCTGTAGATGCCTCTAGTTTGCAAGATGTAGAAATTCAAACCGAAAAGCTAGACGGACGACAGCGGCGGATTAGTGCCAGCATTAAGATCGATAGACCAGCAAACGACGTGTGGCAGGTGTTAACGGCTTACGAGGCTCTAGCTGATTTCATTCCCAACTTAGCTAAGAGCCAGCTTTTGCCCCATCCTCAAGGTGGTATTCGTCTGGAACAAGTTGGTACTCAAAGGCTGATGCGCATCAATTTTTCAGCGCGGGTAGTGCTAGATCTAGAGGAAAGTTTTCCTGATGAGATTCGCTTTCAAATAGTTGAAGGCGACTTTAAAATTTTTCAAGGTTGCTGGCGCTTAGAATGTCTGTCTGAGCCATCTAAAACTCGGCTTTCTTATATTTTGCTGGTTTGCCCTAAACGCACTCTTCCAGTCGGACTAATAGAAAAAAGAATTCGGCACGATTTACCGCTCAATCTTTTGGCAATTCGTCAGCGACTCAGCGAGGGATAATACTATGACACAAACTGGTTCAAAACTTATAACAGTTGATGAATTCATCGCTCAGTACGGTGACGATAATCGTTATGAATTAATTGATGGAGAGCTAATTGACATGGACCCAACCGGACCTCACGAACAAGTGGCAGCGTTTGTGGGTCGGAAACTAAATGTCGAGATCGATCGTCAAGGAAAAAATTACTTTATTCCCTATCGTTGTCTTATCAAACTATTGGGTACAGAAGTAGCTTTTCGTCCTGATGTCATGGTTTTAGATCCAACTCGGTTAGCAAACGAACCCTTATGGCATCGAGAACCTGTAATTACCTCCGGTAGCTCAGTCAAACTTGTCGTGGAAGTTGTCAGTACCAACTGGTCGAACGACTACGCTCGCAAGGTTGAAGACTATGCAATTCTGGGTATTCCTGAATATTGGATCGTAGATTATTTGGCTTTGGGCGGTCGAGATTATATTGGCAATCCCAAACAACCCACTATTTCTATTTATCAATTATCCACAAGTGGCGACCGCTACCAACCACCTACTCAATTTCAAGGTAGCGATCGCATTGTTTCAGTTACTTTCCCAGAACTCAAGCTAACGGCCGCACAGGTTTTTGCCTCAGCAGAGCATTAATCTAACATCAACTTCTGCTAGGAAATGCGATCTTGCTACAAGTCATCTTTATGAACGAGTGCGTGTAAATCGTTTGGTATATATACATAGCGATCGCCGTGCAAATCTTTAACAAATGTGCTTAGCATATTATTAAAATTCTCGTACTTAACATCGCGAGTTGGCTGTTCGTGCCACCACTCTATGACCTCGCTTTCATCTCCTTCGTTTTCTACTGACTCAACATAATACAAATCGCCGCCACCTGACTCCAAAAGAGGAATCATAAAACCTGGTTTAAAATCTCCAAACTTAAACTCTTGCTCGATATTTTTTAGCTCGTCGTGCCTTAAAACCATCTCACCGAGACTTAACCATTTCCACGTACCGAAAAGTCCTTCTGAGATATCTTTCTCGCCGTTGTGAATTAGGTACGCCTGCTTGACAGAAGCCGGAAATATTGCCCCTAATTCACTTTCAGCTTTCTGTATTTGAGACAGAGTTGCGGGGGGATTAAAAATCCCTAAAAGCGGCTTAGCGTTCTCTTGCAGCCATAACTCTATTTGGGTAAATCGATCTGCTACTTCCATATTCTTATCATAATTCATCTTTTATCTTTCTAAAACCGTTGCCGTAAACCACCACTTCTGCACTACCATCTACTACTACAGGATGGGATATCTTTACGCCAATTACGCCATCGTAGCCCCGTTCTTGAGCTTTTTGTTCTAACTCCTCAAGGGCGGTATCTATAGTATCTTGAATGAGTTTTTCGTAATGTTTCATTCGGCCGCCAACTAAGTTACGAATATTTTCTCGCACGTCGCTAACCACATTAGCAGCTTTAACCACCACAACTGTTAGTAGTTCGCCGACTTCAATTTCAGTTCCCGGTAGACGATCCAGACCGATTAGCATGAAATTCACCTATTCAATTGGGTTTTTCGGTAGACGAGCCAGATCGATCGATATTAGATTCATCTACTACTGGTTGCGGTTGACTTTTTTGGAACCATCGCCGAATCTTTAGCCATTGACGATAGAGCCAAATCGCTACGATCGAAAATAGCAAGATAGGCACGCCAACGAATAAACTAATTATGGTCATGCCATAGCGATCGCCAACTAACCGCCAAGAAATAGCACCTGTAAGGATATTTAATATTCCGTCAGGTATGGAAGTAATACTTTCTGAAGTTTCCCAGAATTTGAGGGCAGCGTTGATGTCGCGACTTTGAATAATGTGAGTCATGACCGCAGAATTCTTGATAATTGCCGAGTTGTCGCCTAGCAAAAATTTTACTAATTGATTGATTTCACTTCTTTCTAATTCTCCCAAATATCCTGCTAATCGTTGTAGATCTTCTGACGATAAATCCTTAGATAGCAGCAATAAATTTGGCTTCGATATTGTTAATAGCTTGCGAATATCGTTAACATTTAAGATGGCAATTTTGGCAATAGCGTCGGCATCTTTTAAATTCAATATCTCTTTCAATAGCGATCGATCTAAATCTTTAGGAGCTAGGGATTTATACAGTTCTAGGTTAACCACATCGGCGATTTGATTCCCAGCTAAATTCGTCCACTCAATTAGTGAAGGCAGGCTATGGGTGGTTTCCAGCATTTGGTATGTAATTTCTGGCAAAGAGAGCGATCGCTCGAACGAACCATCTTGAATTGCAGTAATTAATTGCTTGCGACCCATATTATTGAGAGAAACACCTACTAACAAAGATATCTTGGAAAGGTTATTATTTTTAGCTAGAAGTTCCTGAAATTCTGGCAACTCGCCCGCCAAAGTTAAGGTATCGCGGTAATCTTGTTGAAAGTCTAACCATTCGGCATAAATTTCATTTGATATTTCTCGTCCAATTTGTAAAGACTCTGCTCGCAATTCCTCTTCTACTGTATTAGTAATACCTTCCCGAATAGTTTGTTTGACTTCTGTAGTTTTGAGCGCCTTTTGGATTTCTGGCAACGCACCATCAAAACTCTTAATTAGATCTCCAGCTAACATCACGCCGCCCACAACTTCACCCACAACGGGGATTAAAGTGCTGCCGATGCGTCCTAAAACTCTACCGCCTACTTGCTGCATTACCCGGTTAATAATTTTACTCGTAACTTTTTTAGTAATTTTACTAGTGACAAAGATCGCTCCCCCTGCCAGTCCAAATTTGTGCAGTTGAAAAAATTGGACGGTATCGGGTCGCAGCGAACCGACTAAATCTTGAGAATCTGGTGCTGAATTTTGGATTTTTTCACTGAAAACATTAACAAAGGCTTGAGAGTATTGGCGATTAATAAATTGTTGCAGGCAATCGACTCCATAAGATGAAGATTTAGCAGAAGCCACCTCTAGTCTATCTGAGATCTCATCTGCCACATTGCTAGATAATTGGTTGAGTTTGCGCTTTAATACTGATGAGTTAAAAGCAATTTCTGTAACTTCATTAGTTAATTCTTCGGCCTTGGAAGGGAGCCAGCTACTTTTAAATTTATTGACTAACCCAGCATTACTGCTAACCAGGCTCACAGCGCGATCGATCCCTGTATCAATAGCCCCATCGATATTCAACACTTGCCATTGGCGATCGACGATCGCGGTAAAATCGAATTTGGTTTCCGTAGCAAAGAAATCTTGGATCGTGCGGTTGAGATCTGCCCGCAATACGTTCTCTTTAATCCCTTCGCATTGAGGAGGAAGGTAATCTGTAACCGACAAATTGGGTCCAGCATAAACGCTAGCAGTATTTAGCAGCAAAAAAAGGGGCAGAAAAAACAGGAGCAACCTTCTCATCAGATTTAGAATATTTAACCAGTACACAGTCGATCGCTTTCTCGATCGTATTACTAGGATAATCGATTAAAAAGATTCAATCGAAAGATTGTCGATCGATTTATATGACATAGACTCGTAACTTAGGTTAAATATTACCTATGCGATAAATCGAGTGGTTTATATTTCTATTAATGTAACAAGACGGTTGGAAACTTTGCCTTAGAGAAATTATTCGATCGAACCGAGCTTGAGATAGACTATTTATGCGATCGACTAATGGTTCCCGTAACAATGACTACTTGATTTCGATCGCCAGTCAAAGGAAAATTAGCTGAGGTACGCAAGTAAAGATCGACCTCTGTTCCCTCAACGCGATCGCCCTCCTCATAAATGACAAACGCAATTTTAGAAAAATCCGCACTGAACCTAGAGACAGCAAATCTGCAACTGGCTGATGCTGATGCCAACCAAATAGTCAAATGGGCAGTTGAAAATTTCGGCGATGGGCTGGTGATGAGTACCAGCTTTGGCATCCAGGCAGCAGTGATGTTACACCTGGTTACTCGGATCGTTCCCGACATTCCAGTGATTTGGGTCGATACTGGCTACCTGCCACCCAAAACTTATAGATTTGCCGAACAGTTAACCGAAAAATTGCACCTCAACCTGAAAGTTTACCAGTCTTCAATCAGTCCAGCCCGCATGGAAGCCCTCTACGGTCGGCTGTGGGCAGAAAATAAAGTTGAGTCCCTCAACCGCTACGACCAAATCCGGAAAGTCGAACCCATGCAGCGGGCCTTGCAGGAACTCAATGCAACCGCTTGGCTGGTGGGATTGCGCAGCGGTCAAACCGACCACCGCCAAACTCTGCAATCGATCCAAATGCAGTGGAGTTTGTATAAAGTGCTGCCGATTCTCTCTTGGACGGCTGAGGATGTAGATGAATATCTCAAAGCTTACGATTTACCCTATCACCCCTTGTGGGAACAGGGATACGCTACGGTAGGAGACTGGCATTCCAGCCGACCCGTATCTGACGAAGACGAACACGAACGGGATACTCGTTTCCGAGGAATCAAGCAGGAGTGCGGTTTGCACTTGCCACAAACACCTGGGTTAGCAGAAAGTCTCGATTCCAGCAATCTCTAGCTTCAATTCGCAGTTTTCAATTCGCAATTCGCAATTGTCTTTAATTGCGAATTGCGAATTGGCAATTGTTTCGGTAAATTTTTTAAGATATTGAGAAGGCGACTACCACCAAACCACCAACCAGAGCCAGAGCAGCTATAGCTGCGAATACATAATTGCGTTGTTGAGATGCGGTTGGAGGTTCGGCTTTATACATTTTTGGCTCGATCGCAAAATTGTTCAGTCTTCCGCCTTCTTCTTTTATATATGGCATTAATCAAAACCTTGCTTGCTATCTGTATTAACAAATGTAACAAAGTTCGGTAAAAAAGCGATCGCTCTAGCGACAGAAATTTTTTTAAGAGATTCTTGTAGGGTAGGCATCTTGCCTGCCCACCCCTAGAGGGACAGCCCAGAGGGCTATCCCACAAGAAGTGTATTCTTCAACTGCTAACCGTACCTGTAAGCGGAGAACTGGCACTAGCGTAAGCTTTCACCGGAATCCTACCAGCCAAGTAAGCTAACCTTCCGGCGGTTGTAGCCATGCCCATCGCGCGAGCCATAGCTGCTGGATTTTGGGCTTGGGCAATCGCGGTATTAATTAATAAAGCATCTGCCCCCATTTCCATCGCCTGTGCGGCCTCGCTAGGCGTAGCAATGCCTGCATCGACAACTACAGGAACTCCAGCATTATCGATAATTATCTGAATGTTGGCAGCATTTTTCAGTCCTTGCCCGGAACCAATCGGAGAACCCAATGGCATCACCGTCGCGCAACCAACTTCTTCTAGGCGTTTGGCCAGCAACGGATCGGCATTAATGTAGGGTAAAACGGCAAAACCTTCTTTGACTAACTGTTCGGCAGCTTCCAAAGTGCCAATCGGATCGGGCAGCAGATATTTGGTATCGGGAATGACTTCTAATTTGACGAAATTATTATCTTCTTGTCCCAACATTTTCGCCATTTCTCGTCCCAGTCTGGCTACCCGAATCGCGTCTTCCGCAGTTTGACAACCAGCGGTATTGGGTAGCATCCAAATTTTATTCCAGTCTAAGGCTTCGGCTAATCCTTCATGACCTGGCGCTTGGGTTTGCACTCGCCGCACCGCCACAGTGACAATTTGACAGCCGCTAGCGACGATGCTTTGTTGCATTTCCTCAATGCTGCGATATTTGCCCGTTCCCGTCATCAAGCGAGAGTCAAAAGTCTTGCCAGCAATAGTCAGAGGCCGATCGATAATTTGAGGTAGTGATTTATTCAGAGTTTGCATTCTATCTGGCTTTGGTGTGGGCTGTGGCGGAGTATTGTTCTTTTGCTGCTTTTATCCTAGCCGATGGGGTGGAGAATTTTTCGGCTCTGATATCGAGGCCGAGAATTATAGGTATAATTGAAAAACTCCCTGGAGAGGTGGCGGAGTGGTCGATCGCGCCTGACTTGAAATCAGGTGAATCCTTGCGGATTCCGTGGGTTCAAATCCCACCCTCTCCGTTGTTAAATCGATCGCCCAGAATTTGGTAAAGCTGCGATCGCTATGGCAACCGAACGCGAACTCTTTCTCAAATCGACCCGTTGCAATGTCATTGCGCTAGTCGTTCTTCTTTTTGGCCCGTTGCTTTTGGTTGTATTCAACTATAAAGGCACTTGCACTCCTATGTTGGACGGCCCGACGAGATCGTGTAGTTTAAGCACGTATGCCTACGGTGAGATGATTTGGGTTTCGATGGTCACTACGTTTTTGATTCCAATTCCTCTAGGACTTTGGGGTTATGTTTTAGGAAGATACTTGAAATTTGCGGCCGGAGGAACAGGGATTGCTCGTCTTTTACCATTTACCTGGGCATTTATCGGAGCAATTGTTGGTGTTTTTCTAGGATTATTTTTTCCGGCGATCGTACATTGGGCATTCTCGAAAGCAGGTTTATAACGGCAAAAGCTTTATCGGCTCGATCGAGGATTTTAGCTAAATGGAAGACGAACGCGAATTCTTTCTCCAATCGAGCCGCTACTTTGCCATTGCGCTGGGTATTCTTCTCTTTGCTCCCTTGGTTTTGACTATATTCACTTATAGAGGCACTTGCACTCCGATGTTGGACGGCCCGACAAGACCGTGCAGCTTGGGAGCGTATGTCTCCGACCAAATAATTTTTGCTCAGTTTCTTACTTTGTTTCTAGTTCCAATTCCCGCAGCCTGTTGGGGTTATGCTGTAGGAAGATACTGGAAATTTAAGCTGGGCAGAACTGGAATTTCTCACCTTTTACCATTTGCGTGCCCGTTGATTGGCGGGATCGTTGGTTTTTATCTAGGATTATACTTTCCATTTATTATCATTCTAGTTCTTTCGCCAGCAACCCGCTAAAGCCTCCAGTTGCTAACCGAATAGCCCAAGATTGTAGGTTGGGTTGAACGGAGTGAAACCCAACACTGCCGGGGTTTTTATCCTCGCTATTGCAAGGCCCCAACCTTGATGAGATAGCAATAGGTCGATCGCTTATTGGCAAAAATCAGATCCAGAAGCGATCGCCCGCTCGCCAGAAAGTATCATAGGTATGATAGAGGCAGTGCCAAAAATTAGAAATTAGTCCGTAACCCCAATGTCTGCTCCAGAGTCCGCCGATTCCCGACAACAGCCGGAAAAAATCTCTCTGCCCCGCACCAGCGAATCCGAATCGTTGAAAAAGATTCGTCACACTACCTCTCACGTTATGGCGATGGCAGTGCAGAAGTTGTTTCCCAAGGCCCAAGTGACTATCGGCCCCTGGATTGAGAATGGTTTTTACTACGACTTTGACAATCCAGAACCTTTTGCCGAAAAAGACCTCAAAGCCATCCAAAAAGAGATGGTGAAGATTATTAATCGCAAACTCCCAGTGATTCGGGAAGAGGTCAGCCGCGAAGAAGCCGAACGTCGCATCAAAGAAATTAACGAGCCTTACAAGCTAGAAATCTTAGAAGGACTGACAGAACCGATTACCATTTATCACTTAGGAGAGCAGTGGTGGGATTTGTGCGCCGGTCCTCACGTCGAAAATACTGCCGATTTGAACCCCAAAGCGATCGAACTAGAAAGCGTAGCGGGCGCGTATTGGCGCGGAGATGAAAACCGGGCGCAGTTGCAGCGGATCTACGGTACGGCTTGGGAAACCCCAGAACAGCTAGCCGAACACAAGCGGCGCAAGGAAGAAGCGCTACGGCGCGATCACAGGCGTTTGGGCAAGGAGTTAGGATTATTTATCTTTGCCGATCCTGTCGGCCCTGGATTGCCCTTATGGACACCTAAAGGCACGATTTTACGCAACACCCTAGAAGACTTCCTCAAACAGGAACAAATCAAACGCGGCTACTTACCTGTAGTTACTCCCCACATTGCCAGAACGGATCTATTCAGAATTTCCGGACACCGACAGAAATACGGGGAAGATATGTTCCCGTTGATGGCGGAGAATGAGACAGACAGAGAAGCCGATCGCGGTTTTGTGATGAAACCGATGAATTGCCCCTTCCACATTGAAATCTACAGGAGCCAGTTGCGATCGTATCGAGAATTACCAATGCGCTTGGCAGAATTCGGCACGGTTTACCGCTACGAACAATCTGGAGAATTAGGGGGGTTAACGCGGGTACGAGGCTTTACCGTCGATGATTCCCACTTGTTTGTCACTCCAGAGCAACTCGATAGCGAATTCCTCAACGTGGTGGATTTAATTTTATCGGTGTTCAAGAGTTTGCAACTGAAGAACTTTAAAGCCAGATTGAGTTTCCGCGATCCTAGTTCCGACAAATACATCGGTTCGGATGAGGCTTGGAATAAGGCTGAAGGGGCGATTCGTCGCGCCGTCGAACACCTGGGAATGAACTACTTTGAAGGGATTGGAGAAGCAGCCTTTTACGGGCCTAAACTCGATTTTATCTTCCAGGATGCCCTAGAGCGGGAGTGGCAATTAGGTACGGTACAGGTAGATTACAACTTGCCGGAACGGTTTGAACTCGAATACGTGGCCGAAGATGGTTCCCGGCAGCGTCCGGTGATGATTCACCGCGCTCCTTTTGGCTCGTTAGAAAGGTTAATCGGGATTTTGATCGAAGAGTATGCCGGAGATTTCCCCTTGTGGCTAGCACCCATACAAGTGCGATTGATACCAGTGGGTGAAGACCAATTACCCTTCATCCAAGAAGTGGCAGCCAAAATGCGATCGCTCGGTATTCGCGCCGAAGCCGATACCAGTAACGAGCGTTTGGGCAAAGCGATCCGCAACGCCGAGAAAGACAAAATTCCGGTGATGGCAGTTGTCGGGGCCAAGGAAGTAGAATCCGATAGTCTCAACATCCGCACTCGCGCCTCTGGAGAGTTGGGAGCTATTCCAGTAGCACAGGTAATTGAAAGATGCCAGGGGGCTATTGCTAATTACACCAACTTTTAAAACAGGCTATAACGGCTGTATCGAGTTTTGAGGTTGCGGATATGAAGCCGTCTAGCCAAATCTTCAGGCGTTCTTTCTCACTCGTTACCAGTGCCGCTCTTTTAGGAACAGTAGTTGGTTGTGGAGGCTCGAATTCGGTTAACTCTCAAACTTCTACCGTTTCTCAGTCTTCCCCAACTGCTACTGCTTCTCCCTGTCTGCTGGAAGGAGTTAAATTAACGCTGCGAGTCAAGTCTGCCAACAAAGAAGCTAGCGTCACTCCCGAACTTCTGGCTCAAATGCAGGAAGCAATGACAAAACGACTTGATGGTTTGGGAATTAAGCAGGCTGTAGTTCAACCCGATGGCTCGGATCGATTGTCAATTCTCTTACCAAGCAACATTGATGTCCGACAAGCCCAGCGAGTTCTCGTCACTACGGCAAAACTAGAGTTCCGAGAGCAAAAACCAGAAACGCTGGAACAACTACCCGTCGAACAGCACCAGCTACAACTTCTATTAGCAGAGCAAGAAAATTTGAAAAACAGCGGAGATACGGCTGCAATTGCCAAAAATCAGGCTGATATCGCTCAAAAGAGAAAAGCGATCGTTAACTTTTTTGCTCCTGCTGGCTTAACAGGCGCAAATTTGAGAGATGTAAACGCTCAACTCTCTCAGTTCGGCAATTACTGGCAACTTCTACTTAAATTTGACGAGAGTGGTGCCAAACTGTTTACAGAAATGACTAAAAACGTAGCAGGGACGGGAAGGTCTATTGGCATTTTTATTGATGACGTTCTCATCAGTTCGCCAACAGTTAATTCGCAATACGCTACAACAGGTATTACAGGCGGAGCCGCTGAAATTAGTGGCAATTTTACAGACAAACAGGCTCAGGAACTAGCTATTCAACTTCGCTCTGGGGCGCTACCTGCATCTGTAGAAATTGTTAGTAACCAAACATTTAAAAATAATAATTGTTCTGCTTCTCCTACGACCTCACCTTAATCGCCAGTAGGGGTGCAATTATTAAGGTTAAGAATTAAATCCGGTAATTCTGGGGGAAACAAGATGCCTGCTTTCTTGTGGGGTGGGCATCCTGCCATTGGTGTCAACTTAAGGCTATAACCGTTGCTAAATCATGGGTTTCAGCCATCTCCGCCAGAGGTTTTCAACCTCTGGCTAATAGCACAAGTCCATTAAAATGGACTAAGGTGACTATAGTTAGTCCTCTTTAGAGGACTTTAGCTTTGAGGCAGGGGTTTTCAACCCCTGACGGATGAAGGCTTTGACCATTAACTTGACACCAATGGCATCCTGCCCGCCCCATTGGGACAGCCCAGAGGGCTATCCCACAAGAATTACCCAATTATTTTTTTTACTGCCATCATTGCTCCCCTACTATATGCAACAATAGCGATCGCTTCTAGCGCACAAAAAAAAGACAGGCTTTTGCCTGTCTGGGAACTAACAGTTTAGTTGCCAAAGATTAAAGATTCATCTCAGCCGCTTGGACTTTCTCAACTTGCTTCTTCTTCAGAACCAGCATTACTTGAGAAAGCATAATCGCAAAGAGGAAAGCAATTAACCATTGAATTCTCACCGGGTTTTGCAGAACAACTTCTCCATCGGCTTGGCCGAAACCACCCACATTAGGGTTATTGGTTAAGGCATCACCAGCGTTAACTTCTTGTCCTTGTGAAACAATTAATTCTGGACCGGCAGGAATGTTTTCTACTACTGCTTCGCCTTTGGTGGGCTGAATGCTAACTTGATAGCCACCAGCTTCAGCCTTGGCAATTTGGGTAACTTTACCAGCAACCGAAGCGGCAAAAACGCCGTTATTACTCTTTTCTCCAGTGGGGTAAAGTTGTCCGCGTCCGCGATTGCCGCCTACGTGAACGGGGTATTTACCGAAGTAAACGCCCTTATCAGTTGCAGGATTGGGAGACAAAACTGGGAAGACGATTTCTTGATATTTATCTCCTGGTAGCGGGCCGACGATGACGACGTTATCTTCACCTTGCTTGTAGGTTTGAGGATAAAGCCCCGCCACCTTTTCTTTCATTTCCTCTGGAATTCTATCTTCCGGAGCGATCTTGAAGCCAGAAGGCAGCATTAACACCGCGCCAACATTTAGAGGTCCTTTAGAACCGTCGCCGATTACCTGCTGGCTGGCGGTGTCATAAGGAATTTTAACCACTGCCTCAAACACCGTATCGGGTTTGACCGCTTGAGGAATTTCGATTTCTGTGGGCTTGGCAGCTAGGTGACAGTTGGCACAAACAATTCTTCCTGTCGGTTCGCGGGGAGTCTCAGGGTAAGTTTGCTGCGCCCAGAAAGGATAAGCGTTAGCCGCTTGGGGAATAACTAAGTCGCTGGTGAAGAAAAGTGCCACCACAGCGAACGCCAGCAGGATAGTTCTGGTAATTACCTGCTTGGCAGCCGATCTTGCCGATTTACAAGCTTTTTTCATTTGTTAGAGAAACGATGCAATAACCAAATTCAAGTCACGGGGAGAGTGGGAGATGGGGAGAGTGGGAGATGGGGAGATGGGGAAGAGGGAGAGCATTCTTGAATCAACACTTAACACTCCTGTACGGGCGCAAGGCATTGCGCCCCTACCACTCCACACTTAACACTTAACACTTAACACTCCACACTCAACACTTCCATTACGCCCACCAAGGATCTTCGCCAGTGCGGAAGTCGGTTTCCGTCCAAGGAGTAAAGACTACTTTGTCGTCTTCTGTGACGGTAGCGTGAGCCAATGCTAAAGACAAAGGAGCAGGTCCGCGAGTTACCTTGCCCGTGGTGTCGTATTGGGAACCGTGACACGGACACCGAAACCTGTTCTCGCTAGCATTCCAGGGAACGACGCAGCCCAAGTGAGTGCAAACAGCGTTGATTCCATATTTAGCGATCGCTTGGTCGCCTTCGACTACGATATATGTCGGGTCGCCTTTGAGTCCTTGAGCCAAGGCGCGATCGCCTTTACTACGGCCAGCTACAAACTGACTGACAATGATGTCATTGCCTTGGGCATCTTTGGCAGTTATGCCACCACCCGAACCGCCGCTGGATGGCGGGATAAAGTATTTCACCACTGGATATAGTCCGCCCAGCACTGTTCCGGTCACAGTACCAAAAGTGAGAAGGTTCATGAATTGCCTGCGCCCCATATCGGGGACATCCGCAGAACCAGAAAGTTGAGCCATAACTTAACGAGTGTATATTTTTGTCAACTACCCTGGGTGAAATCCCAGAAAATTGTTTACCCTGCTCGATCGATGTTGAGCTAGCATCTAGGAAGCATTCGTCGCCACAACCCCTTTTATTTAAAGGGTTACAGAGCAAATAATCGTATTATCACATTCTTTTGTACCCGATCGTAAACTCAAGTAAAGATTGCTTTCATAATTCATCCCAGTTTCCCAGCTTGAACCTCCTGCTTCAGCCTGCTTCTACAATCCAAAATCCAAAATCTAAAATCCAAAATGGTATCAGATGACCGGACAAGACCTGCGCCAACTCCTGCTCGATAAGTGGGGACATTCATACGACATTCAGCTAAGGCGGATTCAAGGCCAAATGTTCGTCCAAGTGATGTGGAAATATTTAGAGCAGGCATCTTTTCCGCTGTCAGAAGCCGACTATCTGGCTAATCTCGATCGCGTTGCCAGTTATCTCGACGCTTGGGGTGGAGAATCGCAAGTACAAAATTATATTCGACACACCCGCGATCGGCCCCATGTCGGTAGGGCGGTTAGTATCCCGATAGATCTCGGAGAGAGAACTTCAGAATGGATTTTATGAATGATACAAACGAATTCCTCTTAGAGCATGGCTCGATCGCAGCAGAAAAAACTTTAGCCGATCGCTGCTTGTTTGTGCTAAATGACGAGCAATGGCAAGAATTTCAGGCAATCCTCGATCGACCCGTACAAGAGAAGCCCAGGCTGAAAAAACTCCTGACATCCCCAGGAGTGTTCGATCGAGGTGGGACAGGCAAGATGCCTATACCACAAGAATCATCCAATTATTTCTAAATTACCGTCCTATCAGTTTGACTAAACCAATACCGCTAAAATATAGCCCCAAAGCCGCCCCAGCTAGAAGGCTTTGAGTTAAAGGATCGGTAGAAGGGGTGAGAACTGCTCCTAAGATGGCTGCTCCCAAAATGACATAACGCCAGCCAGAGAGCATTTGCTGGGAAGAAACAATCCCTAACAAGCCGAGGAGAACTTGAATTATGGGAATCTGAAACGCCAAGCCAGTGCTGAACAGGAGCAAGAGGACGAATTCAAAATAGCGATCGATCGACCAGAGTTGTTCGACGACACCCGCACCGTAATTGACAAAGAACTTGAGCGCCGCTGGAATTAAAGCCGAATAGGCAAATATCAGCCCCACAACGAACAAGGCGCTAGAACCTAAGACTATAGGGCCGATTAAGCGCCGTTCGCGGCGGGTAAGTCCTGGTAAGACAAATTGAATAATTTGATAAAGCACGAACGGACTGGCTAATAGCAAGCCGCTGTAGCCAGCTACTTTCAAGGAGACAAAAAAGAATTCTCCTGGTGCTAGCTGGAGAAACTTTACGCCTTGGGCGGGAATTTCTAATAACTCGACGATCGGCTTGACTCCTAAAAAACAGCCAATCATCCCGATAACAACCGCAATCAGAGCATAGAATATCCGCTGCCGCAACTCTTCCAAGTGGTCGAACAGAGACATTTCGACTTCATGCGGTAGATCGTCTAGATCCTCATCTTCTAAGGGGCGATCGATCGATTCGTCGTTGAAATCTGAAGTTTCTGGGAAGGCGGTTTCTGCTTCTGAAGGCTGTGTCATTGGCAAGATCTAGTGCTAGCGTTGTTAACTATTCTATCTATGTAGGCGATCGCCAAATAGAGTTCGGAGTTCGGAGTTCGGAATTCAGAATTTGGAATTCACCGCCCTCCCCGCGCTCTCGCCCTCTTCTCAGGATCGCCTTTCTAAAATTTTTCTCATATTCGGGAGAGCCGCTTCAATTACTTCTGGCTGGGGAGTGGTTTGTTGCCAGCTTGCTCTCATCACTAATCTTTCCATCCAAGCTTGGAGGCGTGGATAATTATCGAAGGAAAAGCCAAACAGGGGCAATGATGGTACTAATGTGCCTGCCACAATGTCTGCTACGGTAAGCTCGTCGCCAGCAAAGTAAGAGCAATCGCTTAACAGATCTTGGTAAAAATCGATCGCGGCTGTCACTCGTTGACGAGCAGTTTCCAGTTTTTGCGCCTCGACTTCTAATCCCACCAACGAGCGCATTAAGGGAACTGTGGCTGGCTGGAGTTCGTTGACTGCTACCATTTCTACCATTCGCACTGTAGCGATCGCTTCTGGTTCGCTGGGCATCAATGATGGTGTGGGATACTTGGCTTCTAGGTAGTCCAAAATCGCTAAGGATTCAACTACCCGGAAATTGCGATCGATAATTACAGGAACTCGTTGCAGGGGGTTAATCGCCGTAAATTCCTCGCCGAACTGCTCCCCATCTAAATTGACTAGAATTGGCTCGAACGAAATTTGTTTTTCTAGCAATGCTACCCAAACGCGACGAGCGTTAACCGAAATTGGATGAAAGTAGAATTTCAGCATAGAAACTTCAACCTCTAAGTGCGATCGACTGACAAAACTTCTGGAGCTATCGATCTATAGCCAGTCTAAATCAGTGCGATCGACCGACTTCCTTGCGCGATCGAGAAGCATATAGATCCTCGATCGCTTTTTACCCCTGGTTTCTCATCAGGGGTTTTTGTTGTTGTCCCAATTTTTGACTTTTCATTCATGTTCCGCAGGGGCAATCGGCTTTGACGGCGCTCGTACCCCAGCCAAGACGAGCGCGATCGCTTCCTCGGCGTGCCGTTGCAGCATCGCTGGACTCAAAAGCTGCTCTCCTTGGGGAAACTGTTGAATGTTTCCGGCACCAATAAAATAGAACAAGCAAGTTCCCATGATATTAATGGCCGACTGAAACGGATCGAGGGGACGAAATACTCCCGCTGCCACACCTCGTTCCAAAATGGCGATCGAAATGCGATCGATATCGACAGAACTGCTGTCTTTGTAGTATTTTCCGTGGTTTTGTATGGCTTCGTGAAACATCATAGCGGGCAGTTTTGGGTTGCGCGATACGCAATCGAGCAATGCCTGCAAAAATTTTTCTAACGCCACTTCCGGAAATAAATGCTCCCAGTCTAAATTTTGCACCGTTTGTAACAGATCGGCGTGCGATCGCTCTAAAACCGCTCGATACAAACCTTCTTTATCTTTGAAGTAGTAATAAATCATCGATTTAGCCACACCCGTTTTGGCGGCAATGGCTTCTGTTCTCGCTGCTGTCAATCCATGCTGGGCAAACTCTTCTTCTGCTGCTGCCAAGATGACAGCTTGAGTAGCGATCGCATCTCGTACTGGCTTAGCTTTCTTGACTTTTTCAGCTTTTGTCCGCACCACAACAGTTCCAAACTTGAAAAAACGATCGGTCAGTATCACTTTCCTCGATCGAACAGCAGTTGACAAGTAGGCATAAAACTTGTTTGATGAAATTTAATCGACAGACTTGTCAGTCGATAAGATGGGGAGCTATGAAAAGAGTCATTATCATCGGTGGTGGCATTGGCGGTGCGGCGACAGCGCTGGCTCTGAGTCGAGTTGGGATCGAGCCTGTAGTTTACGAGCGTGCCAAAGAGTTGCGAGAAGTCGGGGCTGGAATTGCACTGTGGGCAAACGCCACCCACATTTTGCAGAAATTAGACTTATTAGAGACGGCTATGCAGGTAGGTTGTCTCACCACAAATTATCAATTCAATTCCCACCGGGGACGAGAATTAGTTAACATCCCAGTCGATCGCTTTGAGCTACCCGTTATCGGCATTCATCGCGCCGAACTGCATCAGCTACTGTGGCGGAACGTGCCAGGGGAGAAATTTATCTTAGGAGAAACCTTCGATCGCTTTGAGTTTCAGGGCGATGGCGTTTTGGCTGAATTTGCTTCCGGTTTGAGGGTAGAAGGAGAGGCGTTAATCGGTGCCGATGGGTTGCGATCGCGAGTTAGATCTGCAATTTTAGGCGACGAACCTCCGATTTACCGAAATTTTAAGACTTGGCGCGGTTTGACCGCTCGTATTCCTGCTGCCTACCGTCCTGGCTACATTCAAGAATATTTAGGCGGCGGTAAAGGATTCGGTTTGATGATGCTGGGCAAGGGCAAGATGTACTGGTACGCTGCTGCTACCGCCTCAGAAGCGCAACCGGATGCTGCCAGGGGGCGGAAAAAAGAGCTTGAAGCCATGTATGGAGATTGGTTTCCAGCCATTCCCGAATTAATTGCTGCCACGGATGAGGCCAATATTTTGACTACAGATTTATACGATCGCCCGCCCAAACAGCCTTGGAGTCAGAAAAACGTGACGTTACTCGGCGATGCTGCCCATCCCATGCTACCGACGATGGGTCAGGGCGCTTGTACGGCGTTGGAGGATGCTTATGTCGTTGCCCAGTGCTTGCGATCCGTGCTAATCGCACAGGCTTCGCCAACGCAACTAGATCCGAGTTTAGCTTTTCAACAATACGAATCTCTCAGGTTTCCACGTACCAAGGCGATCGTCCTGGCATCTAGGCGATCGGGTAAGATGGGCGAATTATCTCATCCTTTAGCTGTGGGATTGCGCCATACCTTGATGAAAGTCATGGGTTCGGCAATTAGCAACAGCTTCCAATCGCTTCATGCTTACCGAGCTTAGAAACTTGGAATCCAGAACTACCAGATAGAACCTCAACTGTAGTGCGATCGGTACCAGTTTGGTTCTTTTTAATCGCTACTAAATCAGCTTTGCAATCGCCATCTAGATCCGTCATCCTAAAGGCAAAATTATCGCCACCTTCACCTAATACCTAAGACTTGCGAGAAGTCTATCGATCGCTCGCGCCATTGGCTGTAGGATTAGACAACCTTGGTGAGGGTTCAGTGCTGGGAGGAGACTTCTGCGTTTTCGGATCGTTAGGCGATTGCAGGGAAGGATCTGTGGTAGGTGAAGTGCCAGGGATGACTCCTGACGAGAACACTTTCATCGCTGCCCAACCGATGGAAACAATAGCGACGATCGCACCTACCCAACTCGTTACCTTTACCCATTTCTTTGGCATCGGAGTGTTCAACGCCTTGCTAATCTTTTCTGACTGCAAAATGGCTTGGCCGAAACCAGATGGAGTTTTGGCAACAGCGGAGTCTTCTAAAACTGGATCGATTAAACTAGCGATTCCTTCTAAAGCAGATGTAGCCGACAGATAGCGTTGCCGTAGATCTTGGTGGATCGTTTTATCTAAAAAGTTAGCTAAGCGAGGACTTACCTGGGGATAATCGTGCCAAATAACTTTACCCGTAGACGCATCCCTATGGATCTCGCTGGGACGTAACCCAGTCAGCAGTTGAACTGCTGTGATGCCTAAACCATAGATATCGCTACTAAAATGCGGTCTGCCATCAAGTTGTTCTGGAGCGATATACCCTGGCGTACCGATCGTATTATTGGTATCGATTTGTTCTAATGAGTTAATCAGTAAAGTGCTAAGCCCTGGCGACATCCAAAAGTTAGCTAAAACGATTTTATTGTCTTGCTTGCGCCTGACTAAGTTAGTAGGTTTGATATCGCCGTGAATGATGTTAAGTTCGTGAACGAACGCGAGAAAATTTAAAACATCTTGTAAAATTTTAATGACTTCTTCTTCGCCGAGTTTCTTTTTATTACTAAGTTCTGTTTCTAGATCGTAGCCGTCGATAAATTCATGCACCAAATATAATTGGTCGTTTTCTTCAAAGTAATCGACCAAGCGTTGGAACTGAGTATGAGTTGCTAACTTTTTAAATAAGTGAATTGCTTGCTCGATCGCAAACGGATTAATCGCTCCTATTTTTAGCTTTCTAACTACGCAATATCGCTGTCTAGGAGATTGATTGTCTCTAGCAAAGTAGATTTCGCTAAATTCACCAAATTCCCAGAGCTTAATGATTTCATATCTGCCGCATAAAATCTCAGAAAAAACTACATTTGATAGTTCTTTTTGCACCCAAGTTTGGTTAAAAATAGCTTGATATATTCGGTTGTAAGTTTTTAACTTGCCGTCGCATTTCACAACCAATCCAGAGAGCAGCAATTCCTGATGTTCTGCACTATCGTCTAATTCCAATTCTCCCTTGCGCAGAACTTGCTGATACAGTCCTAGCAGCCGAGCCGGACTTTGACTGTTGCCCAGCAGGCGATCGCGGACGAGCTTCAGATGTGTCGGTTCGTCCCGTTCTTCCCAATGGTCGATAATACGCGATCGCACGATCTTTTCGATCGTTTCAGCTTCCTTACCAGCCGCAACCGGAGATGGTAAATTTTGTAGGAGTTGACAAAGCTTTTGGGCCAGTAGTGGTTGCCCTCCCGTCCAACTTAAGACTCGTTCCAGCGCTTGCTTGGGATGGCGAAACTGATGGGCAATTCCTAAAGCTAAAGGTTTAATTTCATAGATACTAAAGCCAGGTAATTCAATCGTTTTTCCCCGATTAAATGGTGGCAAATTCTGATTGAGGGTTACTTCTCTCCGATCGATCGCTCCGAATATAGCAAAGTTCAAACGTTTGAATTCCGGATTATTGGCGCGTTTGTTATAACAAGCTCCGATCGCTGCCAAAAAATCTTCTAGCGGGAACTTCAACTCGCTGGCACTATCGATCTCATCGACAAAAATGACGATCTGATTTTTGACTTCTACTAGTAAAACTTGTTCGATAAACTCGCTCAAACGTTGTACTGGCGACAAAAAATTGCGCTCCGACCACCATTGACCGACATCGATCTTATTGGCAAAATGCCAGTGGTTGGCCAGCAGGTAGATAATTCCTGCGTACCACTGCTCGGCAGTGCTATTGCGGCTGCCGATCTCAGAAAGGTAAATCGCCGCACAAGCCACCTCTTGGGCTTGCAGTTGGTGCATCGTGCGTACCAACAAGCTAGATTTGCCAGTCTGTCTGGCAGCCTGGACGTGACAAAACTCTCCTTTTTTTAGCCCTTCCTCAAGCTCGCGATCGGCTTGTCGTTCGATATATGTAATGGCGTTAAACGGTAAGCTGCCCCCAACTTGATATCGATAAGCAGAGTTTGGTGCTGCGTTCATCACGATCTCTCTATAATTCCCCTACCTAGAATTTACCCAGCTAGAGAGGTGCAATTTCTACTCGATCTCGTAAATATACAGAAGTTTTAGCATTATAAGCCCTCGATTGTCAGTCTCCCTCTCTCTAGAGAATTAAGATTCACAGTATCTAACTAAAACTAATAACTAGTATAAGTTAAACAAATATTTATCTAACTTAAAACAGCTTTACAAAACTTAAAAAATGGTCTAATGTAGTAATCACGGTAGACAAAACGCTACCGCCGAACCTTGAAAACTTCATTCAGCAATTATTCATACACATGACTACCACCATTCAACAGCGCTCTAGCGCTAACGTCTGGGAACAGTTTTGCGAGTGGGTAACATCGACCGAAAACCGCCTCTACGTAGGTTGGTTTGGAGTCTTAATGATCCCC
>JAHHHA010000015.1 GCA_019359615.1 Cyanosarcina radialis HA8281-LM2
AGAAGATTCTTGATTTTATTGACTACTTCAACCGCACTTTGGCTAAACCTTTTGTCTGGAAATTTCAGGGGTTTCCCGAACCCGCTTAAGCTGGTCACTTATTTTCGCCACGCTGCACTAGCAGCTTCTTTTGAAACGAATATTCCAGAAGGTTCGATCGAGGTGAAGGCTATCCTACCGCAGAGATCTCTAGAACGATCTACCCTCTTAGAGATCTCTGCTCCAACATATTTGGGGGTTTCAATAACTGCTGATGGCAATATCGGCTTTCACGTGTCAAAGGAAAGATTTAGATATCTATGAAACTTCAAGGAGTTAATTCAAATGGATGAATTAGTTAGCGGTCTATATGAATTGAGGAATGAGATAAATCTTCCCAACCCTGCCGCCATCCCGCAACCATCATCGTCTCAAGAGTTGCGATTGGATGTGGATGGACGCTATCCACTCATGAGAGCGAGTGGTACATTTTTCTTGTCGATCGCCTCTAGAACCCATTGGATTGCTAATCTTACCAAGACTGGCTTAAACTCGTGGACTGGTGACATTTGGTATAAAGATGGAGACACGACTTCCTTCCCCTACACCAACCTCAGTATTGAGGTGGAACGCAGTCAGTTTCCCGACCAGCGGGGTGCTACGGTCGCTTTTGCAGTGGCAGGAGCATCCAATCGAACCTTTACCTACAAATATAAATCACCCTACTTCCACGAGGTAGAGTTTGAGTTCGACTATGAAGAAGACATCACGCCACTAACTGCTATTGAGACTCACGCTCACCCCAACCGACCTGCAACGTTACCCAATGAAACCCTCTCTATTGAAAAGGTGTACGAGCGAACTGGCTTTGCAGTTGCTAAGTCAGGGGGGGATACAGCCATTACCGGGCCGCCGCCAGGAGGAGAAGCCAGATGGAGCGACAATGAAATGCATGATGCCATGCAAATTCACTGGTCGCGGTTTGCTAACAATCCCCAATGGTCGATGTGGGTTTTGTTTGCATCTATCCATGAAGAAGGAGAAAGCTTGGGTGGGATCATGTTTGATAGTAGTGAGACTATTACTGGACCTAATCCCAATCACAGGCAGGGAACAGCAATCTTTTACAATACTTTTATTTCGCAGCCACCACCAGGCGACCCTGCTCCAGAGGCATGGGTAAATCGGATGCGTTTTTGGACTGCTGTTCATGAAATGGGACACGCATTCAACTTAGCTCACTCTTGGCAAAAACAGCATCCACCGGAGTGGGGAAGACCTTGGATTACGATGACTAACGAGCCAGAAGCTCGCAGTTTCATGAATTATCCGTTCAACGTGTCGGGTGGCGAAAGAGAATTTTTTAAAGATTTTGAGTTTCGGTTCAGCGAGCAAGAACTGCTATTCATGCGACACGCGCCTTTCCGATTCGTGCAGCAAGGAAATGCAGATTGGTTTGACAATCACGGTTTTCAGCAGGCTAACTTGTCTTTTCAACCGTCGCTGAAGCTAGAATTGCGCGTTAACCGCAAGCAAGCTCTATTTGAGTTTTTAGAGCCAGTGGTTTTGGAGTTGAAGCTAACTAATATTTCATCCCAGCCCAAGCTCATCGGTGACAAACTTCTGTCAGAACTAGACCATACGATCGTGATTATCAAGAAAGATGGTCAACCCGCTCGTCAATTTTCTCCTTATGCTCAGTATTGCTGGAAAACTCAACTCCGCGTCTTAATGCCTGGAGAATCGACTTACCAGTCTCTCTTTGCTGCTGTAGGTAAGGGTGGTTGGGAAATTGCCGAGCCTGGTTACTATAACATTCAAGTAGCCTTACACTTAGAGGATACCGAAAAAGACTTGATTTCCAACCCGCTGAGGTTGCGTATTGCACCCCCACGAGGTTACGACGAAGAATTTCTAGCGCAGGACTTTTTCTCTGAAGATGTCGGACGTATTCTGACATTTGATGGGAGTCAAGTGCTAACTAAAGGCAACGACACTTTGAGAGAAGTATCAGCCAAATTGAGCGATCGCGCAGTTGTTTTCCACGCCAAGGTAGCTTTAGCCAGCGCCATGGCAAAAGAATACAAATTATTAGACTTAGGCGATCCCAAACAGCCGAAAATCCAGGTGATTTCTGCCCAGGATAAGGAAGCTCGTAATGAGTTCGCAGAGGCTTTGACCGCTCGACCACAAAAAGCTGCGGAATCCCTCGGTCATATCGACTACAAGTATTATGTAGACCGCTATAGCCGTTGGTTGCAAAAACAAGGAGATACATCAGGTGCAGCTAATGTCCAAAATGATTTATTGCAAACTCTCTCTAATCGAAATGTAACCAACAAAGTATTACAGGAGATTGAGAAGCAACGCGATGCTTATAAGCAGCGTAAGGATTCAGGTGATGAAAAAACTACTAAAAAGGTTTCCCGGTAATTAACTTTATCTAAATAGGTGCGATCGCTCGACCAACTACATCAGATCTGGAAAAGCGATCGCTTTGTAAACCTCAACTCTTTTAATGAAGAATCATGACAAACCCTAATTCTAAAATTCAAGATACTCCAGCTTTCGATTTAGAACAAATCAAAATTGATGAATCATCGTCAGGAAATGTTCTTGGTTACTATTTGACGAGTACGGCAACAATTCATGTTGAAGAGCCTCATGAAGAACCAAATAAAGAATTGCTAGATAATGAGATTAATAAAATTGCTAAACATTTAATCGACACCCAAAATCCACAACTAACTATTTATATTCACGGTTATGCAAATACAAAAAACAACTCTAGAGATAGAAGTAAAATAATTTATAAATATGCTGCAATTAATAACTCATATATTAACCGAATATCCAGAATTCAGTAGCTTTTCTGGGATTTGCTGTTTTGATTGGAGCGATCGCCACTCATATAATCCCTCTTCCAATCAAATCTGAATCGTTACTCGTACTGCTGGCAGTTTTGTATTTCCTCTTTGTGGGAATAGTTTTGGCCTTGATTGCTCTCAGATTTTCTACCTATCCAAGCGATCGCTACAGAGCCACTCACTATGGAGTAATAGATGTAGTAGAATTTATCAGACAACTCGAACGAGCAGTTATTCGAGCAGTCATTACCGAATTAGAGCAACAGTCAGAAGGGCCAAAAGAAAAATATTCAAGCATTAGAGATATTGAGGAAATCAACAAAATTGTTGAGAATATCAACGAAGATAAATTAAGTAAAAAAAAGAGAATCAGACTTTCATTTATCAGTCATAGTTTGGGTTGTGAAGTAGTTACCCAAACAATTCGGATTCTCTCCGACGTATTCGATCCGAACTTGAGAGAGCAAGATAAGCCTTCATCTCATATTGGTGGCGTTTTTAAGTTAGGTAGAATAGTATTAGTTGCACCAGACATTCCTGTAGAATCAATTTTATCAAGCAGATCTAACTTTTTAAAATCTGCCCTCCGTCGCTGCGAAGAAGCCTATGCATTCAGTAATGAAGCGGATTTAGCTTTACGCCTCGCCTCAACAGCAGCAAATTACTTTAGCTTTCCGTCTAGAAGTCGCTTTCGCGGTTACAAACTGGGCAATATCACTGTCAAACATTCATCCGATCGAAATAAACGAAATCTACCAAATCAATATGGCATTATAAATCTCGATCGAAATCAGGACTTTCAGCCTCATGAAAATCTGGAAATACGTGCTTCCGACATTGAACGAATAACAATTGCTGAACTCACTGAAGAAAAAAATAAGGAAATAAAGCGCAGTTTACAAGAAGAAACTGTAGCCGACTTTTTAACATACTTTGACTGTACTGATTATGTAGAACCAGGCATTAAAGATCCAAAACGTAAAGGAATTGTTAGTTACGCACAACAAAAACTAGCATTAAAGATTTGGTTTGATTATATTTATCTCAGCTTTGCTTTCTTCTTGGGAATACCCAGAAGGATAGATGTTCATGGTGGCTACTTTGAAGGTGAGTTTAGTCAAAAACTAATCTACGATCTTGCTTTTCTTGGCTATCAAGAATTATTAAATAGCTATAAAGATTCTGAAAATGATTTCTCTGTAGCTTGTCAAAATAAAGGTATTCAAGTTGTGCGTCGCTCCACACCTTTACCAAATGAACCTTGATGGGTAGAGAATCGCTCTTATATTAGTTGAAATGAAAAGATGCGATCGCGGTGTGCTTACCACGTATCGCTCCCATCTGAAAATAGCGATCGCATTCAGCAAGTTTGAGAAGTAAAAAATTGAAACATTAATCAATCAAATGGTTTCTAATCCACTGCGCTAATTCCGCTTCGGAAAGCTTACCATCGGCTAATTCAACCCAGATTTGATATTTCTCGGCACTAGAAGCTTCAATATCGCAGCCATTTAACCTCAGAAAAGTACGCATCACCACATAGCCCGTCCTTTTATTGCCATCAACAAAAGGATGATTTTTAACTATTCCATAAGCATAAGCAGCAGCTAAGGAAGCAAGATCGGGAGGTAACTCAGAATAAGCAAGCAAATTTTTTGGTCGCGCCAAAGCCGATGACAATAGACCTTCATCTCTAATTCCCTCTAGTCCGCCATGTTCTGCTAGTTGGCGGCGATGAATGGCCACCACCACCCGATCTAAAATCCAAATTGGCTCATTCACTTTGCTATTGAGCTAGCTTTCTTAAAACATTTCGATCTTCGCGCATGACGACTTCTGCTACTTCCATTTGCTTCACAAACTCAGGATCGTAAGGGGTTAACTCGAAGCCATTTGGGGTTTCTAAAACGTATAAAGTATCACCCTTGCTCAGGCGAAACTTCTCCAATAACTCTTTAGGAAAAATTACTCCTGTAGAGTTTCCTACTGTAGTTACTTTTAACGCCATCATTGGTTACTCGATCGGATTGTTATAACAAATAATATAACATATCGATCGAACAGAAACTATCGAGCGATCGTTTTCCAATGAATTTGTCATATATGAGGTGCGATCGCTCTCGTATTAGTTGAAATGAAAAGGAGCGATCGCTTTTCATCTTATGTCTACAAATACAGAGGGCAACTGCGGTGTGCGTAGCACGTATCGCTCCCATCTGAAAATAGCGATCGCCAAACCCAGAATGCTATACGATCGAGATTGAAGCTTAAGAATTGTTCATGGATACTCAAGAATTTTTCCAGTTATGTGCTGGCAAATGGTTTTCTCAGCACACCAGCCATTACGTCCCCGCTCAGCCAGCCCAAAGTGGGAAATCAGATCTGACGATCGAGGAAATTGCCTCTGACGATCCTCAAGCGATCGCTCTTTGCCAACAACTCCAAATCGATCCCCAGCTAGCCACCTTAGCAGTTCGCATTACTTGGGACGGCTCGATGGGATCGCTATTAAAATCGACCAAACACGCTGGCTCTACTGTTTTAGTAGTCATCGCCGATCCACAGCAACCAGATCGAGGTCAACTTCTGCGTCAAGTAGGTAGTGCGGCGAAAAAGCCTGCGATCGCTAAGTACCAAATCGGCAACGACGATGCTTTTACCCTAATTACAGAAAGCGATGAGATGCGATCGGAAGAGCGCATCTGGTTTGCTAGCCCTAATTTGCGTCTCAGAACTCAAATGTGGAAAGGTGCAAATGGCTCCCAAATTGCCACCTTCTATTCAGAAATACGCAAAGTGGAATCGCCCCCGAAGGAGTGATGGGGTGATGGGGCGAAGACAAGGGGGAATTTCTTAACTTCACACTCAACACTCAACACTCAACACTCAACACTCAACACTTTATGAAGAGGCGATCGCTTTGAGTTTGCGGTAAAAGCCAGAAAAATCTCGTTCGGGGGTGAATCGATCGATCGGTTGTTTACTTGCTTCCCAGTCGCACCAATCGGCTTGATAGACGATTTCAGCTTCCAAATCGCTGCTGTCATCGGTATGACTTAGGGCTAAACTACGATCTGCTAATACCAAATCCGAACTGGCACTATCTGCTAGGGCCGCAGAAAACTTGTCTTCATAGCCATCGGAGTTGACAAAAGTTCCGCCAAAATCTAAGGCAAAGCTGCCAGCGGGCGGCGAAACAGGGGCTAAATTAGTTTGGGTGGTGGGATAATTGCGATCGTACTGCTCTCTAGCGTCAATGCGATCGGGAATTTCCTGGAGTGTGGCTAGCTGCCTGGGAGGTTGAGGGACTGGGGGCGCAGGTGGCAACGATCTCAAATCGGGAGAAAATCTTCTACCGATTAACCGCTCGAACTCGGTACTGAAATGATATATCGGGTTATCGCGTCGCGCCCAAATAGCTAGGAGTTTCTCGATCGAATGAGCTTTGTAACGTCCCTGATATAGCGCCTCAATTGCCGCCAGACGTATCCACTCAGATGGATAGCGATTCGCCCAACGGTTTACTAGATCTTGAACTCGATAACCGTGGAGTTCAAAATTATAGTGGCCGAGTAACTCGGCTGTATATGCCGTAGCTAAGTCTTGCGTGAGGGTTGGTGACATCATAACTGTTAGAAACCAGAGTCTGCGAGCGAACGAAAGGAAACAGAAGTTCAGGAGTTCAGGAGTTCAGAAGTTGAACTAAGTAACTAAGCAGAATAAATGATATATAGGTATACCCTATGCCCCATGCCCTATATCCCGATTTTGGGCGTTATCATTGATTTTGTCCAGCTACTTACTAGTGAGTATAAACTTACAATCGGATATTTAACCAAATTGTATGTGGGAAACTCTCAATTTATCCAGTTATTTTAAGAAATAATACACAAGCGATCGCTAAATCGCTCCTATTTCTATAAATCTCGGCGAATTTGGTAAATTTAGCTACCGTTAAGGTCGAAAGCCCCATGATTGAAGTCGAGCATTTGAGCAAAAGCTACGGATCGACATCAGCAATTCAAGATGTCACTTTTAAGGTAGAACGAGGCGAAATACTAGGATTCTTAGGTCCGAATGGGGCTGGGAAAACCACCACGATGCGGATTTTAACGGGATATCTACCAGCTAGCGGCGGTACGGCCAGAATTGCTGGCTACGATGTCGGCGAAAATTCGATGGCGGTGCGTTCTCGGATCGGTTATTTACCAGAAATCCCTCCTTTATATCCAGAAATGACCGTAGAAGGCTTCTTGCACTTTGTAGCGCAGATTAAAGGAGTAAAAAAGAGCGATCGCCCCCGTCGAGTTAACTTAGTTTTAGAACGCTGCCATCTGACTCAAAAGCGGCGAGTTCTCATCCGCAAGCTGTCTAGAGGTTTCAAGCAAAGAGTGGGAATCGCTCAAGCGATCGTTCACGATCCACCAGCAATTATTTTAGACGAACCCACTGTAGGACTCGATCCCAAGCAGATTATCGAAGTGCGAAACTTAATTAAAAGCTTAGCTGGAGAGCATACGATTATTCTTTCGACCCACATCTTACCGGAGGCTAGCATGACGTGCGATCGCATCGCTATTATCGATCGCGGTCAGATCGTTGCTACTAACACTCCAGAAAAATTGATGTCAGATTTAACCGGAGGAACGAATTATGAACTAGAAGTAGAAGGAAATGAGAGCGCGATCGCGCCCATCTTACTATCTTTACCTGGAGTTAGCAGCGTCGAATCGATCGCTAGCGAGCCTCTAGTGGCAAATCGGACTCTAATTCGACTGAAAGCCATACCCAGCAAGGAACTAGGTTCAGAGATTGCTGCTGCTATAGTCAGTCAAGGGTGGAAGTTACATGAAATGCGCAAGACTGTAGTTAGTTTAGAAGATGTGTTTTTACAACTGACTACAGAAGAAAAAACCTTAGAAAACCAAGATATGGCAGGCTAAATATTCACTTGGTGATGGTCGTCGCGGTTATACAAACGTAGACGCTTTCTCAGGAACAGGAGAGCCGGAATCAAAGTCCCTCTCAACCAAAAGAAACTTCCATTCCCCTCTCCTCGTAGGCTACGGTGTATACACATCTTGCCCTCACCCTAAATCCCTCTCCTACCCCCCTGTGTCCCCCCTTGGTAAGGGGGGAGTCGGGAGAGGGACTTTAACCACCGGAATTGGCTGGGGAGAATTTCTAGCGGTTGAATCCGAACTGGTTCGACTCCGGCTCCCCTTCTCCTTGGGGAGAAGGGGCACCGGGGATGTAGACGCTTTCTTCGGCTTCCCGTAGGGTGGGCAAACCACGTCTAGCAAAGCTCTGGGGGATTTATGTATACACGGTAGCGTCGTAGGAGAGGGCTTCTTTGAGGTGGGAGAGGGATTTAGGGTGAGGGCCGGTAAGCGAATCAAGTAGAAACCCTATAGCTAGATTTGTCACAAATAAATTCATAGGACAAACCGTATAGATGGGAATAATTTTTGCCAATATTGTAGCTATCTACCGCAAAGAATTGCAGAGCTATTTCGCTTCGCCTATTGCCTATATAATTGCTGGAATTTTCTGGCTACTAGCTGGATTCTTTTTTATCAACGGCATTGATGGAGTAATTAACGCCTCGATCGGACGAGACTTACAGGTAGAAGTTTCTGGACAAGAAGTACCGCCTTTTGATGCTCCCTACGAACTGCTGAGGTATTTTCTAGGGCTTATGGGATCGCTGTCGTTGTTCTTTTTGCCCATGCTGTCGATGGGACTTTATGCTGAAGAACGCAAGCGCGGGACTTTAGAATTATTAGCTACCTCTCCTTTAACTAATTGGGCGGTAGCAGTAGGCAAGTTACTCGGTGTGGTAACGTTCTTCATTACCATGTTGATGCCGTTGCTGGTGTATGAGGCGATCGCATTTAGTGCCTCAACTCCACCAATTTTGCCCGCCGTTCTCTTGCTCGGACACGCAGGGTTAATCTTACTAGCAGCAGCAGTTTTATCGTTGGGAATGTTTATTTCTTCTCTGACCGATAGCTCGATTTTGGCAGCTTTCCTCACCTTTGCTTCAATCTTGTTTTTGTGGGTAATAGATGCGATCGCCAACAGTTTAAATAACCCTATCGGAGAAACATTGCGCCATCTCTCGCTGTTGAAGCATTACAACAATTTGATTCAAGGTGTAGTCGATAGCAGTAGTTTAGTTTTGTTTGGCAGTTATATTATTTTGGGAGTATTTCTTACCGCCCAAGCGATCGAGGCTTTGCGCTTCCAACGTTCTTGAAGAAGTCAGTTCCTTATATATTTGAATTTAATTCAGATATAATTGTCGATTTTGTTGTTTTTTGGCGTAAATATTTATGTTCGATTCCACCTGCGTTATTAGTTCAGCTATAAAATAAAAGTTACTGAAGTAAGACTTTAATTTAGATGTTCGCTTGCCTGATAGCATTTTTAAAAAGTTTGGCGGCTCAAATCAACTTGTTACACCATTATTTTTTTTACCTTGCCCATTAATAGTCTTTTTTGAGGATGTTTTGCTAGCTCCTATCTCTGGCATTTCTAATTATAATTTGCTTAGCCATGTATATGACACTTTGCTTGAGGATTATTTTATTATATTTTGCATTTGGTAGTACATACCTGGTTTTTCGCTATATGTCCATTTACCAGGATCTCGTCTGGCAAGGTAGGTTAGGTCCACTGCGCTGGACTTTTCTAGCTTCGGCAATTTTGTCTGTCTTCACTCTTATCAGTGTTGTGGGGCTTTGGTTAAAGAAAAAATGGGGCTTTTTTCTCTTTATTATTTCTCAGGTTTTAGGTCTACTTGTGGTTGTGGCTACTCCACTGTTTGAGCCAATTGATTTCTCGGCTTTATTGCCACAATTGATGATAGGGTTGTTACTCCCTGTTATTCTGATAGTTTTGATAGCTCAAAAGTGGCATCATTTAGAATAACAGTTGGCAGTCTAAGACACTCTTATGTTTAGCAGCAGGCCATCGCCAACTCCCTTGTTCTTAAAGTCAGCGCTGGCGGACTTCGATTGTCTAGCCGCGATTTCAATCGCCTTATATGTCTAAGTTTCGCTTTCAAAGTCTCTTCTGGTTCGGTCCGATGTTGGCCGTTATGGGTTTAGTTGCTGGGTTGGTTGCTAACACCTGGTTTCCCATTCCATTGGCATTGCTACTGACTGGAATCGTCATTATGGGGACGTGGTTTTTCTGGATTAGCAGTTCCACTCAAGGCTTTTGGGGACGCAGAACCACCCAGGTAAGCACCAATGCTTTAGTCGCAACCCTATCAGTTTTAGCGATTTTAGCTGCCATCAACTTTTTGGGGGCGCGATATGCCATTCGATGGGATTTAACCGAAAATCAATTGCTCACCTTAGCACCCCAATCGCAACAGGTGGTAAAGGATTTACGACAACCCCTAAAAGTGTGGGTGTTCGACAAACCAGAGGATCGGAACTCACTCGATCGAGAATTACTAGAAAATTACCGCCGCTATAGCTCTCAATTTAGTTTTGAGGCGATCGATCCGCAAGAGAAACTGGGATTAGCCCAAGATTTTGGGGTGAAGTCGCCAGGACAGGTTTATCTGGAATTTGGAAAAAAACGCCAGTTAGTTCAGAGTTTGTTTACCCCCGCTGGCCGGGAACGTCTCTCTGAAGAGAAGCTGACCAATGGCATTGTTAAAATAACGGGCGATCGCGTCTTAAAAGTCTACTTTCTCCAAGGACACGGGGAATTGCCCTTGGCAGAACTTTCCCAGGCGGTGGAGGCTTTGCAAGCCCAAAGTTACACCGTTGCCCCCCTCAATCTCATCCAGCAGCCGCAAATTCCTTCAGATGCAACCGCAATCGCGATCGTTAATCCCCGACAGCCGTTATTTACGGCGGAAGTCGATGCTTTAAAAAATTATCTCGATCGAGGTGGCAATTTACTAGTTATGGCCAATTGGGATACAGATCCCGGACTTGACAGCTTGCTATCCGAGTGGGGAGTCAAGTTGAGTAATCGATTAGCGATCGATGTTTCTCGAAAAGTTGAGGGTTTAGGGGCAGATACGACGGTAGTTAACAATTACGGACAGCATCCGATTACCAAAGATTTTGGCGATAGGACCTCTTTTTATCCCTTAGCCCAACCTGTAGAAATTAAAGCGATTCCGGGTGTCGAATCTACTCCCCTACTGCGCACCGATGAAAAAACTTGGGCGGAAAGCAATCCCCAAAGCGAACCCGTCGAACTCAATCCCCCAACCGATACCAAAGGCCCCTTAACGCTGGGAGTTGCACTCAATCGCCAGCTACCTTCTCAACGCGAGGCCCGACTAATCGTTTTCGGAAACGCTAACTTTGCCAGCAATAGTTTGTTCGATCGGCCGGAGTTAATCAATAACGACGTTTTCCTCAACTCTGTAGTTTGGTTGAGCCAGCAAGATCGGCAAACTCTTTCTATACGTCCTAAAGAAGTCAAAAATCGTCGCTTCAATCTGACTTCGTTGCAAGCAAGTATTATTGGCTGGATGGCTGTAGCAATAATTCCTTTTCTTGGGTTTGCCACCGCTGGAATTCTCTGGTGGCGACGACGGTAAACTAAGTAATAAGTAATAAGTAATAAGTGTAGAACTAGTTCGATCGATGAAATTTCAGCGCACGACTTTAATTTTGCTATTTTTTGCTCTCGGTTTGGCTGGAAGCGTTTATGTTTATGAAACTCAGGTGGCTCCTCAAAAAGGAGCTAATCTAGAAAAAGAGCGGCAAATATTTTCATTTAAAGAAGAGGCGATCGCTTCCTTCACTATTAAGAAAGACAAACAAACTTTGAAATTTCAGAGGTTGGCGATCGATCGTTCTCGCTGGCAGATGACCGAGCCTATTAATACTTCAGCTAGCGACCCATCCGTAGCATTTTTATTAAATTTACTAGTAAATATTAAAAGTAATGATATTATTGCTGTTTTACCCGATCGACTTCACGAGTATGGACTAGATCGACCTTTGTCAACTATAGAAATTCAACTAAAAGATCGGCAAAATCATCAAGTAGTATTAGGTAAAACTAATTTTGACGGTAATTTGTTATATGCTTTAGTCGATCCACCAATTAACGCTTCTGAGAAAATCGAGATATTTTTAATACCGCTAGATTTGCAGAATGCGATCGATAGACCTTTATCAGAATGGCAAGCAGAAAAAAACAAAAGCTCCCAAATTAAACTTACACCAGCTTCTCCATAAGCTCAGACGCTCAATCACAGCTAGTTAATTATTACTCATGAACAGCCCCACAGCAACATTACTAATTTCTTGCCCCGATCGCCAAGGCTTGGTCGCCAAAATCGCTAATTTCATCTATGCTAATGGCGGTAATATTATTCATGCCGATCAACATACAGATTTTGATGGCAATTGGTTTTTAATGCGGCTTGAATGGCAATTAGATGGCTTTAATTTACCTCGCGAATTTATTGCTCCAGCGTTCAATAGTATTGCTCAACCTTTAGAAGCTAATTGGCAACTCCATTTTTCTGATGAAGTGCCCAGAATCGCTATTTGGGTAAGCAAGCAAGATCATTGCCTGCTAGATTTGCTTTGGCGACAGCAGGCTAAAGAATTTATCGCCGAAATCCCATTAATAATTAGCAATCATCCCAATCTGGAAGCGATCGCCAAACAATTTGACATTGACTATCACTACATTCAGGTTACTAAAGATCGGAAAGCAGAGGCAGAAGCAGAACAATTAGAGCTATTGAAGCAATATCAAATCGATCTGGTAGTCCTAGCTAAGTATATGCAAATCGTCAGTGCCGAATTTATTGCCAAATTTCCTCAGATTATTAATATTCATCATTCATTTCTTCCGGCTTTCGTCGGTGCTAATCCTTACCAGCAAGCCTGCGATCGCGGAGTAAAAATTATCGGTGCTACAGGTCACTACGTTACGCCAGAATTAGACGCAGGACCGATTATCGAACAAGATGTAGTCAGAGTCACTCACCGCGATGATGTTACCGATATGATTCGCAAAGGTAAAGATTTAGAAAGAATAGTTTTAGCTAGAGCCGTGCGCTTGCATTTACGAAATCGAGTGTTAGTATATAGCGATCGTACAGTAGTATTTGATTGAGCTATAGCGTTTCTCAATTTAATAAGCTACAGTCTTTTTCTTGTGGGGTGGGCATCCAGCCCGCCCGAAGGGACAGGTTGGATGTCTATCCCACAAGATATGTATTTTACTTATCTGAGAACTGCTATATCGTGCATTTAAAAATAGTGACGACCTGATAATTGCTGTTAATGGTTAAAAACTCGATCGCCTTCCCACAACGTCTAACCCCTTACCTGTTCCTATTTCCGGCACTGTTAATTTTAGGATTAACGGTCTTTTTGCCAGTCTTGCACGCCTTTTATCTGAGTTTTACTAGCTACGATCTGGTCGGATCGCCGCAGTGGATTGGCATAAAGAACTTTCAGCGGTTGTGGACTGACAAAGTATTCTGGAAAACCGTTGGCAACACCTTGTTATATTTGGCTGGGGTAGTGCCAATTTTAGCGATCGCGCCCTTGGGATTAGCGATCTTGGTAAATCAAAAGCTGCGCGGCATCAACTGGTTTAGAACGTTTTTCTACACCCCGGTTATCATCTCGATGGTGGTAGCGGGTTTGGCCTGGAAGTTCGTTTATCAAGAAAATGGCTTGCTCAATCAACTGTTGAAACTGTTGGGAAAAGAGGCGATCGAATGGCTCACCAGTCCTAAATTGGCCATATTTAGCGTCATGGCAGTCACGATCTGGAAAGGATTGGGGTATTACATGGTAATTTACCTCGCCGGATTGCAATCGATTCCCGACGAACTTTATGAAGCTGCTGCGATCGATGGTTCGGATGGCATCCGCAAGCATTGGGATATTACAGTTCCTTTGATGGGGCCTTATATGGCTCTGGTAGCAGTGATTTCTGCGATTTCTGCTACTAAAGTCTTTGAAGAAGTCTACGTCATGACTAAAGGCCAACCGCGGGACAGTTCTAAAACAGTGGTTTACTATTTATGGGAAAATTTAGTTGTGGATCTCGGCTATGCCTGCGCGATCGGGTTGGTACTGTTTTTAGTCATTTTGGGCCTATCGATTTTAAACCTCAAACTGTCGCAGGCTAAAGACGCTGGATAGAGCTAACAGGAAAATAATATTAGGTAGCCGAAGTCATTAGCTAACTTGCCAAAGCTGGTTGTACCAGCCAAGTTATAAAATTGACTGCAAAGGCGATCGCCAATATCCGTTCGATCGCTTTCCTCAAAATGATGATGAATCCCGCGATCGCCTTCTCTTTTATTACCGAAATCCTGCTGCTGACAACAGTTGCTCCCAGCGAGGTGAAAAGTAAATATGCACCTCAAGGATACATCGATCCGATCGCAGTAATATCTTTGCAGGAAAAGCGTGGCGACGCGACGACAGCTTATAAATGGTGGGGCGTATACCGTGTCGATCGCAACCATCCTTTAATTAAAGCCGAACTCCAAGCAGTAGGAGAAAGACCGCACTATGATGTCGGCGATGCGGCTGTCAGCGTTTATGCCCAACAGGTAGAAGCAAAAGGAATTAAACCCGATCCTAGGTTAACTGGCTATTTGAGCTACTTAATTACCGACGAAAAAGGTCGAGTTTGGCAAGTTATCGTCCGCAGCGATGATGATTTGCATCCACTTGGATCGGAAGAGTTCTCTGTGATTATTGCCAATCCAGGTGGCTAATTACTCACGGCAGCAGGTCCTAGTCGAACGGAGTGAAACCCAACATTATGAAAATGTACAATGTGTTAGGCTACTAACAACTAGATTCGGTTCCAACGGGGAACAGCCGTTGGAGGAAAGGGGGAAAGTTTGGTGCAAATCCAACGCTGTCCCGCAACTGTGTTTCGATCGCGATCGATTAGTCAGAATACCCGCCGATATCGACATATCCCGAACTATAATTCTGCGAGGCACAGAGGGGAGAAATTTTTATGAAGATCGAACACGTAATGTTCGCGTGTCAGTCTTGCGCTGGCAAATGGCAAGATGGCAAGCAAGTCGGCCAGAGTGGCGGCTCTTTACTCCATCAACAGCTAGTCGCTCGCTTGTCGGAACACCCGCTGGCGGGTGAGTTAGAAATTCGAGCGGTAAACTGTTTGGGAGCTTGCAGTCGTCCCTGCGCGATCGCTTTGGCGGCTCCTGGTAAATCTACTTATATATTTGGCGATCTCAATCGAAATGAGTCTTTAGCTGAAGTGGCTGAGGCGATTTTGGAGTGTGCTAGTCTCTATCTCAGCCAGCCAGATGGCACGATGAAGTGGTCGGAACGCCCCGAACGACTCAAAAAAGGCTTAATCGGTATGGTTCCCAGCCTAGAAACACCAGCGTTGATGTAGCCTGTCCGTCGATCGTTTAACAATAGACCTCTCTTGAAAATCGATTTTCAAGAGAGGTCTAATGGCAATTTGGCAGCGTTCGCCAAGCGTGTCCGAAGGACTCTCGACTAAACCTCAATAAACAAGTTAGTGCGTCCGAACTCCTCTTCTTCTGGGGTAAAAGCTGGCGATCGATCTACCAAATCTGGCTCGAAGCTGTAGGTTTCTTGCAGAAATTGCCCCTGAATTACCGCTGCTTCTAACGCTTGGATGTGATTGTGGGCGATAGTACACGCCTGTTCGAGGCTTTGAGGATCGCCGTTATCTAACAACTTTTGTAATTCCAAGCGTGCAGATGCTAACCGAGCAACTGGTTTGAGCAGTCCGTAAATGCTGTAAATGCGTTCGGTGGCAATACTAATTTGTTTCAGGGCGCTGGCGCGAGCGAGTTCGGAGTCAATGCTAGGCCAATAGCGGGTAGTATAGAAGGCTTTTTCGTCTCGGTGATACCACTCCTCCGAACGGGCAATCGAGGAAGAAACGGTGTTGTGTAATTTCCAGAAGAACAACCGCAGCGAAGAACCGTCGGTAACGGTCGATAGTTTGTCGTCGATCGACATTTTAAAGTCGGTCGGGTCGGCATCCTGTCCGAGGAGTAAGTATTCGACGGGATACATATCTACTTCCCGGTTCTGCACCACGTAAGCATTGAGGTGGTGGCGGCAGTAAGGGCAAGGGTACATACTGGCAAACAGCTTGAAAAAATCTTTGAAAATCGCGATCGAAGCGCTTTGCTGTTCGGCTGACTGGCTGTTGACGATCTCGGCGGTGGTGTGGAAGAAGCGCCACACCGCAGGCCCGATGTAGTAAGGGAAGCTGACGCGCATTTGGGCATCTCGCACGTCGCTGCGACCCAGATACAGATCGATAAACGCTACATATTGAGACAGCGCCCCCGATTCCCGACCGAATTCTAAACGCTCCCGACGCTTTTGCACTCCGTTTAGGTAGTGGTGCGTCAACAGCCAAGCTTGCTTTATCTCCAGCTTTTGGCTGGGAGTACAGTTGGGGAAACGCTCGGCGACATCTGCACCATAGCGATCGAATTCTCCAGAAGATCTCGTACTTTCGTACCATCGATTTAATCCCGGTTCATCTGGGATGGTATTACTCTGAATGTCGGCAGCGGTGCTGACGCTAAAGGCGGCTAGAAGTTTGGGCATGAAATCTTCATACCAGTAGGCTGCGGGCATCATTGCCCCATCGATCGTTTCTAAGGCATTGGAGAGAATTACCCGATGCCACTGCTTCAGGTAAGCTTTGGGATCGCCTTCAGATTTAGCCGGAGGGGGTGCGAATTCCTGGCGTAGCTCTAGCTCTCGCAACCGATTCAGTTCGTTAACCGCCAGCACGCCTTCGATAACATCCCCTAAGCTCAGTTTTTGCTTTTTCATGGTGATGGCAAATTCTACCCCGGCGGCAAACTTCTCCCTGGCATTGGCTGACTGGCTGCGGGCCGCTAACATGGCCCGTTCCTCAGCCAGCATCTCAGGGTTTTTTTCTATGGTTTGCCAGTTCTGAATTCGCTGTTGGAGGCGATCGTATTCTTCCGAAATCGACTGCACGACGGCATCTAATACCGGGTGACATTCTGCTTCGACAATACCTAGCCCTTTATAAAGTGCGATCGCTGTTTGCACGAATGGGACAAAATCAGTAATGCGATACGGTAAGTTCCTGACCTGAAGGTGGGTTTCGTGATTGGCTGAGAAACTGACTCGAAAGCAGCGGTAAGCCGCTCCCTGAATCAGTCGGAATAACCCGATCTGCATCTGCAAGCGAGAAGTACCACGAACTTTTTCGTTTTGAGGATGTTGGGCCAAGAGCGCCTGCAATCGTGCTACTTCGGGGTCGATTTCTGTAGCAGTTTCTTTAACAGAAGATTCGGGCAAGCCCTCGGTTTGAATCTTGGCGGCTACAGTACCAGCAATGGCTGCTGTCACATTAGCGGTTGCAGTTGCCGACACCGAACTGACAGGAACGGTGGGCGATTTGACTTCATCTGGCACGAGTTGGCAAAACTCTTCAAAACCTATAGAACCATCGCCATCGCCATCGACTTCTTTCACCATGGCATCAAGTTCGGCATCAGTTAATTCAAACCGACTCATGACGCTGCGCATCTCATCGGCAGTAATGCGACCGCTATTATCTTTATCGAACACGCTAAATGCTAATTTGAGGCGACTTTGACGATCGCCTTGCCTAGCAATCATCAAAGCTTTAAATTCTGCAAAATCGATGCTGCCGGAGCGATCGATATCCACTTCTTTAATTAGATCCCGTAGTTCGGTAGAGTTAGGATTTTGTCCGAGCGATCGCATCACGTTTCCCAACTCTTCAACCGAGATCGCACCGCTAGCGTCTGTATCAAAGACGCTGAATGCTTTCCATAACTTTTCTATTTCTGTTTCACTAATAACCGCTTTTGCAAACTCCATTGATGTCATCGATCGTTCTCCGAAGTCATGCTCTAAGAGGTTGTCTGAAAAGTTAAAATCATTGCACTCGTTCGCGCAGCGTGCGCTTTGCGCTCTCCCCCCTAGCCCCCTTAAAAAGCGGATGCAAGCGTGGCGAGGTTTCCTCGCCATACAGCTTGCACCAAGCAGCGGATGCGCTGTGCGGAGGTTCCCTCCGCATACAAGCGCACCAAGCAGGGGGGAATAGCCTTCAAAGTCCCCCTTTTTAAGGGGAATTTAGGAGGATCTACAAGCTGCAAACGTAGCGAAAATGACTTCTCAGACATCCTCTAAGGTTTTCTGACATACAAACTTATCATCGTTTGCTCTCTAAACGGTAAACGAACGATCTGGGAGCATCCACTTTTAGAAGATATATAACTGCGATCGACAGCCTATCTATACATATCCGGGGCAGATATCGATCGCCTCGCCGAAACTGGATGCTCTCAACGATCTTCTCTGGAGCGCACGCCTTAAACATTTCTTTGGAGTAATTAACACCACCTTACCAGGTACATATACGTGGTCTGGCGTAAGTCTCGTACTATTTGGTATTAGGGATAAACCTTAACCGTACCCGCACTCGAACCGTTGCTCTTCCAAAGTTGATATTCAGATCCATTCCAAATTACAAAGTAGAACTTGTTACCAGAATTAGTTAGTCTACTTGGATAAGAGCCAGTAATCCCAGGCACGATATCTTTGACCAGGACGGTGCTAACAGAGGTGCCGTTACTCTTCCACAATTCTTTCCCATGAGTGCCGTTATCGGCGCTAAAGTACAAAGTGCCATTAAAATTGGTGAAATGCTCTGGGTTAGAAGGACTAATGCCAACGTTGTTATCTTTGACCCTGACCGTGCCAGCAGCAGTGCCATTACTCTTCCACAGTTCCCGCCCTTTAGTGGCATCAGTAGCACTAAAATACAAGGTGCCATTGATATTGGTGAGATTGGATGGGCCTGAGCCAGCAGATCCAGGATTGATGTCTTTCACCAAAATGGGAGGGTTAATGCCGTTCTGGGTCAAGCCACCGTTAATGCCGTTAATCTTCCAGAGTTCCCACCCCTGATTGCCGTTACGGGCGCTAAAGTATAAGTTTCCATTGACATTGGTGAATTTATGCGGGTATGACTCGTTAAGTCCCGGATAGATATCTTGAACTAGGACAGTACCAGCCGAGGTGCCATTACTCTGCCAGAGTTCCCACCCCTGAGTCCCGTTATCGGCAGTAAAGTATAATTTACCGTTGAAATTGGTGAGATTCTGTGGCTCAGAACTATTAATCCCAGGAAAGATATCCTTGACTAGAACCGTACCAGCGGCGGTGCCGTTACTCTTCCACAGTTCGCTCCCATGAGTGCCGTCATTGGCTCTAAAGTATAGAGTTCCATTAATATTGGTGAGGTGATTTGGCTGAGAGTCATTAATTCCAGGATTAATATCTTTGACCAAGACCGTACCAGCCGAGGTGCCGTTACTCTTCCACAGTTCGTATCCCTGAGTGTTGTTATAGGCACTAAAGTACAATGTGCCGTTGACATGGGTGAGAGAGTGCGGATCGGAATCAATAATTCCAGGATTAATATCTTTGACCATCACAGTACCAACAGCAGTGCCATCGCTCTTCCACAGTTCTTCCCCGTGAGTGCCGTCACTGGCATTAAAGTACAATGTCCCGTTGACATTGGTAAGCGATTTTAAGGAACTATCGAAACCACTAGCAGGGCCAGGATTAATATCTTTGACTAAGACAGTACCAGCAGCAGTACCGTTACTCTTCCACAACTCCCAGCCAGTTGTGGGGAGATAAGCAATAAAGTACAAAGTTCCATTGACATCGGTGAGGGTATCTGAATCTATGAACCAGCTTGGATTAGCTGCAATTGGAGTTGGCAGCAACATACTTCCGGCGAGAGTGCCAGCTACGACAGTGGCGGCTAATTTGCTGACCGATTTCATGTTGAATAATTTCATTTTTTTGCTCTTCAATTTACTTAATTAATGCGATCTAGAGGATGTTAGACAAGTCAATTTCACCCTCTAATTCAGTTCCTTTAAACCCTGGTATAAGATGCACCCTGACTGACGAATTAGGCAATTTAAACGTCGAACAGTTTATTAACGAGGGAGTGGAGTATCATAAGCACTGTTATTGTTTTCCCTGGATTCAGGCACATCATTGTCAGGATCGACAACATACTTAGTGGGAAATTGCACTATTTGGGGGGCAATTATAACCGCATTGATTGTTGCACCTACTGCTAAAGGATTGATATTTACTTGCCCGATCGAGATCCACTGAACTCCGTTCCAACGGTAAGCCCGCAGTTTAAAAGCTGGAGAATTGCCCGTACCTTGATTTTTAATTTGAACGGTAGCTTGCTGTCCGTTTTCTAACAGATCGACGATCTTTAAATCTGGTCGTTGGGTAGTAAATATTTGCTTGCCTTTATATAGGGGCGGTACGACAACTGCTGTGGCTTGAGCCGATCGCGCCGATATCGCCAACAGCGAACCAGCGATCGCAGATGCCAAAACTAGTAAGGCGATCGAGCGAGTTTTCTGCAATTTATGAAGCATTTTGTTTTCTGCATAATGTGAATTTATTTGGCATATTTCAGTTATATTAAATGCCAAGAAACCACGCCATACAGAAAAAGTCAGGAGTTAAATGTCAGGCGATAAATTCAGGAAAATCTTGATTGTATTTAGACTCGTGAAAGCTTTGTAAATGCTGGAGTTAGAGGTTTTTAATTTGGCAGAGCGATCGTCTAAATAGTTGAGGATAAAACAGACATTCCAACTCAATGTCTGGAAATGTCAGGTTATACAAAATCCGGTTTTTAATACCAATTCTCAAAACTGAGCGGAGAGATACGCTCCCGCAGATGCTTGCTATAGCAAGCATCTGTGTCAACTAAGTCTCCGGTTACTTTTGCAAACTGGGATAAAACCATGAATCTAGCCCTCACCCCCAACCCCTCTCCTGCAAGGCTTTCAAATCTTTATCTACCAAGACTTTTCGCTGGCAAGCAGTTGATGGTTTGCTCAGAAGAATTGGGGGGTCTGCCCCCCAAACCCCCTCCAGAAGGTGTTATCGGTGAGAATTAAAGTCCCATATGACTGATGGGACAAGAGTTTGAGCAGATGTGGGTAATGGATAGTCCTGCAAGGAGAGGGGAGCCGGAAGCGGAGTGAGGGCAAACCTTGGTATGCTCGGCGGATTTGATATGAGGTCGTATGGCTGCGGTTCCAACCGTCAAACCCAATCCACTTTTAGATTTGGATGACCAAAACAATTGTCAATTGCGAATTGTTAATTGCGAATTGCTATGACACACCTTAAATGTTTCCCTGGCTTCTGGATGGGTAACAAAGTAATCTTGCAACCACGAGCAGCTAAGCTGAATAAAATCATCCAAGTCGATATCTAAATTCCAAACTTTCACGGTGTTGTCGTAACTACCAGAAATCAGACTTTTACCATCTGGGGTGAGACTCAAAGCATTAACTATACCCTGATGTCCTGTCAGGGTAATGCTGGGAGTTAGATAATCTGTGGCATTGTTGGCAGTTATATCTGCCACATTCCATAGTTTAATCGTGAGATCGTCGCTGGCAGAAGCTAAAGTCTTACCATCTGGGCTAAATGCCAGCTTTCTGATATCCCTGACATGGGCTGCGATCGTCCGAATTAAAGTCCCATCTGCAACTTTCCAAACTTTGATGAAAGTATCGCTACCACCAGAAGCCATAATTCTCCCGTCTGGACTGAAGCTGACAGTGTTAACATCAGTAATGTGGCTTTTTTGACCTTCAAGATGTAAGATTACAGCCCCAGTTCTAATATCCCATAGTTGTAACTTGCCGTTATAACAGCTAATAGCAATAATTTTGCTATCTGGACTAAAATCGATATTCCTAATTTTGCAAGGTGCTGCTGGGTTTTCTTTCAAGGTTTTAATTGGGGTTCCGTCCGCGATCTGCCATAGTTGAATTTTTCCCAAGACTTTGGTGGGGTCAGAGGTTGTGGCTGCTAAAATCTTGCCATCTGGACTAAATTTCGCAATGGTATAGTTACTGCCATCTGCGAGAGTTTTGAAGAGAGTACCATCTTTAACGTTCCACAATCGCACGGTGTTGTCATCGCTAGCAGCAGCTATTAGCTTGCTATCGGGACTAAATTCAATGCTGTGAATACGAGCTTTAGTCTTGCTAGTGAGGGTAAATAGTCGAGTTCTTTTTGGCATATCCCACACTTCCAAAAAACCTCGATCGCCTGCGGGAGCAAATAACTTCCCATTAGGACTTATCCCGATGACAATGAAATCGGAGTGACCGATATCGTAAGTTTGGTTGATTTGTAATTTGCTAGCATCTAAACCTTCTAGATTCCACAATTTTATGATTTTATCTTGACTGCCAGAAGCTAAGGTTTTGCTATCTGGACTGAAAGCAATACTTGATACTATATTTTGATGTCCTTTGAGAGTTTGCGGTGCTTTTTTAACAAAATTTCTTAGCTCCCATACATTCCAAAATTTGACTGTTTTGTCGGCGCTGGCAGAGGCTAAAATTTTGCCATCAGGACTAAAAGCGACGCTCGAAATCGGACGGCGATGGTCTTCGAGATTTGCTAATATTTTGCCATCCTTTAAATTCCACAAAATAACAGTTCCGTCTGTGCTCCCAGAAGCTAACATCTCGCCATCTGGACTAAAACTGGTAGTTTGCACGCTTTTACTATGACTTTTGAGAGTCACAATGCTACTATTTTCTAGGTTCCACAATTCGATCGCCTTATTGTTACTAGTAAATGCAATAGTTTTACCATCGGGACTAAAACTAATATTCGTTACCTGACCGCTAGGCGAGCTAAGTGTATTTAATAAATTACCATCTTCGACATTCCAAAGTTCGATCGTGCGATCGGAATTACAAGAAGCCAAGATTTTACCATCAGGGCTAAAAATGGCAATGGTATTTTTTTTCAATTGCGATCGAGTATCGATCGTTCTAATTAATTTACCGTTCGGCACGCTCCATAATTTTACTGTGCCATCATCGCTAGCAGACGCTAAAATCCCCCCTTCGCCCCCCTTAATAAGAGGGGTTGGGGGGATCGGACTAAAGTTGACACTATTAATTTTGTCGCGATGCCCTTTAAATGTAGATAGCAAAGAGCCATTTTTGTCCCATAAATTTACGATATTATCTTCATCTCCTGAAGCTAAGTATTTGCCATCTGGACTAAAACTAACGCTGCTGACTGCACCTTGATGATTTTCCAGCCGATTGCGTTCTTGAAGATTCAACATCACTTGTTGTAGTCCAAACATTACCTTAGTTTTGGCATTACCTTTTATCGGTTGGATTTTTTCTAATTCTTCGATCCTCTGTGCGGCTTTTAAAGCTATTAGCATCGCCTCAAAGGGATTTTCAGGTAAGATAGTTTGGGCTGACGAACTGAGAACTACTGCCTCGCTTTCAGCTAATTCCCGTTCTTTTTGTTGGCGTTGTCGATCGATCGCCTCTACTTTTTGCAGGGCATTTCTACGTGCTATTTCTGCTCGTTCCGCTCTAGCTTGAGCCTGGAGTGCTAAAGATTCTGCTTGTTGCGCAGTTTTTTGAGCCTGTTGGCGGGCTGATTCGGCTTGCTTGCGTCTGGCTTGAGCTTGAAGTGTTAAAGCTTCTGCTTGCCTTGCTGTTTGTTGAGCCTGCTGGCGGGCTATTTCGGCTTGCTTGCGTCTGGCTTGAGCTTGAAGTGTTAAAGCTTCTGCTTGCCTTGCTGTTTGTTGAGCCTGCTGGCGGGCTATTTCGGCTTGCTTGCGTCTAGTTTGAGCCTCAATTGCTAAAGCTTCTGCTTGTTGTGCTTTTTTTCTAGCCGAACTTTCTCTCTCAATTGCTTCATTTAAGTCTTGCTTGACGCTTTGAGTGGCGATTTGTGCTAGCTTGGCATTTTCTCGTTCGTCCTCAGCTTTACTAGCATAAAAACTAGCTTGTTTTGCCCATCCTGCGGCAATTAGAATCGTGCCCAACAGAAAGGCAGAACCGATAGCGATCGTTCTTTTGAATTGCCGTTTAGCCGACTTAATTCGTTGCAATACGCTGTTAACTTGACTTTCTGCCTCTTGCTTTTTTAGATTAGCTCGATTTAGTTCGGTTTCGGCATCATCTAAAGCGATTTCAAAATTTTGAATAGCTAAATTTTGACTGTCGGAAATAAACTGATAATCTAAATCGCTTAAACTTTTACCTGTCGCCCATATTAAGGCTTTTTGTAAATCCGATTCTCGTAACAAAGACGAGGTATCTTTACCTTCAGTAGCTTCCCATTTAGCGAATGCCTGTACGTAAAAATCGGGACGCAGATTTTCTAGCTCTTCATCGACCCATTCCCGATTAAAAATAGCTTCATAAATCCGGTTGTAAACTCTTAACTTACCCGATCGCTTGACTACTAAACCAGATAATCGCAACTCCATTTGTTCCCGACTATCATCGGCCGCAATTTCTCCTCGATCTAAAATTTGCCGATATAAACCCAACAATCGACAACTACGCAACTCGTTACTTAAAAGACGTTCTCTAATAGTTTGTAAATGCTGTTGTTTATCTTGTGCCCACCAATTATCGACGATCTTTTCTCGCACGATTTTCGCTACCCAATCTGCTTCGCAATTACGATCTGCTAGCGCCTCTGAATATGTAGAAACTAGTTGACACAACCATTGAGTGAGAAAAGGTTGTCCGCCCGTCCAATTTAGTACCTCCTCCAACACCGCTTGCGGATTTTTGACTCGCCCGACAAATCCTGTCTCTAGGGAAGTCGCTTGAGGGAATGCTAAGCCCGATAGTTCGATCGCCTGACTGTCGATATTAAACGGAGTCAGATTAGTATTGGCAATTAAATCGGCGGGAGTGGCAACACCTAACAAAGCAAAAGTCAGGCGCTCGTATTGAGAATTATCAGCCCTGCGATTATAAGCATTACGAATAAATGCAAAGAAATCGTCCTTGAATTTTAAAGATAAAACGTTATCGATTTCATCAATAAAAATAACTATATTTTTAACCGACTTCTCTAATATTTCTTCTTCGATAAACTTACTCAATCGCAACAAAGGAGAAATATATTCATACTGATGCCACCACTCTCCTAGATCGATCGCCAGATCGAAACCGCTGACTATTAAACTTAAGAAACCACCAAAAAATTCATCTGGTGTCACTCCATAAGTGCAAAGCTCTCTCATTTCGATCGCGCAACAGGCAAATCCCTCTGCTTCTAACCTTCTCATCGTTTGCACGCGCAAACTAGATTTGCCCATTTGCCGTGAATTTAACACGTAGCAAAAAGAGCCAGCTTTTAATCCCGCATACAATTCCTCATCAGCCGATCGTTCCACATAAGTAGTTGCCGTTCCAGGTAAACTACCACCGACTTGGTAATAATTGTCAAAACTGAATGCTGAATTCATAATTCATAATTCAATCGCGTTGGCAAAAATAAAGTCGATATAATTCGTAACGCGGCATGGCACTTTTACCAGACAAACTGACTAATCCTAAGTCGTTTAATTTAACTGCTATATCTTGATTCAACAGCGAGTCAAATTCTACTGGCTCGTCGGCTAAAACTATTTGATAAAAAGCCTTGGCTAAGGCAGGATTAGCTGATAAATTCTGACTGTGTTTCTGTAAATGATAGCGATAAATCCCCCAAGCGGTAGGAGCAGTTTGCCAAACTTCGGCTAAAGATTTGTTTTCTCGTGCTATTTGCCCGATCGCTTCTCTGACTAAATACGGGTGTCCTCCTACCAGTTTCATTAACTCGGTGGTGCGATCGATATCCCAATCGAGTCCGTATTTTCTCGCCAAAAGTCGTACCTGTTCGACAGTAAAATCTGGTAAATTGACCTCAGTTCCGGCATTAAATGGAGAGCGATCGATATCGAGTTCTGTATACGTTTCAGTATGAGAAATAACTAACCGCAATTGTCGCCACAAATTTCGAGTTTTAGCATCCTCATGCCAGGTGCGTAACATTCCTAAAAATTCACCCCCGATTTCGGGATATGGGAAGATTTTATCGACTTTATCTAAAGCCAAAACTAAAGGGACATCCCCTGCTAATAAATATTTTTCAAAATATGTCCTACACTTAATCTTGGTATTCCCCAAACTTTTCTGCCAATGTTCTGTCAGAGGATGATTCTGCTGCAAAATTTCCGTGATGCTAGCGCACAACCACTGTAAAAAAGTATCGAGTTGGCTGAAATCGGCTGTAGTAGCATCTCGCAGATTTAATTCCACCGTGCGGTAGCCTCGCTCTCTGGCATAAGACAAAATCTTAGACATCAGTTCCGTCTTCCCCATCTGCAAAGGCGCTTTAATTCTCAGCAGACAGCCCGGTTGTAAGATCTCTGTCAAACAGCGTTCTTCTAGAGGAGGGCGTTCGATATAGAAAGAATCAGATGGTAATAAAGATGGTAGCGATGTTGGTGCGATCGCATTAACAGTAAATTTTTGTTCTTTCCATACCCGCTTTAGTGCTTCTTTAAAATTCTGCTTGCTAACCTTTTCTCCGGTTCCTAATGCTTCTGTTAGCTTTTGCCACAACCGATAACCGATATCTTTATTCAGATACTCGGCACTATAGCCGTAATTATCTGCCATTTGTTGATAGGTGATACCTTCCCAAGAAGCCTGAAGAACCGTAATTTCAATATCCTTTAAGTGAATATTGCTATGGTTGTATACCAGCTTGTCGGCAACCTCTATGGCAACTTCCCAAGTAAATTCTGATTCTGTCATAAAAGTACAAAATCGCTCGGCGACCGCTGTTTATTATCTATGGTTCGCGGGTAGTGAATAGAGAACTCCATAAATTAAACATAAAGGCAAGCATGATACCTACCTCACCAGAATTATCGGAGGTATTTAATGACCCTAATAAGTCCCGAACCGCTCGATCGGCAGCTTAGTTGTATTGATAGCACAAATTGCCCTCCCTGTTTAATTCGTTCGATCGAGACTTCCACAACGATCCATCAACAACACGAGCTTTGATGCGAAACTAGAATAAAGAAGTTCAGAAGTCAGAAGTCAGGAGTCAGAAGTTAGAAGTCAAGAGTTCAAACTTCTGACTCTCGCCCTCTCTCCCCATCTCCCCATCTCCCCATTTCCCCATCTCCCCATCCCCTCACAGGATCGAATATGTTGCTATCCAAAGGCTTTGAAGTCGAAATTTACACTGGCACTCCTGAAGGGGAGGTCGTCGGCCTTTCTCACCGGATTGTGGCAGATCTAGACGGTTTCGTTACCGAACCAGATAGCCGCAATGTCGAATATACTACCGCTCCTCTTTGTTGTTACGATCGCCTGCTGTGTGCCTTGCTACAACCCCGGCAGCGACTTAGAAGCTATTTAAAGCGTTTGGGAGATTACACCCTGATTCCTGGCAGTACGCTGTCTTTAGGAGGAAGCGATCGCTTTTGGCGTTCAGATCCGCAGAACGATTATCATACCTACATCGAACAAACTTACGGCACCAAAGTCGTCACCGCTAGCATTCATATCAATATCGGTATTAGCGACCCAGAATTACTGATTCGCGCTTGCCGCCTCGTTCGGGTTGAAGCCCCTCTTTACCTAGCTTTAAGTGCTTCTTCTCCATTTTTGAACGGTAGTGCGACTGGTTATCACTCCACTCGTTGGGCCACTTTCCCGAAAACTCCGGCTCACGTCCCCCTATTTAGCAGCCACGCCCACTTTATCCGCTGGACCGAACAACAGCTAGATGCTGGCACGATGCAAAATGTTCGCCACCTGTGGTCGTCTGTAAGACCGAATGGCAATCGCCGCCCCTACGACCTCAATCGCTTAGAACTGAGAATTTGCGATTTGATTGCCGACCCAATAGCTTTACTAGCGGTGACGGCTTTACTCGAAGCCCGTTTGTGGCAACTGACGAGCGATCCTAGCTTAGATCCCTTAGAAACCAGTAAATTTAGTGCTGAAGAACTGGTGGCGCTGACTGATGCTAACGAAGCAGCGGCGGCAGAGTCTAGCCTCGATGCTAAATTACACCATTGGCAAGATGGGAAAATAATTACAGCTAAAGAGTGGCTCGATCGCATCTATCAAGAAGTAGAAACGATCGCTTTAACTAGAGGCTTTAGTTGTTTCCTCTCTCCCGTACAAAAGATTCTCAGAGAGGGCAATACCGCCCAACAGTGGCTCAGATCTTACGAGCAAACTTTAGATGCTCGCCAGACGATCGTTGCAGGTATTCAAGCCATGAGCGATCGAGAATTAGAATTAGAAACCAAATTGTGCCAGGAATTGGTGGCTTGACAAGAATACAGAAGTTTAGGAGTTCAGAATAATCTTTGTAGGGGCGGGTTTTGCCAGAAATTATGGCGGCAAAACGATTTAATCGGATCTCATACCAGATCCGGTTGCCAAAACCTACTTTCCCTCAAAGGAGCCTCCGGCTCCCCTCTCCCTTGGGAGCTACGGTGTATACATAAGTCCCCCAGAACTTGGCTAGACGCAGCTTGCCCACCCTGCGGGAAGCCGAAGAAAGCGTCTACATCCTCGGTACTCCCTCACCCCAGCCCTCTCCCCCAGGAGAGGGAGCAAGAGGCAGAAAGGGAGCCGGAGTCAAACTAGTTCAAAGTTCAGCCGCCAGATATTCTCCAGAGTCAATCGAGGCGGTTAAAGTCTTTCGTCCCTCTCCCGTGGGAGAGGGATTTAGGGTGAGGGCTAGATACGAGAGATTTCGTATCTCTACAACTCTTTTTTTAAGAGGGTTTAGCCGACATCTTGAATTCTGGTTTTGAGATCGCAAACTCAGATTCGAGCCACTCTAGCAAAATCTGATTGACGATTTCGGGACATTCATCGTGAGGACAGTGGCCCGCATTTTCTACCTCAACCAGTCGCAACTTGGGGTTGAGATCGATAAAGCGACGGGATAACTTGTGGGGAATCATCCGGTCTTCCCGTCCCCACAGCAAGAGGATGGGAATTTCTAAGCTAGGAAGCACGGTTTTAGCACTAGGCCCGAAGTCAGCCCCCATCATGCCTCGAAGGATGGCATAAAATGCTGCTACCGCTCCTCGATCTTGGGCAGGCCCGGCAAAAATTTCTACCAGTTCGTCGCTCACTGCTGTTGGGTTAGCATAAGCAATAGCAGCCCATTTTCGGACTATAGATGGTCGGCGAACTAGATAAAACAAAGTTTTGATAATCAACGGGGAAGCAACTAACCTCTCGCAGCCAGCTACCAAGGGGCGTAATAACTTAGGAATGGCATCATCTCGCGCCGACATATCGGGCAAGCTAATCATGACAATGCCTTTCACCATCTGAGGGTAATTAGCTGCGGCTGCCAAACAAACCAACGAACCAATGGAGTTACCTACCAACACCACTGGCTCTTGAATAAAGGTGCGCCAAAAATCGTAAACCTGCTCTACCCAAAGGTCGATTTTATAGTTAACCTGAGCTTTTTGGGAGGCTCCAAAGCCCAGCATATCTAAAGCATAGACGGTATGATGTTCGCCCAAAACCTCTAGGTTATGCCGCCAATGCCCGATAGAAGCTCCAAATCCATGCAGCAGGAGTACGGGAGTATTTAGGGGAGAATCGGATAGTTGCGATCGCTTGCTTTGCCAATTGTCTCGCGATCGCACGTAAGTATAGCGAGTTTGCCAGCCACGCCAAGCCCAATTTCGCTGACTGCCGACTCGCTGCTGCCAATGCAGGGATGTGGTCACGATTGCCTCAATTTTTTATTTTTATCATAACGGCTGAGGGGAGAGGGGGAGAGAGGGAGATGGGGGGATGGGGAGCAACTAGCAACTGATATCAAATCCGGTTTCCAAAACCGTCTTGACCTCAAGGAGCCTCCGGCTCCCCTCTCCCGTGGGAGAGGGGTTGGGGGTGAGGGCAGCAATGGATGGTATGAGAACCGGATTTGATATGACAACTGACAATTGACAACTAGCAACTCCACACTTCACACTTCTTTAACTTCTAGCGGAAGATGCCGCGAATGGTATCTACTCCTCGATCGAGGGTATTAACGGTACGATCGATCGAATCTAACACCTCATTGATGTTCTCAATCTTGTCCCGTTCGTCGGTTTGGTTGCTGGCGACGTAGGGAGCGCCTAATTCCCCCGCTGGGGTATCTTCGACTTGCAAGCTTAAATAAAGTCCTTGCTGAGGTGCTTGAGTCAAAAAGGTTTTAATCGGAATTCCATAGTTAAAACCGGGCTTGATTAAAGAAGCAATTTTAGCCGCAGCTTCTGGACTTACACCTTCTGCTTCTAGCGATTGCGCTTCTTCGCTATCTGCCAACCCATGAATGGCAACGACGCGCCCGCCAGCATCGACGACGGGACCGCCACTCATGCCCCTACGAGTGACGTTGGTATAGCTCATTTGATAGCCCATCACGGGTTTATCTAAAAATCCCGATACTCTGCCATCAGTAAATTGACGCACCAGTTGTTGCGTACTGCCCGGTTTGGGCCAACCAGAGACAAAAACTGGTTTCCCTTCACTAACAGTATCAGAACTGGCAATCTTGGCAGTTTTATAACTTTCTTTACTAGTAAACTCCACTACTGCTAAATCGACATCTGGCAACTGCTTAATCTTTTTACGATCGACTTCATAAGCTTTCTTATCAACCGTTACGATCTTGTAATTATCTTCCCGCACGATGACGTGCTTAGCCGTTAACACATAATAGGTGTTGTCCTTTTGAGAAACGATAACTCCAGAGCCATGTCCTTTATCACCTCGAATTAAAACTGTTACCTCGCGGGCAATATTATTGACTTCTTCCCCAGTTAGCGCCATGGCTGCTAGGGGTTGCATCGCCACGATCGCAGTAATAACAGTTGCTTGACCGAGTATTGCTGGCAATCTATAGTCAAACTTCATATCCTCACCTCTAAAAATTATTCAAAAATCCTCTACCCATCATTATAAAGCTACTGAGTAATAAGTGGGAAGGGTACGACTTTCACCTAGCAACTGAAGCCCTTCGCTACACGATCGAACTTCTGACTTCTGACTTCTGACTTCTGACTTCTGACTTCTGACTTCTGACTTCTGACTTCTGACTTCTGACTTCTGACTTCTGACTTTGTTAACTCTACTGTCCTGGCAAAATCAGCGGCAAGTTATCTTTACCTCCGACTATAATCACTTTAGTATTTTGAGATTCTGCTAACTTTTGTGTAGCTTCGATCGCTTTTAGTTTTAAAACTTGCTCCGTTAACCCTTGAGAAATTAATTTTTGAGCGTCGGCTATTCCTTGAGCTTCAATTTTTTTACGCAGTGCTTCTTTACGAGTTTTTTCTAGCTCAAAATCTAACTGTTGGCTTTGCTGTTCGGTTTCAATTTTTTGCTGGATGGCTGCTTGAACTCCTTCTGGTAAAATTACATTCCTCAATAAAGTTTCTTCGACCGCAAAGCCCAGAGGACTTAAATTATCTTTAATTTGTTGATGCAAAGCGATCGCAACCTCTTGGCGTTTTTCTCCATAAATCGCTTTTAAATCGTAATTAGAAGTAGTTTGCCGAATCAGCGATCGAAATCTTGAAATAATTATTTCTTCTTCGCTAGTGCCGATATTTTGATAAATCTCTTTGGCTTTTTTAAAATCGATTCGGTATTGCAAACTCACATCCATTTTGAAAGCTAGTCCCTCTTTAGATGTCGTGTCTACAGTCTCTTTAAGATCTTTGAAGCGACTAGAAAATTCGATAATTTTTCCCGCAGGATTGACAAAATGAATTCCAGGCGCAAGAGCATTATCTTCAACTTTACCCCAGACTTCAACTACCGCAATTTTTCCCGTGGGTACGATTACTAGAAACCGAAACACTAATTGATATATAGAGGCTAAAGCTGCCAGAATTCCAATTAAAAGGGCGATCGCTCTAACCAGATCGCGATTTTTTTCACCAGCAATATTAGGATTGCGAAAGGCGATCGACAAAGCAACCAGGGCTGTAATTGCGGAAACAATAATTGACATCCATTCCTCCTAAAAGTTACATAGTTTATGTATTACTTATTACTTAATCACGATCGCCTAATATTAAAACAACACCAATCTTGCCGCCGCCATAGAGTGGCTACCGACCAGCCATGGGCTTCGAGAGTATCGGCAATGGGTTTGGCTTGGTCTAAAAGAATGCCGCTGAGAATACCCCAGGTTTGGGGATGGGCGATCGCTTCGAGGTGAGGAATCAAATCGATAATCACCTCAGCTAAAATATTGCAGGCGAAACCATCAACGGGCCGGTCGAGCATTTGAATTAAACGATTGATATTGCCCTTTTCGACCAATAATTTATCGGCGCTAATGCTATTTAAATCTCGGTTGCTGCGAGTCGAGCGCACGGCTAAAAAGTCAGTATCGACAGCATAAGCTTTGTTAGCTCCCAACAAAATCGAGGCGATCGATAAAATACCAGAACCGCAGCCAATATCGGCTATTACTATCGGTTCGGGTTCTCCGTCGAGGTGCATTTCCAAAGATTCCAGACATAGCTGAGTTGTCTGATGAGTTCCCGTGCCAAAAGCAACCCCCGGATCGAGGCGCAATACCAAGCGTTCCGGCTTCTCTGGAGGTTGTAACCACGCTGGATAGATCAGCAGCCGATCCCCAATCGCTTGCGGTTCCCAATGTTCTTTCCAACTGCTAGACCAATCTTCTTCATCGATTAAGTGCCAGCGGGCCGTTGGTGCTGGAAGTTCGGCAATCAGGGCATCTTGACGCAACCAGAGAGCTAAAGCGGCTAAATCTAGTAGCTGTGCTTGCCTTTCTGGAAGATACGTGCAAATTCTAACTAATGTTCCTTGGCGATCGCTAGACATTCCGCGACCGCCGAACTGCTCTAACCGCCAGAAGATCGTATCTTCTAGGTCTGGTTCAGAGAAAATTTCAATTTCCCACCAACTGTTTGCCAATGTGACTTCCTCCCGACGCTGACCGCAAGCGGTACAGCGCGGGCTTCCCTATCTCGCGATTGAGAACTTCCTGCCCCACGCCACTTATCTAGAACCCGTTGGTACGAACGTATAACTACTCCCACCGTTGGTTCCCCGACAGCCCGACTTGACAGGCAATTTCTTTCCCCCATAGACCATGGGTACTACGTATCGTTTTTGTCTTATTCAATTTCACCTGCGTTTCCCAGAGTTTGCACTGTTCACCTAGCTTGCTAGTACGTTCGTGTCAATCTGGTTGGGCGCATCCCAATCCTTGGTTCAATTCAGGCTTGTGCCTTACGACCAATATCAATTATTACATAGAATGCATGAGAACCATAGTTTCTGCCCGCCGAATTACCATAGAGACGCACTAGAACGCGTTTTTCCTACCCGATTAGAGTCGGCTAGCTTACCAGCAAATGTTATGCAAAATCTATTTTGGGGCATCCTAGAGCTATATAGATAGCTTTTATTTCTGGTATTCCTAACTGTAAATTGAGCAAATAAATATGAAATTACCTCGCTCGTTGGCGACAGCCTGTGCGATAGCACGTATCGCATTAACAAAAAAAGAACATAATGAAAAATCTAAGAAGTTTCAAGGAGTCCCACTCCGCTTAGTTTTGGTATTACCCTTTTTGTTGCAAGTAGTTGGCGCAGTAGGATTAGTTGGCTATCTCTCTTTTAAAAACGGTCAGGAAGCAGTTAACGATCTGGCAGATAGATTGATGGATAAAAGTAGCGATTTAGTCTCCGAACGTCTCGATAATTATTTAGAAACGGCTCAAAAGCTCGATCGAATTAATCTCCATGCGATCGATCTGGGATTGCTAGATATAAAAGATCTCAAAAAAGCAGGTCATTACTTTTGGAGACAACTGCAAACTTATCCCGATATCAGCTATATTTCTTATGCTCTCAAAACTGGAGAATTTACTGGGGCTGGGAGAGTCGAGCCAGGTCATGGAGTGACGATCGAAGAACTTTCACCAGCGACGAAGTGGATTAATGAAGTCTATACAACAGATAAGCTAGGCAATCGTAACAAATTATTGAAAGTATACGACGATTACCAACCGTTGACGGAGGTTTGGTATACGGACACAGTAAAAGCGAAAAAAACTGTTTGGGGGTCAGTATATAACTGGGATGACTCCCCTGAAATTATTTCTGTAACTATTAATAGTCCCATTTACGATCGCCAAGAGCGATTGTTAGGGGTACTTAGTATCGATCTGCTTTTATCGGGCGTTAGTCAGTTTTTAGAACAATTAAAAATTACTCCTAGCGGCAAAACTTTTATTATCGAACGCGATGGTTTATTTATTGGTAGTTCTACCAGCGAACAGCCTTTTACTTTAGTCAATAACGTCGCCAAAAGGCTCAGCGTCTTAAATAGTTCCGATCCTCAAGTTAAAGAAACATCTAAATATTTGCGGCAAGAGTTTGGCAATTTTGCGGCTATTAAAGACGAACAAAAATTAGAATTTTTCTTGCAAGGTAAACGTCAATTCGTTCGAGTTACCCCCTGGAAAGATGAATTTGGTTTGGATTGGTTGGTCGTAACTACTATCCCCGAATCAGATTTTATGGAGCAGATTAATGCTAACAACCAGACCACGATCGCTCTTTGTTTCGTCGCCTTATTAGTTGCTGTTTTATTGGGGTTAATTACTTCTCGTTGGATTACTCAACCAATTTTGCGTTTGGGTAAGGCTTCTCTTGCCATTGCCCAAGGAGATTTGAACCAAGAAGTAGAAGTTAAAAGCATTGTCGAACTGAACGTCTTATCCCATTCTTTTAATGAGATGGCAAGGCAACTACAAGCTTCTTTTGCCGATTTAGCTAGTACCAATCAAGAACTCGATCGCACTAATCAAGAGTTAGAAATTAGAGTTCAATCTAGGACTGCCGAACTCCAACAAGCTAAAGAAGTAGCAGAACTAGCCAATCGTGCTAAAAGCGAATTTTTAGCTAACATGAGCCACGAACTCAGGACTCCTCTTAATGCCATCCTCGGTTTCTCTCAACTGCTGAATCGCGACTCATCCCTCAGTCGAGAACAGCAAGAAAACATTAATATTATCAATCGCAGTGGAGAACATTTACTATCATTGATTAACGATGTTTTAGATTTAGCTAAGATCGAGTCTGGGAAAATGACTCTTTATCCCATTGACTTTGACTTATATGTTTTGTTAGATTCGCTCTATGATATGTTAAGAATGAGGGCAGAAACTAAAGGGTTACAATTTATTATCGAACGAAGTGAGAATCTGCCTCGATATATTAACACGGACGACAAAAAGCTACGTCAAGTTTTAATTAACTTATTAAGCAATGCCATCAAATTTACTGACAAAGGAAATATAATTCTTCGAGTTAGAAACCACGAGCAAGAAACAGATAAAATTTATAACATATTTTTTGATATTGAAGATACGGGTGCAGGAATTGCTTTTGAAGAATTAGAGCGCGTGTTTGAAGCATTCGTTCAGACAGAAATAGGTAAAAAATCTCAACAGGGAACGGGTTTAGGCTTACCTATTAGTAAAAATTTTGTCGAACTGATGGGAGGCAAGATCGCTGTCAGTTCGCAATTGGGTAAAGGCAGTGTCTTTAAATTTAATATCCAAGCGCAAGCAAGCGAAGCTAGCAAGATTGCCGGATATAAAAATACTAAAAGAGTTATTGGCATCGAACCAGATCGAAGCGAATATAGAATTTTAGTAGTAGACGATCGCCTAGAGAACCGTCTACTATTATTAAAATTACTCCGTCCGATTGGTTTCATAGTTGAAGAAGCTAGCAACGGGCGAGAAGCTGTAGAAATTTGGCAACAATGGCAACCCCATTTAATTTGGATGGATATGCAAATGCCAGTGATGAACGGGTATGAAGCCACCCAACAAATTAGATCTCATCTTCAGGGACAAGCGACGGCAATTTTGGCTCTAACCGCTAGCACTCTGGAATCCGAAAAAGCAGTCGTCCTAGCCGCAGGCTGCGATGACTTCGTTCGCAAGCCTTTTCGAGAAGAAGAAATTTTTGCTAAGATGGCTCAGTATTTGGGAGTTCGCTATGTTTATGAAGACATCTACTCGGAAGATACTTCTGAAGCCACAAGCACCGAAAGATTAACCCCCGCAGCGTTAGCAGTAATGCCAGAAGAATGGTTGAGAGAACTAGCTGAGGCTGCTGCTGCCATTGACGAACAACAGATCGATCGCTTATTGTCCCAAATATCTCAAGCGGATCGAGATTTAGCCCGCTCGATTCAAATAGAAGTAGATGATTTTAATTTCGATCGCATTATGAACCTCGTTTCAGCCGCCTTAAACTCATGAACGATCCGCAGTTAAATTCCGACAGCAAAAATATTTTAGTAGTTGATGATACTATTGCTAATTTGCGGGTTTTGTCGGCGGCTTTAACCGAAAGAAACTATCAGGTTCGCTGCACTAAAAATGGTTCGATGGCTCTAATCGCCGCCCAAAAAGAGCCACCAGATCTGATTTTGCTAGATATTAAAATGCCGGAAATGGATGGTTACGAAGTCTGCCAGCGACTAAAAGCTGACGCTCGAACTCGTGGTATTCCAGTCATTTTTTTAAGCGCTTTAGATGATGTATTCGATAAAGTTAAAGCCTTTACCGTTGGCGGAGTAGATTATATTACTAAACCTTTTCAAATTGAAGAGGTTATTGTCAGAATCGAACATCAATTAGCTTTGCAGACAGCTAGAGCAGAAATCGCTCAGTTAAACGCTAGTTTAGAGCAAAAAGTCGAACAAAGAACGGCCGAACTAGAAAGAGTTATTAATCGCCTCAATCAAGAAATCGCTCAACACAAACAAACTCAGGAAAAACTACTCCATCAGGCTTTGCACGATGCCCTGACTGGCTTGCCCAATCGAACTTTGTTTATGGAGTATTTGCAAAAAGCTATCCAACGCCAAAAAAGAAACAAAGATTATTTATTTGCTGTTTTTTTTATCGATCTCGATCGCTTTAAAACCATTAACGACAGTTGGGGGCACGCAGTTGGAGATCGACTGTTAATGGCCATTTCTAGTATTCTCAAATGCTGCTGCCGCGAAGTCGATACTGTCGCTCGATTGAGTGGCGATGAATTTGCCATTCTCTTGGAGGATTTACACGATCTGCAAAATGCGATCGCCGTTGCCGATCGATTATTAGATAAGCTAACATCTCCAATTCATATAGACGAGCACAAATTGTTTAGTGGGGCTAGCATTGGCATTGTTTTCGGGACAGCAAACTATCAAAATGGCGTAGAAGTCCTGCGAGATGCCGATATTGCCATGTACCGCTCTAAGGCTTTAGGCAAAGGCCGTTATACGATATTCGAGCGGGAAATGTACGATCGAACTGTTCATCTATCGCAAATAGAAATGGATTTGCGTTATGCTTTAGAACGCGAAGAATTTCTGCTTTACTATCAGCCCATTGTCTCTCTTACTACGGACAAAATCATAGGTTTTGAAGCTTTAATCCGCTGGCAACATCCAGAAAAAGGCTTAGTTTTTCCAGGCGATTTTATTGGGATTGCGGAAGATACGGGTTTAATCGTCCCGATGGGTGAATGGGTTTTGCGATCGGCTTGTCAACAATTACGCGCTTGGCAAGAAAAGTTTCCTAACTCTTCATCTATGCAGATCGGCATCAATCTTTCTAACAAACAAATCAAACAGTTCGATTTCGTCGATAAATTAGCCAAAATTTTAGCTGATACTGGCTTAACTGGAGAAAACCTGAGATTAGAATTTACTGAGACGATGCTGATGGATCGTGGAGAAAAAACGATCGAACTATTGGCTCAACTCAAACAGCAAAAAATTCAACTCAGCATTGATGACTTCGGTACAGGTTATTCATCTTTAAGTTATTTACATAGTTTCCCTATCGATGCACTCAAAATCGATCGCTCTTTTGTCAGCGGCATCGACGCTGAAAGCAAAAATAGCCAAATCGTGCAGACTATTATTACCTTAGCCCATTCTTTAGGAATTAAAGCGATCGCTGAAGGTGTAGAAACACCCGCTCAGCTAGCTCGATTAAAAAATTTGGGATGCGATGAAGCCCAAGGATATTTATTTTCTAAACCCGTCAGCGCCAGACAAGCAGAAGCTATTGTCGCTAGTAAGTAAACTACTCCCCGCTGCTACGCTGAGCGGGGAACTAAAGCAAGCCCTCCAGCGATCTCGCAAGTGTTTAACCGGATTTGATATCAGGCGATCGCGCGAGGTTTGACTTGATAATTAAAATTGAAAGTTACCCAGTTATTGACATTTAGAGTGTAGGTATCAGCAGCAGTACCTATGGTTTCAGGAGCAATACCGCTAGCTTGATGTAAATCTTGCAATACAGCTTGAGCTACTTCTAAGGGGTTAGCTAACTCGATCGCTCCTGGTTGTTTGGTTTGATTTCCCATGGCCGCGATCGCATTAGTAAATGGCTCTGAAGAGCAGATCGAGTAGGTTTGCGCTAGTCCGGGAAAACCTTGAATCTTCAATTCGTTAGCCGTATTCGGTTGGGGCCAGATTATGGTTTTTTCTGGGGGAATCGTTAGCCCTTCTAACTGACTAGAATCGGAGGCATACATAGTAAAGACATTACCGTTACTATCTAAAGCGAACAGCATCAAATAGAGCGGGCGATCGCTGTAATTCTCTATGCGATATTGAACGCGATCGCCTGCCAATAAGCTGGGGATGCCTTCGCCTGACAACAGACGTTTTCCAGCCGGATTGTTGGCTAATTTTTGATTGTTAAAGGGCGATCTGGTTGTTTCTTTTTCGATCGATACTTGGACGACCGGTCCGCCTGTTTCTAGTGTCACTCTTACTCCCAACCGCGAAGATGTCTCATTGCCACTCAATCGCCATAACTTAGCTGCCAGCAACTTTTGCAACTTCGGACTGAGACGATTTACTGCTGACTTAATCGCTTCCGTTGGTTCGCCCATGGTATCGGCAATTAAATCGCCATTAGGAGAGAACAAGCCATAACCCCCCGTGGAGTGTTGAGTGTTGAGTGTTGAGTGTTGAGTGAGTAATTCTCCCTCTCTCCCTCTCTCCCTCGCCCCATCTCCCCATCTCCCCATCTCCCCATCTCCCTTTCGCGCCTTGCCAAATAAATAGTCGGCCGGTTGCTCTCCAGCGGCTACGACTGATGCGACTAAAGGGATGTTACCTAAAGCACTGGTGGCATCTACCCGCTCGATTCGATCTAAACTCGCATCTAAGGCAATGGTTAAACCCACTTGACGGGGCAAAACTCGAATATATTCTCGTACTAGCTGCCCGACTTGTAGCTCTGGGGTTTCTAAAGTGGGAGCGCCCAGCACTCTCGCTCTGGCTGTCAAACCTTCGCGCGATCGAATTTGCAATTGCAGCGGTTGTACATCAGGTGAAGTGATATCGATCGCTTCGACGATCGAATTAATACCATAGTAAGCAACTAAGCGAGTAGGCAATCCTGCTAGCCACAAGAGAGCGGTTTTACTGCTATCTTCTACTGCGAGGGCTACACCATCGGCCCCGCTGCTCGGAACTGGGTTGAGATCGTATGCCAGTAATGAGGGCTGCTGGCTTCTCTGTCCGCTCAACTGGGGCTGTTGGTCTTTCCCAGCCAGTTGTTCTACGCTTTCAGCCGCTCGATTGAAACCGATCTGAATTGTCGTTGGCGAAGTGGCTTGCCAGAGATATTGAGTTAAAGCATAGGTAAACAATCCGGCGCTGAATCCTCCCCAGGCGGCTTCGGTAGCAGGACAATTGGGGGCCGAGGCCGCTAGCACCACTCCTGGCATCGATTGGCGCTCTAGGTCTGTAGGAGATAACTTCAGCTTCTCCATTAGTTGCTGCTGAACTGCTAATGCCTCCTCGCTCGGTTGCTCGATGGTAAATTCTGGCAGAGAGCGAATTCTCAAGTTGCCCTGCAATCGGTCTGAAGCATCGGCATAGCTGGTATCGAGTACCGTCGTTACTCGGTCTGTAGGTAGCGATCGCAACAGCAATAATAAGGTTTTTTCCAACAGGTTATTTACCACGGGCACTCCCTTGTGATAGAGAATGCCATCGACGGGCACTAAGGAGTTAGTTTTAGATATGGAATTTGTAGAGACGCGAGTTCTTGCTTCTTTATTTGGATTTGCTGCCCCATCGAGATCGATCCGGCTCCCGTAACCGCTGAAATGGAACAGCACCACATCGCCCGCTACAGCCTGTTGAGTCAGATGTTCCCAGAAGGCAGTTTCAATATTTTGTCTGGTAGCTTCTTTATTTGTCAGAGTCAGAATATCTTGGGGGAGGAAGCCAAAACGATGAATCAAAAGTTCTCTTTGCAGTTCGACATCGGTGAGGCAACCTCCTAAAGAGGCAATTCGCGGATATTGGTTAATTCCTACCAATAGGGCTAGTTTCCGCCCAGTTGGTTGCGCCAAAGCTCGATAGTAGCGATCGATTAAAGGCATTCCCAAAGAGGGAGCTACCAGCCCAGTTTCGCCTAGTGCCGTAGCTGCTAGCAGCCAGCTAGCCTGTTGCAAAAATCTCCGCCGCTTCATTGCTCAGGTTATAGGTAATAGCTAGGAGTTCAGAAGTTCAGAAGTTTAAGAAGTGTGGAGTGTTGAGTGTTGAGTGTTGAGTGTTGAGTTAGGAATGCTCGCCCGCTTCGCCCTCTTCGCTCTCTTCGCTCTCTCCGCCCTCTCTCCTTCTCTCCTCCTAGACTAACTGTTACACGATTAACTACGTTCCTGCATCGCCCGAATCAATTCGGCCGCTACTTCGGGGCGAGAAAACTCCTGCGGTGGTTTTTCTCCTTGGGATAGCATTTGCCGCACTTTAGTCCCCGATAGGTGAATCCGTTCTTCTGGCAGGCTAGGACTAGTTTTAGTAGTAGCCATTTGCAGGGTGCGGGTGCAGTAGAAAGCGTGCTCGAACATCATCGGCACGATGCCTAATTCCGATGGCTCGAACTCGTCAAAAATATATTGAGCGTCGTAAGTGCCGTAGTAGTCGCCCACCCCGGCGTGATCGCGACCGACAATGAAGTGAGTGCAGCCGTAATTTTTCCGCACTATGGCATGAAAAATTGCTTCTCTCGGCCCGGCGTAGCGCATGGCAGCGGGGTTAATCGCTAGAATTACTCGATCGTGTGGGTAGTAGTGTTCTAGCATGATTTCGTAGCAGCGCATCCGCACGTCAGCCGGAATATCGTCATCTTTGGTGGCCCCAACTAAAGGATGCAGAAATAAGCCATCTACGGTTTCCATCGCACATTTTTGAATGTATTCGTGAGCGCGATGAATGGGGTTGCGGGTTTGAAAGCCCACAATGGTTTTCCAATTTTTTTGCACGAACAAGTTCCGAGACTCGGCTGGGTCGATTTGGTAAGCTGAGAATTGGGGATGGGGATCTCGTTGCAGCAACCAAACCGGACCGGCTAGATTAATGGTTCCTTGATTGAAGACCACTTGCACGCCGGGATGTTTCACATCGTCGGTGAGATAGACGTTAACCGCCTCGCGGGTTTTGTCGTAGGAATACTTTTGGGTCAATTCTAAGACTCCAATAAATCTACCCGTACGATCGTCCAGGCGTACCCATCCTCCTTCTTTCAGGGGTGCAGCTACCGATTCTTCAACTGAAAGGGTAATGGGGATAGACCACGGCAAGCCACTAGCTAGACGCATATCGGCAACTACCGAATCGTAGTCTGATTTTTCCATAAAACCCGTTAAGGGACTCAAAGCGCCGATCGCGATCGTTTCCAAATCTGAAGTGGTGCGATCGTCTAGTTGCACTCTGGGGAGAGAATCAGCTTTATCTAAAAATACCTGACGTTGTTCGGGTGTAGCGATGCGATTAACTAGTTGACCGCCGTGCGGTGCAATGTTGCCTGGACGATGACTCATATCGATTTGAGGGAGAAAATTGTTGCTGCAATTATCGATCCTATCAAGCTTTGGGGGACTTTTCAGACAATTCGCAATTCCCAATTCCCAATTCGCAATCTGTAAAAACGCGAGATCTTGTGTCTCTACAACTTCTGAACGTCTGAACTTCTTATTAATAAGGACCGTATAACAGCACTTGATTAGCATAAACATCCCAAAGTTTACCGAGGAAGAAGATACCAAATCGAGTCAAAGCTGAAACTCTAGAAGCTGCGGTCGGGCCTTCCGCTCGAAAAGTAGTCAATTGTTTTAAGAAGTCAACTAGATGGATTTGAATGATTCCTGCCGCTACAATTTCTGCGAACTGTTCGCCACCAGGTTCGATCTGACCTCGATAAATTCGGGTATATAAAGTAGAAGTATCGCTCCACAGATCGAATCCAGGATCGTCTTTGACATCTTTAAAGCCATCGAGAGTAAGTGGGTGTCCGGCAATATCTTTAAAGTAAAGGCGATAGAGCATTTTTTTATGAGTGGGATCTCCTTCATCAATAAATAGATTAAAACGTCCTTTTTCTATTGGCAGTTTGCCGCCTAATATTTCGCAATTAATTTCACCTTCGACACTAGCATCGTGTTGTGGCTCGGTAATGAATTTTTCGACATCATCCATTTTAATGGTCAGTTCGACCATCAGATAAGAACCGTTATCCTCAGATTTAAATCCGGCTCTATAGTCAGATTCACCCAAAGTAATGTACCCTTTCATTTCTTCGGTAAATCTTAATTTTGTCATCGGCTCGGTTGGTATGCTACCGCCAGATTTAGTCGCGGTAATTCCTCGTTCTTGACACCACTCGCGGGCAAATTCTACGCCGCGATTAACCGATTCTTTAAATCGATCGCTACTGAGATTGATGAGATAATGCAGCGGGACTTCACCTTTGAGGATTTTTAGGTCGATATGGCGGCCGAATTCCCCTGACTGCCCAGCAGCGATCGCAGTATTATTGGCTTCAATCCGCCTCAAATCTTGCCGAAAATGTCCGTTAGCTGTGGTTTCAATAATCTGGAAATAGTTAGCGACAAAACCATCGTGCCATACCGGGCGATCGCTCACCGTCCAAATAATCCACAACTCATCAGCGCCTCGCCTGATGGCTGCCATCAAGTTGGCATCGGTGAGATAAACTGCATCGATATAAAGATTGCCCTTAATTTCCACCGGGGGAAACCACATGGGCAAAGAACCGCAAGCCACCAGCAAATCTTCATTCATCTGGTTGGGGGGCAAAATTTCTAATTGATGCTTGGTAAAGTTATAAACGTTGAAAGTTGCCTCTTTAGAACTAGCTCTAATTACTTCCCAATCAAGCCCCCAAGATGAAAAAATATTTTCGCGCCATTTATCCATTGTCAGGATCGATCGAGCATAAATCAGCTTTTGATATTGTCTCCAATTGAATTCGATCCCGTTGCGGATCGGGATGTTACGCCAATTGTCGGCCATTTGGGTTCCACTCATGCCTTGGCAGTACATGGCTAAATTGAAAGTTCCACCACTAGCACCATCGGCATGGTCGAATTCTAAGCCAACTTCGTCTAACCACACTTGCAGAACCCCTGCTTGGAAGGCAACTTTTAAACCCCCTCCAGCCAAGATCAGCGATCGCTTTTTATTGCTATTAGCAAACATCTTTCTAAAGTCCTTAATTGAAACGAACCATAAATAGTATTAAATAGAGAAAAATTCTTAATTTTGACTTTTGTACGGGCGCAATGCATTGCGCCCCTACGACTTTTGACTTTTTTCGTGGTTCTCGATCGCTCGTTCGGCAAAGCGATCGCTTAAAGCTGCTATGGTCAAACTGGGATTCGGACCGACGGGACCTGGCATGACGGCACCATCGGCTACAAATAAGCCCGGATAATTGAAGACTTCGCCGTAGGCATCGACTACCCCCTCACTTTCGTCTCGCCCCATGGGGCAACCGCCGAGGGCGTGCACGGTAATCAAACGATTGAGATACCAAGTCGGGTTATCTTGAAATTTGGCTCCCAAAACTTCGGCAATAGCTTCCATGGTGTTTCTCAATCGGCCGAAGAAAGCATCAGATTTAAACTTGGTCCAATCGACATCTAACTTCCCCCGCCGTAATTTCATGCGTCCGTCGGGAATGTCTCGTCCCATTCCTAGTAATGGCAGCGAACCTGAAGACAGAGCGTTAGTGCCCAGCAATCTGGAAATTTCGCTACTTAAATCGCTATCCTGCGGGCCGGTGCCATTCACCCAAGCGCAAATCAGGCGCGTCAGATATATCCGCAAACCCCAAAGAGTGGGAATAGTTTGAAAGATTTCGGCCATCCAGTTGACAAAATCTGGATAGCCAGCATCTTGGATGTAAAATCCTCGACCTTCACCGCCATCCTCTAAACCTGGAACTCGAACGCTACTGGTAATTACCGGCCCGTAACTCGGATCGAGAATTCGGGTTACTTGCTTGCCGTTTTGGGTGTCTTTAGCCTTAAGTGCCAAGGCTAGAAGATCGCCATTGCCACCGAAGCGAGTCCCTAATTTATCGCCGATATGGGGAAAGGCGCTGCGATTTTTTAATAATAGATATGTAGAACCAAGCGTCCCAGCAGCTAAAATCAACTGGTCGGCGCTAATGGTAATTAAAGGTAATTTATCCGTATCAAATGGCTGTCCCTCTCGCTCTAAGTCGTGTTCCACGTAATGAATCAGATAGCCTCCACCGGGACGCGGTTCAAAGCTACGCACTTCGCACAAAGTTTTGATTTCTGCTTTTAACCGCTTGGCTGCTGAGAGATAGTTGTAATCGAGAGTGTTCTTGCTACCGTAGTTGCAACCGAGATCGCACTCGCCGCACAGCCGACAAGTAGAGCGGGTTAATCCGTGTAAATTTTCTTCTCCTAGTGGTTCGGGAATCGGTTCGCCTAGTACGGGTTCTTTGCCTTCGTTGGCAAAAGTGACGGCTAAGTTAGGCAAAAACCAATCGAGTTGGAGTTCCGCCGCTGCTTGCTGCATGGCCCTAGTTTTGGCTGTTTCTTTGTAGGGCGATCGATCGAAAGGATATGGTTTGACCTTCAGCATCCGTTCGACGCGATCGTAATGTGGATCTAGATCCTCGCGATTAACCGGCCAGTATTCATAACCGCCGCGATCTAGATCTTCTTTGACAAACCACTTTTCATCCTTGCGGATCGAAACGTTGGCATAAATGAGCGAACCACCCCCTAAGCCGCTAGAAACCACCGAACCGAGTCCTCGGAACGACCAGATATTGAACAGTCCGTACAATCCTTCGCTGGGGTCCCAAAAATTTCGCTTCATTTTGTAGGGAGTGCGCGGAAACGAATTGGGAGGATACGCTCGACCCCGTTCTAGCAGGCAAACTTTTAAGCCTGCTTCGGCTAATCGGTATGCCATTACCGAGCCACCAAATCCAGAACCAACTATGACGGCTGCATAATGCTCGTCAATCTTTTCGGTATTAAATGTAGAAGAAATCATTGAATTATGAATGGATACAGAAGTTCAGAAGTTCAGAAGTTCAGGAGTTCAGAATTTAGAATTAATTTTTGTAAGCAGCTAAAACTAGACCTAAGAACAAAAGCTTAAGTCTGTAAAAAATTATCTCGATCGAGAGATAACGTAGATCGATCGGTTGATGGATACAGCCAAAACGCGACTTGAGAGAGCTATACGTGCTAGCGCCAACGCTAACAGCAGGCAATCTTAAGGCTCAAGTATTTTTCCCTGCGTGTCTCCCTCCAACATATCCTAGAAATTTGCCATTGTCGGCTTTTTGTAAAGAAATTTTGCTGAAATTTTCTATTTTAAGAGAGCAATTACTAAAAGTTTACTAAAATTGTCGCTTTTCAGATCGATAGACGTATTAGACTAGGCTTATAGTATTTTTTTCTACCTAATGCAATAGAAAATCAAAAACTGAGATTCTAAAGGATAGATTATTAAATGTGAAGTTCTTACGTCAGTAAAGAAATATTAAATAATGAAGTGCGTAAGGTGAGATATGTAATATTTTTCTGATGATTCAACCGGTTTTTAGAGAGCGAAAATTATGGAGATATTCATAGATTTTTTTGTTTGGCCGATTCTGGTTTCGCAAATGTTTCATATGCCAGTTTTAGTTGCCGCCGGGCCGGTGGGATTTACAGTTTTAGTCCCTGCTGGACCAGGGAGAGTTATAGGAGCGCCGCCTATGCCAACTGTTATCGGTGAAGCAGCAGGAGGCAAACAATCAGAAGCCAAACAAAATATTAGTTCTGTCAATCGCGCTCAAACAGCTTATCGAGCCGAAAAGTCTAGTTTTGCTAACACTTTTGATGAACTAGCATTAGGAATTTTGAGTGGAAGCTCATCTGCCGAAACCCCAAACTATTCTTATCAAATTGTGACAGCAAATGCCGATCTAACAATTGCGACAGTAACTGCTAAAGATGCAACACTAAAAAGCTATGCTGGGGCGGTTGTTAGATATCAAAATTCAGCCAATCAATCGGTCATGACTTCTGTGATTTGTGAAACCACTCAGCCCTCACAGATTCCCCCTGCAATTCCTCAAGTTGTGGGCAATGCACCTGTGTGTCCTCCTGATTCTGTCACGATCGAACCTTAAGTATCGGTGGGGATTGAGGTCGATCGCGGTCACATCTAGCATTATAAGTAGAACGATTAAAAAGATCGAGGTTTGGGTTTTTAGAGAGCCAAAATTATGGAGACAGCAATAGATTTTTTTATTTGGCCGATTCTGGTTTCGCAAATGTTTCATATGCCAGTTTTAGTTGCTGGCTTTCCAGTGGGAGTTATAGGAGCGATCGCCCTGCCAAGTTTTCTCAATCAAGCATCCAAAGCTAAAGAAGCTGAGGGCAAACAAAATATTAGTTCGGTTAATCGATCGCAAGCAGCCTATCGAATTGAAAAATCTACCTTTGCTAATACTTTTGACCAGCTAGCATTAGGAACTCTTAAAGGTGGTTCGCGAGATGAAACCAAAAACTATACTTATCAAATTGTAGTATCAGAACTAGATAGAACTGTAACTACTGCCACACCTAAAAATTCGGCTCTAAAAAGCTATACAGGTGCTACTTTTAGATTGGATCGAGCTAATCAGTCTAGCTTTGCTTATATACTTTGCGAAACCCCTCAGCCTTCACCAACTCCACCAGCAATCCCTCAAATTGTTGGTACTTCACCTGTATGTCCTCCTGGGTCTTTAGAGGTGAAATAGCGTTCAGCAGAATTTAGCTGGCTCCAGATCCAGAAAACATATCTGGTAGAACAGATATAGCGTTTCTCAAATTAGTGGAATACAGACCTAACCCCCCTACCCCCCTTCCAACCAAAAGAAACTTCCTTTACCCTCTCCTCTCAGGAGAGGGCAGGAAGAGGGGAGCCGCAGGCCTTACAGGTGTATGTTTTTAAAAATTGGCTTTGTGAGCGATGAGTAGACGACTAAAATAATGGCTTTTCTTCCCCTGCTCCCCCTGCATCCCCTGCTCCAGAACCACCCCAAATCTCAAAAACATACCCTTGAAAGGAGCCGCAGGCTCCTTTGAGGGGAAACCAGCTTTTGCTAAACGGATTTCGTATGACTCGATTTTTGCTGCCAACCAGCCAAGAGCCAAATAGTTGAAAATATTTCTCATTACTGTTGACATCTACTTGCAATAAGATTATATTGTCTTTTAGTGTTCTCCTCTCTAATAAGGATCGGCAGATGGGGCAGGTTGCTGACGGCAGGCTTGTCCCCGCTTTTTTTTAATAGGGCATAAGCTTCGTCCCTTCGTCCCTTCGGCAGAGCTTCAGGGGATCGCAGGCTCAGCCGAGCGGGCATTATAATAGCGATAAATCTTTATTTGGCTGAGATACTTAGGATGTAAGGAAGCGATACGGGCTACCGCCCAGGCTAACGCCAACGAATGGGGATTCCCAACCCACCCCAAGTGTTTTAAAGTGAAAAAGTATTCGATCGAACCAGACGCAAAAAGTTGCCTGCGTCTTTATGTCCTCTTCAATAATTTGCCTCTATGCCCGATCTTGCTGGTGCTTCGCAGATGACCAATTCACCAGAGTTTGATGTCATCGTTATTGGTTCCGGAATTGGCGGGTTGGTGACGGCAACCCAGTTAGCTGCTAAAGGTGCCAAAGTTCTCGTTTTAGAACGCTATCTGATCCCGGGTGGGAGTGCTGGATACTTTCAAAGACAGGGATATCGATTTGACGTTGGGGCTTCGATGATCTTTGGGTTTGGCACTAAAGGTACTACTAATTTGCTCACCCGCGCCCTAGAATCTGTCAATGTTAGCCTCGAAACTATTCCCGACCCAGTACAGATTCACTACCATCTACCTCAGGGGTTAGAAGTTAAAGTTCATCGAAATTATGAGAAATTCTTGCAAGAACTGATATCTCGATTTCCCGATCAATATCGAGGCATTCGCAAATTTTACAACGAATGCTGGCAAGTGTTTGACTGCCTCAACTCGATCGAGTTGCTATCTTTAGAAGAACCTAAATATTTAGCTAGGGTGTTTTTCCAGAATCCCACGGCTTGTCTGGGGTTAGTGAAATATCTGCCTCAGAATGTCGGAGATCTGGCCCGTCGATACATCAGCGATCGCACCTTACTCAAGTTTATCGATTTGGAGTGCTACATTTGGTCGGTGGTGCCAGCAAATTTAACCCCGACAATTAATGCTGGCATGGTGTTTGCCGATCGACATTACGGTGGCATCAACTACCCTAAAGGTGGAGTAGGGCAAATCGCCCAAAAGCTAGTAGAAGGATTGCAGCAAGCAGGAGGAGAAATCCAATATCGATCGCGGGTAACTCGGATCGTAACGGAAAAGGGGCGGGCTGTAGGAGTAGAACTAGCTGGCGGTAAGATTTATCGGGCAAAGCGGATCGTTTCTAATGCCACCCGCTGGGATACTTTTGAAAAGTTACTGCCAGCCGAGGAGATGCCAGAGGGAGAAAAAAAATGGCAGCAGCGGTATCAAAAATCGCCTAGCTTTCTGAGTTTGCATTTGGGAGTCAAAGCCGAGGTGTTACCCGTAGGAACGGAATGCCATCACATTTTGCTGGAAGACTGGGAACAGATGGAATCGCCTATGGGGACGATTTTTGTCTCGATTCCGACATTACTAGATCCAGATTTAGCACCACCTGGATATCACATCCTTCATACTTTTACCCCTAGCTGGTTGGCAGATTGGCAAGATTTATCTCACAAAGATTACGAAGAGAAAAAGGAAGCAGTCGCAGGGCAAATCATCGAACGACTGGAGAAAATTTTTCCCGGTTTAGATGCCGGATTGGATTATATGGAGGTGGGAACGCCTAAGACTCATCGCCGCTTTTTAGGTCGCGATGATGGTAGTTACGGCCCGATTCCTCGTCGGAAGTTACGGGGATTGTTAGGAATGCCGTTCAACCGCACGGAAATTCCAGGGCTGTATTGTGTCGGAGATAGCACTTTTCCAGGGCAGGGGCTAAATGCGGTGGCGTTTTCGGGCTTTGCTTGCGCCCATCGAATTGCTGCCGATTTATCGATTTAATCTCATTCTGGCCTACAGGGACAGCCTAGAGGGCTATCCCACAAGTCCATGCAAATCTAAACTGCTGGTAAATGTGGATTTTGTAGTTACACATCTCCAATAATTCTTGTAAGGTAGCCATCCTGCCTGCCTTTAAGTTTAATTTCTGGAGATGTCTATTGCGAACTGCGAATTGCGAATTGCCATCAACTTGGTTTGCGGGCAATAAATGCGATGCGGGCAGGTGGTAAGATAAACTCCCCGTAGCGATCGCTTGTTTCTACCTGAAAGCCAATTTGCTGCAATTGGGCAACCAATGTTGTCGGATCGAATAACCGTTGCCGATGCACTTCTTCAGTGCGACGGTATAGTTCGCCCATCTGTCGCAGGGTAATAATCCGGCGAGTGAGAATGCGGGCGGTTCGATCTTCTTGTTTTTCGACTAAGACGATCCAATCATCTCCTTCGGTAAAGCCTTTGACGATTTCCCCTGGGGGTACTTGTCCGGGAACGACGACATCGAAAACGAACGCGCCTCCTGGCGATAGGGCATCAAAGATGCGTCGAAGGAGCAAATCGAGAGTGCGAACGCTATTATTATCGAACAGATAGCTGAGACATTCACCAATCGAAATCGCACCCCCACAAGGGGGAATTTCAGCCGTGAACAACGATTCTACCCGAAACTGTGCCGCTGGCACTCTAGTTTTAGCGATCGCGATTGCGGCTGCCGAAATATCGATTCCCAACACCCGATAGCCGGCCTCGTGCAGACCTCTGGCAGAGAGTCCACTGCCACAGCCCAAATCGACTATTAACCCCTTTGAAATCTGGCACTGCTTCAAGATCTCCAGAATTCCAGGCAATGACTTAAGGGCGTAATCTCCAAATCCCACGTCATGAATATAGGCGAGGTCTTCGTTATACCATGCTGCCATTGAGTTGCTCCTTCTTTATACAAAATCAGGTTTTTGAAACCATAAATCCAACCCTCACCCCGCTTCCGGCTCCCCTCTCCCGTGGGAGAGGGGTTGGGGGTGAGGGCTTTCCTAACCTTGTTTCCCCCTTACCCCTCCTCCTACTTGGAAGAATACTTTTAAGTAATTTCACAGAGATCGATTAGTTTAAGCCCAAAAATACGTAGTTACCCCGATCCAACTATCTTATTCATCATCCATACTAAAAAAGTTAGAGAGATCGCACAGCGCCACTTGAATCTTATTTATTAACTCACAAACTTTTTATCAAATTGGATCGATGGGATGCTTTATCTAACATGAATCCAATTTAGCTAATTTCTATAAAGTAGCTGATTTTTTCGTAGATAAACTCCGGAACAACTATGGTCAAACATCAATACAAAGAACAACACCTCAAGTCCGTCCTTGAAAATCTCAGAAGTAATCTTGCCAGTGGTAGCTTGCACTTAGAAATTAAGATCGAGGCTCAGCAAAGGGTAAAAAACTGTATTATAGTTTGGCAAAATGGTGAGATTACTTATGCCGGAGATCGTCTTCCTAGCGATCTGGAACTTCTCAAAAAGATCGGTCAAAAGTTTAAACCAGATGTAATTGATGCGGCTATCAACTTAGCCAAGCAAAAAGCGACAAATTCAGCATCTATTCGAGAACTAGCAGATTTGCTGGTAAAGATGCGAGTGTTGACTTGGGAGCAAATTGAAGCCATAGTTCGATATCAAGTTGTAACTATTTTAGAGCAAGCTTTACCGCAAGCTGGAGAATTTGAGTTTAAGCCGACGGTTGAATTCGATCTTAGTTATGGAGAGAATTCTCATGGCTTAGATTGGTCTAAGTTAATGCAAGATATCGATCGCCGTCAGAAAGAGTGGGCAGCATTTGCTCCTGTAATTTCCTCGATGTATGCCGTTCCGCACATTACAACCGCCAGCGTACAAAAGATTACCGATCCGGCTGTCCGCCAGCACTTACAACTATGGGTTGATGGCAAACGCTCTTTAGTCGATATTGCTGAAAAATTAGACAAAGATCCGTTAAATCTAGCTCCATCTTATTTAAATTGGGCAAAGTTAAACTGGTTATCTTTTAAAAGTATTCCAGTTGCGGAAAATAAAATTATGCCCGTCAACAACAAGCCAGTAGAAAATAAGGAACGACAAGTAATTCTCTCGGTTGATGATAGTCCAGTCGTGCAAACTACGATCAAACGGGCATTGGCAGATCGCTATAACGTTTTACTAGCTAGTAATGCGATCGATGCTTTATCGATCATGAATCAAAAAAATATTACCCTGCTCTTACTCGATGTCACTATGCCAGGGGTCGATGGTTTAGAAATGTGCCGCACGGTACGCAGCATTCCCAAGTTTCGCGATCTGCCCATTATCATGCTCACAGCTAGAGATGGATTTGTTGACAAAATCAAAGGTCAAATTGCTGGTTCCACACATTATCTAACCAAGCCATTTCATAACGACAAATTGATCGAGATTGTCGAAAAGTACGCCAAGTAGAATACAGCCCCCAAAGTTCTTATGAAACCATATTTAGTTTTTAGTCTGCATAACGTGCAGTATGGGATTGATGCTAGCTTAGTTAAAGAAGTATTTCTGCTGCCCGAACTAACCGCGATCGCCCAAGCTCCTAAAGATATTGTAGGTGCGATCGACCTGCGCTCTAAAGTCGTTCCGGTGATGCACTTAGCGGTGCGTCTGGGATATCGAATGCCAGAAGGCAAACTGAGCGATAGCGTCGTTATTTTAGAATGGCAAGGCTTGCAGATTGGCATCATTGTCAATAGTGTGAGCGAAGTTAAAAATATCGAATCATCGGCGATCGAACCAGAGATATCTTATGGCAGAGTTAGAAGAGCGCAGACTCGATTTTTACTGGGTGTAGCTAAAGTCGATACCGACATGATTATGTTGCTCGACCCAGAAAATTTAATCGGATATTCTGAGGAAATCGAAGAAGTAATTTCATTTGCACCAGAAGCTCAAGAAAACCTAAATGGAGAGTTTTTCGGACAAAAATATTTAGATTTTGAGCCAGAAAAACCTAAATCCGAACTGAACAACTTTTACGAACTATGCTGTCCTAGTGCTACTTCCGAAGAAAGAGCTATTTTTCGGCAGCGGACTGAGAATTTAAGAACGGCAACTGAAAATTCTGAGTTCGTCGGTCAGTTACCAGTAGCAGTAGTCGGTCTAAATGGCGAATATTTTGGATTAGATTTAGGTTTAGTGCGCGAGTTTACTAATATTCGTCAAGTTACCCCGATTCCCTGCTGCCCACCACATATTATTGGCAACATGAATTTGCGGGGAGAAATTGTCACTTTAGTTGACATTCGGGGGACGCTAAATTTACCTTTGCCAGATGTCAATGCGGCCTCAAAAGCTGTAGTGATTCAGGTTGACGATATCGTCGCTGCCATTCCAGTCGATCGCGTCTTTGATGTCATGTATCTCCATCCATCCGATCTAACTGCTCCCCCAACAGCAGTCAACGGTGACGAATTTCTACGAGGTACTGCCCCTTATTTAGGGAAAATGCTGAGCGTTATCGACTTACCTAACCTTTTAGATCGAGGTGGGTTAGTAGTGAATGAGGAGGTATGAAATAGGAGGAATTAAAAATCTAAAATCGAGTTTAAACAGCTAACGACTAACAACTAAGCACGCTTATCTTTATTCAAATAACTAGGAGAATCCCCAAAATGTTGAACAAATTATCGTTGAAAACTAAAGCTATTATTGCTGGCATCACTATTGGTACCTTACCAATACTGTCAATGGGAGCCATGGTTTATTCCGCCGCAGACAACCATATTATTGCCCAAGCAAATCAAGCCCAACAAGATCGCGCCCATAGCTTAAGCAATACAATCAATCGATTTTTATTCGAGCGCTACGGTGACATTCAAGTTCTGGCAAAATTACCGATTATTGCCGATGCAAGTATATCCAGTAAAGTGACTACCGAGCAAAAGCAGTTCACCCTGAATAACATGGTCAGAATCTACGGCGTTTACGACAGCGTAGCTGCCTTCGATCTAAATGGGAATGTCTTAGTTCAATCCTCTGGTGCAACTGTTCTCAATCACAAAGACCAAGATTATTTTAAAAAGGCTCTGCAAACCGGACAACCCGTGATGACTAATGCAGAAAAGTCGCCAGCTACAGGGGAAATGGTGATGTACTTTGCTGCTCCGATTAAAGAAACAACAACGGGCAAAACTATTGGTGTAGTCAGATCGAGAATGCCTCTAAAACACGTCGAAGCTTTAGCCAAAGATTTTGAAAAGAATGGTGAAGAGTGGCATTTAGTTGATAATGCTTCTGGCAAGTTCTTTTCCGCTCTGGAAAAAGAACAAGTAGGCAGAGAAGCTCAAGCAGATTTTGGTGGATTGGATGCGATCGTCGCCGCTAAAAAACCAGGTTCTTTAATTACGATCGACAAGATCGATGGCGCACAGCAATTAATCTCTTATACTCCTTTTGAAAAACTAGAAGGATTGCCCCAACTAAATTGGAGTACCTTACTAGCTAGCGATACCACGAATACTTTTTCTACCCAAAGACTGATATTGATGGTGTTGCTATTTGGTACTGGCGGTACGGTACTAATCGTCGGAGCCATAGCCATCTTGCTAGCCAGTCGCGCTACCAGCTTAATTAAGGGAATTTCTAACGCGATCGCTACTTGTTCGAGCGAAATTGCCGCCACGGTAGAACAGCAAGAACGTACTGTCAGCCAGCAAGCCGCTTCGGTCAACCAAACTACTACCACCATGGACGAATTGGGAGCCTCTTCCCGTCAGGCTGCCGAACAAGCCGAAGCCTCGGCCTCTGGAGCGCGTCAAGCTTTAGTCTTAGCTGAAGATGGCACTAGAACCGTGCATCAAACGATGGAAGGCATGGCCACTTTGAAAGATAAAGTCGGAGCGATCGCCGAGCAGATCGTGCGTCTGAGCGAACAAACCACTCAAATCGGCGGTATTTCTGGATTAGTGGGCGATTTGGCCAACCAAACCAATATGTTAGCCTTAAACGCTGCGGTCGAAGCCGCTCGCGCTGGCGAACACGGTAAAGGATTTGGCGTAGTGGCTGCCGAAATCCGCAAGCTGGCAGATCAAAGCAAGAAATCCTCCGATAAAATCAACGCCTTGGTAAATGACATTCAAGGAGCCATCAACAGCACCGTCATGGCTACCGACGAAGGCACCAAAACTGTCGATGCCAGCATCAATTTAGCTGAGGGTACAGTTGCCACCTTCTCAGGCGTAGCCGATGCCGTCAACAACGTGTTCGTCAACAGCCAACAAATTTCGATGAGTGCCAAGCAACAAGCGATCGCAGTTCAGCAAGTCGTGGCTTCGATGAACGCCCTCAACTTAGGGGCTAAGGAAACCGCCAGCGGGATCGTTCAAGTTCGAGTCAGCACTCAGCAACTTCACGAAGCCGCACAGCAGTTGCAATCGACAGTCTAGAAGAGATGGGGAGATGTGGAGATGGGGAGAAAATTCTTGACTCAACACTTCTTACTTCTCTTAAACTCTTGTACTCCACTGAGGTTAATGGTGTGGCAGGGCGGGTTCGAGCGAATGTTAACGGTATGACCCAAACTTGGCTGGCAAAACCCGCCCCTACAACTGATACCAAATCCGGTTTCCAAAATACTCTTTCCCTCATACCGCCTCCGGCTCCCCTCTCCCAAGCTGGGAGAGGGGTTGGGGGTGAGGGCTGAATGGGTGGTATGAGAAACGGATTTGGTATGACTTCTCTAAAGACGCGAGATCAAAGCGTCTCTACAACTCCTAAACTCCTAATATTCTTTCTTCATTCTGAACTTCTGAACTCCTGAACTCCTATATTCTCTCCGAGCCATGTATATTGAAGACGCTGAATTTAGAGATATTTATAAAACTACGACGATCGAACGGTTGCAGAAAATAGAAGATGCGTTAATGCACCTGGAAAAGCATCCGAGCGATCGCGCCGCTATGAAAGAATTTTTGCGCGAGGCTCACACTCTCAAAGGCGATTCCCGGATGTTGGGAGTTGAGGATGTCGAAAGCGTCACCCATCAAATGGAAGATTGCGTAGCTGCCATCGAGCGCGGCGAAAAGGTGCTAACACCAGATTTATGCGATCGCCTCTACCAAGGACTAGATGCCATTCGCAAGTTCGTCCATGAGGCCGTCACCGCAGAACCAGCAGGAGTCAACTTATTTCTGGTCTTGGCTCAACTCATGGGAGCCGATGCCAGCCCTGACTCTCCTGTTGAAGAAAATGAAGAAACGGCTGCGATCGATCTATTTCCAGACGATCGTGCCGCGATCGACTCGCTGTTTCCCGATCCCGTATTTGAGGAAACCAAAGTCAATACCGACGATCTGCTGTTTCCCGATTTCGATCTAGCAGCCCTGCAAACTGCGGCTGAAGCCCCCGATCTTTTTAGCAACGGTAATGGTAACGGTCACAGTCAAGACCTCTTTGCCCCGGCGGTTGCTTTGGCAGAATTAGATTTTTCCAACTCGGACGATCCAGTTCCAACTGCCAACGGTAAGATTGAGGCTATGCCTGAGTTAACCTTACCCCTGACTGACCTCACCCCGTTCGACAAGCTCACGGCAACGCCCAATCCCTCTCCTGCGAGGAGAGGGGAGACAGAAGAGGGAAGCGAAGTCCCCCCCTTCCCTCGTAGGGAAGGGGGGCCAGGGGGGTTAGGTCTGACCCCTCCAGCCCAGCCGAGCGAACCGAGTTCGGTTAATTCTTACCAAATCGATACTATTCGCGTCGAACCGCAAAAGCTAGATGCCTTAATGACCCAAGCCGGAGAATTAACCGTTACCCAAGTGCGGATGGCTCACCAAATGGTAGCCATTGAAGAAATTGTGGCATTGTGGGAAGAATGGAGTCGCGATTCGTCGACCCATCGCGTCGGTTTCGATCGCCTAGAAAAGGCTCAGGGCGATCTCAAACAATTCCAAAATTTTCATCACCGGGCCGAACAGCGGTTAGAAAAGCTCGGACATCTGATCGATCGATTAAAAGATCGAGCTTACGAAGACACCGCCAGATTAGAAATCGTAGCCAACGAACTCGAAACTGGTATTCGCAACTTGCGCCTGCTACCTTTATCAACGATTTTCAACCTCTTTCCTCGGATGGTGCGCGATTTAGCCAAACAACAAGGCAAAGACATCAATTTCGTCATTGAAGGTGGAGATACGCGGGTAGACAAGCGCATCTTAGAAGAAATCAAAGATCCGCTGCTACACATTCTGCGGAATGCGATCGATCACGGCATCGAAACCCCTCAAGAACGGTCAGCGATGGGCAAAACGGGCACGGCCACTTTGCGGCTCAGAGGCTACCAAACTGGCAGCACTATTGGCATTGAAGTCATCGAGGACGGACGGGGATTAAATCTCGAAGCCATCAAACAAACTGCTCTGCGGCGCGGCGTTTGTCGGGAAGAAGAACTCGCTGCCATGACAGCTAGCCAGATTCAATCTTTAATCTTTGCCCCTGGATTTTCTACCCGCACCACCATCACCGAAATTTCTGGACGAGGAGTAGGCTTAGACGTGGTTCGCACCAACGTCGAACGCCTCAAAGGGACGATCCAAGTAGAATCTAATTTTGGCATGGGTTGCGAATTTAAGATTAAACTGCACGCTACCGTCGCTACCAGCCAGGTGTTAACAGTGGAAGTTAACAGCACTTCCTATGCCGTTCCCGTCGAGTTCGTCGAAACGACGATGTTAGTATCGCGCGAAGAGATTTTTGCGATCGAAGGCAGTCAAACCATTGCCATTGACGGGCAACCCGTATCCGTCGCTTGGCTGTCAGACTTATTAGCTTTACCAGTCAGCGCCCCTGCGACCTCGAAGTTAGGAAACTTGACAGCCAAAAATATTCCTTGCCTCATTCTCAAATCGGGTAGCGATCGCTTAGGCTTACTAGTTGATGCCTTGCTCGATCGACAAGATGTAGTTTTAAAGCCACAAAGCAAGTTGCTGAAGCGAATTCGCAACGTTTCTGGAGCTACGATTTTGGGCAATGGAGAAGTTTGCATGGTTTTAAATCCCCAAGATTTGCTCAAATCTATCCGCAAGGGCAGCGGTGCGGTGGGAACGAAAACAGTCGTTCGACAGACCAAAACCAAGCAATCGCTCCTGTTAGTAGAAGATTCTTTGGTGATCCGCACTCAATTCAAGCGCCTGCTGGAGAATGCTGGATATGAAGTCACAGCCGCCGTTGATGGGTTAGATGGCTTTAACAAGCTGAAAAATGGCGTTTATGATGCTGTAATCTCGGATGTAGAAATGCCAAATTTAAGCGGTTTGGAACTAACAGCCAAGATTCGCCAACACCAAGAATACAAGGAATTACCGATCGTCCTAGTTACAACTTTGGCATCAGATGAAGACAAACGACGAGGAGCAGACGCAGGCGCTAATGCTTACCTGACAAAAGGTGCTTTCGACCAAAAACTTTTACTAGATACACTTAGGAGGTTGGCATAATTTTTGAGAAGTTCAGAAGTTCAGAATAAAGAGAGAATACAGAATTTTAGAATTTGTAAAAATGCAAGATATCGCGTTTTTACAGAAGTTTAGAATACAGCGATTCTTTCAAATTAACGCTTAACACTCAACACTTTCACAAGGAGATTCAAATGACACCAATTAAAGTATTATTAGTCGAAGATTCACCTGTAGCCATGGGGCTTTACAAAAACTTACTTGAGTCTTCATCAGAGGTTCAAGTAGTTGGTACTGCTCTAAATGGCATGGAGGCATTAAACTTAATTCCTAAAGTTCAACCTCAAGTAATTTGTACTGATTTACAAATGCCTTTGATGGATGGTATGGAATTAATCAAGCAAGTAATGGCAAATTCTCCTTTGCCGATCTTGGTTTTAAGCAGTATCGTTCAAAAAGAAGATATTGACAATATTTGGAAAATATTACAAGCTGGAGCCGTAGATTTTCTTCCTAAACCTTCTGCTGCTTCTGCTAGCGATCGCGAACAGCTAAAATTGACATTAATTACTAAAATTAAAGTCCTAGCAAATACCAAGGTTTATCCCAAACCGCTCTCATAAGTATGAGAAGATAAGAGGTGAAGACCAGGTAGCGGATATTTTAAGATGCGACACCTCTTGAGTAGGGGCGCAATGCTTTGCGCCCCTACAAATATATGGGCGGGAGATCTCCCGTCTATACATTCTGAACTCCTGTTGGCGCAGCCTGCGATCAGCGCATACTTCTGAACTTCTGAACTCCTTCCCCCAATGCCCCATCCCATTAAAGTTTTATTAGTCGAAGATTCTCCTGTAGCTTTAGCAATTCTGAAAAAGTTGCTGTCTTCTTCGCCAGAAGTGACAGTAGCAGGAACTGCTAGTAACGGTAAAGAAGCACTAGAGGCGATCGCCAAACTTCAGCCCCAGGTAATTTGCACTGACCTCCATATGAAAGAAATGGATGGGTTGGAGTTGACTAAACAGGTAATGTCCAAATATCCAAGACCGATTTTAGTCATTAGTGCTTCGGTACAAAAAGAGAACACTCAAAGAATTTTTGAACTTTTACAGGCTGGGGCATTAGATATTTTTCCTAAACCCGTAACTGGCTTACCGTCAGATTACGAAAGGGTGAAGCAGGAGTTAATTACTAAAATCAAAATTCTCTCTGGAGTTAAAGTTTTTACCAAACTCCCACCATCACCATTGGTAACTACCGAACAGCTAAGATCTGAGTTGCCGCCACCAATTGCCGAACCATTATTCGGCGAGATTACCAATATTAAGATGGTTGCTATTGGTGCTTCGACTGGTGGTCCTCAAGCTTTATATAAAATTCTTTGCCAACTGCCAAGTAATTTTCCCGCACCGATAATTTGCACTCAACATATTAGCGTTGGCTTTTTGCAAGGACTAGTTGATTGGCTCGGATCGGAGTGCAAATTAAAAATTAAAATCGCTCAAATTGGCGAACTACCATCAGCCGGAACAATTTATTTTGCTCCTGAAGAAAGACATTTAGAATTAAGTCCTCAAGGTAGATTTATCAGTTCTACTTCAGACAGAGTAGACGGTCATTGTCCTTCGGTTACAGTAATGTTTAAGTCTGCCATCAAAGCTTATGGCAGGGCCACCGCTGGCATTTTATTAACCGGAATGGGAAGAGATGGGGCGGCTGGAATGCAAGCGATCGCCCAAGCTGGAGGGATAACAATCGCTCAAGACGAAAAGAGTTGCGTCGTCTTTGGAATGCCCAAAGAAGCGATCGCTCTAGGTGCGGCTCAACACGTTCTGCCCATTCAAGAAATTGCTCCCCTCCTTCTCAAAAAGGTATAAAGAGAGAAGTTCAAAATGTAGGTTGGGTTGAACGCAGTGAAACCCAACTTTCGCTAAATCGAGGGTTGGTTTTCTACCTCTCTATCCCCATCTCCCCCTCTGCTCGCACGAATGCAGATTTATCTCGACTACAGCGCCACTACACCGACACGCCCAGAAGCGATCGCTCGGATGCAAGCTGCCCTAACCGAAACTTGGGGCAACCCATCGAGCTTGCACGAGTGGGGAGCAAGAGCCGCTATGGTAGTCGAAACGGCCAGATTTCAAGTAGCGGGGCTGATTAATGCCTCCGATCCAGATGCGATCGCGTTTACCGCTGGCGGTACCGAGGCCGATAACTTGGCAATTATCGGTGTTACCCAACAGTATAAAAATCCCCAACATCTAATTATTTCCAGCGTCGAACACTCAGCCGTAGCCGAAACGGTGCGATCGCTCGAACAATGGGGCTGGGAAGTTACTAGATTGCCAGTAGATCGCCAAGGAAGAGTCGATCCGGCTGACTTAGAATCGGCTATGCGATCGAACACGGTTTTGGTGTCGATTATTTACGGTCAAAGCGAAATTGGCACGCTGCAACCAATAGAAGAATTGTTACCGATCGCCCGCCATTGCGGGGTGCTGTTTCATACCGATGCCGTGCAGGTAGCTGGCAGATTGCCCCTAGACGTGCAGCAACTTGGGGTAGATTTGCTCTCGCTTTCCAGTCATAAAATCTACGGCCCTCAAGGTGCGGGAGCGTTATACGTTCGTCCTGGGGTGGAATTATTGCCCTTACTGGGTGGTGGCGGACAAGAAAGAGGGTTGCGATCGGGAACCCAAGCCGTCCCCGCGATCGCTGGATTTGGCATAGCAGCAGAATTAGCCGCGCAGGAAATGGAAGTAGAAACGCTCAGGTTAATAAAGTTGCGCGATCGCTTGTTCGATCTGTTAGCCGATATTCCTTACCTAATACCTACAGGACACCGAGAGCAAAGATTGCCTCACCACGTCAGTTTTTACCTCTTGGGCGATGACAACATCACGGGCAGAACTCTAGTGCGAGAGATGAACCTAGCAGGAATTGGCATCAGTGCGGGATCTGCTTGTCACAGCGGCAAACTCAGTCCCAGCCCCGTACTACAGGCGATCGGATTGAGTAACTCAGCCGCCTTAAGAGGTATTCGCCTCACTCTAGGGCGAGATACTACCGCAGCCGATGTCGATTGGACGGCAATGGTACTCAAACAAGTATTAGAGAGAGTAATGCCATTAAAAGAAGTTCAGAATAGAGGAGTTCAGGAGTTCAGAATTTTTGGAAATTAGTATGACCAGAGATTGGAACGCTACTAGAAGGCGCTACCTCGAATTTGACTTGTCTCAACAGTTCGGTCATCTCGCAAGCAGTTTGGTGCGGCTGAAATCGGCTTGCGAGCAGTCCCTACCTCAAGAAATGGCTTTGTATGAGATCGAGGAAAGTCAGCATTACCTAGAATGGACGATCCCGAATAGCTCGGACGAGCTTAAGACAGAATTAATCGAAATCCAGAGACTATTGGCGGATTGGCAGCAAAATTGGCCAGAACTGTGGGCTAATCCTAACTCTCGCCTCGACATCGCCGAAAAAGCTCAAATGCGATCGCAGCACCTTCTCGATCGATCGGGATTATTAGTTGGCTAGCTTTGTCGATCGCAAGAGAGAATTATCGTTTTAGCTGATGCCAAAAAGAGCAAATCGATCGAGTAGATCTGGGGTCAAGTCAAAATGGCATCGGTGCAAACAGGTTTTGCGCTTCTCGGCCATTAGCTTAGCCGCACTAGTAGCGATCGTCCTTTTGGATATGGCAATTTATGCCAGCTTCTACCACCCTTTGACCTACCTCTATAACATCGCTAGTTGGTGGCAATGCTCGAACTCAGTCATTCCTAGCTGCCAAAAAACTCCCCCACGTGCCACCGTCGCCTGGGGAAAAAACGGTATGGTTGTGACTCCACAACGCGAAGCCTCAGAAGTAGGGCAGCAAATTCTAGCTGAAGGGGGCAATGCGATCGATGCAGCGGTAGCTGTAGGATATGCTCTGGCTGTGACCGATCCTTGCTGCGGCAACTTGGGCGGGGGCGGATTTATGTCGATTCATTTGGCTAACGGTCGAGACACCTTCATCAATTTCCGCGAACGAGCGCCTAAATCTGCTACCAAGGATATGTACCTCGATTCATCAGATCGGGTACGGCGTGACTTGAGTACCAAAGGCTATCTGGCTGTAGCCGTTCCTGGAACCGTCAAAGGATTAGATCTGGCGCTGAGCGAGTATGGCACGATGAGCAGAGCGCAGGTGATGAGAAAAGCGATCGCTCTGGCCGAATCTGGTTTTATCTTGCGATCTGGGGATGTGAGGATTTTGGATCGGGGAACTGAGGAATTTAAATCTCAGCCGAACGTAGCAGCGATTTTCTTGAAAAATGGCAAAAATCCCTACCAGACTGGCGATCGCTTCCTGCAACCCGATCTAGCTCGCACTCTGAAGCTAATTGCCGATCGAGGCCCGGAAGCATTCTACCGAGGACAGATTGCTACTGAAATCGTTCGAGCCAGCCAAACTCAGGGAGGCATTCTCGCGGTTGAAGATTTTGCTGACTACACCGTCAAAGAACAACCCCCTTTGCGTTGTTCCTATCGAGGCTATGAACTTATTTCCGCCCCGCCGCCCGGAGGTGGCGCGACGCTGTGCCAAATGCTAAAGATTTTAGAGGGCTACGAACTCAAACAATTAAGCTGGCATTCTGTCAAAAGCTTGCATTTGATGCTTTCTACCATGTTGTATGCTTACAGCGACCGCAACAAATATTTAGGCGATCCAGATTTCGTTAGCAACCCAATCGATCGCTTGCTTTCCCCAGAATACGCCGCCTCCGTGCGCTCCCGCATTCCAGAAAATCGGGCAATTCCTCCAGAACCACTTTACTCTGACATCGCTCCCACTGAAGGGACTAATACCACTCACTACTCGATCGTCGATCGCGATGGGAACGCCGTCGCCGTTACTTATACGATTAATTCCTATTTTGGGGCGGGTGTTATCGCTGGTAACACGGGCTTCTTCCTCAACAACGAGATGGATGACTTTACCGTCAAACCAGGAGTAGCCAACAATTTTGGCTTGGTGCAAGGCAGCGCCAATCAAATCGCACCGGGGAAGCGCCCTTTGAGTTCCATGTCTCCAACTATCGTTCTCAAAGACGGGAAAGTTTTTTTAGTCACGGGCAGTCCAGGAGGTTCGACTATTCCGACTACTGTGCTTCAGATAATTACCAATGCGATCGACTACGGCATGAAGATCGACGAGGCCGTGAATGCCCCTCGGCTGCATTACCAAGGGCTGCCAAATTTAGTTATTACCGAACCATATGCTCTAGATTCAACTACCGTGCAAAAATTATGGGACATGGGGTACAGAGTTGCTCCCCTGTTCGGTTGGGGTGCGGCTGAGTCGATCTGGGTAGATCCTCAAACGGGGAGACTTTTTGGGGTCAACGATCCTCGAAAACCAGCAGGTCATTAACAAGTCAAAAGTCAAAAGTCAAAAGTCAAAAAGCGGATGCGCTGAATTCGGAGGTTTCCTCCGAATGCCAAGCGCACCAAGCAGTTTTTGTCATCAGCTTGAACTCCTCCCAAAAACTTTTTTCCTCAAGCGGGGAGGCTTATATCTGCTTGTTTTTGGCCGAGCATTTGCATACTAAACGCTGCCCTAAAGCATCGCTATATATAGAGTTGTTGCTTCAACCACCCGATCGACCAAACCAGATTAACCCGCCGAGAATCAAAACGGTGACAATCAGCCCGAACCAGATAAAGAGGTTGTCTTTAGTATTAACTTGACTGAGATCGATCGCTTCTGGAGTCGATCGAGGTCTGGGGGCACGATTGCCAGCGGGGCGATTTGAAACCCCACGATCGAACTTAGATTCTGACTCAGGCAGATTCTTCAAATCGGGAATTTCGACCAGCCATTCCGATCGTCTGGAGAGTTCGGGGGCTTGGGCGATATAAAGTAAGCGCTTGCCTTGCTTGCGAGTTTCTAGATCTGGGTGGTGCTGGAGTTGTTGGTAAAGAGCGATCGCTTCAGTTCTGTCCCCTGCTGCTTCATAAGCTATAGCCAACCACATCTGCACCTCTCCACCCAGGCGAGAATTGCTGGGTATTAAGGCGCTAGCTGCTTGGAAGTGCTGCACGGCGGCTCGATATTGACCGCTTTCAAATGCCGCTTTGCCAGCTTGATAGGCAATTTGGAACTGCTCTCGATTTTCTGAAACCACTGCTTTCGCAAATATAATTACACCTACATACCTTATGTTAAGTCGATCGCTAGTAGACATCTCTATAAATTAAACTCAAAGGCAGGCAGGATGCCTACCTTACAAGAATTGTTGGAGATGTCTAGTACAGGCGTTGTAGGATCTTGACAGATTTCTCTACCCGATTTTCATAATTCAGATGACTGAGAGCCAAGTTAAAGCGGATAACGTTGAAGTGCAACAGACAAGTCAGGTAAGCGATCGCGACTCGTTAGCGCCTATAGTGCAAAACTTGGGACTCGATCGCATTCAACGGCACGTCTTTATCTGTGCCGATCAAACCGTACCTCAATGTTGCTCTAAGGAAGTCGGTTTAGAAGCCTGGAACTACTTGAAAAAGCGTCTGAAAGAACTAAACTTAGACAAACCTTCTGCGGCTAACCCTAGTTGCATTTTTCGCACAAAAGCCAATTGCTTGCGAGTTTGTGCCTCTGGCCCGATTTTAGTCGTTTACCCCGATGGGGTTTGGTATCATGCGGCCACCCCACCTGTTATCGAACGCATCATCCAAGAGCATCTAATCGGCAATAAAATCGTTAGCGAATATGCCTTTTTGGTTCATCCGCTGCCAGCAGCTAAGCAAAAAGCGCCCAAGAACAAGAGGGAAAGAGGGAGAAAGGGAGAGAATTCTTAATTCCACACTCAACACTCCACACTTAACACTTCCTGAGTGCTGTTTTTCCAGAACCCAATAGACTAACATAGTACCTATGTTAAATTCTTCCGTCTATCTACAGATCTACTAAGTTTTTCTTGTGGTTAGATAACAGTAGCAGGCTTGATAAGCGATCGACGAAGAACTCACTACAATCAACTTCAGTAGTACAAAGGGCTGGGCGAGTATAGCAATATGAAAGACAACGTTACCAGGGAGCAAAAACGACTATTGCTAATTGACGATGACCCTAACTTAATCTTGCTAGTCAAGGACTACTTGGAGTTTCGAGGGTTTGAAGTCGTCACGGCAGAAAACGGTCTAGAGGCACTAGATTTATTAGAGCAACAACTGCCCGACATGATTGTTTGCGATGTGATGATGCCAGAAATGGATGGCTATACCTTTGTCGAACAAATCAGGCAAGACGCTCGTTACAGTTGGATTCCCGTACTCTTTCTCTCAGCCAAGGGGCAAAGCCAAGATCGAGTTAGAGGACTCAACACTGGGGCAGATGTCTACATGGTGAAACCATTTGAACCAGAAGAATTGGTGGCGCAAGTAGAATCTTCTCTGAGGCAATCGTCTCGGATGATGCAGCACCCCAGCAAACCTACCAAAGTTTCCCCTAAAATTCAGGTGCCGTCTTCTGTCGAGCTAACGCCGACAGAACTCAAAGTAGTGCAGTTGCTAGCGCAAGGTTTAGGCAACCGCCAGATTGCCGAGACGATGAAGGTAAGTCAACGCACGATCGAAAGCCACGTCTCTAATATGTTAGGCAAAACCGGACTCAACAACCGCACTGAATTAGCTCGTTGGGCAATTGAAACCAATATGGCCTAAGCCACAAGTTCAGAAGTGTAGGAGTATAGGAGTTCGGATGTCAATTGTTAGTTGTCAGTTGTTACTCTTCTCCCCATCTCCCCATCTCCCTATCTCCCCATCTCCCCATCTCCCCATCTCCCCCTCTCCCCATCTCCCCATCTCCCCATCTCCCCATCTCTCCATCTCCCCCTCTCCCTCAAGGCTGGTGGACGGGCAGTAACACTTTAAAGCTAGAACCCATACCCTGTTTGCTGTTAACGTTCACAGAGCCGCCGCAGCGTTGCAGTATTTGTTGGACGATCGTTAAGCCTAAGCCTGCCCCAGCTACTTCTTCATTGGTAGGAGTGCGAACTCGATAAAACGGCTCGAAAATTTTGGGAATTTCGCCCATAGGAATGCCTATTCCGCTATCGCGGAATTCTAGCTCGATATATTCCCCCTGTTCCCTGGCCCACACGGAAACCTTGCCGCGTTCGGGAGTGAATTTAATGCTGTTGTGTAGTAAAGCGATCGCAATTTGCTTGAGCCAAGTTTCCGAGCAATAAACCGCAGGAATTCGATCGGGCACGGTGTAGCCTAAAAATACGCCTTTTTCTTGGGCTAGAGGTTGATAGGTGCTAACGATCGCCGGAATAATATCGCTCACCTTCAAAGGTTGAAAAGATTCTTGCTGGGTAGAATCAGCTAATTGCAGCAGTTCTTGGAAGCCAGTGAGTAAGGAATTTTGGCGATCGCATTCGGTGTGCAGCAATTGCAAGTATCTTTGGCGCTGTGCTGGTTTGATTTGTTCTGATTCGAGTAGTTTCATCGCGGTTTTCATATTAGTTAGTGGTGTCCGCAGTTCTTGAACTACACGGTAGAAAAATTTCTCGTCGAGGCCTATGGATGTCTCTCCTTCCTCTTTTTCCGATTTTACAGCAGCAACTTCATCAGGCTCTTTTTCTTTGCTGGCAGGTCGTCTGATTTCTTCTTGGCGCTGCAATTGGTCGATTAGCACCTGAAACAGCGTCTCAGAAGCAGGGGATACTTCTGAAAGTAACTCTTCCCAAGTATCAATCTCGGGTACGTCAGCAGGTAAATCGGAGATCGCCTGTTTGAGTCCTCCCAGAACTCGCCGTACCGTTGGTAGGTCAAAAGCACAAACTGTCTCCATTAGTAGTTTTTTATTGGTGCTACCTCCACTTGGGGCGCGTTGAGCCACAATTACCCCGATAAAGTTAGCCGACAACCAGAGCCAAAAATACTCCCCTTTTAATTGGTTGTCAGCCATCAATGGCAGCGGCAAAATTCGAGAACTATCTGTAGACAGAGATGACCATTCGGCGCTCAAAGTTGGCTCGTTCTGGCAGATATAGATCGTCTGCGGTCCTGTTGCTTGCTGCTGGTAATGCTTGATATCTGACTGCCAAACCTCCCCAGCGGGGAGTTTTACCCATAACGTCGCAGCAGTTTTTTGGCGGCTCAAAACCTCCAACGATGACTCGATCGAAGATTTCAGCGTAGCAGGACTGATTATTAAAGGTTGAGTTGGCGGTTCGCTAGCCTTAGCTAGCTGGTAAAGAGATATATCCATATAAGTAGGTAGGCAAGATTAACGATATAAGTCGAGGCCGGGGCATGGGGCATGGGGCATAGGAATAGCCGTAGATCGTTGATTCTCCTCAGATACTTAAAGTGTTAATTGCTATTACCTATTACCTCTTCTCATTTCTAACGCCTCTCGTGCTTGTTCTCGATCGTCAAAGTGAATTTTTTCAGTTCCTAAAATTTGATAGTCTTCGTGACCTTTCCCAGCAATCAGTACCCCATCGCCTGGTTTGGCGTTAACGATCGCCGTGCGAATGGCAGTTGCCCGATCGCCCATAACTTCAGGTTTGACCGTTTCTGGGATGCCCGTCAAGATATCTTGCAAAATCTTTTCTGGGTCTTCGGTGCGGGGGTTATCGGAGGTGACGACTACTCGATCGGCTAATCGAGCGGCGATTTCTCCCATTTTCGGACGTTTGGTGCGATCGCGATCGCCTCCACAACCGAAGACGCAAATCATCTCTCCTGGAATAAAAGGTCGGGCGGCTTTCAGTAAGTTTTCTAAGCTATCTGGGGTGTGGGCGTAATCGACGATGACGCTAATATCTTGTTGGGGACTAACTTTGACTTGCTCCATCCGTCCGGGTACGCCGGGGAACTCGGATAGGGCTGCTACTGCCCCTGGTAAATCTAAGCCGAGATGTATGACTGTGCCCACTGCTGCCAGTAAATTTGCCAGATTGTACTGCCCGACTAAGGGAGAGGAAAAAGCCATCTGGCCAACTGGGGTATGCAGTTTGCCGCTGACACCCGTAGGAGTGTAATTCAAGTCGCTACAAAACAAATCGGCTTGAGAGTTATTAACGCTATAACTCCATACCTGGCTCGAATTCAATTGGGCAATTAATTTCTGTCCGTAAGGATCGTCTAGGTTAATAATTGCTCGCCCTTGCAGGTAGTCATTATTAAACAGCAGGGCTTTAGCAGCAAAGTAGTCTTCCATGTCGCGGTGGTAGTCTAAATGATCTTGAGTCAAATTGGTAAACACTGCCACTTCAAACCGACATTCCCGCACCCGTCCTTGAGCTAAGGCGTGGGAACTGACTTCCATCACTGCCATTTTGCTTCCGGCCGAGTAAGCTTCAGCTAGCTGCTTTTGCAATTCCACCGCGAAGGGGGTGGTGTGAGCCGCCACTTGCTGATAGCCCGGCCAGCGGGCGTATAAGGTTCCTAGCAAAGCCGTGGGTAACTGGGCGCGATCGAGCAGAAATTCGATTAGGTGAGTAGTGGTAGTCTTGCCGTTAGTTCCAGTCACGCCGATGGTTTTCATCTGCTGGGCGGGATAGCCATAGAAAGCGGCTGCTAACTGGGCGCTAGCGGCGATCGGATCTGAAGCGACAACGATACAATGCTTGCTCTTTTGCTCTTTTGTCTTCTGGGCTGCTGCTGGAGAAATTAAAGCTGCCACCGCTCCAGAAGCGATCGCTCCCGGCCAAAATTCTCCGCCATCGACTCGCGTTCCTGGCATCCCGATAAACAAATCTCCCGGATTGCTGCTGTGAGAATTGGTGGTCAACCCCTTCACTTCTACATCTAAAGCCGCACCATCGGGCAATTCTAAATCGGGAACCTTTGCTAGTAACTCGCCTAACTTCATCTCAACTCCTAACACAATTTATGTTTCGGGTATTTTTAATCGTTTGTCGGCCGATATTTCTGTAGCGATCGCTCCAACTGCTGCACTGTAGCACGAGGAGAAGGACGCGGGATCTGTTCTTCTTTGTCGCCAACTTGCAGGCACAGCACTGGAATCTCGTATTGATAATTTTGCCACCAATCCTCGCGGCTGGTAATATCTCGCACTTCTAAAGATGCGTCTTGGTGCATCTGGACGATCTGCTCTAGTTTTTCTTGCAACCCTTCGCACAGATGGCAACCAGGCTTGCCGTATAAAATTAATCGCATTCTGAGTTTAAAGATGATGAGGATAAATCGAACACAATTCTTAAGGCTTTATCGATCTCGACCATAATTTCTGGCTCCATCTGACCGCGAATGGCAATTAACCGCACTCGGCGATCGATCGGGCGAGTTTGCAAACAGTCGGCGATCGATTTCTTAGTCAGCCCGTTGAGAGACGAAGGAGAGATCGATACGTTGGTTTTAATTTTGGCTTTTTTGTCGCTCCACTCGGTAATTGGTACGACCTGAATCACAGGAACTCGATCGTTATATATATCGTTAGTGACAACGATCGCCGGTCGAATCTTACCTGTCTCTGAACCTTTAGTAGGATCGAGATCGACATCAACGATCGTCCCTCGCTTGAGTGGGTTCATTCCGGCCACTCCAAAAGAGCAGACTCGGTTAGCTCTTTAATTTCAGCATCCTCTTCGTAAATTTGGGCATAAAGTGCTGCTGACTCTTCCAAGCTTTGTCGCTCTAATTCCCTTTGTAACCGACCCAGAGCAATTCTGACTATTTCGCTCTTGTCCTTGAATCCGTAAAGCTTGAATTGATTCAAAAATTGAACGTGAGATTTTTCTAAGCTGAATTTAGCTTGAATCATAGTTGGTTTTATTTTAAGGTGCTTAAATAACTCGCCTAAAATACTACCCTATTATAAGACCTTGCCTTGCCAGTCCGTTATTTTCTGAACTCCTGTATTCCTGTTAAAGTACATTGCTGGGTTCTCGTCGAGGTAAAATTGAAAGTGTCTAAAGATTTGGAAACACTAATCCTCAAACTCTCATGATCCAAGCCAGAGAATCTACAGTTCAATTGCCTAACCTGAACCTGGAGTTGCTCAATAAGAAATTTAATATCGCTTCTCCCAGAGAGATTCTACGCTGGTGTGTTGAGAATATTCCTACTGGCTTCGTGCAGACCAGCGCCTTTAATGTCGATGACATGGTAATTACCGATCTGCTCTACCGCGATCTTCAACCGACAACACCATTGCCAGTGCTGTTTCTCGATACCCTACACCACTTTCCCGAAACCCTGGAACTAGTTGCTAGAGCTAAAAGTATCTATCATCTCGATCTGCAAGTTTACCGAGTTCCCGATGTCGATTCACGCGAAGCGTTTGCTAAGCAATACGGTGAGGCTTTATGGGAAAAGGATGTCGCTCAATTCCACCAAATTACTAAAATCGAACCCCTGCAAAGAGGTTTGGCTGAGTTGGAAACCGTCGCTTGGATTACCGGCCGCCGTCGCGACCAAGCCGTGACTCGCGCTAATATGCCAGTATTCGAGCGAGATGCTAACGGCCGGATTAAGGTCAATCCTCTAACTACCTGGACGCGGAAAGAAAGTTGGGCTTACGTCTTCGAGCATGATGTCATCTACAACCCCCTGCACGATCGCGGCTATCCCAGCATTGGCGACGAACCGCTAACTACTGTGATTGGAGAAGGAGAAGACGAACGTTCCGGTCGTTGGCGAGGAACTGGTAAGACTGAGTGTGGCATTCATATATAGCAGGGCAAAGGGCAAAGGGCAAAGGGCATGGGTAGATCTTACCTATGCCCCATGCGGCTTTAATGGGATTAGTAATTAATAGGCGCGTTGGCTAGCCTGTGGGCAGCACGTATTGCTTCCTCCATGAGGAAAAGAAATCGCCTCTCGATCGAGTAAATCGATTATCCGCCAAATGACGGACAAAGCCACTTAGATAGATGAATCTCTAGGTTGACGATCGCACTGCTGGTATTTTTCTAGCATAAGCTGGTTCGTTCAAACAGCTTAATAAAAAAGGAGCTAGAGTTATGGCAGATACAAGCAAACGCGGCTTCGCGTCAATGGACGAAGACAAACAACGGGAGATTGCCAGCCAAGGTGGAAAAGCTGCCCACGAAAAGGGAACCGCTCACGAATTCACCTCTGAAGAAGCCAAAGAAGCCGGACAAAAAGGTGGCCAATCTGTCAGTCAAGATAGCGAACATATGTCTGAAATCGGTCGCAAAGGTGGCGAAACTGTCAGCCAAGACCGGGAACATATGTCTGAAATCGGTCGCAAGGGTGGCAAGTCATAGTTAAGGTTACTCTGCACGGCTACGCAAAAAGCGCCTGGAATCCCAGACGCTTTTAATTAGGAATGAAAGCTAAACTAACGATTGAAACGTAATTAGTAGGTTAGAGCGAGCGTTAGTCAAAAAATCTGCCTAACGGCGAACTCCGTTCCTCCGAATTCCGAACTCAGGTTAATCTAACCCTGCAACGCTTCAGCACCACCGACCACTTCCAGCAGTTCTTGGGTGATGGCAGCTTGCCTAGCTTTGTTGTAAGAAAGCGTCAGACCGCTAATCAATTCTTTAGCGTTGTCGCTAGCGTTGTTCATTGCTGTCATCCTGGCAGCTAGTTCGCTGGCGGCTGACTCTTGTAATGCCCGTAGCAACTGGTTATTGAGATATAACGGCAAGAGAGCATCCAGAATTTGCACCGGATTTTGCTCGAAAATCATGTCGTTGGGCAGGGCCCGCATTTGTTGACTGGCGACTTTCTCGCGCGTGACTTCAAACTCGCCACCGCGAGTCGTCAACCGAAAGATCTCGTCGTCAGTAGCTTCTAACCCTTGGGAGGTTAAAGGCAACAGGGTTTGCACTACCGGGCGAGAACTGATCAGCGAGACAAACTTGGTATAGACCAACTCGATCCGGTCTACCGTGTCTGAGAGGAACAAAGATAGCAGTTCGTCAGCGATTTTGGAGGCTTCGGCTGAGGTCGGGATTTGCTCTAAGCCAGTATAAGTAGCATCTATAGGCTGATTACGACGTTGGAAATACTGAATCGCTTTGCGTCCTACGAGTACATACTTATAATCTTTGCCTTCAGCCTTAATTTCCTTGGCGCGATTTTCCGCCCGCCGAATGACGTTGCTATTATATGCCCCGCAAAGGCCGCGATCGCCTGTAACTACCAACAATCCGACAGCTTTGACTTCTCTTTGCCGTAGCAAGGGCAGGTTGGCTTCTTCAAACTGCAAGCGATTTTGCAATCCGTAAAGCACTTGTGCCAGCCTGTCGGCAAAGGGACGAGTAGCGATGACCTGTTCTTGAGCGCGTCGCACTTTAGCCGCAGCCACGAGGCGCATGGCTTCAGTGATTTTTTTGGTGTTCTTGACCGACTGAATGCGATCGCGAATGAGTTTCAGATTTGCCATAATTTTTTTGAGAATTCAGAAGTTCAGAAGTTCAGAAGTTCAGGAGTAAGGGCGCAAGGCTTTCGTTGGTATCAATTTAGAGCTAGAGGCGCTTTGTGCATCCTGAATTTCACCCATCCCCGCCAGGGGTTCAAAACCCCTGGCTAATAGTGCAAGTCCATTGAAATGGACTAAATCTACTGGATTTGAGTCCTCTTTAGAGGACTTTAGCTACTCGGTGTGGGGTTTTCAACCCCTGACGGATGAGGCATTTGACCGTTAAGTTGACGCGCATCAATGCTTTGCGCCCCTACAGAATTTCTCCTGAAATCTGATTCCTTTGGTTACGCGGTGGCTAAGAAGGTCTTTTTGTACTCGACGATCGCTTCTTTGAGTACGCTTTCAGTATCTCCAACCATGCCTTGCTGTTTGGCAGCTTTGGTGTCATTTTTGACTGACTCGATATACTTGGGCTTGCTGGTTTTCAAGTAATCCCGCAGGCCCCTGGCAAAGGGAGCGACTTTTTCTACCGGGATGTCATCCAAGTAACCGTTCAGTCCGGCGTACACCACTGCTACTTGTTCGGCTACAGATAAGGGGTTGTACTGAGGTTGTTTCAAGATTTCCCGCAGGCGTTGACCGCGTGCTAACTGGTCTTGGGTAGCTTTATCCAAGTCGGAGGCAAACTGCGCGAACGCTTGTAAGTCGTCGAATTGTGCCAGTTCTAACTTTAATTTCCCTGCCACTTGTTTCATCGCCTTGGTTTGAGCGGCAGAACCGACGCGAGACACGGAAATACCTGGGTTGATGGCTGGGCGCAAGCCAGAGTTGAATAAGTCAGCCGACAAGAAGATCTGACCGTCGGTGATCGAAATCACGTTGGTAGGAATGTAAGCGGATACGTCACCAGCTTGAGTTTCGATAATTGGCAGGGCGGTCATGCTGCCTTCACCCAATTCGGTACTCAGTTTGGCTGCCCGTTCCAACAAGCGAGAGTGGAGATAGAACACGTCTCCAGGATAGGCTTCGCGACCTGGCGGACGGCGCAGCAGTAAGGACATCTGGCGATAAGCTTGGGCTTGCTTGGAAAGGTCGTCGTAGATCACCAATGTGGGCTTGCCCTTGTACATAAAGTATTCTGCCAGGGTAGCACCAGTATAAGGAGCCAAATATTGCAGGGTGGCTGGCTCGTTGGCGTTAGCAGCGACGACGATCGTATAATCCATCGCTCCAGCTTCTTGCAACACGCCCACTACTTGAGCGACGGTAGAAGCCTTTTGACCGATCGCGACGTAAACGCAGATGACGTTTTCTTCTTTCTGGTTGATGATCGTATCGACCGCGATCGCGGTTTTACCAGTTTGTCTATCGCCGATGATTAGCTCCCGCTGGCCCCGGCCGACGGGAATCATGGCATCGATGGCAGTAATCCCGGTTTGCAGGGGTTCGTAAACCGAGCGGCGGGCGACGATCCCTGGTGCTGGAGATTCGATCAGACGGCTTTCAGAGGTGTTGATGTCTCCTTTACCATCGATGGCACGACCGAGGGCATCTACTACCCGACCGATCATCGCTTCACCTACGGGCACTTGAGCGATTTTACCAGTAGCTTTAACTGTGCTACCTTCTTGGATTTCTCTTCCCTCACCCATTAGCACCGCGCCCACGTTGTCTTCTTCTAAGTTGAGGGCAATGCCAATAGTACCGTCTTCAAACTCTAATAGTTCGCTCGCCATAGCCTTATCTAGACCGTAAATCCGAGCGATACCGTCGCCTACTTGCAATACGGTGCCAACGTTAGAAACTGCAACTGCTTGGTCGTATTGTTCGATTTGTTGCCGAATAATACTGCTAATTTCGTCTGGTCTGATGCTAATCATGAGAATCGATTTTGGATTTTAGATTTTGGATTTTGGATTGGCTTCGCCTTGAGAGGGTAGCCTTGAAACCGATTTTTTGGTCAGCGGTCAGCGGTCATTTGTTCGTTTTGACTTTTGACTTTTGACTTTTGACTTGATAACTATCCTGAAGTCAGGGCGATACCGATTCGCCGCAGTTGTCCTCGCAAGCTAGTATCGAGTACCTGAGAGCCGATCTTGATGATGACACCCCCAATTAGCTCTGGGTCGATTTTGGTATCGAGTTCTACTCGTTCGGCGCTGCTAAGTTCTCTAACTTTGGCGGCGATCGCGTTTTTTTGCTCGTCCGTCAGTTCTACCGCTGAGGTCACTTCTGCCAGTACGGTTTTGTTGAGTTGGCGCAACAGCACTTGAAATTGCTGGCAAATCCCTTCTAAAAAGAGGATACGCCGCCGATCTACCAATAGCTTTAAAAAGTTCACCATGTACGGGTGAATTTGCTCTCCCGCTACCTGCTGCAACACGGCTTTTTTCGCTTCTGGCTTTACCACTGGGTTGCCCAGAAATTGCTCTAAATCTGGCGAGGTTTCTAACAAACCCAACAAAGCGCGAACGTCTTCGCCAAACTTGTCTAATAGGTTTTGAGACTGCGCCACTGACATCAGGGCTTCAGCGTATGGTTCTAGAATTTCGCCGCTGACGACACTACCTTTCATCTTTTACCCCCTAATGCTGGCGATGCTGCGATCGATCGATCTTTGTTGCGCCGCTGCGTCTAATTGCGATCGCAGTTGCGATTCTGCCCGCTGCATTGCCATGGCAGCAACTCGCTGGCGGAGTTCGGCAATCGCGCGATCTCTTTCTGTATTCATATCTTGGCTAGCAACTTCTTTTAACCGCTCGACATCGCGATCGGCTTTGGCTAAAATCGACTCTCTAGCAGCTTTAGCACTTTCTGCGGCTGCTTGGCGAATTCTTTCGGCTTCAGCTTGGGCTTGGGCTAGTTTGCCTTGCTCGTCGGCTAAGGCTCCTGCGGCCTCTTTTTGGCGCTTTTCTGCTTCTTGAATGGCCTCGGCAATTTTCGATCGCCGTTCGCTCATGATGTTGCTAACGATGTTACGTCCGAAATAAAAGAGTACTCCGACCAGAATGGCGAGGTTAATGACGTTGGTTTCAAAGATGTCTAGGTTCAGACCGAAACCACCTTCTGCGTGAGACTCCGTAGCTAGTAATAAAAAATTACTCATGATGCCCGACAGTGGAAGGATGAAGGATGAATTATCTAACAGCTTGGGGAATTAGGCTGTAATTTAGGCCGAACCGACCAGAAGTTTATCTAAGATTTGGCGGCTGAGGGCATCAACTTGTTGTTCCAACGATTGCATCGCTGTTTGTTTTTGTTGGTCTATTTCTTTAGCCGCTTCTTCTCGTTTTACCTGAGCCTCTCTTTGAGCCTCAGCAATTTTCTGAGCGGAAATTTTTTGGGCTTCAGCTTGGGCAGCAGCAACAATCGCCTGAGATTGTCGGCGGGTTTCTGCTAATTGCTCTTCATATTGTTTGGCTAAACTTTCAGCCTTCGACAAGCGATCGCGAGCTTCATTTTCGGTTTTCCGAATGTAATCTTCGCGATCTTCAATCGCTTTGGTCAGGGGCTTATAAAAGATAGCATTCAATACGACTGCTAATAGCAAAAACTGCACTGCCATCAATGGCAACGTAGCATCGAAATCAAACATTTTTTATCGATCCCACCAGTAACTAGAAAACGTCGATCGCACCCACGATGTAGAGACGTTGCTGTTGGGTAGCTCTGCCGAACCATGCAACGTCTCTACATTTGTTTTTTTAGCCGAATGGGTTAGCGAATAGCAACACCAGGGCGATAACCAAACCGTAAATGGTCAGGGATTCCATGAACGCCAAAGTTAACAGCAAAGTGGCGCGGATTTTTCCTTCAGCTTCTGGTTGACGAGCAATCCCAGCTACGGCTTCACCTGCTGCTGTTCCTTGACCAATCCCAGAACCAATGGCACCCAAGCCAATGGCTAAACCAGCACCTAACACCGAAGCAGCAGCAACTATTGGTTCCATGACAAATTTCCTTACTTTGATTACAAAACGAGCGAGATACAGTTAGTTAACAGTCAGAGGTAATACTGACCATGTACTAAATTACAGGAAAAGGAGTTCAGAATAAAGGAGTTCAGGAGTTCAGAATAACTTTGAGGTAGGAATTGTAACCCTAATCTCAAGCAAAGCACCTGAAATTATATTTTGTCAGTTGCCAGGAATTCATCATAGTCCAAACTTCCGAACCTTCTAAACTCCAGACGCGAGACGTTGTATGCAACGGCTCTACGTTCTGAACTCCTGAACTCCTGAACTTCTGTATTCTCTCCTTAAGAATGTTCCTCATGCTCATCTCCACCATGCCCTTCCATCGCTTCATGAATGTAAGCAGCGGCTAGAGTGGCAAAAACTAAGGCTTGGATGGCACTTGTAAACAGTCCCAAAGCCATTACTGGTAGAGGAATAAACAGAGGAATCAGTAAAACTAAGACTGCTACCACTAGTTCGTCCGCCAGAATGTTGCCAAACAGACGGAAACTCAGGGAAAGAGGCTTAGTAAAATCTTCTAGAATCGCAATTGGTAATAGAATTGGCGTTGGCTCTACGTACTTTTTAAAGTAACCTAAACCCCGCTTTCTAAAACCAGCGTAAAAGTATGCCAAAGAAGTTAGCAAGGCAAAGGCCACCGTCGTATTGATATCATTAGTAGGTGCTGCTAATTCGCCTTCAGGAATTTTAAGTAATTTCCAAGGTAAGAGAGCGCCCGACCAATTCGATACGAAGATAAACAAAAACAATGTACCAATAAATGGTACCCACGGACGGTAATCTTTTTCTCCTAACTGGCTTTTAGCCAAATCCCGAATGAATTCTAAGGCGTATTCCATAAAATTTTGGATGCCACTAGGAATTCTTTGGATGTTTTTAGTAGCAGCTAGGGAAGCTATTACTAGAATGCCAATTACAAACCAAGAAGTGAGAAAGACCTGCCCGTGAACTTTAAGATTGCCAATATGCCAGTAAAAATGCTGGCCTACTTCTAGTTTGGCAAGGGTAAAAGTGTTAAACGTGTTGAAGCCGCTGAGCATTTTTTCCCATTAGATTACCTGCTTCATGGAGGTGAAGCTAGGAGTATAGTATTTCAACGTATCTAACCTATTTAGACTTAGGTAAGAACGTCAATTGAAGCATGTAGGCAAAGATTGCGGCTTTGTAAGTTAGAAATCCTAAAAAAATGGGTAGAATGTGTAGCTGATTCCATTTGCTTGCTACTATAATCAAGCCAATAAAAACTGCTATCTGAGATTTACCCAATTTCGGAGTTTGTCTTCCTAACCTCTCGACGCTTCTAGCCAACATTTTCAAGTAAACCACACCTGTGCACGCTCCAAGCAAATAATTTAGAGCGATGTCAGCAGAGTAAAAAATCCATACGGAGATAAAAATTATCCCCGTCATTGCCAGGGTAGAAAGCAACAACTGCTGTTGTAACTGATAGAACTCTGGCATTGAGTCAGATGGTGCCGATGCGGGCCCATCTGCCGCTGAGGAGTTCTCTGGCAGCGGCGTGGTTTCTTGCGATTTGTCTGACAAGTTCACGAGACTTTAATTTGAGTTGAACGTCAGAGGTCTAGGCCGATCTTATCATGGAAGGTTAACAATACTTAAAATTTAATTTTCCGATCGATCGCTTTTGGTGAGGGGCATAGGGCATAGGGCATGGGGCATGAGGATCGTGACTGACACCAAAGAACTGATTCAAGCTATAGAAATCGCCGATTCTAGCGATCGTTTGTTAGACGCAGTAAGAGCGCTAGCTGCTGCCTGTCGAGAAGACGCGATCGCCACTTTAATTGAAATTCTCGGCTACAATAACCCCGGAGCCGCAGTAGCAGCCGTAGACGGCTTAATTGCCTTGGGCGAACCAGCAGTACGACCTTTACTCGACGAGCTTGACGGTTACAATTACGGTGCTAGGGCTTGGGCAATCCGAGCATTAGCTGGAATTGGCGATCCGCGTGCCTTAGAGATCTTGATCGAAACGGTAGAAACAGACTTTGCTTTGAGCGTTCGGCGAGCCGCTGCCAAAGGTTTAGGCTCCATCCGCTGGGAAAAAATGAATTCTTCAGAGGTTCCCGAAAATCAAATCAGAGCTTTCAACGCTTTGTTGCTCGCTACCCAAGATCCCGAATGGGTGGTGCGCTATGCGGCAGTTTCAGGTTTGGAATCTCTAGCGTCTGAAACTTCAAGCCGCCAAAGCGATCTCTACGAACAAATATTAAATCGATTGGATGAGATCGATCGCACCGAAACCGAATTAGCCGTTCAAACCCGCGCTCGATTAGCCCAAGGAAGAATTCGGAATTCGGAGTATGCGCCGAGCGCAGGCTGCGCCAACGGAGTTCGGAGTTTCCAGTTATAATTCTCTCTCTTTTCCCTGTTCCCTCTCCCTCTATTTTTCTACAAATGGATGTGAAATTATGAGTATTAATCGCCGTCATTTATTAGTTTTATTAGGCGGAACTGTAGGTGCAGCTACTTTAGGAAACTTACCAGTTGCTCGTGCTGACGAACTGGCTCAAAGCAGCCAACAAAAAGAGTCTTTTCAACTGCCACCTCTACCTTATAAGTACGGCGCTCTAGAACCGCATATTGATGAGAGAACCATGAGGTTTCATCACGACAAGCATCATGCTACCTATGTCAAAAATCTGAATGAAGCCATTAAGAAACATCCAGAACTGAAAGGTAAAAGTGCTGAAGAATTACTACGTAGTCTCGATAGCGTTCCCCAAGATATTCGCCTCACAGTGCGGAATAACGGCGGCGGTCATGTCAACCATACAATGTTTTGGCAAATCATGAGTCCGAATGGGGGTGGAAAACCTCAAGGTGCGATCGCACGGGCAATTGAAAAAGATTTCGGCAGTTTTGAAAAGTTCCAACAGCAGTTTAATGAAGCCGGAAATAAACGCTTTGGTAGCGGTTGGGCTTGGCTAGTTCGTAACTCAGAAGGTAAATTACTAGTGACGAGTACAGCCAACCAAGATAGCCCGATAATCGATGGCTTAGATCCCATTATGGGAAACGATGTCTGGGAACACGCCTACTACCTCAAATATCAAAATCGTCGGGCCGATTATTTGAATGCCTGGTGGAATGTTGTTAATTGGAATGAAATTAACAAACGGTTTGAGCGAGCATGAAAAAACTTGATTGTGATGGTTGAAACCGCAATTTTGAACTCCGAATCCTTGCTAGCTATTTTTCTAGGCGATCGCGAACTATTTTAAAGAACAAACTATCGGGTAGCAGCTTCCTAAGTCTGAGAAAGAGCGAAACATCTTTTCCGGCAGGATATCGCAATTGTGGTGATGGATCGTTGGCGGCACGATAGATTAATTCTGCTACCATCTCAGGTGTAGAACCGCGATCGTCTAATTGGGAAAGACTACCGATGACTTGCTTTTGATAGGCTTGGTAATCTGTTAGTTCCTTAGTTTCAGCAACGGTTAACGATTTAAAGAAATCTGTCTTAATATTGCCTGGTTCGACGATTTTAACTCGAATGCCAAGCGAGCTTAGTTCGTATTGCAAAGACTCGGAAAAACCCTCGATCGCAAATTTGGCAGAATTATACAAACTTTGCATCGGCAAGGCAAAGCGCCCGACACCTGATGAAACGTTGACGATCGTTCCTGCACGACGCTTTCGGAAATCGGGTAAAATCGCTTTCGTAACTCGCATCAAACCAAATACGTTAGTATCAAACTGCTGCTGAATTAACTCAAAACTAGTGGCTTCAAAGGCTCCAAAGATACCTATCCCGGCATTATTTACCAGCACGTCGATCTGTCCGCGATCGCTCAAAATGCCGTTGACAACATCAAATACAGCTTGCTCTGAGTCAGTTACATCCAGTCGATAGAGCTTGATATTGTTGAATGTTATCAAGTCTTTTTCTCGATCTGGTTTCCTCATCGTTGCTGCTACTTGCCAGCCCTTGGTGGCAAATAGTTTGGCTGTGGCTTTACCAATCCCTGCTGACGAACCTGTTATCAAAACATTTTTCATTTTTGGCAATCCTTACTGCCCGAAAATAGCATTGCCCGATTCGGCATTGAACCAGTGAATATCTTGAGGAGGTAATACTAACGATATTTCTTCCTCGCTCCAGTTTTGGTTTGTAGGTAACAAAGCCCGCAGGGTGAAGGGTTGAAAATCAGAACTGTTAATCTCCACGCTGGCTAAGTTGTGCATCCCTAAATTTTCCACCAAATACACTCGCCCCCTTACTGCCACTTCATCACTCGATCGCGCCAAGCGGACGTTTTCTGGACGGATACCCAATACGATTCGATCGGGCAGGGTTGGCATTTCTGGCAGCGGAATTTTGGCTTCGCCCAGTAAGGCAGAACGCCCCTGACAGTTTAGAGTCAGCAAATTCATTTGGGGACTGCCCACAAATTGGGCGACAAATAAATTAGCGGGATGGTTGTAAATGCGATCGGGCGGATCGAGTTGCTGGACGTAGCCATCGTTGAGGACGGCAACTTTAGTCGAAAGGGTCATCGCTTCCGTCTGATCGTGAGTGACGTAAACTACTGGGACATTCTGAGTAGCAAATATTTGTTTGATTTCGCCGCGAACTCGTTCCCGCAGTAGTGCGTCTAGGTTGCTTAACGGTTCGTCTAGCAAGTACGCTCGAGCGCGACGCACCAAGGCCCGGCCGACTGCCACCCGCTGGCGCTGTCCCCCAGAAAGTTGTCCTGGTTTGCGGCGCATTAAATCTGCTAATCCTAAAAGTCCTGCGACTTGAGAAACTCGCTCTTTAATTTCGGCACTGGGCATTTTTTTCAGCTTCAGCCCAGAGGCGAGATTTTCGTAAACTGTCATGTGGGGATACAGAGCATAGCTTTGAAACACCATCGCCATTTGCCGATCGCCTGGTCGTTTAAAGGTAATATTTTCCTTACCTAAAAGAATCCGGCCGCTAGTTGGCGTTTCTAGTCCAGCAATCAAGCGCAGAGTCGTCGATTTGCCGCAACCAGAAGGTCCCAGTAAAGTCAGAAATTCTCCGTCTTCGACGCTTAAGCTAATATCTTTGACGGGGGTAACTTTAGGACTGTAGCTTTTCTCTAGTCTGTTCAGTTCTAGTCTAGCCATGGGAGGAATAGGGGGAGTGCTTACAAGGGGATGATTTTAAATTTATCTGACAGTATGGTAAACCACTGGCAGATTCATCAGCTTCAGATTGTCCGCTGACACTGACTAACCCCATAGTAGCGACAGCAATCGCCAGCCAGAGACGCTTAGCTCTTTCGACGGTGCCACTACAATTGTCTGTTGATTTTATCCTTAGATAAGCTGACAGCAGCCAGAAGGAAGGGGAAAATTAAAAACATTCTTGCTTCTAGCAGTCTTCAGATCCTTTTGCCGCTAAAATGACCTACTGCGGTAGTTGAGGAGATGAAGCCGGAAAGACAATTTTTTGCTTCCTTGCTACCAGGCGTAGCACTGTTACGTCTTTTGCATTTCCCTAACCTCCCCTGCTGTTATCAACTTACCTGCCAATCATGTCTAAGGTTATTGTTTGCGATCCGATCGATCGAGCCGGAATAGAAATCCTGTCTCAAGTCGCCCAAGTAGATGTCAATACCGGGCTACCAGCTGAAGAATTGGTGCGAATTATCCCCGAATACGACGCGATGATGATTCGCTCGGAAACCCGCGTCACCAAGGAAATTATTGAGGCGGCTAAGCAGTTAAAAATTATCGGACGCGCTGGCGTGGGCGTAGATAACGTCGATGTGCCAGCAGCTACTCGCCAAGGAATTGTCGTAGTTAACTCCCCCGAAGGCAATACGATCGCGGCAGCCGAACACGCAGTGGCGATGATGCTCTCTCTCTCTCGCCACATCCCCGAAGCCAACCAATCGGTGAAAAATAATCAGTGGGATCGGAAGAAATTCGTGGGAGCAGAGGTCTATAAAAAAACTCTAGGCGTAGTGGGTTTGGGCAAAATCGGGTTTCACGTCGCCACCGTAGCTAAAGCCATGGGGATGAAATTGCTGGCCTACGACCCATTTATCTCTACCGAACGGGCAGAACAGCTAGGTTGCCGCTTGGTCGATCTAGATTGGCTGTTCCGGGAATCGGACTATATCAGCCTCCACGTCCCCAAAACTCCAGAAACCGCTCGGTTGATTAATGCTGAAGCCCTCGCCAAAATGAAACCCACGGTGCGGATCGTCAATTGCGCCCGTGGCGGCATTATCGACGAAGAAGCCATAGCCGAGGCTTTGCAACAAGGCAAAATTGCTGGGGCGGCTTTGGACGTATTTGAAAAAGAACCGCTAGGAGAGTCGCCCTTGCGATCGTTTGGCAAAGAAGTCATCCTCACTCCTCACTTGGGCGCTTCCACCGCTGAAGCTCAAGTCAACGTCGCCATTGATGTGGCCGAGCAAATCCGCGATGTCCTCTTAGGCTTGCCCGCCCGTTCTGCCGTCAACATTCCCGGACTCTACCCCGATGCGATCGAAAAGCTCAAACCTTACCTGCAACTAGCAGAAATCTTGGGCAATATGGTCGGTCAGTTATCGGGCAAGCGAGTTGACTATCTCAACGTCCGCTTGCAAGGAGATCTGGCCGATAACGATAGCAAGCCAGTAGTGATCGCCGCCCTCAAAGGTTTGCTGTCTCCAGCCCTGCGAGAGCGGGTAAATTACGTCAACGCCAGCATCGAAGCTAAAGAGCGGGGCATTCACGTAGTTGAAACCAGAGATGCTTCAATTCGAGACTATTCTGGCTCGCTGCACCTATCGGCTAAAGGTTCGTTAGGAGAGCATTCGGTAACGGGCGCTTTACTGGGAGGCGAAGAAATTCGCATCACCAGCATCGATGATTTCCCCATTAGCGTCGCCCCTACCCAAAATATGCTGCTCACCCTCCACCGAGATATGCCGGGGATTATTGGCAAAATTGGTTCCTTGCTGGGCAGCTACAGCGTCAACATTGCCAGCATGCAGGTGGGACGCAAAATCATCCGGGGAGAAGCAGTAATGGTGCTGAGCCTAGACGACCCTTTACCAGAAGGAATTTTAGACGAGATTACTAAAGTCTCTGGCATTAGGGATGCTTACGCGATCGCTCTATAAGCCTCCAATAACTCTTGTCAGGTAGCCATCTTGCCTGCCTTGGAGTTGAGTTATGAGAGATGTTAAGCACGGGTTGCCTCTGCCGCGCTCGATCGAGCGCGACGAAGCCTATACTCGTTATGATGCGGGCACCGAAACTCTCCACTGCTGAGAGAAAGCAGTGCTGCAAGTCGATTGAACGATTCCTGCCCCTTGAGCGGTGGAACCACCAGATACGTCAAAGCATTTGTTGCTGTGAACTGCTACTATCTTGTACTGACCGCCACCGATCGATTGCAAGCGGAACTGCCGAAAAGTGTCGTTATTACAAATATTTTGAATCAGTTGGGCCCCATCCCTAGTATCTCCGTATTGGACGGCTAAACATTTGTTGGTGCTAACATTGACGATGTTATAAGCGTTGGTTGTCCCAGCTACTAGCTGGAACCGGAAATTCTGAACGTTGCTGTTGTTGCACGGTGACTGCTGAAGCTGTAGCCCATTGGTTAACTGCCCTCCAGGCACATTCAAACAGAAGTTGCTGTGCCGCACTACCGCTCTGGAGATAAAAGAAGTGGTGGCACTACGGGTTTGCACCTGCACCATCGATGCCACTGAGGGCACGCCGCTGCTGAGAATAAACAGCATATAGTAGCCCGGTGGTGCAATGTTAGCGTTAGCTGGGGCAGTAGCGTTAACCTGTCCGCTGGTGGTAGTAAAACTCAAGGGAATGAAGCGTTGACCTTGATCTTGGCTGTGAGTAGGTGCGCCCAAACGAATCATCGATACCTTGCTAATGGCAGATCCATTTGGGGTGTTAATTATCAAGGGTTGATTGTAATTGACGGTAGTAGGGGCAGTAGTAATGGTGGGGCGCGTAGCTAGCTGCCCGGAACCACCCGGTCTGAAGAGATAAGGTGGCGAGAAGACCTCGATATCTTTGCGTAAATAACCTGCGGTTTTGCAAGCACCGCAGATCCCACCGCCGCCCGTCATCACCCGACCGTCTGGCAGCAGCATGGCCACAGAATGGTATTGGCGGGCAACTTGGGCGCTGGCCAGTTCCCGCCAGGTACCCGTGGTGGGATTCCATACCTCGGCCGCGTATGCCGCAGCATTGAGATCGACTAATGAGTTGTAGCTGGTCAAACCGCCCGTAGCTAGGACGGTACCATCTGGCAGCACGGTGAGATTGTGTTGCCGACGACCGTAAATCATGTTAGAGGTATTAGAAACTACTGGAGTACCGCTCGTAGCGTCAATCAGGCGAGCGCTCTTGCTGGCTAGAGTTCCAGCAGGACCCCCTCCTGTAATTAAAAACTTGCCGATATCATACATGGCGTAACTGGCGTAGTAGCGATAGATGTTGTCTCGATCGCCAAATACTTGCCACGCACCAGTACCCGCTGTCGTCAGCGCTCGCATTCCTTTATCTGGCCCGATATACAACACTCTGCCATCGACATTAGTTTGAATGAAGGGATACAACCTGGACGGCTCGGGCTGGGCAAAGACGGCATTAGTTAACCGGCGGATGATGTTATTGGTTTGGTAGACTTCGTGGGTACTAGTTCCGCCCCCCATGATGAATATTTCACTATTGGGCAAAGCTGCTAGCGAAGGATACCAGCGCTCAAATGCCATATCCGGTCCCCGCGACCAAGTATTGGTGCTGGAGTTGAAGAAATGAGTTTGGCGAATACCTGCTTGATTAGCATTTTTGTTACCGCCAGCCACGAATAATTTGCCGTCTGCTAGGTGAACGAAGCCAGCACAAAAGAGGTTGTAACCGCTAACAGGTTTGTCTGTGAAGGTGTTGGTAATCGGATTCCACACGGCAGCGCGGGTGGAATTGTGGACGGGGTAACTCCCGACTGGTAGATCTCCTACCGAATCCCACATCAACACGTTGCCGTTAGGTAGTAGGGCGCTGGCAATCGGCACGAGAGGAGCATTAATAATAGACGACCACTGCCCGATCTGGTCTGGAGGACCCTGCACTAAGGATATGACTTTAGAATTCGGATCGTAACGACGCAAGCCCGCTTTCGGATCGGCTGTCGCTTCTAACTTTTTCATCCCCATGCTGGCCAGCCTGCCTTCTTGTCCGTCGCCGTGCTCATGTCCTCCATCATGGGCTGGTGTTGGGCTAGCGACTGCGATCGCTAAAGCTATTCCTAGCACGATCCTACTGCCGATCGCCGGAATACCATCTATGTTCATGTTTCCTCTACATAAATAATTAAAGGGTGGGTGCGTCAGTTGTGGCTTGATTCCTGAAACGGCTAATCTTAACTAGTATCCCATATGTTTTTATTCATATCTAAATCGATTGGTTAAAGAACTTGATAATTATATAAAAACCAAAAGAGGGTTACGGAATTGTAATTCTCCATTGGTGATTGGGGTTGGTGTTGCAAGTCCACTGAACGATCTTGGCTCCATCACCTGTAGCGGTCGGACCACCACCGACGACAGCACATTTGTTGCTGTGAACCGCTACCAACCTGTAGTAGCTATCGCCCATCGACTCTAGGCGGAACTGCTGGTTGGTGCTACCGCCGCAAGTGCTCTGAAGTATTTTTGCCCCGTCGCTGAGAGCAGCACCTTGAACGACTAAGCATTTATTGCTGTTGACATTGACGAGGTTATAAGTGTTAGTCGTCCCCGCTATCGGTCGGAATTGGAAATTCTGGGAATTACCGCCGTTGCACGACCACTGCTGAAGTTGTACCCCATCGACTAACTGGGCGTTTGGCACGTCCAAACAGCGATTGCTGTGCCGAGCTACGGCCGTGGAAACAAAGCTGTTACCTGTAGGGCTGCTACTTTGCACCTGTACCATCGATGCCACCGAGGGCACGCCGCTGCTGTTGAGGATAAACAGCATATAGTAGCCTGGTGGTGCGATGTTAGCGTTAGCTGGGGCAGTAGCGTTAACCTGTCCGCTGGTGGTAGTAAAACTCAAGGGAATATAGCGTTGACCTTGATCTTGTCCGTGGGTAGGCGCTCCCAAACGAATCATCGATACCTTGCTAATGGCAGATCCATTTGGGGTGTTAATCGTCAACGGCTGATTGTAATTGACGGTAGTAGGGGCAGTAGTAATGGTGGGGCGCGTAGCTAGCTGCCCGGAACCACCCGGTCTGAAGAGATAAGGTGGCGAGAAGATCTCGATATCTTTGCGTAAATAACCTGCGGTTTTGCAAGCAGCACAGATCCCACCGCCGCCCGTCATCACCCGACCGTCTGGCAGCAGCATGGCCACAGAATGGTATTGGCGGGTAACTTGGGCGCTGGCCAGTTCTCGCCAAGTGCCAGTGGCAGGATTCCACACTTCAGCCGCGTATACTCCAGCCTTGAGATCGACTACTGAGGCATTACTTCTCAAACCGCCCGTAGCTAGGACGGTACCATCTGGCAGCACGGTGAGATTGTGTTGCCGACGACCGTAAATCATGTTAGAGGTATTAGAAACTACTGGAGTACCGCTCGTAGCGTTAATCAGGCGGGCGTTCTTGCTGGCTGGGGTTCCAGCGGGACTGCCTCCTGTGACTATAAATTTGCCGATATCATACATGGCGTAACTGCCATAGTAGCGATAGATGTTGTCTCGATCGCCAAATACTTGCCACGCACCAGTACCCGCTGTCGTCAGCGCTCGCATTCCTTTATCTGGCCCGATATACAACACTCTGCCATCGACATTAGTTTGAATGAAGGGATACAACCTGGGTTGGGGAAAAACGGCATTGGTTAACTCGCGGATGATGTTATTAGTTTGGTAGACTTCGTGGATGCTAGGTCCGCCTCCCACGATCGCCTGCTCCCCATTGGGTAATGCTGCCAATGACGGATACCAACGCGCGTATTTCATGTTTGGTCCCAGCGACCAACTATTGGTGTTGAAGTCGAAAAAATGAGTCTGTTTAATGCCTGCCGAACTGGCATCCTTGTTACCGCCAGCGACTAATAACTTGCCGTCTGCTAGGTGAACGAAGCCAGCACAAAAGAGGTTGTAACCGCTAACAGGTTTGTCTGTGAAGGTGTTGGTAATCGGATTCCACACGGCAGCGCGGGTGGAATTGTGGACGGGGTACTCATTAACTGGTCGATCCTCTACCGAATCCCACATCAACACGTTGCCGTTAGGTAACAAGGCAGTGAAGATGGGCACCAGGGGCGCATTGATAATCGGCGACCACTGCCCGATCTGGTCTGGAGGCCCCTGCACTAAGGATATGACTTTAGAATTCGGATCGTAACGACGCAAGCCCGCTTTCGGATCGGCTGTCGCTTCTAACTTTTTCATCCCCATGCTGGCCAGCCTGCCTTCTTGTCCGTCGCCGTGCTCATGTCCTCCATCATGGGCTGGTGTTGGGCTAGCGACTGCGATCGCTAAAGCTATTCCTAGCACGATCCTACTGCCGATCGCCGGAATACCATCTATGTTCATGTTTCCTCTACATAAATAATTAAAGGGTGGGTGCGTCAGTTGTGGCTTGATTCCTGAAACGGCTAATCTTAACTAGTATCCCATATGTTTTTATTCATATCTAAATCGATTGGTTAAAGAACTTGATAATTATATAAAAACCAAAAGAGGGTTACGGAATTGTAATTCTCCATTGGTGATTGGGGTTGGTGTTGCAAGTCCACTGAACGATCTTGGCTCCATCACCTGTAGCGGTCGGACCACCACCGACGACAGCACATTTGTTGCTGTGAACCGCTACCAACCTGTAGTAGCTATCGCCCATCGACTCTAGGCGGAACTGCTGGTTGGTGCTACCGCCGCAAGTGCTCTGAAGTATTTTTGCCCCGTCGCTGAGAGCAGCACCTTGAACGACTAAGCATTTATTGCTGTTGACATTGACGAGGTTATAAGTGTTAGTCGTCCCCGCTATCGGTCGGAATTGGAAATTCTGGGAATTACCGCCGTTGCACGACCACTGCTGAAGTTGTACCCCATCGACTAACTGGGCGTTTGGCACGTCCAAACAGCGATTGCTGTGCCGAGCTACGGCCGTGGAAACAAAGCTGTTACCTGTAGGGCTGCTACTTTGCACCTGTACCATCGATGCCACCGAGGGCACGCCGCTGCTGTTGAGGATAAACAGCATATAGTAGCCTGGTGGTGCGATGTTAGCGTTGGCTGGAGCAGTGGCGTTGACCTGCCCAGTGGAGGCGCTAAAAGTCAAAGGGATCTGGCGCTGACCTTGATCTTGTCCGTGGGTAGGCGCTCCCAGGCGAACTAGAGACACTCTAGCGATCGAAGTTGCATCTGGGGTGTCAATCGTCAACGGCTGATTGTAGGTGAAGGCGGTAGGAGCGCTGGTAATAGTGGGGCGGGTGGCTAGCTCGCCGGAACCATCTGGTCTGAAGAGATAAGGCGGCGAGAAGATCTCGATATCTTTGCGCAAATAACCTGCGGCTTGGCAGTCAAGGCAGATCCCGCCGCCGCCCGTCAATACCCGGCCGTCTGGCAGCAGCATGGCCACAGAATGGTATTGGCGGGTAACTTCGGCGCTGGCCAGTTCCCGCCAAGCGCCAGTGGCAGGATTCCACACTTCAGCCGCGTATACTCCAGCATTGAGATCGACTAGCGAGGCATTACTGTTCAAACCACCCGTAGCCAGTACGGTGCCATTTGGCAGCACGGTGAGATTGTGTTGGCGGCGAGCATAAATCATATTGCCAGTAGCATAAGAGGCTGGAGCGCCACTGCTGACGTTGACGAGCCGAGCCGTATTGGTCGGCGGCAAACCACCGCCGGCCACCAAAAATCTGCCGATGCCATACATGACATAGCTGCCGTAGGAGCGATCGATCCCGTCGCGATTGCCAAATACTTGCCACGAACCAGTTCCGGCTGTATTAATCGCTCGCATTTGGCGGCGCGGCCCGGCATAAAACACTCGACCATCAACGTTAGTTTGAATAAACGGATATTCCCTGTTATGCCCGAAGATAGCCGTGGTCAAAGTCCGCATGACGTTGTTGATTTGGTAGACCTCATGGGTGTTAGGTCCGCCTCCCATCACGAACTGTTCGCCATTAGGCAATGCTGCCACTGAGGGATACCAGCGTTCGTAAGCCATATCCGGCCCCCGCGACCAACTGTTGGTGTTGAAGTCGAAAAAGTGAGTTTGGCGAATCCCATCTAAGTTGACATTTTTGTTGCCACCAGCCACAAACACTCTGCCGTCTGCTAGATGGGCAAAACCAGCGCAGAAGATGTTGAAACCGCTTAGGTCTATGCGTACCGAGGTGTTGGTGTTGGGGTCCCATACGGCGGCGCGAGTAGTAGTTTGTTCGGGGTAATTCTCATTCGGTAGTTCTCCAACCGAGTCCCACATCAATACTTTGCCGTTAGGTAGCAAGGCCATGAAGATTGGCACTATGGGCATATCGATGATGGGCGACCACTGCCCGACTTGGTCGGGCGAACCCCCATTCAAGGATCTGACTCTAGAGTTCGGACTGTAACGACGCAAGCCTGCTTTAGGATTGGCTCCCTGTTCCAGCTTTTTCATTCCCTGACTTGCTAGCTTGCCCTCTTGTCCGTCGCCGTGCTCATGTCCTGCGTTGTGTGCTGGCGCGGGGCTAGCTGTTGCCATAGCCAAAGCTGTCCCCAACACGATCGCGCTCGTGGGAACACTATTAATTTTCATGGAATTTTGCCTCTAACTAAAACCTGGTGAGTTTGTCGATTACTTGCTAATTAGCTTAATTATCTCTATGCTTTTATTTGCATACAACTAATAAGCTAAAAACTTAAAAAAACTATATAGCCATTTAAATGGAGCTACGTATAGTTGGCGATCGCTTCTCCGTGAAAATACTGACTTAGTAGTAGAGTTCCCAAAAATTAACCCGCGATCGCAAATCGGTTAAAAATTTTTTCGAGCGCTGGTTTGTCCGCAACGATAGCGCCATAATGCCTGCCAGACATGAGTTATAGCGTTTTACAGATCGTCGGACAGAGCGATCTAAGTCAGTTAAAATATCTTTAACTCACTGGTAAATTTTATATATAGCCAATTAAGCATTTAATAATTCTAAGTATATTCAACGATCTGTTGCGTGTAGAGAGAGGAAAAGATGGTAGGGTTTCAAAGAGAAAAAAATGGAAAAAAGCAAAGAGTAGAACCATCTTTCCCGATCGCCGATCGCCTTTTCCCGCTCGTCAATAGTTTGCTGTAGGTATTTATGACTCAATCGTGGGAAGAATCGCTAACAGAAGATGAAGAGCGTTTGCTACAGCCCTTTGTGACTAATGGAGAGCGATCGGTTTTTGGGTTGCGCAATTTACCAGAAGTTATTAAGGGCGCTTTGTTCTCGCGGTATAGCCGCAGCGATAAAAGTTTGCGCCGCCTATTGCTAGATGAGTTCATCCAAGCGCCAGAAGCCGATTTTCGGGGCATCGTCGGCAGTCTAGAGACACGAAATGGCGCGTTTGAGAGTAATAGCGAGCAATTATTAGCAATTCAACGGGCGATCGCTTTTTACGATCGGGTGTTGATCGGTTACGGCGATGACTCAGTGGCAGAACTAGGAGGGGCGCATATTGCTTGCGAGGGGATTAGTAATATCGCCGCCAAAATTATTGAAGACTCTCGGTTAGGAATCTCTCCTTTAGAGAAATCGACTAGATACGTGCCGTTCGATCGACAAGTTAACGGACGCTACCGTTATTATCGCGAACCATCGATCGTGGCTTCTAGCCATGCTGGGCGTTACGAGTCAACCTTAGATAATTTATTTGACACTTACACCAGTCTTTACGAGCCGCTTTTAAGTTGGGTAAAAGCCAACTCGCCACCAGATCCGAATGTTTCAGAAAGAGCTTATAACAGTGCTGTTAAAGCCAAAACTTTAGATTTGTTACGGGGTTTATTGCCAATGGCTACTCTAACTAACGTGGGCTTGTTTGGCAACGGACGTGCCTTTGAATATTTATTAGTAAAACTGGCAGCTTCACCGCATGAAGAAGTGCGATCGCTCGGCCAGATGATGCAGCAAGAATTAGATTTAATGATTCCTTCGTTTGTCAAGCGGGCTAAAAGCGATCGAGGTTTGGCAGCCGCACGCTATCTAGCCACCAATTGCGATCGCACTCACCAACTAGCACAAAAGATCGTAGAGACGCGTCATGGCGAATTTCTACAAAGCGGGTCGGAATCAACAGCAACGGTGCAATTAGTTGAATACGCCGATAACGCAGAATTAAAAGTAGTTGCTGCTATTCTTTACCCTCAAACCGATCTGCCGTTAACTCAGATCGAAAAATACGTTATCGATTTATCGGCCGCAGAACGCCAAGAAATTATTAATACTTATGTGGGCGATCGAGAGTCGCGTTTTCATCGTCCGGGACGAGCTTTTGAAGCTACTTACTATACATTCGATATCCTGGCAGATCTAGGAGCATATCGGGATTTACATCGCCATCGAGTTCTGACTCAAGAACGCCAGCGATACTCCGTCCGTCACGGGTATATAGTTCCCCAAGAAATCGAGGCAGCAAATCTAGATTTGCCTTATCGTCAGGCTTTAGATGATGCCGCTGCTACTTTTGAATCGATCGCTCGAACTTTACCAGAAGCAGCACAGTATGTCGTGCCTTTGGCTTATCGCACCCGCTGGCGCATTCAATTAAATCTTCGCGAAGTTTACCATTTGGTGGAATTGCGAAGCTCTCGTCAAGGACATCCTTCTTATCGGTTTGTCGCTCAAGAGATATATCGACAAATTAATGCCGTTCATCCGATGTTAGTAGCTAATATGAAGTTTGTAGATCTCAACGATTACGATCTAGAGCGGTTAGCAGCAGAACAAAGAATAGATATCAAATTGCAACAGAGCGAGCGAAAATAAGTCTAACATTTTATGAAGGATTGCCCATCCACCCAAATAGTTTAGCTAGTCCCCCTAGAATGGCAACTATCAGCCCAATAACAATCCCTCGACTGATAAACTCTTGAGACTCAAAGCGTTTACCTAATCCATCCATTTTTTCTTCTAGGCGGGCTTGTCCTACCTCTAGCTTCGTGAGGCGTTCGTCAATCTTGTCTAGCTTCTGACCGATCTGGGTTAGGATTTGATTTAAATCTGTCGTCACCTGTATTGGTGCATTGGACATTGTGTTTCTCTCCCTTCCCAAAGTTTTCTGCATTAGGAACTGTATTTATTATCGATCGAATACTTGTGTTTTCACCAATTTTGCTGGGGATACTTAAAGGTCGATCGCATCAAACAGATACGACACACCTAAAATGGTGTTCGTGCGACGGATTTTTAAGTTGAAGTCAAAGCTAAGGTTATCGCTATCTAACGCACCCTACTGAATCTTGGCATCAACGCCTTACGGCATCTAAGGTAAAAGCACAGGCAAGTTGAAGTTGCGATCGAAGTTGCGATAATCGTGATCAACGCCTTACGGCATCTAAGGTAACAGCACGCGATATTTTGCGAACACGACAAAGTGTCCAAGTCGTGATCAACGCCTTACAGCATCTAAGGTAACAGCACGTGAAAATAGGTTTTCCACCAAAGACGAGGGCGCTTGTGATCAACGCCTTACGGCATCTAAGGTAACAGCACAAGGGAGTGTTGACGCACTCCCGTTTTTCTTGTTGCAGTGATCAACGCCTTACGGCATCTAAGGTAACAGCACCCCTGACCGACCCCCCGGCTCCCCCTGGTCAATCCCGTGATCAACGCCTTACGGCATCTAAGGTAACAGCACAACCAAGCCGATCGCCCCTCAAACATATCGGCGACTAACTGCGTGATCAACGCCTTACGGCATCTAAGGTAACAGCACGGCGATCGCCAAAACCCGCTTTCCATAACTGCTCTGAAGCCATTTTACAAGCACCTCAAATTTTTTCGACTCTCAAAAATACTTTTTTCACTAAAAATATCTTTACTGTACCTGTAACAACCCTCTATCAAGCCTTTTGAGAAATGCAAGCACCTCGCCGAGAAGAAAAAAGCCTGTATAGCTTATGTCGCATGGCATAGAGATAACTTTGACTGACAAATTCGATCGCCCGCTCGCAGGTGCTTGCTTTTTTAGCAGAATCATCTTTACGCCCCGCTGCCACGAATCTAACTTCTAAACGGCTAATTTGTCATTGGTGGCAGCATTGAGAATTTGTGTGGAAATCATGACAAAATTGCGAGCCGCCTCAGAAAAGGTGAGCTATAGTGGGGGGAATTCTGAGGTTTCTAGGTAAATTTACTAGATTAGCAAGCTACGCTAACCGCACCCACTCTTGGGATGCAGCTTTGTCCTATTGAAGTCAGGCAAATTGCAAGATCGGAACTTCGAGGTTTTTATGAAAATAGGATACTTAATCCCTGAATTTCCAGGACAAACGCATATTTGGATGTGGCGCGAAATCAGCCATATGCGAGAGTGGGGGGCAAAGATCGATATTTTCTCCACTCGAAAACCAACCCCAGAAGTTACGGCCAGGCATGAGTGGGCTAACTGTGCGATCGAGGAAACGTTTTATTTATGGCCGCAAAACCCTTGGCAATTGCTATCTGGAGTTATTTGGGCTATGTGGCGATGCCCAAAAGGACTCTGGCAAGTTATCGTCCTCTGCTTCTCTATTAAACTCGATCGACGGCCCGTTTGGCGGACGACTTTGCCTTTGGCACTGGTGGCTACAACCCTGGCCCGCGAAGCCTTGAAGCGAGATATCCAACACTTTCACAGCCAAACCTGTTCCAATTCAGCGATTCTAGCCATGATGGTCAAGCGTTTGGTCGATATCCCATTCTCCCTGACGCTCAATGCCAACATTGAATGGTGGGGAGGAGCAATGAAACAGAAGTTTTCAGAAGCAGAATTCACCATAGCAGTTGCCAAATGGTTGCTAGAACAAATTCGTTCTGACTATCCAGAACTGTCTCCGGAACGGGCAGTTATTGGCCGTCACGGTGTAGATACGCAGAAATGGTATCCGCTCAAAGATGCGTTTCGATCGCAACCCGAACTTTTTCAAGCAATTACTGTCGGTCGCTTACACCCTTGTAAGGGTCATGATGTCTTAATTGGCAGTATCAAGTTGCTCGCAGACAGCAATCGCCAGGTGATGCTAACGATTGTTGGGGCTGGACCCGAAGAACAAAACCTCAAATCGCTCGTTCGAGAGCTTGAGTTAACAGATCGGGTTCGGTTTGCTGGTTCGGTATCTGAAGAGGAAATTATGGCGCTGATGAATCGATCGGATGTATTCGTACTTGCCAGCCATGCCGAACCTTTAGGCGTAGTCTATATGGAAGCTATGGCATCAGGAGTCGCCACTATTGGTACCAATGCTGGGGGAGTTCCTGAAATTATTACCGATGGGCAAGATGGTTTATTAGTGCCACCGGAGAATGAAGTGGCTTTAAAACAAGCGATCGAGCTTTTGATGGATGATTCCCAATTCAGACTACAGCTAGCTCGAAATGGCAGAAAAACTACTGTAGAGCGTTTTGATAGTCGTTTCGGTGCAGCCGTGCTGTACGAGAAGCTATATGGTTTTTCGCCGATGGCCCAGATGCTAGCTAAGAACTAAACTTCCTGGCGTTTAAACAAATAACTCCATCAATATCTCTAAAAAGATAGAGGTAAAAACACGAGATTATCTCTAAAAAAATAGAGGTAAGAGAGTAGTATTGTTTGTGTTTTTTTGCGCTCAAAAAAAGAGATTTGTACTATTTTCTCTACCTTCAAATCGTCGATAGTTTCAGGAGTCATAGGTCATGACGATAAGATTAAAAGTTTTATCAATTATCGAGCAGTGCAATCCAGAATGGTCTTCAGTCCCTCTAGAAGGATATAAATTTTATGAGGAGCTTAGTAACCTAGTTGATACGACACTGGTTACTCATGAAAGGAATAAGCCAGCTTTAGAAAAAAGGCATCCAAATGCCAAAATCGTCTACATATTTGAAAGCCCAATTATCAAGCGTTACTACAAACTGGCCGAGCGATTGAGCACGATTAAAAATAAAACTATTTGGCCGCTATACAACACCTTGATTTATCCAATTTATGCTGAGTTCGATCGCTTGGTTTATCAGAAATTTAAAGATGCTATTGCTAGAGGTGAGTACGATATAGTTCATGCCATCACGCCGATGATGCCCCGCTATCCAGTCAAGGCTATAAAAGCTTGCCAAAATACACCATTTGTGATCGGACCTGTAAATGGTGGCGTGCCATTTCCTTCAGGATTTCAAAAGGTGGCTCGCAAAGAGTTCTCTTACTTTAATTTTCTGCGAGCGGTGGGGCGGTTTATTATTCCTGGCTACCGCACGACTTACGAGCAAGCCGATCGCATTCTAGCTGGCTCTAGTTACACGCTAAATTCGATCGACGACTTGTTCGAGATTGAAGGCGATCGGATGGAACTTTTCTATGAAAATGGGGTGAATAATTTTAGTCCGGAATTAAAGATTAGAGATGCGCTTGCTAACGCGAAAAATATTGCCCGCGTAAATCTCCTGTTTGTGGGACGGCTCGTTCCGTATAAGGGGGCTGATATGGTAATCGAAGCAGTTAGTAAATTAGATCCCGCTCTCTTAGAAAAAATCACTCTAACTATTGTAGGCGACGGTTCCGAACGTCAGGTTTTAGAAGAGCAAGTCGATCGACTCAATCTTCAAGATCGAGTTCGGTTTACTGGTTGGGTTGCCCAGGAAGAAACATCGAGTTATTACAAAAACTCTGACATTTTTTGTTTTCCCTCTGTACGAGAGTTTGGTGGAGCGGTAGTATTAGAAGCTATGGCTAATGGCTTGCCTTGTATTGTGGTAGATAATGGTGGCATCGGCGAGTATGTTACCGAAGCCACGGGTTTTAAAATTAATCCCCTCTCTAGAGAGTTTGTAGTTCGAGAACTCAAAAAACATATCGAGCAACTGGCTCAAAACCCAGTTATGCGGCAAAATATGTCGCTCAAAGCGATCGAACGGGCAAAAGAATTTACTTGGGATGTCAAAGCTCAAAAAATTGTTGATATTTATCATCAACTGCTGGAAAATTCACCGTCAGTTGCCAAAGCGAACAATAGGTGAAGGGGCGATTACTAAATCCGGTTAAATCACTCCGGCTTTGTATCTCGAAGCATGAGAGCTTCTACAGCCGCTTGAGGGCTAATTTCACCTTGCAATAAGCGATCGACTTGATAAGCTATTGGCACTGATATGCCTTGCCGATTGGCCCTGTGGAGTAAAACTTTGGTAGTATTCACCCCTTCAGCCGTACCTTCAATTTCAACTAAAACCTGCGGGAGAGTTTTTCCTTGCGCTAATCCGTAACCTACTCGATAATTGCGGCTGAGGTGACTGTTGCAAGTAGCCAGCAAATCTCCCAGTCCCGACAAGCCGTAGAAGGTTTCGGTTTTGGCCCCCCAATGAGTGCCGATGCGGATGATTTCTGCCAATCCCCTAGTTAAAAGACCTGCTTTGGCATTAGTTCCCAGATGCAAGCCATCGCAAGTACCAGCCGCGATCGCCATGACGTTCTTTAACGTTCCACCTAACTCTACACCCAACGGGTCGGGATTCGTGTAAACCCGAAAAATCGGCGAAGAAAATACTGCCTGAACTGCCTTAGCTGCTTCAGATCTGGTACTAGCTACCACAGTAGCCGCTGGCAAACCTTGCTGGATTTCTTTGGCTAAATTCGGGCCGGAAAGGACGACGACGGGGTTTTGCGGGAAAGCTGCCTGCCAAATCTGGGAAGGAGTACAGGTAGTCGCCGGATCTAAACCCTTAGTAGCCGTAACGATAATAGTATCTGGCTCGATCGCATTCTTTAGTCGCTCGACTACCGGGTTGACACCCGACATCGATACCGCTGCAATTATCATTTTAATGCCAGCGATCGCCTCTTCTAAACTCTCAGCCGAGCGACGGGACCACAAGTGTACTTGATGTCCGTTGTTTGATGCTAGGGAAGCGAGAGAACTTCCCCAAGCGCCCCCACCAATAATCGCAATTGTTGTTTCTTCCACCAATTTTTGAGCTATTCCTTGCTAATTCCACCTTAGCTCGATCGGCAGAGAGCATCATACTGTAAGCGCAGCCAGAATGTAGGGGTTAAAGCTGAGCTTGTCGATGGGATGCGATCGATAAAAATACACGAATCCAGGAGTTCAAAACTTCAAGAAAAGTATTCTGAACTCCTGAACTTCTCCATTCTGAACTTCTTTCAAAATTATCCGCCTTGCTGGATTTTTTTCCTTAATCTCTGGCGGCGACGGCGTTTGGCAGCTACCAAAGCATAATCAACTGGAAATCCGACTACCGGAATAACTTGATCGCGCCGTTCTTCTTCTAATTTTTTCAACTCGGTGTAATCTACCCAGTGGATGCAATCGACCGGACAAGTATCTATAGCTTCTTGAATCAATTCTTCTGAATCGGCATCTTGCCGAACTACGCGCGATCGCCCGTAGTCCGGCTCGATATAAAATGTATTTCGGGCTGTATGAGCGCAGTGCTTGCAGCCTATACAGGTGATTTCATCGACGTAGACACCTTTTTGGCGCAGATCTCCCCCCAGTTCTGGCTCCAAACCAGATCGATCTGGGGCCTGACGCAAGTAACCGCCTAATTCCGGTTCCAAACCAGAACGTTCTGGGGTTAAATCTTCACCTTGGGGGGAAAACTCAGACATTACGCACTCCAACGTTGCAAGACTAGACGAATCGAACCATCTTCGTTCTTTTGCTGCTCGGAAATCTGAAATCCTCGATCGGCCGTGGCGTTGACGACTGTATGGTAAGCATAACGTTGTGTCACCAGATTTAAAAACCGATCTACAGACCAGGCTTGTTGCCAGAATTGCAAATCCGACACTAATTCGTATTCCACGCCATTCGAGCTAAACCCGATATCGTAACCATTCTCCTGCTCGATTATCACTTCGGCTTTCCGAGTTTGACCGCGATAGCCTTTTACAGCTTGGGGGCCTGGCTTCCAATCAACTCCCAGGTCGGTTAAAGCAGATTTCAAAGAATCGAGATTGCGGATTTGAGTTTTGATGTTGCTAAAGTGTGACATGGCTACTTTCTCAGGGTGAACGGTTACAAACTAAGCAAAAACTACCACTCGCTATGAGTTGCCTGGGTCGTGGCTGTGGCTGTCTGCTGCACCGTCTGAGCGAAATATTCAGACGTGAGTTCTTGGGCGAGCGATACGCCTAGCTGGGCTTCAATAGCCGCCGTCACTTCGGTACAAGATTTACCGACAATGCCAGTAACTTTTTCCTGCACCCGACCATCGGGGTAAATGACAAACTCTAATGTTTCCATGCTCATAACGCCGATCTATCCTCAAGCTGGGCTTTGCGACAACAACAAGACCACTATGGAACGGTAATCCGACTCGCCAGATATTAAATTTATTTTCAGCAATCTAGTCAGAACGAGTCAAAAGTTAACAAAACTTATTAATCGAGAGAGTGCGCGGTTCGGTTATTTGTAAGTGTCTCTTAACTTTAAAGCTGAGTCAAGTAGAAAGTCACAAGTCCAAAGGCAGAGGTCTATAAAGCAGAAGTTATAAGTTGAAGGTGGTAACAAAGAGAAAAACGAAGCCAACAGATAGATGTAGTACCAGTTTTAAGTTGAGATTTAGCTCAAAATGCTAATTTAACTGCAATTTTCCTGGCTGGCCATGCACGCTATCAGACATTGATTATCGGCAGGGAGCGATCGATCGCCTTTTACATTTCTTAACTTTTGGCATAGCTCGCTTTATGCGGTCTGGAGCAGGATAGCCCAGAGGGCTACAGTTCGACAAGCTCACCGCAAGTCCCACAAGAATGTAATTCACTTCATTGAAAAATTTCTATGAGGACTTATTGCCCAGTTTTGCTCGATAATCTAAGTCTGTGGCAGTTAGAGCTAATTGATATAGAGACAGTATGAACGCAGACCAAATCAGAGGTAGTAATAATTCCTTAGAAATATCACCTGTTAGAGTTGGGGTATTGGGCTTTGGGGGCTTGGGACAAGCGGCGGCTAGAGTTTTGACCCCAAAACGTCAAATGCTTTGGGTGGCTGCTGCCGACCATCAAGGATATGCTTACAATTCTCAAGGACTAGAGGTAGATAATGCGATCGCAACTTACAACAGTCAGGGTTCGGTGGGTTACTTGCAACCGACGGGCCGACTCAGCAGCAATAGCATTCCAGAATTAATCGCTGCTGCCTCAGTAGATGGATATTTCTTGGCACTGCCAAATTTACCCAATACTTTTATGGCATCAGTGGCGCGGCAATTTATCGCCTCTGGGTGGAAAGGGGTATTAGTCGATGCCATGAAGCGCACTAGCGCTGTCGAACAGATGTTGGCATTAACTAGCGAACTCAAAGATGCTGGCATTACTTACCTCACGGGTTGCGGTGCCACCCCAGGATTGTTAACCGCCGCTGCTGCTTTAGCTGCCCAAAGTTATGCCGAAATCCACCACGTTAAGATTACTTTTGGGGTAGGAATCGCCAACTGGGAAGCTTATCGAGCCACCATCCGCGAAGATATCGCCCACCTGCCAGGATACGATGTCGAAACTGCTAGGGCGATGAGCGATGCTGAAGTCCAAGCTTTATTAGATCGAACTGGCGGCATCTTGGAATTAGAAAATATGGAACACGCCGACGATGTGATGCTAGAGTTAGCTGGCATTTGCGATCGCGATCGAGTAACAGTGGGCGGCATCGTCGATACCCGCAATCCCCAAAAACCCATTAGTACCAACGTGCGGGTTACAGGTCGAACTTTTGAAGGCAAAATTTCTACTCATACCTTTACCCTGGGGGATGAAACCAGCATGGCAGCAAACGTCTGCGGTCCGGCTTTCGGCTACCTCAAGGCTGGAATTGCCTTACATCAAAGAGGAATTTGCGGGTTATTTACGGCCGCTGAAGTTATGCCGCAGTTCGTGCGGTAGATAGAAAAATTTCTTGTAGGACGGGCATCTTGCCCATCCGCGCCAGGGGGCAGGCAAGATGCCTACCCGACAATTACGAGCAATAGCTGTAGGTTGGGTTTCCTGCCGTCAACCCAACTAACCCAACCGTAATATCTCTTATTAATGAAACGATCGATATCCCAGGCGATCCGTCCAGTTTTGAACCACTGATACCAAATCTGGTTCTCATACGAAATCTGCTTAACAAAAACTACTTTCGCTTGGCGGTTGAAACCGCAGCTATACAATCGTAGACGCGCTAGCGGCTTCCCGTTGGCGTAGCCTGCCGAAGGCATAGGGTAGGCCGCCTGCGCGGACTCAAAAATAATAATTAAGAGTAGTGCGAGCATCTTGCTCGCACTACTCTTAATTACGGCTATTTCTCTGTTAGCGCAAGCTACCACAATCTTGGAAAAAGTTTTTTAATTGCGATCGAACGTCACTGACTTCTACTTTTTCATGGTGTTCTAGAGTCGTACTAGTTGGTAGTTCTTGGAGGATTTCCCAAGCATTTTTTCGCATTTTAAACGACCTATTTAGATCGCCTTCCTTCTCGTAAATCGAACCGAGTTCGAGATATGCCAGAATCGAAGATGGTGCCAGATAAATTACTTTTTTGAGTAAATCTTTTGCCACTTCGAGTTCGCCTTGACTTTTAGAAGTATGGGCTAAAATATAATACGACTTCACCGAACCAGAGCCTAAGCCGATCGCTCGATCGCAATATTGAATTGCTTTGGTCTTATTACCTAACCGAGCGTAAGATTGAGACAATATCTCGTAGGCGATCGCATTAGTCGATTGTTGTTGAATTACCAGTTCTGCTGCTTTAATGGCATTAGCGAGATCGCCTTTCTCTAAGAATATTTTGGCTCGCTCTAAAATTTTCTCAGGCGATTCTGTTTCTGTAACTAACGATCGAGGAACTGTAGGGATACTTGCTGGCGCGAACGCGCTGGGCTGTAATAGCTGCGATCGCTCTTTATCTTCAAACACCGAGCCGATGGCTGTCTTATTTTCAAATGACAAGCCTGACGGACGTTGATAAACCAAGGCTGCGGGAAAACTTTTGACTTTAAAATTACCCAAATTTTGACCGTATAGTTCGGCGTGCCCTGAAATAAAATAACCGTCAGGATTTAGAGTTTGATAGAATTTCTTGACAATAGTAGCAACGGTTTGAAAATCAAAATAAATAAAAACGTTGCGACAGATAATCAAATCGAAATCGTAAATATCTAAGTAATTAGGAAAATTGTCTTTGAGTAAGTTTCCAGATTTGAAACTTACCATCTTTTGAATTCGATCGTCGATCTGCCAGTTCGATCGAACTGGTTTAAAGTATTGCTTTTGTAATTCTGGCTCTACTTTCCGAAAAGACCACGAACTATAAATTCCTAATTTGGCTTTGGCAATAGATTCTTGATTGATATCGGTGCCTAAAATTAAAATGTCCCAGTTCGATAAGTCGGGGATTAGCTGCTTGACTAAAATAGCTAAAGAATAAGGTTCTTCACCAGTAGAACAGCCTGCGCTCCAAATTCGTAGCGATCGCTTAGCCGCGCCTGTGGCTATTTGTTGCTGTTTTTTGCGATCGATTATTTCTGGTAAAAGCTGAGTTTTTAATAAGTTAAAGAGTTCGCGATCGCGAAAGAAATAGCTTTCACCAGTAGTTAGAAGTAAGGTGAGTTCTCGCCATTCCCCCTCACTGTCGGCCCGAGCTAACAACTCGTAATATTTCTCTGGCAACGAGATCTTGAGAGATTTCATCCGCGCTTGCAGCTTTTGAGATAAACTGGCTCGATCTTGCTCCCGAACGTGTAAGCCCGTATGCTCGGCTATCAGTTGGACAAAACGCCCGATTAATCTCCCATCCATCGATAAATTGCCTCTAGCACTGGTCTTTTTTATCATTCCCCAGTTGCCAGATTAAGATGTCATACCAATTCGCAATTAACAGTTGACAATTCGCAATTAACCCGATGTTTCCTGGCACAGTCTGGTGCAGGCTTGTCTTCAGGGTTATACACCTCCAGCCCTGACTTTAACTCGACAGAACGTTGTGTTGATTCTGAGAATTATGTTAAATTTAGTTAAGTTCTGGTTAGACGTGCGTTTTTAGTTGTAAGGATTCGCACCGATCGAGGGCTATTAATAACTGTTTTGGGCTAAATCCGCCCAAATGGGCGGCAAATAGAGGGAAACCCGGATATGAAAATTTCTTGGAAAGTCATTTTACTTTGGACGATACCAGCTTTGGTCATCGGTTTTTTTCTGTGGCAAGGGGCCTTTTCTCCAGTTGCCAACGAAATGGGTAGGAACACTGCCAGTTCTCGCATGACCTACGGGCGATTTTTAGATTATCTCAATACCAAACCCCAACAAATTACTAGCGTCGATCTCTACGATGGCGGTAGAACGGCAATTGTTGAGGCGGTAGACGAATTAAACAGCCAGGTGCAAAGATGGCGCGTAGATTTGCCCAACAATGCCCCAGAACTAATTACTCGCTTAAGAGAATCCGATATCAGGCTTGATGCTCATCCGATCCGCAACGACGGCGCTATTTGGGGATTGTTGGGGAATCTGATCTTCCCCATCCTTTTAATTGCTGGCTTAGTGTTACTGTTCCGCCGTTCTAGCAATATCCCAGGCGGGCCGGGGCAAGCATTGAACTTTGGTAAATCCCGCGCTCGCTTCCAAATGCAAGCCAGCACCGGGATTAAATTTGAGGACGTAGCTGGGATCGAAGAAGCCAAAGAAGAACTCCAAGAAGTCGTTACCTTCCTCAAACAGCCAGAAAAATTCACTGCCGTCGGCGCTCGCATCCCCAAAGGCGTGCTGTTAGTCGGTCCTCCAGGAACGGGTAAAACGTTGCTGGCTAAAGCGATCGCAGGCGAAGCTGGAGTGCCATTTTTTAGCATCTCCGGTTCGGAATTCGTGGAAATGTTCGTCGGGGTGGGGGCTTCTAGAGTCCGCGATCTATTTAAGAAAGCCAAAGAAAACGCCCCATGCTTGATCTTTATCGATGAAATCGATGCGGTCGGACGGCAGCGGGGAGCAGGAATCGGCGGCGGTAACGACGAGCGGGAGCAAACCCTCAACCAATTGTTAACCGAAATGGACGGGTTTGAGGGTAATACCGGAATTATCATCATTGCCGCTACCAACCGTCCTGACGTGCTGGATTCTGCGCTGTTAAGACCGGGACGGTTCGATCGCCAGGTAATGGTCGATACCCCAGATGTCAAAGGCCGGTTGGAAGTCTTAGAAGTCCACGCCCGCAACAAAAAACTGGCAACGGAAGTTTCTTTAGAAGCCATTGCCCGCCGGACTCCAGGATTTACTGGGGCTGACTTAGCTAACCTGCTGAACGAAGCCGCAATTTTAACCGCTAGAAGGCGCAAAGAAGCGATCGGGATGCTAGAAATTGACGATGCGGTCGATCGAGTCGTAGCTGGAATGGAAGGCACGCCGCTAGTCGATAGCAAGAGCAAGCGCCTGATTGCCTATCACGAAATCGGTCACGCCTTAGTCGGGACGTTACTACCAGCCCACGATCCGGTACAGAAAGTCACGTTAATTCCCAGAGGACAAGCTCAAGGGTTAACCTGGTTTACCCCAGATGAGGAACAAGGATTGATCAGTCGGGCGCAACTGCTAGCCAGAATTACGGGTGCTTTAGGCGGCCGGGCAGCCGAAGAAATCATTTTTGGCGAAGCCGAGGTGACAACCGGAGCCGGAAACGACTTGCAGCAGGTGACGGGATTGGCCAGACAGATGGTGACTCGCTTTGGGATGTCGGACTTAGGCCCGGTATCTTTAGAAAGTCAAATGGGAGAAGTATTTTTAGGGCGAGATTGGATGACTCGTTCGGAATACTCTGAAGAGATTGCCGCCCGCATCGATGCCCAAATCCGCACGATCGTCGAGCATTGCTACGATCTATCTCGGCAGTTAGTCAGAGATCATCGCACGGTAGTCGATCGCTTAGTAGATCTATTGATCGAGAAAGAAACGATCGGCGGCGATGAATTCCGTCAAATCGTAGCCGAGTACGCCCAAGTGCCTCAAAAAGAGCAATTCGTTCCAACTCTGTAAGTAGAGAAAGGTTAAGAGCATCGACCCGTAACGTTTGGGCGGTAATTTAACGGTTTGAATATATCCTGGGTAGGGGCGCAATCCATTGCGCCCCTACTGCATATGTCGTCTTTGGGTAAATCCTAAAGAAGATAAATTTTTTCCTTAGCCCCTCAGATTTTTGACTTGCTTAGTTACTGGTATCGGTTTAATCAGTGCCTTGGGGAACAACTCTTACCAAAGTTGGCACCGTTTATTAGCAGGCGAGACGGGGATTACTCGATCGCCTGTTTTTCCCGCTCGGCCTTTAGCTCTAGTGAATCCTCCTAGTTTAGGATCGCCCCAGGACTTACTCGATCGAGCCTTAGAAATGGCTGTAGCTGATGCTGGTTGGCAGTTGCCCTTAGAAGAATGTGGAGTTGCGATCGCTTCTAGTCGCGGTTATCAGAGTCAATGGGAACGATGGGCAGTTGGGGGAGAGGGGGAGAGGGGGAGAGGGGGAGAGGGGGAGCAGGGGCAGCAGGGGGAGAATTTTACGGCTTTAAATTGGTTGGATACTTTGCCCCATATGCTCTCAGTTAAAGTAGCGCATCGGGTAGGGGCAACTGGACCTGTAAGTAGTCCCATGTCTGCTTGTACTACTGGATTGTGGGCGATCGCTCTAGGTTGCGAATGGATCGAAACCGGACAATGCCAGCGGGCAATTGTGGGAGCTACAGAGTCTTGTATAACTGCTTTAAACCTAGCTGGTTTCGATCGACTCGGTGCTTTAGCAACGACTGGGGCTTATCCTTTCGATCGACAACGCCAAGGGCTGGTTTTAGGAGAGGGAGCAGCAGTTTTGCTTCTAGAGGCCGATCCTTCCAGTTCTAGGAAATCTTACGGACGAGTTTTAGGCTTTGCTTTTGGCAACGATGCTTACCACCCTACGGCTCCCGCTGCCGATAATTTAGTTGCTGCCAACACCGTGCGGCTGTGCTTGCAACGCAGCTATCTTGTACCTCAAGAAATTAGTTATATTCACGCTCACGGTACTGGAACCCGCTTGAACGACGAACGAGAAGCGCGTTTAGTTGAAGCCCTTTTTCCTCAAGGAGTGCCGATTAGTTCGACTAAAGGAGCTACCGGCCATACTCTGGGGGCATCTGGCGCGATCGGTGCGGCTTTCTGTTTGCTAGCATTGCAACAACAAATTTTACCGCCGTGCGTCGGTCTTCAAGATCCCGAATTCGATCTAGACTTCGTACTCAAGGCTCGCGATCGTTGGTTAGAAACTGCTCTTTGTCTGGGTTTTGGCTTTGGCGGTCAAAATGCCGCGCTCGCCTTTTCCCGTTAAGATCGACGTTGCCTTGCAGCGTTAAATTGCGAATCGAGACTAGATCTGCTTAGCAAAAGTTGGTTGGCCCTCACCCCCGTCAGGACGGGGTGAGGGCTGATTTTCGGAGTCGATCGAACCCGATTTGATATTACAGCAGCGATCGCCGCCAATGAAAAAAGCCTTCGAGCCAATCTAGCAAGCGATGGTTGCGCTTAAGTCGCTCCTCGTGCCACAGCCTAGCAGTTAGAGCATCGATCTCCGAGAGCGTATCAGCAATATGAGGCATAGAAGCGATCGCTTCTACTTTCAACTTCTGACGCATACACAAGGCAATAGGATGAATTAACTCTGCGGCTTCAACGCCGACGATATGCGCTCCTAAAATCTCGCCGTTACGACGCACGATTATCTTCCAAAAACCCGTGGTTTCTCCGACGGTTTGAGCTTTGTTCGAGCTTTTGAAATATTGCTGTAATACTAAAACATCTTTACCGTAACGCTCTCTAGCTTGGGGTTCGGTTAATCCAACTCTCGCTGCCATCGGGTCGGAAAATACTGCTGTTGGTATCGCTCGATAATCTACTTTAAAAGCTGGAAAAAAGAGAGCGTTTTTCAGAGCAATTCTGGCTTCGTATTCGGCAACTTGAGAAGTACGATAGTGGCAAGCATAGATCCGAGGGTTGGTAGTTTGCAGTTTGTCGTTTAACGACAATTTGCGCCCATTCATTTTTACCCCAACCCCTTCTAAATTCAAAGATTTTACTTGGGGTTGATATCCAGTTGCTACCAAAATTTCATCTACTTCGATCGCTTTGTTTCCGGCCTGCAACCACTTTTTCTCTTCAATACATTTAACTTGCGTGACTTCAGTTTCAGTTAGAATGCGAACACCTTCGGCTTCTAGTTGCGCCTGAATTAAAAAGGCTGCTTCTGGATCTTCTACTGTCAAGATCTGAGCGCCCTTGACAGCTAAAGTAACTTCTGCCCCCAGCCGGACTAAAGTTTGAGCCAATTCTATAGCGATCGCATTGCCGCCAATTACTACCCAACTTTTCGGTAGTTGCTGGGAATCTAAGCGCTGCCAAATATCTGCTGGGGTAGTTGCCCCCGCTGCCAGCAATCCATCTATGGCTGGCAAAACCACCCTAGAGCCAGTAGCAATCAGGTAGGCTCTAGATCTCAAATAGCGATCGTTGACAACAAAACCCAAGTGAGGTTTGCGGCAAAATTCCCCCCTGCCAGTGACGACATCGATTCCCCAAGATGCCAAAATTGAGGGCGAATCTCGCTCTTCTAAGTTAGATACAGCCGCTTTAGCCCACTCCATGGCCAGATCTAGTCTCACCGTTGGGGTTGATGGGTAGGCGGTAAAATTCTCTGGATCTCCAACTCGATCTGTGGGGTTACAGAGCCAAGGATATTGCTTGAGTCGATCGCTAACTCGCCCTATCTGACGGTAGAGACGCAGCATTGCCAAGTCTCTAGAGATTGACTCTGGCTCCACCAGAGCTACGCGAGCTTGAAGTCTAGCGGCAGCGACGGCCGCATGACGGGCAACAGTTGTACCGCCAATTACTACTAGATCGTATTCAACAGCCACAACTTTTATTTGCCGAATTTAATTTTAATTTCTAGTCTACCTAAACTATTTTAAACTCATGTTTTCCAAGACAAAATAGGTGCAGCTAGTGAAATTAGCCGAATTCTCAGGATAGCGCGATCGATGAGGAAGAGGTCTTATTTTGTCGGTAGTATTAGGCGCTAGTAACCAGCTTTAGCGGTTTTGACGGTAAATACTGCTGTTTCAGGAGTAAAGTCTTGACAAGTTTTTATTTATAATTAAAAAACAGATTCTTGTTTTTTCATAATTCATCATTTATCATTCATAATTCAATTTATTCCCATTCTCCCTCCATCAACAACCACTTAGCCACTAGCTTGCGCTCGACATGGCGATCGCGAACGAATCGATCGAGCAACTGAGAGGCGTGGCACTGGTATAACCTGCGGGGAGTAGATTCGCTAGTTGGCGCTGATTTTGGGGCAGCAATATTTAAAGATATCGATCGCATTGAAATCATAATTTGACTTTGGCACTCCATCTAACTTTTTGCCTTGCTAGGAACTAAACTACAAATTTAAGGTACTAGATTCCAGATTCGCTCCGAGATCTTGGAGTTATTAGCGTTAAGCACTATATAGTAGCCGCGCTATTAATATGCCCAATCTAGTAGTCTTATTTAACAAAAAATTTAGCTTCGAGGTAAACCGTATTATCGAGATCGATCGCTATAATGCTTGCAGTGCAGTCATTTCAGGTAGATTTATCAATATCAAATAGAGCGAAAAGAACTGTGGAGTAAAATACCTTGCTAGGGCTGGGTGTAATTTATCTGGCTAAAATGGGTATGCTTAAAGCAACCAACTCCGATCGAAATTAAATCGAATGTATGTTAGAGCAAGTTGCCGAGGCCTTGAAGTCCAAGGACTATACAAAAGCTGATAGCTTACTGCAAAATCTAGTCAATCAACAGCAGCAAAACCCCTTGGTGCAGCTTTATTTAGGGCAACTGCACGAAGGTACGGGCAAACTAGATCTGGCAGAAAATATTTATCGGCAACTGCTCCAAACCGTCAGCAATCAGAATGTTTTAGTTCAAGCCCGCCAAGGATTGCAGCGATTAGAAGATTTTGCCCGAGAGCAACGACGACAGGCAATTGCTCAAGCTATATCTAACGTCAGCGATCGCGAACTCGGAGTTTTGATTTTAGAATCGATCGATCCAGACATGAAAGGAATTGCAGCCCCAGATCTAGCCCGCATCATGCAAATCGATCGCTATACGGCTAGGTTGCAATTACCCAGTCGCGGTTGGCGGCTATATCGCAGCGGTGCTGTCGGAGAAATGCGATTTTACGCCCAGCAGTTGCAGCAAGCTAAGATTAAAAGCTTTAGTGCCGCGATGGCGGATTTAGAAGCGATCGAAGTTTTTCAGGTCAATTATTTGCAACCGATGAGTACCCAATGCTTGCAAGCTGTGGGTTCCTACTTAGCGAGTTCTAAAGCCCAAAAAACCGAAGACTTAACGCGATTAAACTTCGATTGGTCGCAAGTCAGTCAGCGAGTAGAAGGTTTGCTACCGATTTTTGAAGAAGTCGTCGATCGCGACGTTCGCAATAAAAAACTGCTGCGAAAAACCAAAATTCTCGATTACGTTGGCTTTTGCGACCTCCATTTACCTCATAAACGCACGATTCTGAGATTGTGCGATCGGCACTATCAGTTTCAGTTAGGGATTGCCTTGCCTGAAGAATCAGGAGATTCTCAACCTCTAGGGCAAGCAACCAACAGAAAGAAATGGAATAAATTAGTTAATCTCTTACACCAGCAGCTATCTGAAATTCCTGTTTGCTCTGATTTTTCTACCTTTGCCGAAACGGTCATCGATCGCGTCGATTTACTCGAACACATCGAATCCCACATCAATCTATTTCGGCGGCAAGAGAGCGTTTGGGACCCAGCCTTTCACTTATATAGTGGATTAGCTTTCCTGCGCCAAAACTTGAATTTAAGTCCTCAAATTTGAAGAAATGAGGCAAATTGAGGGATAATATCTCTATAGTAAAGGTAGATTCGATTTTATCCTGACTATATGTCGCTTTTCTGCGGCGATCGGGCATTTGTTAACTGTCCATAGTTGGTGCGCTGTCAGGGTCTGGCAACAGCGCCGCATCCATTCGTGTCTGCCTGGAAAGCGGTAAGCTTTGACAGACAACTTTCTTCAGTACCCGATCGCAGTTTGTCCCGCGATCGAACGATCCCTTGGTATTTTGATGGACTTATAAATTGCTAAGTTGTGGATCTATCAGTAGATTTTGGGAAATTTCAGCCAACTGTCGTATCGATCTCACTCATTCGCTCGATCGATTTCCGTATTCCTTCTGAAGCACCATGCTGAGAATTTAGACTAATTTATAAACAAATAAAGCAATTAAGGCGGTGCGTCTGTCAGATACAGGCTGATGTACTGAACTCAGTAAAAGAAATAGTTGTTTAGAGGATAAACCACAATGGATTCAGGGAAGCAGCAAATTATATATTACTTCATCGAAGAAGCCAAAGAGCATCTAGAAACTTTAGAAAAAGGTTTATTAGACCTGCGCTCGACGCTCGCAGATACAGAAAGAGTTAATGAAATGTTCCGCGCCGCTCACTCGGTTAAGGGTGGAGCCGCCATGTTGGGCTTCGATAGCATTAAGACCACCGCTCACCGCTTAGAAGACTGTTTCAAAATTCTCCAAGAGCATCCGATCGATGTCGATCGAAAGTTGGAATCGTTGTTCTTAAAAGGATACGACACGTTGCAAGATTTAGTCGATCGCTTGCAAGAACCTGCTGGCTTACAACCAGATGAAGCTGAAAAAACCGTGCAAGCCGCAGAACCCAATTTCGCTCAGCTTCAGTCTTACCTCAATCAGCTAGCCAGTGTTGGCGGTAATAGCTCGGTAGCCGTAGCCGCACCCCCTGTAGCTGCCGTACCTCCTGTTAACTTAGGGGCTGAAACCAACAACATTCTCAAAGAAATGTTGCAACTATTCAAACAAAATGAAACCGCAGAAAGTCGGCAGCAATTGGGAGATATTTGTCAGCGTTTGCTCGGTTTGAGTGCTGGGGTAGAACCTTGGCAAATCTTAGTACAAACTGCCCAAAGAGCGATCGCCAATCCAAAAAATTCTTATCGCGCCCTAGCCCCTCTAGTTATCAAAGAAGTCAAGCAAGCTAGCGACTTGTTGGTAGCGAATAGGGCTAATGCTATCTCTCCCAGCCCTGCCTTACAACAAATGGCAGCCTCGGTTTACCAGCAAATCATCGTTCCTTTGGAACCCAGTTTAGCTGCCAAGGCGCTCGCTCAATCGTTTGACAAACAGCAATTGTTAGAGATTGTGGCTTTACTCCAAAAGGCTGCGGTTTAATCGGTTTCGATCTCAATTCTCATCAAGTTGGGATAGCCCTCTGGGCTGCCCCTGCTGCTGAGGATTGTTTTGATTTCATACCAAATCCGCTTACCAAAACCTTTTTTCCCTGACACTGTGTCCGGCTCCCCTCAGATAACAGAAACTTCCTTTCCCCTCTCCTCGTAGGCTACTGTGTATGCACATCTCGCCCTCACCCTAAATCCCTCTCCCACGGGAGAGGGACGAAAGACTCTAACCGCCTGAATTGGTCATAGACAATTGCTGGCGGCTGAACTGGGAACTGGTTTAACTCCGGCTCCCCTTCTCCCTGGGGAGAAGGGGTTGGGGGATGAGGGCCAACTGCGTCTAGCAAAGCTCTGGGGGACTTATGTATACACGGTAGCCTCGTAGGAGAGGGCTTCTTTGAGGTGGGAAAGGAGTTGGGGGTGAGGGCAGCAATGGATGGTATGAGAACCGGATTTGATATCACATAGCTTCCAATTCCAACCCTTTGGTTTCTTTGATAAAAAACAGAACGAAAAAGAGCGAGATGGCTGCCGCAGTCGTGTAAAGACCATAAGCAGCCCCCAAGCCAAAATATTCTAAAATTGGCGGAAATGAGGTAGAAATAGCAAAGTTGGCGACCCATTGGGCGGCAGCAGCAATTGAAAGGGCAGCACCTCTAATTTGGTTGTTAAACATTTCTCCCAAGAGTACCCACACTATAGGTCCCCAGGAAAAACCAAAGCTAAACACGTACAAATTAGCCGCTAGTAGGGCAATAGTTCCCGATAATCCGGTCAACGTTGGGTTGCCAGCGGCATCTAGGGGAGCGTTGCCAAAAATAAACGCCATCATCCCCAGGGTGATTGTCATGCCAATCGACCCCAAAACCAGCAGCGGCTTGCGACCGAATTTATCGACAAAGGCGATCGCGATCAGCGTGGTCACAATGTTGACCGCTCCGGTAATGGCCGTAATCGTTAAGGAATCTTTTTCGGAAAAACCGACTGCCCGCCACAAAATACTACTGTAGTAAAAAATTACATTAATCCCGACGAATTGCTGAAGTAAAGATAAGCCAATGCCGACCCAAACAATGGGAAGCAGCCCGCCGCTTCTAGATAAAAGGTCTGAAAACCTGGGTTGACGCTCTTGCAAAACCGTTTGTCTGATTTCCTCAATTTTTCCCAGGACATTACTCGGTAAAATTTTGTCTAGAACTTTTGCTGCTTCGCGCTCTCGTCCGCGAGCGACTAAGTATCGCGGAGATTCGGGAATCATTAAGGCTGCCATGCCATAGAGTACAGCCGGAGGAATTTCCGTCCAGAACATCCAGCGCCAAGCCGCAATGCCGAACAAAAATGGCAATTCGGCCGAACCTGCCGCGACAGCAATAAAGTAATCGCATAGCAAGGCAATGAAAATCCCGATTACAATTGCCAGTTGTTGCAGCGATCCCAGTCTACCTCGGAGATTGGCAGGCGAACACTCAGCAATATAAGCTGGAGCGATGACGCTGGCGGCACCAACTGCCAGCCCGCCCAACACTCGCCAAAAGGTAAAATCCCAAATGCCGATCGCGATTCCGGAACCAACAGCACTAATCGTAAACAGCACCGAAGCCGCGATCATCGCCTTTACCCGACCGTAACGATCGGCAATTTTTCCGGCGTAGAAAGCCCCAACCGCCGACCCCAGTAAAGCTAGCGACACGGCCAGTCCTATTTCTACACTGCCCGCGTTAAAGTTCTGAGCGAGCGCCGCGATCGCACCGTTGATGACGGCAGTGTCAAATCCGAACAAAAAACCGCCCAGAGCGGCTGCTGCGGCAATCAGAACTGCGTAGGCAGTGTTGGATTGGCGACGATTAGTGACGACCATAGACTGTACCTTCCAGAAATCGATCGACATTCGATCGGTAGATTCTTCTATCTTTAGCAATAGGCGAGAGTGATTTCCTCTATCGATAGAACAGAATATGCGCCACTAAGGATTTATATAGGAAGAAAGATAGTTGGCGATCGAAACAATTGTCAATTCGCAATTGCCAATTCGCAATTTGCAATTAAAGTATCCGCTTATCTAATACTGGATTTTGGATGACAAGGGCTGAAGGACTGGCGGTGTAGGGATGAAGGACCGTGTTGTTGCAGAGCGAGTAAATGCTTAGCAGTACCATAGCCTTTATTCGTCGCCAGATCGTAGAAGGGATACCGATCTGCTAACTCCACGATTAAACGATCGCGCCAGACTTTAGCGACAATACTGGCAGCAGCAATGACGAGCGATCGCTCGTCTCCTTTGACCAAATTTTCTTGCTGTACGGGCAAGTTAGGGATTTTTTGCCGCCCGTCTACCAGGCACAATTCTGGCAATACTTGCAGCCCCGTCACGGCCCGCTGCATTGCCAGTAAGGAGGCTTGTAAGATATTCAAGCGATCGATTTCGATCGCTTGAGCTAAACCGACTTGGCAGTCAATGGCGACAGCGGCAATCTCGACGGCTAGTTGGGCGCGGCGAGAGGCAGAGAGTTTCTTGCTATCTCTGACCCCCGCTTTAGCAACTTCTGCCCAAGCAGAGCGAGGCAAGATAACTGCCGCCGCGACTACAGGACCGAATAGAGCGCCCCGCCCGACTTCATCTACACCAGCGATGAGTTGCTGCTGGTAAGATGACTCTGGCAATTCTGACAATTTAAACTGCCATTTAGGCGATCGCTGTCCTAGCTTGTTTGTCATCGGTCAAATCAATTTGCAATTCGCAGTTCGCAGTTCGCAATTAACCATTTTTACTTCGACTGCGCTCGGAGTTAAAACTCTATCCCTTTATGGGTAGAGTAATTCTGAACTCCTGTACTTCTGTATTCTGAACTCCTTTTACAATTCATCATTCCTCAGAGCCATTAGCAGAAGAACGTCGCCGCCGCCTGCGGTTGCCGTCAGCGCCACCATTATTGTTGTCGTCCAACAATGGTTCTAACTCTGGTTGTCCGTTTTCGGTCAGGAGTGCCTCAGTCGGATCGATTGCTTCTGTTGACTCTATAAGTAATTCGCTTGGAGGTTCGTTCGCAGTTGCCATCGGCTTGTCTGAGATTTCAGTCGATTCTGTTGGAGATGCGATCGTCATTGTCGTTGATTCGTTCGAGGTGACAGTGACAATCTCTTGTCCTGGCTCGATTAAATTGATAATAGCCGACTTGGGATTTTTCAATTGCCGATTCGATTTCACTAGAGGCGAAATTCCCATCCAAGCATAAACTTCCTGTTCCTCTGGAGTCATTTCCACTACCACGATTTCTGGGGGTTCGCTCTCTTGGCGCGAAGGTTTAGAACGGGGCGATTTTTCTATTCGTTCTCCTTCGGAGGGCACTGCGGAAAATGGTTCGCTAGTTGGAGTTCCTTCTGCTTCTACTGGCAAGCTAGCCTTCAAACCGCTTCCCGGACGGATGGTAAGGCGGGAAACCTTGGGCGTTTCTTCCTTCGTCGCTCCTTCACCAATTCTTTGACCGCGACGGCGACGGTTTTTGTTGGCTGCTGTCCGTTCTTGATAGCTGGGATGGTAAACCAAGTCTAAAGCCTGGTCTTCTTCTCCAGCGGCTGCATCTGATGGTTCGCCCCAACGGGCAGACGAACTAGCAACGGTTGGCGTTTCTCGCCAGTTTCTAGCCTCTCTAGCAGCTACCGCCACAACAGGTTCTTCGATGTCTGCTTCCCCAGCACTAGATTCGCCAGGTAAATGCACCGTATGTCCCAATCCACCGCAAGTAGGACAAGTCCGGCCGAACAACTCGTAAATATTTTGACCTTGGCGCTTGCGGGTGAGTTCGACTAAGCCCAATTCTGAAAGTTGGGCGATCTGAGGTTTGGATTTGTCGGCTCTCAGTTGCTTGTTAAAATGCTCTAAAACTTGCAACTGGTCTTTACGCGCGTCCATATCGATAAAGTCAACCACGATCACGCCAGCTAAATTCCGCAACCGGAGTTGGCGAGCGATTTCGGTGGCGGCTTCGCAGTTGGTCCACAACACTGTTTCACGCGCTGTGGCCGAGCGCGTGAAAGAACCGGAGTTGACATCGATCACTGTGAGGGCTTCGGTTGGTTCGATGACAATGTAGCCGCCTGAAGGCAAATCTACTCTAGGTTTTAGTGCCTCCCGAATGGCAGCATTGACCCGAAAATATTCCAAAATCGACTGCGACTGGCGGCTATCTCTAGTCGGGGTTTCGTTCCCTCGATATTGGTCGATTAACACTCCCTCTGGGGTTTTGCCTCGACTCCAATTGAGCAGGTATTGTTTGACTCGTTTGACTCCAGTATGGGAATCGAGAACGATTCGATTTACATCTGCTGTGTAGATATCTCGCAGCACCCGTTGAATGAAATCGTCGTCGCGGTTGAGTAAAGCTGGAGGACGAGTAGAGTTTGCTTCTTGTTGGATGGTTTCCCACTGTTTTTGCAGGGATTCTAAATCCTGCATAATGGCTTCTTCTGCCTTGCCTTCGGCTTCGGTGCGAACCAGCAGTCCCATTCCGGCTGGTTTGATTAAAATTGCTAAGGCTCTCAGGCGGTTGCGCTCGTTTTGGTTTTCAATTCGTTGCGAGAGTTTGACCCCGCGATCGAACGGCATCAAGACTACATAACGACCGGGCATGGTAATATTGCCTGTCAGCCTCGGCCCTTTGTTTCCGGTTGGCTCCTTCATGATCTGAACCAACACTTTTTGCTGCGGTGCTAGCAGTTCGGTAATCGCACCAGAAGAGCGCTTCAGCCGCAGCGGGCCTAAGTCGGTAACGTGGATAAACCCATTCCGAGCGGAATCTCCAATGTTGACAAAGGCAGCATCGATTCCAGGTAAAACATTTTCGACAATACCGAGATAAATATCTCCAACTTGGTGGTTGCCAGTAGCAACTACGAGTTCTTGAACTCGATCTTCCCAGAAGACGGCAGCGATGCGATGCTGTTCGGCGATAATTATTTGTTTTGGCATTCAGTTTCCTCAAACATATGCAGCAACTTTCAGCACCTTTTTTCTGGTCGTGCTTTTTACTAGGGCTGCTGTGTCATTAACAAGTCAAAAGTTAAAAGCTGGTTGAAAGGAGTCAGGTCAACACCGAGGGCAGTCGAGGTGTTGAACTCCCACCAAAAACTTTCTCCCTTTATGTTGACCTAGAGAATAAGAAGATTTCTATAGATAGAGCTTACGCACCGCTGTGCTGGAGGTTCGGCAAGAGGGAAAAAATAGCTTTCTCCTCTCGATCTTCTCTACTCTGGGGCTGTCAGTCTAGGATAAAAATGCCTAAGCCCAACTTTGACCCCTAACGAGCGTTAGCGTTAGCGTTGGCGCAGCCGCTCTGCAAAAGCTAACGTTGCTGGAGACAATAGCTAGCTTTACAAGCAACGGATCGCACTTCTTTAATCTCTGGATCGATGGTTTTTAATTGTCCGCCAGCACGATACCTCGATCGTCGGGCAAGGGCTGGATGCGACAAACAGTAGACAGAAAGTTTGAAAGACGAATAGCTGCGCTTCGCACTAGCGAACTAAACAATATGTCAATTCGCAATTTGCAATTCGCAGTTCGCAATTAAAATCTAGCAAGAGGCAAGGGGGAAGAGGCTTAAACACCAATGGTTTCAACTACTCTTGATGTCCTCAACGATGTAGCAACTGCTATACCAGAAATCTCATCAATTAAATAATTGGATGATTAATGGGTTTTAAGCTCCCATCCCAATTAAAGATTTGATGGCTGCGATCGATGATGAGTTTGAGCTACCACCGATCGCAATGGCGAATTCATAATTACGAATTGCTCTAGCGATTCACCAGGAAGTCTACCTCAAGTAGTCCTGAAGTCGCAACTGTTGCTCTTAATCGATCATTATACCCCTTAACTGACCGAGATCGCGATCGTCTATACCCTTTATTAGATTTGTTGCGGGCTTCGCCTGCTCTTCTCAGCGCCAAAATCCCCTAAGCTTTCAATTATTTCTCAAAACCCATATAATTACAATTTTTTAACTTTTATATAGAAATATTTGCAATAATGTTCGCGTCGATTTAACGTTGATGCGCAACAATACTTAAGCGTTTTCAGTCCTGAACCTGAAGAACCAAAAAATTAGGGCAGAAGCTAGTATGGGTAGCAGTTCCATAGCTAGAGCTAGTGCGGGAATGTTGTGCTGTTGGGGTTTGAGCTTCTCAGTAGAGAAGGCAAATGCCCAGTTAGCCAGCGAGGATAAGGCTGAAGTACAAATAGAATGCGATCGCCAACAAATTTTCACGGCCAAGTCGTGCGCTGGAGATGGGTTAGAACCGGAGGAGAAGAGGTTATACGATCTGGTCAATCAGTATCGCGTCGATAATGGTTTACCACCTATTGCTTTATCTCCCTCCTTAAACTTAGTAGCCAATCGCCACGTTCTAGATCTTGATAAAAATATTGGCACTCTCACCCATAGTTGGAGCAATTGTCCTTACAGCGCCTCGAATCGGGCAACTTACTCGTGTATGTGGAAATCGCCTCAACGTTTGGGTACTGCCTACCCAGGCTATGGGTATGAAAATGCTTACAAGAATTCTAGGAATGCGACTGCGGCAGATGCTATCCGTGCTTGGAAAAATAGCAGTTCCCATCGGGAGCCAATGCTCAATCAACGGATTTGGCGCAACAAGCATTGGAAAGCCATGGGTGTAGGAATTCATCGGGGATACGCCGTGTTGTGGTTTGGAGAACAGGCCGATCCGCTCGCAGTTAGTAGGGGACGGGGCGGGGCGTATAAAGTCTGCCGTGCGACGGCAGACACAGCCCCTCCGCAATGCGTTGCGCCCCTATTCTGTCGTATTTGGGGGTAATGCCTAAGAGCAACCGATCGCGCTGGGCTGACGCAGGCTAGAAATCGCAGAGATGGCGTGTTGGGCGACGCGATCGATTTCTTCTAAGCTATTGAAGCGCCCGATGCCAAATCTAATCGAGGCGTAGGCGAGCCGTTCGTTGCGTCCCAACGCCATCAAAACGTGAGAAGGGGTGGTTTTAGTGGAACTGCAAGCAGCCCCGGAAGAGACTGCCACTACGGGCTGCAAGGCTAATAATAAGGCTGCCCCATCTACACCTTCGACGCTAATATTCAAGTTACCGGGCAACCTTTGCTCTGGATGGCCGTTGAGATGAATTCCTGGAAGCTGACTCATCTGTTGCCAAAGATGCTGGCGCAGTTGAGTGAGGCGTTGAGATTCTGATTCTCGTTCTGCTAGTGCCAGTTCTACTGCTTTAGCCAAACCGACGATGTGGGGGGTAGATAAAGTGCCAGAACGCATTCCTCGTTCGTGTCCGCCGCCGTGGATTTGGGGTGCGATCTTGACTCTAGGATCGCGTCGTCTGACGTAGAGACAGCCAATGCCTTTAGATCCGTAAATTTTGTGGGCGGTGAGGGAAAGCAGATCGATCTTCAATTCCTCAACATCAAGGGGAATTTTGCCGATCGCCTGGGCCGCATCGGTGTGAAATAAAATAGAATGCTGGCGGCAAAGACTGCCGATTTCTTTTAAGGGTTGCAGCACGCCGATTTCATTATTAGCTGCCATTACCGAAACTAAGATGGTATCGGGACGAAAAGCTGTTTCTAATTGTTGGAGATCGATAAGTCCATCGGATCGAACTGGGAGAAAAGTAATATCGAAGCCGAGCGATCGCAAATAATGGCAAGGATCGAGAACGGCGTTATGCTCGGTTTGCAGGGTAATAATGTGTCTGCCTTTACTGAAATAAGCTTCAGCTACGCCCTTAATTGCTAAGTTGTTGGCTTCAGTAGCGCCGCTGGTAAAGACAATTTCTTCTGGAGTAGCGCCAATTGCTTTTGCCAGGGTTTCTCTAGCCTGTTTGACGGCCGCTTCTGCTTCCCAACCGTAAACGTGATTGATGCTCGCTGGATTGCCAAAATGTTCGGTAAAGTAGGGCAGCATCGCCTCTAACACTCGGCGATCGACGGGTGTTGTTGCGTGGCAATCGAGGTAGATCGGGCGTTGGCTCATTGTTAAGTAATAAGTAAAATAACTTTGAACTTCTGTTAATAGGATAAATGAAAATCCCTTAAAAAGGAGTCTGGCATCGGTCTTGTTATAATCAAACCAAGCTAGAGCTAGGAGCTTTTTGATGCAAACTACTACAGCAAGCTCAGTGCGTTGGACAACGGCCGATTTAGATCTATTTGAAGGCGATCGCGCTAACCGTTATGAAATTATTGACGGAGAATTATTCGTGACTAGAGCGCCAGATTGGAAACACCAAAGGGCTTGTGCCAGCATTGGCACTGTCCTCAAAAATTGGTCTGACGAAAGTGGTTTGGGCGAGACGGCAATCGCACCGGGCATCATTTTTTCGGAATCGAACAACGTGATTCCCGATGTAGTGTGGGCGAGTCACGATCGCTTAGCACTGCTCCTAGATGAAGCCGGACATTTAACTGCTGCCCCGGAATTAGTAGTAGAGGTATTATCTCCTGGAAATAAAAATGAAACCCGCGATCGCGAAGCCAAACTCAAACTCTATTCAGTTCGTGGCGTTCGGGAATACTCGATCGTCGATCCAATAGCCCAGACTGTTGAAGTTTATCGCCGGGAAAATACCGCTTTAAAACTAGTAGCAACTCTCTACCCCCAAGATGAGCTAGTCAGCCCCTTGCTCCCTGGATTTAGCTGTAAAGTCAGCAAATTATTTTAACAAGAATATAGAAATTGGTAGCGATTTACAAAAAACGCGAACAAATATTTGTAGGGGCGGGTTTTGCTAGCCCTGTTATATCGCAACCATCAACCTTAAATCGAACCCGTCTTGCCTCACCATTAAATGATTAATCATCCAGAAGTTTATAAATAAAAGAATAAACCGGAACTATTTAGATATAACTCTAATTACATTAAAAGCCAAGTTTTCTAACCCAAAAGCAGTATCTTTTTTAGCTTCTTCTAAGCTCATTGGCTGGCGTATTATAGAAAAAGCTGCCGTTAAACCTAGAGATTTAATTTGTTCGGTTGTCGTTGCTAAAGTACCGCAAAAAGCAATAACAGGAATGGTATATTTTTTAGTTGTTTCTGTCACTCCTTTAATTAATTTACCGTGTAAGGTTTGTTCGTCTATCTTGCCTTCACCAGTAATGACTAAATCTACAGATTTTAGTTTTTCTTCAAACTGGGTTAACTCCATCAATAATTGAATTCCAGGCTTTAAAGAAGCTGTTAAAAATACCATAGAGCCAAATCCCATACCGCCTGCTGCACCAGCACCTTCGATCGAAGATAAATCTCTACCGCACCAGCAGTTGACGACATCGGCGAAATGCTGCAAACCTCGATCTAACTCTTCAATTTCTTGGTGGTTAGCTCCTTTTTGCCTAGCGTAGACATAAGCAGCACCACGCTCTCCATACAAGGGATTATCGACATCACAGGCAACTTCTACAATAATGCTGCTGCGATCGAATTGCAGTTGAGAATCGTCGATCGCACTGACCTTGATGAGATTTCTCCCTGTTGGTTCTAATCGATCGCCATTTCGATCTAAAAAGCGATAGCCTAAAGCTGTTGCCATTCCCATCCCAGCATCGTTAGTCGCACTCCCACCGATGCCTAAAACGATTTTTTTTGCCCCGCGTTTAATAGCAGCTAAAATCAGTTCGCCAGTACCGTAAGTGGTGGTATCGCAACAATTGCGTTCTGCTGGCGACAGTCGTTCCAATCCAGAAGCTTGAGCCATTTCGATATAAGCTTGCTGGCCATCGCCTGACAATCCATATTTAGCCTCAATCTGACGACCCAAAGGATCGCTAACTTTAATAGTTTCGATCGTTCCTTGGTGGTGAAAATTGAGAACTTCGATCGTGCCCTCGCCGCCGTCGGCTAGAGGAAATTTTTCGGTTTCGATCTGAGGGTTGGCTAGTTTAATACCCCTTTCAATTGCAGCGCTAACTGCGATCGCACTGAGAGCATCTTTAAAACTATCAGGAGCAATGAGAATTTTCATATTTAACATTTAGATCTGTAATATGGTGTGGCAATCAATGCCAAAATAAAACAGGTAGTAGCTACTAAGAGCGTCAAAATTGCGATCGGGCCAAACCAGCACCTAACTTTAACGATGATAAAACTAACATATATTCCTAGCCTTCTAGTAGGTATTCGCTTTGCGATCGCTCCTTTACTGCTTCTAGATGCTTTAGATCGTCAAACTAGTTTTTGGTTTATCATCGGCTATGTTATTGCCGTACTTTCAGACATTTTTGATGGCATCATCGCCCGCAAATTAGGCGTTAGTACCTCAAAACTGCGTCAGGCAGATAGCTGGGCAGATATCTCTCTATATCTTTGTATTGCTGCTAGTGTCTGGTTGGTTTATCCCCAAGTAATTATCGATTTTAGAGTACCATTATTGTTGGCGATCGCCGCTCAATTGACCTTATTTACTATTAGTCTGATTAAATTTCAAAAATTTCCTAGCTTTCACACTTACACCGCTAAAATTTGGGGGCTAACCTTACTGACAGCTACGATCGCCCTGTTTGGGTTTGGTTATGCTAATACTCTTTGGCTGGCGATCGCCCTGTGCCTGATTAATAGTTTAGAAGAAATTGTTATGACTCTAATATTACCTGAATGGCAATGCGATATTTTGAGTATCTTCCACGCCATGAAGTTGCGATCGACTTTACTAGCATTGCCGAATAAATCTCAGTAATCGATCGCCATTGGTATAGTCGTGTCAAAAAATAGCGTTTTTTCTCGGTTCAGACAGCAATTAAAAAAACACTATAAGATTCTATTACTGCTGAGTGCAGTTTTGTTATTCTTCGTAACTCCCTTACGCAATTTATTAAACCAAGAAATCCTATCCAATTACTTGCAAAAATTGGGAGTCTGGGCTGTTCCTTTATTTGTCTCGACCTACATATTAGTTACGGTCTTGGGCTTGCCGATTACCATTCATACCCTAGCAGGCGGTGTAGTTTTTGGCTTGGTATGGGGCACGATTTGGTCTACCATAGCCGCCACCTTGGGCGCGATCGCAGCTTTGGTCATCACTCGTTACGTCTTTAAAGATTGGGCCATCGCTACTTTTGGCACGCATAAATTACTCAATAAGTTCAATCGCTCGATCGATCGAAACCCTTTTAATCTAGTTTTGGCTTTGCGTTTTGCCCCGATCGCACCTTTTAATCTGATTAACTTTTTATTGGCACTCACCCCTATAGATCTCAAGATTTACACGTTTGCCACTTTCATCGGAGTCATTCCAGGAACTCTCGCCTACACTTGGTTGGGTTTTTCGGGTCAGGCTGCTCTGCAAGGAAGCGATCGCCTTCAGTTTGTCTTGGCCTCGATTTTCTTAGTTTTGCTCTCCGTGCTACCTTTGGCAATAAAACGCTGGAGGCGATCGAATGCAAATAGATCTAAATAGCGAGCAGACATCATTCCTAGCCAATAGGTTGAGAGCCAACCCGTCAACTGGAGGACAAAATCAGGGCGGACTTTGTGGCAAGATCTTGTAATCTAAGGTTGAGAAAATATTAGAAAGCAGGAAAAGGATAATGAGCGATCGCCTAGTCCAACTCCTCTTAGTTGATGACGACCCTATTTTTCGGTTAGGACTGCGAACTGCGTTGACCTCATTTCCCGATCTGCAAGTCGCGGCTGAAGCCGATGAAGCGAGAACTGCTCTAGAAATTGTCGCTCGGTTGAGGAGTTCGGACAGCGGTTTAGATTTAGTAGTTGTCGGTCTGAGATTAAAATCGTCATCGCTCGAATTATGTCAGCAAATCCAGACTCAGCATCCTAACTTACCGCTGTTACTACTGACATCGCCTTTAACAGCCAGCGAACTGTCTGCGGCTCAGGGTTTAGGAATTGGCGGTTATGGCGTTAAAGGTAGCCCGATTGCAGAAATCGTTCGAGCTATTCGCCAAACGGCTACAGGTAGCGGTTATTGGCAGCAGCTAATATTATTGCCTGCTAGCAATACGTGGCGCAATCGCTTGCGACGCTCTGGATTGGAACAAATCGATCGCACCCTCACTGAGGTCAACTATGGGTTACAAAATTACCCGATGTCAACCCTCGATCGATGGGTTTGGAGCGGACGTAGAAGAGAACTTGCCGCCGCTAGATGGTTAGTCCGCCATCTGTTACCAGTGGGAGATGCCGTAGAGAGCCAAGAGGAGAGGGCGAGAGGGCGAGAGGGCGAAAGGGCGATGGGGCGAGAGGGCGAGAGGGTGAGAGGAGAATTATTAACTCAAACCTCTAATCCAAGTTCTTCTAGTTTGACGACGCGTAGAGATTGGGACTCAATTTTAGAAAGCACTCGCACCCAGCTACACTTTGGCATTGATAACCTGACAAAAACTCCTTTAGAAATTGACATTTTGCGCGAAGAAAAAAAACGAGAACTGCTAATTCCGATTTTGGGGCAAGTGTCAAAGCTGTTAGATGAATTACGCTCTTCCGAAGTCCAGCCAGAACAGCTAGCTCAAAAATTGCCAGCGATATTACAGGACTTGTGGGAAGCTTCTACTATAGAATTTTTTGGCAAATACTATACAGTAGTTGTCGGCGATCGCGAGTATGAATTAGTCAATGTATTGTTAGCGGATGTAGCAATTGTGTATCGGGAAATTTTAGAAAAAATCCCTCTAGTTGAAGAACTGTTTGCTCATTTGCTGTTTCAAACCAAGCTAGCGATCGATAATACTACTTATGAATTTGGCACTCCAGAAGCAATTCAACGCTCGGAAGTGCTACTCCAAAACCTGATTATTCAAGTTGCTAACGGTGTTATTCAACCGCTGCTAAATCATTTTGCCGATCTAGAGATCGTCAAACAAAACTTTTATCATCGCCGTTTGATTTCAACGCGGGAAATAGCTAAATTTCGCAATAATTTATCTTGGAAATATCGTCTAGAAAAATATTTTGGCGAATCTGAAGCAATTTTTGAAAGTAAGTATTATCTGTTCGTCTTAAGCGATTTAGGAATCAAAAAAATTGCTATTTATGCTCCTCGAACTGAAGAGCTAGAACGGCTGACTGGTATCCGTCTTCTCGTGAGTTTAGTGCTAGAAATTCGGGATGCGATCGCCCCTCGCCTCAAAACTACAGTAGTCTTTGTCGGAACAGCGATCGTCTACATTTTAACCCAGGTAATCGGTCGCGGCTTGGGCTTAATCGGTCGCGGCATTTTACAAGGTATTGGCAGTGCGTGGCAAGAAACTGGATTTAAAAAAAATAGCTTTACTTCTACGGAAAATAAACGACAATCTTGAAAAATAAAAGCCTATTTACCGATTTAAAAGGATAACGAAGAGGCTGTCTCATAAGTCTAAATCGATGTCAAATGCTATCAGAATCGATGCCTAGCCTTATTCTTTAAAGTTTGCAATAGGAAACAAAAGTTTGTGTATTTACGACGACTATTATCAGGGCAAATGTATTATATCATCGGGCGATCGAGTATAAACTTAAGATAAAATTCCGAAGTTTATACCAATTTAAAAAGCTGTAACAGAGTATAATTCCACACGTAGGATCGACAGGATTTCGAGCGATGCGGAAATTGATTGCTGGTTTGCACGAATTTCAAACTCATTACTTCGACAAACATCGAGAGATGTTTCAGAAGTTATCTCACGAACAGCATCCCCGCGCCCTTTTTATTACTTGTTGCGATTCGCGAATCGACCCCAATTTGCTAACTCAAACCGAACCCGGCGAGTTATTCATTATGCGTAATATCGGCAATATTATTCCTCCTTATGGAGCAAATAATGGGGCTGAAGGTGCGGCGATCGAATATGCAGTTCAAGCTTTAGGAATCAATCAAATTATTGTCTGCGGTCACTCTGACTGCGGAGCCATGAAGGGATTGCTACACCTAAACGAAATTGCCGAAGAAATGCCATCGGTTTATCACTGGTTGAAGCACGCTGAGGCTACTCGCAGGCTAATTAAAGAAAACTATCAAGGTTACAAAGGCGAAGACCTTTTAGCGGCTACGATCGAAGAAAATGTTTTGACCCAGATCGAAAATTTACGCACATATCCCAGTATTCACTCGAAATTGCATCGTGGCGAGATGACGATCCATGGCTGGGTTTACAAAATCGAAACAGGCGGAGTTTTTGTCTACACTATGGAACGCTGCTACATTCAAGCCCAACATTAGACTTACGGCAGAAGTCAAACCAATTGCACTCGGTATAAGCTTACTGATTAACTATTAATTATCGCGTATGCCTGCTTATCCGCCAACTCCTTGGAAGCTGCAAGGTCATGCCCTGCAAACATTGCATTCGATCGATATTAAAAACGCTCGCCCCTTAATCCCTTCAGAATTCAATATTATTTCGATCTGGCCTGGAAAAACATTAGGTGGAGTTTATCTATCTGCTTATAGTTCGGGTTCGGTCTTGGAATATAGCGAATTAATCGTTATCGCTGGGGTAGTAAGTTATGCAGGCAAATTAGGCGCTTGGATTTCTCATATCTATGTAGACAACCCCAACTCTGTAGCTGGCGGTCGAGAGATTTGGGGCTTACCGAAGGAACTAGCCCAATTTACTTGGCAGCAGGAAGAAGATGGTTGGGAAGCGAGTGCTAGTCTATCGAGTCAAGAATTATGCCGTTTGAGCTACAGTCAGACCCGTTTTAGCTGGCCGCTGCCGTTCAAAGGAACTGTTTTTAGTACCTTGGGAACCGACATTCTCTGCTTTCCAGGACAACTTAAATCTCATTTGGGGTTAGTCAGAAGTAACTTAACAGTTCCCCCACAAAGTTCTTTTGCTGGCTTGAACTTAGGCCAACCTTGGTTGACAGTTTACTGCGATCGCTTAGATTTAACAGTTAACGCCCCTACCAGAGTAGGAGCGTTAAGCCTGTAAGGACAGATTTTGGCAGCTATTATTCGACTAAAATCTGCCCTTAGAGACGCGGCTCGCGCGTCTCTATAATGCAGCCACTTTTATTGACAAGCAGGATTGGGGTTATTCAAGCACAACCAAGTTCCTTTTTGCAAATCGCCAGCCGCTGGAGGCGTTCCTAGCCCTGGTGACAGAGCAGGTGACGGTTCGGTTCCAGTAGTAGCAGGTGCCGATTCTTGAGTCGAGCCACTGTCAGGGCTAGGCGACTCATCTGGTGTCGGTGATTCTACTGGAGTAGGTAATGGTTCGGGAGACTCCATCGGACTGGGCGAAACCTCTGCTCCACCTTCGGGTAGGGGTGCAGGCGTGCCGAGAGTACCACCTGGCGGGGTTAGGGGCGTTGGAGTTGATAGCGAAGGTGGAGTCGGCAGCGAAGGCGGAGTTGGATCGGTTGGCAGTGGAGGAGTTGTCTGAGCCAATTGCTGAGGTTCGTTAGCATTGGAGTTCATCAGAGCCGAAGCCGGTAAGTAAAGAAAAACACCAGCACTAGCAACTGTTACCAAGGTGAGAATTTGTTTGATATTTGGCATTTTTGAGTTCATAGCTTTCCTGTTTTACTGGATCGATTTTTTGCCGCTATCGGGGCGATACGCTGTCAATTTAGGCACTTGGCGTTAGCACAGCCTGTGTGGAGCAACGCATCGCTTGGCAGATTGAAGTCAAAGTTTCTATCGGTTACAACTCAACTCCAAAAAGAAAATTAAGTTGAGGATCTACCAGCAGCGCGTTGAGGAGCGATTAACCACAAAAGTAGAAAGAAGTAGATGAATAAATCTTTCTATCGCTTCATTGCTTTGTGGCCATTTACGCCACAACTGTTCCGATTCAAGATTTTTGGCTATTGAAACTGAAAGATGAGTTGCTAATTATACAAATCGGCAACACTATGATTAATTTCCCTTTGCTACACATGAAGGCTCATTATAAAGCACATAAAAAAACTACAGCCACTCTCTCAAGAAAGAGGGAAAATAAGGCTAGAATGCTTTAAAGCCATACTCTGAGCTTATTTGAGCGAATTTTATTGTCAATTAAATTTGAAATTTTAATATATTGTTAAGGACAATATTATAAATATTTCTACTACTAACGGCTAATGCCTGATTGCTAATTGCCTGAATATGATTGACGATGAGCTACAAAAAACCGATCTGTTAGCCAGAAAAAAATAGTTATTTGGCGGTAAAAATACGATTAAAATTTACTTATGTGATAAGACATAAGATATTTACCCAATAAGCAAAGAACAAAGCCGGAACGATCCCTGTTCTGTTACTCTAATAAGAGAATAAGTATTTACCCTGTTTTCCTACACTGCAAACAGATAGATCGAGCATTTTGCGATCGAGACTTCGGATTTAAAATATCGTTTTGCGAGAGTGATTAAACAGTAAAGATACTAAATTTAGTTGAAAACAACTTTTTTGTCTAGTCTGCGTGGAGGGGGAGGGAGAAGAGGGTGAGAAGGGCGAGAGGGCGAGAGGGCGAGACAATAAACGATGAAGGATTAACAACTAACGACTGACAACTGACAAATTTTGTTCCCGCTGTTTTTGCTAGGTAATCTTCTAGACTGATCTAAAGAGCGATTCAAGGAATTAGCGATGCGACTTTCTCAAATGTTTTTTCTTACTCTGCGGGAAGATCCGGCAGAAGCAGAAATTCCCAGCCACAAACTACTGCTCCGCGCGGGTTATATTCGTCGCATTGGCAGCGGAATCTATGCCTATCTCCCTCTGATGTGGCGGGTGCTGCAAAAAGTTTCTCAAATCGTGCGGGAAGAGATGAATGCCACTGGCGCTCAAGAGTGCCTGCTGCCTCAACTCCAACCGGCTGAATTATGGCGAGAATCCGGTCGTTGGGATACTTACACCAAAGCTGAGGGCATTATGTTTGCCCTTCAAGACAGGCAAGAGAGAGAATTGGGGTTGGGACCCACTCATGAAGAAGTCATCACCGCGATCGCTCGCGATAGCATTCGTTCTTATCGCCAACTGCCCGTGCATTTATACCAACTGCAAACCAAATTCCGCGATGAAATTCGTCCCCGGTTTGGATTGATGCGCGGACGGGAATTCATCATGAAAGATGGCTACTCCTTTCATGCCGACGAAGACAGCTTCAAGCAAACTTACCAAGATATGCACCGAGCCTACACTAATATGCTGCGGCGCTGCGGTTTGAAGTTTCGAGCCGTAGAAGCTGATTCGGGAGCGATAGGAGGTTCTGGTTCCCAAGAATTTATGGTGCTAGCAGATGCCGGAGAAGACGAGGTGCTGTACACCGACGATGGTAAATACGCGGCCAACGTCGAAAAAGCTGTATCTTTGCCTGTCGATGCCGAACCATCAAAGTTTACCTCTTACGAAAAAAAGGAGACTCCTGGAACTGAGACGATCGAAAAGCTCTGTAAGTTCCTGAAATGTTCCCCTACCCAGGTGGTAAAAAATGTCCTTTACCAGGCGGCATACGACAGCGGCACGACGGCATTAGTGCTGGTAAGCATCCGAGGAGAGCAAGCCGTCAATGAAGTCAAATTGCTGAACGAATTGACCAAATTAGCCCCGCAGTACGGCGCAAAAACCGTGTTAGCCTTGCAAGTGCTGGATGAAGAGGCCCAGCAAAAATGGGCGAAAAATCCTCTGCCTTTGGGTTATATTGCCCCTGACTTGAGCGATAAATATATTCGCTCTAGCAAACAGGTGCAATCGAAGTTTGTGAGGTTGGCCGATCGAACGGTGGTAGAGTTAAAAAATTTCGTTACCGGATCGAACGAATCTGGCTATCACGTCGTCGGGGCCAATTGGGGCGAACAATTCCCGCTGCCAGAACTGGTGGTAGATGTGAGAAAAGCCACAGCAGGCGATCGCGCCATTCACGATCCCAATCAAACTTTACAAAGCGCCCGTGGGATCGAAATCGGACATATCTTCCAATTAGGAGCCATATACTCAAAAGCGATGGGAGCGACTTACACCAACGAGCAAGGCGAGGAAATACCTTTAGTAATGGGGTGTTATGGGGTAGGGGTATCGCGTTTAGCTCAAGCAGCGGTGGAACAATCCTACGACAAAGATGGAATCGTTTGGCCGGTAGCGATCGCGCCTTATCAAGCGATCGTTACTATTCCCAACGTCGCAGACCCGCAACAGGTAGAAGTAGCAGAGAAGCTTTACAATAGCCTCAATCAAGCTGGGATTGAAACTCTTTTAGACGATCGCAACGAACGCGCTGGAGTTAAATTTAAAGATGCCGATTTAATTGGCATTCCTTATCGGATCGTCACTGGGCGATCGCTATCATCTGGCAAAGTAGAAGTTGTAGAACGGGCTACCCATAAATCTCAGGAACTCGCGATCGATGAAGTCACGTCAATACTAAAAGAGTCGATCGAGCAAAATAAGAAGTAGAGGGAGAGAAGGAGATGGGGAGATGGGGAGATGGGGAGAAATTTTAACTCCACACTCAACACTCCACACTTTCTAACCTCCCGAACTTCTGAACTTCTGAACTTCTAAGCTTATGGAAGAACAACAAAATCGTCGAGTTCCTAAAGTTGCGATCGCAGTTGTCTCTGCGGTGGTGCTAGCTGCTGGAGGTGGTTGGGCTTGGTGGTTTTGGCAATCGGGCCAATCTCCTCCACAAGTACAAAACCTGCCCCAGGCTCAAATTACGCCTAGCACTCAACCAGTACCTTCTACTGAAAAGACGGTTAACATTTACTGGCTCAAAGATACCGGCCAGCGCCTTGAGGTAGTACCCAGTCCCATTAAGATTGAAGGTAGCAACAATCCTGATGCCATTTTGACGGGAGCTTTTAAAACCTTGCTATCAGGGCCGACAGATAGCAAACTTGCCACTACTATTCCTTCGGGAACTAAATTGCGAAGCGTGCGAGTTCGCCAAGATGGGATTCATGTCGATCTGTCGTCAGAGTTTACCTCTGGCGGCGGTAGTGCTTCGATGACGGGTCGCGTGGCTCAGGTAATTTATACTGCGACTAGCCTCAAGCCTGGCGATCGAGTATGGATTGATGTTGATGGTAAAAGGTTGGAAGTGTTAGGTGGCGAAGGTTTAGAACTAGAACAACCTCTGACTCGCAAGTCATTTGAGGAAAACTTTGAGCTTTAATTAGAAAGAAGCAAACGCACTCCAGCCATCGACTAAATTAAAATAGTAAGTCTGGGCGTGCCCTGCTGCGCGTTAAGCTCCACAGTGGATCAAATAAATAGACTCGGTGAAACCTTGAAGTATGCTCCTAGTGCTTTGGCTTGTGCCTTGCTAATCGATCGCTTACCATTTACCACCTCAGATACCACACCGCTCGATCCAATAACACCTATTAAATCGACTTGGCGCGTGCTGCTATATTCCATAATATGCTGAAGAATTTCGTGAGGAGTCGATCGGTTCATCTGATAATTCTCTTCCTCATACACTTCAACGAGTTGCACGAGTAACTTATGTAAAGCGCTCTCTTCTGGAGTAAGGTTTTTGGCAAAAGTTAGTTTTTCGACCAGTGCCAGCACTCTTTCGTATTCCTCTTCTGTTTCAATTACTTGAGGTGCAACTTCGGCTAGCAAATTGCTATAAGCAGTTCGGTCAAAAGTAAGGGTCATCTTTCTATTTGCCTTTGTCGTATTCAAAGAAGAGGTGAGGGCCAATCCTGATGCTAATGCCATGATTTTGGTAGGGAATTTGTTTAGGCCCGTTGATGTTGCCGATCTGACGCGACAATTGCTTTGGAATGACAAGTCGAGTCCTTAGCTGGCCCTAACTTTTATAAACGTAACGGGCAAAACTACCTTCATTGATATTGTTCCAAGCATAGAGGCGATCGCGGAATTTTTTCCAATCCTCAAAAATGCTCTTGAAGGTGGCATCCTTCGCCGCCAGTTCGTCAAATAATTGAAAAGAAGCTGTTTCTGCTGCTGCCAAAATTTCATTGCTGTAAGGGCGCAGTTGTACGCCGCTTTGTACTAACTTTTCGAGAGCCTGGTTGTTGCGGGTATCGTAGCGAGCCAACATGGTCATGTTAGCTTCAAAGGCTGCCGTCTCGATCGCGGCTTGATATTCTGGCGGCAGTTTATTCCATTCCTTCAGGTTAACCTGGAATTCTAGGGTCGGGCCTGGTTCCCACCAGCCAGGATAGTAGTAAAACTTAGCAACTCGGTTTAGTCCCAGCTTTTCATCATCATAAGGGCCGACCCACTCAGCCGCGTCAATTGCCCCCGTTTGCAACGCCTGGAAGATTTCACCACCAGGTAGAGTTTGGACTGTTACTCCCAGTTTGCTCATTACCTGTCCGCCCAAACCGGGGATGCGCATCTTCAAACCTTGCAGGTCGTTGACTCTTGATATCTCTCGGCGGAACCAACCGCCCATTTGCGCCCCGGTGTTACCTGCGGGAAACTGGATGACACCAAACTTACTAGCATATAGTTCTCGCAACTTCTGCAACCCGCCGCCCTCATACAACCAAGCGTTCTGCTGCTGGGCGTTTAACCCAAAGGGTACTGAGGTGCCAAAGGCGGCGGCTGGGCTTTTGCCCACGTAATAGTAACCAGCGGTGTGACCGCAAGGTACGGCCCCTTGAGATACTACGTTCAACACTTCCAAGGGGGGAGCTAATTCGCCAGCCGCGCGGGGGGTAATTTTAAACTTGCCGCCTGTAATAGCTTCTACCCGCTTAGCTAAGGTTTGAGCGCCGCCAAAAATAGTATCTAAAGACAGCGGCCAACTGGTTGCCATCTGCCACTGAATATTCGGCAAAGGTCCGCCCGATCCTGACGTGCCAGTTCTAGGGCGACAGGCTACCAAAGTACCAGCGGTGGCGGTAGTCGCGATCGCTGTTTGCAGAAATTGTTTGCGTTTCACTCCTCACTCCCGATCTAAAATTAGCGAAAGATCGCTAACTGCTGTAGCGTTCTTCTGCCCAGGGTTCGCCCCGACTGTGATAGCCATTTTGTTCCCAAAAACCTAACTGTTCGCGATCGAGAAATTCCAAGCCGTTAATCCATTTAGCACTTTTCCAGCCGTAGAGGTGGGACACTACTAACCTCATCGGGCCGCCGCGTTCTGACGGTAGAGGTTCGCCAAATAGAGTGTGGGCAAAAAAGTTCTCCGATCGCCAAAAGTCTTCTAAGGAAATATTAGTAGTGTAGCCTCCATAACTGTGTTCCATGACATGAACTGCTGTTGGTTCTACTTCCACTAACTGCATAAAATCTGTGACTTTTACGCCCGTCCACTTGACATCGAGTTTCGACCAACGGGTAACGCAGTGGAAATCTGTGGTGAAGTGGCTTTGGGGCAAAGCCATGAAGTCTTGCCAACTAAAAGTTTTAGCTGTTGCCAAGCCCCATACCCGCAGTTGCCACTCATCGGTACTAATTTGCTGAGTGGGGCCGTAAGTAAGGACGGGGAAGCCCTTGGCTACCCGTTGACCGGGAGGAACGCGATTTTCCTCTTCGGTACTGGGTTTTTGGAAATATTTTCCTACCATAAATCAACCAAAGTACGAACGGTGAAGTCTATACGCGCAGCATTTCGGGTGCAAAGCGTATAGGTTAGTCTCGAGCGATCGAATTCGATCGTCGATCCTTTACCCTTCACCTTTCATCCTTCCTGAGTTAGGATTCGTCTTCGTCTTCGTCTTCTTTAGAGGGGTAGACAAAGCTCTTAGAACGACCAGTTAGAATTGACTTACCTAAAGAGAGGGCTTTCTGCGCTTCTAGGGCGGCTTTCTTTCTCCAGTTAGCCCGACGGCTATCTCTTTTAGATTTTGATGTTTTCTTCTTAGGAACCGCCATATCAATAAAAATGTAGATTTTTAGACAGCCTTTCTATTTTATCAACATGGCTGTCATTAGCCAAATAGATTTCTCCTGCGGTGTCGAGTGCTCTATTGCTAGAGAGAATCGCATATTTATGTATCGTTTTCCTTTACACGCGATCGAGATCGTGGAGACAGGGCGGGTTTGATAATGAAGGAAATGGTGGCGCGGACGACATGGTGACAAAACCCGCCCCTTGTATCTTAAACACAGATAGGCGAACGAGGGTTAAGGCGATCGCTAAAAGTGACTCAAGACCCAAAGCCAGTGGAGAATAAAAGCTAGAACATCAGCATTGGTGAAGTTGCCC